>NZ_CP094528.1:1335088-2670176 GCF_022811705.1 Agromyces larvae | reverse complement strand
CCGGCGAGGATCGTGAAGACCCACGTGCTGCCCGTGCCGAGCGAGAACGCGGCACCGGGGTTGTACACGAGCTGGAGCCCGAGCAGATCGCCGAGCAGGGGAGTGCGCACGCCCGGTTCGAGCGACTGCTCGGCCCAGAGCTTGGTGAGCTGGTCGGCCGCGATGACCGCGATCGCGACGGCCACGGCGATCCACGGCGCCGCGGCGGTCCATCGGCCCGGATGCCGCGAGGGCTCCGGCTCGGGCTCGGGCTTGCGGTCGGGCTCGGACTGCTCAGTCACCGGAACATCCTCGCACGGGTCGGAACTGCCGACCTTCGGCGGGTTCCGGACAGCGTGGTCGGCGGCCGATGCGGTACGCCGACCGCGGTCGTACGCTCGTCGCGTGAGTTCCCGCACCACCGATTCGACCGCGTCCGCCGACACCGCGTCCGCCCGGGTCCGGCGACCCTCCGCGCTGTCGGCCTGGTTGCAGTTCCTCGGCATGGGGCTCGTGTGGGGTGCGAGCTTCCTGTTCATGAAGGTCGCGCTCGAGGGCGTCTCGTTCGGGCAGGTCGCCTGGTCGCGCACCATGCTGGGTGCGATCGCGCTCGGCCTGGTCGTGCTCGTCACGCGGCCCAGGGTGACGGATGCCTCCGGCACGGCCGGCCCGGTGCTGCCGCGCGAACCCGTGGTGTGGGGGCACTTCCTCGTGGTGTCGCTCACGACGTGCGTCATCCCGTACCTCAGCTTCGCGTGGGCCGAGCAGTACGTGTCGTCGAGCCTCGCGTCGATCTACAACGCGACGACGCCGATCATGACCGCCCTGATGGCGACGCTGGTGTTCCGCGTGGAGCGGCTCGGCGGCAGCCGGTGGTTCGGCGTGGGGCTGGGCATCCTGGGGGTGCTCGTCGTGATCGCGCCGTGGCAGCTCTCGGGGCTCACGGGGAGTCTGGCGGGACAGCTCGCGTGCCTGCTCGCGACGCTCTGCTACGGGTTCACGTTCGGGTATCAGCGCCGGTTCCTCAGCCACCGGCCGATCGCGCCGGCGACGTTCGCGTTCCTGTCGATCGGGGTGTCGGCGGTGGTCATGCTCGCGCTCACGCCGTGGCTCGCGATCGGGCCGGTGACGCTCGACTGGCGGGTGGTCGGTTCGCTGCTGGCGCTCGGCGTGCTCGGCACGGGACTCGCCTACATCTGGAACATCAACGTGCTGCGGGCCTGGGGGCCGACCGGGGTGTCGACCGTGACCTATGTGACGCCGGTGGTGGGGGTGGCGCTCGGCATGGTGCTGCTCGGCGAGCAGTTGAGCTGGCACGAACCGGTCGGCGCCGTGCTGGTGCTGCTCGGCATCCTGTTCGCGCAGGGCAGGCTCCGGATGCCGGGGCGCCGCGTCGAGCCGTGAGCAGCTACGCGACGTCGGGGCGGGTCATCAGCGGGGCTCGGAGGTGCCGCAGCAGGTCCGGGCCGGTCAACGGCACCGTGGTCCACACCGCGTGGGCCGTCCCTTCGCGGGGGTCGACCGTGAGGCGGACGCGATGCGGACTGCTGATGACGTAGACGTCGGCGACGAAGGCGTCGCCGTCCCAGGCTCCGGCGGCGCGGATCGGGCGCCCGAGCGGCGAGCTGTGCTCCCATCGCCCGTCGCCGATCCGGAGGTCGAAGAGCCCCTCGAATCGCGCTCGCCAGCCGTCGTGCGTCGGTTCGAGCAGCACCGCCGTGCCGTCGGGAAGGGCGGAGTCCGCAGGCGAGGAGTCGAGCGTCGCGGCGACGGGGAGTTGCGGGCCGGGCGGACCGCCGGGTACGGGCAGCGGCAGTGAGAGCGTGCGCAGCCGCTCGGCGAGGGCTTCGTCGTCGGCCGGTGCGGCTGCCTGGTCGATGCCGGGGAGCAGGCAGTCCCAGACGGCGTCGAGCACGTCCTGCGCCTGCTGCACGGTGCGCTCTGCCGACGTCACGACCACGACGAGGTCGTGCGCGGGCACGACGATGCAGTGCTGCCCGTAGGCGCCGCTGCCGTGGAAGCCGTGGCGCGACATCCAGATCTGATAGCCGTAGCCGCTGAGATAGTCGGCGCCGACGCCGCCCTCGTCGTAGGGGCGGCTCTCGACGTGCGATCGGGTTGCGAGCTCGACGTAGTCGCGGGGCACGAGTTGCCGCTCGCCCCAGCGGCCCCCGCGCAGCAGCAGCTCGCCGAACGCGGCGACCGCTTCGGTCGTCAGGTGGAGCCCGTGGAATCCGAACGCGAGGCCGCTCGCGACGCGGTCCCATTCGCCCGCCTCGATGCCCATGGGGTCGAACAGCCGCTCGTCGAGGTAGTCGGGAAGCTCGCGGCCGGTGACCCGTTCCACCATGCGGGCCAGGATGAAGGTGGTCGCGTTGTCGTAGGTGTGGAGCGTGCCCTCGGGTGCGGCGAACGGCAGTCGCAGGAATCCTCTGACCAGATCGCCCGGCTCGAGCCGCCAGGCCTCCTCGAGGGTGTCGGTCGGATGCCCCGCGGTCATCGAGAGCAGGTGGTGCGCGGTGATGCGCCGCCCCTGAGCGGTTACGTCGTCGGGGACGTGCTCGGGCAGCACGTCGACCAGGCGGTCGTCGAGCGAGAGCAGGCCGTCGGCGATCGCGAGACCGACCGCGATCGAGGTGAACGACTTCGTCAGCGAGTAGAGGAGGTGCGGCTGTGCAGCGGAGTACGGTGCCCACCACCCTTCCGCCACGATGCGCCCGTGACGCACGACCATCAGCGAGTGGCATTCGATCGCCTGCTCGTCGAGCCGGTCCAGCAGCGCCGTGACGGCGAGGGGGGACACCCCTTCTCGCGAAGGAGCCGAGCGGGGCAGGAGCATGCGGGGCGGCATCCGGTCACCCTAGGCCGTGTTGCTAAACACCTTCAGCCTCCGAGTCGGCGAGTCTTGAACGCGTGTCGCGTGATGTGATCTCTGACGAGGCCTGGGCTGTGATCGGTCCGCTGTTCCCGAGGGAGAAGTTGACGGGGCGGCCGCCGGTGGATCGGCGCACGGTGGTCGAGGCGACGGCATGGCGGTTTCGTACGGGCGCGCCGTGGCGAGACGTGCCCGAGCGATTCGGGAACTGGAACACGATCTACAAGAACTTCAACCGGTGGTCCGAGCAGGGCGTGTGGGCGCGGGTGCTGGAGAAGACGCAGTCGCTCGCGCAGCAGTCCGGGGACCTGGATTGGGTCGCGTCAATCGACTCCACTATCGTGCGCGTGCACCAGCACGGCGCGACACTTCCCCGCACCACAGGGGGCTCTGTCGAACTACAAGAAATTCGGTGACGAGCCGTCAGATCATGCGATCGGCCGCTCCCGCGGCGGATTGACGACGAAGAACCACCTGGTCTGCGACGGAAGGGGCAGGGCTCTCGCGTTCATCCTCACCCCCGGGCAAGCGGCGGATACAAGCATGCTTGCCGCGACGCTGAGTGAGATCCGCGTTCCGGGTGCTCGGGGCAGGCCACGGTCCCGGCCGGAGCGTGTGCTCGCTGACAAGGGCTACCCGTCGAAGGCGAACCGGGCATGGCTGCGAGAGCGCGGGATCGCCGCGACGATCCCCGAACGCGACGATCAGATCGCGCACCGACGCAAGCGCCGCGGACGACCGATCGACTTCGGCGGCCAGCAGCGGGCCCGCTACCGCGGCCGCAACGTCGTCGAGCGGTGCTTCAACAAGCTCAAGCAGTGGCGCGGCATCGCGATGCGCTCAGACAAGACCGCCCGCAACTACCACGCCGGCCTCTGCCTCGCCGCGACGCTCCACTGGATCTCGAGCACCGGGAAGATCCCGACTTAGGTTCGAGCGGGCAGTGTCTGGACGTGCCTCAGGTCCCGAGCCCGGAGCTACCCAGATAATCTGGGGGCATGCCTGCCCGGAACTCATTGAGGATCGAAAACGGGAACCTCATCATCGTTCCCAAAGGACTGGACAAGCTCTGGGGCTTCAGGAGGAAGCTCACCGTCCCGCTGTCCAGTGTTACGAATGTGTCCGTGGAACCCGCCCCCTACCAGATTGCTACTGGATGGCGTGGCCCGGGACTGGACATCTCCGGCAAGCTCGTCGGCACATTTCATCCCAAGGGTGAGCGGCATTACTGGAACTACTCGGGAACCGGCGCCGCACTCAGCATCCGGCTCGACGAAGCCGAGCACTTCCGCCAGCTCTACCTATCCGTGGACGATGCTGCGACTTCGCGGCAGCTGATCCTGCAGGCCACGCCGTCGCGGTCAACGAAGTAGCCAGCCGATAGAGATCGAGCTCTCACACCCGCCAGGCTTTAGCAACACGTCCTAGCGGCACTTCGTGGTGTTCGAACGCGTCCCGGCCGGATGTCGCGCAGGGGGTTGACATCACCGCGGTTCAGTGGTTCATTAGTCGAGTAATGAACCAACAGAGTTAGGCGGGTATGGACGAATCGCGCCCGATCTTCATCCAGATCGCCGAGCAGGTCGAGAACGACATCATCGACGGCACCCTGCTCGAGGGCAGTCAGATCCCGTCGACCAATGAGTTCGCGGCGTTCCTCCGGGTCAACCCGGCCACCGCGCTGAAAGGGGTGAACCGCCTTGTCGACGACGGCATCGTGGAGAAGCGGCGGGGCATCGGCATGTTCGTGACGGCCGGCGCCAGGGAGCGTCTCATCGAGCGCCGGCGGGCCGAGTTCGCCGCGCAGTACCTCAGACCACTCATGGTCGAAGCCGAGAAGCTCGGCATCGGCCCCGAAGAACTCGCGGCGATGGTCCGCGCAGAGAGGATCGCATCATGACCCGCACCGTCGCCAGGGCGACCGGGCTCACCAAGCGCTACGGCTCGTTCACGGCCGTCGACGCCGTCGACTTCACGCTCGAGGAGAACCGCATCTACGGGCTCCTCGGCCGCAACGGGGCCGGCAAGACGACGATCATGCAGTTGCTCACGGGCCAGCTGTTCCCCGACGCCGGCGCCCTCGAGGTCTTCGACCGCGAACCGGCCGAACACGCCGACGTGCTGCGCCGCATGTGCTTCATCGCCGAGTCGCAGCGCTACCCCGACAGCTTCAAGGCCGCGCACGTCTTCAAGGCCGCGCCCTGGTTCTTCGAGCACTGGGACGCCGAGTTCGCCGAGCGGCTCATCGCCGACTTCCGGCTGCCGCTGAACCGCTACGTCAAGAAGCTCTCGCGCGGGCAGCTCTCGGCCGTCGGCGTGATCGTCGGGCTCGCGAGCCGCGCGCCGCTCACGTTCTTCGACGAGCCCTACCTCGGCCTCGACGCCGTCGCGCGGCACATCTTCTACGACCGCCTGCTCGAGGACTACGCCGAGCACCCCCGCACGATCGTGCTCTCGACGCACCTGATCGACGAGGTCGCGAACCTGCTCGAGCATGTCATCCTCATCGACCAGGGCCGCATCCTGTTCGACCGCGACGCCGACGAGCTGCGCGGGTCCGCGACGACCATCGCCGGGCCGCGCGCCGCGGTCGAGTCGTTCACGGCCGACCGGCCCGTCATCGGCCGCGACAACCTCGGCGGGCTCGCGTCGGTCACGATCGACGGCCGGCTCGACCAGGCCGAGCGGGTCACGGCCGCCGAACTCGGGCTCGAGCTCGCGCCGGTCTCGCTGCAGCAGCTCATCATCCACCTGACCGGCACCGACCTGAGTGCCGACTCGACCGACCGGGAGGTCGCCGCATGAGCGCCGTCATCGATCAGCCGATCGTGCGCACCGAGGCCCGTTCGCGGGCCCACGAGATCTGGCGCGTCGTGCGCCTGCACGCCGTCAACCCGTCGGTGTTCTTCGGCATCCCGTGGATCATCCTCGGCTCCGCCTGGGCCATCATGATGGTCATCGGGCTCATCATCACGGGCGCGGGCGGCCCTGCCGAGAACATGGCCGTGGGCATGCGCTACAGCTGGGCGGTGCTCTCGCCCCAGTGGTACCTCGTGGTCGTCGGCGTGCAGGCGATCGGCCTGACCTTCTCGTTCGCGCTCGGCTTCGGCACCACGCGGCGCGACTTCTGGATCGGCACGAGCGTGATGTTCGGCATCGTCTCGTTCTTGAACGCCGTCGCGATCGCCACGCTCGTGCAGATCGAGAAGGCGACCGGCGGCTGGGGGATCGGCATCGCGATGTTCGATTCGCTCTGGTACGGCCAGCAGGGCTGGCTCACCGACTTCTACACGACGCTGGCGATGCAGTTGCTGGTGTTGTTCATCGGCGCGAGCGTGACGACGGTGTACATGCGGTGGCGCATGCGGGGCATGCTGGTCGTGACGTTCAGCGCGATCGCGCTGTTCCTCGCCTTCATCGCGACCATGACCTTCAGCAACGGCTGGATGTCGCTCTTCACGTGGTTCGCCTCCATCGGCATCGTCGGCGGATTCACGATCGTGCTCGGGCTCGCCCTGGTCTGCGCCCTCGGCGGGTACCTCGTGATCCGGCGGGCGACTCCCCGCTGATCGCACGACCCGCCGCGTGCAGGAACCCGGCCGTGCAGTAATGTGAATCTCGATTCACATTACTGCACGGCCGAGCGAGGTTCCCGATGACGAGTGTCCCCCTGATCACGGCCCGCGATCTGGCGGCGGTGGTGCGAACGCCCGGCGGCGAGCCGCTGCTCGAGCCGGTCACGGTCGCGGCCCCCGGGCCCGGCGAGCTGCTCGTGCGCATCCTCGCCTCGGGCGTGTGCCACACCGACCTCGTCGCGATCGACGGCGGCACGGGGTATCCGCTGCCCGCGGTCTTCGGGCACGAGGGCGCGGGCGTCGTCGAGGCCGTCGGCACCGGCGTCGACCGGGTGCGGGTCGGCGACCGGGTGGTGCTCGGGTTCGACTCGTGCGGGGCGTGCCGGGCGTGCCGCGACGGGCATCCGTCGTCGTGCGCGCGGTTCGCCGACCTCAACAACGCCCCCGTGCGCGACGCGCTCTCGATCGCCGACAGCGGCGAAGCGCTCACCACCGGATGGATGTCGCAGTCGTCCTGGGCGACCCGGGTGATCGCGCGCGAGTCGAACGCGGTGGTGATCGCCGACGACGTGCCGCCGAGCATCGCCGCGCCGCTCGGCTGCGGCGTGCTCACGGGTGCCGGCACCGTGTTCAACGTGCTGCGCCCCGGCGCCGACGACGGCCTGCTCGTGATCGGCGCCGGCGCGGTCGGGCTGGCCGCGGTGATGGCGGCCGCGGTCGCCGGATGCCGCGACATCCTGGTCAGCGATCCCGTGCCCGCCCGCCGTGCGCTCGCGCTCGAGCTCGGTGCGACCGCCGCGGTCGCACCCGACGACCTCGCGGGGCTGCTGCGCACGACCGGCCAGATGCGGTACGTGCTCGACACGGTCGGCACGCAGCCGGCGATGGATGCCGCGATGGCCGCGCTCGGCCCGCGCGGGGTGTGTGCGACGGTCGCGCTGCGCCCCGGTGCGAACCGGCTGTCGATCGCCCAGGGGCGACTGCTCTGGGGTCGCACCCTCACCGGCGTCATCGAGGGCGACGCGGTGCTCGACCGCGACATCACGCGCCTGCTGGCCCTGTGGCGGGCGGGGCGGTTCCCGGTGGAGCGGCTGGTCGCCGAGTACGACTTCGATGACATCGGCCGGGCGGTCGCGGACGCGCGCGCGGGCCGCGCGGTGAAGGCGGTGCTGGTGCGGCGGGATGCCACGGATGCCACGGATGCTTCGCTGCGCGAGCCGCTCGCGCCGGCGACCGAGGCCGTGGCCGGCGAGGCATCCGACCCGCTGCGCACACTGCGCGACCGATCGCTGTCGGATGCCGCGCTCGCCGAGCTCTGGCGCTCGCTGCCGCCGGTGCGCACCGACGAGCTGCGCGGGTTCTGGCGGGGATGGGCGGTGACGACCGGGCACCGCGCCGAGCGGCTGCTCGATCGCATGCGGTGGGTCGGCAAGCGGTTCCGCGCCGACGACGACGTCGACCCGATCGTGTGCCGCGGCGCCGACGGAGGGCTCGTCGCCGACACCGGCTTCTCGAAGGGCGGCGCCTCGCTCTGGCGGATCGAGCGCGACGGCGTCGTCACCGCCGCGATGGTGTACGACGCGTTGCCGATCGTCGACAGCTTCACGCGCCTGTCGGCCGATGCGGTGCTGGGCGTGATGGGCGGGCGCGACACGCGCGACGACGGGCGCGAGTTCTACTTCGTGCTCGAACGCGACGAGACCCCGCCCGCCTGACGGCGAACGGGGTCTCCGGCGCGGGTCGCCCGCAGCTCACGCCCCGAGCGCCTCCTCGGGCCGCTCGGCCGCCGCGAGGGCGGCGGCATCGGGCACGTAGCCCTCGACGTGCCGCTCGGCCGGCCCGTCGTACGCCGAGAGCGGGCGGATGAGCGCGTTCGACGCGGCCTGCTCGAGGATGTGCGCCGTCCACCCGGTCACGCGCGATGCGACGAACAGCGGCGTGAAGGTGAGCGTGTCGAACCCGATGAGCGCGTACGCGGGCCCCGACGGGAAGTCGAGGTTCGGGTAGATGCCCTTGCGGGCGACGAACTCGGCTTCGAGCGCGTGGGTCAGCTCCGCGACATCCGGCCGGTCGTAGTGGGCGACGAGCGTGTCGAGGGCCGCCTGCATGGTGGGCACCCGCGAATCCCCGCGCTTGTAGACCCGGTGGCCGAACCCCATGATCTTGCGCTTCTGCGCGAGCGCGTCGTCGAGCCACGCGCCGACCCGGGAGGCGTCGCCGATCTCGTCGAGCGTGTGCTGCACCGCTTCGTTCGCGCCGCCGTGCAGCGGCCCCTTCAGCGCGCCGATCGCGGCGACGACCGCCGAGTGCAGGTCGCTGAGCGTCGAGGTGACCACCCGTGCCGTGAACGTCGAGGCGTTGAACGAGTGCTCGGCGTAGAGGATCATCGACCGGTTGAACGCGTCGACGACGACCGGGTCGGCCTCTTCGCCGAACGTCATCCAGAGGAAGTTCGCCGCGTAGTCGAGGTCGTCGCGCGGTTCGATCGGTTCGAGTCCGCGTCGGCGGCGCTGACCGTAGGCGACGATCGCGGGCAGGGCGGCGAACAGACGGATGCTCCGCGCGAGGTTGTCGGCGGGGCTGCCGCCGACCTCGAGCACGCTGTCGATGCCGGCGGTCTCGATCGCGCCGATGACGCTGACCGCGGTGCGCACCTCGTCCATCGGGTGCGTGTCGAGCGGCAGCAGGTCGATGGCCGCGCGCACGCGCGGGGCGAGGGCGCGGTGGGCGCGCTCCTCGCGGCGCAGGTCGGCGAGTTCGTCGGCGGTCGGCAGTTCGCCGTGCCAGAGCAGGTGGGCCACGGCCTCGAACGGCTGGGTCGCGGCGAGCTCCTGCACCGGGTAGCCCCGGTAGAGCAGGGAGTTCGTCTCGGGGTTGACCTTCGAGATCGCCGTCGTGTCGACGACGACGCCGGCGAGCCCCTTCTTGATGTCGGTCGGTGCGGTCACGGTCGCTCCTTCGTGATGGTGAAGTTGTAGATGTCGGTGTCGAAGTGGTTGTAGCCGGGGTAGTCGACGAGGTCGTAGAGCTCGGCGCGGTGCTGCATCTGGTCGAGTTGCGTTTGCAGCGAGCCGGATGCTTCGAGTTCGTCGAGTCCGCGCATCGCGGAGCCCATCGCGAGGCGCAGCAGCGAGACCGGCCAGATCACCAGGTTCATGCCCACATCGCGCAACTGGTCGACCGTGAACAGGTCGCTCTTGCCGAACTCGGTCATGTTCGCCAGCAACGGCACGTCCACCGCGTTGCGGACCGCTTCGAACTCGGCCAGGGTCGCCATCGCCTCGGGGAAGATCGCGTCCGCACCCGCATCCACCAGCGCCTTCGCACGGTCGATCGCCGCATCCAACCCCTCGACCGCACGGATATCGGTACGCGCCATGATCAAGAAGTTCTCATCCCGGCGCGCGTCGACCGCGGCCGCGATGCGCTGCAGCGCGGTGTGCTGGTCCACGACCTGCTTCCCGTCCAGGTGCCCGCACCGCTTCGGATTCACCTGATCCTCGATATGCAGGCCGGCCAGGCCCGCGTCCTCGAGCTCCTGCACGGTGCGGGCCACGTTCATCGGCTCACCGAACCCGGTATCCGCATCGATGATCGCCGGCAACTCCGTCATCCGTGCGATCTGCCGACCCCGCCCCGCGACCTCGCTGAGCGTGGTCAACCCGATATCGGGCAACCCGAGATCGGCCGCGAGCACCGCACCCGAGACGTACACCCCCTCGAACCCGCGCTGCTCGATCAACCGCGCCGACAACGGGTTGAACGCACCCGGGAACCGCAACAACTCCCCCGACGCGAGCCGCTCACGAAACGCACGCCGCTTCTCATGCGCCGGAGTCTTCGCATACAACATCAGAAGAGCCCGGTCGGTGCGGGGAAGGCGGTGAGCACGCCGGGCGCAGCCACGATCGTGAGCTGTCGCACCTCGTCGGCGGTGAGCTGGGGCAGTCGCTGCGCGAGGTCGAGGAACCGCTCGATCTCGGCCGCTTCGAGGGTCTGCTCGGCGAGGGTGCGGAACTTCTTCACGTAGTCGGCCCGCGCGAACGGGCAGGCACCGAGCGGGTGCGCGTCCGCGACCGCGATCTCGTCGACGATCTCGCCGCCGTCGGCGAGCTTGATCACCACCCGACCGCCGAACGCCTTCTCGTTCGGGTCGTCGGAGTGGTACCTGCGGGTCCACTCGGCGTCCTCGGCCGTGGTGACCTTCTTCCAGAGTTCGACGGTGTCGGGTCGGTGGGCGCGTTCCGGCGCGTAGGAGTGAGCGTGATGCCACGCGCCGTCCTGCAGGGCGACGGTGAAGATGTACGGGATCGAGTGGTCGAGCGTCTCGCGCGAAGCATCCGGATCGTATTTCTGCGGGTCGTTCGCACCCGACCCGATGACGTAGTGCGTGTGGTGCGAGGTGTGCAGCACGATCGATGCGATCGCGGACGGGTCGGCGAGGTCGGGCCGCTCGGTGTGCAGCTTGCGGGCCAGGTCGATCCAGGCCTGCGCCTGGTACTCGGCCGAGTGCTCCTTCGTGTACGAATCGAGGATCGCCCGCTTCGCCTCGCCGGGTGCGGGCAGCGGGACGTCGTATGAGGCATCCGCCCCGTCGAGCAGCCACGCGATCACGCCGTCCTCGCCCTCGTAGATGGGCGACGGGCTGGTCTCGCCGCGCATCGCACGGTCGACCGCCTCGACCGCCATCTTCCCGGCGAACGCGGGCGCGTGCGCCTTCCACGTCGATATCTCGCCCTTGCGCGACTGGCGCGTCGCGGTCGTGGTGTGCAGCGCCTGCCCGACCGCCTGGTACACGGTGTCGACCGGCAGCCCGAGCAAGGTGCCGATGCCGGCCGCGGCCGACGGCCCGAGGTGCGCGACGTGGTCGATCTTGTGCCGGTGCAGCGAGATGGCGCGCACCAGATCGATCTGGATCTCGTACCCGGTCGCGATGCCGCGCACGAGCGCCGCGCCGTCGGCGCCGACATGCTGCGCGACGGCCACGATCGGCGGGATGTTGTCGCCCGGGTGCGAGTACTCCGCCGCGAGGAACGTGTCGTGGAAGTCGAGTTCGCGCACCGCGACCCCGTTCGCCCACGCCGCCCACTCGGGGCTCGTGCGCCTGACGGCGTCGGCACCGAACACCGTCGCGCCTGCGCCGCCGGTGGAGACGGGGTGCGAGAGCGCCTGGCTGCGTGCGGCGATCACGGGCGCACGGGTCAGGGATGCCGCGGCGACCGCCGCGTTGTCGATCACGCGGTTCACGATCATGTCGACCACGTCGTCGTCGACGGCCACGGGGTCGGCGGCCACCTCGGCGATGCGCCACGCGAGCTGGCCCTCCTTCGGCAGGTGCTCGTCGCTGCGGTGGACACGGGTGGGATGGGGCTGGGTCATGGTCCTCTTCTCGGGGGTGGGGGAGGGATGCGTCTGCGCGACGCCGTCTTCTCGGAACGGGGGTTATCGGGCGGTCACGGTGCCGAACAGCCGGGCGATCGGTGCGAGCACCAGCGGTCGAGCGGCCACGACGGCACCGACGATGACGACGAGCGATGCGGCGAAGAACCAGAACCCCGTCCAGTCGTCGGCGGAGGCGGTCGGGTCGGCCGAGCCGCGCGCGGCGTACATGTGGTTCAGGTTGCGCAGCGCCCCGGTCGCGAACACGAGCAGCACGTGCACGACCGTGAACGCCACGAAGTAGAGCATCACCGGGAAGTGCACCCGGCGAGCCCACTCCATCGGGATGACCCGGGCGAGCCCGCCCTGCCGTTTCGGCCACCACATGCTCATGCGGTAGCCCGTGATCGCGGCGAGCGGGGCGGCGAGGAACACCGTCGCGAAGTAGGCGAGCTGCTGCAGCGAGTTGTAGTTCACCCAACCGTTCTCGGTCGGCCAGTCGAGCGAGGCGTACTGCAGCGCCGCCGACAGCGCGTTCGGGAACACCTCCCAGCTCGTCGGCACGATGCGCATCCACTGCCCGGTCGCTGCGAGCAGCACGACGAAGAGCACGCCGTTCGCCAGCCAGAACACGTCGAGCGACTGGTGGAACCAGGCGGGCAGCCCGATCTTCGCCTTCGGGTCGCGCTTCGGCGCCCACAGCGCCTTGGGTCGGCGCTCGGTGCGCACCTGCAGGCCCGACTTCACGATCAACGCCATCAGGAACACGTTGAAGAAGTGCTGCCAGCCGAGCCATGCCGGGATCCCGACGGGCGCCGCGTCGGGCAGGCGGTACTCGCCGGGGTAGGCGACGAGGAAGTCGCGCATGGCCGGCAGGTCGAGCAACCACCGCGTGCCCAGCACGACGAGCGCGGCGACGACCAGCACGCCGACGAGGCCGACGGCGGTCGCGCCGACCCACTGCCGCGTCGTGAACGGCCCGTGGCGAACGGGTTCGGGTGCCGAAGGCGCGGTCGACCGCGCTTCGGACGCGCGCGCAGACGGTTCGGGCGCGACGGATGCTTCGGCGGATGCCACGGGTTCGGCCGATGCCTCGGATTCGGCGGATGCCTCGGGTTCGGCGGATGCCACGGGCTTCACGTCGGCCGCTTCCGCGACGATCGGTGCCCCGGCGCGCTCGGGTGCGAGCCCCGCCGGCGGCCAGGGCTCGCCGCCCGCGACCCGCGGCAACCCGCGGCGCAGCGCGACCGTGCCCGCCACCGTGGGACGAGGCGTGCGTCCCGGATCCGAGGACCCGGTCGCGAGGTCTCGAGTCGCGTCCTCGCTGCGCTCGGGCGAACCCGTCTCCGCTGGTCGAGGAGCGGGCGACGAAGGAGCACGCGTCTCGAGACCCGGTGAGACGACGGCCGGAGCCGATGCGGGCGGCCAGGGCTCGCCGCCCGCGACCCGGGGGAGCCCGCGCCGCAGGGGCCGTACCGGCTGAGCGGACCCGGTCGCGAGGTCGCGAGACGCGTCCTCGCTGCGCTCGGGCGAACCCGCCTCCGCTGGTCGAGGAGCGGGCGACGAAGGAGCACGCGTCTCGAGACCCGGTGAGACGACGGCCGGAGCCGATGCGGGCGGCCACGGCTCGCCGCCGGGCACCCGCGGCAGCCCGCGTCGGAGGTTCGTCGTCGAGGTGGCCATCGTCACGCCCGCTTCGACTCGAGGGCCTCGATGAGCTGCGGCACCACCCGGAACACGTCGCCGACGACGCCGAAGTCGGCGATCTCGAAGATCGGCGCGTCGGCGTCGGTGTTGACCGCGACGATGGTCTTCGCCGTCTGCATGCCGGCACGGTGCTGGATCGCACCCGAGATGCCGAGCGCGATGTAGAGCTGCGGCGACACCGAGACCCCGGTCTGGCCGACCTGATGCGCATGCGGGATGTACCCCGCGTCGACCGCCGCACGGGACGCGCCGACGGCCGCGCCGAGCGCGTCGGCGAGCCGGCCGACGAGTTCGAACTGCGCTTCGGACCCGAGACCCCGCCCGCCCGACACGACCTTCGCGGCACCGCGGAGCTCGGGCCGCGTCGAGGTCGCCTCGACGGCGTCGACCGAGCCGACGGTCGCGCCGCGTCGGCCCGACGGCGTCACCTCGAGCCGCTCGACGACGGGGGCGTCGACCGCGGCGGCGCGTGCGTCGATCGCGCCCTGGCGCACGGTGATGACGGGCGCGCCGAACGTCACAGCCGAGTCGACGTCGTACGCGCCGCCGTACACCGAGTGGTGCGCGACCACGCCCTCGTCGTCACGGGACACGCCCACGGCGTCGACCGCGAGGCCCGAGCGGCTGCGTGCCGCGAACCGTGCGGCGGCTTCGCGGCCGTCGAGCGAGTTCGAGACGAGCACCGCGTCGGGCTGCACGAGCCGGGCCGCCGCCTCGAGTGCGTCGGCGGCGGGCACGGTGAGCGTGTCGCCGCCCGGGGCGAGCAGCACGCGGCCGGCGCCGAGGGCGGCCGCGTCGCGAGCGAGCGCGTCGGGGTCGGCGCCGGAGCCGGCGCCGCCGTCCCCGCCGCCGACGATGAGCGCGACGGGCGTGCCCACGGCGGCGGCGGCGCCGAGCAGCCCGGCGGAGCTCTTCGCGAGCGCCCCGGCGGGGGTCACGTCGAGCAGCACGAGGATCGAGTCGGGTGCGTGGTCGGTCATCGGGAGCTCCGTCGGTCTACGCGAGTCGGTTCTGGATCAGGAAGTCGGCGAGCTGCACGCCGGCGTCGCCGTCGTCGACGATCTTCACGCCGGCCTGCCGGGGCGGCCTGGGGGCGACGCGCAGCATGATCGAGCGGGCCGCGTCGGGGTCGTCGGCGTCGACGCCGAGGTCGGCGAGCGCGAGGGCGTCGAGCGGCTTCTTCTTGGCGGCCATGATGCCCTTGAAGGTCGCGATCCGGGCGTCGGGCAGCGCTTCGGTGATCGACGCGACGGCGGGCAGCGCGGCCGACACCCGTACGGTGGCCCCGTCGGTCGCCCGCACGCCGCGGATCTCGCCGTCGCCGATCTGGACCGAGTCGAGCCCGGTGACGTTCGGCACGTCGAGGAGTTCGGCGACCATGGCCGGCAGCACGCCGCCGACGCCGTCGGTCGACCGGTCGCCGGCGAGCACGAGGTCGAATCCGACGCGCCGGATCGCGGCGGCGAGCACCTCGGCGGTGAGCCCGAGGTCGGCGCCGAGGAGCGCGTCGTCGACCACCTGCACGGCCGAGCCGGCGCCGATCGCGAGCACCTTGCGCAGCGTGGTCGCCGCGGACGCGGGCGCCATCGTGAGCGCGACCACCTCGGTGCCCTCGTGCGCGTCGGCGTAGGCGAGGGCGACCTCGAGCGCGCGTTCGCCGATCTCGTCGAGCACCGGGTCGCTCGCGTCGCGCCGGGCGAGCCCGGTCTCGAGGTCGAGGACGCGGTCTCCGTAGGTGTCGGGCACCTCTTTCACCAGGACGACGATCTTCATCGCGGAGTTCCTTCCTTCGCGTGGGCGGTGTCGCGGGGCGCGGCGGTGTCGCGGGGCGCGCCGGTGTCGTGCTCGAGTGCCGCCGCGGCCGCGTCGAGCAGGGCGGGCACGCCGTGTTCGAGCCGCGGACCGAACGTGTCGCCGGGCCGCTGGCCGTCGAGCCAGCGGGTGCGGATCGCCTCGCAGAACACGGCGGCCTTCCACAGCGCGAGGGCTTCGTACCAGGCCAGCTCCGAGGCATCCAGCCCGGTGCGTTCCTCGTAGCGTGCGACGAGCTCGGCGCGGGTGGGGAAGCCCGGTTCGGCGGTCGCGGGGGTGAGGTCCATGACGGTGGATGCCGCGGAGTCGGCCCCGCCCGCACCGGGCTCGGTGTACGTGGCGGCGAGATAGCCGAGGTCGGCGAGCGGGTCGCCGAGGGTCGCCATCTCCCAGTCGAGGATGGCGGCGATCTCGCCGGGCGCGGCGAACATGAGGTTGCCGAGTCGGAAGTCGCCGTGCACGACCGAGGCCCGCTGCGATACGGGCAGACGCTCGGCGAGTCGGGCGGCGAGCTCGTCGACGAGCGGCAGCTCGCGGCGCGAGACGGACGGCCACAGCGAGGCGAACCGGGACACCTGCCGGGCGAGGTACCCGTCGGGGCGGCCGAGCGCCGCGACGTCGTCGTCGAGCGGCACGGCGTGCAGGTCGGCGAGCGCGTCGACCGCGGCGTACGCGGTCGCCGCTCGCGCCTCGGGCGTCTCGTACCCGGCGGGAAGCGACGTGGTGAGCACGTCGCCGTCGACGTAGTCCATCAGGTAGAACGGTACGCCGAGCACGGCATCGTCGTCGCATACGGCGAGGATGCGCGGCACCGGCACCCCGTGCGCGGCGAGCGCGGCCTGGATGCGGGCCTCGCGGAGCATGTCGTGCGTCGACGGCGGCAGCGGCGGTCGCGGGCCGCGGCGGAGCACCAGCCGCCGCCCGCCGCGGTGCAGTTCGAAGGTGACGTTCGACTGGCCGTCGCCGATGCGCCGCCAGGCGAGGGCGCCGGGGGCGACGCCGAGGTCGTCGAGGCGGCGGTCGAGCGCGTCGACCACGAGCAGGGGCGGGCGGTCGCAGGCGGATGCCTCGTCGGCGGTCTGCACGACGTCGAGGCCGTCGGGGAGCGAGGTGAGCCCGGTCATGCGCCCGCCTCGCTCGCATCGCGCGCGCCGGCGGGCACGTCGAGCCGCGGCGCGCCGGCCTCGCGCTCGCGGCGCCGCCGTGACGACGCGCGGCGGGCGATCGCCATGCGGTGGGTCTCGCTCGAGCCGTCGTAGACGCGGAACGGGCGCACCTCGTTGAGCCAGGCGATGAGGGGGAGCTCGAGGGTGACCCCGTCGCCGCCGCAGAGCTGCACGGCCCGGTCGATGACGCGGTACACGGCCTCGGCGCAGTGCACCTTCGCGATGGACGAGAGTGCGGCGCCCGCCCGCTCGTCGACGGTCAGCGCTCCGACGGCCCGGTCGATGATCGCGTCGCACGTCGCGAGGTCGATCTCGGAGTCGGCGATCAGCGTCTGCGCGATGCCGAGGTCGGCGAGCCGGCTGCCGAACAGTTCGCGCGCGCCGACCCGGTCGAGCGCGGTGTCGTGGGCTCTGCGGGCGAGCCCGAGCCAGCGCATGCAGTGGGTGAGTCGCGCGGGCGCGAGCCGCACCTGCGCGTGCCGGAACCCCTCACCCGGGGTGCCGAGCACGTCGGCGTCGGCGACGAACACGTCGTCGAGGTCGACGTGCGGGTGCCCGCCCGTGATCGCGGTCTCCATGGTGCGGATCCGGTGCCCGAGGGTGAGGCCCTCGGCGCCCATCGGCACGAGGAACATCGTCGCGGCCTCGGGCCCGAGCTCGGGGGTGCGCGCCATGACGATCGCGAAGTCGGCCTCCTCGGCGCCCGAGATGAACCGTTTGCGACCGCTGACGACCCAGCCGCCGTCGACCCGGCGGGCCGAGGCGGCCAGCGCGGCCGGGTCGGAGCCGGCGCCCGGGTGCGGCTCGGTCATCGCGAAGCACGAGCGGGTGAGCCCGGCGGCGAGCGGGGCGAGGTAGCGCTGCTGCTGGTCGTCGTCCGCGATGCGCTCGAGCAGGTACATGTTGCCCTCGTCGGGGGCCATGCAGTTGAGCACGGCCGGCCCGATCAGCGAGTAGCCGGCCTCCTGGAACACGGGCGACCACTCGGCGAGCGGCAGCCCGCCGCCGCCCAGGCGGGCGGGCACGTGCGGGGCGAAGACCCCGGCCTCGCGGGCGGCGCCGCGGAGCGCGGCGAGCACGTCGGCGGCGAGCGGTGTGCCGGCGGGCGGTTCCGCGGGGATGACCGCCTCGCGGATGAACGCACGCGTGCGCGCGCGGAGCGCGGAGGCATCCGCCCCGGCGTTCACGCCACGCCTCCCGCCGCGAGCAGGCCGCCGTCGAGCGTGAGCACCTGGCCGGTCACCCAGGCCGCCTCGTCGGAGCAGAGGTACGCGGCGGCGGCCGCGGCATCCTCGGGCTCGCCGAGCCGGCCGAGCGGGTAGCGGGCCGCGACGCCGGGCTCGTCGTGCTCGTACAGGGCGCGCGCGAAGCGGGTCTTCACGACCGCGGGTGCGAGCGCGTTGACGCGGACGCGCGGTGCCAGCTCGACCGAGAGCGTCGTCGTGAGATGCGATACGGCCGCCTTGCTCACGCCATACCAGCCGATGCCCGGCGAGGGCACCTGGCCGGTGACCGACGAGAGATTGAGCACCGCGGCGCCCGGCCGATCGCCGAGGCCGGCCGAAAGCGCCTCCTGGGTCCAGCTGAGCGTGCCGAGCACGTTCACCTCGAGCACCTTGCGCGCCGCGTCGAGGTCGAGCTCGGCCAGCGGCCCGTACAGCGGGTTGATGCCGGCGTTGTTCACCAGCACGTCGACCCCGCCGAACGCGTCGACCGCGGTGCGGATCGCGGTGCGCCGGTGCTCGGGGTCGTCGGCACGGCCGGCGACGGTGCGGATGCGCCCGGCGAGGCCGGCGGTGCCTGCGCCGTCGTCGGGCACGTCGCGCCCGCCCAGCGCCTCGCGCCCGACCAGCGCGTCGCGGGCGGCGGCGAGGCCGGCGGTGCCTGCGCCGTCGTCGGGCACGTCGCGCCCGCCCAGCGCGTCGCGCCCGCCCAGCGCGTCGCGGGCGGCGGCGAGGCCGTCCTCCGAGCGGGCGGTGAGCAGCACCCGGGCGCCCTCGTCGAGCAGTCGCGCGGCGATGGCGAGCCCGATGCCCCGGCTCGCCCCCGTCACGACGGCGACGCGGCCCGCGAACCGTGCGCCGGGTGAGCCGGCGGTCTCCGTGATGGCCATGCACGCTCCCTTGCGTTCCTAATCGAAGATAAACGATTCGTTGCGCATCCCCGGTGAAACGTGGCATCCGCATCGCAGTTTTGAATATGATATAAAAAAACTCGTCGTTCGGGTCAACTCCGAACCGAACCCCCGCAGATCGAGGAAGATCGGAATCACATGGCCGGTGTCATCGGACAGCGCGACCTCTACGAGGACGAGCACGAACAGTTCCGCGAGATCGTCGACGCGTTCGTCGAGCAGCACGCCCGACCGAACGCCGACCGCTGGGATCGCGAGGGCCGCGTCGACCGCGACCTCTTCACGAAGGCCGCCGAGGCCGGCATCCTCGGCTTCGGCATCCCCGAGGAGTACGGCGGCGGCGGCACCGACGACTTCCGCTTCAACGCGATCATGGGCGAACAGCTCGCCCGCAATCCGGTGTCGTCGGGCATGGCCGGCATCGCCCTGTCGAACGACATCGTCATCCCGTACTTCACCGACCTCACCGACGACGCGCAGAAGGCGCGCTGGCTGCCGGGCATCGCCGCGGGCGAGCTCGTCGTCGCGGTCGCGATGACCGAACCGGGCACGGGCAGCGACCTCTCAGGCATCCGCACCAGCGCGGTGCGCGACGGCGACCACTACGTCGTGAACGGCTCGAAGATCTTCATCTCGAACGGGCAGAACGCCGACCTCGTCGCCACCGCGGTGCGCACGGGCGACGACCCGCACCGCGGTCTCAGCCTGCTCGTGATCGAAGCCGACACCCCCGGGTTCACCCGCGGGCGCAACCTCGAGAAGATCGGGCTGCACGCGCAGGACACCAGCGAGCTGGTCTTCCAGAACGTGCGCGTGCCGGTCGAGAACCTGCTCGGCGCCGAGGGCACCGGCTTCGCCGCCCTCATGCGCAACCTCCCGCAGGAGCGCATCTCGATCGCCGCCGCCGCGGTCGCCTCCAGCGAGGGCGTGCTCGAGCGCACCATCGCCTACGCGAAGGAGCGGGAGGCGTTCGGCCGCCCGATCGGCTCGTTCCAGAACACCCGGTTCGAGCTCGCCGACATGGTGACCGCCACGCGCGCGAGCCGCGCCTACCTCGACCACTGCCTGCGGCTGCACAACCGCGGCGAGCTGTCGGCCGAAGACGCGGCCGCGGCGAAGTTCCTCACCACCGAGCAGTACGTCGACATCGTGAACCGGTGCCTGCAACTGCACGGCGGGTACGGCTACATGCGCGAGTACCGCATCGCGCGCGACTACGAGGACGCGCGCATCACCACCATCTACGGCGGCACGACCGAGATCATGAAAGAGATCGTCGGCCGGAGCCTCGGACTCTGAAGGGCGGAGCAACCATGACCGACGCGTACATCTACGACGCGGTGCGCACACCGCGCGGCCGCAACCGCGGCGGCGCGCTGCACGGCATCAAGCCGGTCGACCTCGTCGTCGGCCTCATCGACGCGCTGCAGGAGCGCAACCCGTCGCTCGACGCGCAGCTCATCGACGACATCGTGCTCGGCGTCGTCTCGCCGGTCGGCGAGCAGGGCGGCGACATCGCGCGCACCGCGGCCCTCGTCGCCGGGCTGCCCGAGACGGTCGCCGGCGTGCAGCTCAACCGATTCTGCGCATCGGGCCTCGAAGCGGTGAACACCGCGGCGCAGAAGGTCGCGAGCGGATTCGACCAGCTCATCCTCGCCGGCGGCGTCGAATCGATGTCGCGGGTGCCGATCGGCTCCGACGGCGGCGCGTACGCCCAGGACCCGACGACGAACTACGACCTGTACTTCGTGCCGCAGGGCATCGGCGCCGACCTGATCGCCACGATCGAGGGCTTCAGCCGCGAGGACGTGGACGCGTTCGCGGTCGAGTCGCAGCGCCGCGCCGACGAAGCATGGCGCAACGGATGGTTCGCCAAGTCGGTCGTGCCCGTGAAAGACCAGAACGGCGTGACCGTGCTCGACACCGACGAGCACCGCCGGCCGGGGTCGACCGTCGCGACGCTCGCCGAGCTGCCGCCCGCGTTCGAGCGCCCCGGCGCCGAGGCGGGTTTCGACGCGGTCGCGCTGCAGAAGTACCACCACGTCGAGCGGGTGCGCCACGTGCACACCGCCGCGAACTCGTCGGGCATCGTCGACGGCGCCGCGCTCATGCTGATCGGCAGCCCCGAGATCGGCGAACGCCTCGGGCTCGCCCCGCGCGCCCGCATCGTGTCGACCGCGGTCACCGGCTCCGACCCGACGATCATGCTCACCGGCCCGACGCCCGCGACCCGCAAGGCGCTCGAGAAGGCCGGGCTCACGGTCGACGACATCGACCTGTTCGAGCTGAACGAGGCGTTCGCGTCGGTCGTCATGAAGTGGGAGAAGGACCTCGGCATCCCCCACGAGAACGTCAACGTCAACGGCGGGGCGATCGCCCTGGGGCATCCGCTCGGCGCCACCGGCGCGATGATCCTGGGCACGCTGCTCGACGAACTCGAGCGGCGCGACCTGCGTCGCGGGCTCGCGACGCTGTGCGTCGGCGCCGGCATGGGTATCGCAACGGTCATCGAGCGGGTGTGAGGAGAACACGCATGAGCATCACGAGTGAGATCGTCGACGTGTACGCGGGCTACGCGTGGGACGTCGACGCGGACGGCATCGTCACCATCACGATGGACGACCCCGACAGTGCGGTGAACACCATGAACGCGCACTTCACCGCCGCCCTGGAGGCGACCGTCGACCGGCTCGAGGCCGAGCGCGACGCCATCGCCGGCGTCATCCTGGCGTCGGCGAAGAAGAGCTGGTTCGCCGGCGGCGACCTCAACCTGCTGCGCGCGGCCGACCCGGCGCGCTCGGCGGAGGAGACCGCGCACATCGAGCACGTCAAGTCGCTGCTGCGCCGGCTCGAACGACTGGGCAAGCCCGTCGTCGCGACCCTGAACGGCACCGCGCTCGGCGGCGGCCTCGAGGTCGCCCTCGCCGCCCATCACCGCATCGCGGCGAGCGACGTGCGCGGCGCGCAGTTCGGCGTGCCCGAGGTGTCGCTCGGGCTGCTGCCCGGCGGCGGCGGCATCACCCGCCTGGTGCGCATGCTCGGGCTGCAGAAGGCGCTCGCCGACGTCATCCTGCCGGCGACGCGGTTCCGCGCCGACGACGCGCTCGCGGTCGGCATCGTCGACGAGCTCGCGCCGCTCGCCGAGCTCGACGCCCGGGCGCGCGCCTGGATCGCCGCCAACCCCGCGCCCGTGAAGCCGTGGGACGAGAAGGGCTTCCGCCTGCCGGGCGGTGCGCCCACCTCGCCGTCGCTGGCGGGGATGCTCCCGGCCATGCCGGCACTGCTGCGCAAGCAGCTGAAGGGTGCGCCGATGCCCGCGCCGCGTGCGGCGATGGCCGCCGCGGTCGAGGGGGCGTACGTCGACTTCGAGACCGCGTCGACCATCGAGACCCGCTATCTCGTGCAGCTCATGCACGGGCAGGTGGCGAAGAACATGATCAAGGCGTTCTTCTTCGACCTGCAGCACATCAACGCGGGCGGCAGCCGCCCCGACGGCTACCCCCGGTTCACCGCGACCAAGCTCGGTGTGCTGGGCGCGGGCATGATGGGCGCGGCGATCGCGTACGTGGGCGCGAAGGCCGGCATCGAGGTCGTGCTGAAGGATGTCTCGCTGGAGGCCGCCGAACGCGGCAAGGACTACGCCCGCGCCCTCGAGGACAAGGCGCTCGCGCGCGGTGCGACCACCGCCGAGAAGTCCGAGGCGCTGCTCGCGCGCATCACGCCGACCGACGACCCCGCCGACTTCGCCGGCGTCGACATCGTGATCGAGGCGGTCTTCGAGTCGGTGCCCGTGAAGCAGGAGGTGTTCCAGCAGATCCAGGACGTGGTCTCGCCCGACGCCGTGCTCGGCTCGAACACCTCGACCCTGCCGATCACGCTGCTGAGCGAAGGGGTCTCGCGACCCGACGACTTCATCGGCATCCACTTCTTCTCGCCGGTCGACAAGATGCCGCTCGTCGAGATCGTGCGCGGGCGCAACACGAGCGACGCCGTGCTCGCGAAGACCTTCGACTTCGTGCAGCAGATCCGCAAGACCCCGATCGTCGTGAACGACGCGCGCGGATTCTTCACCTCGCGCGTGATCGGGCGGTTCATCGACGAGGCGGTCGCCGCGGTCGGCGAGGGCGTCGAGCCCGCCTCGGTCGAGCAGGCGGCGCTCCAGGCCGGATACCCCGCCGGGGCACTGCAGCTCCTCGACGAGCTGACGCTCACGCTGACCCAGAAGATCCGCAACGAGACGCGTGCGGCCGACGAGGCATCCGGAGCCGTGTGGGTGCCGCACCCGGCCGAGGCCGTCGTCGACTGGATGGTCGACGAAGCCGACCGCCCCGGCCGCCGAGCCCGCCGCGGGTTCTACGAGTACGACGCCGACGGCAGGCGGGTCGGCCTCTGGCCGGGGCTGCGCGAGCGGTTCGGCTCGGGTCGCACCGTGCTGCCGCTCGTCGACCTTCAGGAGCGGATGCTGTTCGCCGAGGCGCTCGACACCATCGCCTGCCTCGACGCGGGCGTGCTGACGAGCGTGCCCGACGCGAACATCGGCTCGATCTACGGCATCGGGTTCCCCGCCTGGACGGGCGGCGTGCTGCAGTACGTCAACCAGTACGAGGGCGGGCTGCCGGGCTTCGCAGCCCGTGCCCGCGAGCTCGCCGCCGCCTACGGCGACCGATTCCTGCCACCGGCCTCGCTCCTCGCGAAGGCCGACGCCGGCGAGACGTACGAGTAGGCCGCCATGCTGAGCACGCGATTCACTGAGGCGTTCGGCATCGAGCACCCGATCGTCCAGGGCGGCATGATGTGGGTCGGCCGCGCCGAGCTCGCCGCAGCGGTGTCCGAGGCCGGCGGCCTCGGCATGATCACCGCCCTCACCCAGCCGACGCCCGCCGACCTCGTGCAGGAGATCGAACGAGCCCGGTCGCTCACCGACAAGCCGTTCGGCGTGAACCTCACGATCCTGCCCTCGATCAACCCGCCGCCGTACGACGAGTACCGCCGCGCGATCGTCGATGCCGGCGTGACGATCGTCGAGACCGCGGGGTCGAGCCCCGAGCCGCACATGGAGATGTTCCGCGACCACGGCATCAAGGTCATCCACAAGTGCACCAGTGTGCGGCACGCGCTGAAGGCCGAACGCGTCGGCGTCACGGCGGTCTCGATCGACGGGTTCGAGTGCGCGGGGCATCCGGGCGAAGACGACGTGCCCGGGCTGGTGCTCATCCCGGCGACCGCCGACCGGCTGAGCATCCCGTTCATCGCCTCGGGCGGGTTCGGCGACGGGCGCGGACTCGCGGCCGCGCTCGTACTCGGCGCCGACGGCATCAACATGGGCTCCCGGTTCATGTGCACCGTCGAGTCACCGGTCGCGCAGGCGGTGAAGGAGCGCATCGTCGAGGCGACCGAGCTCGACACCAACCTCATCTTCCGCAGCCTGCGCAACACCGCGCGGGTCGCGAAGAACGCGGTCAGCGACGAGGTCGTCGAGATCCTCGCGAACGGCGGCGAGTTCGCCGACGTGCGCGAGCTCGTCGCGGGCGCCCGGGGCCGCACGGTGTTCGAGCAGGGCGATCTCGACGCCGGCATCTGGACGGTCGGGCTCGTGCAGGGACTCATCCACGACATCCCGACCGTCGACGAGCTCGTGCGGCGCATCGTCGAGGAGGCCGAGCGCGTGCTGCAGGTGAAGACGCTGCTGACGGTGTGAGGGGCGCCGCGGGCGCCGGGTCAGTCCGACCCGGTGCCCGCGGTGCGCCGCACCATGTCGCACGCCGTGCGCACGAGGTCGTCGAATGACCGGGTGCGGGGATTCCACCACTCGACGACCCAGTTCAGCGCGCCGAGCAGGAGCAGGCGGAACACGTTGATGTCGAGGTCGGCGCGCACTTCGCCCGACTCCTGAGCTTCGACGAGCAGGTCGCGCCACATGCGGCTGTAGAGCGCCTCTTCGGCGGCGGGCCGCACGCGCAGGTGCTCGGGCACGTGCCCGGCGTTGCGGATCGATGCGGTCGCGTAGTCCGAGATCTCGAGTTCGTAGCGCAGGTGCGCCTCGACCGCGGTGAGCAGGCGATCCATCGCGGTCGCGGTGGTCGGCATCGCCGCGATCTCGCTCTCGACGTGGGTGCGCACGCTGTTGGCGCCCGCCCACATGACCTCTTCGACGAGTTCGTCGCGCGAGCCGAAGTAGTAGTAGATCGCGGGGGCCTGCACGCCGGCCGCATCGGCCACTTCCGAGAGCCGGGTGCCGGCGTAGCCCTTGCGGGAGAGCACCGCGGCGGCCGCGTCGAGGATGCGCTCGCGCGTGCGCGCCGACTTCGATGTCGCGATCGTGGACTGCTCGTCGGCCATGCCGCTCCTCTCCCAGGGCATTCTAATCGAGATTCGAAAACATCTTGCCTCGCGCCGCGCCCGCGTCTAGCATGTGATTCGCCATTCACTTATTCCAGCTCGACGGAGAGTACGGAGACCCGGCCATGACACTGCTGCGCGACGCCCCCGACGCGGGCGAATTCACGACCCGCCGCCCCACCGACGGCACCGCCGTCGCCACCTACCGCACCGCGGGCGAGGCCGACGTCGCCGACGCCGTCCGCCGCGCCCGGGCCGGTGCCGAGTTCTGGCGCGCCGAGGGCTTCGCGGGGCGCCGGCGGCACCTGCTGCGCTGGAAGGCGGCGATCGCGAACCGCGCGGGAGAGCTGGCCGACCTCATCGCCGCCGAGACGGGCAAGCCCGGCTCCGACGCACTGCTCGAGGTGATGCTCACCCTCACCCACCTCGACTGGGCGGCCAAGCACGCCGAGGGCGTGCTGAAGCGCCGCAAGGTCAAGGCCGGCGTCATGAACTACAACCAGCACGCCAGCCTCGGCTACGAGCCGTACGGCGTCATCGGCGTGATCGGCCCGTGGAACTACCCGCTGTACACCCCGATGGGCTCGATCTCGTACGCGCTCGCCGCGGGCAACGCGGTGGTGTTCAAGCCCAGCGAGCTCACCCCGGGCCCGGCGACCTGGATCGCCGAGCGCTGGGCCGAGGCGGTCGGGCACGACGTGCTCACCGTCGTCGTCGGCGACGGTGCGACCGGTGCGGCGCTCGTCCGCGGCGGCGTCGACAAGGTCGCGTTCACCGGGTCGTCGCGCACCGCGAAACGGGTCATGGCGGCGTGCGCCGAGCGACTCGTCCCGCTGGTCGCCGAGTGCGGCGGCAAGGACGCGCTCATCGTCGCCGCCGACGCCGATCTCGACGCCGCAGCCGACTTCGTCGTGTTCGGCGGCATGGGCAACGCCGGCCAGACCTGCGTCGGCGTCGAGCGGGTGTACGTGGTCGATTCGGTGCGCGACGCGCTCGTGCAGAAGGTCGTCGAGCGCGCCGAGCGGCTGCGGGTGCGCGACGAGTCGCCGCACTACGGCCCCATGACGCTCGGTTCGCAGACCGACGTCGTCGCCGGCCACGTGCGCAGCGCCCTCGAGGCGGGCGGCCGTGCCGTGCTCGGCGGGCCCGAGAGCATCGACGGGCGCGTCATCGACCCGATCGTGCTCGTCGACGTCGACGAGCAGAGCCCTGCGGTGCAGGAGGAGACGTTCGGCCCGGTCGTCATCGTGAACACGGTGCGCTCGGTCGACGAGGCGGTCGAGCGCGCGAACGGCACGGCCTACGGCCTCGGGGCGGCGATCTTCACGAAGGATGCGCACCTCGGCCTGCGTGCGGCCGAGCGACTGCGCGCCGGCGCGGTGACGATCAACTCGGTGCTCGGCTTCGCTGCGATCCCGACGCTGTCGTTCGGCGGCGTCAAGGAGTCGGGCTTCGGTCGCATCCACGGTGCCGACGGCCTGCGCGAGTTCAGCACGGCGAAGTCGATCGCCCGTCAGACCCGGAAGGCCGCGCTCAACCTGCTGAGCTTCGACCGCTCCGAGAAGGACATGCACCTCGTCGCCCGGCTCATCCCGATGCTGCACGGCCGGGCGAAGTAGCCGGTGCCGGCCGTTCCCGCCTCACGCTCCGAGCGCGGCGTTCAGGAACGGTCGGATGCGACGGATCGCCTCGGCGGGATCTTCGCGCCGCAGCGTCACGCTGAGGTCGGCGACCACGTTGAAGCCCGCGTGCACGAGGAACTTCGCGTCGCGTGCCGAGAGCTCGGGTCGCACGCGCCGCAGCACCTCGACCCATTCGGCGACGTGGTTGCGTTGCAGCGTGCGCAGGCGGCGCTGGTCGTCGGGGTCGAGGGCGGCGACCTCGGCGGTGTAGACGTCCATCAGCTCGCGGTCGCGTACGGCGAAGCGCAGGTACGCGTTGGACAGGGTCGCCAGGGCATCGGCCGGATGCTCCCTGGCGAGTGCGTCGTCGGCGGCGGCGGCGAGCACGGCCGCCGCCTGTTCGCAGGCCGCGCGCAACAGGTCGGACTTGCCGGCGAAGTGGCGGTACACCCCCGACGGGGTCAGGTCGACCGCGCGCGCGATGTCCTCGATGGTGACCTCGTGGTAGCCGCGCTCGGCGAACAGCGAGATCGCGGCCTGCACGAGCAGATCCTTGCGGCGGCGCGGGCGCACGCCGGGCCCCTCCGCGTCGATGGGGGGCGCATCGTCGGCCGGAGCAGGATCGACCGTGAGCGACCGGCGGGCCGTGTCGGCGAGCAGCGAGCGGATCGCGCCGGTCGGCGCGGCGGTGCGGTGGGTGGTGATGGACGCGATCGCGCTGAGCGCCGCCCTCGAGGCGAGGTCGAGCAGTTCGGGGCTCGCGTCGGGCCGCAGCACCGCGAGCGGGTCGGCGACGCGGTGCCGCAGGGTGCGCAGGTCGTCGTGCAGTCGTGCCCGGTCGTCGTCGGTCAGGTACCGGCCCTCCCACCGGTAGATCCCGCCCGAGGCCCGCGAGTCGATGGTGGTGCTGATCGTTGCCGCGAGGATGTCGCCGAGTTCGCGCCGAGCGGAGGCCGGGTCGGCGTGACCCCCGGTCGCGGCTTCGTCGGTGGCCTCGACGAGCCCGTGCGCGAGGGCCAGGGCCGAGGTCGAGAACAGCACGTACTTGTTCGGGAAGTGCCGGTAGAGCGCGGGCGCCGAGATGCCGACGGCGTGCGCGACCTCCTGCATGCTCACGCCGTGGTACCCGCGCTGGGCGAAGGCGACCGCGGCCGCGGCTTCGATCTGCCGCCGGCGGTCGCGGGGCCGGCGTCGTCGCTCGGCCGGCGCCGGGGCGGGGGTCGGGGCGGGGGTCGGGGCGACATCGGCCGGTGCGTCGGTTCGCGCGGCCGCGGTGCTGTCGTCCATCACGTCAGGATATCGTCCGCCATCCGTTCGCCCGCCACGATCGAGAATGTGAATTTCGATTCACAAAACTCCGTGACATCCGCGCCTTCTCTTGGCATACTCGGAGCAGGACGCGGTGAACCCCCCTTCCGCGACCCCTGGACAACGTGTACGAAGAGGTGCCCGATGAACGACCTGTCCCACACCATCCCCGCCGCGGCGCGTCGCAACCACTGGATGAACCAGGTGCGCACCCACGCGACCATGCGGCCGGATGCCACGGCCTTCAAGTTCCAGGGCGCGGTGACGACCTGGCGCGAGACCGCCGAGCACATGGACGCCATCGCCGCCGCCCTCCAGCGGCGCGGCGTCGGCGCGGGCGACCGGGTGCTGCTGCTCACCCTGAACCACCCGCAGGTCGTCGAGTCGGTCTTCGCGATCAACGCGCTCGGCGCGATCGCCGTGCCGATCAACGTGCCCCTCGCCCCGCCCGAGATCGCCTACATCGTCGACGACGCCGATGCCGACGTGATCCTCGTCGACGCGCCGCTGCTGCCGCTGGTCGGCGCGGTGGGTCAGCTCACCGACCGGCTTCGCCGCGTCATCGTGATCGGCCCGGCCGCCGAGGGCCAGGAGACGCTCGCCGACCTGCTCGCCGAACCGGTGGGCGACTTCGTCGCGCCCGATGTGCCCGAGGATGCGACGGCGCTCATCATGTACACGTCGGGCACGACCGGTCGGCCGAAGGGCGCGATGCTCGACCACCTCAACCTGTTCTCGCAGGCGGTCACCTGCATCCGCACGAACGCGGTCGTGGACGAGTCCGACATCTCGTTCATGACCGCGCCGCTGTTCCACATCGCCGGGCTCGGGTCGATCGCGCCGAACTTCATCGTCGGCATCCCGACCGTCATCCACCCGCTCGGGGCGTTCGATCCGGTGGAACTCCTGGATGCGTACGAACGTGAGCAGGCCACGATCGTGTTCAACGTGCCGCAGCAGTGGCAGGCGATCTGCGCCGTCCCGGGCATCCACGAACGCGACCTGAAGCTGCGCATCATCAGCTGGGGTGCGGCGCCCGCGTCCGAGACGGTGCTCCGCGCCATGTCCGAGGCGTTCCCGAATGCGACGAACATCGCGGTGTTCGGTCAGACCGAGATGTCGCCCATCACCTGCGCGCTGCGCGGCGACGACTCGCTGCGCAAGCTCGGCTCGGTCGGCCGGCCCATCCCGACCGTGCAGTACCGCATCGTCGATGCCGACTTCAACGACGTGCCCCGCGGCGAGGTCGGCGAGATCGTGTACCGCGGCCCGAACCTCATGAAGGGGTACTGGCGCAAGCCCGACGAGACCGCGGCCGCGTTCGAGGGCGGCTGGTTCCACTCGGGCGACCTCGTGCGACAGGACGACGAGGGCTTCGTGTGGGTCGTCGACCGGCTGAAGGACATGATCATCTCGGGCGGCGAGAACGTGTACAGCACCGAGGTCGAGAACGTGCTGTTCGCCCACCCGAAGGTGCTCGATGTCGCCGTCTACGGCCGCGCCGACGAGCAGTGGGGCGAGGTGCCCGTCGCCGCCGTCGTGCTGAAGCCCGGCGAAGACGAGCTCACCGTCGGCGAACTGCAGGAGTGGCTCACCGGCCGCCTCGCCCGCTTCAAGCAGCCGAAGGCCGTCGTCGTGGTCGACGCCCTGCCGCGCAACGCGGCCGGCAAGGTGAACAAGGTCGCCCTGCGTCAGAACGACCTGGTGTCGACGGCCGCGTAACACGACGAGACGCGCGCGGCGTGGCATCCGAGGGGGACGGATGCCACGCCGCGTCGTTGCGCCTAGGGTCGAATCCATGACTTCCATCGACGACCGCGACGCCGCGATGAGCGAACTGCTCGGCATCCGCTCGAGCATCGACAACATCGATGCAGCGCTCATCCACCTGCTCGCCGAGCGGTTCAAGTTCACGCAGCAGGTCGGCCGCCTGAAGGCACGGCACGGGCTGCCGCCGAGCGACCCCGACCGCGAGAAGCGCCAGATCGCGCGCCTGCGCGCACTCGCCGAGGACGCGCACCTCGATCCCGCGTTCGCCGAGAAGTGGTTCAACTTCGTCGTCGCCGAGGTGATCCAGCATCACGAGGAGCTCGCCGGCGGAGCATCCGCCGCCCGCACCGAGCCGGGGGCGCCTGCGTGATCAGCCGCGAGCTCGCGGTCGCGCTGAAGCGCGCCGGTCTCGTCTGGCATCCCGAGTCGGGCGACCGCTTCCAGGTCGACCTGCCGGGCGGCGTCGAAGTCGACCTCGACGCCGACGTCTTCACCGTGAGCGAGATGACGATCGAGTCGCACCGCACATCGGCCGGCACCATCCTCGGGTTCAACGGCACGACCGAGTGGGCGCTCGACTCGCTCACCCTCGAGGACGCGGTCTGGCTGCCGCGCGAAGACCAGCTGCGCGAGCTGCTGCGCGGCACCTTCCGGTCGCTGCGCCGCCTCGACGACGCGTTCGAGGTCGAGGTCGAGATCGCGGGCGAGCGGCTGCGATACGAGCATCCGGATGCCTCGGAGGCCTACGCGATGGCGCTGCTGGAACTCGTGTCGCGGTCGCGATGAGGCGCCCGGTTCGCGGCACACTGTCAGGCAGTCAACAGGGCCGTCGCAGGTCGCCTGAATAGCCTGCTGATGTGGGGTTTCCAGACCCTACCAAGGTCGCCCCACGCGTATGGAGGCTGGGATGACCGAGGCAATCGTCCTGACGAGGGACGACAAGAAGCGCAACACGCGGGCGTGGGTGATCGCGATCGCGATCCCGCTGGCGATCGTGCTGGCCGCCCTCATGGTCTACCGGGCGTCGTTCGCGGCGTTCATGGCGACGACCGCGTCGGGCGAGAACAACTGGGCGACCGGCGACGTGCGCATCGAGAACGACATGACGGGCACCGCGGTCTTCAACGAGACCAACCTCGCTCCCGGTGCGACGGGTACGAAGACGGTCACGGTGACGTACAAGGGCTCGATCCCGACGGTCGATGTCCGCATGTACGCAGAGAACCCGACGGGAACGCAGGATCTCGCTGCGGACATCAACCTCACGATCAAGAATGAGGACGCTCAAACGGTGTTCGCAGGGACGCTCGCCACGTTCCAGCTGCGAACGACGTGGGCCGAGGCGGAGGACGGTGAGGTCGAGTTGACGACCGCATCCGGCGACACCGAGAAGTACACGATCACGTACGAGGTGGCGGAAGGCGCGCCGCAGGGCAAGACCGCGTCGGTCACGTTCGTGTGGGAAGCCCAGGGATAGTGAGCTGAGCTGAACACCGTCACGGCCAGGGCTCCGAGTCCCCGGCAGCGGACTCGGAGCCGCACGCCGATCTCGCTGCTGCCCTGGCCGTCGGTCGTGCGCATCGCGCTCAGTCGCGCGCTCGTCACCCTGGTGGCGACGCTCGCGGTCATCGCGGTCGTGCCGCAGGTTTTCGGCCTCACGGCCACGACCGTGATGAGCGATTCGATGGCGCCGGTCATCCGCGCCGGCGATGTCGCGCTCTCGCTTCCCGTCGAGCCCGATGTCATCGCGGAGGGCCAGGTCGTGCTGTTCCCGGATCCGTCGGGGGCGGACCGACTGATGCTGCACCGCGTCGCCGACATCGACGACGACGGGATGCTCCGCACGAAGGGCGACGCGAACGAGAGCGCCGATTCGACGCTCGTCGACCCGGCCGACGTCGTCGGCGTCGGCGTCATCCTCGTGCCGCTCGTGGGTCTGCCGGTCGTGTGGGCGGCCGCCGGTGCCTGGTGGCTCGTCGCACTCGTGGTCATCGTCATGGCGGTCGCGTTGCGCGGCATGGTCCGCCCGGTCGCCGAACCCGATCGGCGGAACCGCTCGCCCGTGCGGCTCGCGCTCGAGCTGACCGCGGCCGCGCTCACGGTCGTGCTGGGCGTGGTCCTGGTCTGCGCAGGAGTGGGCCGTGGTGCGTCCGCCGCCTGGACCGCGCAGACCGCGACCGGCGTCTCGACATGGGAGATGGCCCGGCCGCCCGCCGCCCCGTGCGAGATCACCGCTCTCGACTGGTCGCCTTGGGGTGGCGGGCCGGGCGGCGGAAACATGAGCTTCAACGTGAATACCTCAGGTTCCGAAGTGATTCCCGGGGGCTGGGAGCTCACCTGGTCGTTCCCGGGAGACCAGCAGATCACCGAGACCGACTGGGTCGACTCGTACACGCAAACGGGCCACGACGTCGTCTGGGTGGGTCCCGCGGAGAAACCCATTGGGCCAGGGGACTCGGCCAACGTGGGAATGCGGCTCTATTCGCAGAGCGGCGACTGGTCGCAGCCGCCTACGGACTTCAGGCTCAACGGAACCTCCTGTACGGTCGTGCACGCCGAGCCGGCCCCCTGACCCGGCACCGGAGCTCGACCCGGTGACGTCCGACGTGCTGGCGCTCGCCGTCCGAACGGATCGGTGGGCGTCATGACTGCGAACCTCGACCGCGTCGAGCATCGGCGGCGGGGCATCCGCTCCTGGGTGCTCGCGCTCGCGACCCCGCTGGCGATCCTCCTCGCCGCCTTCCTCGTGTACGCCGCCGGACGGCGAGGAGTACCTCATCGTCGAGTACCTGGTCTTCGTCTGGGAGGGCAGAACCGAGTGAGGCATCCGCACCTTCCGTGAGGATGCTTCATCCGCGTAGCGTGGGGCATGGCCGGCGGGGGCCGGTCGAACATCGACTCAGGGGGAACAATGGCCGATACCATGCGCGCCGCCGTCGTCACCGAACTCGGCGAACCGCTCGAGATCAAAGACGTCCCGATCCCGCAGCCGGGGCCGGGCGAGGCACTCGTCCGGCTCATCACGTCGGGGGTGTGCCACACCGATCTGCACGCCGCGAACGGGGACTGGCCGGTGAAGCCGAAGATCCCGCTCATTCCGGGGCACGAGGGGTACGGCGAGGTCGTCGCCGTCGGCCCCGGCACCACCGAGCTGAAGGTCGGCGACAAGGTCGGCAACGCCTGGCTGTGGACGGCTTGCGGCGTCTGCGAGTACTGCCGTACCGGGTGGGAGACGCTGTGTCCGAACCAGCAGAACGGCGGCTACTCGGTCGACGGCAGCTTCGGCGAGTACATGCTCGTCGACCAGCGGTTCGCCGCCCGCATCCCCGACGGCGTCGACGAGGTCGAGATCGGGCCGATCCTGTGCGCCGGCGTCACCGTCTACAAGGGCCTCAAGGAGACCGAGGTGAAGCCGGGCCAGTGGGTCGTCATCTCGGGGATCGGCGGGCTCGGGCACATCGCGGTGCAGTACGCGATCGCGATGGGCATGCGGGTCGCGGCCGTCGACATCGACGACGAGAAGCTCGCGCTCGCGACCAGGCACGGCGCCGAGGTGGTCGTGAACGCGGCGACGGATGACCCGATCAGTGCCGTCCAGGAGCAGATCGGGGGCGCGCACGGCGTGCTCGTCACGGCGGTGCACACCGAGGCGTTCGGGCAGGGCGTCGGCATGGCGCGTCGCGGCGGCACGGTGGTGTTCGTCGGGTTGCCTCCGGGGGAGTTCCCGGCGTCGATCTTCGATGTGGTGCTGCGTCGCATCACGATCCGCGGCTCGATCGTCGGCACCCGGCAGGATCTCGCCGAGGCGATCGACTTCTACGCCCGCGGGCTCATCCACCCGACGGTCTCGTCGGTCGAGTCGCTCGACGACATCAACGACATCTTCGAACGACTCGAGGAGGGCAAGGTCGAGGGCCGCATCGTCATGAAGTACTGAGGCGCCTCGGCGGGGTGCGACCTACCATCGGGGGATGGACGTCGCGGAGCAGGTGCAGGGGCTCGTCGCGCGTGCGGCCGCGCGTCTGCAGGCTGCGGGTGCGCGCGACGAGGCGCTCGCCTCGTTCGTTCCGGCGCGCCGCGTGCTCGGGTTTCCCAGAGCCGAGCGGATGTCCCGTGCAGGACGGGTGTGGCGACTCGGTGTGCTGCTCGTGACCGACGACGGGCGGGTGCTCGGCACGGGGCGGGTCGTCCGCGCCGAGCCCGAGGTGCGCCGCAGCGTCACCGCGAACTCGGTCGCCGAGCAGCGCGCGTACCGGGTCGCCGCGATCCGGGGCGGGTTCCGAACGGGCGAGACCGTGAACTTCGATGCGGTGCCGATCGACCTCGACGAGCTCGCGCGCTCCGGAGCATCCGGGCCGTTGGTGCTGGGCGACCGCGACCGCGATCGCGAGGTGCTCGTGCGCTGGAGCGCGACCGACCCGACGGCGCTCGCGCCCTTCGAACGCTACCTCGCGGAGCGGGTCGACCTGCTCGTGCATCCGCCGCAAGGCTCTTGACCTCACCGCGGGTCGACCGCGCTCAGCTCTCGCGCAGCACGACGACCGCCCCTGCGGGCACGACGGCGCGCCCGTCGTGACATTCGCCGGTGAGCAGGTCGGTGCCCGTCGCATCCGCCCAGCCGGGCTCGTCGCCGTGGTTGATCAGGAACAGGTACGATCGCCCGCCACCGGCTCGCCGTACCGCCTCGATGCCAGCCGAGACGTGCGCGACCGGCTCGACGCCGGTCTCGGTGAGCAGCCGGTCGAGCAGGGCGTCGAGGCCGGAGCGGTCGAGGTCGGTCGCGACGTACCAGGCGGTGCCGCCGCCGGGGACAGCGCGCCGGGTGACGACGGGCACGCCTGCGAGGTCGCCGTCCGCGGCTCGGGCGACGACCTCGGCGTCGACGACGGTGAGGTCCTCCGCCCAGCGTGTTCCGCGCCATCCGGTGTCGAGCGCGAACGACTCGCCGTCGTCGAGCGGCACGAACTCCTCGCCGCGCACCCCGAGCAGGTCGCGGAACGCGCCCGGATACCCGCCGAGGCGCACGCGGTTGTGCTCGTCGACGATGCCCGAGAACCAGGTGACGACGACCGTTCCGCCGGCACCGGCGAACTCGGCGATCCGCGCGACGTGCTCGTCGGAGACGAGGAAGAGCCCGGGCACGACGACGAGGTCGTAGTCGTCGAGCGGATGCCACGGCGTGACGATGTCGACGGTCACCGCCCGGTCGAACAGGGCGTCGTGCACGGCCCGCGCGGTGTCGGCGTAGCCGGCGCCGTTCACCGGCTTGAGCCCGCTTCGCAGCGCCCACCCCGCCTCGTCGTCGTGCAGCAGGGCGACTCGGGCGCCGGTCACGCGGGTGCCGGCCACCTCCGCAAGGCGGCCCACCTGGTCGCCGAGGGCGCGGATGTCCCGGAACCGACGTGAATCGGCGCCCGAGTGCGGCACCATCGCCGAGTGGAACTGCTCGGTGCCGAACCGCGAGGCCCGCCACTGGAAGAACAGCACGCTGTCGGAGCCGCGCGCCACATGCGCGAGCGCGTGCCGGGCGAGCTCGCCCGGCCGCTTCGCCCGGTTGATGCGATGCCAGCTCGCGGCGCTCGCCGCGTGCTCCATCAGCATCCAGGGGCCGCCGTGCGAGAGCCCGCGCATCCGGTCGCCCGCGAACGCGAGGTCCTGGTGGCGGCGAGGATCGGGCCCGTACGTGTAGTGGTCGTTCGCGACGAGGTCGACGTGCTCGGCCCAGCGAGGGTAGTCGACGACGTCGGGGCCGAGGCCGACCATGAAGTTCGTCGTCACCGGCACGTCGGGCGTGTGCCGGCGCAGTACCGCGCGCTCGGCGAGGTAGCAGTCGAGCAGCGCCTCGGACGAGAAGCGCTCGAAGTCGAGGAGCTGGCCCGGGTTGTGCGCGGTGCGCCCGCTCGGGGTCGTCACCTCTTCGATCGAGGAGTAGCGGTTGCCCCAGAACGACATGCCCCAGGCCTCGTTCACCCCCTCGACCGATCCGTACCGGTCGAGCGTCCACCGCCGGAACGCGTCGTTCGACACCGCGCAGTGGCAGCGCGCGTTGCCGCCGCCGAGTTCGTTGCCCACGTGCCACATCGCGATCGCCGGGTGACCGGCGACGTGCTCGGCGAGTGCGTCGACGAGTCGCAGCGCGTACTCGCGGTACACCGGCGACGAAGCGCAGAACCCGTTGCGGCCACCGGGCGCGAGCGGGTGGCCGAACTCGTCCTGCGGCAGAATCTCGGGGTGCAGCCGGTGCAGCCACATCGGCACCGACGCGGTGGGGGTCGCGAGATCGACCCGGATGCCTCGCTCGTGCGTCAGATCGAGCAGGCCGTCGATCCACGTGAAGTCGAAGGCGCCGTCGCGCTGCTCGTGCCGCACCCACGAGAAGACACCGAGGGTGACGAGGTTCACGCCGGCATCGCACATCAGGTCGAGGTCTTCGAGCACGGTCTCGTGCGTCCACTGCTCGGGGTTCCAGTCGCCGCCGAACGAGATGCCGGGGGTGGGCCATGCCGTCATCGGGGCTCCTGATCGTCGTCGTCCGGAGCGGGCGCCCCGATCGACGAACTTACTTCAGTGCATTAACGAAGTCCAGTTCCGACGGGCTCGGGTCGCGACGGCAGAGACCGAGGAGCGAGCTCCGACTGCAGTACCAGCGCGGCAACACCCACCGCCGCCGCGTCGGCGAGGTGGGGCGAGAGCCCGATGCGCACCCGGTGCACCGAGCGGGCGAAGAACTCCGCGTCGATGCGCTCGCGCACCCGCGCCAGGTACAGCGAGCCGGCCACCGCGAACGCCGGGCCCGCGAGCACGAGCGAGTCCAGGTCGAGCACGTTCGCGAGCGCCACCGCCTGGTCGGCGATCGCGTCGACGCTCGGCTCGAGCAGCTCGAGGGCGAGCGGGTCGCCGAGCACTGCCGCCGTCGACACCGCGGTGAAGTCGTCGAACGGGTCATCCGCCCCGTCGTCGAGCTCGAAGGCGCCTGACCGACCGGAGGCCAGCGCCGAACGGGCCGCGGCAGCGACGGCGGCCGGGCTCGCGATCGCCTCGATCGGCCGGCGCACGCCGTCGGCGCCGCGCACCGAGCCGATCTCGCCGGCGTTCGAACTCGCGCCGCGGTAGACCGCGCCGTCGAGCAGGATCCCGGCGCCGATGCCCGCGCTCATGAACAGTGTGCAGTGCGCCGCCGACCCCTCGATGGTGCCGACCCAGAAGTCGCCGAGTGCGGCCGCCGTCGCATCGTTGTCGACCACGACGGGCAGCCCCGACGCCCGTTCGAGCGCATCGCGTAACGCGACCTGCCGCCACCCGCCGAGGGTCGGGGGCGCCACGATCGCCCCCCGGTCGAGGTCGATCGGGCCGGGGGCTGCGACGCCGACGCCGAGCACCCGCGCGCGGTCGATCGCGAGCGCGTCGAGGAGGTGGTCGATCGTCGCGGCCAGGTCGGCGATCGCCGCTTCGGCGGAGGGGGCCGCGCCCGCCGCGGTCAGACGCCCGACGATCGCGCCCGAGGCGTCGACCACGACGTACGTCGTCGCCACCGCGCCGAGCTGGATGCCGAGCGCGAACCGGGCCCGCGGATCGAGCTCGATGAGCACGCGCGGTTTGCCCCCGGTGGACTCGCCGCGACCAGACTCGACGACGAGTCCTTCGTCGATGAGCTGTCGCACGACGTGCGACATCGTCGCCTGCGTGAGGCCGGTGCGATCGGCGAGCTCGACCCGGCTGATCGGACCGGCCGACCGGATGAGGTCGAGAATGAGTCCCCGGCTCGTCGCGGCCGGAGACGTGATGCGGCGGACTGCCATCTGACCCCCGGAAACGTCGCGATCAGTCTATATTCAGCAGGTCAGGCGGACAGGAGGCGACATGGGCGTCGAGCACGCGGCACGGCATCGGCCGACCATCGGCATCGTGCTGCAGCGGTCGCGCCATCGGCGCACGGAGGATCCGTTCTACACGCAGTTCGTCGAAGGGCTCGACGAGGGGTTCGCCGCCTCGGGCGCGCGGGTGCTGCTCGCCATCGCCACGACCCCCGAGGAGGAGAGCGAGCTGTACCGGCGCTGGAGTGCGTCGGGGGCCGTCGCCGGCGTCGTCGTGGTCGACCTCGTCGAGGGCGACCCGCGGGTCGAGCTGGTGCACGCGCTCGGCATGCCGGCCGTCGTGCTGGGTGAGGTCGAGGTGCCCGCCGGCGTCGCCGAGCTGAAGGTCGACAACCACGGCGAGATGCGCGAGGCGGTGCGGCATCTCGCGGCGCTCGGGCACCGGCTGATCGGCCGGGTCGCCGGGCCACCCGAACTCGTGCACAGCCGGGCGCGCACGCGCGGGTTCGATGAGGCGCTGGCCGAGCACGGCATCGCGGGTGTCGTCGAGGCATCCGACTACAGCGCCGAAGGCGGCGCCGCGGCGACCCGGCTGCTGCTGGCCGCGTCGCCGCGCCCCACCGCGATCGTCTACGACAGCGCGGCGATGGCCGTCGCCGGCCTGGAGGCGACCCTCGAGGCGGGCGTCGAGGTGCCCGGCCAAGTGTCGCTGCTCGCGTGGGACGACTCCGACCAGTGCCGGCTCGCCGACCCGCCGATGTCGGTCATGACGCGGGACACGCCGGGTCTCGGGCGAGCGGCGGCCGAAGCGCTCGCGGGGCGTCTCGCCGGGCGACCGGCCGTCGTGCGCGACGCGCTGCTCGCGCGCATCGTGACCCGCGGCACCACCGGGCCGGCCCCGACCTGAGCCGCACCCGCTCACTCGACCGCGACCGCGTGCAGCACGAACGCCTGCATCGGCCAGAGCGTCGGCGGCTGCAACCCGACGTCGACGAGCAGTGAACCCGGCAACTCGACACCGCCGGCGGAGTACCACTCGGGCGTCCAGAACCCGTGCCGGTCGGGCCCGATCTCGTTGCGCACGCGCACCCGGTACCGTCGGTCGCGGTGGAGCCCGTCGAGGCGGATGGTCTCGGGCTGCGCGTCCTCCAGCGTCGCGACGGTCGCGACGGTGAACACCGCCTCCGATCCATCGAGTGCCACCGCGCCGGTCATGCGCAGGGCCGGATCCGAGACATCCGGATGCACCGCGACGCCCGTGTGGATCAGCCCGCGCAGCTCGCGGTAGAGCCCGGCCCAGCGGGTGATCGTCGCCACCTCGTCGGCGTCGCACTCCGAGATGTCCCACTCGAAGCCGGCGGACCCCATGAGGCTCGTCGCCAGCCGGAACGACAGGTCGGTGGCGCGGCCCGAGCTGTGCGAGACCGCGGGGCCGACGTGCCCGCCGACGAGTTCGGGCGGCAGCAGCAGCTGGGTCCAGCGCTGGATGTCCTGTCGCTCGACCGGGTCGTTCGAGTCGCTCGCCCACACGCGGTCGGCCACCTGGAGGATGCCGAGATCGGTTCGCGCGCCGCCCGATGAGCAGGACTCGATCTCAAGGCCCGGATACCTCGCCTTCAGCTCGGCCATCAAGCGCCACGCGGCGAGGGTCTGCTCGTGGGTGCCGGGCCGGCCGTCGTGGACGGTGTCGACGAGATCGCGATTGTGATCCCACTTGATGAAGTCGACGCCGAGTTCGGCGACCAGCGCATCGAGCTGCCCGAGCACGTGCTCGTACGCCTCAGGACGGGCGAGGTCGAGGACGAACTGCGTCCGCCACGACAGGTGCGCGGGCGGCGGGACGTGCGCCGGGTCGTGCAGCAGCCAGTCGGGGTGCGCCCGGGCGAGGTCGGAGTCGAGGCTCACCATCTCGGGCTCGAACCAGAGCCCGAACTCCATGCCGAGCGCGTGCACGTGGTCGGCGAGCGGGCCGAGACCGTCGGGCCACACCGTGCGGTCGACGACCCAGTCGCCGAGCCCGCGGGTGTCGTCGCGGCGGTCGTGGAACCAGCCGTCGTCGAGGACGAATCGCTCGATGCCGACGCTCGCGGCGAGGGTCGCGAGTTCGGCGAGACGGGCGGGGTCGTGATCGAAGTACACGGCCTCCCACGTGTTCAGCACGAGCGGCCGCGGGTTGCTCGGGTGGTTCGGGCGAGAGCGGAGGTACGTGTGGAACCGGGCCGACAGCCCGTCGAGGCCCGCATCCGACCAGGCGAAGAAGGCGACCGGGGTCTCGTAGGCCTCGCCCGGTGCGAGACGGATCTCCTCGGGGCGCAGCAGCTCGCCCGCCCCGATCTGCGCGGTCGTGTCGTGCAGGCGGTCGGTGCGGGAGGTGACGTCCGCGCTCCAGCCGAGGTGCACCGACCAGAGTTCGCCCGATCGGTTCGCCGGCGTCGCGTCGCGCGCTGCGATGAGCACGTGCGGCGCGTCGTGACCGGTGCGGCCGCGTCGGGTCTGGCGCACGTTCGAGCCGCGCGGCATCGGCGCGGTGTGCGGCACTTTCTCACGCGTCCAGCGGCCGGCGAACTCGGTGAGCGAACGCACGCCCTTCGGCACCGGCAGGATTGCCTCGAGCCAGGCGACCGACACGACGCCCTCGCCGGTGTTGGTCAGCCGGTGGCGCACCGTCACGACGCCACCCGGCTCGATCGCCAGTCGGGTCTCGAGGGCGAGGCCGGGGCTCGACGCGCGCACCACGGCGACGTTCGCGCATGCCTCGCCGGCGAGTCCGGCCGCGCCCTCGACGTCGATCGCGTCGATCGTCCAGCGGGGGAACACCGGCCGCCCGTCTCGGGTGGCGACCAGCCCGGGGCGCCCCGACCAGCCGTCGGACTCCTGCGGCACGATCGGCACCAGCCACGCGGCATCCAGGGTTCCAGGCGCCGTCTGGCGCACCGACGCCCGCACGAGCGCGTCGACATCGGCGCCGGAGAGCGGCCCGGGGTCGGCGCCCCAGTGCACGACGGCGGGCAATCCGCTGCCCGAGGGAGCGAGGACGAGGCCGACGCCGTGCGCGCGCAGGACGGCGGTGCCGGACGAGTCGGTGGTGGTGGTCACGTGAGCTCCTGGTAGGCCGGTCGGGTGATCGGTCGGTGGCGGGGGAAGGGCACGAGCGCGTCGGCGGCATCGTCGGGGCCGAAGGCCGATTCGAGCACCGACGCAGCGGCGCCGAACGCCACGGCCTCGGTCGTCGACGTCGAGGCGGTCGCGGTCACGACGTGCAGGGCGCGGGCGAAGAACGACCGATCCAGGGCGTCGGCCACGGCGTCGCGGTAGACGGGCAGCATCCGCCCGTAGCCCGGGCCTGCGAGCACGACCGAGTCGAGGTCGAAGAGGTTCGCCAGCGTCACCGCGCCGGTCGCGATCGCTCGAGCCGAGTGCTCGATCAGCTCGTGCGCGATGCGGTTGCCGTCGGCGGCGGCATCCGTGATGAGCCGGAAGTCCGTGGCGATGGACGCCTCGGTCCCGGTGAGGCCGAGCCGCTCGCCGAGGTCGGTGTCTGCGATCGCGCGTTCGACGACGGCGTGCGGCCCCGCGATGTTGTCGAGGCATCCGCGGTTGCCGCAGGTGCAGAGCGCGCCTGCGTGGTCGATGGTGATGTGCCCGAGTTCCACGCCGTTCGACGACGAACCGCGGTACGCTCGCCCGCCCACGACGACACCGCCGCCGATGCCGCCGGCGAGGTAGACCACCGCATAGGTGGCGGTGGGCGGCATGCCCCCCGACCACAGTTCGCCGACGGCGACGGCGAGGGCGTCGTTCTCGAGCGCGACGGGCAGGCCGGTGAGGTGCTCGAGCACTCCGCAGACGTCGGTGCCCTGCCACTCGGCGTCGACGTACCCCGATCGGATCCGACGGGTACGGCGGTCCTGGGGGCCGTAGCTGCCCAGGCCGATGCCGAGAATGCGCTCGGGCGGCACGCCGACCGAGTCGACGAGGTCGGCGATCCGTTCGGCGAGCGATACCAGCGTCTCCATCGGAGACGGTCCGAAGCCGGCGCCGTCATCGCGCGCGACGACCCGGCCCGCGAGGTCGGTCAGCACGATGTGCGACCCGTGGCGGTCGAGGTGGACGCCCGCCGCGTAGCGGGCGGCAGGGTCGAGTTCGAGCAGACGTCTGGGGGTGCCGCCGCGGGACTCGGCGAGGCCCACCTCGGTGACGAGCCCCTCGTCGATGAGCCCGCGCACGATGCGCGTGATCGACGCGCCGGCCAGGCCGGTCGCGTCGGCGAGTTCGGTGCGGCTCACCGTTCCCCCCGCGCGGATGGCGCGCAGCACGAGGCTGCGCGTCGACCCGCGCTCATCGGTTCCCGCCATGGCACCTCCTCGTCCACAGGCCGTCGAACTATCTTGACGAACTTAATTTACTCACGTAAGAATGGCCCGGGGCAACCGCCCCCATCAAGGTGTCAGAGCCGATGCCTCGCTCGCACCGGCGCGACAGAAAGGACGATGATGTTCCTGCGTCACCTCGCAACACGCCGCCGCCGGGCTCTGCTCGCCGGCGCCGCCTTCGCCGCAGCGGCCACGCTCGGCCTCGCCGGCTGCACGGGATCCGCGGCCGGCTCCTCGAGCGCCGCCGACACGCTGATCGCCTACACCGGCCAGTCGGGCGACTACCAGATCAACTTCAACCCGTACGCACCGACCAACATCGGCGGTCGCGGATCGATCTACGAAGGCCTGTTCTTCATCAACAAGGCCGGCGGCGGCGAGCCCGAACCGCTGCTCGGCACCGAGTACTCGTGGAACGACGACGGCACCGTGCTGTCGATCACGCTCCGCGACGACGTGACCTGGACCGACGGCGAAGCGTTCGACGCCGACGACGTGGTGTTCACCCTCGACATGCTCCGCGAGAACGAGTCGCTCAACACGACCGGCTTCGACGGCGTCGCCGAGAAGGTCGACGACACCCATGTCACGGTCACCTGGGACCAGCCCGCGTTCATCTCCGGCCCCGATATCCTCGGCGGCGTCTGGATCGTGCCCGAGCACATCTGGAAGGACATCGACCCCGCCACGAACGTCATGGAGCAGCCCGTCGGCACCGGGCCGTTCACCCTCACGAACTTCAAGCCGCAGGCGTTCACCCTCACCGCGAACCCCGACTACTGGGGCGGCGAGCCGAAGGTGAAGAACGTGCGCTACATCTCGCTGTCGGGCAACACGGCCGGAGCCGACGCGCTCGCCGCGGGCACGATCGACTGGCAGACCGGCCCCGTGCCGAACATCGACGACGTCGCCGGCCACTACCCGGGCTACGACTCGGTGACGATCCACCAGAGCCAGATGGTGCTCGGCGCCTGCGCGAACGTCGACCTCGGCTGCACCGGCCCGCAGACCGACCCCGCGGTGCGTCAGGCGCTCTACTACGCCATGGACCGCACCCAGCTGAACTCGCTCGCGTTCACGAACACTGCCGCCGACATGTCGCCGACGTTCGCGCTGCTCGACTCGCAGTCCGACACGATCTCCGACGCGATCACCGAGCCCGTCGCACCGTCGACAGCCGACGCGGCGAAGGCCGGCGAGATCCTCGAGGCCGCCGGCTGGGCGAAGGGCGACGACGGGATCTACGCGAAGGACGGGCAGAAGCTCTCGCTCACGATCGAGACCGTCTCGGGGTGGACGGACTACATCACCGCGCTCGAGACGATCACCCAGCAGGCGAAGGACGCGGGCATCGAGGTGAACGCCGCCCAGTCGTCGTGGAACGAGTGGACCGACAAGAAGTCGAAGGGCGACTACCAGCTCGCCATCGACTCGCTCTGGCAGGGCCCGGCGAGCGACCCGTACTACGTGTATCACTACTTCTTCGAGTCCACGGCGACGGCCGCGGTCGGCGAGGCCGCCGGCAACAACTTCGCGCGTTACTCGGTGCCCGAGGTCGACGCGGCGCTCGAAGCGCTGTCCACGATCGACCCGGCGGACGCCGACGCGCGACAGCCGTACTTCGACGTGATCCAGCAGCACATCGTCGAGGACATGCCCTACATCCCGATCCTGACCGGCGGTACCACCAGCGAGTACCACGCCGACAAGTTCACCGGCTGGCCGACCGAGGACGACCTCTACGCGGTGCCCGCGGTGTGGTCGAGCCCCGACAACGCCGAGGTCTTCAAGCGCCTCGCCCCGGCCGGGGAGTGAGCATGTCGCTCCCGAGGAGGATGCAGGTCGCCCGATGAACTACGTCCTGCGCAAGCTGGGGTTCTACCTCGTCGCACTCTGGGCGGCGCTGACCCTGAACTTCATCATCCCCAGGCTGATGCCCGGCAACCCGGTCGACATCCTGCTCGCCAAGCTCCAGCAGCGCGGCGGCACGGTGACCGAGTCGACCCGGCACGCCTACTCGCTCCTCCTCGGGGGCGATACCTCGGAGCCGTTGCCGGTGCAGTACGTGCAGTACCTCGGCAACGTGTTCCGCGGCGAGCTCGGTGTCTCGGTCGCGTACTTCCCGACGCCGGTGACGACCGTGATCGGCGATTCGCTGCCGTGGACGGTCGCCCTCGTCGGCATCGCGACGATCATCGCGACGGTGATCGGCGTCGGTCTCGGCGCGTTCGTGGGCTGGCGGCCCGGCACCTGGCTCGACTCGCTCGTGCCGGCCACGACGCTGCTGGCCGCGGTGCCGTACTTCTGGCTCGCGCTCATCCTCGTGTACGTGTTCGCGACGACCCTGCACTGGTTCCCGAGCCAGGGCGGCTACGACGTGGTGCTCGACCCGGGCTGGAGCTGGGACTTCATCGCGTCCGCCGTCCAGTACGGCGTGCTGCCGGCCGCGACGATCGTGATCGCGTCGCTCGGCGGCTGGCTGCTCGGCATGCGCAACATGATGGTGTCGACCCTCTCGGAGGACTACATCGTCACCGCGGAGGCGAAGGGGCTCTCACGCGGCCGCATCCTGCGCACGTACGCGGCCCGTAACGCGGTGCTGCCGTCGATCGCCGGGTTCGCGATCTCGCTCGGCTTCGTGGTGTCGGGTTCGATCGTGACCGAGCAGGTGTTCTCATACCCCGGCATCGGATCGAAGCTGCTGTCGGCCGTGACGAGCAACGACTACGCGCTCATGCAGGGCATCTTCCTGTACATCACCCTCGCGGTGCTCGGCGCGAACCTCATCGTCGACCTGCTGTACGGCGTCATCGACCCGCGCACGCGCGCTCGGTCCTGAAGGAGGCATCGACAGATGACCAACATCCAGACGGATGCCGCGGCCGCCGTCGGCGCGGCCCCCGACCTCGACGAACTCGCGGCCGACTCGCCCCAGCGCTCCCGCTCGGCGTGGCGGTTGATGCTTCCGACGCCGACTCCGGCGCTCATCACCGGGCTCTCGCTCATCGGCGCGATCGTGCTGTTCGGGTTGCTCGGTCCGTTCTTCGTCGGCGACCCGTCGGCGATCCGCGACATCGGGATGACTCCGCCGAGCGCCGAGTTCTGGCTTGGCACCACCCAGACCGGGCAGGACGTGTTCGCCCAGCTCGCCTACGCCACCCGCGGGTCGCTCACGATCGGCTTCATCGTCGGCATCCTGGCGACGCTCATCTCCGCGGTGGTCGGCATCCTCGGCGCCTACTGGGGCGGCGTGGCCGACGAGGCGTTCTCGCTGCTGTCGAACGTGTTCCTGGTCATCCCCGGTCTGCCGCTGGTGATCGTGCTCGCCGGCTTCGTGCCGCGCGAGGCGCGGGGCCTGTGGACCATCGCCGTGGTGCTCGCGATCACCGGTTGGGCCGGTGCGGCGCGGGTCCTCCGTGCGCAGACGCTGTCGGTGCGCGCCCGCGACTACGTCGCCGCGGCCAAGGTCGCCGGGGAGCCCGCCTGGCGGGTCGTCGCGATCGAGATTCTGCCGAACCTGCTGCCGGTGCTCGCGTCGCAGTTCGTGTTCGCGGTGATCGCCGCGATCCTCGGCGAGGCGGGGCTGTCGTTCCTCGGGCTCGGCGCCTCGAACGCGTCGACCCTGGGCACGATGCTCTTCTTCGCGCAGAACGGCTTCGCACTGCCGCTCGGCGCCTGGTGGTGGTTCGTGCCGCCGGGGCTCGTGATCGCCCTGTTCGGCACCGGACTGTCGCTCGTGAACTTCTCGATCGACGAGATCATCAACCCCAAGCTCCGCAACGTCCGGCTCCACCGTCGGCGTGCGCGGGCGGCACGTCGTGCGGCTCGTCGCGGGGCATCCGCCCGCGGGGCATCCGAGCAGGCGAAGGAGCCGGCATGACCATCGCGACCTCCATCGACGACACCGCCGTCACCCGGGCCTCCGGCGGCGATGAACGCGCGGTCATCCGGGTGCGCGACCTCAGCGTGACCTACGAGGTCGAGCATCCCGTCCGCGCGGTGCGCGACGTGAGCTTCGACCTCATCCAGGGCGAGATCCTCGGCCTGGCGGGCGAGTCGGGGTGCGGCAAGACGACCCTCGCCTACGCGATCAATCGGTTGCACAAGCCGCCCGCCGTGATCTCGTCGGGGTCGATCACCTTCCACGACCGGTCCGGAACCGACATCGATCTGCTCGGCCTCGACGAGCGCTCGCTGGAGCAGTTCCGCTGGGACAAGCTGTCGATGGTGTTCCAGGGCGCGATGAACGCGCTGAACCCGGTGATCAGCATCCGGGCGCAGCTCGAGGACGTGCTCATCGCGCACCGGCCGCGGATGCGCCGCGCCGAGCGCCGGCGGCTCGCTGGTGATGTGCTCGACCGCGTCGGGGTCGGCCGCGACCGGCTCGCCTCGTTCCCGCACGAACTGTCGGGCGGCATGCGCCAGCGCGTCATGATCGCGATGGCGTTGCTGCTCGAACCGCAGGTGATGATCATGGACGAGCCGACCACGGCGCTCGACGTGGTCGTCCAGCGCGAGATCCTCCGCGAGATCGTGCGCCTGCGCGACGAACTGGACTTCGCGGTCATCTTCATCACGCACGACCTGCCGCTGCTGCTCGAGATCAGCGACCGCATCGCGGTCATGCTCGACGGCGAGATCGTCGAGCTCGACACGGCCCGCCGCATTCACGACGAGCCCCGGCACCCGTACACCAGGAAGCTGCTCGGCTCGTTCCCGAGCCTGACCGGCGACCGCGGGTCGTTCATCCGCACGGGGGCCGCGATCGACGACGGCGCATCCGCGGCATCCACCGACGAAGGGCAGGACGCACGATGACGAGCGTCGAGGTTCGCGACCTGACGAAGGTCTTCACCGTGCGAGACGGCCTGAAGCGGCGGCGGCTCACCGCAGTCGACCGGGTGTCGTTCGATCTGCGGCCCGGCCGCACCGTCGCCCTCGTCGGCGAGTCGGGCTCGGGCAAGTCGACCATCGCCCGCATGCTCGCGCGGCTCGAGAAGCCCACCTCGGGCACGATCGATGTGCGCCTCGAGGACCACACGCCCGTGCTCGGCTCGATGTACCGCCGACATGTGCAGATGGTGTTCCAGGACCCGTTCGCCTCGCTGAATCCGTTCCACACCGTCGAGCACCACATCGCCCGGCCGCTCATGCTGCACCACCGGGCGACGGGACGCGAGGCCGTGCACGAGCGGGTGCTGCACATGCTCGAGCGCGTCAATCTCGAGCCGGCGGATCGGGTCGCGGCCCGCCGACCGCACGAGCTGTCGGGCGGGCAACGCCAACGCGTCGCGATCGCGCGCGCCCTCGCGCCGGGCGCGCAGGTGCTCATCGCGGATGAGCCGGTGTCGATGCTCGACGTCTCGATCCGCCTCGGCGTGCTGAACCTGATGGCGCGCCTCCAGCGTGAGGACCACCTCGCGGTGCTGTACATCACCCACGACCTGGCGACCGCGCGGCACTTCTCCGACGAGGTGCTCGTCATGTACAAGGGCCGCATCGTCGAACGCGGCCCGAGCGACCGGGTCATCCTCGACCCGCAGCATGAGTACACGAAGCTGCTCGCCGCGGCGGCGCCCGACCCCGAACGCGCGGGCGCGCTGGTGCGCGACGGTGGTGCGCCCGACCGGTCGCGGCTCGACAACCGGGTCAGCTTCGACCACCACACCGGGCAGTGGACGAGTCTCGACGGTGCGTCCGTGCCGCCCCTCGCCGCAGCATCCTGACCGTTCGGCCGCAACGGCCGACCTCTCGTCCCACCCCATCGCACCATCGGAGGAGGATTCCCCCATGCACTCGCTCTCGCTCGACGGCGCCTGGACCGTCACCGCTCTCGGCTCGGCGGCGCGCTCGCCGATCCCGCCCGAGGTGACCGCCTCGTCGTTCCCGGGTGCCGTGCCCGGCGTCGTGCACACCGACCTCGTCGCCGCCGGCCTCATCGCCGACCCGTTCGACGGCGACCACGAGGCATCCCAGCAGTGGATCGGCGACACCGACTGGCGTTACGAGCGCACGTTCACCTGGGTCGAGCCGGGCGGCCCGGCCGCTCCCGCCGAGCGCGTCGAGCTGGTCGCGCACGGACTCGACACGGTCGCCGAGATCCGGCTGAACGGGCGGCACGTCGGCCACGTCGAGAACCAGTTCCGCACCCATCGAATCGACGTGCGCGAGCTGCTCGTCGAGGGCGAGAACACGATCACCGTCGACTTCACCGCGCCCGTGCCCGAGGCGGAACGACGCTCGCGTGCGACGGGCGGCGAGTTGCCGCACGTGAACCACCACCCGTACAACGCGCTGCGCAAGTCGGCGTCGAACTTCGGCTGGGACTGGGGCATCGACGTCGCCACGGTCGGCATCTGGAAGCCGATCGCGATCGAGGCGTGGTCGGGCGTACGCATCCTCGGCGTGCGCCCGCTCGTGGACGTCACGGGGCGCACCGGCATCTTGACGACGCACGTCGACCTCGCGCGCGGCGACGAGGGCCGCGGCGAGCCTGTCGAGGCCACCGTGATCGTCTCGCTGGCGGGCGTCGAGGCGGCGCGCGGGTCGGCGCGGGTCGCGTCATCCGGGGTCGTGGTCGTCGCGGTGCCGGACGTGCGCCGCTGGTGGCCGCTCGGGTTCGGCGAGCAGCCGTTGTACGAGGTGCGGCTCGAGGTCGCGACGACGTCGGGGCAGACGGATGCCTGGACCGGCCGGGTGGGGTTCCGCACCGTCGAGCTCGACACCTCGGCCGACGAAGTCGGCAGCCGGTTCGTGCTGCGCCTGAACGGACGCGACGTGCGGGTGCGGGGTGCGAACTGGATCCCCGACCACGCGTTCGTCACCGAAGTCGACCGTGATCGCATCGATCGCCGCATCGCCGACGCGGTCGAGGCGAACCTGAACCTGCTGCGCGTGTGGGGCGGCGGGCTCTACGAATCCGACGACTTCTACGACGCGTGCGACGAGGCCGGGATCCTGGTCTGGCAGGACGTGCTGTTCGCGTGCGCGGCGTACGCCGAAGAGAAGTGGCTCCGCTCGGAGGTCGAGGCGGAGCTGCGCGACAACGCGACGCGGCTCTCGCCGCACCCGAGCCTCGTGCTGTGGAACGGCAACAACGAGAACCTCGTCGGGTATGCCGAGTGGGGGTGGCGGGCGCGGCTCGGCGGCCGCACCTGGGGCAACGGGTACTACCGGCGTATCCTGCCCGAGCTCCTCGGCGAGCTCGATCCGACCCGGCCGTACACGCCGGGAAGCCCGTTCTCGTTCTCCGACTACCTGCACCCGAACGACGCGTCGAACGGCACGGTGCACATCTGGGACGTGTGGAACGAGCGCGACTACACGGCGTACCGCGAATGGCGGCCGCGGTTCGTCGCCGAATTCGGTTTCCAGGGTCCGCCCGCCTGGTCGACGCTCACGTCGGTCGTGCACGACCAACCGCTCGACCCCTACGGGCCCCAACTGCTCGTGCACCAGAAGGCCGACGACGGCAACGGCAAGCTCGAGCGCGGGCTCGGCCCGCACCTGCCGGTGCCTGCCGTCGTCGACGGGCGCGGCATCGAGGACTGGCACTGGGCGACGCAGCTCAACCAGGCGCACGCGGTTCAGTTCGGGCTCGAGCACTTCCGGTCGCTCGCGCCGCTGAACACGGGCGCGATCGTATGGCAGCTCAACGACGACTGGCCGGTGGTGTCGTGGGCGGCGGTCGACTTCGCCGAGCACCGCAAGCCTCTGTGGCATGCGATGCGCGCGGCCTTCCGGCCGCGGCTGGTCACGATCCAGCCCGATCAGTCAGGGGCGGATGCCTCGGATGCCTCGTCGCGGCTCGTCGCCGTGTTCCTCAACGAGACGGATGCCGCGTGGTCGGGCGAGGTACGCGCAGAGCGGATCTCGTTCGACGGCGACGTGCGCGCGGCGCACCTCGCGACGGTGGACATCGATGCGTGGGGCGTCGCGCGACTGCCGCTTCCCGAGTCGGTCACGGCGACCGGCGACCCTGCCGGGGAGGTGCTCGTGGTCACGCCCGCCGACGGCTACGACCGGGCCCTGTGGAACTTCGCCGAGGTCGTCGACCAGCGCCTCGACCCGGACGCGGTCGAGCTCGTCGCCGACGGAGCATCCATTGTGGCGACCGCGCGGTCGTACGTGCGCGACCTGACCCTGCTCGTCGACAAGGTCGACGCGGCCTGGCACGTGGATGCCGGACTGGTGACGCTGCTGCCGGGCGAGCCGGCGACGTTCACGGTGACAGCGCGGTCGCACACGTCGGAGCAGCCGGCTCCCGTCGACGCCGCACGGGTGCTCGACGCGCGGGTGGTGCGCTCCGCGAACGAGTTCGGGCGGGCGGTGCGGCGGGCCTGATCCGGATCGCCGCGATCTCCCGCAACCTCTTGACCCCCGTTCGGGGGGCGTGTCAGGATCGCGCCCAATGTGCGCCACTTCCGCGCACGGTCCGACCACACGATGGGAGACCCGAATGAGAAGAGCAAGCACGATCGCTGCCACATGCGCAGCAGCACTGGTCCTGACGGCGCTGGCGACGACGCCGGCGGGCGCGGAGACCGCAACCGAGGACGGCGAACGCGAGTTCGTCGTCCTCTTCGCCGAGGGCACCTCCGCCGAGGCGCAGGTCGCCGCGGTCGAGGCCGCCGGCGGCACCGTCGTCAGTCAGAACACCGACGTCGGCGTCGCCACGGTGACCACGACCGAGGCGGGCTTCGCCGATGCCGCCGCGGAGCAGCGCGCGATCGAGGGCACCGCCCAGAACCGCGTCATCGCCGACGTGCCCGAGGGGCGGAAGGCGAGCGGAGAGGCGCAGAAGCAGGACGCCGCCGAGCAGGACGTGCGAGCCGATGCGGGCGCCGACGCCGGCGCGACGGCGACCGAGGCGGCCGCCGACGCCGCAGCCGGCAACGGCAACGGCAAGGGAAAGGGCAGCGGCAACGGCCACGGCCACAGCCAGCCCGAGGCGCCCGCGGCCGACCCGCTCGCGTCGCTGCAGTGGGACCTGCAGGCGATCGACGCCACCGTCGACGGCTCGTACCGGTACGAGCAGGGCAAGGGCGTCCTGGTCGGCATCCTCGACACCGGCGTCGACGGATCGCACCCCGACATCGCGCCGAACTTCGACGCCGCGCACAGCCGCAACTTCACGGTCGACATCCCGGTCGACGCGAACGGCGACGTGGTCGACGGCCCGTGCGAGGAGGAGTCCGACGGCTCCTGCGAGGACCCGGCCGACGTCGACGAGAACGGACACGGCACGCACGTGGCATCCACCATCGCGTCGCCGCTGAACGGCGTCGGCATCGCGGGCGTCGCGCCCGAGGCGACGATCGTGAACCTCCGCGCCGGTCAGGACTCGGGCTACTTCTTCCTGCAGCCGTCGGTCGACGCGCTCACGTACGCCGCGAAGCTCGGCGTCGATGTCGTGAACATGAGCTACTACGTCGACCCGTGGCTGTTCAACTGCACGAGCCACCCGGCCGACTCGCCCGAGGACCAGCAGGAGCAGCGCACCATCATCACGGCGATGCAGCGGGCGCTCGACTTCGCGCGCATCAGCGGGGTCACGCTCGTGTCCGCGGCGGGCAACGGGGCGACCGATTACACGAAGCCGCTGACGGATGCCGGCAGCCCCGACTTCGCCGACGTGCCCGGTGAGATCGCCTACACCCGCGACCTGCTCGACCCGGCGTCGTGCACCTCGATGCCGTCGGAGGCGCGTGGCGTGATCTCGGTGTCGAGCACGGGGCCGTCGAGCCGCAAGGCGTACTACTCCGACTACGGCAACGGGTACATCGACGTGGCCGCCCCGGGCGGCGACGTGTACGACACGGCCGACGGCACGCGCGACTATGCGGCCGGCATCCTCGCCGCGTACCCCGCGAACGTGGCTGCGGCCGAGGGCGCGATCGACGAGAACGGCGAGGTCGTGGTGCCGTGGGCGGTGAAGAGCTGCGACGCCGAGGGCGCGAACTGCGCGTACTACCAGTACCTGCAGGGCACGTCGATGGCCTCACCGCACGCGGCGGGCGTCGCGGCGCTCATCGTCGGCAAGTACGGGGTGAAGGACTTCCTCCGCGGCGGCACCTACCTGCCCGCGGCACTCACCCAGGCCAAGCTCGAGCGGTCGGCGGTGGAGACCGCGTGCCCGGTTCCGGCGGACTTCACCTACACCCGTACGCTGCCCACCGGCCAGGTGGTCACGGCCACCCACACCTGCGAGGGCACGGCCGCGCAGAACGGGTTCTCCGGCAAGGGCGTCGTGAACGCTCTGCGTGCGATCGGGCGGTAGTCGCGCTCCGCTGAACGAGCGCACCGGATGCCTCGGGCTCGCGCCCGGGGCATCCGGTGCGTCTGCGCGGCCGGGTGGACCCGGCTCAGCGTTGCGCGTTGTTGATCGCGTCGGCCGCCAGGTTCTCGAGCAGCCGGTTGTTCCCGTCGTACGAGAATGAGCCGATCGGCTGGGTCGCGGTCGACACCATCCGGCCGAGTGGACTCGCAATCAGGGGGTGGACAGTTGGCATGCCCCCAAAACGAGGGAATCCGGGGGACGTCGTCCCGTTCCGGTCAGGACTCGGTTCGGTCGAATCCGTACACGGTGATCGACGGCAGGCTTCCGGCCGCGATGAGGTCGAGCACGTGCCGCTCGTGGTGCACGACGCGGGCGGGCAACGCGTCGAGCGCGAACCAGCGCAGCTCGTCGGCCGTCGACTCGCGGAGTTCGGGCACCCCCTGCCAGTCGCGGCATCCGAAGAAGAAGTCGACGCGCTGCTCGGTGGGCCGGTCGTCGCGACCGCGTCGGTGCATGGTGGTGAGCGGTGCGAGCGCGTCGGATGCGATCGTCACTCCGAGTTCTTCGGATGCCTCGCGCACGGCCCCGAGCGTCACCGGTTCGCCTGCCTCCACGTGACCGGCCGCCGATGCGCCCCACCAGTCGTCGTAGTAGCCGGTGTCGACCCGGTGCTGCAGCAGCACCCGCCCTTGCGGGTCGAAGAGCAGCACGTACGCGGCGGGGATCACCGCGAACCGTCCGTGGGCGGCCGCGTACGCGTCGGAGTACGCCTGCGCGGGCTCGTCGGTCATGCTGCTGCTCCGCGTCCCATGCCGTCAGTCTCCTGGCCGCGCGGGTGCGTGTCCAATCGCGCGTCGCGCCCGGCGCGCCCGATAGGGTCGCCCCATGGGCAGGGCGCGCGAGCTGCTGCACGGTCATGTGGTCGACGCGAACGACGGCATCATCGCGACCGCCGGCGTGCTCGAGGGCTTCGCGGGAGCCGGGGCATCCGAATCGACCCTGTTCGTGGCGTCGATCGCGGCGATGGTCGCGGGCGCCCTGGCGCTCGCGGGCACCAAGTACGTCGAGCAGGCCTCGGAGCGGGAGCGCCAGCTCGCACTCATCGCCGAGGAGCGGGCCGAGCTCGCCGCCCGGCCCGACGACGAGGTCGCCGAACTCGCCGCCCACTACGAGCGCAAGGGGCTCGAGCCCGATCTCGCTCGGCGGGTCGCCGAGCAGCTGAGCGCCGCCGATCCGCTCGGCGCCCAGCTCGAGACCGAGCACGGCATCCAGGAGCCGATGCGCCGCTCGGCGCCGCTCGTCGAGGCGCTCGCCGGGGCGGTCGCGTTCACGCTCGGGGCCGCCGTGCCGTTCGTGATGGTGAGCGTGTTCCCCGCCGCGCTCGAGGCGTGGGCCGTCGCGGTCGCCGCGGCGCTGTCGCTCGTCGTGACCGCGATCGTGGGCGCGCGCTCGGGCGGCACGAGCATCGTGCGCGGCGTGCTGCGCACCCTCTCGATCGGGGTCGGGACGATGGCCGTCAGCTACGTCTCCGGGCTGCTGCTGTTCTGATCATGCGGTGGTATCGCTCGGAGGCCGCGCGCGACTTCGCCGTCGCGACGAACGACGGCATCATCGCCACGGCCGGCGTGCTGCAGGGCTTCGCGGGCGCCGGAGCGACGAGCACGACGCTGCTGGTCGCCTCCCTGTCCGCGCTCGTGGCGGGGTCGGTCGCGAGCTTCGGTGCGAAGTACGCCGAGCTGGCCGCCGCGCGTGACGCCGAGCGAGCGCTGATCGCGGAGACCGAGCGCGACATCCTGGAGGACGCCTCCGACGATCTTGACGATCTCGCGGCCTACTTCGTGGAGCGCGGGGTGCCTGTGCCGACGGCGCGCGAGGTGGCCGATCACCTGCATCGGCACGACGCCGTCGGTGCGCAGCTCGAGGTCGAACACGGCATCGACGAACCGACGCCGCCGTCGCGGCCGCTGCTCGGCGGTCTGCTGAACGCGGCGGCGGTGGCCACCGGTTCGGCGCTTCCGCTGCTGATCCTGCTCGCCTACCCAGCGGCGTGGGAGAGCTGGGCGGTGTTCGTCGCCGTCCTCATCTCGCTCGCAGCCACGAGCATGCTCATCGCCCTCTCGGCGCACACCTCGGTGCCGCGCGCCCTGCGTCGCACCCTCGCCATCGGCCTCGCCACGATGGGGCTCAGCTACCTCGCGGGCCTCGTGGTGTTCTAGCCGCGTCTGCGCGCACTCGTGGTCTGCTCGCCGTGACCGGCTCGCCGGCCGTTCAGTACCCGACGACGGGGCCGAACGCGTCGGTGAGCGGGGCGCGGTTGGCGCCGCGCAGCTCGTCGACCGAGACGGTGAACGCGTCCTGCACCTCGAGCGCCTGCGACGAGGCATCCGTCACGCCGATGCGACGCACCGGGATGCCCCGGCCCTCGCACAGCCCGCGGAACTTCACGTCGTCCTCCCGGGGGACCGACACGATGACGCGGCCCGCCGACTCGCTGAACATCGCGGTCGCGAGGTCGATGCCGGCGTCCTCCATGACCTCACCGAGGAACACGCGGGCGCCGACGCCGAACCGCGACACCGCCTCGGCGAGCGCGATCGCGAGGCCGCCGTCGCTGAGGTCGTGCGCGGCGTCGACGAGGCCCTCGATCGCGGCGGCGTTGAGCAGGCCCGCGAGCGCCTGCTCGTGCGCGAGGTCGACGGCCGGCGGGCGACCGCCGAGGTGGTCGTGCACGACGCCGGCCCACGCCGAGCCGTCGAGCTCGGCGCGGGTGTCGCCGAGCAGGTAGATGTTGTGGCCGTCGTCCTGCCAGCCGCTCGGCAGGCGCCGGGCGACGTCGTCGATCACGCCGAGCACGGCGATCACGGGCGTTGGGTGGATCGGCACGTCACCGGTCTGGTTGTAGAAGCTGACGTTGCCGCCGGTGACGGGAATGCCGAGCTCGAGGCATCCGTCGCTGAGCCCTTCGACGGTCTCGGAGAACTGCCACATGACCTCGGGGTTCTCGGGGGAGCCGAAGTTGAGGCAGTCGCTCACGCCCATGGGCACGGCGCCGGTGACGGCGACGTTGCGGTACGCCTCGGCGAGGGCGAGCTTCGCGCCCTGGCGCGGGTCGAGGTACGAGTAGCGGCCGTTCGCGTCGGTCGCGACCGAGACGCCGAGGCCCGACTCCTCGTCGACGCGGATCATGCCGGCGTCATCGGGGTAGCTGAGCGCGGTGTTGCCGAGCACGTACTTGTCGTACTGGCTGGTGATCCACGCGGCATCCGCCTGGTTCGCCGAGCCGACGAGCTGGAGGAACTGGGCGCGGATCTCGTCGGGCGTCGCGGGCCGTGCAAGACGAGCCGCGGTGTCCTCGTTGAGCGCGTCGATCCAAGTGGGGTAGGCGACCGGCCGCTCGTAGACCGGGCCGTCGACGGCGACGGTGCGCGGGTCGACGTTCACGATCTCCTGGCCGTGCCACATGATGCTCAGGCGCCCGGTGTCGGTGACCTCGCCGAGCACGCTGGTCTCGACGTCCCACTTCTCGACGACCTTCAGGAAGCCGTCGAGCTTCTCGGGCCGCACGATCGCCATCATGCGCTCCTGCGACTCGCTCATCAGGATCTCTTCGGGCGTGAGCGTGGGGTCGCGCAGCAGCACGTCGTCGAGCACGATCGCCATGCCGCCGTCGCCGTTCGACGCGAGCTCGCTCGTCGCGCACGAGATGCCGGCCGCGCCGAGATCCTGGATGCCCTCGACCAGATCCTGCTGGAACAGCTCGAGGCAGCACTCGATGAGCACCTTCTCGGCGAACGGGTCGCCGACCTGCACCGCGGGCCGCTTCTTCGGTGCAGCGGTCCCTGAGCCTGTCGAAGGGGCGAACGTGTCGGACGCGAGGATGGATGCTCCGCCGATGCCGTCGCCGCCGGTGCGGGCGCCGAACAGCACGACCTTGTTGCCGGCACCCTTCGCGTTCGCGAGGTGCAGGTCTTCGTGGCGCAGCACGCCGACGGCGAGCGCGTTCACGAGCGGGTTCGCCTGGTACACCGGGTCGAACCAGGTCTCGCCGCCGATGTTCGGCAGGCCGAGACAGTTGCCGTAGAAGCTGATGCCGGCGACCACGCCGTGCACGACGCGCGCAGTGTCGGGGTGGGAGATGTCGCCGAAGCGCAGCGCGTCCATGACGGCGACCGGGCGCGCACCCATCGAGATGATGTCGCGCACGATGCCGCCGACGCCGGTCGCGGCGCCCTGGAACGGCTCGATGTAGCTCGGGTGGTTGTGCGATTCGATCTTGAACGTGACGGCCCAGCCCTCGCCGATGTCGAGCACGCCGGCGTTCTCGCCCATGCCCACCATCAGGTGCTGCTTCATCTCGGGCGTGACCTTCTTGCCGAACTGGCGCAGGTACACCTTCGAGGACTTGTACGAGCAGTGCTCGCTCCACATGACCGAGTACATCGCGAGTTCGGCGCTGGTCGGGCGGCGGCCGAGGATGTTGCGGATGCGCTCGTACTCGTCGGGCTTCAGGCCCAGGGCAGCGTAGGGCTGCTCCTTCTCGGGGGTGGCGGCAGCGACCTCGACGGTGTCGAGGGCAGGCGCGAGAACGGTGGGCTGGTCGGTCACGAGTGGCGAACTCCAGAGAGCGGCCGCGAACGGATGCCTCGCGGCGGGCGGATGCCGGACCCCCCGAGTCTACCCGGGCGCGCCGGCTCGCTTCTCGACGGGTGGTGCTCAGCGAGCTGTCAGCGCCCGTTCAGCGCGCGTTGCGCCCGCCCCGGTAGCGTTGACTCGTTGTCAATGATGCGCGTCCGGGCTCCCGGATCGCCGATCGCCGGTCCGGGTGACACCACCCGGCGGCGTCGCGGGAGGGTGAGCAGCACCATGGGCAGGGCTTCGCGGCGAGGTATCCGCAGATTCGGTCTGCGCGCGATCGTCGCAACCGGCCTCGCACTCGCGATGGTGACCGGCGGCGCGGCCGGTGCGGCGTTCGCGCTCGAGGATCCGGCGCCCGAGCCGGCTGCGGCACCGCTCGTGGCTGAGCAGCCGTCGGCGCCCGAAGACCCGGCGATGCCTGAAGCACCCGAGGGCGACGCCGCTCCCGCCGCCCCCGAACTGCCCGAGCACATCTTCGTGTCGTACCAGGGGCCGCAGGTGCAGACCCCCGCACAAGCCGAGCCGCTCGCCGTCGAGGTCGGAGGCATCGGCACGGGCACCGCCAACGTCTGGTGGCCCGAGGTCGAGGGTGCCGAGCAGTACGTCATCACGACCACCGACGGAACCGTTGAGATCACGCAGCCCGCCACCTACGGCGGCTTCGCCCGCCTGACCGGGCTCGCCCGCGACACCGACTACACCGTGCAGGTCGACGTGCTCGACGCCGACGAACTGGTGCTGACGACGGGAACCCGGTCGTTCCGCACCCTGGCCTCGTTCGAGCTGCGCGGCGTCGCGACCGGGCCGACCACGGTGCGCTTGACCTGGGCGCCGCCGCTCGTCGACGACGAGACCTGGATCGGGGGCGACAATTGGGCCGCTCCGCTGCCGGCGGGTGCGACCGAGTTCACCGACCACTCGGTGCTGCCCGGCCAGACGTTCTCGTACGCGTTGCTCGGCGAGCGCGTCGAGGTGACGCCCGAGGTCGCCTCGATCGCACCCACCGTCACGGGCACGACGCCGACGAGCGCGAACTTCACGTGGCCGGCCGTCTACGGCGGATCGGTGGGTGTCGGCGGACACGTACCGCGCACGGTCACGTACACGGTGTTCGTCGACGGCGTGCAGGTCGGCGAGACGAACTCGCTCACGCTCGACGTCGGCGGGCTCGCCACCGCCGGGCACCGCATGACGATCGAGGCGAGCGTGATCGCGAATCGCTTCATCGACGACGAGTTCGAAGAGAACGTGCGGGTCGTCATCGCGCGCGGGGCCGTGGACTTCTCGACGGTGCCTCCCGCGCCCGCGCCCGCGCCCGTGCCGGCGGCGCCGAAGGCATCGGCGGGCGGGGCGCTCGCCAGGACCGGCGCCGACCCGCTGCCGCTCGTGATCGCGGGCGTCGCGCTCCTCACCGGCGGCGTGCTGGCCGCGGTCGGGGCATCCGTTCGTCCGGCCCGAGCCGCTGGGCGGAATCGCGGGCCGCGCGGGTAGCGGTCACGAAATTCCGCAATGCGTGACGAAATTCCGTTACTCGATCGCCGACTCGAGTTCGACGCGACCCATCGGCGGTGTGCTGGTGCGCCGCCCGCCCAGGTGACCGCCGCCCAGGTCCACGGGCCGACGATCGCGAACGCCGCGTCCAGCGACAGGTACCGCACGAGCCGAGCCTATTCCGCGGACTCACGGCTGGGGCGGGTAGCCTGCTTCAGTGAACGAGCCCCAGGCACGTGACCTCGTCGAGGCGCACATCGCGACGATCCCCGACTTCCCCGAGCCCGGAATCCTCTTCCGCGACCTCACCCCGGTGTTCGCCGACGGGCCGGCGTTCCACACCCTCTCGGAGTCGCTGACCGCGCCGTTCGACGGCGAATTCGACGTGCTCGCGGGGCTCGAGGCGCGCGGGTTCCTGCTCGCGGCGGCCGCGTCGGCGCTCTGCGGCAAGGGCGTGCTCACCGTGCGCAAGGCCGGCAAGCTGCCGCGCCCCGTGCTGCGCGAGGAGTACGCGCTCGAGTACGGCACGGCCGCGCTCGAGGTGCACGAGGGCGAACTGCCGCCGGGCACCCGCGTGCTCATCGTCGACGACGTGCTCGCGACGGGCGGCACGGTCGCGGCATCCGTTCGGCTGATCGAGCGGGCCGGATGGCACGTGGCCGGCGTCTCGGTCGCGGTCGAGCTGGCCGACCTCGGCGGGCGCGCCGCGCTCGCGCGCGAGTTCGGCGACGGGCTTCGGGTGTACAACCTGCTTCGCTACTGACTTCGTACGGCACGCCTGCCGCACCGCGGCCAGGAGTGCCCGCATCGCGCGGGTCGCGCGCTCCGGTCGAGTGGCATCCGCGCGTCTGAAGTGCAGGAGTCTGGGTGCAGGAGTCTGAAGTGCAGGAGTCTGGGACCTCTCCGCCCGACTACGGGGGTGTCAGGTCCCAGACTCCTGCACAGCGGAGAAGCAGCCGCGCGACCGCGCTGGGCGCTGCGCCCTACGCGACCGGAGCCGCCGCCTGCTCCCGCGCCCGCAGGTCCTTCCGCAGGATCTTCCCCGACGAACTCTTCGGGATCGCCTCGATGAACTCCACCCGGCGCACCTTCTCGTGCGGAGCGACGTGGGCGGCGACGTGCGCCATGACCTCGGATGCGTCGAGCGAAGCCCCCGACTGCACGACGACGAACGCCTTCGGAATCTCCTGGCCGTCGTCGTCGTGCACGCCGATCACCGCGGCATCCGCGATCGCCGGGTGCTCCAGCAGCACGGCCTCGAGCACGGCCGGCGCGACCTGGTAGCCCTTGTACTTGATGAGCTCCTTCAGTCGGTCGACGATGCGGAACAGGCCCTCGTCGTTCATGGTCGCGATGTCGCCGGTGTGGAGCCAACCGTCGGCGTCGAGCATGGCGGCCGTGGCATCCGGGTTGTTGAGATAGCCCTGCATGACCTGGGGACCGCGGATCAGCAGCTCGCCCGGCTCGCTCCAGCTATCGGTGCCGTCGGTGATGGGCACGTCGGCCCCGGTCTCCGGGTCGACGACGCGCGCCTCGGTGTTCGCGAGGAGGATCCCGACGCTCGACCGGTCGATGTCGGTGCGGTCGACCGGGATGGCGTGCGTCACCGGGCTGGTCTCGGTCATGCCGTAGCCCTGGCAGACGGTGCAGCCGAGGCGTGCTGCGACGGCTTCGGCGAGTGCGCCGTCGAGCGGCGCGGCCCCCGAGAACACGACCTCGACGCTCGAGAGGTCGTATCGGTCGACGATCGGATGCTTCGCGAGCGCCACCGCGATCGGCGGCGCGATGAACACCCAGGTCGCCCGGTGCTCGCTGATCACGCGCAGGAATTCGACGAGGTCGAACTTCGGCATGGTGACGAGCGCCGCGCGTCGGTCGAGGGCGAAGTTGAGCAGCACGGTCATGCCGTAGATGTGGAAGAACGGCAGCACCGCGAGTACGCGGTCGCCCGCGGCGAGCGAGATGTTCGCCGAGCACTGGGAGACGTTCGCGACGAGGTTGCGATGCGTGAGCATGACGCCCTTCGGTCGCCCGGTGGTGCCCGACGAGTACGGCAGCACCGCGAGATGGGTGGCGGGGTCGAAGCTCACCTCGGGTGCCGGGCGCCCCTCGCCGAGCAGTTGCGCGAGCGACGGATGCCCCGCACCGACGCCGTCCGCTGCGGCTTCGCCGACCCCGTCGAGCACGATGAGCTGCGAGGCGGGGATGCCGACCCGGGCCGCGGCGGCCTCGGCCTGCGGCAGCATCGGCGACACCGTGATGAGCCAGTGCGCCCCGGCGTCGCGGAGCTGGTTCTCGATCTCGTCGGGCGTGTAGAGCGAGTTGATCGTGGTGACCGTGGCGCCGGCGCGCAGCAGCCCGTGGAACACGGTCGCGAACGCGGGCACGTTCGGGCAGAGCACGCCGACCACGTCGTCGACGCCGACGCCGCGAGCGGCCAACGCGCCCGCGAAGAGGTCCACGTGGGCGATGAGCTGCCGGTAGCTGGTGGTGGCACCGCTGGTGCCGTCGATGAGGGCGATTTCGTCGAGCTGCTGCTCGTCGAGGCCGGTGAACAGGAAGTCGTAGATCGACGCGTCGGGAATCTCGACGTCGGGCAACGGGCTGTGGGCCATCTGATCTCCTTTGATCGGGCGTGCGCACCATCATGCTTCACGGCGCGTCCGATGGGTAGTCCGGATGCCCCGCACCGCCGTCGTTGTCGTGAATTCCTCGTTGTTTTGAGCAAATCAAAATAACCTGCTAAGTTCGTCGACATGACGACGGAAACCGCACGCGAGCACACCGCCGAACGGCTCCGTTCGGCCGGGCTCAAGGTGACGGCGCCCCGCGTCGCGGTGCTCGAAGCGCTGGCCGGCCACGGTCATCTCGACGCGCACTCCGTGCACGAGCGCATCGTCGCCGAACTCCCCGGCACGTCGATCCAGTCGGTCTACAACGTGCTCGACGCGCTCCACGGCGCGGGACTCCTCCGCCGCATCGAGCCCGCCGGGTCGCCTGCGCTCTACGAGAGCCGCATCGGCGACAACCACCATCACCTCGTCTGCACGCGCTGCCACGCGATCGCCGACGTCGACTGCGTGGTGGGGCAACCCCCGTGTCTCGCGCCGAACACCACGAACGGCTTCACGATCCACACGGCCGAGGTCACCTTCTGGGGCCTCTGCGCCGACTGCAGGCCCACCGTCACGGACAGCACGGGCCTCGAGGCATCCGCCGAGCTCGAAGCATCCGCCGAGCTCGAAGCATCCGCCTGACCCCGGCCTGACGAGCCGGCCCGGCCGGGACATCCCGGCCCACTGAACGACCGCCGCACCACGGCGGTACTCGGCGTGCCCGCGCGCCACCCACCCAACCGAAGAAAGAGGACGCATGACGGAATCGACGCAGCAGTTCACGACCACGCAGACCGGAACGCCGGTCGCGAGCGACGCGCATTCCCTCACGGTGGGCGCCGACGGCGCCACCGTGCTGCACGACCGCTACCTGGTCGAGAAGCTGGCGCAGTTCAACCGCGAGCGGATCCCCGAGCGCATCGTGCACGCCAAGGGCGGCGGCGCGTTCGGCGAACTGGTCGTCACCGGGGATGTCTCGGCCTACACGCGTGCCGCGGTGTTCCAGCCGGGCGCGACGAGCGAGACGCTGCTGCGCTTCTCGTCGGTCGCCGGCGAGCTGGGTTCGCCCGACACCTGGCGCGATGTGCGCGGCTTCGCCCTGAAGTTCTACACGACCGAGGGCAACCTCGACATCGTCGGCAACAACACGCCGGTGTTCTTCATCCGCGACGCGATCAAGTTCCCCGACTTCATCCACTCGCAGAAGCGACTGCCGGGCTCGGGCCTGCGCAACTCCGACATGCAGTGGGACTTCTGGACGCTCTCGCCCGAGTCGGCGCACCAGGTGACGTACCTCATGGGCGACCGCGGCCTGCCGCGTTCGTGGCGTCACGTGAACGGCTACGGCTCGCACACCTACCAGTGGATCAACGCCGCGGGCGAGCGGTTCTGGGTGAAGTACCACTTCATCGCGCGCCAGGGCGTCGAGACGATCGAAGCGGGCGAGGCCGAGGCGATCGCCGGTGCCGACGCCGACTTCTACCGCCGCGACCTGTACGAGGCGATCGAGCGCGGCGACTATCCGACCTGGGACGTGAAGGTCCAGATCATGCCGTACGACGAGGCGAAGACGTACCGCTTCAACCCGTTCGACCTCACCAAGGTGTGGCCGCACGCCGACTACCCGCTCGTCGAGGTCGGCCACTTCACGCTGAACCGCAACCCGCAGAACCACTTCGCCGAGATCGAGCAGGCCGCCTTCTCGCCGGCGAACCAGGTGCCGGGCACCGACATCAGCCCCGACAAGATGCTGATGGCCCGCGTGTTCAGCTACCCCGACGCGCAGCGCTACCGGGTCGGCACGAACTACAACCAGCTGCCCGTGAACGCGCCGCACGCCGCGCCGGTGCACAACTACTCGCAGGACGGCGCGCAGCGCCACCACTTCAACGCGCCTTCGACGCCCGTGTACGCGCCGAACAGCTTCGGAGGCCCGCACGCCGACCCGGCGCGTGCGGCCGAGGGCTCGTGGGAGCACGACGGCGAACTGGTGCGCGCGGCGGCGACGCTGCACGCCGAGGACTCCGACTTCGGTCAGGCGGGCACCCTCTACCGCGAGGTGTTCTCCGACGAGTCGAAGGCGCGCTTCCTCGCGACCCTGACCGGTCAGGCGCGGGCGATCTCGATCGAGGAGATCCGCGAGCGGTTCTTCCAGTACTGGACGAACGTCGACGCCGGGCTGGGTGCCTCGCTGCGGGCGGCGTACGCGGCCGAGCCGGTTGCGGATGTCCCGCAGCAGCCCGAGGCCGGCGAGCCCGAGCCCGACGAGGTGCACGCGGCGTAGCCGTACGGCGCGCCCGGCTCCCCCTCGGCGCCGGGCAGCGGATGCTCCGTGCGTGTGGCAGCACGGCGGGGCATCCGTGCCCGTCCTCGTTCCCGGCGTGGCAGCGCCGGGGGCGGGAACGCGTGATGCCGGGGTGGCAGCCCCGGCATCACCGAACCATCGAACCGACCCTTGAGAAGGAAGAGATCATGAACAACGGAACCATCCCAGCGTACGCGCCCACCGCTCGCGAGCACGTCGACCGGGCGGTCGACGCCCGCGTCGTCGCCGAGGTGGAAGCGGCATTCCCCGCCGCCACCCACCCCCTCGGCGGTGCATACGTCTCGCTCGGGGCATCCGTCGCGGTCGCCGCGGTCGCCGCGCCCGGCGGCGCGTACGTGACGGGCGTCGCCCCGCGCGGCATGGGCGGCTACGTCTCGGGCGTGCCCGCTCCCGCAGTGCCGGGTCGCTACACCGACGCGGCCTGACCGTCCCGCGCCGCGAGGGCTCGCACCTCGCGGCGCGGGCCTCATCGGGTCGGGCCTCATCGGGTCGGGCCTCCGGGTCGGGCCTCCGGGTCGGGCCTCATCGGTCGGGCCTCATCGGTCGGGTCTGGTCGGTCGGGTCTGGTCGGTCGGGTCTGGTCGGTCGGGTCTGGTCGTGGCGGGACGGGTCGGCGTAGCATTGGGCCGTGCTGCTGCGGACGCGCGGCGGATGCCGCGCGAGGAAGGACAGCGATGCGATCGTCCGTGCCCATCCCGGGGAATCCGTGGCCGCACGACATGGTCATCGCGGTCGACGACGATCCGCACCAGCTCGTCGAGCTGCTGTGGATGCGCGAGGCGTGGGGGCTCGAAGGCATCCTCGAGCCGGGGGCGCTCGAGCCGGGCATCCTCGAGCCGGGCGCGCTCAGGCCGGGCCCGCTCGAGCCGGGCGCGCCGGATGCCCCGCCGCGACTCGCCGACCCGCCCGAACGGCCGGCGGGCGCCGACCTGCCGCCGGCGCACGTGCGCGAGCGGGCCGCCGACGCCTGGGCCGGGATGTGGGCCGACGCCCTCGGCCATGCCGGCGCCATCCGCGACCCCGGCATCTTCGCGGCGCTGGGCGACACGGCCGACGGCTCACCGGAGCGCCGCAGCCTGCTCGCGAGCCTCGTCGGGCCGAGCTGGCGGGACGAGCTGGGCGAGGCCGTTCCCGACCTCGGGCCCGCGTTCCAGGCCTGGAACCATCGCGCGTTCGAGCGCCGCGTGACCCGCACCGTCCCGGCCTACGACGAGGCGCCAGAGTACCGAGCGCTGGTCGTGCTGATCCAGGCCTGGCGCGCGGGGCTCACGAAGATCGTCACGATCCCGTGCGTGGGCGAGTTCACCCGGCGCATCGGCGAGCACGTGCTGCTCATGACGGATGCCACCCGGCAGGATCCCGACCGGTACTTCGACGCCCTCGGCCGGTTCGACGCGCTCGCGGCATCCTGACCGGCCGCGTCCGTCGGCGCGCACCGTTCAGTCGGCGCGCACCGTGAGGAAGTGGTCGATCACGTAGTCGGCGATCGACATCGACGAGGTCGCGGCCGGCGAGGGCGCGTTGCGCAGCAGGGTCACCGGGCCGACCTGGTCGACCGCGAAGTCGTCGAGCAGTGCGCCGTCGCGCCCCCACGCCTGTGCGCGCACGCCCGCGGCGGTCTTCGCCACGAGGTCGCGGCTGCGCAGTTCGGGGACGAACCGGCGCGCCTTGCGGAACCAGCGGGTCTTCAGCAGCGACGCGCTGATCTCGTCGACGCCCATCCGCCAGTGCTGCTTCGCGAGCGACGGTGCGCCGGGCCAGGTCAGCGACTCCCAGGTGTCCTTCGGCGAGATCGCGAGCCAGCGGTACCCCTCGCGCGCGAGCGCGGGCACGGCGTTCGGGCCGACATGGATGTCGTCGTACACGCCGCGGGTGAAGTGCACGCCGAGGAACGGGAATCGCGGGTCGGGCACCGGGTAGATCATGCCGTTCACGAGGTCGTTGCGTTCGGGCGCGAGCGACCAGTACTCGCCGCGGAACGGCAGGATCTTCGGTGACGGGTCGGCGCCGACGAGCTTCGCGACCACGTCCGACTGCAGGCCGGCGCACGCGATCACCCGGTCGAACACCTGCTCCGAGACCGCGGTGCGCACCCGCACCCGGCCGGCTTCGACGGTCATCGCGACGACCTCCTGGCCGAGCAGGATGCTCCCGCCTCCGGCGCGGACGTCCTGCGCCATCGCCTCGGTGATCGCGGCGTAGTCGACGACCGCGGTCTGCGGCGAGTGCACCGCCGCGACGCCCGCGACGTGCGGCTCGATCTCGCGGAGCTCGGCGACCTCGTCGATGCGCCGCAGGTCGGGCACGCCGTTCGCGATCGAGCGGCGCTCGATCTCGGCGAGGGCGGGCAGCTCGGACTCGTCGATCGCGACGACGAGCTTGCCGACCTCGCGGTAGGGGAGCTTCTTCTCCGCGCAGAACTCGCGGATCGCGACCCGGCCGAGCGCGCACAGCTCGGCCTTCAGCGAACCCGGCTTGTAGTAGAGCCCGGCGTGCACGACGCCCGAGTTGTGGCCGGTCTGGTGCGCGGCGAGGCGGTGCTCCTTCTCGAACACCGTGACCTCGCCGAGGCCGCGCAACGTGAGCGCACGCGCGAGCGCGATGCCGACGATCCCGCCGCCGATGATGGCGATGCGCGCTGCGCCGAGGGGGTCCGTCATCGTGCTCCTCACCGCCGTGGTCGTGTCCCGGCTCCCGGCGAGTGTAGACCGATCCGGTGCGTCGAGGGCGCCGGCGTGGCATCCGCTCGGCGCGGGCGCAGGTTCGCGCGCTCGTCCGGGGCATCCGCTTGCCCGGCGCATCCGCTCGTCCGTGGCATCCGCTCGCCCGTGGCATCCGCTCGTCCGGAGCATCCGCTCGTCCGCCCGGAGCGCTCCGCTCCGCCCGAGCGGGCCTGAACGCCCGCTGTCAACCCGCTGAGCGCGCTTTGCGGCGCCTTCGCGGGTTCGCAAGGCTGGGCGGATGTCCCCGACCTGGCAGTCCTGGCTCTCGTTCGCCGTCGCCGTCCTCGTGGTGGTCGCGGCCGTGCTCGTCGTCTCCGCACTGGTGTCGCTGATCGTGCGCGCGATCGCGCGCCGGCGCGAGTGGGCGGCGATCCTCATCGACCGCACGCGGTGGCCGTTCCGTGTGTTCCTGCTGGTCCTCGGCCTGTGGATCTCGGTGGGCGTGGCGTTCCCCGAGGACGAGTGGCGGCCGGCCGTCGACCACCTCTTCCTCATCGGGCTCATCGCAGCGGGAGCCTGGCTCGTCGCGCAGGGGTTCCTCTTCCTGACGGACCTCGGCATGCGCCGCTACCGCATCGACGTCGCCGACAACCGGCTCGCGCGGCGCTCGCGAACGCAATTGCAGATCATGCGCCGGCTCGTCGTCGTCGCGATCGTGGTGATCGCGATCGGGGTCATCCTGTTCACCTTCGACTCGGTGCGCGCGCTCGGCGCGTCGGTGCTCGCCTCGGCGGGGATCGTGTCGATCATCGCCGGCCTCGCCGCGCAATCGGTGCTCGGCAATCTGTTCGCGGGGGTGCAGCTCGCGTTCAGCGATGCCATCCGCGTCGACGACGTGGTCGTCGTCGAGGGCGAGTGGGGTCGCATCGAGGAGATCACGCTCAACTACGTGGTCGTCGGGCTGTGGGACGAGCGTCGGCTCGTGCTGCCGTGCACGTACTTCACGACGAAGCCGTTCCAGAACTGGACGCGCACGACCAGCCAGCTCCTCGGCTCCGTGGAGTTCGACCTCGACTGGCGGGTGTCGCCCGGCGCGATGCGCGAGCACCTCGACGCGATCCTCGCGCGCACCGACCTCTGGGACGGCCGGGCGAAGGTGCTGCAGGTCACCGATGCGGTCGGCGGGTTCGTGCGCGTGCGCGTCCTCGTGACCGCCGTCGATGCGCCCACGCTGTTCGATCTGCGGTGCTATGTCCGTGAGGAGCTGGTGCACTGGGTGCAGCGGTCGCAGCCCGACGCGGAACCGGCGCAGCGAGTGCTGGTGCGCGGCGGCGCGGGTGCCGGGGGCGCGGGGGCGGGCGCGGCGGAAGCGGGCGCTGCGGAAGCGGGCGTGGCGGACTCGGGCGAGGCGGGCGCGGGCGAGGCGGCTCGCGCGACCGGTGCGGGGCCGGGCCGAGCGGATGCCTCGGGCCGGCGCCGCCCGCAGGACGGCTCGTCGGAGGTCGACGCGGGCGGTGAGGAGCGCCACGGCGACGGCGACCGCTCCGGTCTGTTCACCGGCACGCCCGAGGCCGAGGAACGGGCGCAGCAGTTCACGCAGGCGGTGCCGATCGTGCGGCCGCCCGATGATGGCGGGCCGGCCGGCGGCGAGTCCGCCGGTGACGGGCCGGCCCGCGACGGGCTCGCCGGCGACAGGCCCGCCCGCGACGGGGTCGCCGGCGAGCGCGGCGACGATGGGCGGTGACCCCCGTTCTGGGACATGAGGATCCCTCGCGAGTGGACCGCCGCGATCGATAGACTCCGGCCGTGCACGCGTGGACTCGCGTCGCGTACGCGCTGGGGGTGGCGTGCGCATCGGTCGTCCTGGCGGGATGCGGAGCATCTCCCGACCGGGCGGCGATGTCCAGCGCGCCGGGTTCGCCGTCCGCCGAGCCGGAGCCGGCCTGGCTCACGTTCTCGACCGCCGACGGGCTCGCCTCGTGGCAGCTCCCCGCCGACTGGACCGTGCTGCCGCCAGGCCCCGATCCCGACGGCCAGGGCACGATGGCGTACGAGATCCTGAACGCCGACGGGGAGTCCCGGCTCTCGTACGCGCACAAGATATGGGGGATCGGCGGGCCGGGCTGCGACCCCTCCTCGATGCCGACCTACCCGTACGCGCGGCTCGACGAGACGGCGATGACGATCCCGCCCGACTCGCTCGGGGTCGCCCCGACCGTCGCATTCGAGACCCTCGACCAGGGCGATCACGTCGTCGCAGGGCTCGGCAGCACGGTCGCCCCGACCGCCGGCCGGGAGGCCTGCGACAACTCGATCGATCACCTCGTCTTCGAGCCCGGCGAGGTCGGCGCGGTCAGCTTCTCGGCGCACTTCGAGCACGCGTCGGTGCCGTCGTCGCTGGAGTTCGCGGACCTCGACGAGGCGCGCGCGTACCGGGAATCCGACGAGTACCGCACGATCGTGCGCATCATCTCGTCGCTGTCGTTCGACCCGATCGACCCGTCGGCGCCGGCCGCGACGGCGATGCCCGACGTCCCGACCGTGGAGAGCTCGCCGCTCGCCGGCGACTACGTCGTCGCAGCGCGGCCCGACGACTGCGGGACCTTCCCGCTGACCGGGCAGATCCTCACCGTGTCGGGCGCCGAGGCGAGCCTGACCACGCCGGGTCAGGTGCTGCACGGCACGCTCACCCGGATCAGCACGGTGTGGGAGGTGCACGTCGAGGCCGACGACGGCATGACGGTGGTCGTGCTCGACGGCAACGTCGTCGACGGCTCGTTCGTCGGCAGCGGCGCCTCGAGCGGCGTATTCGGGAGTGGAGACGTCGGCTGGTTCTGCGCGATCCGGTCGTTCACCGCGTCGCCTGCGGCGCCCGCGACCGGCCGACCTCCGACGGATGTTTCCTGCTCCGCTGACCAGCTCGGGGCGGTGCAGGCCCTGCTCGGCGCGGGCACCTCGATCGACCCGTCGGCGCAGTTCTGCGATCGCGACTGGATGGTGCTGGGCGTCATCGGGAGTTCGGGCGACGAGCACACGACGCGATTGCATCTGGTCGCGGGATCATGGGCCGTGGCCGCCTGGGAGGACGCCTGCGCGTTCGAGTTCTTCGACCTCGCCGATCCGTCGCTGGGTCCGCAGATGACCGACCCGTACCACGGTCCGTTGCCGCAGGCGCTCGTGCCGCCGGGATGCTTCTCGAACTGAGTCGGTGAGGGACTGCCGGTGGCGGATGTTGCGGGCGGCGCTACGCCTCGACGAGCGCGCGCTTGACGACGCTCGTGAAGAAGGTGAGTCCGTCGACGCCCGAGCGCATCGCAGCGGCCGTGTCGGGGCCGAAGCCCGGTTCGACGGCGTGCTCGGGGTGCGGCATGAGGCCCACCACGTTGCCACGGGCGTTCGTGATGCCGGCGATGTCGCGCAGCGACCCGTTCGGGTTCACATCGACGTAGCGGAACACCACTCGGCCTTCGCCCTCGAGCCGGTCGAGCGTGTCCTCCGAGGCGATGAACCCGCCCTCGCCGTTCTTCAGCGGGATGGTGATCTGCTGGTCGGTTTCGAACCCGCTCGTCCATGCGGTGTCGGCGTTCTCGACGCGCAGCACCTGGTCGCGGCAGACGAACGAGCCGTGGTCGTTGCGGATCAGCCCGCCCTCGAGCAGGTGCGCCTCGACGAGCATCTGGAAGCCGTTGCAGATGCCGAGCACCGGCATGCCGGCGTTCGCAGCGTCGACGACTTCGGTCATGATCGGGCTGAGCGAGGCGATGGCACCGCAGCGGAGGTAGTCGCCGTAGCTGAACCCGCCGGGCAGGATCAGTGCATCGACGCCCTCGAGGTCGTGCGAACCGTGCCACAGCGCGACGGGCTCGGCGCCGGCGAGGCGCACCGCGCGCTGCGCGTCGCGGTCGTCGAGGGAACCCGGGAAGGTGACGACGCCGACGCGCATCAGTGGGTCTCTCCGGCAGGGGCGCCGAAGCCCTCGGACAGTGCGCCGTCGCGGTCGGAGGCCGATGCGTCGATCGCCTGCTCGGCGAGCTCGGCGTTCGACTGCTCGTAGTGGATCGCCACCACGTCTTCGATCACCGAGTTGGACAGCACCTGCTCGGCGAGCTGCTGCACCTCGGCCTTGAGCGCGTCGTCGACCGGGCCGTCGACGGTCAGCTCGAACCGCTTGCCGATGCGCACCCCCGAGAACGCGGTGTGGCCGGTGCGGCTCAGGGCGCCGGCGACGGCCTTCCCCTGGGGGTCCAGCAGTTCGGCCTTGGGCATCACGTCGACGACGATGGTGGGCACCTGGAGATCTCCGTCCGGTGTCGGGAGTGTGGGGATGCCTCGATTGTAGCGGGCGCACATCGGAGACTCCGGGGCGGTGCCGTGGGCGTGGGCGTGGGCCGGAAGGGGGCGTGCGCGTGGCGTGCGCGTGGCGTGCGCGTGGCGTGCACGTCAGCCGGAAGCGTGGTCGGCAAGGTGCGTGCTCGCGCGCGCGGTCGCGCCGCCGCTGCGGTCGCGCGGGTCGAGATGTCGGCTGCGCTCAGAACGGCGGCGGATCGGACTGGTCCGGTGAGCCGGCGCGCGCCGGGGGCCCACCGGGCGGGGAGCCGGGATGCAACCGCGGCTGGGCCGCGCCGTGCGGCCCGTCGTCAGGCCCACTGGGCGGAACACCGTGCGGAACACTGTGCGGACGACCGCTCGACCCTCGCTCGATGCTGACGGCGGGCACGGTGGTGTGTCGGCGGCCCGACGGGGATCGCCACTCGAGTGCGCCGTCGCCGATCGCCCGCACCGACCACGACGACTCGTGCTTGAGATGGTGATGCGCCGAGCAGAGGTGGGCGAGGTTGTCGTGCGCGGTGCGGCCGCCGTCGACCCAGGCAACGGTGTGATCGAGATCGCAGCCGCGCGCCGACCGGTTGCAGCCGGGGAATCGGCAGGTCTCATCGCGCAACCGCACCCAGGTGGCGAGCTCTGCCGGTGGACGATACGACCGCCGATCGACGTCGAGCACCGCGCCGGTGACCGGGTGGGTCAGGATGCGCGTGAACGACGGGGCGTGCGTCGCGAGCCGACGGGCGGTGTCGGCGTCGATCGGCCCGTACCCGTCGAGCGTCGCCGGTTCGTCGCGCGCGCCGAGCAGTGTGAGCACGGGCACCGTCACGGCGACCGTCGGCGCGATCGACCGGCCCGTGACGCCACCGTCGGTGCGGCCATCGATCAACAGGTCGCGGAACGCGTCGGCACGCCGCTGGTCGAGTGTGCGAGAGGTGTCGGAACCTCGTGGACCGGCGACGATCGAAGGCGCGGTGGCACCGGCGCTCCGGGTACCCGAGGCGACCGCATCGACCGACGAGCTGCGCTCGGGCGAGCCGCTGCCGGCCTCGACTGAGGCGACCCGGCTCGGGTCGCATGCCGCCGCGAACCGGGTGAGTCGGTCGTGGATGAGCAGCGCCTCGGTGGCAGGCAGGAACGCGTGCAACCACGCCATGCCGTCGCGCGCGGGCTCGAGTTCGATGCGCCGCTCGGCGAGCGCCGCCCGATGCCGATCGTGCAGCGTCTCGGCCGTGAGTTGTTCGCGCAGGCGCCGGGCCCGTCGTCGCAGCGTCGCCGCCGTCATGGTGCCGGCCAGCGCCGAGATCTCGTGGTCGAACCGTGCGAGCGCCTCGGGGGCGAGGCCGTCGCTCTGATCGATCGCGACTCGCGCGTGAGCGAGGCTGAACTCGCCGCGGCGCATGCCCTCGAAGGTCTCGGGCAGTCGCTCGGCCAGCGCCCAGCCCTCGTCGGCGAGCCGGGCGACGGTCTGCTCGGGCAGATGCATCGCCGTGGCGAGCTCGGCGATGATCGAGCGGCGGGCGATCTCGCGCCGTCGGGTCGACGACAGGCGCGGAGACGTGAACGCGACCTCGGCTCGCGCGGCGACCTCGATCGCCAGCCGGATCAGGTCGAGCTGCATCGCCTGATGCATCGCCTCGACGCGCGCCGCATGCACCACGGTGTCGACGAGCGCGCCGAGCGAGTCTTGCGCGATCGCGTACGGCGATCGCTCGTCTGGCGTTGCCGGCACAGCGCTGTCGGGCCTGGTGAGGAGCGCTGCCGTCGACATGCCCTCAGCCTACCGAGATTCGAAGATATGTTCGAGACTTCTCCACAGGGTGTTGGAGCGCCCGGCTGGATCCGGCAGGGTGGCGTGATCCGACCGCGCGAGAGGAACGACGAGCGATGCCCACTACGAACCCATGGCTGAACGGACCGTCACCCGACGGGGTCGCGCCGCGCGACCTGCTCGAGGACCGCATCTTGAACCTGCTCTCGACGCAGAACATGGCCGTCGTCGCAACGGTCGCGCGCGATGGATCTCCGGCGGCGACACCGGTGCGGTTCTCGAGCCTCGGATTCGAGATCATGTACTCGAGCTGGAACGCGTCGCCGAAGTCGCGCAACCTGCGCCGGGATCCGCGAGTGTCGGCGGGCATCTTCGCGCCGCTCGTCGGACAGGCGAGCAGCCGCGGCGCCCAGCTCTTCGGCACCGCACGCACGCTCGAGCACGACGATCCCGACGCGCGGCCGTACTGGGAGGCGTTCCGCTGGCAGTCCGATCACGTCGAACGAGGTCGGCGACTCGACCAACCCCCGACCGACCCGCTCACGATCATCACCCCGCAGCGCATCGTCTACACCGAGCACTGGTTGCGCAAGCACGGATACCGCCCCAGGCAGATCTGGCGCGCGGAGTAGATACGCGCTGAGCGGGCCGCGCTGCGCAGCGTGCGAGGCACCGACACGCGAGGACGCGAACGTGCGCCTGCCTCAGCGGCGCGAGATCCCCCGGATGATGAGCACGACGCCCGCGAGCGCCGCGGCGCCGACCGCGATGACGAGCGCCGGGTTCTCGCGATACTTCGCCTTGACGTAGCCCACGCCGTCCTCGGCGAGTTCGCGCCCGCGCTCGGTGAGCGTCTCGGCCTGCTCCTGCACGGACTCGAGGAGGTCGGCGCCGGCGTCGCGCGCCTGCGAGGCCGCCGACTTCAGGTTGTCCGAGGCATCCGAGGCCGCATCCCTGGCCGCGTCGATCGTCCCCTCGACGGTTTCGCGTGCGCCTCCGGCAGCATCCGCGGCCTGGTCGGCGACATGCTTCGCGGCATCCGCGGTCGTGTCGGCGGCGTGCGCCACCGCGCCGCTCGCGGCGCTCGCGGCGTCCGCGACCTGCCCTGCCGCGGCTTCGGCGGCGTCCTTCGCGGCGCCCGCCACGCCGGCCACCGCGTCGTCGCCTCGCTTCGCTGCATCCGTCATGGTGCCTCCTGTCGGCTGAGTGGAGGCCATCGTAGGCACGCATCCAGCCGGGCCGCCCGGAAGCGGCGCGGGGTTGATCGCCGTGGACGGGGGTGCTAGCGGGGTGGGGTGGAGGTGGCGGGGGCCGGGTATCGCGGGCGGGCAGCGGAGGGTCTCGATACGGTCGCTGCGCTCGCCACTCGACCAGCGCGACCAGCGGGACCAGCGGCGGCCAGCGGCGGCCAGCGGCGGCCAGCGGGCCTCGGCGGCGGCCAGCGCGCGCCACCGGGCACCAGCGGCCAGCGGAACCAGCCGCCGTCCTACCCCAGGCCCGCCCGCTCGGCGATCACCTCGCGCAGGCATTCGCGCGTGGCATCCAGGCCGCGGTGCACCTCCTCGAAGCTCGTCGAGAGGGGCGCCAGGCCGATGCGCAGCCCGCCGGGGTCGCGATAGTCGGGGATCACGTCGCGCTGCCAGAGTCGGGCGGTCACCTCGCGCATCGCGTCGTGGTGGAGCGTCACGTGCCCACCGCGCTCGGCGGGGTCGATCGGCGAGGCGAGCGTCACTCCGAGCGGCGCGAGCCAGGCGTCGGCCAGTTCGATCGCGAACGTCGTGAGCGCGACCGACTTCGCGCGCACCGCGGTGATGCCGGCTTCCTCGATCATCGCGAGCGTCTCGTCCATCGGCAGCATCGCGAGGATCGGCGACGTGCCCGACAGGAACCGGCGGATGCCGGGCACCGGCTCGTACCGCGGCCCCATCGCGAACTGGTCGGCCGCCCCGAACCAGCCCTGGATCGGCTGCGCGAGCGCACGCTGCAGGTCGTCGCGCACGTAGGCGAATGCGGGCGACCCGGGTCCGCCGTTCAGGTACTTGTAGGTGCAGCCGACCGCGAGGTCGAACTCCCAGGCGTCGGCACGCACGGGCACCGATCCGGCTGAGTGGCAGAGATCCCACAGGATGAGCGCACCCGCTTCGTGGGCGATGCGGGTCAGCTCGGCGGCATCCGCCAGGTACGCCGAACGGTAGGCGACGTGCGAGACGACGACGAGCGCGGTCTGTCGGCCCACCGCGGCGCGCAACTGGGCGGGGGTGACCCCGCGTGCGGTGTCGACGTCGATCCACCGCACCGTGAGGCCGCGCTCGCGCGCGATGCCCTCGAGCACGTATCGGTCGGTCGGGAAGTTGTCGGTGTCGATCACGATCTCGCGACGTTCGGGATGCCGCGCCACCTGTGCGTCGACGGCCGCTCGTGCGAGCTTGTACAGCAGCACCGTGGTGGAGTCGCCGATCACGGTCTGCCCGGCCTTCGCCTCGATCACGGCGCGGCCGATGCGGTCGCCGATCTCGAGCGGCAGCTGCAGCCACGACTCGTCCCAGCCGCGGATGAGCCGGCCGCCCCAGTCGTGCTCCATGAACCGTTGCATCCGCTCGATCGCGGCGATCGGCGGCCGCCCGAGCGAGTTGCCGTCGAAGTAGACGAGCGGGCTGTCGGTGCCGTGGAACCGCTTGCGATAGTGCGCGAGCCCGTCGGCGCGGTCCATGCGACGGGCGTAGGCCAGGTGCGGATCGAGGGTCATGCGGTCACGTCTCGGTCGAGGGGAGCAGAGGAGGCGGAGATGGGGTCGGATGCTCCGCCGACGGCGATGGCGACGCCGACGGCGATGGCGGAGGCGTCGAGCTCTTCGGCGGGCACCACCCGCGCCGTCGCCAGCCACGCCGGCACCTCGTCGAGCGAGGCGGGCGGCGGCCCGGGTACGAAGGTCGCCACGCCCTCGACGGCGCCGACGCGCGGCCACGGGTCGATGAGGGCGGCGATCAGATCGGATGCCTCGAGGCCGGCCCGCACGAGCGCGGCGAGCTCGTCGGGGTTCACGCCGATGGGCTGTTCGCCGTTGCCGAGATCGGTGCCGTAGAGCACGTCGCCGCCGGCGGCGCGGAACCGCGCGAGGTTGTCGACGGCTCGCGTGAAGTCGGGCGTCGTCTCGCCGTACCCCTGCACGAACAGCGTCGAGATCCAGCGTTGGCCCTGCGCGACGGCCCGGGCGATGAGCTCGTCGTCGACGTGCTCGGTGAACGGGGTGTGCGCCATCGCATCGGCTCCGGCCTCGATCGCGAGCCGCGACATCCCGGCGCCTTCGACGTGCGCGACGACCGGCATGCCGTGCGCGCGCGCCGCGCGCACGATCGCCGCGAGCGTCGCCGGGTCGAGCACGGGCCCGGCGTCCGCGTTCAGCACGACCTTCACCACGGATGCCCCGAACGAATGCAGTTCCGAGATCGCCGTCTCGGCGGGCGAGGGCAGCGCCGAGCGCGACCCGTCGACGGGTTCGATCTCGCGCACCGACCCGGCGGCGGCCCACGGCCGGTCGAGCGGGTACCCGCCGCGGGCCGTGAGGAACGGTCCGGCGAAGTCGACCCGGGGCATCCCGCGGTCGCGCAGCGGATCGACCAGCGCGAGCGGCGCGCCGAGGTCGACCACGGCCGAGACGCCCCCTTCGACGAGTCGCGCCAAGCCGTCGGCGGGACTCGAGCCGGCCAGCATGAGGTGCACGTGGTGGTCGACGAGCGGCGGCAGCGCCGTGCCGACCTCGCCCGGGTGGTCGCCGTTCAGCGAGCGCCGCGCGGGGCGGGCGAACGGGCCGAGTGCGATCGGGGCGGGACGTGGCATCCGATCACTCCGGAAGCTCGGTGCGGACGGCGAACAGTTCGGGGAAGAAGGTGAGCTCGAGCGCGCGCTTCAGGAACGGCGACCCGCTCGACCCGCCGGTGCCGCGCTTGGAGCCGATGATGCGCTCGACCGTCTTCAGGTGCCGGAACCGCCAGAGCTGCACGTCGTCCTCGAGGTCGACGAGCTCTTCGCAGGTCTCGTACGCGGCCCAGTGCTCGTCGGTGTGCGCGTAGATCTCGGCGAAGACGGGCACCAGATCGGCGCGGAAGGTCCACGCCGTCGTCACGTCGCGGTCGAGGATGTCGGCCGGGATCGGGTACCCGGCGCGCGCCAGCAGCCGCAGGAACTCGTCGTACAGGCTCGGCCGTTCGAGCGCCTCGCGCACGATCGCCTGCGCCGCGGGGTCGGCGTCGAACACCTGCAGCATCTTCGCGTTCTTGTTGCCGAGCACGAACTCGACCGCGCGGTACTGGTACGACTGGAACCCGCTCGCGTTGCCGAGCACGCCGCGGAACTGCGCGTACTCGGCGGGGGTCAGCGTCGCGAGCACCGACCACTGCTCGGTGAGGGTCTTCAGGATGTGCTTGACGCGCGCCAGGCATTTCAGCGCGGGCGCGAGCTCATCGTCGGCGAGGTGGTCGCACGCCGCGCGCAGCTCGTGCAGCAGCAGCTTCAGCCACAGCTCGGTGGTCTGGTGCTGGATGATGAACAGCAGCTCGTCGTGGTGCTCGGGGTCGGAGATCGGCCGCTGCGCGGCCAGCAGCGTGTCGAGGTCGAGGTACCCGCCATAGCTCATGCGGTCGCGGAAGTCGGTGACGACGGATGCCTCGATGGGGCGCGTGTTGTCGGCGACGGGAGCGTCGGCGCCTGGTGAGTCGGTGACCACACCGCAAGCCTACGCGGCGCATGAAACGGAGACCTAAGGCCCTCCGTTTCACGGTCGCCGAGGCGGTACGCTCGGAGAGTGAGCTCAGCAACATCCAACCGCCGCGACGCGCGGCGGAACCACGCTCGCCTCATCGAAGAGGCCAAGCGACTCTTCACCGAGCGCGGTATCGATGCCCCCCTCGACGAGCTCGCCGCCCGGGCCGGCGTCGGCGCCGGCACCGTGTACCGGCACTTCGCCAACCGCGATGCGCTCATCCGCGAGCTCTACGACAGTGCGATCGCGATGTTCCACGACCTCGGACCCGAGATCGTGGACGCACCGACCGGCTGGGAGGCGATCGAACTGTTCCTCGAGCGTCTCGGCGCCTGGGTCGCCGACACGCCGTACCTGCCGGCGCTCATGCGACGGGTCGCCGAGCTCGACCCCGACTACCGCCCGGGGCTCGAATTCGAGTCGATCATCGACGGCATCATCGAACGGGCGATCGCCGAGGGGTCGTTGCGCCCCGACGTCACCTCGGTCGACCTGAACATCCTCACGAACATGCTCGGCTCGCTCGGGCAATTCGGCGGTGCGACCCTGTCGTACCAGCCGCGCCAGCTGCGCATCATCCTCGACGGGCTGCGCGCGCGACCGGGCCTCGCGCCGCTGCCCGGAGCCGTGCCCGACTTCGGCGAGTTCCACGACGCCGCGCATCGGCGCGACCTGCCGTAGACGTTCCGCGGGCCGCGGTCGCACCCGCTGGCGCGGCCGTGCCGGCGGGCGCGGTCGCACCCGCTGGCGCGGCCGTGCCGACGGGGTTCACGCCGAGGCTGCGCGCACCTCGACCAGGTTCGCCCACGGGTCGTCGAACGCGAGCGTGCGACCGTCGTCGCGGGTCGCGACCTCGTAGTGCCGCATCCGCTCGCCGAGCGCGCCCAGGTCGTCCGCGGTGGGCACGACGATCTCGACCTTGCCGAGGCCGAGCGCGAGCTGCCGGCGCCCCGCTCCCCGGCTGTTCCAGGTGTTCATCGCCATGTGGTGGTGGTAGCCGCCCGCCGACACGAACAGCGCCTGCCCACCGAGCTCGGCCGTCGTCTCGAAGCCGAGCCGGCGCACGTAGAACTCGCGCGCGCTCGCCACGTCGCCGACCGACAGATGCACATGCCCGACCACCGCGGAACCCAGTCGGTCGCCGCTGGTCGCGGCATCCGCACCGGCCTCGCCGAGATGCTCGGCCAGGTAGCCGTTCGGATCGAGGAAGATCGTCGCCATCTCGATCTGGCCGTGCACCCAGCTCCAGGTCGACCGATCCCGGTCGAAGTACAGCTCGACGCCGTTGCCCTCGGGATCGGTGAAGTAGAACGCCTCGCTGACCAGGTGGTCGGCGCTGCCGGTGAACGTGCCCGGGTAGCGGCTCGCCACCGAGAGGATGGCGGTCGCGAGCGCCTGCCGCGTGTCGAACAGGATGGCGGTGTGGAACAGGCCCGCCTCTCGCGGTGCCGCGTGGCGCAGCTCGGGGGCGTGCTCGAGGATCACGATCGGCGTCGTGCCGCGCCCGAGCACGGCGGTCGGTCCGTCGTGGCGCAGCAGGTCGAGGGTGACGCCGTCGCGGTAGTAGCGGATCATGGCGTCGAGGTCGGCGACCCGCAGGGTCACCGCGCCCATACCGGTGTCCGCGGCGAGCAGATCGCGCTCGGTCGGCTGGTTAGTTGTCATCACAACCATTATCAACGGATGCCACGGCCGGGCTATTCCGCGAGCTCCACCGTCGCGCTCAGGCCGCGCTCAGGCCGCGCCGAGCCGCTCGAGCAGCTCCCGATAGCGCGCGGCCGTCTGCTCGACGATCTCGTGCGGCAGGGTCGGCGGATGCCCCGTGGCATCCCGGTCCCAGTTCGCCGCCAGCCAGTTGCGCACGATCTGCTTGTCGAAGCTCGCCATGCGCAGCTCGGGCTCGGTCTCGGTGCGGTACGCCTCGAGATCCCAGTAGCGGCTCGAATCGCTGGTGAGCACCTCGTCGGCGAGCGTCACGATGCCGGTGTCGCGGTCGGCGCCGAACTCGAACTTCGTGTCGGCCAGGATGAGGCCGCGCGCCTCGGCGACCGTCTGCGCGCGGGTGAAGACGTCGAGCGAGAGCTCGCGGAGCTGCGCCGCCACCGTCTCCCCGACGAGCTCGACCGTGCGCTCGTACGAGATGTTCTCGTCGTGCTCGCCGAGTGGCGCCTTCCACGCGGGCGTGTAGATCGGCTCGGGCAGCCGATCGCCGTTCCGCAGGCCGGCGGGCAGCTCGAGGCCGCCGATCGCACCCGTCTCGACGTACTCGGCGTAGCCGCTGCCGGTGAGCGAGCCGCGCACCACGCACTCGATCGGGAACATGTCGAGCGTGCGGCACAGCGTCGCCCGGTCGGCGAGGTCGGCCGGCACCGGCGGAAGGTCCGAGAAACGGTCGTCGAGCGGGTACGCGAGGTGATTCGGCACGTCGGGCAGCTGCTCGAACCACCAGCGGGTCAGCTGCGTCAGCATCGCGCCCTTGCCCGGGATCGCCGGCTCGAGCACGTGATCGAACGCGCTCACCCGGTCGCTCGCGACCACGAGCACGACCGGCGAGCGGTGCAGCGGGTCGCCCGTCCAGGTGTCGTCGTCGTCGAGCACCGCGGTCGGCACGTAGAGGTCGCGCACCTTGCCCGAGTAGACGTGGGTCCAACCGGTGGGAGCGGTGTCGGTCATCTCGCGTCCTCTCAGTTCGCGACGCGCGCCGCGATATCGGTGCGGAACTGCCCGCCCTCGAGCCGGATGCGCCCCAGCGCGTCGTACGCACGGGCACGCGCATCGGCGAAGTCGGCGCCGGCCGCGACGACGCTGAGGACTCGCCCGCCGGTCGCGACGAGGGGCGGAGCATCCGGACCGTGCGCGTCGCCGTCGGCGACCGCCGTCGCCGCGTGCGCGATGTGGACGCCCGCGACCTGCTCAGCCTCCGCGAGGCCGGTGATCGGGCGACCCGTGATCGGCGCCTCGGGGTACCCCTCGCTCGCGAGCACCACCGTGATCGCCGCATCGGCCGAGAACTCGGGTCGGGGCAGCGTACCGAGCTCGCCGCGCGCCGCCGCCAGCAGCAGCTGCGAGAGCGGGGTGATCAGGCGCGGCAGCACGACCTGGGTCTCGGGGTCGCCGAAGCGCGCATTGAACTCGATCACCCGGATGCCCTTCGGCGTCAGGATGAGGCCCGCGTACAGCAGGCCGATGAACGGCGTGCCCTCGGACTCGAGCTGCGCGATCGTGGGCTTCGCGATCGTCGCGAGCACCTCGTCGACGAACGCCTCCTCGCTGCCGAACGTGCCGCCGCGCCCGTCGGGATGCTCGGCCAGCCACGGCAGCGGCGAGTACGCGCCCATGCCGCCCGTGTTCGGGCCGGCGTCGCCGTCGAGCAGCCGCTTGAAGTCCTGAGCGGGCGAGAGCGGCAGCACGTCGTCGCCGTCGCTGATGAAGAACAGCGACACCTCCTGCCCCTCGAGGAACTCCTCGATGAGCACCGACCCCTGCTGCAGATAGTGGGTGGTGTGCGCGAGAGCCGCATCGCGGTCGGACGTCACGAGCACGCCCTTGCCCGCGGCGAGCCCGTCGGCCTTCACCACGTACGGGGCGCCGAACTCGTCGAGCGCGCGCTCGGCCTCGGCGAGGGTGCCGGCCCGGGTGGCGCGGCCGGTGGGCACGCCCGCGGCATCCATCACCCGCTTCGCGAAGGCCTTCGAACCCTCGAGCTGCGCCGCCTGCTTGCCCGGACCGAACACCGGGATGCCGCGCGTGCGCAGCGGCTCGGCGACGCCCGCGACGAGCGGCGCCTCGGGGCCGACGACGACCAGGTCGACGTTGTTGTCGACCGCGTAGTCGGCGACCACGACGCCGTCGGTCGGGTCGAGCTTGATGGTCGTCACCGAGCCGCGCTCGGGCGAGACGGCGGATGCCGCGATGCCCGCATTGCCGGGCGCGGCGATGATCTCGTGGCCGGCGCCCTCATCGAGGAGCCGCAGGATGATGGCATGCTCGCGCGCACCGGAGCCGAGGACGAGGATTCGCACCGGACAAGGGTACCCGAGCGCGCTGGCGCGCCCCGGGGAGTGCGCGGGTCGGCCGGCGCATGCGTTGCCGCTGCGCCACTTCGGCGGCGTCTGCGCCAGGCGGGGTGGCGCGGTGGTCGTGCAGGTGGCGCAGAGCGGGAGGTGGGCGCGGGTTCCGCCGGCTCGGGTTCTGCAGGTGCGCCCCCGGCTGGTGCCACGGGCTCGCCGGCCCTGCCGACGCATCCCCTGCGCCGTGGCACAGGCTCGCCGGTGCTGCCGGCGCATCCCCTGCCGCTGCGCCACTTCGGCACCCTGTGCGCCAGCCGGGGTGGCGCGGTGGTCGTGGAGGTGGCGCAGAGCGGGAGGTGGGCGCGGGCGGGCGAGGGTTCTGCCGGCTCGGGTTCCCCCGGCTGGTGCCACGGGCTCGCCGGTGCTGTCGACGCATCCCCTGCGCCGTGCCACTGGTGCGCCGGCCCTGCCGGCGCATGCGTTGCCGCTGCGCCACTTCGGCGGGGTCTGCGCCAGGAGGGGTGGCGCAGTGGTCGTGCAGGTGGCGCAGAGCGGGAGGTGGGCGTCGGCGGGCGCGGGTTCTGCCGGCACGACCGGCCGTGCCTGCGCGCCCCGGCTGGTGCCACGGGCTCGCCGGGGCTGCCGGCGCATCCCCTGCCGCTGCGCCACTTCGGCGCTCTCTGCGCCAGCCGGGGTGGCGCAGAGGGCGTGCAGGTGGCGCAGAGCGGGAGGCCGGCGCGGTGGAGGTGGGCGCGGGCGGGCGCGGGCGGGCGGGCGTGGGCGGAGGTGGGCGCGGGCGGGCGTGCGTGGGCGCGGGCGGGCGCGGGCGTGGACGGGGGCCGACCCGAGGGCGGCGGAGAGCGGGGGACCGGATCGCGAGTGGGCACCCGGGTCGGGGCAGAGAAGTGCGAGCATGAGGGCATGGCACGGGCGAGGATCGGGGACATCGAGGGCCGCGACGCGGTCGCCGCATGGCGGGCGGGCGAGGCATCCGGGTCGTCGGTCGAGCGGGCGACGCTCGCGCTCGCCGTGCGGTACACGTTGCAGGTGCTCGCCGAGGTGCATCCCGGCGGCAGCGTCGAGGTGCGGGTGCCGCCGTTCGGCGCGGTGCAGTGCGTCGAGGGGCCCCGGCACACGCGCGGCACACCGCCGAACGTGATCGAGACGGATGCCGCGACCTGGCTGTCGCTCGCGACCGGCGCGTTCGCGTGGGACGAGGCCCGCGCGACCGGCCGGGTGCACGCCTCGGGTCAGCGCGCCGACCTCACGGGGCGGGTACCGGTGATCGACCTGCGCTGAGCGCGCGCCGGTCGGGCGTCCCATGCCCGGATCGTCGAGTGCGCTGGGTCACGAGGGTCTCGACACGGGTCGTCGCGTCGCGTCGGCGCTCGTCGAGCAGCGGAGGGCGGACGCCTCAGCGCACCGGCAGCACGAGCGGCGCGCCGGTGCGGGGATGCGGCACCACGTCGACCGGTTGCCCGTAGACCTGCTCGATGCGGTCGGCGGTGAGCACCTCGACCGGGGTTCCGGTCGCCGCGACCCGGCCGCCGGCGAGCAGCGTGAGGCGGTCGGCGTAGGCGGCGGCCAGGTTCAGGTCGTGCAGCACGACGACGACGGTGTCGCCGGCCTGAGCGCGGGCGCGGGCGAGGCGCAGCACATCCTCCTGGTGCTTCAGGTCGAGCGCCGCGGTCGGCTCGTCGAGCAGCAGGACGGGTGCGCGCTGGGCGAGGACGCGAGCGAGCGCGGCGCGGGCCCGCTCGCCGCCCGACAGCGACGGCACGCGACGGTCGGCGAGATGGGTGACATCCGTCTGGAGCATCGAGTCCGCGATCGCGACGGGATCGTCGGATGCCTCGGGCGAACGCGCCCACGGCCGCCGGCCCATCTCGACGACCTGGGCGACCGTGAACGGGAAGAACACGTCGTGCTGCTGCGTGAGCACGGCACGGGCGCGCGCGAGCTCGCGCAGCGGCCAGTCGGCGAGCGAGCGCTCGTGCAGGGTCGCCGTTCCGACGGTCGCCCGACGGTCGCCGGCGAGCACGCCGAGCAGGGTCGACTTGCCGGCTCCGTTCGGCCCGATCAGAGCGTGCAGCTCGCCCGCGTGCGCGGCGAAGTCGACGCCGTGCAGCAGGGTCGCGCCGTCGATGCTCACCCCGAGGCCGGAGGCGGCGAGCACGGGCGCGGCGAGCACGGGCGCGGCCGGTGTGGGCGCGGCAGGCGCGGGCGCGGCAGGCGCGGGCGCGGCCGGCGTGGGCGCGGCAGGCGCAGCTACGGGCGCATCGGCGAGCAGCACCGCGCGCTCGCGTGCATCCGTGGCATCCGTGGTCATGCCCAGCCTCCCGCCCGCTTGCGGGTGCGGCGCAGCAGCCAGAAGAAGAACGGGCCGCCGACCAGCGAGGTGAGCATGCCGATCGGCAGGTCGGCCATCGGCACCGCGGTGCGCGCGACGAGGTCGGCGGCGAGCAGCAGCACGGCACCGCCGAGCACGCTCGTGATCAGCAGCGGCCGGTGGGCCGGGCCGATCACCATGCGCATCAGATGGGGGACGATCAGCCCCACGAACGAGATGATGCCGGCGAATGCGACCGCCGCGCAGACGAGCACCGCGACCACGACGATGGAGACCACCCGCACGAGTTCGACGTTCACACCGAGGTGACGCGCGCCGCGCTCGCCGAGCGAGAACAGGTCGAGCGTGCGAGCGAGCACGAGCGCCGCGACCACGCCGACCGCGATGAGCGGCAGCACCACCCACACCTGCGTCCAGCGCGAGCCGTTCAGCGAGCCGAGTTGCCAGAACACGATCTGCTCGCGCGACGCGGTGTCGCCGAGGAAGGTGAGGAACGCGAGGGCGCCGCCGGCGAACGCGTTGACCGCGATGCCGGTCAGCACGAGCGTGACGACCTCGGTCTTGCCGCCCGCGCGACTGGTCAGGTAGACGACGAGCGTCGTCGCGAGGCCGGCGACGAACGCCGCCACCGGGATCGTCCACTCGCCGAGCGCCGCCCAGCCGAGCACGATCGCCGCGGCCGCGCCGAGCGCCGCACCGCTCGAGACGCCGACCACGCCGGGCTCGGCGAGCGGGTTCGCGAACACCGCCTGCATGAGGGTGCCCGCGGCCGCGAGTGCGGCGCCGATCAGGATCGCCATCGCGATGCGCGGGAACCGGATGGTCCACAGCGCCGCGTCGGCGTTCGGCATCGCCTCGGTGGGCGCGGGCAGGCCCATGCCGCGGAGGATCGCGTTCCAGACTTCGCCGGGCGGGATCTGCAACTGTCCGGCGCAGGCGGCGACGAGGGCGAGGGCGACGAGGGCGACCGCGAGCCCGGTGATCAGCCAGGCCCGGCGGGCGACGGATGCTTCGGAGCGACGGACGGGCGACTCGGGGTCGGGCGCGGGCAGGACGGGGTTCGGGGGTCTGCCGGCGTCCGCCGGAGCGGCGGGCTCGGTTCGCACGTCATGCCCGAGGCTCACTCGGATGCCTCGCCGATCATGCCCGACTGGGCCGGTGCGTAGACGGCACGGGCGAGAGCTTCGAGCACGTCGGCGGTGCGGGGTCCGAAGCTGAGGACCTGCGTGTCGTCCATGTCGACGAATCGGCGGTGCTGCCCGGCGGGCGTGCTCGCCAGCGCGGGCACGGCCTCGAGCAGTCCGTCGATGCCGCCGACCGACTCGAGGCCCTTCGTCATGAGCAGCACGACGTCGGGTTCGGCCTGCACGAGGGCTTCGGCGGTGACCGGGCGCATGCCCTGCCAGCCGATCTCGCCGGCGACGTCGATGCCGCCGAGGGCGGTGATGAGCGAATCCGCGCCCGACTCCTCGCCGAACAGGTAGTAGACCCCGGCGCTGCCGCGCACGTACAGGAAGATCATGCGGGGGCGCTCGGCCGGGTCATCCGGTGCGAGCTCGTCGATCTCGCCGGTGACCTGCGCGATCTCGTCGTGGACGCGGTCGTTCAGCCGTTCGCCCTGCTCGGGCACCCCGAGTGCGGTCGCAACCTGGTCGATCACGGTGTCGATCGTGTCGAGGTTGCGCTCGGACTCGGTGATGACGACCGGGATGCCGGCGTCGCGCAGCTGCTCGATGACGGCCGACGGCCCGAGCGTGGTGTCGGTGATGACGACGCTCGGGTCGAGCGCGAGGATCGGTTCGGCCGCGAGGGTGTGGCCGCTCTGCGTCACGACGGGCAGGTCGGATGCCTCGGGGAACCCCGTCGACGCGTCGCGGCCGACGACCCGGTCGCCGAGTCCGAGACCGAACACGGTCGCCGCGAGCGCGCCCGACACGTCGAGCGCGAGGATGCGGGAGGCGTCGGTGACGGTGACCTCGCGGCCGTCGGCGTCGGTGAGGGTCACGGGCAGATCGGGCGTCGGTTCGTCGAGGGCGATCACCCGCGCGTCGGCGAGGCACGCGGTCGAGGGGCCGGTCGCTTCGCGCGGGTGCGTGTCGGCGGCGAGGTCGGCGAGCGGGACATCGGATGCCACGCACTGCTGTGCTGCGCCCGAGCCGGCCGATTCCCCTCCTGGCGCGGCAGGCGCGCAGCCGACGAGCAGGGCGACGACCAGCGCGGAGGCGGTGGCCGCGGTCAGCCGGTGCAGGTGTCGGGTCATGGGGTGGGTCCGGAATCAGGTGCGGGAGCGGGGCGGATGCGACATCCGCGCAGGATCGAATGAGGTAAGCCTAACCTCATATTTGACAGGAGAGGATGCCCCGCCGTAGCGTGGGCGGCAGCACTGAGCTAAGGCTAACCTTACCGCCTGCTCGAGGCCTCCCCCCTCGCCCGCCCGTCCCGATCGGGCGAGCACACGCCTGCTCGAACCCGCTGGAGAACCGAGTCGTGAAGACACCGTCCGTCCTGAATCCGCGCCCCTCCGGGCGCCTCACCGCGGGCGGCATGCGTCGCCTGCTCGCCGGCCTCGTCGCCGCGGCGCTCGCCGCGGGCGGCGGCTTCATCGCCGCCGCTCCCGCCGCCGCCGACACGACCGGGCCCGCGGTCGTCGTCACCGACGCGCCCCGCGAGGGCGGCACGGTGACCGTGACCGGCACCGGCTTCGCAGCGGACGCCACCGGCGTATACGTCGGCATCGGCCCGGCGTCGGCCGCGAGCTTCTACACCGCCGGCATCGGCGAGGCGGACACCGTGTGGGTCGCCACCGGGCTGGAGGCCTCGGCGACGCGGGCTCCGATGGCGGAGGACGGGTCGTTCACCGTGCAGCTCACCGTGCCGCCGGCGGAATCGGGCGACCTGGCGGTCTTCACGTCGAAGGCGCACGGCCGCGGCTTCGCCGACCCGTCGCAGAACACGACGACCTCGGTGGTCTACGCGGCCGAGGAGCCCGGTACGGGCGAACCCGGCGACGGCGACCCCGGCGAGGGCGACCCCGGCGAGGGCGACCCGGGCGAGGGCGAACCGGCACCGACGGCGCCGGTCCTGACGCTCTCGAAGTCGACCGATCTCGCCGCCGAGGGCGAGACGGTCACGGTCACGGGGCGCAACTACAACCCGAATCAGCCGATCTACGTGGCGCTGTGCACCGACATCCCGCTCGAACAGCTCTCGTTCGCGTTCATCTCCGCCGGGTGCACCGCGGGCGCCAAGCAGGTGACCGCGAACCCGACCACGCCGACGCAGGTGAAGTTCGAGGCCGACGGCTCGTTCACGACCGAGTTCCAGGTCACCTCGAAGGGCGAGTCGACCGCGGTCTACACGCTGGCCAACCACACCGCGCCCGCCGACCGCACCCAGGACGCGAAGGTCACCGTCACGTTCGCCAAGCCCAAGCCCACGCTCACCCTCTCGAAGTCGACCGACCTCGCCGAGGGCGAGACGGTCACGGTCACGGGGCGCAACTACAACCCGGCGCAGTCGATGTACCTGACGCTGTGCTCGGACGTCCCGCTGGAGCAGGTGTCGTTCGCGTTCATCTCGGCAGGCTGCACGGCGGGCGCGAAGCTGATCTCGCCGAACCCGACCCGCCCGACCCAGGTGAAGCTCGAGGCGGACGGCTCGTTCACGACCGAACTGTCGATCACGTCGAAGGGCGAGACGACCGCGGTCTACACGATCGCCGACCACACCGCGCAAGCCGACCGCACCCAGGACGCGAAGGTCACCGTCACGTTCGCAGCGGACGAGACCGACCCCGGCACGGATCCGGGCACCGACCCCGGCGCACCCGCCCCGAAGCTCGTCGTCTCGCCGTCGGCGAAGGTCGACGCGACGACCGCGAACGTGTTCACGATCACCGGCACCGGGTACACCGGCCCCGGCGCGCAGCTCGGAGCGTACGTGCTCCTCGGCGAAGCATCCGTCTGGGATGGATCCGGCCCCCTGCCGGGCGACGGCTGGATCGCCCAGGCCTGGGTGACCCCCGCGCAGATCCACGACGGTGCGTTCTCGACGACCATCAGCGTGCCCGCCGGACGCCTCGCCCCGGCGACGTCCTACGTCGTCGCGAGCTCGGCCGCGCACGCGCTGTCGGCCACCGACCGCTCGCTCGACGCGTTCGCTTCGATCACGACGGCCCCGGCCGGCACCACGACGCCGACCGACCCGGGCACCACGCCGACCACGCCGCCGGTCGTCAACCCGCCCGTGACCCGCAGCGGGTCGCTCACCTGGGGCGTGCACTCGGGCTTCGCCGACTACATCGTGGGCCAGATCGCCCACGGCACCATCTCGGTGCAGGGCGGCGCGACCGCGGCAGGCGGCGTGTTCCGCTTCGGCCAGGCCGGCGGCACGTTCAGCCCGATCACCGGGCTCGGCTCCGCCGACTACGCCGGCACCGTGCGGTTCACCGGGCACGGCGGAGCACTCGACGTGTCGCTGTCGAACCCGACCCTGCGCGTCACGAGCGCCGCGTCGGGCGTGCTCGAAGTGACCGCGAACGGTTCCCGCGTCGACTTCGCGACGGTCGACCTCGGCCGCGCCGCGCGCTCGACGGTCGACGGGGCGACGGTCTTCACCGGCGCGCCCGTCACGCTCACCGCCGCCGGCGCGTCCGTGTTCGCCGGCTACTACGGTGCCGGCGAACGACTCGACCCGATCACCGCCGTGATCGGCACCCCCGGCGCGGCGCCCGCGGGCAGCACCGGCACCGTGGCATCCGCACCGGCGGCCGCGGCGCAGACCGGGCGCGACATCCCCGCGACCCCGCCCGCGACGAGCGGCATCGAACTCGACGCGCCCACCTACGCGAAGCTCATCGGCGGCGAGGTCGTCACGATCTCGGTCGGCGGCTTCGAACCGGGCGAAACCGGCATCGCGGTCGTCGTGTACTCGACGCCGACCGTGCTCGCCCGCGACCTCGCGGCCGACGCCGACGGCGTGGCCACGTGGACCGGTTCGCTGCCCGCCTCACTCGAGGCGGGGCAGCACACGCTGACCTTCCAGGGCTCAGTCGCGCGCGGCATCGTGATCACCGTGCCGCAGAAGCAGGCGGCAGGGGTGTGCCGGGTGGATGCCGCGACCCTCGTGTGGGGCTTCAAGCAGAGCTTCCTCGCGTACGTCGAGGGCGGCATCGCGAACGGCGGGTGGCAGACGTCGGGCGCCGTCACCGAGCAGGGGGCCGTGTTCTCCTGGACGGGCGGCAACGGCGACCTCCGGCCCGCATCCGGCGGCGGCATCGGAACCGGCGTGATCGGCTTCGACGGCGCGGTCGAGTTCACCGGCCACGACGGCGCGCTCGACACGACGATCGCGAACCCGCGGATCGAGCTGTCGGCCGACGGCGCCTACCTGCTGCTCGACGTCACCGGCACCACGCAGGCCGGCGAGCCGGTCGACGTCACGGGGGTGCGGTTCGCCGAGCTCGATCTCGGCGCGGCCGAGATCGCATCGACGGATGCCTCGCTGCAGGCGTCGTCCGTGCCCGCGACCCTGACCGAGGAGGGAACCGCCGCATTCGGCACCTACCCCGCCGGTGAGGAACTCGACCCCGTGTCGTTCACGGTGCCGCTTACGGCCGGATGCGGCGAGATCGCGGCCACGCCCGAGGCGACCGCCGAGGCGGAGCCCGTGACGGGCGGCGGCGACAGCGCCGCCGCGGAGGCGGTCGTCGAGCCCGCCGACGGCACCTGGGTGTGGTGGGCCGGCGGGGCGCTGCTGATCGTGGCCGTGGGGGCGGTCGCGTTCGTGCTGATCCGCCGTCGTACCGTGCGGGCCGAGTAGCCCGGCACGCCCACCGCGCGACAGGGGCCCTCCGGCTGCAACGGCCGGCGGGCCCCTGTCGTGTCCCGGGTGCCGGTCGTGTCGCGGGTGCCGGTCGTGCCCCGGGTGCCGGTCGTGCCCCGGGTGCCGGCGCGTGCGGTGGGTGCTGTCGCGTGCGGTGGGTGTCGGCGCGGGCAGCTGGGTGCGGTCGCGGGCGGCGGGTGCGGTCGTGTTCGGTGGGAGAATGGACGGGTGAGCGACGAGCAGCCGAACGATTCGAGCCGGCCGACCGACCCCGAGGCGGCTGAGGCCCAGACGACCGAGGCCCAGGCGGCCGAGGTCGCGGGGCTCGAGGTCGAAGCGCTCGACGCCGACAGGCCCGAGGTCGTCGCGGTCGAGACCGAGGTGACCGACGAGACCGTCGAGGTGCGCCGGGCTCCGCGGTACGGCGCGTTCCTGCTCGCGGGCGGCGTCCTCGGCGCGATCGTCGCGTTGATCCTCACGTTCGCGTTCCCCGAGAACGACCAGTTCGACCGCGGACAGGTGTTCGGATTCCTGCTGCTCGCACTCGGCGTGATCGGCGTCGGCGTCGGCGCGCTCGCAGCACTGGTCGTCGACCGCTCGCTCTCCCGTCGCAGCGGCCGCGCCATCGTCGAGCACGAAGCGACGCACCGCATCGACTGAGCGCGCTGGGCTCGTGCCCTCCAATCCCGCCGCTGCGCCACTTCGGCGCCTTCCGCGCCACCTCGGCTGGCGCAGTCGGCGCCGAACTGGTGCAGCGCCGCGCCGGAGCGGGTGAGCATGCGACCATGGCTCGTGCCCTCTCGGAGTGAGCGTCCCGAGTTCCGGCCCGGCGGCGTGCGCGACGTCGCGGGCGGCATCCTCGCGCTGTCGATCGCGACGTTCCTCGCCATCACCACCGAGCTGCTGCCGGTCGGGCTGCTGCCGCTCATCGGCGACGAACTCGGGGTGTCCGAGGGCGTCACCGGGCTCCTCGTCACGGTGTACGCGTTCATGGTGGCCGCCCTCGCGCTGCCGCTCACCCTGCTCACCGCGCGCGTGCCCCGCAAAGCACTGCTGCTCGCGACCCTCGTCGCCTACGCGGTGAGCAACGCGCTCGGCGCGATCGCACCCGACTTCGCACTGCTCGCCGTCGCACGGGCGATCGGCGGGCTCGCGCACGCGCTGTTCTTCTCGGTGAGCATCGGCTACGGGGCCCGCCTCGTGCGGCCCGAGTTCACCGGGCGCGCGCTCGCCCTCGTGACGGCAGGCGCATCGGCGGGGTTCGTGCTCGGCGTCCCGCTCTCCACCGCGCTCGGCACCGCCGCAGGGTGGCGGGCGTCGTTCTGGATGCTCGCCGCCGGATGCGCGCTCACCGTGCTCGTGGTCGCTGCCCTGCTGCCGCCGGTGCCGGGCGGCGGTCTGTCGCACGGCGGGATCGGCCGGGCGTCGCGGCGCACCCGCCTCGGCATCGTCGTCGGCGTGAACACCGTCGTCTACCTCGGCCAGTACACCGTGTACACCTACATCGCGGTGCTGTTGCTGGCATCGGGGCTGCCGCTGCCCGCGCTCGGTCCGGCGCTCCTCGGCCTCGGCGCCCTCGGGCTGCTCGGCATCTGGTTCGCCGCGGCCACGCTCGACCGCCGGCCGCGAGCCGCCACGATCCTCGCCTTGGTCGCCATCGTGGCTGCGCTGGCCGTGCTCGGCTGGGCGTTCCCGGCCCTCGCCGGAGTGCTCGTCTCCGCCGCCGTCTGGAGCGCCGCGTTCGGCGGCATGGCGTCGATGATGCAGACGGCAGCGATCCGCACGGGCGGCGCGAGCCCCGACATCGTCGGAGCGCTCGTGAACGCCAGCGCGAACATCGGCATCGGGGTCGGCGCCGCGCTCGGAGCCGGCGTGCTCGCGTGGCCGGGGCTCGAGTGGCTGCCGTTCGCAGGCGCCGTCCTCGTGCTCGTCGGCACGATCGCGGTGCTCGTCGCGCGCGGCGCGTTCCCCGCACGCGCCCCCGGCGCGCCGTCGACCGACCAGCCCGCGCCGTAGCCCGCCCACGAGGCATCCGTCTCACCATCGCCGGTGCGCCACCTCGCCGTCTTCCGCGCCACTTCGGGTGGGGCGGACGGCGCCGAAGTGGCGAAGAGCGGGCGCGCGCCGCTCTCATCGCCCTTGCCACGACCGCGCGTTCCGGGGCGATGGCAGCAGCTTGATCACCTCGCACCCGTTGACGCATCCGATTGCCCTCGTCCTGACCGAAATCGCCGACAGTTCCGTGATGTGTCGCGCGACAGGCGCTTGCCCCTATACGCCCCAGTGTGGTTGGTTGGAGCGATCCCTCGTTTGGGGGTCATTCGATATCGATGGAGCTATGAATGACCTGGAGACGAAACTTCACGATCGCTGCGATCGCGGCGGTGCTCACCACGAGCACGATGTCGGCAGCCGCTGCCCAACCAACCAACCAACCAACTGATCGAGTGATCGCAGCCCTCCAGGCGCAAGGTCTCGTGTCGTCGCAAGATCAAGTCCGGACGCCTTCGTCGGAGAGCACCGAGCCATCCGCTGCCGCCGTCCGTCCTGGAACCGGTTTGAGCTTGGGAGCCGTATCAATCCGACCGGTCAGCAACACCCCTGGTAGGCAAGTGTCTCAACAGGTGGTGGTCTACGACGCCGACGAGAGCTATGGCTTCGCAATGACCAGCAAGGGAGAACATGCAACCGCGAATGCCGGCTTTGCGGTCGTACTCGACGGGAAAGCGCCGACCGAGTATTCCTACACTGTGACCGTCGACGGTGGCCCTGCGATTCTGAGCCTTGACGAGACCGGGCGTGTCACGGTTAAGAACGCCGACGGATCGGTCGCAAACGTCATCGGAGCTGCGTGGGCCGTCGATGACGCTGGGAATCAAGTACCCACCCGCTACGAGGTCGACGGAAGCACCTTGACTCAGCACGTCAACCACGCCGGCGCCCAGTACCCGGTGGTCGCCGACCCTGCCCTCGAATGCGATGGTGTGTTCTGCACCATCATGTACACCCGGTCTGAGACGAAGACGATTGCCTCATCGTTGACGACGGCCGCCACCCTGCTCGCGGCCGGCTGCACCGCACTTGGCGGCGCCATCGCCGGGGTGGTCTGCGGGGTGGGCGCCTCATACGCAGTGGACCAGGCAAACGCCGCACTGAACGCCGGGAAATGCGTCGGCCTCCGCGCGCTCATCTACGTTCCGATATCGACGACGCATATCGTCCATGAACCCTGCCGCAGCTAAGGAGGGGCGATGTCGACTCTTGACGAACTCTCGCGTCCGATCGTGCCTGAGATCGGCGCCCCACTCTCTACGCTGACGGGCCTCCTCGCCGTCGCTACCGCCGTCGCGGCGTTCTCGCAAGGCTGGGAGTTTGCCGCGGCGCTTCCGGTGCTGATGCTCGTGCTGGTCCTCGTGCTCGTGTTGGCACTGCCCGCGTGGAACCGTCGAGAGCGTGCCAAGCACGGCCCAACAAACCGAAGAGTCGCCGCCGCGATCGTTGCGGTTGCAGTGATTGTGCCGTTGGTGGCGTTGGTGGTCGCAGCGATCGAGCCGCAACTGCAGTGGTTGCTCTACGTGGCCCTGGTCGTGAACATCGGCCTCACGATCGGGTCGGTGATCGCAGCAGTACGCGGATCAGAGAACAGATCGACGGAAACATGATCGATTCGGATTCGAGTTCATCGTGAGGTGGGGCCGGCCAAGGCGAGCAATTCTCGGGTCGGCCCCATATCTGCACGCAATCGGCCGTTCACCGCAGCGGACGGCGGTGCTGCGCACACTCTCCCGATGGACCAGTGCCTCGACCCACCAGGCAAGTCGTGGGAACCGGGCGTGTCTTGGTCGCAATGGCCCAGAAGGAACGACCCGTACCCGTTCAGTGGTGCGGAGCCGCGGACCTCAGCCGCCGAGCATCCGCTCAGCTGAGCTGCGTGCGCTCCACCCACTCGAGGTACTCCTCGGTGACCGTGCCCGTGACGTAGTCGCCCGTGAAGCACGACAGGTCGAGTTCGGTGATCGAGGTGCCCTCGGTGATGGCCGCCTGCAGGTCGGCGACCTCCTGGTAGATCATGTGGTCGGCACCGAGCTCGGTGGCGATCTCGGGGATCTTGCGCCCGTGCGCGATGAGCTCGCGCCGCGACGGCATGTTGATGCCGTACACGTGCGGGAACCGCACCGGGGGAGCCGCCGACGTGAACGTCACCTTGTTGGCCCCCGCGTCCCGCGCCATCTGCACGATCTGCTGCGACGTGGTGCCGCGCACGATCGAGTCGTCGACGATGAGCACGTTCTTGCCCTTGAACTCGGTGCCCATCGCGTTCAGCTTCTGGCGCACCGACTGCTTGCGCTGCGCCTGCCCGGGCATGATGAACGTGCGGCCGACATAGCGGTTCTTGTAGAAGCCCTCGCGGTACTCGATGCCGAGCTTCTGCGCGACGTTCATCGCCGAGGGCCGCGACGAGTCGGGGATCGGCATGACCACGTCGATGTCGCCGAGGGGCATGTGGGTCGCGATGGTGTTCGCGAGCCGGTCGCCCATCCGCAGGCGCGCCTCGTACACCGAGATGCCGTTCATCACCGAGTCGGGGCGGGCGAGGTAGACGTACTCGAACGAGCAGGGGATGAGCCGCGGATCGCGCGCGCACTGGCGCGTGAACAGCTCGCCGTCGAGTGAGATGAAGATCGCCTCGCCGGGCGCGACGTCGCGCACGATCTCGTAGTCGCCGTTCTCGAGCACGAGCGACTCGGATGCCACGATCCACTCGGGCTTCCCGGCATCCGTGTACCGACGACCCAGGATGAGCGGCCGGATGCCGAACGGATCGCGGAACGCGAGCAGCCCGTAGCCGGCGATGAGGGAGATCACCGCGTACGAGCCCTCGACCCGCTCGTGCACCTGCGTGACCGCGTCGAAGACCTGGTCGGGGTCGAGCTCCATGCCCTTGATCTGGCCCTGCAGCTCGGTGGCGAGCACGTTCAGCAGCATCTCGGTGTCGCTCGTCGAGTTGACGTGCCGGCGGTCGATCGAGAACAGGTCGCTCGACAGTTCGCGTGTGTTCGTGAGGTTGCCGTTGTGCACGAGGATGATGCCATAGGGCGCGTTCACGTAGAACGGCTGCGCCTCCTCTTCGCGCTCGGCGGCGCCCTTGGTTGTGTACCGCACATGGCCGAGGCCGATGTTGCCGATCAGCGAGCGCATGTCGCGGGTGCGGAACGCCTCGCGCACCTGCCCGCGCGCCTTCGCCATGTGGAAGACGGGGCCGTCGGCGGTCGCGATGCCGGTCGAGTCCTGACCCCGGTGCTGGAGGAGGAGGAGGCTGTCGTAGATCTGCTGGTTGACCGGTTCGGTGGAGACGATGCCGACGATGCCGCACATGCGAGCGATGGCTCCTCGAGGTGGGGGTTCAGGGCGTCCGATTGGACGTTCCATCCTCCCATATGCGCGCGTGTGAGCCGGCTGGGTGCCGCCTGCTGCGCACCTGAGCGTTCGGGTGCGCAGCGGGGGGCGATCGGATGCCTCGGGGCCGGTGCGTCAGGCGGCGCGCAGCTTCGGCCGCCAGCCGCGGGTCGCGACGGCGAGCTCGTTCCACGCGTTGATCGAGACGAGCAGGGCGAGCAGCGCGGCGAGTTCGTCATCGGTGAACTGCGCGGATGCCTCGTGCCACACGTCGTCCGGCACGTGCGTCTCGCTCAGCCGCGTGACGGCGTCGGTGAGGGCGAACGCCGCCCGTTCGCGGGCGGTGAAGAAGTTCGACTCCTCCCAGACCGCGACCGCGAACAGGCGCTGGTCGTGTTCGCCGCGCTCCAGCGCGTCGCGCGAGTGCAGGTCGACGCAGTAGGAGCATCCGTTCAGCTGTGAGGCGCGCAGGCGCACGAGCTCTCGGATGAGCGGTTCGATGCCGGCGCGGTCGGCCTCGGCGACGGCGGCGTCGTCGAGTGCGCTCACCGCGCGGGAGAAGGCGGGGGCGACGCCGTCGAAGTCGAGGCGGCGTCGCGGCGCGATGGGGGAGGCGGGGTCGGTTCGGGTGTCGGTCGGATCGGTGGTGATGGTCATATCCGCGACGCTACGCAGCGCCCGCGGCGCTGGTAATGTCCATTCGCATGGCGACCGAGTGGGCCAATTCAGGATTGGATCTGCACCTCGCGCTCGACCCGCGCCGCAAGGCCGCCTCGCTCGAGGAGGCGCTGCGTACGGCCGTGCGCGACGGCCGCCTCGTGCCCGGTACCCGGTTGCCGCCGAGCCGCACCCTCGCGACGGATCTCGGCATCGCGCGCAACAGCGTCGCCGAGGTCTTCGGGCGGCTCGTCGGCGAGGGATGGCTCGAGGCCCGCGTCGGCGCCGGAACCTGGGTGCGCGAGCGCCCGACGCCGGTGCCGGCGGATCCGGTGGACCGGTCGACGCGGTTCGACCTCGACCTGCGCGGCGGCCTCCCCGACGGGTCGGCGTTCCCGCGATCGGCCTGGGTCGACGCGATGCGCCGGGCACTCGCGGATGCTCCGACCGACGCGCTCGGCTACGGCGCCCCGGCGGGCGTGCTCGTGCTGCGGGAGCGGCTCGCCGAGTACCTCGCACGGACGCGCGGCGTGCGCACGACCGCCGACGAGGTGATCGTGACGCACGGCTTCGGCGGGCTGCTCGGACTCGTCGCGCGTGCGCTCGTCGCCCGCGGGGCGCGCCGCGTCGCGGTCGAGGCGTACGGGCATGTCTCGCACCGCGCCATCCTCGAGGCTGCCGGGCTCGAACTCGTCTCGCTGCCGATCGACGCCGAGGGCGCGCGCACCGACCTGCTCGGCGCTGCTGCTGCCGCCGCCGGCGGCGCGGGCGCCCCTGCCGTCCCGAGCGTCGATGCGGTGCTGCTCACTCCCGCGCACCAGTTCCCGACGGGCGTGCCGCTGTCGCGGCGTCGCCGCGAGCTGCTCGCCGACTGGTGCCGGCGCACCGGCGGCATCGTCATCGAGGACGACTACGACGGCGAGTTCCGGTTCGACGGCCGCAGCATCGGTGCGTTCCAGCCGTTCGCGCCCGACCGCACCGTGTACGGCGGCACCGCGTCGAAGGCGCTGTCCCCCGCGCTCGGCCTGGGCTGGGGCGTGGTGCCGCGCGCACTGCGCGACGAGGTGCTCGAGACGCGGCGTCGCACCGGGTCGGCCACCGACGCGCTGTCGCAACTCGCCCTCGCCGCGCTCATCGCGGCCGGCGGCTACGACCGGAGCGTGCGCGCGCTGCGCGGTCGGTACCGGGCGCGGCGCGAACGGTTCGAGACGCTCGTCGCGCAGCACCTGCCCGACGCCCGCGTGGTCGGCCTCGCCGCGGGCATCCAGTGCCTGCTCGAACTGCCGCCCGGCGTCGACGAAGCCGCGGCCGTCGCCGAGGCATCCGCGCGGGGCCTGCGCATCGTGGGGCTGGCCGAGTACGCGGCCGACGCGGAGACGCCGTCGACCGCCGCGGCCCGCCCGCCCGCGCTCGTCGTCGGCATCGGCGCGCCGCCCGAGCACCGTTTCGAGCAGGCCGTCGCGGTCGTCTTCGCGGCCGTCGACGCCGCACGGCGGGGCCGAGTCGGGCCGTAGGCGGTCAGTACTCCGACGGCTTCGCGAGCACGGCCATGGTGCAGCGCGATACGCAGACGAGCTTGCCGTTCTCGTCGGTGATGCGGATGTCCCACACCTGCGTCGTGCGCCCCCGCGAGAGCGGGCGCGCCTCGCCGAACACCCAGCCGTCGGCGACGGGACGCACATGGTTCGCGTTGATCTCCATGCCGACGCAGTAGTACTGCGCCGGGTCGACGGTGAAGCTCGCGCCCCAGCTCGCGAGCGTCTCGGCGAAGGCGACGGATGCTCCGCCGTGCAGCACCCCGCCGGGCTGGCGCGTGCGCCCGTCGACGGGCATGCGGCCCTTCAGCGAGTCATCCGTCGCCTCGATCATCTCGATGCCGAGCGCGCGGATCGCGGTGTCGGTGCTGCGGGACATCGCCCACGCGATGTCGGGTTCGTCGAACCAGATGCTCATCGCACGAGTCTCGCACCCCTCCTCGCACGTTGCAGGCACGCTGTTCAGTTCGAGGCAACGCGGTCGCCGCCGCGAACTGAAGAACGTGCCTGTGCCGCGCAGACACAGGCGGCGGTGGTGGCGGTCGGTGGTGGTGGCGGCAGAGGTGGTGGCAGCGGTGGTGGCGGCAGCGGCAGTGGCGGCGGCTCAGGCCAGCTCGGCGATGATCGGGTGGATGGCGTCGTCGAACGCCGCGGCGTCGGCGCGCAGCGTGTCGGTGACGGCGACGGTCATGCTGCCGATCCACCAGACACCCGACACGGTGAGCGGCATCACCTCGACGTTCAGCTCGAACGAGTGCGCGCGGCGCCCGACCTCGCGCTCGTGCTCGGCGATCGAACCGGCGTACGCGCGGTACGAATCGCCGCGGCGCGTCGCCGCCGCCTGCCGGTACCCCGAGTGCGCCCAATCGGCCCAGGCGCGCGCCGCCTCGGCGTGCGGCACGATCGCGCGCATCAGATCCTCGGCGCCGCTCACGGGCAGCGCGACATCCGTGTCGTACTCGGCGACCAGCTCGAGCGGAACCGGCGATGGATGCGCCTCGGGCTCGACCGTCATCGCCCACCACTCGCGCCACTGGCGTTCGAGGCGATCCTGTCCGTCGACCGCCAGCCGGTCGCCGATCGCGCCGATGTCGCGCAGCCGCGGCAGTTCGACCGGCGACGCGATCGACAGCACCTCGCGCAGGTAGAGCGCGAGCAGCACCGCGCGAGTCGCATTCTCGCGAATCACCCACGATGGCCCGCCCCCCGCGTGCATACCGGAATTCTACGTCCCCCCACCCCCGCACCCCCGGTACGCAATTCAGGTCGGGAGGCGTGTCGCGGTGGCCTGACACGGCGTGCCGGGGCGACACGCCGTGCGCGAACCTGAATTCGGTACGGGTGCAGGTGCAGGTGCAGGTGCAGGTGCAGGTGCGGGTGCAGGTGCAGGTGCAGGTGCAGGTGCGGGGGAGGGGGCCGGCGGGGCGGCGGGTACCCTTGACGGGTGAGCGCGAACTCGTCCTACGCCGCAGCCGGAGTCGACACCGCTGCCGGCGACCTCGCCGTCGAACTCATGAAGGAGGCGGTCGGGCGAACGCACGGCCCCAGCGTCCTCGGCGGCGTCGGCGGCTTCGCCGGCCTGTTCGACCTCTCGTTCGCGAAGGACTACACGCGGCCGCTGCTCGCGACCTCGACCGACGGCGTCGGCACGAAGATCGCGATCGCGCAGGCGCTCGACCTGCACGACACCATCGGCCAGGATCTCGTCGGCATGGTCGTCGACGACATCGTCGTGGTCGGCGCGAAGCCGCTGTTCATGACCGACTACATCGCGTGCGGCCGGGTCGTGCCCGAGCGCATCGCGGCGATCGTCACCGGCATCGCGCGCGCGTGCGAAGCGACCGGCACCGCGCTCGTCGGCGGCGAGACCGCCGAGCACCCGGGCCTCATGGGCGTCGACGACTACGACGTCGCGGGTGCCGCGGTCGGCATCGTCGAGGCCGACCGGGCGCTCGGCGCCGAGCGGGTCGCCGAGGGCGACGCGGTCATCGCGATCGCTTCGAGCGGCCTGCACTCGAACGGGTTCTCGCTGGTCAGGCACATCCTGCGCGCAGCGGGGCTGGGCTACACGGATGCCGCGGCAGAGCTCGGCACCACCTGGGGGGAGGCCCTGCTCGAGCCGACCAGGCTGTACTCGGGCCCGCTCGTGAAGCTCCTCGAAGGTCCGCACGGGGCGGCCGTGCACGCGCTGTCGCACGTCACCGGCGGCGGCATCGCGGCGAACCTCGCGCGCGTGCTGCCCCGCGGTTCGCGCGCCGAGGTCGACCGGTCGACGTGGTCGCCGCAGCCGGTGTTCCGGGTGCTGAACGACCTGGCCGGTACGACGCTCGAGTCGACCGAGGGCACCTGGAATCTCGGCATCGGGTTCTTCGCGGTCGTCGCCGGCTCCGAGGCATCCGCGGTGATCGCGGAGCTCGACGCGCTCGGGCTGCCCGCCTGGCAGGTCGGCACGGTGTCGGTCGGCGATCTCGCGGCGCCGGTCGGCGAAGGCTGGGAGCAGGGTGCCAAGGGCGTCGACGGCGGCGCGGTGCGCCTGGTCGGGAGCTACGCGGAGTAGGCGATGCGGGCGGCGGTCTCGCTCGGGCTTCCGGGCACCACGGATGCCTCGCTGCTGCGCGCACTGGCGCCCCGCCTCGAACGACTCGGGTTCCACGCGCTGTGGCTGAACGACATCCCGCGGGGCGACTCGCTGGCCGGGCTGCGCGAGGTCGCCGACGTGACCGGCCGGCTCGGGCTCGCGACCGGGGTGATCCCGCTCGACCGCAGGTCCGCCGACACGCTCGACCTCGCGGGGCTGCCGGTCGACCGACTGGTGCTCGGCATCGGGTCGGGCGGATCGCGGCATCCGGTGACGCTGGTGCGCGAGGGCATCGCGACGTTGCGCGAACGCACGACCGTCCCGCTCATCGTGGGAGCCCTCGGCCCCCGGATGCGCCGCCTCGCGGCGACCGACGGCGACGGCGCGCTGCTGACCTGGCTCACCGCGCCTGCGGCGGCCGCGGCGGTGCACGAGCTGCGGGCGGAGGCCGAGGCATCCGATCGCAGCGGCTCGCCCCACCCGACGCGCGCCGTGCTGTACACGCGCACGATCGTCGACGAGGCGGCGCGACCGGCGCTCGCAGCCGAGGCCGACCGCTACGCGTCGTACCCGAACTACGCGGCGAACTTCGCGCGGCTGGGAATCCGCGCGATCGACGCGACCGTGTCCGACGCCGGCGCGCTGCACGAGCTCGACGCGGTGGACGAGATCGTGCTGCGCGCGATCACGCCGAACGCCACCCTCGCCGAACTCGAACGGTTCGCCGAGACCACCGCGAACTGGGCGTCCGCACCGGCGTGAGCCGGCAGCCGGGCTCAGGCATCACGCTCGGGCATCGCGCTCGGCCAGCAGTTCGTCGATGCGCCGGCGAACCGGCTGGGTCTCCGGTCTGGTGGCGAGCGCGTCCCGCACGGTCGCCAGCGCCGCCGCACCGCCGGATGCGTCGAGTTCGGCGATCGCTTCGACGACGGCGATGCCGTCCCGCGCCGCGAGGTCGGGATGCGTGACGAGGTGGTCGGTCAGCAGCGGCAGCGCGGCGGCCGAACCGCTGGCGCCGAGCGCCTCGGCGGCGGCCCGACGGGCGGCAGCGCGTCGGGGCTCGACGCGTGCCAGCTGCGCGGCGAGGCGGGGGACCGCGTCGTCGGCGCGCAGCTCGGCGAAGCGGCAGAGCAGTTCGGGCACGACCTGGGCGAAGACGTCGGGGTCGACCGAGCCGAGTTCGGTCGCCGATGGCGGGTGCGCGACGAGGTCGACGAACTCGTCGACGGCGTCGGCGTCGATCGACCCCAACCATTCGTCGGTGCGACGTTCCTGTTCGTCGAGCGAGCCCAGCGGCCCGAGCGGGCCCGCCAGCTCGCGCCCGTGCGCCACGATCTCGTCACGAATCACGAGCACCTCCTTCTCGATCACGCGTCGGTTGGCGATCCCGGTGTCACTGCTCGATCACGAGTTCGTACACCGTGCGCGTGATCTCCGCTCCGACCCAGTATCCGATGCCGCCGGCCACCAGCGCACCCGCTCCGTGAGCCGCCCACGCCCACGGGCCCGCCACGTCGGCCGGCGCCCACATCGCCGAGAACGCGGCGGCGCCCGCGGTGGCGCCCGCCCACCCGCCGACGGACTCGAACACCGCCTTCTGGCGGTCTTGCGCGTAGTAGATCTTGATGATGTCGGCCGCGACGGCCACCACGATCATCACGCGCCCGCCGACGCGCAGCACGGTGCGCACCCGCCCGGCCCACTTCAGTGAGGAGGCGGCGGCTTCGGCGGCCTCGACGAGCACGGGCTCCGCTTTCAGGCCCTGGGCCTCGAGTTGCGCGATGACCGCCTGAGGGCCGCCCCGGAGCTTGATCTTCGCGGGGTCGGCGACCACGAGGAACTTGCCGTTGCCCGACGTGGAGAACCGGCTGTTCTGCAGCACCACTTCGCCGACCTTCGATGAGGATGCTGCGACCCGCTGCCCGACGCGATCCCACATCCTGGCCTCCGCGAACTTGTCACGGAATCCGTTCGTGCGCTCGAGCTGCTTCAGGAGCCGTGACGAGAGCGGCTTCTCGGGCGGAATGCGGTGGCGCCGACGGAACTCGGCCTCGGCTTCGACCTTCGTCGCCTCGCGTTCCGCAGTGAAGATCTCGAGCAGATCGGCCTCGTGGAAGGTGAGGCTGCCTTTGGTCGGACCGAGCTGCGCCGAGACGTTCACGGTCTTGTCGCTTCCGATCCCGACGTACGGGTTGCCCTCGGTGACGAACCACGAGGCGCCGCCCTTGCCGAGCTCGGGACGGAAGGGCGGTTCGCCCTTCGAGTAGTTCTCGAGGATCTTCACCGCGACCTCGGGGGTCACCGCGGTCTCGCCGGCGGTGCCCGCCGCCGGAGGGCTGCCGAACGCGGTCATCCCCCAGCCGCCGATGCCGCCGGCGCGACGACCGAGCTCGTCCTCGACGAGGGTGAGGCGCCGGGGGTCGCCGTCGAGGGCGCGGGCGTACTCGCTGCCGAGTTCTTCGTCGGACAGCGACGGGATGAGCTCCAACGGGACGAGCGGCGCCCAGGCGGGGTCGAGGAATCTGCCGATGTCGTTCAGCTGGTCGAGCGGCACGGTCGCGGATGCATCGGGATGTCGCGTGAGGAAGGCGGCCGCCGGCGCACCCGAGCGCTTGTGCGTGTGCGCGTCGAAGGCGAGACGCAACCGGGGCAGGTTCACTCCGGTGGCGCGATCGAGGTTCGCCCGCAGCAGTTCGGTGCGCCCGCTTCCGGAGAGGCGGAACAGCGTGTTGAGCAGGTCGGGCATCGACAGCCCGTTCAGAAGTCGGAACGCTGTCGGGAAATCGCCGACACCCGCGACCGGGTCGGCCTTGTCGAGGGCGTCGATGATCTGCTGCTCGACCGGCTGGCGTTGCACGACCGGCATCGCGACCACCGATGCGTTCCCGGCCGTCGCCTGCAACTGCGCGATCAGGGCCGGTGTGACGGCGCCGAACGGCACCGTCCGGCTGGTCTGAGCGGCCGGAATCGGCGACGCGGGAGCCGAGACGCGCCCCGGTCCGACGGGTCGCTCAGGGCGACGCTCGAGGCGCGGTCGTTCCATGACTGCACTCTCGGCTTCAGCGTGGCACGCTGCAACCGAAGCTGAGCCGATGAACGGCCATGCGGAGCTGCCCTTTCGGGCGACGTCAGCGCTGGGGGCTGTCTCCGGGGACGTACGAGTCGTCCTCGGCATACTCCGACCACTTCGACGCTTCGTCGTCGTAGTGATCGTGCTGCGAGTTGGTGAGCTCGCGCTCAAGCGCACTGTAATCGGTCTCGGGGCTGAAGTACTTCAGCTCACGAGCCACCTTCGTGTGCTTGGCTTTCTGACGGCCGCGCCCCATGCGTGACCCCCTTACGACTTCAGGCCGAGTGGAATGATCATCACTCGGCTCGCACTGATAGAAACTGTTTTCCCTCAGGGGAGTTTAGCACTCACGGCCCGTGGCCCCGGCCCGTCGGCGGCGGTCTCGTCGCGCGCCGTCGCGGGGTCGGCATGCACTGCGCGCACCCAGCCGGACGTGATGGGATGGTGGGGTGATGTCCGTGCCCGAACGCGTGAGAGTCGCGGTGATCGGAGCCGGCCAGGCCGGCCTGTCGGTCGCCTTCTACCTGCGACGGTTCGAGCTGGTCGCCGACGAGGATTTCGTGGTCCTCGATCGTGCGCCGGGGCCGGGCGGGGCGTGGCAGCACCGATGGTCCGCGCTGAAGCTCGGCACCGCGCACCGTGTGAACGACCTGCCCGGAATGGCCGAACTCGGCCTCTCGTTCGACACCGCCGACCGTTCGCTGCCCGCGCGCGAGGTCGTCGCCGACTACTACGGGCGATTCGAGGAGCACTTCCAGCTGAACGTGCACCGGCCCGTCGGGGTGCGGCGGGTCTCGAACGAGGGCGCCGACCTGCTCGTGGAGTACGAGGACCTCTCGCCCCAGCCCGTCGAAGAGCAGCGGGTGCGCGGCTTCTTCGGCCGGCGCCGCCGCACGTTCGAACAGCCGGGGCGACCGGTCGTGCCGACCAGCCAGCTGCGCGCGAGCTTCGTGGTGAACGCGACCGGCACGTGGGGGTCGCCGTTCGTGCCCTACTACCCCGGCATGACCGACTTCCGCGGCCGGCACCTGCACACCTCCGACTACGTCGACGCCGAGGACTTCCGCGACCAGCACGTCGTGATCGTCGGCGGCGGCACCTCGGCGATCGGGTTCATGCTCGAACTCGAGCACGTCGCGGCCGGGCTCAGCTGGGTGAGCCGACGCCCGATCGACTGGCTCGACCGGCAGGAGCTCGACCTCGAAGGCGCGTCGGCCGCGGTCGCGAAGCAGGACGAGGCCGCCCGGTCGGGTCGCGCCCTGCCGTCGGTGGTCAGCGGCACGGGCGTGCCGAAGAGCCGACGCATCGCCGCGGGCATCGAGCGCGGGCTGCTCGTCGCACGCCCCATGTTCGAGCGCATCGAGGCCGATCACGTCGTGTTCGCCGACGGGTCGACGGCGCGGGCCGATGCGATCATCTGGGCCACGGGGTTCCGCCCCGAGCTGCGGCACCTCGCCCCGCTGCGGCTGCGCGAGAAGTCGGGCGGTGTGACGGTCGGGCAGGGTGCCGCGTGGAGCGATCCACGGGTGTTCCTCGCCGGCTACGGGCCGCAGGCGTCGACGGTGGGCGCCGCCCGTGCCGGCCGCATGATCGCGCGCCAGATCATGGCGATGCTCTGATCCTTCCCGGCGGCGGCCCGGCACGAGCGGCGGCCCGGCCCAGCGGCGCCCCGGTCCGGGCCGCGGCCCGCCCGAGCGGCGCCCCGGCCGTCGAGCGGGAGACCGCTTGGGCCGCCGGCTCGGTGCTCAGCGCCCGATGAGCTGCTGCACCTCGGCGCGCACCTCGTCGAGGCGGCGGCGCAGCAGGGCGACCGCCTCGTCGGCGCCCCGGCCGCGGCTCACGGCGGTGCGCACATCGGTGCGCACCCGCTGACGGAACTCGTTCAGCAGCAGGTCGGCCTCGTGCACCGCGCGCCCGGAGTCGACGGGCGACGAGGTGGTGCCCGCGCTGCCGGCGCCCGCGGGCGTCGCGGCGCCCCGCTTCGCCGCGCGCTTGGCCTCGCGGGCCGCGCTGGCGAGTTCGGCGCGCAGCGACCGCATCGCGTCGTCGACCTCGGCGCGCACGCCGGCGGCGAGTCGGCGCACCGAGTCGGTGACCTCGTCTTCGATGGCGTCGAGTTCGCTGCGGCGCGCGTCGAGTTCGGCGCGGCCGGCCGGGGTGATCTCGTAGACGGTCTTGCGGCCGTCGGCGAGCTTGCTGACGAGCCCCTCCTCTTCGAGCTTCGAGAGACGGGGGTAGATGGTGCCGGCGCTCGGCGAGTACGTGCCGCCGAACCGGTCGCTGAGCGCCTGGATGAGCTCGTATCCGTGCCGGGGGTGCTCGTCGAGCAGTGCCAGCAGGTAGAGCCGCAGGCTGCCGTGGGCGAAGACGGGCGGGGTCATGCGTCGCCCTCGGCGGCGGTCGTGGCATCCGTGGCCTGCTGCGCCGGCTCGCGGCGCATGACCGAGATGTCGCCCGACACGCTGTTCGCCCCGAGGTCGAGCCAGCGGCCCGCCAGTTCGCCGGTGGTGCGCTCGAAGCCCTTGCCGAGCATGCCCTTGAACTCGGTGTCGTCGATCAGCACGGTGCCGCTCACGGTGTTGACCCGGTAGCGGGCGCCCGAACCGGGCGCGAACCGCACTGTCAGGTTGCCGGTGACCGAGTTGGTGTCGATGCGCGACGGCGTGCCGTGGGCGTCGACGATGAGGGCGCCTGAGACGGTGTCGGCGTTGAATCCGACGATGTCGCCCGAGACGATGACGTCGCCCGACACCGAGTGCGCCGTGACGCGGCCGGTGTGGTTGCCCGCCGAGACCTCGCCCGACACGGTCGACAGTTCGATGTCGCCGACGTGGTTGTCGACCACGACGTCGCCCGAGACGGTGTTGAACTTGGCGTCGCCGTCGAACCCCGAGACGAGCGCGTCGCCCGACACGATGCCGAGCTTCAGCAGCACGTGGCGGGGGGCGAGGATCGAGACCTCGGCCCGCGCGTTGCCGCGCCACTGCTTGAAGACGTCGATGAAGTTGTCCCACCGCAGCTGCGGGTGGTCGATCTCGAGGGCGTCGCCGTCGATCGAGACCGAGATCTCCTTGCCGGTCACACCCGAGATCTCGACGCGTGCGCCCGGCTCGTCGTGGGCGATGAGGTCGAGCTTGCCGCCGATCAGGCTCACCTTGAGCTTGCGGACGAGCTCGAGGTCGATCACCCGGGAATCGCCGGGTGCGATGACCCACTTCTCGATGGTCATGGAGGTGCTCCTCAGATCTGGATGAGTCGCGATATATCGCGTTTCTGGTGAACACGATATATCGCGACTTGCGCAGATGCAAGCACGAATCGGATGCTCCGCCTTGACCTTGACGCAACGTCAACCTCTACCGTGAGGGCATGGACTGGTCGATACAGGAGGTCGCCCGCCTCGCGGGCACGACGAGCCGCACCCTGCGGCACTACGACGACCTCGGCCTGCTGCCGCCGAGCCGCGTCGGCGCGAACGGCTACCGCTACTACGACCGGGCCGCGCTCGTGCGACTGCAGCGCATCCTGCTGCTGCGCGACCTCGGCCTGGGCCTGCCCGCGATCGCCGACGTGCTCGACGGGCAGCGGTCGGAGGTGCGGGCGCTCGCCGGGCACCTGGAGTGGCTGCGGCAGGAGCGCGAGCGGCTGGCGCGGCAGATCGCGTCGGTCGAGAAGACCATGCACGCACTGGAAGGAGATGAGCAGATCATGGCTCATGAGATGTTCGACGGGTTCGACCACACGCAGTATCGCGAGGAGGTCGAGCAGCGCTGGGGCGCCGACGCGTATGCGCGCAGCGACCGCTGGTGGCGCGGGCTCGGCGCCGACGGGCAGCGCGAGTGGAAGGCCGGGGCGGAGGCGCTCGGGCGCGACTGGATCGCCGCCGCCGAGTCGAGCGTCGCGCCCGACAGCGAGACCGCGCAGGCGCTCGCCGCACGGCACGTCGAGTGGCTGCGGGGCATCCCGGGCACCCCGGCCGCGATGCCGGGCGGCGACCTGAAGGGGTACGTGGTCGGGCTCGGCGAGATGTACGTCGCCGACGAGCGGTTCGCGGCGAACTACGGCGGCGAGGCCGGGGCGACGTTCGTGCGCGATGCACTGCGGGTGTACGCCGAGGCGAACCTCTAGCGGCTACTCGACGCCCGGGGCCGCGGAGGGCTGGATGCGCCGTCGCGGCGCCGGCCGCGAGGCATCCGCTCGCTTGATCGTGAAGCGGGGGATGGTCCACCCGCAGAGCGGGCCGATCGTCGCGGCGAAGAGCACCGTGCCGATGCCGACGATGCCGCCGAGCATCCAGCCGATCGCGAGCACGGTCACCTCGATCGCCGTGCGCACGATCCAGATCTTCAGGCCGGTGCGCCGGTGCAGACCCGTCATGAGCCCGTCGCGCGGGCCGGGGCCGAACTGGGCGCCGATGTAGAGCCCGGTGGCGATCGCGAGCACCACGATGCCCGCGGGCAGCAGCAGCGCTCGCACCCACACGTCGAGGTGCGGCGGGATGAGCCACAGGCCGACGTCGGCCGACGGGCCGACCAGCAGTGCGTTCATCAGGGTGCCGAAGCCGGGCATCTGCCGGATCGGGATCCACAGCAGCAGCACGATGCCGCTCACGATCACCGTGATGGCCCCGAAGCTGAGTCCGGTCTGCTTCGCGATGCCCTGGGTGAGCACGTCCCACGGCGAGGCGCCGAGCTCGCCGCGCACGATCAGCGCGATGCCGATGCCGTACAGGAACAGGCCGACGAAGAGCTGCACGAGACGGCGGGTCAGGATCGGGGCGGGATCGCGGAACGACGGAAGGCGGCGCATGAGAGACATCCAATTCGAAGATTGGCCTTTCAGCAACAGGCCAATTCTCCTAAAGTGGCTCGCATGGCTCAGTCGACTCTGACCGCCCGCGCCCTCGACACCCTGCTCGGCGACTGGCGCGGCGCCGACCCGGCGAGCGCCTACCGGGCGCTCGCCGAACGGCTGCGGCTGCTCGTGCTCGACGGGCGCATCCCCGTCGAGACCCGGCTGCCCGCCGAGCGCGACCTCGCCGACCGCCTCGACCTCAGCCGCACCACCGTGACGAACGCCTACCGGCTGCTGCGCGAGCAGGGGTACCTGCACAGCGTGCGCGGCTCGGGCAGCGTCGCGCGGTTGCCGGGGGCGCCCACGTTCCTGCCGGCCCCGCCCTCGGCCGAATACCTCGACCTCTCGAAGGCCGCACCGCCGGCACTGCCGTGGCTCGGCGAGATCGCGCGCGCCGCCGCCGACGACCTGCCGCGCCAGCTCGGCGACTCGGGATTCGACCCCATCGGCCTGCCCGAACTGCGCGCCGCCCTCGCCGACCGGTACACCGCGCGCGGGCTGCCGACCTCGCCCGAGCAGATCATGGTGACCATCGGCGCGCAGCACGCCATCGCGCTCATCGCCCGCACCGTGGTCGGTCGGGGCGACCGCGCCGTGATCGAAGCGCCGACGTATCCGCACGCATACGAGGCGCTGCGCATGGCGGGCGCCCGGCTCGTGCCAGTGCCGGTGCAGCCGCAGGAATCGGGCGAGGCCGACGACGAGGCCGCCGCGCTCGGCCGCGCGTTCGGGTACGCCAACCCGACGATCGCGTACCTCATGCCCGACTTCCAGAACCCGACCGGGCGCACCATGCCGGCCGGCGCGCGCGAGCTCGTGCTCGACGCCGCGGCACGGCAGGGGACCCTCGTCATCGCCGACGAGACCACCGCCGAGCTCGACATCGACCGCAGCGATCCGCCGCTGCCGTTCGCCGCGTACGGCCCGGCCGTGCTCATCGGCTCGCTCGGCAAGACCGTGTGGGGCGGGCTGCGCATCGGGTGGATCCGCGCCGAGCGGCCGCTGATCCGCCGGCTCGTCGCCGCGCGCGCGCCCGGCGACCTGGGCACCCCGATCCTCGAGCAGCTCATGGCGGCGCGGCTCGTCGAACGCATGGACGAGGTGCTCGAGCATCGCCGCGAGCAGCTGCGCGTCGGCCGCGACCGGCTCGAGGCGGCGCTCGCCGAGTCGATCCCCGAGTGGCACGTGCCGCACGTCGACGGCGGCATCGCGACCTGGGTGCAGCTCGGTGCGCCGGTGAGCTCGCAGCTCGCGCTCGCGGCGCGCACGCAACGGCTCGTCGTCGCGGCCGGCCCCCGGTTCGGCATCGACGGGGCGTTCGAGCGGTTCCTGCGGCTGCCGATCTGCCTGACCCCCGACCAGGTGGATGCCTCGGTGCGCGGGCTCGCCGCTGCCTGGCAGTCGCTCGGATCGGTACCGGCGACGGCCGAGCCCGGGCTGCTGGCCGAGGTGGTGTGACGCGGGAGCCCGTGCCATCGGGCACCGCGGCATCCGTTCATCTTCGAGGACGCATCCGTTCACCGACGTGACATCCGAGCGTCGCGTGCGCTCGCCAGCGTGGGCGTGACCCGCAACCGCCCCCGTATCGGAGTGTGCCCATGTCACGTCCCCTGTCCATCGCCGCGCTCGCCGTGGCCTCGATCATCGCGGCCGGAGCGGCCGGCGCGGCCGCAGCGCCGGCGCTCGCAGCCGACGGCGAGCCCGAGGCATCCGTCGCGCCCTTCGCCCGAACCGCCACCTACCCGGTGTTCCAGAACGTGCCCGACGGGGTCGACCCGGCCGAGGCGACCGTCGCCGAGATCTCGACCATCACCGACGACGGCACGGTCGTCTACACCGACGCGCTCGGCAAGCGCATCGGGTTCGTCGACGTGACCGACCCGTCGAACCCGGTCGGCGCCGGCACCGTCGAGCTCGCCGAACTCGGCCACGCCGACGATCAGCCCACCTCGGTCGCGGCGTACGGCGACTTCGTGCTCGTCGTCATCGACGAGACCGGCGGCGAGTTCACCGCGCCGAAGGGCCGACTCGACGTGCTGCGCGCGAGCGACCGCACCGTGGTGCGCTCGATCGACCTGGGCGGTCAGCCCGACTCGATCGCCATCTCGAAGGACGGCGCGTACGCCGCCATCGCGATCGAGAACCAGCGCGACGAGGAGCTCGCGCCCGAGGGCGGCGACGAGGGCGACCTGCCGCAGCTGCCCGGCGGGTTCGTGCAGGTGCTGGGGCTCGGCGGCGACGGCAGCGACCCGGCCGACCCGGCGACGTGGACGCTCGACGCGGTCTCGTTCCTGAACGACGACGGCACGCCGATCGACGTGATCGCCGCGGCCGGCCTCGACACCCCCGAAGACCCCGAGCCCGAGTACGTCGCGATCAACTCGCGCAACGAGCTCGCGGTGACGCTGCAGGAGAACAACGGCATCGCGATCATCGACCTCGCCACCCGCGAGGTGACCCGCGCGTTCTCGGCGGGCTCGGTCGCCGTGTCGGGCATCGACGTGAAGAAGGACGCGCGGATCGACCTCACCGGGTCGATCCCGGCGACGCCGCGCGAACCCGACGCGATCGCCTGGATCGGCGACGACCGGCTCGCCACCGCGAACGAGGGCGACTGGAAGGGCGGCACCCGCGGCTGGACGGTGTTCGACGCCGCCGACGGCGATGTCGTCTGGGACGCGGGCAACACGTTCGAGCGCCTCGCCGTGCAGCACGGCCTCGCGAACAACGACCGCGCCGCGAAGAAGGGCAGCGAGCCCGAGGGGCTGGCGGTCGCCGAGTTCGACGGCACGCCGTACGCGTTCGTCGCGAGCGAGCGCAGCAACTTCATCGCGGTCTACGACGTGAGCGACCCGGCGGCGCCCGCGTTCGTGCAGGTGCTGTTCTCGACGAACGGGCCCGAGGGCATCCTGCCCGTGCCCGGCCGCGACCTGCTGGTCGTGTCGAGCGAGACGGATGACTCGTCGGTCAACGTGCGCGCATCGGTCAACGTGTACGTGTTCGGTGAGGCGCCCGCCGGCACCATCGCGCAGCCGAGCATCGTCTCGGGCGTCGACGCGTCGAGCGCCGACGGTGCGCCGATCGGCTGGCAGGCGCTCGGCGCGCTGGCCGGCAACCCGACCGACGCCACGCACGTCTGGGCCGCGAGCGACGTCGCCGTCGCGCCGAGCACGGTGTACTCGATCGACGTGAGCCGCACGCCGGCGGTCGTCGACCGCGCCATCCGCATCTCGGACGAGCAGGGCGCATCCGTCGCGCTCGACATCGAGGGCCTCGCGGTCGACGGCGACGGCGGGTTCTGGCTCGCGCTCGAGGGGGCGACCGGGGCCGCGAACCAGCTCGTGCACACCGACGGCCTGGGCCTCATCGACCGGCGGGTCGACCTGCCGGCCGACGTCACCGCGCACATCGGCAAGTGGGGCCTCGAAGGCGTCACCGTCACCGGGTCGGGCGCTGACGCGCAGCTCTGGGTCGCGATCCAGCGCCCGCTCTGGACCGACCCGGCGAACGCCGCGGCCGGCACGGTCGACGGCGATGACGTGACCCGCATCGGCCGGTACGACCTGGCCGGCGGCGAGTGGAGCTGGTACGGGTACCGCCTCGAGCACACCTCGGTCGCGGGCGACTGGCTCGGCCTCTCGGAGATCACCGCGATCGACGACGACACGTTCGCGCTCATCGAGCGCGACAAGCTGAACGGGCCGGCTGCGGCCGTCAAGCGCGTCACCACGGTCGACCTCCCCGCGGGCGCGGGGGCGACGGATGCCTCGCTCGCGGCCGGCGGCACGCTGCCGATCCTCGAGAAGCGCACCGCGATCGACGTGCTGCCCGCGCTGCGCGCGACCCATGGCTGGACGCAGGAGAAGCTCGAGGGCTTCGCCATCGCCGCCGACGGACAGCTCTACGCGGTCACCGACAACGACGGACTGGCGGATGCCACGGGCGAGACGGTGTTCCTGCGGCTGGGCGACGCCGACGCGGTGTTCGGCGGCGGCACCGGCGAGGAGCCCGGTGGGGAGGAGCCGGGCGGCGAGGAGCCGGGTCAGCCCGACGGCCCGTCGATCACGCTCGGCGCGTCGACCGTCGTCGCCGGCGGCACCGTGGTGGTCTCGGGCACGGGCTTCGAGCCCGGGGCATCCGTTCGCTTCGAACTGCGCAGCGAGCCGGTCGCACTCGGTGCTGCGACGGCCGCTGCCGACGGCACGCTGTCGTTCACCGCGACCATCCCGGCCGCGACCCCGGCGGGCGCGCACACGCTCGTCGCGATCCTGCCCGACGGCACCGAGGTGTCGGCCGCGCTCACCGTGACGGCGGCCGCGGCACCCGTCGGAAGCGCAACCGGGGCGAGCGGCGATCTCGCCAGCACGGGCGTCGAGTTCGGCTGGGCGCTCGGGCTCGCCGGCCTCGTCCTCGCGGCCGGCGGTGCGGCCGCGGTCGTGGGCACGCGCCGCCGCCGGCAGGCCGCCTAGCAGCCACGCAGCTCGCCGGTCGAGGAGCGCTTCGCGAAGCACTCCTCGACCGGCGCTGACGCGCGCGCCGACTCAGATGAGCGAGATCTTCAGGCTCGCGATGCGGTTGCCCTCGAGCTCGAAGCCGTAGCGGAACGACAGCGGGCTCTGCGGGTAGTCGCCGTGGGCCTTCGCGATGAGCTCGACCTCGGAGCCGTAGGACTCCTCGTGCAGCAGCTCGATGCGGGTGGCCGGCGTCGCCTCGAACCAGCGGCGGATCGCCGACCGGCCCTCGTGCGTCTCGTTCGCGTCGTCGACGCAGCCGTCGGCGACGAAGAGCGCGGCGAGGGCCTCGGCATCGTGGGCGTCGAGCGCCTCGATCGCGGCGGCCACCACCGGGTGGGTGGATGATGCGCTGCCGGTGTGCATGGTCAGTCCTCTCTGCTCGCGTCCGACGCGAGCGCTCGGGCGATCTCCTCCTCGAGGAGGGAGATGTTGATCTGGGTTGCGGCGTGGACTCCGGCGCCGAGGGCCATCGGGACGAGCGCCTTCAGGTCGGCGACGTTCCCGACCGCCCACACGCCCTTGACGCTGGTCCGCCCCGAGTCGTCGGTGGCGACGACCGTGCCCATGGGCGTCTGCTGGGTGTCGCAGCCGAGGTGCGACAGGAGGGCGTCGACCGGCCGCGGGCGTGCGCCGACGAACAGTCGATCGACGCGGTGCTCGCCCTCGGCGGTGGATACGCTGACCGCGCCGAGGCGTCCGCTCACCTCGGTCGCGGGCGGAGCGACACGGATGCCTCGCATCGCGAACGCCCGCAGCTCGGCCTTGGGGATCCCCGCCTCGACGGCCCCGAAGACGGTCAGGTCTTCGGTCCACTGCCGGAGCAGCTGCGCCTGGTTGCGGCTCATCGGCGACGTCGCGATCACGCCGAGCGGCCGATCGCGCACCTCCCAGCCGTCGCAGTACGGGCACGCGACCGCACTCGTTCCCCACATGGCCTCGAGGCCGGGGATGGCGGGCAGCTCGTCGACCAGCCCGGTGGCGACCACGACCCGGCGCACGAGCACCTCGTGCGCGCCGCGCAGCAGGAATCCCCCCGCGACGCGCTCGACCGCCGACACCTCGCCCTCGGCGAACTCGACGCCGTACCCCCGGGCCTCGGCTCGGCCGCGCGCGAGCAGTTCCAGCGGCGGCCTGCCGTCGTGTCCGAGCACGCCGTGCATATGCGGTGCGAACCGGTTGCGCGGCCGCCCCGAATCGATCACGACGACCGAGCGCCGAGCACGGCCCAGCATCAGGGCCGCGCTCAGGCCGGCGGCCCCGCCGCCGACGATCCCGACGTCGAAGGATCGCGGGGCGGAGCCGCTGCCGGTGGGCTGAGTCCGAATCGGTGATGGCGCCGTCATCCAGCCACCGCCAGCTCCGACGCGGCCGGCACGGTCGTGCGTGCGGCCTCGTCGATCAGGTCGGCGACGGCCTCGGGCTGCGAGACGGTCACGCCGTGCGAGGCGTGGATCTCGACGGTGTGCGAGTTCGCCCGCTCGGACATGAACCGCATCGAGTCGGCGGGGATCGCGAGGTCCTCGAGGGTCACGAGGCTCCACGACTCGACGTGCTTCCATCCGGCGTTCGTCACGGCATCCGAAAGCGCGTTCGCGGTGATGGGCCGCTGGGTCGCGGCCATGAGCGCGGTCGTCTGCTCGGGCACATCGGCGGCGAAGACGCGACGGAACTCGTCCTGCTCGATGGAGAGGTCGGTGCCCGTGCCGTCGGCGGTGGGGACCGGCACCTCGCGCAGCGCCGGCCCGAGCTCGCCGCCCGGGAACTTCGCCGCCAGCTCGCCGGTGCTCTCGCCGACATCGAGCTGGAAGCTGGCGATGAAGACGAGGGCGCGCACATCTGCCGTGCCGTCGACGGCCTCGCTGAGGACGCTGCCGCCGTACGAGTGCCCGGCGAGCACGATCGGCCCGTCGACGCTCTCGAGCACGCTTCGCAGGTAGGCCGCGTCGGGCTGCAGTCCGCGCAGCGGGTTGGCGACGGCGATCACGGGGTAGCCGTTGCGGTGCAGGCGCTCGATCACGCCGTTCCAGCTCGACGAGTCGGCGAACGCGCCGTGCACCAGCACGACGGTCGGCTTCGCGGTGTTCGTGGTCATCGGAGTTTCCTTTCGATTCGTCCCGACGGGTTCCCATCGGGGCCGAGCGGGAGCGGGAGTGCTCCGGGCTCGATGGGTGTAACGAACATTGCTCGCAATATATTGCATATCAATTCGAGCGATTCGGATTCGGGACGATTGGCGTGCGGATGTGGAGATGCCCGCTTGCCCGGGTGCTCGGTTGACGTCGCCGCCCAGGTGTGCGAGATATATTGCATGCCGATCCCAGCGCACGTCCCACCCGTCGATCGCACCCTGCTGCGCGACGACGTCTTCGTGCGGCTTCGCGATGCGATCATCGACGGCACACTCGAGCCGGGTGAGCAGCTCAAAGACGGTGACCTCGCCGCCTGGCTCGGCGTCAGTCGCACGCCGGTGCGCGAGGCGCTGCTCCGGCTCGCGCAGGCGGGGCTCGTCGTCGCTCAGCCCGGGCGGTCGACGACCGTGAGCACGCTCGACCTGCGCACCGCGCGCGACGCGCGCGACGTGGTCGCCGCGATGCACGAGCTCGCCGTGCGCGAGGCGGCACGGAGCCTCACCTCCGATGACCTGACGGCGATGCGCGAAGCGAACGCCCGGTTCGCGGCGGCGATCGAGGCCGGCGACGTCGACGCGGCGCTCCGTGCCGACGACGACCTGCACGCCGTGCCCGTCGCGGTCGGCGGCAATCGCGCGCTCGCGACGGTGCTCGATCAGTTCACGCCGGTCGTGCGGCGCGCGGAGCGGATGCGGTTCACCACGCTCGGCGGCGCCGACTCGGTCGGTCGCCACGAGACGCTGATCCGCCTGTGCGAGCAGGGTGATGCCGAAGGCGCGGCATCCGTCGCCTTCGATACCTGGCACAGCCTGCCCGCGTCCTGAGCGGCAAGACTCTCGACACGCGATGCCTCCCGAGGCATCCGTTGTCATTCATCAACCATTCACAGCGGGCCGTGACCTGACGACTGCGAGAATCGACCCCATGCATCTGCTGGCGAAGCTGTCCATGAAGAACCGCGCCCTCATCGCGCTCGTGACGGTCGTGGTGGCGATCTTCGGGGGCATCTCGCTCACCAGCCTGAAGCAGGAGCTCGCGCCGTCGATCGAGTTCCCGCAGCTGTCGATCGTGACGGCCTACCCGGGTGCGTCCCCCGACATCGTGAACACGGATGTCTCCACGCCCATCGAGACCGCGATCCAGGGCATCACGGGGCTCGAGTCGACGTCCACGACCAGCTCGACGGGCGTCTCGCGAGTGACGGCGAGCTTCACCTACGGCACCGACCTCGCCTTCGCCGAGCAGAAGCTGCTGTCGGCGGTGAACCGCATCTCGGGCCAGCTGCCCGACGACGTCGACCCGCAGGTCATCGCGCTCTCGCTCAGCGACCTGCCGGTCATCGCGGTCGCCGTCACCGGCGCCGACGACGTCAGCGCCCTCTCCGACGAGATCAGCCGCACCACCCTCGGCGAGATCAACGACATCGACGGCGTGCGCGAGGCGACCCTCGTCGGCGACGTCGGCCAGCGCGTCACCATCACGCCCGACCAGGCGAAGCTCGCGTCCTACGGCCTCACGCAGCAGGCCATCCGCGACGCGCTGTCGCAGAACGGCCTGCTCGTTCCGGCCGGCACCATCACCGAGGACGACACGACCTTCGCCGTGCAGACCGGCACCAAGCTCGGCAGCATCGACGACATCGCCGGGCTGCCCGTGCTCGGCGGCACCGCGCCCGCGGCACCGCCCGCCGGTGACGCGACGACCGACGGCGACGCGACAGGCGGCGGCGACGCGACGGGCGGCGGCGACGCGACGGGCGGCTTCGGTGGCGAGGCATCCGCTCAGCTCCCCGGCGCAGCGGCCGCGACCGTGCCGGTCGCGCTCACCATCGCGGATGTCGCGACCGTCGAACTCACCGACAACCCCGTGACGAGCGTCTCGCGCGTCGACGGCGAGCCCGCCCTCACGATCTCGGTCACGAAGCTGCCGAGCGCGAACACCGTCGAGGTGTCGAACGCCGTCAAGGACCTGCTGCCCGACCTCGAGTCGTCGCTCGACACCACGAACTCGGGCGCGACCTTCACCGTCGTGTTCGACCAGGCGCCCTACATCGAGCAGTCGATCGAGTCGCTCGCGACCGAGGGCCTGCTCGGCCTCGCGTTCGCGGTCATCGTGATCCTGCTGTTCCTGCTGTCGGTGCGGGCGACCATCGTCACCGCGATCTCGATCCCGACGTCGGTGCTCATCACGTTCATCGGCCTGCAGGTCGCCGACTACACGCTGAACATCCTCACGCTCGGCGCGCTCACCATCGCCATCGGACGCGTCGTCGACGACTCGATCGTGGTCATCGAGAACATCAAGCGGCACCTCGTCGCCGGCGTCGACAAGTCGTCGACCATCGTGCACGCGGTGCGCGAAGTGGCCGGCGCGATCACCGCGTCGACCATCACCACCGTCGCGGTGTTCCTGCCGATCGCGCTCGTCGAGGGCGTGACGGGCGAGCTGTTCCGACCGTTCTCGCTCACCGTCACGATCGCGCTGCTCGCGTCCCTGCTGGTGTCGCTCACCATCGTGCCGGTGCTCGCGTACTGGTTCCTGAAGCCCGCGACCCTTCGACCGGCTCAGGGGCCGGAAGCCGCAGCTGCTGCGGCCGCGGCGGCGTTCGTCGACGAGACGGAGCCGACCACCGGGGCATCCGGGGCGGTGGAAGCGGGCCGTGCTTCGACCGGTTCAGCGCGCGATCCGCAGCCGCCCGCCGACGAGCTCGAGCACCCCTCGCGCCTGCAGCGCGGCTACCTGCCGATCATCGAGTGGACGCTCAAGCACAGCGTCTCGACGCTGCTCATCGCCGTGCTCGTGCTCGGCGGCACCCTCGCGCTGGTGCCGTTCATGAAGACGAACTTCCTCGGCTCGTCGGGGCAGAACACGTTCCAGGTCACGCAGGAGCTGCCCGTCGGCACCAGCCTCGACGCGATGGACGCCGCCTCGCAGCAGGTCGAGCAGGTGCTGCTCGACACCGAGGGCATCGAGACCGTGCAGACCTCGATCGGATCGGGCGGGCGCGGCCTCGCGGCCGTGTTCGGCGGCGGCAGTGCAACCGTCACCTACTCGGTCACGACAGACGAGTCGGCCGACCAGGACGCACTGCAGGCCGAGGTGCGCGACGAGCTCGCCGACATCGACGACGCCGGCGAGATCACGCTCGCCGCATCGAGCGGGTTCGGCGCCTCGAACGACATCGAGGTCGACATCACCGCCTCGAACGCCGAGGACCTGCAGGCCGCGACCGACGCCGTCGTCGACGAGCTGCGGGGCTCCGACGCGCTCAGCCAGGTGACGTCGAACCTCGCCGAGGCCCGCCCGTACATCGCCGTCGAGGTCGACCGCACCGCCGCCGCGGCGGCCGGATTCAGCGAGGTCGCGCTCGGCGGATACGTGTCGGCCGCGATGCAGCCGCAGACCGCCGGTTCGGTCGTCATCGACGAGAAGACGCTGACCATCTACCTCGCCGCAGACAACCCGCCGACCACGGTCGACGAGCTCAGCGCCCTCGAGATCCCGACCAGGACCGGCCCGGTTCGGCTCGACTCGCTCGCGACCGTCGGCGTCGTCGACGGCCCGGCGACGGTCACCACCGTGCAAGGGCTGCGCAGCGCGACCGTCACCGCGACCCCCGCGGGCGACGACCTCGGCACCGCCAACGCCGCGGTCACCGCCGCGGTCGCCGAGGCCGACCTGCCCGCCGGCACCTCGGCGTCGCTCGGCGGCGTCACCGCCGACCAGGGCGACGCGTTCTCGCAGCTCGGACTCGCGCTGCTCGCGGCGATCCTCATCGTCTACATCGTGATGGTCGCGACGTTCCGCTCGCTGCTGCAGCCGTTGCTGCTGCTCGTCTCGGTGCCGTTCGCGGCGACCGGCGCGATCGCGCTGCAGGTGGTCACGGGCATCCCGCTCGGCGTCGCATCCCTCGTCGGCGTGCTGATGCTCATCGGCATCGTCGTGACGAACGCGATCGTGCTGGTCGACCTGGTCAACCAGTACCGCGATCGCGGCATGACCGTGCGCGATGCGCTGCTGCACGGAGCATCCCGTCGTCTGCGCCCAATCCTGATGACCGCGCTCGCGACGATCTTCGCGCTGCTGCCCATGGCGCTCGGCATCACCGGGCACTCGGGCTTCATCTCGCAGCCGCTCGCGCTCGTCGTGATCGGCGGCCTCGTGTCGTCGACGCTGCTCACGCTCATCGTGCTGCCGACCCTCTACCACCTGGTCGAGGGCGCGCGCGAGCGGCGCAAGCTGCGCAAGCAGGCCGTCGCCACCGTCGAGTAGCCGGCCGTCGAGTTCCCGTTCGAGGAACCGTGTTCAGTCGCAGGCACCGAATCCGATGCCTTGCCCTGAACACGGTGCCTCGAACGTGACGGCGACCCGGCGGGGCATCCGTTCAGCGAACGTTCACCCGCCGGACGCGGCGGGGCAAGCCTCGCGGCCGACCCCGTTCCTAGGGTCGAGGCATGGTCGAGACCGCGACGTCACCCGTGTCGCAGCGCGTGCGCGTCGCGCTGCTCGACCGCATCGTGCGCGGCGAGTGGGCCGCCGGCACGCCGCTGCCGAGCGAGGCGTCGCTGTGCCGTGAGTTCGGCACGTCCCGGGGCACCGTGCGCCGCGCGCTCGCCGGCCTGCGGGCCGACGGCGTGGTCGTCGGCGGTCGCGGGCGGCCGCCCGTGGTGGGCAAGGTCGTGCCCGCCCAGTCGCTCGACACGCTGCGGTCGTTCACCGAATGGGCGCGCGGCGAAGGCCGGGTGCCCGGGCAGCGCACCCTCGTACTCGAGCGGCGCAGCGCCGACTCGGCGACCGCGGGGCTGCTCGGACTCGACGAGGGCGCGACCGTCGTCGCCCTCGTACGGGTGCGCACGCTGGAGGAGGTGCCGGTGATGCTCGAACGGTCGACGTTCATCCCCGAGGTCGGGCGGCACCTGTTCGGGTTCGACACCGACACCGGGTCGGTGTTCGCCGAACTCGCCCGGCAGGGCGTCGCGCTCACGTCGGCGCGGCACACGATCGACGCGGTCGGGGCGAACCGGCTCGACTCCGAGGCGCTGCGGGTGCCGATGGGCGCGCCGCTGCTGCGCGAACGACGACGGTCGTCGGATGTTTCGGGCCGGCCGGTGGAGGTCGCCGACGACCGATTCCGGCCCGAGCAGTTCAGCTTCCGCGTCGACAACGCGGCGGGGTAGGCGGCGCGCCGGCCGCGGCAGGTGCATGTGCCTGCACCCGCGCGTGTGCCTGTCACCCACCGCGCGGATCAGGAAATCCGTCGCGACACGCCGGTGAGGGGGTCACGCGGGTCGGCGTGTCGGCTCGGAATTCCTGATCCGCTCGAAGAGGGAGGAGGGAAGAGGGACGAGGGAGGGTGCAGCGGGCGGGCGGGTCCGTCAGCGGAGGGCGCGCACGGATGCCTCGGGGCGCAGGTCGAGGCGACGCAGCAGCTGTGCGTTCAGCGCGACGACCACGGTCGACAGACTCATCAGGATCGCGCCGACCGACATCGGCATCACGAACCCGATCGGCGCGAGCACGCCCGCCGCGAGCGGGACGGACAGCAGGTTGTATCCGGCGGCCCACCACAGGTTCTGCGTCATCTTGCGGTAGGTCGCGTGCGACAGTTCGATGACCGAGAGCACCGACCTCGGGTCGCTCGACGCGAGCACCACGCCCGCCGACGCGATCGCCACGTCGGTGCCCGCGCCGATCGCGATGCCGACGTCGGCCTGCGCGAGCGCGGGTGCGTCGTTCACCCCGTCGCCGACCATCGCGACGGTCAGCCCCTCGGACTGGAGCTCCTGCACCTTCGCCGACTTGTCCTCGGGGCGCACGCCCGCGAACACGCGGTCGATGCCGAGCTCGGCCGCGACCGAGCGGGCGACCGGCTCGGCGTCGCCCGTGATCATCACGACCAGCACGCCGAGCGCGTGCAGTGCGTCGACCGCCTCGCGCGACTCGGGCCGGATCTCGTCGGCCAGCGCGATCGCCCCCGCCACGACGTCGCCGACGATGACGTGCAGCACGGTCGCTCCGGCCGCCGACCACGGCTCGGAGACGGGCAGCGGGTCGGTGCCGCGACCGGCCAGCATCGACGGGCCGCCGACGAACACCGGCACGCCCGCGATGATCGCACTCACCCCGAGCCCCGGGGCGGCCTCGAACGACTCGGCGGCCGGGATGTCGATGCCTCGGGCTTCGGCGTACGCGACGATGGCGCGGGCGAGCGGATGCTCCGAGTCGCGCTCGACCGCGGCCGCCACCGCGATGACGCCGTCGAGGTCGAACTCGGGCGCGGACGCGGCATCCGTCACCGCGGGCTCGCCCTTCGTGAGGGTGCCGGTCTTGTCGAAGAGCACCGCACCGACGGTGCGCATGGTCTCGAGTGCGAGACGGTCGGTGACGAGCACGCCGCCCTTCGCCGCGCGCTCGGTCGCGATCTGCACGACGAGCGGGATCGCCAGGCCCAGCGCGTGCGGGCACGCGATGACGAGCACCGTGATCGTGCGCACGACGGCGTCGTCCGGGCTGCCGAGCAGGGTCCACGCGATCGCGGTGAGCACGGCCGCGCCGAGCGCGAACCAGAACAGCCAGCCCGCGGCGCGGTCGGCGAGGCGCTGCGCGCGCGACGTCGACGACTGCGCCTGCGCGACGAGCCGCTGGATGCCGGCGAGCGCGGTGTCGTCTCCGACGGCGGCCACCCGCACGCGCAGCGCGGTGTCGGTGGCGACGGTGCCCGCGACGACCCGGTCGCCGGGGCCCCGAGTGACGGGGCGGGACTCGCCGGTGATCATCGATTCGTCGACTGCGGCCGTCCCGTCGACGACGTCGCCGTCGGCGGGCACCCGGCCGCCGGGTCGCACGACCACGAGGTCGCCGACCCGCAGGTCGGCGGGCGAGACGAGCTCGGTGCGCGCCTGGTTCCCTGAGCCGGTCGAAGGGGCCGTCGTCCAGGAGTGGTTCGCGTCGACGGGTCCCGCTTGGACGGGGCCTGCTTCGACGGGGTTCGCTTCGACAGGCTCAGCGGGCTTGGTGGGGAGCGACTGGTTCGCTTCGACGGGGTTCGCTTCGACAGGCTCAGCGAGCTTGGTGGGGACCTGGTTCGCTTCGACGGGCTCAGCGGGCTTGGTGGGGAGCACCCGCTCCGCCTCGTCGGGCAGCAGGGCGGCGAGCGCGTCGAGCGCACTGGAGGCCTGCGCGATCGAGCGCATCTCGATCCAGTGGCCGAGCAGCATGATCACGATGAGGAGGGCGAGTTCCCACCAGAAGTCGAGGTGGTGGTCGAGGATGCGGAGACTCGCGCCGAGCGATGCGAGATACGCGACCGTGATCGCGAGTCCGATGAGCAGCATCATGCCGGGCGTGCGGGCTTTCAACTCGCTCCACGCACCGGTGAGGAACGGGCGACCGCCCCAGACGTACATCACGGTGCCGAGCACGGGGGAGATCCACGGGACGACGGCGTTGTCGGGCAGCCGGTAGCCGAGGATGTCGGCGAACATGGGGCTGAACACGATCGTCGGCACCGCGATGACGAGCATGATCCAGAACAGCCGGCGGAACTGCCCGACGTGATCGCCGTGCCCGACGTGCCCGGCGTGCATGTCGTGTCCGTGTTCCGCCGGGCGAGGAGCACCCGGCGGAGTCGGACGCGTCTCGAGACCACCGTGACCGTGCCCCTCATGCTCGTGCGTCATATGGTTCATGCTGGCGTCCTCCGGGATTCAAGCTATACCCCTAGGGGGTATTTGCTGCAACTCCGACCCCCGCGCATCCATTCCCGACCGCGAGCAGGATGACAGACTGGGCGGGTGACCGATCAGGGGGATCCGTCCATCGCCCGCTCGGATCCGTCGCTGACGGATGCCGCCGACGTCGCGCGAGCACTCGCGGTCGACCCCGAGACCGGCCTCACCGCCGCCGAGGCCGCCCGCCGGCTCGCCGAACACGGCCCCAACGAGCTGCGGTCGACGAAGAAGAACCCGCTCTGGCGGCGCATCCTCGCCCAGTTCACCGACCCGCTGATCATCCTGCTGCTCGTCGCCGTCGCGATCTCGGTCGTCGCGTGGATCGTCGAGGGCGCGCACGGCTGGCCGATCGACGCCGTCGTAATCGGCGCGATCATCATCCTCAACGCGGTGCTCGGCCTCGTGCAGGAGGCCCGCGCCGAACAGGCCGTCGCCGCGCTCTCGGTGATGACGCAGGCCCAGTCGACCGTGCTGCGCGACGGTGAACTCCGCACCGTGGCATCCGCGGAACTCGTGCCCGGCGACCTCCTCGTCCTCGGCGAGGGCGACCAGGTCGGCGCCGACGGCCGCCTGCTGCGGGCCAGCGCGCTGCGGATCGCCGAGGCATCCCTCACCGGCGAGAGCGAAGCGGTCGAGAAGTCCGCGACGACCCTGCCCGAGCCGGTGCCGCTCGGCGACCGGCTCGACATGGTCTACAAGGGCACCGCGGTCGCGCGCGGCACCGGGCGTGCGATCGTCACCGAGACCGGCATGGCGACCCAGATGGGCGCCATCGCCACGATGCTCGACGAGACCCGCGAGGAGGCGACCCCCCTGCAGCAGGAGGTCGGCCGCATCGGGCGCCTGCTCGGGCGGATCGTGATCGTGATCGCCATCGTCGTCATGCTCACGATCACGCTCATCGAGGGCATCCGCACGCCGGCCGACTTCGTGACCATCCTGCTGCTCGGCGTCTCGCTCGCGGTCGCCGCGGTGCCCGAGGGGCTGCCCGCGATCATGTCGGTCGTGCTCGCCCTCGGCGTGCAGCGGATGGCCAAGCAGCATGCCGTCGTGAAACAGCTCTCGAGCGTCGAGACGCTCGGCTCGGCGTCGGTGATCTGCACCGACAAGACCGGCACCCTCACCACCAACCAGATGACCATCGAGCGCATCGTGACCGCGAGCGGCACGGTCGACCTGAGCGGCGCCGGGTACGCGCCCATCGGGCGGGCGGCCGTGAACGGCGAGCCGCTCGAACCCGGCGCGCTGCGCACCGAAGCCCAGATCGTGCTCGGCGCCGGTTCGCTCGCGAACGACGCGCAACTCGCCGAACACGAGGGCGTCTGGGAGATCGAGGGCGACCCGACCGAAGCCGCGTTCCTCGTCGCCGCGCACAAGCTCGACGGCACCGTCGAGGCCACCGAGCAGTACGGCCGTATCGGCGACGTGCCGTTCAGCTCCGAACGCAAGATGATGTCGACCGTGCACCGCCGCGCCGACGGCACCGCGGTCGTGCTGTCGAAGGGCGCACCCGACGTGCTGCTCGAGCGCTGCACGGGCGTGCGGGTCGGCGACGCGGTCGTGCCGCTCACCCCCGAGCGCAAGGCGGCCGCGCTCGCCGATATCGAGGCGCTCTCGCAGGCGGCGTACCGCACGCTCGGCGTCGCCTACCGGGAGGCGCCCGAGTTCGGTGCGACGGGTCCGACGGGCGGTTCGGGTGCCTCGGATGCGACGGGCGGTTCGGGTGTCTCGGATGCGACGGGCGGATCGGGTGTCTCGGATGCGGCGGGCGAGTCGGATGCGACGGGCGCGCGCGCCGGCGGAGCATCCGGCCCGATCGTCGAACCCGACGAATCGCACGAGCGCGACCTCGTCTACGCCGGGGCCGTCGGCATCATCGACCCGCCCCGCCCCGAGGTGCCGCCCGCGATCACCGAGGCGCACCGTGCGGGCGTGCGGGTCATCATGATCACCGGCGATCACCCCGCGACCGCGGCGCGCATCGCCGCCGACCTCGGGATCGTCGAACCGGGGCAGGCGGCGGCGCTCACCGGCACCCAGCTCGACGCGCTCGACGACGAGGCGTTCGCGCAGGCCGTGCGCGACGTCTCGGTGTTCGCGCGGGTCGCGCCCGAGCACAAGCTGCGCATCGTCGACGCCCTGCAGGACGACGGGCTCGTCGTCGCCATGACCGGCGACGGGGTGAACGACGCGCCTGCGCTGAAGTCGGCCGACATCGGCATCGCGATGGGCATCACCGGCACCGAGGTCACGAAGGAGGCGGCGAACATGGTGCTCGCCGACGACGACTTCGCGACGATCGTCGAGGCGGTGCGCGAGGGCCGGGTGATCTTCGACAACATCCGCAAGTTCCTGCGCTACCTGCTCTACTCGAACATGGGCGAGGTGCTCACGGTGTTCTTCGGCGTCGTCTTCGCGGGCGTGCTCGGGCTGTCGGATGCCTCGAACGAATCGATCGTGCTGCCGCTGCTGGCCACGCAGATCCTCTGGATCAACCTCGTCACCGACTCGGCGCCCGCGCTCGCGATGGGCGTCGACCCCGAGATCGACGACGTGATGGCGCGACCTCCGCGCGGCATGCACGAGCGCGCGATCGACGGACGGATGTGGGTCGGCATCGTCACGACCGGCGTGACCATGGCGGTGGTCACGCTCGTGACGCTCGACCTGTTCCTGCCCGGCGGGCTCATCCCCGGCGAGACGGGCACGGTCGACGTCGCACGCACCGCAGGGTTCACCGTGCTCGTGTTCATGGCGCTGCTCACCGCGTTCGTCGCGCGATCGGCGACGCGCAGCGCGTTCCACGGCCTGTTCTCGAATCGGTGGCTGGTGGGGGCGTTCGTGCTGGGCGTCGTGCTGCAGGTGCTCGTGGTGACGTGGGCGCCGCTGCAGGTGGCGTTCGGCACCGCGGCGCTCGACGGCGCGCACTGGCTCTGGTGCGCGGTCGCCGCCACGTCGGTGCTGTGGGTCGATGAGATCCGCAAGGCGTTCGTGCGCGCGACCGATCGGCGGCGGGCGGCGAGCGGGATCCCCGCCGTCCGGGATGCCGGACGCCGGGTCGCGGGCGACGGCGGCTCGCGGCATCCGTCGTCGCTACCGTGAACGCATGGCCGAACTCGCGCACGATCCGAACTGGCCGCGGGCGGGCGGCTGGCCCGCGCTGCGACCGGATGCGACGGGCCACGAGACATCCGTCGATCTCGCGATCCTCGGGGTGCCCGCGTGGCGCACGTCGCTCTCGCCGACCGGTGCGCACGCGACGCCCGCGGCGATCCGCGAGGCGCTGCGCCGGTACAGCCCCGCGCTCGTCGGCGGGGCCGCGGCGCTCGACCTGGGCGCGGCGCTCGATCTGGGCGCGGCGCTCGCGTTCGCCGACGCCGGCGACATCGACGAACCCGACGGACCCGACGGCGAGGCGCGGACGCGCGCGGAGGTCTCGCGGGTGCTCTCGGCCGCACGCGTGCTGGTCGCGCTCGGCGGCGACAACTCGATCACGGTGCCGGTCGCGCTGGGCGCTGGGCCGGGCGCGCTCGACCGCGCCGGACTCGTGACCATCGACGCGCACTACGACCTGCGCGACGGTGTGTCGAACGGGTCGCCCGTGCGCCGGCTCATCGAAGCCGGACTCGACCCCGCCCGCATCGTGCAGATCGGCATCGCCGACTTCGCGAACTCGGCCGAGTACGCCCGGCGTGCGCGCGACCTCGGCATCACGGTGGTGCACCGCGACGATCTGCACGGGCGGGCGCCGGCCGACGTGATGGCCGAGGCGCTCGCGATCGCCGGTGCGGCCGGCGGGCCGGTGCATCTCGATATCGACGTCGACGCCTGCGACCGATCGGTCGCGCCCGGGTGCCCCGCGTCGCTGCCCGGCGGACTCGCCGCGTGGGAGCTGCGCGCACTCGTGCGCGCCGCAGCCCGCGACCCGCGCGTGCGCACCGTCGACGTCGCCGAAGTGGATGCCACGGCCGACGCCCCCGACGGCCGCACCGTGCGGCTCGCCGCGCTGTGCGTGCTCGAGGTGGCGGCGGGCCTCGCGCTGCGGAGTTCGTGACGGCGGTCGCGCACCCCTCCCGCCGTGGAGGGAGGGGCGGCGGGAGAGCGGCGGAGGAGGGGGCGGCGGCGTAGCGTGGGGCTCGTGAAGACGCTGTTCATCGTGCGGCACGCCAAGAGCGACTGGGGCGACCCGGCGCTCGACGACCACGACCGGCCGCTCAACGCGCGCGGACGCCACGACGCGCCCGCGATGGGGCGCCGGCTCGCCGCGCGCGGCGTGACGCCCGACCTCATCCTCTCCAGCACCGCGCTGCGCGCCCGCACCACGGCCGCCGCGCTCGCCGAAGCGTTCGACCTCGAGCCCGGGGCATCCGTGCTGCTCGATGCCTCCCTGTACGCGGCGAGCGTGTCGCACCTGATCGAGACCGTCCGCGGATTCGACGACGCGGTCGGCGCGGCGATGCTCGTAGGGCACAACCCCGAGTCATCCGGTCTCGTGCACCGCCTGACGGGCGAGGCGATCGACCTGCCGACCTGCGCGGTCGCCGAGGTCGCGTTCGCGCTCGACCGCTGGGCCGACGTGTCGGCGGGCGGGCTCGCCGGGGCGTCGTATCCGGGCACGCTCGTGCGGCTCGACACCCCGAAAGACTGAGCTGGGGCTCCCGGTGACGGTTCCGCCTCACTAGGGTGAGCAGCGGGCGAGGGGAGCGATCATGTCGTTCATCACGAGGGGATTCTCGGGACGCGGACGCGAGGGGCGCGACCCGCGCCTGCCACCCGGGCAGACGCTCGTCGAGGACTTCCCGGTGCTCTCGGCCGGCCCGACGCCCGACGTCGACACCGCCGACTGGCAGTTCACCATCCGCACCGAATCGGGCGCCGATACCACCTGGACGTGGGACGAGTTCATGGCGCTGCCGATCGAGGACGTCTCGACCGACATCCACTGCGTCACGCACTGGTCGAAGCTCGGCACGAGCTGGCGCGGTGTCTCGCTCGACACCCTGTTCGAGGCGGTCGAGACCGACTACGAGTTCGCGATGGCGCACAGCTACGGCGGCTACACCACGAACGTTCCGCTCGAGGATCTGCTCGACGGCAAGGCGTGGGTCGCGTTCGAGTTCGACGGCGAACCGCTCGAGCCCGAGCACGGCGGCCCGGCCCGCCTCCTCGTGCCGCACCTCTACTTCTGGAAGAGCGCGAAGTGGGTGCGCGGGCTCGTCATGATGCCCGACGACGACCCCGGCTTCTGGGAGCAGAACGGGTACCACCTCCGGGGCGACCCCTGGAAGGAGGAACGGTACTGGTGAGGCGTCTGCCCCGCAGCGGCTGGCACTCCGCCACCGTCGCATCGGTGCGCCCCGAGACGGCGCAGGCGGCGCGCATCGAGCTCGACGTCGACGGCTGGCCAGGCAACGCCGCCGGGCAGCACCTCGACGTGCGACTCACCGCACCCGACGGGTACAGCGCGACCCGGTCGTACTCGATCGCCTCATCGGGCCCGTCGACGCGGGTCGTGCTCGCGGTCGACCGGGTGCCGGGCGGCGAGGTGTCGCCGTTCCTCGTCGACGAGCTCCGCGCGGGCGATCAGGTCGAGGTGAACGGCCCGCTCGGGCGGTTCTTCGTCTGGGAGGCGCCGGGCTCGGATGATGCGGATGACCCGGATGTCTCGGATGCCTCGGTGTCGTCTGGTCCGGCTGCCTCGCGGCCGGTCCAGCTCATCGGCGGCGGGTCGGGCATCGTGCCGCTGTACGCGATGGCGCACGCCCACGCCGAGGCCGGCGATGACACCGAGTTCCGGCTGCTGTACTCGGTGCGCACGCCCGACGACAGGTTCTTCGCGCCCGAACTCGAGCGGCTCGCGAAGATCGGTGCCGACCGTGCCGGAGGCATCCGGATCGACCTGATCTATACCCGCCGCGCGCCCGAGGCGCACCCGCGCGCGCCCATGCGACTCACCCGCGACGAGGTCGACCGGCTCGTCGTCCCCGCCGACCGTACGCCGCGTATCTTCGTGTGCGGATCGACGGGGTTCGCCGAGCTCGTGGCCTCCTGGCTGCTCGATCTGGGGCACGACGCACGATCGATCCGCATCGAGCGATTCGGAGGCACCTGATGTCTGAACACCACGCACCGCACGTCGACGGCAACGCGCTCGCCGGCCCGCTCGCCGAGCTCTTCGCGTTCGACGTGACCGACGCGATGGCGCGCTGCGCCGAGTGCGGCACCGTCGACGAGGTCGCCCGAGCGATGGTCTATCGCAGCGCCGTCGGCACGGTCGTGCGGTGCGCGGCCTGCGACGAGGTGCTCGCGACCCTCGTCGAGAGCGACGACCGCATGTGGTTCAGCATGCGGGGCATGAGTGCGCTCGAGGTGCGGCGGCGCTGAGCCCGCCGCGTCATGACATCGAGTTTCACCGCGATTCCATCTGCGACCAGCGTTCGCGTTCCACCCTTCTCAGTCGGGCACGGCTGCGGTAGGCAAGAGTCAGCCCAGTTTCGACAACCGTTGTCACACGCTGGGAATGGAGCATCATGAAGACCAGGAGAAGGCCCTACCCTCTCGCCGTTGCATCCGCCATCTTGGCAATTGGGCTCGCTGTGACGGCGTCTACGCCCGCAGTTGCGGCGGAAACTCGCTGGTACAACGGAAAGACCTCTCCGGACACCAAGTACACCGAGGGCACGGTCTATCAGAGCAGGGATGGGATCAGAGCCGGCTTCACCGAGACGACACCGTCGGGCCTTATCAAACTCGAAGTGTGGTTCGGCGGGTACACCACTTCCGCATGGGATTACCAGGTCTCGATCGGGGGTCCCCGAACCTACGAAAAGGGGGCTCTTCGGTGGACTTCCCCGGCAGTCGGCTCCAGCGAAAAGATCGACAGTGTTCCGCTCTCAGGTCGCGTCGGGTAGGGGACCACGGCTGAGGCGGTTCGCCATGGCCGCGCTGGGCGCGACCGGGCTGTCCCTTCTCATGGTGGGGTGCACGTCTTCGGGTTCGCCGGAGACATTCACCCGCGAAGCGGAACAGCGTTCGTACCGTTGCGTCGAGAGTGTTCGACCAGGTGGCGTCCCCGGGTGTGGTGGGGTTTCCGGCAGGGCTCGCGGTGTCGTAGACGCTGGTGAGCCATCGTGCGATGGTCAGTGAGTACCGATCAAAGTCACTCACAGGAAGACACAAACGCACGATGGCTCTAGACCAGTCTGCCCTCCTCGAGCTCCTCGGGGAACTGCAGTCCACCGATGTCAGCGACCGGATCCGGCTCGCGACGCAGAAGCTCTACCAGGAGCTGATCGACGCGGAAGCGACTGCGTTCATCGGCGCCGCGTCCTACGAGCGCTCGGAGGGGCGTGTCGCGGTCCGTAACGGGTCGCGTCCGCGGACGCTGACCACCACGGCCGGGGATCTGGATCTGCGGATCCCGAAGCTGCGACAGGGGTCGTTCTTCCCGTCGCTGCTGGAGCGGCGCCGCCGGGTCGATCAGGCGCTGTTCGCGGTCGTGATGGAGGCTTACGTCCACGGTGTCTCGACCCGGAAGGTCGACGACCTCGTCAAGGCGCTCGGCGCCGATTCGGGGATCTCCAAGTCCGAGGTGTCTCGCATCTGCCAGGACCTCGACGAGGACGTCGCCGCGTTCCGCGAACGGCCGCTGGACGCCCAGGACTACCCGTATGTGTTCGTCGATGCGACCTACTGCAAGGCCCGTGTCGGTCGTCAGGTTGTCTCGCAGGCGATCGTCGTGGCGATCGGCGTCGCCGCAGACGGCACCCGGCAAGTCCTCGGCTTCGACGTCGGCGATACGGAGTCCGAGCCGTTCTGGACGGCGTTCTTCCGGTCGTTGAAGGCCCGCGGTCTCGGCGGAGTGCGCCTGGTGATCTCCGACGCCCACTCCGGGCTGATCAAAGCCATCCAGGTCGCGTTCCAAGGCGTCTCGTGGCAGCGCTGCCGGGTTCACTTCATGCGCAACGTCCTGGCGAAGGTCCCCAAGGTCGCCGGCCCGATGGTCGCCTCCATCATCCGCACCGTGTTCGTCCCGCGCGGCAAGGCCAGCCTCGTCAAAGCACAGTTCGGGGAGGTCGTTCGCATGCTCGAACGCTCCCATCCGGCCATCGCCGAGATGCTCGAGGATGCCCGCGATGAGCTCCTCGCGTTCACCGGGTTCCCGGCCGCGCACTGGCAGCAGATCTGGTCCACGAACCCGCTGGAACGGCTGAACAAGGAGATCAAGCGCCGCACCGACGTCGTCGGCACCTTCCCCAACCCTGCCGCGCTGCTGCGCCTCGCCGGGCACGTCCTGATCGAGCAGCACGACGAATGGGACAGCGCCGACCGCCGCTACTTCAGCGACGCCTCCATGGCCCTGCTGAACACCACCGGAGAGGAGGACAGCATCCCCGAACTCATCGCGGCATAATCAGAAGCAGCTGACCTCGCCGGTGTTGAGAAACTCCACCACTCAGAGGGACGCCACCGTTCGACCAGACGACGCGTACGAGTCGTTGTGGAATTGCGCTGGGCCGGATGGGGCGGACCTCTCGTTCGCGCTGTTCACAACGGAGGCCGACCGGAAGGGCAGATTCGTCTCAGCATCGGCCGAGGCGGCAGTCGAGTTCGATCGTTGGGGTCTGACCGGAACGGATTCCGAAGCCGTTGCAGACATCGCTCGGGCGTTGGGCGCTCCGAGTGAGTACGTCGACGGTACGACCCAGCGGTAGACGTTCAGCCGAGCCGGGCGCCGGCGCGCCAGACCGCCTCGACGAGCGGCACCCCGGGGCGGTAGGCGAGGTGCACGTGGTTCGGCGCGCGGAGCTGCACGAGGTCGGCGCGCGCACCGGGCGAGATGCGCCCCGCATCGTCGCGGCGCAGCGCGCGGGCTCCACCGGCGGTCGCCGCCCACACCGCCTCAGCCGGTGTCATGCCCATGTCGCGTACCGCGACCGCGATGCAGAACGCGAGCGAGCTGGTGAAACTCGATCCGGGGTTGCAGTCGCTCGCGAGCGCGACCGTCACGCCGGCGTCGATCAGCCGGCGTGCGTCGGGGTAGGGCTGGCGGGTCGAGAACTCGACGCCCGGCAGCAGCGTGAGCACCGTGTCGGATGCCGCGAGCGCATCAACATCGGCATCGGTGAGGTAGGTGCCGTGGTCGACGGATGCGGCGCCCACCTCGACCGCGAGTCGTATGCCGTCGCCCGGGCCGAGTTGGCTGGCGTGCACGCGAGCGCCGAGCCCGCGCGCCAGGCCGGCCTCCAGGATGCGCCGGCTCTGGTCGACCGAGAACGCGCCCGTTTCGCAGAACACGTCGATCCACCGCGCGTGCGGCGCGCACGCGTCGAGCATCGGCCCGACGACCAGGTCGACGTAGCCGTCGGGGTCGTCGGCGTACTCGGCCGGCACCACATGCGCGCCGAGGAATGTCACCTCGGGCGTCACCTCGGCGGCGAGGCGCACGAGCCGCTCCTCCTCGTCGACGCTCAGCCCGTAGCCGCTCTTGATCTCGAGGGTCGTCGTGCCCTGGGTGGTCGCCTCGGCGACGAACGCACGCAATCGCGCTCGCAGCTCGTCGTCGTTCGCGGCACGGGTCGCGGCCACCGTCGACCGGATGCCTCCGGCGGCATACGTCTGCCCGCGCATCCGCGCCTCGAACTCGGCGGTGCGATCGCCCGCGAACACGAGGTGCGTGTGGCTGTCCACGAACCCGGGGATGACGCACGCGCCGCCCAGATCGACCACCTCGAGGTCGGAGTCCCCGGCGGCGAACTCGCGGGCACGCCCCGCCCACGTGATGCGCTCGCCCTCGACGAGCACCGCCGCGTCGCGGACGATGCCGAGCGGGCCGGGTTCGGCCCCGGGCAGCGTCGGGTCGTTCGTGACGAGTTCGCCGATGCCGGTGAGCAGCGTGCCGCGAGGCATCCGGATCAGCCCTCCTGCATGGGCACCCGCAGGCCGCGCTCGCGGGCGACCTCGGCCGCGCGCTCGTAGCCGGCGTCGACGTGGCGCATGACGCCGGTGCCCGGGTCGTTCACGAGCACGCGGGAGATCTTCTGCGCGGCGAGCTCCGTGCCATCCGCTACGACGACCTGCCCGGCGTGGATGCTGCGCCCGATGCCGACCCCGCCGCCGTGGTGGATCGAGACCCAGGTCGCACCAGACGCGGTGTTCAGCAGGGCGTTCAGCAGCGGCCAGTCGGCGATCGCGTCGGACCCGTCGGCCATCGCCTCGGTCTCGCGGTACGGCGAGGCGACCGATCCCGCATCGAGGTGGTCGCGGCCGATCACGATCGGCGCGCTCAGCTCGCCCGACGCGACCATCTCGTTGAACTTCAGCCCCGCGAGATGCCGCTCCTGGTAGCCGAGCCAGCAGATGCGTGCGGGCAGCCCCTCGAAGTGCACCTTCTCGCTCGCCTGCGCGATCCAGCGCTTCAGGTGCTCGTCCTCGGGGAACAGCTCGACGATCGCCCGGTCGGTCGCGGCGATGTCGGCCGGGTCGCCCGAGAGCGCCGCCCACCGGAACGGGCCCTTGCCCTCGGCGAACAGCGGCCGGATGTACGCCGGAACGAACCCCGGGAAGTCGAACGCGTGCTCGTAGCCGCCCAGCTGCGCCTCGCGGCGGATCGAGTTGCCGTAGTCGAACACCGCCGCACCCCGCGCCTGGAACCCGACCATCGCCGTGACGTGCGCGGCCATCGACTCGCGTGCGAGCCGGGTGAACTCCTCGGCGTCGAGCGCGGCGAGCTCGTGCCACTCGGTGACCGACACGCCCTCGGGCAGGTAGGCGAGCGGGTCGTGCGCGCTGGTCTGGTCGGTGACGATGTCGATCGGCGTCTCGCGCCGCAGCAGCTCGGGGAACACGGATGCCGCGTTGCCGACGACCCCGACGCTCAGCGCTTCGCCGGCCTCGCGGGCTGCGACGGCGCGCTCGACCGCGGCGTCGAGCGACGGCGCGATCTCGTCGAGGTAGCCGTGCTCGACGCGGCGGCGCAGCCGCGACTCGTCGACGTCGACGATGAGCACCGCCCCGCCGTGCATGGTCACCGCGAGCGGCTGCGCTCCGCCCATGCCGCCGCACCCCGCGGTGAGGGTGAGCGTGCCGGCGAGGCTGCCGTCGGCGCGGCCGAGCGAGCGGCCGACGGCGCCGAACGTCTCGTACGTGCCCTGCAGGATGCCCTGCGTGCCGATGTAGATCCACGAACCGGCGGTCATCTGCCCGTACATCGTGAGACCTTCGGCCTCGAGCCGGCGGAACTCGGGCCACGTCGCCCAGTCGCCCACGAGGTTCGAGTTCGCGATGAGCACGCGCGGCGCCCACTCGTGCGTGCGGAACACGCCCACCGGCTTGCCCGACTGCACGAGCAGCGTCTCGTCGGCCTCGAGGTCGCGAAGCGTGCGCACGATCGCGTCGAACGCCTCCCACGACCGGGCCGCCTTGCCGGTGCCGCCGTAGACGACGAGGTCGTCGGGGCGCTCGGCGACCTCGGGGTCGAGGTTGTTCATGAGCATGCGCAGCGGCGCCTCGGTCTGCCAGCTTTTCGCGGTGCGCTCGGAGCCGCGCGGAGCGCGGACGGTGCGAGCGGCGGTGGGTGCGTCGGTCATGTTCCGATGCTCGCGCAGGCGTCGGAGGGCGACAACGGATGCTCCGCGGCGGGCGTCCGGGATTCCGGACTCGCCGATCGGGCGTGTGCCGAGTCGGGTGAGCGCCGACGTCGGGCGCCGGGCACTGGATCGCCGGTCAGCGGGTCGCCGATCACTGGATGAGGATGCCCCGAGCCGCCATGAACGACTGCGCCTCGACGGGGTTGCCGTCGAGGTGCACCTCGAAGTGCAGATGGCATCCGGTCGAGAGGCCCGTGTCGCCGACGATGCCGATGACCTGACCGGCCTGCACTGGATCGCCCGGCGCGACCAGGATGCCGCCGGGCGCGAGGTGCCCGTAGCCGGTCTCGACGCCGGCGCCGTGGTTCACCAGCACCCAATTGCCGAGCCCGCCGTTCGGACCCGCCACCGTGACGATGCCGCTCGTCGCGGCGAACACCGGGGTGCCGCACGATGCGGCGATGTCGGTGCCCGAGTGGAAGTCCTTCGTGCCGGGCAACGGCTTGTTCGGACGCGGGCCGAACCCGTCGGTCACCCGCCCCGACACGGGCAGCGCCCAACCCTGCTCGCTCAGCCGGGTGACGTCGACCGGAAGCTCCACGATCTGCGAGAGGCTCGCGGCCGCCACCCGGGTCTCGAGCGATGCGACCTCGGTGCGTGCGGCGACCACCGCGTTCTCGGCCTCGGCGACCAGCTGCGCGTAGTCGACCGTCGGCACGTCGTCGACCTCGCGCCAGGCTCGCTCGGCGCGTTCCTCGGCGAACGTCGCGGCCTCGTCGAGGTCGTCGGCGATCGACGCCAGCTCGTCGGCGTTCGAGGCGAGCCGGTTCACCCGGTCGATCGCACCGAGCCCGGCGAGCAGGTCCTTTCCGGATCCGAACGCCGCCCCGAGCGACTGGAGGGCGGTGTCGTCGGATCGGCGGCTGGCTGCGAGGAACGCCTCGGCTGCGGCATCCGCCCGATCGCGCGCGCGGTCGGCGTCGGCCGAGAGCTGCTCCGCGACGGCGCGCGCCGCGCGCTGCGTCGACATCGCGCCCGCGAGGGAGGTCTGCGCGCTGCGGAGCGCCCGCTCGGCCTGACCGACCGCGGTGCGCGCCCCGATCAGCGACACCACCGCCGGGTCGACCTGCGCGGCGAGCCGGCCGGCGAGGAGCGCCGAGATGGTCGCCGCATCGAGCGTGACGCGCGGCTCGGCGGCCGTGCCGCCGGGGCCGGGAGTCGTCGTCGGGGTGGTCGGCTGCGGCGTCTCGGTCGGCGTCGGCGTCTCGGTGGGCCCGGGCGTTTCGGTGGGCGTCGGCGTCTCGGTCGGCTCGGGCGTTTGGCTGGGCGGCGGCGTCTCGGTCGGCGTCGGCGTCTCGGTGGGCTCGGGCGTCGCGGGCGGTTCGGTCGTGGGCTCGGGGGTCGGCGTGCCCGTGCCGTCGCCCGGACCCTCGGTCGACACGGGAGCGCTGGGCTCAGGAGTGGCCGGCGCCTCTTCGGCGTTCGCCGGCGCGAAGGAGCCCGTGACGAGGGCGATGGTGCCGATCGCGCCCACCAGCGTGACCGCGGCCCGCCGAGCGATCTTCGCTCGGAACGGGTGACGCCGGTGTTCGTGCGTGGTCAGCGGCATGAGGTTCCATCCGGGTCGGCCCACCTCGGGCCGACCTCCCTCAGTCTGTCAGCCGCCCCCGACGCACACAATGCCGAATCGCGCCGATGACCCCCGAATGCGGGCCGCCGATCGGGCAGACTCAGCTTCCCGAGTGCGCCGCCGAGAGGTCGTCGAGTCGGCCCGCCGGCGACGCATCCGCCGCCGTCGCCGCGATCTCGCCCGACGCGACCGACGCGACCACCGCCTCGATCTCGGGAGCGACGAACCGGTCCGGCCCCGGGCCGCCGGCGACGCGCTCGACGACCGCGACGACCGCGCCGGTCGCGTCGCCGGGCGCGAGGGGCGCGCGCAACCGGATGCCACGGGCGGCCGTCAGCACCTCGATCGCGAGCACCCGCGAGAGCCCGTCGACCGCCCGGCGCAGCTTGCGCGCGGCGGCCCAGCCCATCGAGACGTGGTCCTCCTGCATGGCCGACGACGGGATCGAGTCGACCGACGCCGGCACGGCCAGCCGCTTCAGCTCGCTCACGATGCCCGCCGCCGTGTACTGCGCGATCATCAGCCCCGAATCGACGCCGGCCTCGTGCGCGAGGAACGGCGGCAGCCCCTGGTTGCGCGACCGATCGAGGAACCGGTCGGTGCGCCGCTCGCTCATGCTCGCGACATCCGCCACCGCGATCGCGAGGAAGTCGAGCACGTACGCGACCGGTGCGCCGTGGAAGTTGCCGTTCGACTCGACCCGGCCGTCGACGGTGAGCACCGGGTTGTCGATCGCGCTCGCCAGTTCGGCCTCCGCGACCGACGTGGCGTGGGCGAGCGTGTCGCGCGCCGCGCCGTGCACCTGGGGTGCGCAGCGCAGCGAGTACGCGTCCTGCACACGCGTGCACTCGGGACCCTTGTGGCTCGCGACGATCGGGGATTCCGCGAGCATCGCGCGCAGGTTCGCGGCCGAGATCTGCTGTCCGCGCTGCGGGCGCAGCCGGTGCAGGTCGGCGGCGAACACCGCGTCGGTGCCCAGCAGCCCCTCGACGCTCATCGCCGCGGCGATATCGGCCGTGGTGAGCAGCATCCGGAGGTCGGCGATCGCGAGCGCGAGCATGCCGAGCATGCCGTCGGTGCCGTTGATGAGGGCGAGGCCCTCCTTCTCCTCGAGCACGAGCGGGGCGATTCCGGCCGCAGCGAGCGCGGCCGAGGCATCCGCGACCGTCCCGTCGCCCTGGAGCCCGACCCGCACCTCGCCCTCGCCGAGCAGCGCGAGCGCGCAGTGCGCGAGCGGAGCGAGATCGCCCGAGCACCCGAGCGAGCCGTACTCGCGCACGATCGGGGTGATGCCCGCGTTCAGCACCGCCGCGTACGTCTCGGCCGTCACGCGGCGCACCCCCGTGCGCCCCGTCATGAGCGTCGCGAGCCGCAGCAGCATGAGCGCGCGCACCACCTCGCGCTCGATCTCGGCGCCCGAACCCGCCGCGTGCGAGCGGATCAGGCACGCCTGGAGCTGCGCGCGGCGGTCGGCCTCGATGAACGTCGTGGCGAGCGCGCCGAACCCCGTCGAGATCCCGTAGTGCGGCTCGGGGTCGTCGGCCAGCGCCTCGACGATCGCGCGGCTCGCTTCGACCGCGTCGAGCGCGGCCGGGTCGAGCACGACGGATGCCCCGTGCCTGGCGACGGCGACGACGTCGTCGACCGTGAGCGGGGCGGTGCCGACGGTGACGGGGCCGACGGTGACGAGGCCGGCGGTGGCGGCTGGTGCGGAGGCGGTGCTACGGGTCATCCTCCGATTCCACCTCGACCGGCCGGCGGCGGGAACGCGCGCGCCGCGGCATCCGTCCGGTATCCCGGACTATCCTGGCGGGGACGCTCGTGGGCGCCTCGCCGCGCGGAAGCGACCACGAACGACCCCGGCGAAGGTGCAGGGGGCGCAAGGCACGCGCAGTGCGAGGGTGAAGCGGGAGACGCGAATGGCCGAATCGAAGGTGCCCGCCGCGGACCAGGCGCTGCGGATCCTCAACCACCTCGCGACGCAGCGCGGCCCCGCGCCCGCCGCCGCCATCGCCGCGGCGCTCTCGCTGCCGCGCTCGACCACCTACCAGTTGCTCGCCGTGCTCATCGAGCGAGGCTTCGTCGTGCACCTGCCCGAAGAGCGCCGGTACGGGCTCGGCATCGCGGCTTTCGAGCTGTCGAGCGGATTCAGCCGGCAGCAGCCCCTCGCCCGGCTCGGCCGTCCGCTCGTCGCCGCCCTCGTCGACCGCCTCGGCGAGAGCGGGCACCTCGCGGTCCTGCACGGTCGCGACGTGCTCTACCTCGTCGAGGAGCGTGCGCCACGCCGCCCCTCCCTCGTCACCGATGTCGGCGTGCGGCTGCCCGCCCAGCTCACCGCGTCGGGCCGGGCGATGCTCGCCGCGCTTCCGGCGTCGCAGCTGCGGGCGCTGTACCCCGACCGCCACGAGTACGCCGGCCTGAAGCGGGTGCTCGCCGACGTGCGCGCGGCCGGTCTGGCGCACGAGGACGGCGAGGTCACCCCGGGGCTGGCGTCGGTCGGAGCATCCGTGCTGGATCATCTCGGGTGGCCGGCCGCCGCGATCGCGATCACCTACGCGAGCGATGCGGCGATCGACCGCGAGGCGGTCGCGGCGGGCGTGACGGATGCCGCGGCCGAGCTCTCCCGGCGGATCGGCGGCGGCCCGCGGCGCTGAGTGCCGGTACCGTCGCGCGCGGTGCTCGCCGGCACCCGGGCCGGCAGGAGCCCCGCGGTCACGGTCGATTCGTGCGATCGAGGCCGCCCCGGGCGGGGCGTACTCGCGCAGATCGACCTTGCATCGGGTGAGGGGCGGGGGCGCGGCGGGGCGGGCGCGGCGGCGGGGCGGGGTCAGCGATGGTGCACGGATGCTTCGGCGCGCAGTGCGAGCGCATCGCGGATGTCAGCGGCCCGCTGCTCGTGATTCTTGCGCACCATCCGGTCGTCGCGCAGCGGCAACTTCAGGTCGACCTCGGCCGCGATGCCCGCGCGGAGCTGCCGAACCCGCTCGACCTCGGTGTCGAGCACCGCGCCGAGCACCAGGGCGAGGTTCGACAGCCACACCCACAGCAGCAGCGCCACCGCACCGCCGAGCACCCCGTAGTTGCGCTCGTAGGTGCGGAACCCGAGCACGTAGACGCCGAACAGCCCCGTCGTCACGACCCACACCAGCAGCGCCGACGCCGCGCCGATGCTCATCCAGCGCAGGTGGCGGCGCTTCACGTTCGGCGTCGCCCAGTAGAGCAGCGCGATCGCGAGCGCGACGAGGGCCGCGGCGACCGGCAGCTTCGCGAGGTCCCACCAGAACGCCACACCCTCGTCGAGGCCGAACGCCTCGGCCACCGCCCCCGCCACCGGGCCGCTCACGATGAGCAGCACCGCGACCGCGGCCGCCAGGACGAGCAGCACGGCCGCGACGAGCAGCATCGCCGGCCGCGACCGCCAGAACGGGCGCCCCTCCTCGACGTCGAGGATGCGGTTCATGCCGCGACCGAACACCCCGAGGTATCCCGAGATCGCCCAGAGCGCGCCGGCCACGCCGACGATGAGCGCCGACCACTGGTGCGACGCGTCGAGCAGTTGGGCGAGCGGTTCATGGAGCGCGCTCGCTGCATCCTCGCCCCACAGGTCGCCGACGATGTCGAGCGCGGTCTCGCCGAAGCGCTCGGCCGACCCGAAGCCGCCGATGAGGGCGAGCGCGGCGAGCAGCGCCGGGAACAGCGCGAGCACCGCGTAATAGGTGAGGGCCGCGGCGATGTCGGCCCACTGGTTGATGCGGGCCTCGTGCCAGGTGCGGCGCAGGACGAGCCACCACTCGTCGCGACTGAATCGAGCGGGCGAGTCGTGGCCGTCACGGCCCGGGCCTGAGGGGTGGGGCATGCCGCGATGATGGCAGGTCGCCGTCGCGGGCGTCGAGGGGTTGCGACGCCGCGCCGGCCGAGATCAGCCCAGCTGCGCGTGCAGGAACGCGGCCACGCGTTCGCGCAGCCCGGCGTCGAGGATGCCGATCGAGTGCTCGCCGCCCGGCACGACGGCCAGCTCAACCGGCACACCCGCCGCCCGGAGCGACTCGGCGTAGCCGAGCGACTGGACGAGCGGGATGATCTCCTGTTCGGCGTGCCCGATGAACACGGGCGGGTCGGATGCATCGGCCAGCGTGCCCGGCGATGCCGGCGCCGCGGCGGGGCATCCGGTCGTGTCGAGCGTGTCGGGGTCGCACGCGAGGTAGGCGCCCACGATGCCGCGCAACCACTCCTCGCCCTCGGCGATGCCGTCGAGCACCACCGGACCCGACAGGTCGACCACGGCCGCGACCCGCGACCCCTCGTCGAGCGACCCCTCGCCGTCGGCGCCGACGAGGGCGGCCAGGTTGCCGCCCGCCGAGCCCCCGAACACGCCGATGCGGGCCGGATCGAGGTCGAACCGTTCGACCTGCTCGGGGTCGCGCAGCCACTCGACGGCGAGCTGCACATCCTCGAGCTGGGCGGGGAAGACGGCGTCGGGGACGAGCCGGTAGTTCACGGATGCCGCGACGAATCCCTCGCTCGCCAGCCACAGGCACACGTTGCGCCAGTCGGCGTTGGCCTTGTCGCCGCGCGCCCAACTGCCGCCGTGCACCGAGACGACCGCCGGGAGATCGAGGCCGAGACCGACCGCCGGCGGCAGACACACGTCCAGGGTGAGCAGCGTGCCGTCCTCGCGGGTGCCGTACTCGAGGTCGGCCGCGACGCGCAGCCCCGCCGGCGGGGTGAACGTGCGGATGCCGACGATCTCGGGACCGACGACCTCGCTCGCGGCATCCGGACCCTGCGGATCGATCGGCTCGAGCCGCGTGTGGAACGCGCTCAGCACCGAAGTCGTCGCGAGCGCGGCAACGACGGCGGCGGCGATCAGCAGGGACCGGCTGCGATGCCGGCCGCCGAGACCGCCGGTGCCGCGGGTTCGGGTCTGGGTCACGGGCGGGCTTCCGGTCGGGGGTGCAGTGATGGTATCTCACGTTCGGTGGCGGCGGATTCCCAGGCGGGACCGGTATCGTGGTGGGGTCGGTCTGGACACCGCGCCACGTGCGCGGATGGGTTTGTGAGTCTGCAGGGCCGGTTCCGAGGCGTTTAGGCCTCCGGATAGTCACCGTATGTGAACGGCCCCGGTCTACGACAGTTCCGGGTTCTCGATCGTGCTGCGCCTGCGCGTGGCACGTTCGCCATGTACTCGAGTACAACCCAGGAAGCTCCACCATGCCCAAGAACAAGAAGCCCGCCGGCGGACGACCCGCTCGCAACTTCGACCCCTCGTACGCGCGCGGCGCCTCGAAGTCGGGTGCCCCCAAGTCCGGATCGCGCAGCCCCGGTCACCGCGGCTACCGCCCCGACGAGGATGCCCCGAAGAAGGCCCGCTGGAGCCGCGACGAGCGCGTCGCCAGCGGCCGCACGCCGCACCGCGCCGACGCACGCCCCGAGCAGGGCGGACGTGATGGCCGCGACGCCGGACGCGACGGCCGCGACGCCGGTCGCCGGTACGACCGTGACGACCGCGCTCCGCGCCGCGAGTTCGACCGCGACCGTGCGCCGCGCGACGGCGGTGCGCCGCGCAGGTTCGACCGCGACGACCGCGCTCCGCGCCGCGAGTTCGACCGGGCTCCGCGCCGGTTCGACGACCGCGGTGAGCGTCCTGCGCGCCGCGAGTTCGATCGCGACCGCACCCCTCGCGACGGTGGTGCGCCGCGCCGGGACTTCGACCGCGATCGCGCCCCTCGCGACGGTGGTGCGCCGCGCCGGTTCGACCGTGACGACCGTGCGCCGCGTCGTGACTTCGACCGCACCGATCGTGCGCCGCGTCGTGACTTCGACCGCGACCGCGCCCCTCGCGACGGTGGTGCGCCGCGCCGGTTCGACCGCGACGACCGTGCGCCGCGTCGGGACTTCGACCGCACCGATCGTGCGCCGCGTCGTGAGTTCGACCGCGATCGCGCCCCTCGCGACGGTGGTGCGCCGCGCCGGTTCGACCGTGACGACCGTGCGCCGCGTCGGGACTTCGACCGTGACGACCGTGCCCCGCGTCGTGACTTCGACCGCACCGACCGTCCGGCTCGCCGCGACTTCGACCGCGACGACCGCGCCCGTGCCCCGCGCCGCTTCGACGACCGCGGCGAGCGGCCCGCGCGCCGCGAGTTCGACCGCGACCGCACCGATCGCGCCGACCGCGCCCCGCGTCGCGACGTCGAGCGCCCCGGCTTCCGCGACAGCGAGCGCCGCCCCTCCTCGTTCTACCCGGCCCGTGACGAGCGGCCCGCCTTCACCCCCGAAGACGATGTCGTGCTCGAGCGGCTCGCGGCCGACGCCATCCAGGCCGAAGCCGTCGACGGCGTGAGCTTCGGCGACCTCGGCCTCGGCCAGAACATCGTCCGCGCCCTGGGCGACCTCGGCGCCGAGCACCCGTTCCCGATCCAGGCCGCGACCATCCCGGTCGTGCTCGAGGGTCGCGACGTGCTCGGTCGCGGGCGCACCGGGTCGGGCAAGACGATCGCGTTCGGCGCGCCGACCGTCGAGCGGCTCATGCAACTGTGGGCGGCGAAGCAGCGTGACCTCCCGAACGGCCCCGACGGCCGTCGCAAGCGCGAGATGGGCCGCGCGCCCCGCGCGCTCATCCTCGCGCCGACGCGCGAGCTCGCGCTGCAGATCGACCGCACCGTGCAGCCGATCGCGCAGGCCGTGGGCCTGTTCACGACGCAGGTCTACGGCGGTGTGCCGCAGGCCCGTCAGGTCGGCGCGCTGCGTCGCGGCGTCGACATCGTGATCGGCACGCCCGGACGCATCGAGGACCTCGAGCGCCAGGGTCACCTCGACCTCTCGGCGATCGAGATCACCGTGCTCGACGAGGCCGACCACATGTGCGACCTCGGGTTCCTCGAGCCGGTGCAGCGGATCCTCCGCCTCACCAAGCCCGGCGGGCAGAAGCTGCTGTTCTCGGCGACGCTCGACACCGGTGTGGCGACGCTCGTCGACGAGTTCCTCGTCGACCCGGCGGTGCACGAGGTGGCCGGCGAAGACCAGTCGTCGGGCACGATCGACCACCGCGTGTTCGTCATCGAGAACCGTGACAAGCGTGACATCGTCGCGGCGCTCGCCGACCGCGACGGCAAGACCCTCGTCTTCTCGCGCACCCGTGCGTTCGCCGAGGATCTGACCGAGCACCTCGAGGAGGCCGGCATCCGCGCCGTCGCCCTGCACGGCGACCTCAACCAGTCGCGCCGCACGCGCAACCTGCACCAGCTCACCAGCGGGCGGGTCGACGTGCTGGTCGCGACCGACGTCGCCGCCCGAGGCATCCATGTCGACGACATCGACCTGGTGATCCAGGCCGACGCGCCCGACGAGTACAAGACCTACCTGCACCGCGCCGGCCGCACCGGTCGCGCCGGCCGCATGGGCCGGGTCGTCACGCTCATCCCGCGCAACCGTCAGCGCCGTATGAACGACCTGCTCGACCGAGCCGAGATCGAGGTCGACTTCGAGGACGTGCGCCTCGGCGACGCGCTGCTCGACGACCTCGGCCCGGTGGAGATCGCGGCGATCGAGTCGGAGGAGGGCTTCGAAGCGGACTCCTACGAGGCGGATGTCGCGGAGGAGCTCGAGGCTGAGGCCGATGAGGCTGAGGTCGACGAGGAGCTCGCGTCCGACGAGTCGTTCGAGGACGAGCTCGTCGTCGTGGACCTCCTCGACACCGACGGCGAGGCGGATGCCACGGAGCCCGTCGAGGCATCCCCCACCGCCTGACGAGTCCACCCACCCGCCACCCGCTCACCCACCCACGAGGTACGCAATTCAGGTCGGGAGTCGGCGTGTCGCTCCGACACGCCGACTTCCGGGGCGCGACACGCCCTCCGTACCTGAATTGCGTTCGGGGTGGAGCTGAATTGCGTTCGGGGTGGGGCTGGAGTGCGTTCGGGGTGGGGAGGGGTGCGGGGGTCGGTCGGTGCGCCCGGTTATGCTGACTGAACGATCGGTCGGTATCGCGCCGATCTCCCCGACGACGAGGAGCAGGGAGCAGCCATGATCGAGTTCGCCGTCCACGACGCGGTCGCCGAGGTGGTGCTGAACGCGCCCGAGAAGCTGAACGCGCTCGACGAGCGGGCGCTGCGCGACCTCGACGCCGCCTACGTCGAAGCCGCCCGGCTCGCCGACGCCGGTGACGTGCGCGCCCTCGTGCTGCGCGGCGAAGGTCGGGCGTTCTGCGCCGGCCGCGACATCGCGGGGGTCGACCCCCGCGAGGACGACGTGCTCGGCTACCTCGGCGGGCTCGTCGAGCCGCTGCTGCAGCGCATCGCCGGCATCCCGGTTCCGACGTTCGCCGTCGCGCACGGCGCGTGCCTCGGGGTCGGTCTCGGTCTGCTCATCGCGAGCGACGTCGTCTACGTCGCCGACACCGCGAAGATCGGGTCGCCGTTCGCCAACCTCGGCGCGACCCTCGACTCGGGCGGGCACGCCCTCTTCGTCGAGCGCCTCGGCGCGCACCGCACCATGGACCTCATCGTGACGGGCCGGCTCATGTCGGGGTCCGAGGCGGTCGCTTCAGGGCTGTTCTCGCGCGTCCTCCCCGCCGACGAGGTCACGGATGCCACGCTCCGGGCCGCGCGCACCGCCGCCGCCGGCCCGACGCTCGCGTTCGCCGCGTCGAAGCGGCTCGTCGCCGCGCTCCGCGACGAACGGCTCGGTCTGTGGGCGTCGATGGCCGAGGAGAACCGTGCGCAGGCGGCGCTCTGCGAGACATCCGATTACCGCGAGGGCTTCGCAGCCTTCCAGCAGAAGCGCACGCCGGTGTTCACCGGGCGCGACTGAGGCGTCCTCCCGTCCGCGCCGTGGGCGATCCCTTCCAGACCGTCGAGCGCGGGTCGGCGGGCGCGGCCGCTTGACCGACGGCATCGCGCCGTCCACGCTGAGGGCATGACCGAACCGGCACGCGCCCGGGGCGCCGCCTTCTGGATCTGCTACGCCATCACGGCGGTGAGCGCGATCGTGAGCGTGAGCTTCGCCGTCATCGCCGTCGTCGACGGCGGTGTCGCCGCTGACAACGCGAACGCGCTCTATGCGGCCGCGCGCAGCATCGCGCTCGTGCTCGTCGTGCTGATCGCGCCGATCTTCCGCGTCGACTCGGCGCTGCTCGTCGGCGCGGTCGCGATGACCATCGTGCAGGGCATCGACACGTTCATCGGTGCCGTGCAGGGCGACCTCGCGAAGACCGTCGGCCCCGCCGTGCTGTGCCTCGCCACGCTCATCGCGGCGACCGTGCTCGCCCGAAGCGATCGCATGCGCGACCGCGACTGAGGTCGATCTGCGCGACTGGGACCTCAGTCGCGAGATGGGGCGCCGCGAGACGAGGCGACCGCTCAGCGCTCGGATGCTTCGGGCTCGGCGTGCTCCGCGATGTCGCGGCCGAGCTCGTCCTCGATGAGCAGGTCGAGCCGCACGTGCGAGGTGCGGTAGGCGGAGCGGCCGAGCATGTGGGCCGTCATCGGCTGGGTGAGCAACTGGAACGTCATCACCAGCACCGCCGTGGTGAGCACGCCCCAGGTCGGGGCGCGCAGGACGATCGCGGCGAGGATGGTCGCGAGGCCCAGCACCTGCGGCTTGGTCGCCGCGTGCAGCCGGGTGAGCACGTCGGGGAATCGCACGATGCCGATGCCGGCGGCCATCGACAGGAACGCGCTCAGCAGGATGAGCAGTCCGACGGCGATCTCGGCGGGGCTCACGAGACGTCCTGTCGCGCCATGAACCGAGCGATCGAGATCGAGCCGACGACCGCGAACATCGCGAGCACCAGCAGGATGACGAGGGTGTCAGTGTGCCGGTTGATCGCCATCTCGGCGCCGAGTGCGCACATCGCGATCGCGAGCAGCACATCGGTCGCGAGGGCGCGGTCGAGGATGGACGGTCCGCGGATGATGCGGGAGACGGCGGCGAGTCCGCCGATGCCGAACATGATGCCGGCGGCGATGGCGACGATGTTGAGGAAGCTCATCGGTGCTCCTTCGATCGGATGTCTCGGGCGGCCGCGCGACGTTCGCGTCGCGCCTGCCGGATGGCTTCGGCCTGCTCGTGCGTGCCGATCGCGAGCACGATGCGTTCCTCGGTGCCGAGCACGTTGCGGTGCGTGCGTTCGAGGTCGGCTTTCGTGCGGGTGCCGAGCGCGTGCAGGTAGAGCAGGCCGCGCTCGCGGTCGATGTCGACCACGACGGTGCCGGGCACCACCGAGATCGCCTCGGCGGTGAGAGTGGTGACGAGGTCGCTGCGGGTGAGCAGCTGCACCGCGATGATCGCGCTGATCGGCTTCCACCCGGGCAGCAGCGAGTACACGGCGACCTGCAGGGACGCGACCACCACGTCGAAGATCATGCGCAGGCCGAGCAGCAGGCCGCGCCAGGGGTTGAACCGGCCGCTGAGCAGCACCGGCGGCAGGTAGAGCGCGCGGGTCACCGCGATCGCCAGCACCACGCCGGTCACGACGGTCAGGACGTCGATGTGGTCCCACAGCAGCAGCCAGAGCGCCACCAGGGCGACCAGCAGCGGCAGCTGGCGCCAGACGCTGCGCCAGCGCGAGACCTCGGCGTGCATCATCGGATCCCTCCGGGGAAGACTAGGGACACGTACAGCGACGGGTCGGAGAGGTTCGCCGCCGCCCGTCCGGCGAGGTCGAAGAACGGGCCGGCGAAGACCGTGAGCAGCAGGGTGACGACGACGAGCGCGGTGGTCGCGACGACCATGAGCACGGGGGTGGTGCGTGTCGCCGTCGCGGTGGTCGCGCCCTGCGCGCCCGGGAACTCCTGCACCGATTCGAGCAGCACCGACTCGTACCCCTCGAGTTCGTCGCGTCCGCGCCAGAACGCCATGTTCCAGAACCGGGTGAGGGCGTACAGCGTGATGAGCGACGTGAGTGCGCCGGCCCCGATGATCGCCCAGATGAGCCACGGCGCGCCGCCCGGGACATCCGTGCCGCTCGCCGCGGCGCCGCCCGCGAGGAACAGGCCCGCTTTGCCGAGGAATCCCGAGAACGGGGGGATGCCTCCGAGGTTCAGCGCCGGGATGAAGAACAGGATCGCCAGCAGCGGCGACGCCTTCAGCAGACCCGCGAGCCGGTTGATGGAGGTCGCGCCGCCGAACCGCTCGATCAGCCCGGTCGTGAGGAACAGCGCCGTCTGCACGGTGATGTGGTGCACCACGTAGTAGATCGTCGCCGCGAGGCCGGTCTCGTTCGCGAGGCCGATGCCGAAGATCATGTAGCCGATGTGACTGACGAGGGTGAACGACAGGAGTCGCTTGATGTCGGCCTGGGTGAGCGCACCGAGGATGCCGACGACCATGGTGAGCCCGCCGATCACGAGCAGCAGCGCAGACACGTCGCTGTCGGCGAAGATCACCGTCTCGGTGCGGATGATCGCGTACACGCCGACCTTCGTCAGCAACCCGGCGAACACCGCGGTGACGGGCGCGGGCGCGGTGGGGTACGAGTCGGGCAGCCAGAACGACAGCGGGAACACCGCCGCCTTGATGCCGAACGCGATGAGCAGCAGCAGGTGCAGGATGAGCTGCACGTCGGCGGGCAGTTCGGCGATGCGCACCGAGAGCTGCGCGATGTTCGCGGTGCCCGTGGCGCCGTAGACGAGCGCGATCGCCGACAGGAAGAACAGCGACGACATGAGGCTGACGATGATGTAGGTGACGCCGGCACGGATCCGTTCGCCGGTGCCGCCGAGGGTGAGCAGCACGTAGCTCGCGCTCAGCAGGATCTCGAATCCGACGTACAGGTTGAACAGGTCGCCCGCGATGAAGGCGTTGAACACGCCCGCCGACAGGATCAGGTACGACGGGTGGAAGATCGACACCGGCGTTTCGCGATGCTGGTCGGCGATGCCCTGGCCGACGGCGTACACGAGCACGCCGAGCAGCACGATCCCCGAGATCAGCAGCATGATGGCGCTCAGCCGGTCGACGACGAGCACGATGCCGAACGGGGGCAACCAGTCGCCGACGGCGACGACCACGCCGTGCCCGCTCTGGTCGATCGTGATCAGCAGCGTGGTCGCGATCACCACGACGAGCCCGAGCGCGCTCGCCGAGACGGCCATCTGGGCTTGCCGGTGGCGGCCGAGGATGAGCGCGACGGCGGCGCCGAGCAGGGGCAGCAGCACGACGAGGGGCACGAGGGCGGCGGTCACGGCAGCGGCTCCCCTCGGTCGCGGTCGGTGCGGTCGCCGTCGGCGGCGCCGGTCCGGTCGGTCGCGCCGGTCCGGTCGGTTGCGCCGGTCCGGTCGGCGCTGTCGCGAACGGATGCCTCGAGCTCGAGTTCGTCGTCGTCGGGCAGGTCGTACTCCTCGTCGCTGGCGTCGATGAGCTCCTGGATGGCGCGGTCGTCCTCGCCGGACGAGCGGATGAGGTCGGCCGCTTCCTCGGCGTCCTCGGCGAGCTCGGACTCGTCGTCGATGAGGTCGCCCTTCTCGCCGAGCTGCGCCAGCCACCACGACCGGTAGATCAGCGCGAGCATGAACGCGGTGATGCCGAGGTTGATCACGATCGCGGTGAGGATGAACGCCTGCGGCAGCGGGTCGCTGATCTCGTCGGCCTCGACGCCGTCGTTCATGATGGGCGCGACGCCCGGCGCCCCGCTCATCAGGTAGATGAGGATGTTCACGGCGTTGCCGACCAGCAGGAACCCGATGAGCACGCGAGTCAGGCTGCGCTCGAGCATGATCGTGACGCCGGCGCCGAAGAGCACCGCCATGAGCACGACGAGGGTGAGCGATGCGGTCATGTGCGGGCCCTCGTCTCCGAGGCGCGCGGCACCACGCGATCACCGGCGTCGACGGCGCGTTCGCCGGTCTCGGCCTCTTCGGCCTCCTCCTCCTGGCGATCGACCTCGGCGCCGAGCGAGCGCAGGATGTCGAGCACCAGGCCGATGACGACGAGGTACACGCCGATGTCGAACAGCGTCGACGTGCCGATCGAGAGCGTGCCGAGCACGGGCACGTCGACCTCGAACCAGCTCGACTCGAACACCGCGAGGCCGAAGAGCAGCGAGGATGCCGCGGTGCCGGCCGCGAGCAGCAGGCCGGTGCCGAGCAGCCGTCCGGCGTCGACGGGCGCCGCCTCGCCGAGCTCGTACCGCCCGCCCGCCAGGTACCGCGCGACGAGCGCGAGTCCGGCGAGCAGGCCGCCCGCGAACCCGCCGCCCGGCGCGTTGTGCCCCACGAACAGCAGGTACACCGAGACCACGATCGCGGGGTGGAAGAGCAGCCGGACGAGCACCTCGATGAGGATCGAGCGTCGGCGTGGCGAGAGCGTGCGCCCCGCGAGGAGCCAGGTCTGGCGCGTCTCCGCGGCCTCGGACGCGGCATCCGTCTCGTGCTCGACCTCGGCGAGGCTGGGCCGCGCCGCGCGGATGCTCGACGCCTTCTCAGGCACCGGGCGCAACCGGTCGCGGCCCTCGGGCCGATGCTCGAGCCGCGGCGCACCGCCGGTGCGCCCGGACACGAAGAGCAGGCTCGCCACACCGGTGGCGACCGCGACGAGCACCGAGATCTCGCCGAGCGTGTCCCAGGCGCGGATGTCGACGAGCATCACGTTCACGATGTTCTTGCCGTGCGCCTCGAGCGCGAGCGCGGGCAGCCCCTCGGCGATCGTCGGCTGGACGCGGGCGCCGAGCGCGATGAGCCCGATGACCCCCATCACCCCGCCGGCGACGAATCCGATGAGGCCGCGGGTGAGTTTGTGCACCGACGGATGCCGCTGCGCGATCTGCTTCGGCAGCCGGCGCAGCACGAGCACGAACACGACGATGACGATGGTCTCGACGAGCGCCTGGGTGAGTGCGAGGTCGGGCGCACCCGACATGCCGAACAGCAGCACCAGGCCGTACCCGGTGACGCTCACCAGGAGCACCGCCGTCATGCGCTGGCGCACGGTGGCGGCGGCGATCGCCGCGACGGCCATCACGAGCGCGAGGAACGGCTGGGAGGGGTAGTCCCACAGCCGCACGCTGCCGGGCCAGGTCGTGTTGACGATCGCCGAGAAGCCGAGCCCGCCGATGAACACCAGCACGATCACGGCCAGGTATCCGGGCAGACCGCGATGCTGGATCGCGGTGGTGACCGCGGCGGCGACCCGGTCGACGACCGACACGACGTGCAGGTACCCGCGGCCCGAGTCGATCATCGGCGGCAGCGCCGCCTGCATGCGGGCGACCCGCGCGCGACCCCAGACGAGCAGCGCACCGAGCAGGTAGACGCCGAGCGAGATGAACAGCGCCGGCTCGAACCCGTGCCAGAGCGCGAGATGCAGGTCGTGGGGGCCGGCCAGCGCATCGGCGTATCCGGCGAGCAGCGGCTCGAGCCATCCGATCGCGAACGCGAAGCCGAGGCTCGCGACGGCCAGCAGCAGCGGGGACGCACCGGCCATCGCCGCCGGCTTGTGCAGTTCGGTGGGGGCGATGTTCGGCCGGGTCCAGAACGCGCCCCAGACGAACCGGACGCTGTACGCGACCGTGAGGATCGACCCGAGCACCGAGCCGATCAGCGCGAGCCACGCCCAGCCCGCGAGACCCGCGGCGCCCTGGGTCGCGTGCGTCGCGTCGAGCAGCGAGGCGAACACCCCCTCTTTCGCGACGAATCCGATGAGCGGCGGCAGGCCGGCCATCGACGCGGCCGAGACGATCGCGACCGTCGCCAGTACCGGCATGCGCCGGCCGAGGCCCGACAGGCGGCGCCAGTCGCGCGTACCCGCAGCATGGTCGATGATGCCGACGACCAGGAACAGCGCCGCCTTGAACAGGGCGTGCCCGAGCAGCAGCGCGACCCCCGCGAGGGCCGCGTCGCGAGTGCCGAACCCGGTGACGAGCACCAGGAACCCGAGCTGCGACACGGTGCCGTACGCGAGCAGCAGCTTCAGGTCGTACTGGCGCAACGCGCGCCAGCCGCCCACCAGCATGGTGAACGCCCCCAGGACGATGACGATCGGATGCCACACCTCGAGCTCTGCGTAGCCTGGCGCCAGCCGGGCCACGAGGTACACGCCGGCCTTCACCATCGCCGCGGCGTGCAGGTACGCCGACACGGGCGTGGGCGCGGCCATCGCCGCGGGCAGCCAGAAGTGGAACGGCACGAGCGCCGACTTCGAGATCGCCCCGATCAGCACGAGCGCGATGCCCCACTCGCCGGCGGCGCCCGCGACCGGGTTCGCGATCAGCTCGCTGAGCGAGGTCGTGCCGCCCGCGACCGCGAGCACGACCAGCCCGACGAGCATCGCGAGCCCGCCGAACGTGGTGACGGTGAGGGCCTGCAGCGCGGCACCGCGGCTCTCTTTGCGGCCCGTGTAGTGGCCGATGAGCAGGTAGCTCAGCACGCTCGTGAGCTCCCAGAAGGTGAACAGCACGAACACGTCGTCGGCGGTGACCAGGCCCAGCATCACGCCCGCGAAGGCCAGCAGCAGCGCGGCGAACCGGCCGAGCGACGGCTCGTCGTCGTCGAAGTACCAGGTGCAGTAGGCGAGCACGAGCGCCCCGACGCCGGTGACGATGAGCGCGAGCAGCAGGGCGAGCGCATCGGTGCGGAAGCTCAGGGCGATGTCGAGCGCGGGGATCCACTCGACGGTCTCGACGACCGGATGCCCCGCGATCACGCCGGGCAGCCAGGTCAGCAGCACCACGAAGACCGCGGCCGGCAGCACCGCCAGCAGCAGGAAGACCCGCCGCCCCAGCAGCCTCGTGAGGAGCGGAGTGACCAGCGACAGCGCACCGAAGAGCACGAGGCTGAAGATCATTCACCCTCCTCGCGCGCCATGCCGACCGTCGCTCAATCCTACCGGGGCGCGGAAGATACCCCGCCGCGGTATCCGCAGCTCGCGGCCGCGCGCGTGCGGTGGGCGCTCAGACGGGCCGGCGCCCGACTGCCACCAGCACCGATGCGTCGACCGACGCGATCGACCGGTCGGCGATCGCGGCGAGCGCCCTGGTGCGGACCCGCTCCACGGCGTCGTCGTCGAGGACGTCGATGAGCGTGCGCAGCGTCGTGCCCGTCACCAGCCGCCAGGCGAGCTCCTCGTCGAGTTCGAGATGCAGCGGCACGAGGGCGGAACGCACCCCGATCAGCCCGTACCCCGACAGCAGGCGGGCGAACGCACCGGGGGTCTCGGCGCCGGGCAGCGTCGGGTTCGCGGACTCCGCCAGCTCCGAGGCATCCGCGGCGCCGCCGTACTCGGGTGCGAGCGCCCCCGCGAGGATCTCGGGAAGCGGGTCGAACGATCCGCCCGCCCAGACCGCGATCGCGACCCGCCCGCCCGGCCGCGCCTGCGCGACGAGCCGCTGCACCACCCCGCCGACCCGGTCGAGGTCGCCCGCCGCGAGCCGCCGCACCCCGAGCGTGCACTGCACGAGGTCATAGCCACCCTCCGCCGCGTCCGCCGCCTCCCGGTCGGTCGGATCGCCGACGGACGGCCGCAGCTGCGGCATCCGGTCACCCGCGCGGTCGCGCACCAGCGCGACCAGCGCTTCGTCGGGATCGAACGCATCGACCCGCCCGCCCGGCCCGACCAGCTCGGCGGTCGGCAGCGCCGTCGCACCGTCGCCGCAGCCCGCATCGAGCACGACCTCGTCGAAGCGCGGCTGCGACCGCACCAGCACCCCGGCGGCGATCGGATCCCAGAGCACCGCGTCGAGCGCGGCATGGTCATCGGCGGGGCCGGCCGGCACCCGGCCCGCCTCCTCCGCTTCGAGTACGTCCCCCATCCGCCCATTCTGTCCCGTCGGATGCCTCGGACGCGACGGGTGACCGGCACGGATGTCACGCGGGGACGCGACGGATTCAGGCAATCCAGAGCCGCGGCACGGCAGACTGGAACTTCACGTCCTGATCGGAATCGAGACCTCCCCATGAATCGTGCCCTGCGCCTCGCTGCGCCCGTCGCGCTCGCCGCGTCGGCAGCGCTCCTGCTCGCCGGCTGCGCCGGCGGCGCCGAGTCGACCCCGACGCCCACTCCGACCGCCGACGGCGCGCTGCCCTGCTTCGAGGCCGTCCCGGGGCCCGACAGCGAGGCGATCACCGTCGACGGCGCGTTCGGCGAGGCCAACCCGACCGCGACGTTCACGACTCCGCTGAAGGCCACCGACCTGCAGACGACGGTCCTCACCGAAGGCGACGGCGACGAGGCCGCGAGCGGCACCAGCGCCGACGTGGTCATCACGATGATCAACGCCACCACCGGCGAGCAGATCCTGTCGCAGCAGGCCACCCTCGCCGTCGGCGACGGGACGCTGCTGGACTCGTTCCGCTCGGCCATCGACTGCCAGCCGTACGGCAGCCGCACCGTCACCGTCGCGCCGCCCGCATCGCTCTACGGCGAGACCGGCAACGAGACCCTCGGCGTCGGCGCCGACGACACCGTCGTGATCGTCGTCGACATCGTCGGCGAGTACGTCGAGCCCGAGCCCGAGCCCCTGCCGACGCCCGCCGAGTGGACCGAGAACGTGCCCGAGGTCACGCAGAACGGCGACGACGCCCCGACGATCGTCATCCCCGACGCCGCCCCGTCGGCCGAGCTCGCCCTGAAAGTGCTGGACGAGGGCGACGGCACCGTGGTGCAGAACGGCGACAGCGTCACCGTGCACTACGTCGGCATCAACTGGGACACGAAGGAGCAGTTCGACTCGAGCTTCGACCGCGGCGAGCCGGCGACCTTCGGCACCGCCGACGTCATCCAGGGCTTCGGCGCCGCGCTCGTCGGCCAGCCGGTCGGCACGAAGCTGATCGTGACCATCCCGCCGGAGCTCGGCTACGGCACCGAGGAGTCGTCGAACGGCCTCGGCGGTCACACGCTCGTCTTCTACGTCGAGATCGTCGACACCGCGGCCGCGGGGTAACGCGCCGGCCGCTCGCTGTCGCTTGCGCGCTGCCGGCGTCGCTCGCTGGCGCCGCTTGCGCGCTGCCGGCCGCTCGCTGCCGTCGCTCCCCGCCGTCCGCTGCGCCAGTTCGGCGTTGTCCGCGCCAGTCGGACTGGCGCAGAGGCGACCGACTTGGCGCAGCCGCGAGGGAAGGTGCGCGCGGCACGGCGAGGGCGGCTGCGCGCGGCACGGCGAGGGCGGCTGCGCGCGGCACGGCGAGGGCGGCCGCGTGCGGCACGGCGAGGGCGCGTGCGCGCGGCACGTCGCGGGACGCATGCGTCAGCCGGCGGCGAGCACCCACCAGTACAGGGCGATCGCGCCCGCCCAGAACAGCAGCACGAACACCGTGTCGCGCACCCGCCAGCGGCTGATCGTGCGCTCGGTGCGGGTGCGGTGCGCGCCGAAGGCGCGGGCGTCCATCGCGAGGGCGACGCGTTCGGCGTGCCGGATGGCGCCCGCCAGCAGCGGGATCGCGAGGCCGAGCGTGCGACGGATCCACGCGATCGGGCCGTGCCCGTGGTCGGTGCCGCGCACCCGGTGCGCGGCCCGGATCACCTCGAGCTCGTGCCCGAACCGGGGCACGAACCGCAGCGCGGCGAGCGCCGTGTAGCCGATGCGGTACGGCACCCGCAGGTTCTGCACGAGCGCGCGCACGAGTTCGGGCCCGCCGGTGGTGAGCCCCGCGAGCAGGGTCAGCACGAGCAGGGCGGCGATGCGCAGCGCGGTGGCGAGGCCGATCAGGTAGGCGGCGAGCGTGAAGCGCCAGTCGCCGATCGCGATCAGGGTGACGGATGCCGCATCCGAGTCCTGGTCGACGAACGCCGGGTCGACCCAGATGCCGAAGCTCACGCCGAACGCGCCGATGAGCAGCGGCAGGCCGATGAGCAGCGCGACGATCACGCGCCCGCGCAGCTTCGCGCCGACGAACAGCAGCACGAGCGAGACGACGATGATGACCGTGGGGATCAGGGCGCCACGCGTGAAGACGAGCGCGAACATCACGGGCAGCGGGCCGGCGATCTTCGCGAGGGGGTTGAGGGCGTAGAGGAAGCGTCCGCGCGGCTTGGGCGCTTCGGCGAACGGGTCGACGTGCGTCGCGGTCGGCTGAGCGGATGCCTCGGGCGAGTCGGCGGCGGTCGCGGTCATCGGATGCCTCGGGCCTCGGTCGGCACCGCGCCCGGCGCGTGCCCGTCGTCGGTCGTCGTGGACGCGGGGGCGACGGCTGCGGGCAGTTGCGACATCCGGGTCACCTGGCGCCAGCCGGGGTGGTGCTCGAGGCCGCGGGTGGCGCGCGCGAGCGGTGGATGTCGCAGGCCGGCCTGTTCGATGAGCGGCCCGGCGAGCACCTCGGCGGTCGGGCCGACGCCGAGCACCCGGCCCTCGGCCATCACCGCGACGCGGCTCGCGTAGTCGGCGACGAGCTGCAGGTCGTGCGTGACGACGAGGATCGTCGTGCCCTGGGCGTTCAGCGTCGCGAGCATGTCGAGGAGTTCGGCGGCGCGTTCGCGGTCCTGGCCGAAGGTCGGTTCGTCGAGCGCGAGCACGGGCGCGCCGGCGACGAGCGCGGTGCCGACCGACAGCCGCCGCTTCTGCCCGCCCGACAGGAGGAAGGGGTGCCGGTCGCGCAGGTCTCCGAGCCCGAACCGGTCGAGGATGCGGGTGATCTCGGCGTCGCGGGCGGCCTCGTCGAGGCCCTGCAGCTTCAGGCCGAGGTCGAGCTCTCCGGCGACGCTCGTCGCGACGAACTGGTGCTCGGGATTCTGGAACACGAACCCGATGCGCCGGCTGCGCTCGCGCGCGTCGGCGCGCTGCGGGTCGAGGCCGAGCACGTCGACGGCGCCCTCGGGCGCGGGCGTCACGCCCGCGATCGCCTGCAGCAGGCTGGTCTTGCCGGCGCCGTTGGTGCCGACGATCGCCAGGAACTCACCGGATGCCACGTCGAGGTCGACGTCGTGCACGACGATCGGCCCGCGCTTGCCCCCGCGACGCACCGACAGGCCGCGCGCCGTGATCGCCGCCTGCCCGGCCGTCGGTCGAGGGGCGCCCGACGGAGTCGGACGCGTCTCGAGGCCCGGTGAGGTGCGCTGGGTCGCGTCGGTCTCGAGACGTGTCGTCGCGTCGCGTCCGGCGGCGACGAGCGGCGCGGGCAGCACCGCGTGCGCATCCAGTGCGGCCGCGAGTTCGGCGGGGGTGAGCGGCAGGGGGTCGAGCACGACGCCCGCCTCGCGCAACCGCAGCGCGGCCAGCGTCGAGACCGGCAGCCACACGCCGAGGGCGAGCAGCTCGTCGGTGCGCCCGCGCAGGACGTCGCGCACCGGCCCGTCCATCGCGAGCCGCCCGGCCGCATCGAGCACGACGACCCGGTCGACCACGTCGACCGCCGCGTCGAGGTTGTGTTCGACGAGCACGATCGCGTGATCGCGCTCGTTGGCGAGCTCGCGCAGTACCGCGTACACCTCGTCGATGCCGGCCGGGTCGAGGTTCGCGGTCGGTTCGTCGAGCACGAGCACGGGCGACGCCATCGCGAGCGCGCACGCGATGGCGAGCCGCTGGCGGCCTCCGCCCGAGAGCCGGTCGGGGTTCTCGGTGCGGCGCTCCCAGAGGCCGACGAGCTTCAGCGCGCGTTCGGCGCGGGCGAGCACGTCGTCGACCGGCAGTCGCAGGTTCTCGGGGCCGAACGCGACCTCGTCGAGCACGGTGCCGGTGACGACCTGCGCGTCCGGATCCTGGAACACCATCGCGACGTGTTCGCTCAGCTCGCCGACGTGGTGGTCGCGGGTGTCCAGGCCGGCCACGAGCACGCGCCCCTCGAGGTCGGCGGGCACGGCGTGGGGGATGAGCCCGTCGAGCGCGAGCGCGAGGGTGGACTTGCCGCAGCCCGACGGCCCGAGCACCAGCACCACCTCGCCCGGACGGATCGCGAGTGTGACGCCGTCGGGCGTCGCGCGCTCGGCGCCGTCGTGGCGGATGCGCACCTCGTCGAGCTCGACGAGCGGGGCAGCGGTCATGGGCATCCAGTCAGGCGGGGCCGAAGCGGAACTCAGGTAAGCCTAACTTCTCGCACGGATGTCCCGGCCTGCCGCCCGCTCCGCCCGTCGCGCCTACCGCGCTCGCTCCCCCTGCCGTCCGCTCCGCTCGCGTCCTGCGGCTGCGCCACTTCGACGCCGCCTGCGCCAGTTCGTCTGGCGCGGAGGCCGCCGAAGTGGCGCAGCGCGGGGCTGCGTGGGGCGCGAGCGGCGTGCGCATGGGTGCGAGCGGGGCTGCGTGGGGCGCGAGGGAACGCGAGGCCCGCATTCAGGGCCGGGTCGGCGGCTGCCCGCCGCCGGGCCCGCCACCCCCGCCGGGCCGCCCGCCGCCGGGCATGCCCATCGAGACCTGCTCGCCCGCGACCGCCGAGCCGACGGCGGCGCCCTCGGCCGTGACGGTGTACGTCTCGCCGTTCACGAGGCCGGGCGACGAGAACGCCACCGAGCCCGCCTGCTTCGCGGCCGTGACCGTGCCGACGACGGTGCCGTCGGACGCGGTGACCTGCAGCGTCGTCCCGGCCGCCACGGTGCGGTCGAGGGTGACGAGCACCGAGGCTTGCGAGGCATCCGCACCGGGGGCCATCGCCATGCCGCTCGCGCCGACCGCGATCAGCGTGCCGCCGGTGATGTCGAACGTTCCGTCGTAGTCGAGCGCGGCGTTGCCGTCGTTCGTCGGCCCCTGCACCGTGACGGTGCCGCCCGACATCGAGATCGAGCCGTTCGCGTCGAGGCCGTCGCCGTCGGCGTCGACCTCGAGGGTGCCTCCGGTGACGGTGAGCGTCAGCGCGTCGGCGGTCGACGCGACGTCGCCGGCCGACACGTTGACCCCGTCGTCGGATGCCGCGACCCGCGTGGTGCCGCCCGCGATCGTGATCGCCGAGCCCTCGAGACCCTCGTACGACGCGGTCACGTCGACGGTGCCTCCCGAGACGGTGAGCGCGACATCCGCGTGCACGCCGTCGTCGCCGGCGGCGACCTCGACGGTGCCGTCGGCGAGGTGCGCGGTGTTGTCGGTGTGGATCGCGTCCTCGGCGGCATCGACCGTCACCGATCCGCCGTCGATGACGACGTAGACCCGGCCTTTCAGCCCCTTCGCCGACGCGTCTTCGGCGACGCTCGCCTCGTGCCCGCCGCCCGACGTCACGTCGAGGGTGCCGCCCCAGACGACGACGTCGGTCGCGGCATCCAGCCCGTCGCCGCCGGCGGTGACGGTCACGTCGCCGCCCGCGATCGCGAGGTACCCGCGGTCGGCGTCCTCCTCGTCGTCGGCCTTCAGTCCGTCGCCGCCCGCGGTAACGGTGATCGTGCCGCCGTCGATCTGCACCTCGTCCTTGCCGCGGATGCCGTCGTCGACCGCATCGACGGTGATGGTGCCGCCGGTGATGCGCAGGCCGTCCTTGCTCGCGATGCCGTCGTTGCCGTTGCCGTGGACGACGAGTTCGCCGGTGCCGGCCGACTCGGCGGCGATCACGAGGTCGGTCGCGCTGAACAGCGCGGCGTTCACGTCGGCGCCGTCGGCGTACGCCGCGGTGTCGGCGAGCGTGTTCGAACTGCCGTCGGCGAGCACGACCTGCACCTCCTCGGCCGCCGTGATCGCGATCGCGGCGGAGGAATCGCTCGCGATGTCGACGCCGTCGAGCACGAGCCGTACGAGCCCGTCGCCCGGCACGTTCACCACGACCTGCCCGTCGAGATCGCCCGACAGTCGGTACGTGCCGGCGGCGGTGATCGTCACGGTGCCGTCGTCGACCGAGACCGCGTCGGAGTCGCTCGTCGCCGACGAGCCCGACAGCGTGATCGCGGTCTCGTCGGCCACCGACCAGGTGTCGTCGCCGTCGCCGCCGGGTGCGGCTTCGTTGTCGGCCATCACCTCGGCGGCGGTCGCGCCCGGGTCGACCGCCTCGACGGTCGCGAGCTCGACGGATGCCTCGGAGCCGGTGCCGAGCGTCGCGCCGGTGTCGGCGGTGTCGCCGGTCGAGCAGCTCGCGAGCACGAGGGCGCCGACGAGGGTGAGGGGTGCCGCGATCGCGGCGGTGAGCCAGGGGCGGCGGGAGGGATGGGCGTTCATGGAGTCTCGTTTCGTGGGAGCTTCGTCAGGAGCTGGTGGTCGGGGCGTTCGCGGGCTCGCGCCGGGCGCCCGCGAAGTCGCGGGCCAGCACGCGGTGCCAGCGGTTCGCCGGCAGGCCGGGCCGGAGCGCTGCGAGCCCCGTCGCGTACTTCGAGATGCGGGTCGGTCGGTGCCCGCACGCCCACAGGGCATGGTCGACTTCGCCTGCGGAGGCGCCCGATTTCGTCTCGACGATCACGCGGTCGGGCGTGGTCATCACCGTCGGGAACGAGCCGCCGCGTCCGCGGTCGACCCAGGTGAGGTCGAGGTCGACGGTGGCGCGGCTCTCGGGGCGGGCGCCGGTGGCCGGCACCAGCAGGGTCGCCCGCCGGTACCGGGTGGTGAGCACGGCATCGAGGTGCAGGTCGGAGGGCGCTCCGATGCCCGACTCGTCGAGCACGTCGCGCGCGTAGGCGTGACCGTCGCCGGAGAGGGCGGTCGTGGCATCCGGATCGACGGCGACTCGATCCTTCACCGTGACGGCCCGGCCGCCGCGGGTCTTCACCTCGAGGAATGCGAGATCCGAGCCGAGGTAGCTGCGGGTGCGCACTTTGAAGCGCCGACGCCGCCCGCGAGCGGCGAGCGTGAAGCTCACCAGGTCGGCGGTGTCGAAGTACACCGACTCGTACCGCTGGGCGCGGGCGCCGTCGATCTCGAGCGCGAGGGTGCCGGCGGGCAGCCGGTCGAGCACCCGCGGCAGGTCGGCGAGCGGCAGGAGGTACTTGCGGTCGACCCGGGTGAGCAGCTCGGCCCGGGTGTTCAGCTCGTCCAGGCTCACCGGGGCGAGGGTCGCGAGGGATGCGAACGCCCGCTCGCGCCCGCTCACCGCGGTCATCGCGCAACCTCGAGCGAGACGGTCTCGGCCGCCGGCCGCTCGGCGGTCGCGGCCGGGCGGGCCTCGACGGGCGTCGCGGCATCCGAGCCGGCCGTAGCGGGCCGCGTCGCGCCCGGCCGCGTCGCGCCCAGCCGGGTCGCGCCCGACCGGGTCGCGCCCGGCCGCGCCGCGCCGGCCCTGGGGGCCTCGAACCGCACGTCCACCTTCGTCGTGTCGTCGACGAGGTCGAGCTGTTCGACGCGCACCCGCAGCACCCGCCCGCCGAGCACCTGCTCGAGCCGGGCCGTGAGTTCGTGCTCGTCGGCGATCGCCTGGTCGAGCACGACCGACTGCTGACGGGAACGGCGGAACAGCGCCGGGTGGTCGCCGATCGCGAGCACGACGAGGACGAGGGCCATGAGCCCGATCCCGAGCCAGGACGCGGTGCCGACCAGGCCGCCGATGAGACCGAGCGCGAGCGCGGCGAAGTAGTACGCCACCTCGTGCTGCTCGATCTCGCGCGAACGGAGCCGGATGATCGACAGCACGCCGAACAGGCCGAGGCCGAGCCCGGCGCCGACGGCGGTCTGCCCGAGCACGAGCGCGACGGCGAGCACGCCGACGTTGACGGTCAGGTAGGCGACCACGAGGTCGCGCCGTCGGTGCCTCGGGAAGTACAGGCCGAACACCAGAACGGCGATGGCGACGAGGTCGACGGCGATGAGCAGGAGGGACTGGTCCACGGTGGGCTCCGATCAGTTCGATGGGATGCCTCCATCCAGCCGGATCCCGCAAGCCGGGTGCTGTGGGTTCGCCATGCGGAACCTATGCGTCCCGTGTCGGAGTGCCGAACGTCGATGCATCCGTATCGAGCCGCACCGCCGAACCGCGGGAATGCCCCGGTCAGCATCGGTGTTGTAGCACCTGCGGACGCATCCGAGCGTCCCGAAGGGAGGAGTCCGTGGGCATCAGCTACGTCGAGTTCGAGGACGAGAACGGGGTTCTGCGGCGCTACCGCAAGCACGTGAACGGGCGCGGCCTCGTGGCCACGACCGCGAAGGTCGACCCCACCGCGTTCGTCGACCCGACCGCCTACGTCGACCCCGGAGCAGAGGTCCAGCGCCACGCCGTCATCGGCCCCGGAGGCTGGGTCGACCGCGACGCCATCGTCGCCGAGCGCGCCGAGATCGGGGTGCGCGCCCATGTGGGCCGCGGCGCCGTCGTCGGCCGCAACGCCGTCGTCGGCCCGTACGCCTCGATCGGCGCCGCCGCGCGAGTCCAGAACGGTGCGCGCGTGCCGCGGGAAGCCAAGGTCGCCGAGGGCGACGAGTACCGCGCCTCCACGGAGGATCTGCGCAGGCTCGGTCTCGCGGCCTGAGCGAACCCGCCGGTCGGGGTGCGCCGGGCGCGTGCCGAGGCCCCGAAGGGCCGCTCACCTGGTGGCGATACGCTCTCCGGTGCTCGCTACTCGACCGGCGGGTTGGTCGCCCGCTCTTCGAGCAGCGCGCCCGCCAGCAGTTCGAGGGTCTGCACGCGGCCGGGCGAGGCATCCGCCGGTTCGGCCGCGTAGGCGCCCGTGACGGGCACGACCATCACCTCGTCGACGCCGTGCCGGACCGCGAGGTCGCGCAGGCGCGCGGACGCGGCATCCGGTTCGCCGATGATCCAACGCCCGCGCATCGCCGCGATGAGCTCGTCGGCGAGTTCGTCGGCGGGCGCGGCGAGCGCCTCCTCGACCGTCTCGAGCGCGTGCATCGGCCGGTTGAGCCGCAGCCGCGCCATCTGCCGCAGCTGCGGCAGGGCGCGCTCGTGCGCCTCGGCCGCGGTGGGGGCGACGACCGCGTTCACGGTGAGGAAGGTCTCGGGGGCCGGATGCCGCTCGCTCGGCGTGTATCCGCTGCGGTACAGCTCGAGCGCGCGCTCGAGCCCTTCGCCCGAGAAGTGGTTGGCGAACACGTACGGCAGGCCGAGTTCGGCGGCGAGCTTCGCCGAGTAGTCGCTCGAGCCCAGCAGCCACACGGTCGGCGCGCCCGCCGCGGCGGGGGTGGCGGCGATGGGGTACTCGCGCCCGCTGGTGAGCCGCAGCGTCGCGCCGTCGGGCTGGAGCAGGCTGACGATGTCGGTGACGTGGTCGGGGAACCGGTCGACGTCGGCGGTCGGCCCCGAGATGCGCAGCAGCTGCGTGATGACGGGGTCGCTGCCCGGAGCGCGCCCGATGCCGAGGTCGATGCGGCCCGGCGCGATCGCCTCCAGCGCGGCGAACTGCTCGGCCACGACGAGCGGCGCGTGGTTCGGCAGCATGACGCCGCCCGAGCCGACCCGGATCCGCTCGGTGCGCGCCGCGATCGCGGCCGCGAGCACGGGCGGGGTGGTGGAGGCGACGGCCGGCATGTTGTGGTGCTCGGCGAACCAGTAGCGGGTGTAGCCGAGCCGGTCGGCGGCCTGCGCGAGGGCGACCGAGGCGGCGACGGCGTCGGCGCTGGTCTGGCCCGTGCGCACGGGAACGAGGTCGAGCACGGACAGGCGCGGTGTGGTGGTCATCGCTTCGATGCAACCGGATGCCTCGGCCGCCGTATTCCGCCGTGTTCCGCCGGTCGACGTGTGGAGGCGACGGGATCAGGGTCGATCGGGGGATTCCCCCAGTGTCGCCGGAACGGTCGGGGGAGTATCGTGTCCGGTCTGACCTGATCGGGGGATCGGCGGATCGGGGGGATCGATGAGCCGGCTCGGTGACGCGCTCGTGACGTTCGGCGGCGCACGGCCCGATGTGATCGGGCGTGCGCCGGGCCAGCGTCAGCGGTACCTCTCGATGGGGCTCGTCCTCATCGCGACCGCCGCCGTGTCGGCCGCGGCGGCGTCGTTCGCGATGCTGATGGCGTTGACCGCGCCGCCGTGGGTCGCGATCGGCGTCGGCATCCTGTGGGGTCTGGTCATCCTCGCGATCGACCGCATGCTCGTCGTCGGCATGCCGCGTCAGCCGCGCCCTTCGGCGAACCTGCTGCTCGCCCTGCCCCGCGTGGCCCTCGCGCTCGTCATCGGCATCGTCGTGGCGACCCCGCTCACGCTGCAGGTGTTCGAGCGGGAGATCGCGGCCGAGACCGAGGTGATGGCACTCGAGGCGAAGCAGGCGTTCGAGGAGGAGCTCGCGTCCGACCCGCGCTACGCCGAGATCGACGGACTGACGGCGAGCGTCGCCGCGCAGCGCGCACTCATCTCCGACGGCGGCCGCGACGCGCTCGCCGCCGACCCCGACTACGTCGCCGCGCAGGCCGCGACCGCCGCCGCGCAAGCCGCCTACGACGAGGCGAACCGGGTGTGGCTGAGCGAGCTCGACGGCACCGAGGGCACCGGCATCGTGGGCGACGGCCCCATCACCCGGTCGAAGAAGCTCGACCGCGACGGCAAGCTCGCCGCACTCGACGCCGCGAAGGCCGCCGAGGCCGACGCCAAGGCGCAGGCCGAGGCGCGCATCGAAGCGGGCGCCGCCGAGGCGATCGCCCAGGCCGAGCAGACCCTCGCCGCCGACCAGGAGCGGCTCGACCGGCTCACCGCCGCGCGCGACCTCGAGCAGACCCGGTACGAGGCGGCGGCCGAGCAGAGCAACGGCATGCTCGCCCGGCTCGATGCGCTCTGGCGCATCGGCGAGCGCAACGGCCTGCTCGGGTTCGCGCACCTGATGATCGCGCTGCTGTTCGTGTGCGTCGAGCTCATGCCCGTGCTCACGAAGACGCTGCAGAACCTGATGGCGCCGACGGCGTACGACGAGGTGGCGCGCATCACCGACGACGCGATCGTGGCGTCCGAGCGCGAACGGTCCGACGAGCGTCTGCGCGCCGCCCGCGAGGAGTCCGCTCCGCGCGTCGACGTCGCCGAGTACCGCGCCGGCCTGCGACGCGAATCCGGCCGCCGCGTCGCCGAGGCGTTCGTCGCCAAGCAGGAGGAGGCGGAGCTCGCCGCCATCGACGAGTGGGCCGAGCAGCGCGCCCCGTTCATCGCGACCCGCGCCGTGCGCGAGTGGGAGCGCGACGTCGACGGGGCGCCCGTCGAGCCGTCGGCGTCGAAGGCGTGAGCCGACCCCGGTCGGGACTGTCGTTCTCGCGCGCGTCTCCCTAGGCTGGAGGGACGCGACGCCGCGGTTGCGGCTCGCGACGATTCCCAGGGGGAGGGAACGCATGACCGTTCACCACGACATGCCCACCACGGCCGACTTCACCGCCCTCGCCGGTGTCCATCACCCGGCCATCTCGATCTACGCCTCGACGTCTCCGGTCGTCGCCGAGCGCGAGCGCGCCGAGGTCGCCGTGAAGAGCGCGTTCGACGCCGCGATCGAGCAGGTGAAGAGCGACGGGGCATCCGCCGCCGAACTCGACGCGCTGCGCGCCCGGCGCGACGCGATCCTCGGCGACCTGCAGCTGTGGGGCACGCTCGCGAGGTCGCTCGCGATCTTCGTCGCGCCCGACTTCGACGACGTGTTCGTGCTGCCGAACCGACTCGACGACTCGTGGCACGTCGGCTCCCACTTCACGCTCGGGCAGCTCCTGCGCGCACCCAGCCAGGACCAGGAGGCGTTCGCCATCACGATCTCGGCGCACGAGTGGTCGCTGTGGCACGCGACGCCGGTCGCGCGGGCCGCGAAGCTCGAGCTCGACGCGCAGGGCGTGGCGAACCTGGACGAGGCGACCAACCGCGAACCCGGCGAGGACCGCCCGCGCGGTGCTCAGCGCGGCACCAACAGCCAGGGCGGAGCGAGCCGTCTCACGGGCGACGAGGGCCGCAAGACGCTGCTCGACCTCTACGCCAAGCGCGTCGTCGACGTGGTGCGCCGCGCGCTGCACGAACTCGACCCCGACGAGCGGGTGCCGCTGTTCGTGTTCTCGGCCGAACCGCTGCTGAGCCTGTTCATCGACCGCGCCCGCAACTCGCGCCGGGTCGTCGGGGTGTCGGGCGGCGCCGACCGGCTGACCGCCGCCGAGGTCGACGAGGCCGTCCGCCAGCAGCTCGCGAAGCTGAACATCCACGAGGCGGAGTCGCAGTTGCGCACCCTCGTGGAGGGAACCGCGGGCCGAGTCGAACGCGACCTCGCCGCGATCGCCCGCGAGGCGGCCGACGGTGCCGTCGAGACGTTCTGGTTCGACTTCACGACCTCGGTGAACGGCACGCTCGCCGCCGACTCGGGCGCGATCGAATTCGCGAGCGGCAACGGCACCGGCGACGCGCTCGCCGACGGCACCCGCGCCGGCGACCTGCTCCCCCAGCTCGCCCTGCTCGTGCTGGCCAAGGGCGGCAAGGTGGTCACCGTGCGCGGCGACGATCTCGACGGCGGCGTCTGGTCCGGCCCGGCGATGGCCGAGCTGCGGTACGCGCTCGCGTAGGGTCAGCGCGCGTCGCGCCCGGTCCACCGGCCGGGCGCCGCGCTCGCCACGCCCACCTGGGCGGCCTCCAGCACGGGCACGGTGATCGGGGCGCGGTACGCGAAGCGGATCATCACCTCGTTCGCAGCCGAGTCCTCGATGAGCGTCTCCACTTCGACGTCGGTCAGCACGCGGGCCGCGGCATCCGAGGGCGGTGTTTCGCGCAGTTCGAGCCAGACTTGCTCGGGGTGCGGCACGACGCCGGGGTTGGCCGCGACGAGCGTCAGCGTCCAGCCCGCGGTGGGGCAGCGGCCGGCCCCCGCGACGCGGATGATGCGCACGCCGCACGCGGTCGACGCGGTCGCGGTGAAGTCGGCGGCCGAGAACTCGCAGGCCGGTGCGGGCGGCCGGATCCGGTGCACGGCGGCGACGAACGGGATGCGGAGGGGGCGGGTGTTCAGGTCGGTGTCCAGGTCGGTCATACCGGCCGACGGTACGGAGGACACGGGCCGGATGCCTCAGGGCTGGCGCTGAGATCCGGATGCCGCGGGCCCGTGGCATCCGAATAGGCTCGACCCCATGCGATTCGGAATGTTCGTTCCCCAGGGTTGGCGTCACGATCTCGTCGGCATCGAGCCGGCCGAGCACTGGGCGGTGATGCACGGCCTCGCCGCGCACGCCGACCGCGAGGGCTCGCCGTGGGAGTCGATCTGGGTCTACGACCATTTCCACACCGTGCCGACGCCGTCGCTCACCGAGGCCACGCACGAAGCCTGGTCGCTGGTGAACGCGTACGCCGCGTCGACCTCGCGCGTGCGCATCGGCCAGATGTGCACGTGCATGTCGTACCGCAACCCCGCGTACCTCGCGAAGGTCGCCGCGACCGCCGACATCGTCTCGGGCGGGCGCGTCGAGATGGGCATCGGCGGCGGATGGTACGAGCACGAGTGGCGGGCGTACGGGTACGGGTTCCCGCCCGTGCGGGAACGGCTCGGGCGGCTGCGCGAGGGCGTCGAGATCATGCAGCAGGCGTGGACGACGGGCACCGCGACCCTCGACGGCGAGTACTACCGGGTGGACGGCGCGATCTTCCAGCCGCAGCCGCTGCAGCCGGGCGGCATCCCGTTCTGGATCGCCGGCGGCGGCGAGCAGGTCACGCTGCGCATCGCGGCGAAGTACGCCTCGTACACGAACTTCTTCGGCTCGCCCGAGGAGTTCACCCACAAGAGCGAGGTGCTGCGCGGGCACTGCGAGAAGCTCGGCCGCGATTTCTCGTCGATCACCCGGTCGTCGAACTTCAACACCGTGATCGGCAGCGACGCCGCCGACGTCGACCGCCGGCTCGCCCGGCTCGAGGCGCGGGTCGCCCCCTACCTCGGCCCCGACGTCACGGCGCGGTTCATGGCCGACTACCGCGGCCCCAACTCGCTCGTCGGCACGCCCGCCGAGATCGTGGCGAAGCTGTCGAGCCTGCGCGAGCTCGGCCTCGAGTACGTCATCACGTACCAGCCCGAGCTCGCGTACGACCGCAGCGGGCTCGAGCTGTTCGAGCAGGAGGTCGTGCCGCAGCTGCGGTGAGCGGCCACCCGCCGGTCGAGGAGGGCCCGACGGGGGAGCACGCGTCTCGAGCCCCGCACCGCTAGCGTGGGCGGATGCGGTGGGAGCCGGAGGTCTCGCGCGGCGCCTGGATCGTGCCGCGGCTCGATCGCGCGTGGGGCACGATGCACGTCGTCGTGCCGCGCGGATTCGAGGCGTACGCGCGGGTGTTCCACCCGATCGGAGTCCAGCGGCCGGTCGGCCTGACGTGGGACGACGTTCGGGCCGGCGGGTGGCCCGACTCCTGGGAGCGGCGCTCCACCACCTGGGCGGCGGCCGCCGCCGACGCCGGGCTGACGTGGCATCCGCTGTTCCAGTGGGAGCGGGTGCGCGACACCGATCCGGACCGCGGGTCGTGGAACGGCGTGCCCGTCTCGCAGGGGTGGCGCGTCGATTCACCCGAGCAGGGACGCCTCGAGCCTGAGCTGCTCGCATCGATCACGGCGGTGCTCGCGCGGCACACGGCGACGCCCGACTCGGGGTGCGCCGCAGTGTGGGAGGGCTGGGGCGGGCTGTTCGGCCGAGGGGTGGTGCGGCTCGCCCTCGTCGACTCGGCGGATGACGAGCGCGGCCGAGTCGTGAGCACCACGCCGCCGGCGGTGCTCGGCTCCGAGGTCGAGGACGGCCCGCGGCTGTCGTTGCCGATGCGCGAGCACGTGCTGTTCGACGCAGGCGTCGCCGAGTTCGCGGATGCCTCGTGGCCGACGCGGGCGCCCTGGATCGCTGAACCCGAGCTGCGCGGTGAGTCGCCGAGCCTCATCTGGCCCGACGACCTCGCCTGGGTGCTCGTCAGCGAGATCGACTTCGACTCGACGGTGGTCGGCGGCACGGCGGCGTGCATCGCCGACCTCCTCGCCGTGCCGGGCATCGAGGCGGCTGAGATCCCCGAGGGCGCCGACCTGTCGATCGTGGGCGACCGCGTCAACCCGCGGTCCTGACCGATGTCGCCGCCTGCGAGGGGGTCAGGCGGTGGGCGCGCCGACCTCGTCGAGCTTCGCGCCGAGCTCGGCGTCGCTCGGCTCGGTGAAGTGCGTGCCGTCGGGGAACACGACCACGGGGATGTTCGTGCGGCCCGAGATCGCCTTCGCGCGGTCGGCGCCGTCTTCGACGACCATCAGGTCGACGTACTCGTAGTCGACGCCGCGACGGTCGAGCAGGGCCTTCGAGCGGCGGCAGTCGATGCACCACTCGGCGCCGTACATCGTGATGCGGGCAGGGTTCAGGTCGGAGGGGGAGGTCATGCCATGAATCTACGCAGCGAACCTGTGCGGTATTCCCAGCCGGCGCCCCGGGCGCACGCTGCCCGCGCCCATCGGGCCGGCAGGTGCCGTACCGCGGTCGCTCAGGCGAGCACCGGCGCCCCGCGCTCGGCGCCGACGAGGCGCATGAACGCGCTCAGCTGGGCGACGCCGTCGGCGTACCGCGGCAGCCCTTCGAGCAGCCCGGGCGAGTAGACGAGGTACGCCGCCCACTTCGCCCGCGACACCGCGACGTTCAGCCGGTTCTTCAGCAGCAGGAACTCGAGGCCTCGCGGCACGTCGGCCGCCGACGACGCCGCGAGCGAGATGATCGCCACGACCGCTTCTTGCCCCTGGAACTTGTCGACGGTGCCGACGGGGACGTCGACGTAGCCGGCGAGGTCGAGCGCGGTGCGCACGACGGCGAGCTGCGCGTTGTACGGCGTGACGACGATGAGGTCGGTCTGCTCGAGCGGTCGGCCGGGCTCGGTCACGATGCCGTCAGGGGTCTCGGATGCCTCGGACCACTCGCGCCCCATCAGCGACGCGACGAGTTCGACGATCACCTGCGCCTCTTCGGGCGAGTAGGTGGCGTTGCCGACGTGCTCGATGGGCAGCGGGGTGAGCCCGGGTGCGACGCCGGCGAGCCGGCGGGCCGAGGCGACCGGGTGCGAGCGCAGCTCGCCCTCGTACGACAGCCGCGAGACCGGAGCGGCGATCTCGGGGTGCATGCGCCGGCTCTCGGCGAGGAAGTACCCGTACTCGCTCGGCAGCACGTCGTGCCCGTCGGCGATCCAGCCGAGCGCCGACGTGTTGACCGGTTCGGGGTGCAGCGCCTGGCTCACCTGCGGCAGTTGCTGCGGGTCGCCGAGCAGCAGCAGGTTCTGCGTCGAGACCGCGACCGCGATCGTGGAGGCGAGCGAGAACTGCCCGGCCTCGTCGATGACGAGCAGGTCGAGCGCGCCACGCCCCACCCGGCGGGTGTTGCAGAAGTCCCACGCGGTACCGCCGACGACGAAGCCGTCGGGGTGGTCGCCGATGAAGCCGGCGAGCCGGTCTTTCTGCGTGAACGCGGTGAACGGCGCGCGTTCGACCTCGGCTGCGCTGCGCACCGACTTGCCGACCATCGCGGGGTCGAGGCCGGCGTCGACCACTGCGCAGAGCACGTTCTCGACGACGGCGTGCGACTGGGCGACGACGCCGATGCGGTAGCCGTGGTCGGCGACGAGCCGAGCGATGACGTGCGACGCGACGTAGGTCTTGCCGGTGCCGGGCGGCCCCTGCACGGCGAGGTACGAGCGGTCGAGCCGCCGCACCGACTCGACCACCTCGGCGACGACATCGCCGCCCTCGGCGTGCGGCACGAGCCCGCCCCGCGCGCGAGGAGGGAGCCGGCGCAGGATGTCGATCGCCGGCCCGTGCGGCAGCGCGGGCACCGGCTCGGCGGGCACCGGCAACGCCCCAGCCGCAGGCGCCGCGCCGCCCGCGCCCAGCCTCGCCACGATCGGCGACGCCCACTCGGCGATCGCCTCGCGCAGCTTGTCGGCGCGAGGCGGCCGCCCCGGTGCGATCGCGAACGGCAGCGGATGCCACGGATCGGCGCCGGCCACCGACGACTCCTCGACGACGACCCCGAGTTCGGTCGCCTCGACCACGACGGCGTCGGTCCACGCGCGCTGCCCCGGCCGGAACGTGTTGGACGGCATGGGTGCGGGCCACTCGTACAGCAGGAACACCTCCGTGCCGGGCGTGAAGCGCGACCCGGGTGCCACGCGCCCCTCGAGGTGCAGTTCGCGGCGGGGCTTGCCCCAGCGCGGCTCTTCATGCCACTGCTGCCGCACCGTCGAGCTCGCCGGGTCGACGACCAGCACGTCGCGATGGTCTTCCCACGTCTCGACGGGCTGGTCGGTGCGCAGGAAGTGCGCCCACCAGAAGCTTTTGTCCTCGCGCTGGTGGTAGTCGATCGCAGCCGACGCGAGCGCGAGCGCGGTGCGATCGGCGTCGCGCTCGTGCCCCGATTCGCGGGGCCCGGCCGCCTCGCGCAACGCCGCGGCGAGCGGGCTCGGCTCGTAGACCTTCGCGCCGCCGAGCTCGGCGAGGTACCGCGGCGGCACGGGCTCGACGCCCTCGCGGCGGGCGACGGCGAGCAGCCAGTCGCGCAGCCGCCGGGTCGACACGCAGTCGTACCGGTTGTACTCGGCGAGATCGTCGAGGATCGCCTGCGCCTCGTCGGCCGCACCCGGCCGCCCCGACTCGGCGAGCTCGCGCGACCGCACGTACTCGGTGATCGAGTCGCCGCCCGACTTCACGTCGGCCTCGCGCAACTCGTCGCCCATGTAGAGCGGCTCGAGCTTCTTGATCGAGTACGACCGGCTGCCCACGCGCACCGCGCGCTTGACGATGGGGTAGAGGTCGACGAGCACGCCGTCGGCGAGCAGTTGGTCGACGTCGGCCTCGCCGACGCCGTGGCGGGCGGCGATCGACGTCAGGTGGGTGCGCTCGTAGGACGCGTAGTGGTAGATGTGCAGATCGGGATGCTGCGCCCGGCGCAGCTTGACGAACTCGAGGAACCGCACGAGCGCCTCGCGCTCTTCGGCGAAGGAGTGCGCCCAGAACGCGGTGTACGTGTCGTGCTCGTCGACCATGCCCCACAGGTAGTCGAGATTCCACCGGGTGCCGTCGCCCTCGGTGTAGAGCGGGTCGCCCTCGAAGTCGAAGAACAGATCGCCCGGGTCCGGCACCGGGATCGCCGCGAGCGCACCGGCCTCGCGCACCGAGACCGGCGGCGGCAGCGGCGGATCGTCGGGACCGCGCGACCCGGATGCCTCGGCCTCGCGCTCGGCCGCCTCGGCCGCGAGCTGCAGGCGTGCCTGTTCGCGCAGGCCCTCGAGCGTGGCATCCATCAGATGCGGAACCGGCCCGGAGGACGCGGCGAGGTCGTCGATGGTGCGGATGCCGACCGCCGCGAGCGGGTCGCGCTGCGTGATGCGCAGCCCGCCGACCATGAGCACGTCGCGCCCGACCTGCACCTCGAGCTCGCAGGTGGGGCAGCGCCCGTCGTGCGCGTAACGCGGATCGCCCCACCGCACCGGGTCGGGATCGGCGAGGCGCTCGGTGACGATGGCGTGCAGCCGGGCGACCCGCTCGCGATACACCGGGCGGATGTCGTCGAGCAGGTGCGTGCTGGACGTGCCGTCGCCGAGGAGCAGCTCGACGGTGTCGTCGCAGGGGATGCCGAGCCGGTCGAGCTGATCGGCGTACGCGGCGAGCTGCAGCAGCGCGGTGACCCGCGCGTGCCGGGCGAGCTTCGAGTCCTGCACCCGATAGCGCCCGTCGGGCCGTCGCACCAGGAAGTCGGCGAACCCGACGAACCCGTCGTCGCGGAACATCGCCTGGTAGACCACCGGCGCACCGCCCTCGAGCGCATCGATCGTCGCCGCGACCGCCGCCTCGACCGCGGGCAGGTCGCGCACGCTGGGCTGCTCGATCTCGACGACCGCGTCGCCGAACTCGGCCCGGTAGCGCTCGAGCACGCGCAGCTCGTGCTCGGTGCCGAGCAACCCGGCCCGCCGCAGCATCTCGTCGTCGGGTGCCTCGAACAGCGTGTCGCGGCCGAGCTTGACGTCGAGCTCGCGCAGGAACGCGAACTCGCAATCGGACGCCTTCTTCAGATCGCTCGCACTCGTGACGACTCGCCCGTCTTCGACGTACATGCGACCCCATCTCCTCGTGTGCTGCCCACGCTAGCCGCGACATCCGACATCGAGCGCGGAGCATCCGCAATCGATCGGATGCCTCGCGGCGGCGCGGTGCGCGTCGTCATGGGCAACCTTCCCCGATCGCGTCGACGGAACCTCCTAGGCTGGGCGGCGTGAACAGCCGTGTGCGCGATCTCGCCGTGCGCGTCGCCGTGGGCGGCGCCATCACCCTCGCGACGGTGTTCGCGATGCCCGCGGCGGCGGTCGCGGCGCCGACGCCGGCCTCGGTCGCGTCCGGCGTCGAGGACTTCACGTTCGACTCGTTCCACGCCGACTACGAGCTCGGGCGCGACGACGGAGGCCATTCGACGCTCACCACGGTCGAGACGATCGTCGCCCGGTTCCCCGACTTCGATCAGAACCGCGGCATCGTGCGGCAGCTCGTCGACACATACCGCGGGCAGCCCACCGACCTGCACGTGGTCTCGGTGACCGACGCCGAGGGGCGGCCGGTGCCCTACGAGAGCGAGTCCGAAGACGGCATCGTCACACTCGCGCTCGGCACCGACGAATTCGTGCACGGCGTGCAGACCTACGTCATCACGTACACGCAGCGCAACATCACCCGCCACTACGCCGACACCGACGCCGACGAGTTCTACTGGGACGTGAACGGCGAGCACTGGCGGCAGCCGTTCGGCACGGTGAGCGCCGAGGTGCACGTCGACGACGACCTGCGCGCGGCCGCGACCGGCGGAGCCAACGCGGGCGTCGGCTCGTTCGGGGAGACCGACCCGGTCGACATCGTGACCACCGATACCGGGTGGTCGGTCACGACGACGGACGTGCAACCCGAAGCGACGCTGACCTTCGCGATCGGCTTCGAGCCCGGCACGTTCACCCCCCGCGATACCGGCTTCTTCGCCGAGCCCTGGCCCACGCTGTCGGTGCTCTCGGCGCTGCTCGCCGTGGCCGCGCTCGTCATCGCCGCCAGGGTGCGGTCGACTCGGCTGCGCGACGCGCCGGGCCGGGCGACCATCGTCGCCGAGTACCTGCCGCCGCGCGGGCTCAGCATCCCCATGGCCACGACGGTGGCGCGCTCGTCGAGAAGTCCCATCACGGCCCAGCTCCTGCAGCTCGCGCTGCTCGGCTCGATGCGCGTCATCGAGAAGCCGGGGCTCGGCGGTCTGCTGCGAGCACCCGAGTACGTGCTGCAGTACGTCGAGAACCCCGCACCCGAGAGTGCCGCGCGCCGGCTCCGCCGACCCGAGGCCACCCCCGACGACACGCGTGCGCTGCACGCGGTGTTCGGTGAGAACCTCGTGCACGGCGAGACCCGGTCGCTCAGTGCGCCCAGCGCGTCGATCGCCAGCGGGCTGCAGGCGCTGCTGAGCTCGGCGCGCACTGCGGCGGTCGACCAGGGGTTGCGCCGCAAGCGGCCGATGGGGCTGGTGATGCTGGTCGGGGCGATGGCGGGTCTCGGCACGGTGCTCGCCCTGGTCTTCGCCATCACGTCGGTCGAGCGCGACGTGGGCGGCGGGCTGCCCTGGATCGGCGTGCTGGCCGGGGTCGGGTCGCTGATCGCCACGATCGCGCTGGTCGCGAAGTGGCCGTACGAGGCGGCCGGTGCCGAACTGCGCGACCACCTCGCAGGCCTCGACCTGTACATCCGCCTCGCCGAAGCCGATCGCATCCGGGTGCTGCAGTCGCCCGCCGGGGCGATCCGCGAGCCGATCGCAGTGGACGACCCGGCGCAGGTGCTCGAGCTCACCGAACGCCTGCTGCCCTGGGCGGTGCTGCTCGGTCATGAGCGGCGCTGGGCCGAGGTGCTCGGTCGCGCGTACGAGCAGGCGGGCAGCGAGCCCGACTGGTACGTCGGCACGCAGCCGTTCTCGTCGGTCTCGTTCGCCTCGTCGCTCGACTCCATCTCCACCACCACGACGGCCTCGTTCGACAGCTCGAGCTCGAGCGGAGGGTCGGGCGGCGGCGGTGTCTCGGCCGGCGGCGGCGGCGGTGGCGGCGGCGGCGGGGGCCGCTGAAGCGGCGGCCGGGGTCGCCGCCGTGAGGAGCGATCGCTAGCGTGGGATCGTGCGGGTCGGGGGGCCCGCCGGAAGGGGGAACAGCATGGCCACCTACGACGTCGCCGACCGTTCGGCGATCGTGACCGGAGCCGGCAGCGGCATCGGCAAGTCCATCGCGGTGCTGCTCGGCGCCAACGGGGCATCCGTCATCGTCAACGACCTGAACGCCGAGCACGCCGCCGAGGTCGTCGAGGAGATCCGATCCGCCGGCGGCACCGCCGAGGCATCCGTCGGCGACGTGACCGACCCGGCGTGGAACCGTGCCGCCGTCGACGCCGCGAACGCGCTCGCGCCGCTGCGCATCGCGGTGAACAACGCGGGCATCGGCGGACCGGCCGCGGTCATCGGCGACTATCCCGACGACGGATGGGCCCAGGTGATCGCGGTCAACCTCTCGAGCGTGTTCCACGGCATGAAGGCGCAACTGCCCGCGATCGTCGCGAACGGCGGCGGCGCGATCGTGAACATGGCATCGATCCTCGGCAGCGTGGGGTTCGCGTCGTCGTCGGCGTACGTGAGCGCGAAGCACGGGCTCGTCGGGCTCACGAAGAACGCAGCGCTCGAGTACGCCCCGCTCGGCGTGCGGGTGAACTCGGTGGGCCCCGGCTTCATCAAGACGCCGCTCATCGACGCGAACCTCGACGAGGCGACCCAGCAGTTCCTGGTGTCGAAGCATCCGATCGGCCGGTTGGGCGAGGCCGACGAGGTCGCTGCGCTCGCGGTGTTCCTGGCCAGCGATGCGGCGAGCTTCATCACGGGCAGCTACCACCTCGTCGACGGCGGGTACACCGCGCTCTGATCGGATGCCCCGCGGCGCGAGCCGGCTCGAATCGTTCAGTTCACCGTGATCTCGACGGCGTGCAGCCCGGTCGCGCCGTCGGGCACGACCGGGGCGATCTCGTCGGTCTGCACCTCGCCGTCGCGGCCGGTCGCGCGCACCCGCAGCGTGTGCCGGCCGGCCGGGGCGTTCCAGGTCCACCGCCACTGCACCCAGGTGTCGTCCGAGATCGCGGCGGCGAGGTCGGCGTCGTACCACGGCCCCTCGTCGATCTGCACTTCGACCCGGTCGATGCCGACGTGCTGGTGCCAGGCGACGCCGGCGACGGTGACCGGCCCCGTCCCGACCGACGAGCCGCGCCGGGGCACGTCGATGCGGCTCTGGAGCTTCACCGGGCCTGCCGCGCTCCAGCCGCGGTCGGTCCAGTAGGCGGATGCCGCGCTGAACCTGGTGACCTCGAGCTCGGTGACCCACTTCGTCGCCGACACGTACCCGAAGAGCCCCGGCACCACCATGCGCACCGGGAACCCGTGCTCGAACGGTAGCGGCTCGCCGTTCATGCCGATCGCGAGGATCGCGTCGAGGCCGGGATCCTGGAGCGCCGACAGCGGGGTGCCGGCGGTGAATCCGTCGATGCTGCGGCTCAGCACCATGTCGGCGCCGGGCGCGGGCTTCGCGCGTGCGAGCAGGTCGCGGATCGGCGTGCCGAGCCAGACCGCGTTGCCGATCAGGTCGCCGCCGACCTCGTTCGACACGCACGCGAGGGTGACGACGTGCTCGGTCATCGGCAGGGCGAGCAGGTCGTTCCACGTGATCACCGCCTCGTCGGCGACCTCGCCGTGGATCCGCAACGACCAGTCGGCCGGGTCGATCTCGGGCACGCGCAGGGCGGTGTCGATGCGGTAGAAGTCGGCGTTCGGCGTGACGAGCGGGGTGAGGCCGTCGACGTCGAACTCGGCGCCCGCCGGAATCGTCGCGGTCGCATCCGGCACGGGGAGCCGGATCGCCTCGCGCACCGCCTGCAGGGCGCGCCGCCCCGCCTGGGCCGCGTACCCGCCGAGCCCGGCGAGCACGCCGACGACCGCGGCGCCCCCGGCCCAGGCCAGGAATCGGCGCCGGTCGGGTGCGGCGGCGGGAGCGCGGGCTGATTCGGGCGGACCGGATGCCTCGGGCGGACCGGATGCCTCGGGCGGACCGGATGCCTCGGGCTCGGCGCCGCGTGCCGCGATGCGCCGCACGAGCACCACGACCGCGATCGCCCCGGCGGCTCCGGCGAGCAGCGACGGGGCGACGGCGAGCGGACCGGCACCGGCCCGGGTCGCCGCGGCGACCGCGCCCACGACGCCGAGCAGCCCGAACACGACCCGCCCCCACGGCGGGCGAACCCGCTCGAGCACGCCCGCACCGGCCGCCGCCGCGGCGAGCACGATCGCGATGCCGACGATCAGCGCGGCCTTGTCGGCGGTGCCGAACAGCCCGATCGCGGCATCCTTGGCCCATCCCGGCGCCAGGTCGATGAGCGCCGCGCCCACCGCCACGAGGGGCCCCGAGCCGGGCGCGATGATCGCGGCCGCCAGCTCGCCGACGCCCAGCGCGAACACGGCGGCGGCGAGGCCGGCGATCGCGGCGAGCCATCCGTGCCGGTTCGCGGCGGTGGCGGACATGGCGGCAGCGTACCCCCGCCGTCTGCGCGCCGTACCGGCCGGTGCGGTCGGGTCCGCGCGGGAGGCGGGTGTTTCTCCGCATGACGCGGGCTCGGAGTGCCCCGACCGGTGCAGCCGACCTAGGCTGGAGCCACCCGGGAACCCCGACGAAGGAGGACCTCTTGCCGCACGCCATCGAATACGACCGGTTCGGCGGGCCCGAGGTGCTCGAGTTCCGTGAGATCCCGTACGCGGTCGCCGGGCCGGGCCAGGCGGTCGTCGAGGTGCGCGCCGCCGGGGTGAACCCCATCGAGTGGAAGCTGCGGGCGCGGCTGCGCCCGAGCGGCGAGATCACGGCGCCCCGCCGGCTCGGGACGGATGCCTCGGGCGTGATCACCGAGGTCGGCAGCGGCGTCGAGGCGTGGTCGGTGGGCGACGAGGTGATCGTGGTCGGCGCGCGCGGCGCCTACGCGTCCGAGCTCGCGGCGGATGCCTCGCAGCTCATCCCCAAGCCCGAGGCGCTGAGCTTCGAGCAGGGCGCGGCGCTCGGGGTTCCGGCCGGCACCGCCCACCAGGTGCTCGCGTCGCTCGGCGTCGCGGAGGGCGACACGCTGCTGTGGCACGGCGGCGCCGGGGCGGTGGGCCAGGCGGCGATCCAGTTCGCGCGGCGCCTGGGCGCCGAGGTGGTGGCGACCGCGAGCGAACGCAACCACGCGCACCTGCGGGAGCTCGGCGCGGTGCCGGTCGTCTACGGCGCGGGGCTCGCCGACCGGGTGCGCGCGGCAGCGCCGCAGGGCGTCACCGTCGCGGTCGACGGCGTCGGCACGGACGAGGCGATCGAGGTGTCGAAGCAGCTGGTCGCCGACCCCGATCGCATCGGCACGATCGTGCGCGGGGCCGAGGCCGACGGGTTCGGCATCCGCTACTGGAGCGGCGGCGGTCCCGAGCCGCTGACGGCAGCCGAGCAGGCCCTGCGGTTCGAGGGCGTCGCGCTCGCGGCCGAACTCGCCGCGCGCGGCGAGTTCGTGATCGAGATCGCGCATCGGTACCCGCTCGCGGACGCCGCCGAAGCGCACCGGCAGAGCCAGACGGGGCACGTGCGCGGCAAGATCGTGCTCATTCCGTGAGCCGGACCGCCCGAGCGGCTCGCGATGCGCGCCGCCGGCGGTGCAGCGCCATGAGCAGCCCGGCCAGCGTGAGCAGCGTCGCCGCGGCGAGCGCCGGGATCGGCTCGGGCCCCGAGGCGGCAAGCTGCCCGGGCGGTGCCGCCGTCGGCGGCGCCGGGAGCGCGGCGAGCAGCGCGGCTGCGTCGGCCAGGCCGGCTCCGACGACGTTGGCGTCCTCGAAGCCGAACTGCGCGTACGGGTTGGTCATGGGCTTCGCGGTCTCGAACAGCAGCCGGAGGAGTTCCTCGCGCGAGGTCGTCGGCGAGTAGGACTTCGCGAGCGCCATGATCGCCGCCACATGCGGTGCCGAAGCGGAAGTTCCGGAGAAGCGGCGCGCGCTCTCGTCATCCGGCTGCCCGAAGAACGAGGTCTGGGTGCCGTCGACACCGGTGATCTGCGGTGCCGTCGTCACGATCGGCTCGGGCAGCGGCACCGCGATGCGGACAGCGGCCGACCGGACCGCCGGCCGGACCGGCGGCCCCGCCGCCGGGACGACCGGTACCGGGCCGTCGGCCACCTCCGCCGGCAACGGTTCGTCGAACGGCGTGAACAGCTCGATGCCCGGTCCGATCGAGCTGAAGACCTCGGGCACGTCGGGCGTCGTCCAATCGGCCGCGGCCACCCCGATCGCGGTGCCCTGCGCCGGGTGCCCGTAGCTGGTCGGCCCGACGACGTCGGGGCCCGCGCTCACGCCGTACTCGGGGGCCATGGTGAACGCGCGGTACCGGAAGAAGGGCATCATCCAGATCGCCGGACGCGCGGACTCGTCGGCGGCGGCGGTCCGGGCGACGACGATCTCGTAGTCGCCCGCGGGCAGGATCGGGCCGTCGTCGTCGTCGAAGCTCGCCACGGGCAGGAAGGGGCGGTGCTGCGGGGCGGTGCCGACGAGCGCGTGCTCGGCGTCGTAGACGCGGAGCTCGAAGGACGACGGCGTCGGCGGTCCGGCCGTCATCGGCTCACCCCAGTGCAGCAGGGTGTAGAGCAGGTGCGTGTCGGCGCCGGTCGTCACGCCGTACGCGGCGTCGCCGTCGCCCGTCGGGCTGAAGTCGAGGCAGTCCAGTTCGGTGCCGTCGACGGCCCACTCGGGGCACTCCGCGGGCCGGTAGGCCGGGGTCTGCCACGAGCCGACGGGGCGGCCGGCGACGGAGGTGCCCGGCGTTCCGAGCACGTTGTCGTTGCCGGCCGAACTGAAGAACATGAGCGACGGATCCGCAGCGGCCGCCGCGCGCATCATCGCCGAGGTGATGCCCTGCTGGAAGTACAGGTCGAGCTCCTCGCCGATGTCGTCGACGATGATGTCCGCGCCCGCCGCCACGAGCAACTGGACGGCGTGGAAGATGTGGCGAGGGGTCGTCCGGCCCAGCGAGTCGAGGTCGGTCGTCGCGAACAGCAGCCTCGCGCCCGGGGCGATGCCGTGCACGAGCTGGGCCATCGCGCGGCCCTCGTCCGAGCCGGGCCCGTCGGCGAGGACCTCGACGGGGGTCTCGTAGCCGCACGGGTTCCCGGGGCCGGGCAGGGAGCCGATCGAGACATCCTGCTCGGGTGTGGTCAAGAGGCCGGGAGCGGTCGCGAACGAATCCGAGATGATGCCCACCGTCACGCCGGTGCCGTCGACGCCGAACGTCGCGCGGGCCTCCGCCGAGCGGTGCGGACCGTCGGCCTCGACGGGGATGAAGCGGCAGGATGCCTCGCGGGCTGTCGCGGCGGCGCTCGAGCCGGCCGGTGCGGGCGCCGTCACGGTCGCGACGGACAGCAGCGCGACCGCGATCGCGCCTGCGACGAGCACTCGTCGTGGCATGAGGCCCCCAGCCGTTGCACCCCGAACGGTCACAAACTAGCAGGCCGCCGGGACCGGGGTCGTGCTGCGGCGGACCGGGCCTCAGTGCGAGCGCACGAACTCCGCGACGCGCGGGGCGAGGTCGGCGGCGACGTCTTCGGGCGGGCGCTTGCGCCCCTTCACCTCGAACGAGTGCCCGCCGCCCGCGATCCAGTCGACGGTCGCGTTCGGGCCGATCCGCGCGACGAGGTCGTCGAGCTGCTCGTTCGGCGTCGCGAACGGATCGTTCGTGCCCTGCACGAACCGCATCGGCAGGGTGAGGCCGGGCAGGTGCTCGTCGCGCAGTCGGTCCGGTCTTCCAGGCGGATGCAACGGATACCCGAGGAACACCAGCCCCGCGGCGGGCATGCCCTCGGCGACCGCCATCGACGCCATCCGCCCGCCGTACGACTTGCCCGCGGCCCACACCGGCCCCGGAGCATCCGCCCGCACCCGATCCATGACGGCGCGCCACGCGGCGATCGCGGCCGGCGGGCGTCCGGGCATCCGCCTGCCCTGCTCGATGTAGGCGAAGTTGAACCGCAGCGTCGCGAGGCCCCGCGCGTTCAGCGCGCGCGTGAACCCCGACAGGAACGGATGCTCCATGCCCGCGCCGGCACCGTGCGCCACCACGACCGTGGCGGTCGCGCCGTCGGGTCGCGCGGCGATCGCGCCGACCGGCGTGCCGTCGACGTCGATCGTGAGGCGGGTCTCGTCGGTCACGGCTCCATCATGCCGATTCGCTCGCGTGCCGCGGAGCATCCGGCCCGTCGTCGGGCACCGGCCCGAGCCGTTCCTGCCGGCCGGTGACGAACCGGATCGCGAGCGTCGCGACCACCACCACGACGGCCGCGACGATCGCCGCGAGACCGACCGCGAACGAGGCCGGCTCGCCCGTGAGCCGGCCGACCGCGATCCAGACGAGCCCCCAGACCGCCGACAGCATCGGCGCGAGACCACCGCGGCTGAAGGCGGCGAGCGCGATCATCACCAGCGTGACCAGTGCGAGCACCGCGATCGCCCACGCCGCGGGCGGGATCCCCCAACCGTCGAAGCCGGCGTCCACGAGTGCGGCGGTGACGTTCGCCGCAGTCGCCACGCTGACCCAGCCCAGGTACAGGCCGATGACCCCGTCGGTGAGCAGCGCGTCGGCGAGCCGGTGCGGCGGGTGCCGCACGCACGCGGCGTAGGCCGTGCACAGCACCGCGAGCAGCAGCGCGATCACGATCACGCTCAGCCACAGCAGACCGGCCTGCACCACCAGGAGCCAGGCGGCGTTCAGCAGCAGGGATGCCGCGACGAGGTACCCGACCCGCCGTTGCCGCGCCGACGCCCGCTGCGCGGGCAGCGCCTGCCACACCGCGTACGCGGCGAGCCCGAAATAGATGAGCGACCAGATCGTGAAGGCGGGGGCGGCCGGGGCGATCAGCGTGGCGTCCGCGTCGAGGGCCCCGCCCGCGGCATCCTGCACTGGTGTCCCGCCGAACGCACCCGAGCCGAGCGCCGCGCCCGCGATCGCGATCACCGCGGTGATCGCGACGATCCACACCCGGGCGAGATCGGAGCCGGTCGCGGGCACGGCCGACGGCGTCGCCGCCGGTGCGGACGGATCGGACCCGCGTTCGGCGCTCATGCGGCCCGGCGGCGATCGGGGTCGTCGCAGATCGTCGTCGAGTACAGTCGCTCCAACCCTTCGATGCCGGCGCGCCGGAACGCCGCGCGCTGGCGGATCGCGCCGGTTCCCTTCTGCAGCAGCCGTGCGACGAGATCCGCCACCCGAGGCGCATCGCCCGACCGATCCAGATAGGGGCCGATGCGCTCGAGCAGCCGGTCGAGCACCACCCGCGCCTCGGACGGGCCGCGGGTCACAGGGTCGTACAGCACGCCGCGCAGTCCGGTGTGCGCCGCGTGCATGACGGCGGCGCTCAGCAGCTCCATCGGGATGTCGGCCTCGCGAGGCGGGCCGCCCGCCGTGTCCAGCGCGTACTCGACGAGCCCGCGGCACACGGCGGCGATGAGGATCGCGTCCTCCGCGGTGAGCTGCGCGTCGGCCATGCGGAACTCGACGGTCGGCAGCTGCTCGCTGAGGCGCACGTTCCACATCACGAGGTGCAGGTCGGTGATGCCGGCCATGCCGATCAGCGCCCGGATGCGCCGGTCGTAGTCGGCCGCATTGCGGAACCGCGGCGGAGAGCCGGCCGTCGGCCAACGGCGCAACTGGATGGTGCGCCAGCTCTCGTACCCCGTGTCGTACCCGCGGAAGAACGGCGAGTTGCCGGCCATCGCGGTCAGAAGCGGCAGCCACGGTCGCACCGCGTTCAGCGCGACCACCCCCGCCTCACGGTCGGGCACGCCGATGTGCACGTGCTGCCCGCTGAACTGGTGGTCGCCGATCAGGCCCGCCATGTCGCGCACGATGCGCTCGTAGCGCTCGACATGCGCGACCACGGGGAACGCGTTCGCATCCGGGGTGGTGCCGATGCTCGCGACGAGCACGCCGAGACGGGTCGCCTCGTCGGCGATGCGCCGGCGGAACGCGTTCAGCGCCGACTCGGCGTCGGCCAGGTCGGTGAACACGCGCGACGCGTGCTCGACCTGCGACGCGAGGAACTCGCGATGCGTGAACGGAGCCCAGGCCGGCTCGGAGGTCAGCTGCGCGAACGCCTGCTCGGCCACGTCGGCCGGCCGCAGGGTGATCGGGTCGAGGAAGATGAACTCCTCCTCGATGCCGAACGTCGTCGCCATGGCGCCTCCCCTCGCTCCCTTCGAGGCTGCGGGGCTTCGCGGGGGATGTCAACCGGTTGTGCCGGATCGTCCCGGTCGGTGCGACATACGGCGACACGGGCGGATGCCTCGACGCGCGCCGCACGTCGAGGGGATGTCGGAGGCCCGGCGTACCGTTGGCGCCATGACCGAGCAGATGCAGCAGAACGTCGTTCCCGGCGGCACCGCCGTGCACGACGACCCGTGCCCGCGCTGCGGCTCGACCGGCGTGCGGGTCATCCTCTACGGCCCCCTCGACCTCGAGGTCGAGGCCGTGCCCGGCTTCGCCGGCGTCGACGACGCCCCCATCTTCGACTGCCGCGAGTGCGGCTTCGAGTGGGGGCTCGCGGTGCGCGAGCTGCTCGGGTAGCGGCCCCGGGGGGTGCTGCCGCCGGGCGGGGCGTGCTCAGTCGCCCGGCTGATCCTCGAGGAGTTCGTCGTGGATGCGCCGGAGATCCTCGACGAGCGAGCCGATCAGCACCCAGTGGTTCGACTGCGGCGGGCTGACCACGAGCGTGGAGGTGAGCGCCGGAATGGCGGACGTCGGCGGGTCGGGCACCACGTCGGCCAGGTGCACGGCGAGGCGCACGTCGTGGGCCGCCCGACGCAGTTGCTCGACGATCGCCGGCACCGTCGACTCGTCCGAGATCTCGTCGTCGTAGTGGTCGAAGAACGCCCGGGTCATCCCGATCACCTGCGTCACGATCGGCCCGAGCCGGTCGAGCAGCGCGCGCAGGTGGGCGAGCTCCTCGCGGTGCGCCGAGCGGCGCGGATTGAAGGTCAGGGATTCCTCGCCCGCACGGATCGAAGCGTCGGCGGCGTCGCGCATGGGCCGCATCAGGCGTGCCTGCAGCATGAGCTCCTCGCGGGCCGCGGGCGACTGCATCGACTCGAGTGCGACCGCGAGCCGATCGAGCGACGCCGCGAGTTCGCCGCCGAGCAGGGCGAGATCGCGGCGGGCCGGCGCGATCGCCACGGGCGGCACGACGAGCGCGTTCACGACGATGCCGATCGCCGCGCCGATGAGCGTCTCGATCACCCGGTCGAGCGCGTACTGCGGCGACGACGCACCGAGCGCGAGCACGAGCATCGCGCTGATCGCGACCTGGTTCGCGGTGCCCGGCGTCATCTTCAGCAGCCACGCCAGCAGCATCGCCAGCACGATCGCCAGCAGCACCACCCAGCTCGACTGCCCCAGGACGAGCGAGATGGCGGTGGCCACCAGCACGCCGATGATGACGCCGATCGAACGTTCGATCGCCTTGCCGAACGACTGGTTCACGCTCGGCTGCACCACCAGCAGCGCGGCGATCGCCGCGAACACGGGCAGCTGACCGGGCACGATCCATCCGGCGATCAGCCAGGCCGCGATCGTCGCGACCGCAGCCTTGCCCACCTGGATGATCGGCGGGCGCTTCGCCGCGCGCAGCGTGTCGGCGAATCCCATGCGGTCAACGCTAGTCAGCGCGCCCCGCGGGGCATAGCATCTGGCCATGGCGCGCAGGCCCACCCTGACCCGCATCGGCGGACCGACCCTGCTCATCGAACTCGCCGGCTGGCGCATCCTGGTCGACCCCACCTTCGATCCACCGGGCCGAACGTACTCGTTCGGATGGGGCACCTCGTCGCGCAAGACCGAGGGGCCGGCGATGCCGCCCACCGAGCTGCCGCCCGTCGACGTGGTGCTGCTCAGCCACGACCAGCACGCCGACAACCTGGACGAGGCCGGGCGCGCCCTGCTGCCCGGGGCCGGGGAAGTGATCACGACCGCAGCCGGCGCACGGCGGCTGCGACGGCAGGGGTTGCGCCGCGCGCACGGGCTGCACGCGTGGGAGACCGCGGTGATCCCGCCGAACGACGGCGAGTCCTCCGACGACGGCGGCGCACGCGACTCCCTCACCGTCACCGCGACGCCCGCCCGGCACGGGCCCGCCTGGGCGCGGCCGATCGTCGGCAGCGTGATCGGGTTCGCGCTGTCGGTCGGCGACGCCCCCGAGACCGCCGTGTGGATCTCGGGCGACAGTGTGCTGCACGACGGCCTGCGCGATGCGGCCTCACGGCTCGACGTCGACGTCGCGGTCGTGCATCTGGGCGGCGTGCAGTTCCCCGTGACCGGGTCGGCCCGGTACACGATGACGGCGTCGAGCGCGATCGACCTGATCGGGTCGCTGCAACCGCGAGCGGTGGTGCCGGTGCACTTCGACCAGTGGACCCACTTCCGCGAGCCGGGGGAGTCGGCCCGCCGGGTGCTCGACGAGGCATCCGTCACGGTGCGCGACCGGGTCGTCTGGCTGGAGCGCGGACTGCCGACCGTGGTCTGAGGCGCGTCGGATGCCGCCGTCGGCCGGGCATGACAGGATCGGGCGCGTGACCGACCGATTGATGCTGCTCGACACCGCTTCGCTGTACTTCCGCGCGTTCTACGGCGTGCCCGACTCGATCCGGCGGGCCGACGGCACGCCCGTGAACGCGGTGCGGGGGCTGCTCGACATGATCGCTCGGCTGGTCGCCGACTTCGAGGCGACCCACCTCGTCGCCTGCTGGGACGACGACTGGCGCCCCGCCTGGCGGGTCGAGCTCATCCCGAGCTACAAGGCGCACCGCGTCGCGCAGGTCGTGCCGGGCCCCGCGCCCGACGTCGAAGAGGTGCCCGACCCCCTCGAGGCGCAGGTGCCGCTCATCCTCGAAACACTCGCGCTCGCCGGCATCACCGTGATCGGCGCGCCCGAGCACGAGGCCGACGACGTCATCGGCACGCTGGCGACCGGTGCCGGCCTGCCCGTCGACGTCGTCACCGGTGATCGCGACCTGTTCCAGCTCGTCTCCGACGCCGACGGGGTGCGAGTCGTGTACACCGCGCGCGGGATGAGCCGGCTCGAGGTCGTGACCGACGCCGTCGTCGTGCAGAAGTACGGCGTGCTGCCCGAGCAGTACGCCGACTTCGCGGTGCTGCGGGGCGATGCGTCCGACGGGCTGCCGGGCGTGGCGGGCGTGGGCGAGAAGACCGCGGCAGGCCTCCTGCAGCGGTTCGCCGGCCTCGACGGGATCCGCGACGCCGCGGCGTCGGGGGCGCCCGGCATGGCGGCGGGCGTGCGTGCGAAGGTCGCCGCCGCATCCGACTACCTGGATGTCGCGCCCACCGTGGTCCGCGTCGTGCGCGATCTGGCCCTGCCGCCCTTCGACGCGCGGCTGCATCCCGTGACCGGTGACGCCCGGGTGCGGCTCGAGCAGCTCGCCACGGAGTGGAACCTCGGCGGCTCGGTGGCGCGCGTGCTCGCGGCGCTCGACGCCGCGGGCTAGCCCGCCCGCCCGCCGGCCCCACCCCGGGCCCGCCGCGCCCGCCCTCCCGCCCGCGGTTTCCCGTTCCAGGCACGTTGTTCAATTCACGGTGGCGCCGACGCTGCCGTCGACTGAAGAACGTGCCTGGAATGAAGGGGCGGGCGGCAGCGAGGGGGGCGGGGCGCGGCGGTGCGGCGGGCCGTGGGCGGGGCGGGTGGCAGCGAGGTGGGCGCGGCGGTGCGGCTGCGTCAGGCGGCGGGTGTGCGCGGGCGCCGCACGGCGCGGGCCGACCAGCGGCCGTCGTCGCGGCCGACCCGGATGGGGTGCTCGAACGCGGCCGACACGTGCTCGCTGGTCACGACCTCGTCGGCGCCGCCGACCGCGACGATGCGTCCGTGCGAGATGAGCAGCGCGTGCGTGGTGGTCGCGGGCAGTTCCTCGAGGTGGTGGGTCACCAGCACCGACGCGAGCTCGGGGTGCGTGCGCTCCAGGTCGTCGACGGTCTCGAGCAGCTGCTCGCGCGCGGCCACGTCGAGGCCCGTCGACGGTTCGTCGAGCAGCAGGAGCCGGGGCTCGGAGATGAGCGCGCGGGCGATCAGCGTCCGGCCGCGCTCGCCCTGCGACAGCGTCGGCCAGCGCGCATCGCGGCGGTCGGCGAGACCGAGCTGGTCGATGAGCCGGTCGGCGGCGGCGAGTTCGTCGGCGTTCGGCGCCCAGTGCATGGGCCGCTCGATGGTGCCGGTGAGCCCGGTCAGCACGACCTCGCGCACCGTGCGCCCGCTCTCCAGCGGATGCCGCGGGTTCACGTGCCCGATGCGGCGCCGCAGCGCCTGCAACTCGACCCGGCCGAGCCGTTCGCCGAGCACCTGCACCGACCCCGACGTGGGGTGGGTGACCGCGCCGCACATTCCGAGGATGGTGCTCTTGCCGGCGCCGTTCGGCCCGAGCAGCGCCCAGTGCTCGCCGGCGCGCACGGTGAACGAGATGTCGTCGAGGATGGCGCGACCCTCGCGGCGGAAGACGACGCCGTCGAGCTGCGGCACGGGCTCGCGCAGGTCGTTCACGGATGCCTCCTTCCGGCCCGCCGTGGCGGCGCGCCATCCGTCAGCGTACGCCCGGCCGGTAGGGTCGCAGCGTGGTGGAACGGCTCTTCTCATACGGCACCCTGCGCCTGCCCCGAGTGCAGCGCGAGACCTTCGGCAGCGAACTGCCGACGAGCGTCGATGCGCTCGTCGGCTGGCGGGTGCGGATGCTCCGCATCGCCGATCCCGCGGTCGTCGAGCTCAGCGGCGAGGCGGAGCATCCGATCCTCGAGCGCACCGGCGACCCGACCGACCGGGTCGAGGGCGCCGTGCTCGAACTCACGCCAGCCCAGCTCGCGGCCGCCGACGAGTACGAGGTCGACGAGTACGCGCGCGTGCCGGTGACGCTCGCGTCGGGACTCGACGCGTGGGTGTACGCGGCGCGCTGAGCGCCGGTCAGACGTCGACCGCGACCGCCCACGCGCGCAACGGCAGCCGGACGGGGCCGGCGTCGGCGTGCAGGCGCTCGCCGACGAGGGCGCGGAGATCGGCCCGGGATGCCTCGTCCAGCGACGCGACGTACGCGGCGGCCGGTCCCTGCCCGGCGAGGAACGGCGCCCAGGAGTCGTCGAGGTCGGCGAACTCGGCGACCAGGTCGATGACGGTCGTCTCGGGCTCGCCGCCACGCCCGCCCGCACCGGCGAACAGGTCGGCGAGCCGGCCCGGCCTCCACGAGGCGAAGCGGGTGAACTCGGCCAGCTCGATCGCGGCGGGGTCCAGTTCGACGGCCGAACCGGTCTCTGCCCTGCATGCCCGAGTTCTCCTCGACCGGCCCGGGGCCGCAATGCGCGTTCCCCGTTGGTGGCCAGACGCGTCCTCCTTCGTCGGGCGCTCCTCGACGCAGCGGTTCAGCGCCGCGGGATGGTGGAGCCGCGGATGACGAGGCGCACCGGCAGGTGGTGCACGCCCGTGTCGGGTTCGATTCCGTCGATGGCGTCGAAGATGCGCATCGCGGCGGCGCGGCCCAGCTGCTTGAGGTTGGCGTCGATGCTGGTGAGCTCGGGGCGGGAGTTCGTGGCGAGCACCTCCCAGTTGTCGTAGCCGATCACGGCGACGTCCTCGGGCACCCGCTTGCCGAGGTCGCGCAGCGTGTCGAGCACGCCGCGCGCGATCTGGTCGCTGCCGCAGACGATGCCGTCGACGTCGGGATGGCTCGCGAGCAGCAGGGCGGATGCATCGCGGCCCCAATGCTCGCTCCACTCGGAGTAGAGCACGTCGCCGACGAGCTCCAGCCCGGCGCCGGCGAGTGCCGCCTGCACACCGACCGTGCGGTCCTGGGCTGCGGCGTAGGCCGGGTCGCCGCTGATGTGCGCGATGCGGCGGCGGCCGGTCGCGATGAGGTGCTCGGCCGCGAGCCGGCCGCCGGTGACGTTGTCGGGGGTGACCGAGACATCCGTGTCGTCGTCGCTCGGCGCGTACGCGTACACGACCGGCACGGGCAGGTCGTGCCCGAGCGACGGGCGCGGGTCGGTCTGGCGGCCGACGACGATGATGCCGTCGACGCGTCGGTTGAGCAGCGCCTTGAGGTGGTGCTGCTCGCGGATCGCGTCGCCGCGCGCGTCGCATAGGAAGACGTTGATCTGGCCGGCGCCGAACGCGTCCTCGGCGCCCATCAGGATCGGGATGACGAACCGGCCCTCGAGGTCGCTGGTGAGCAGCCCCACCGTGCCGGTGCGACCGGCGGTGAGGCTGCGGGCGAGCGCGTTGGGCGTGAATGCGAGCGACTCCGCGGCCTCGATGACCCGCTGCCGGGTCGTCGCGGCGACCTGGTCGCGGCCGTTGATCGCTTTCGAGGCGGTGGCGAGCGACACGCCGGCCAGCCGGGCGACATCGCTCAGCGTCGCGGCTCGGCTGCCGCCGTTCGACTCCGGTCGCGCCATGGCACCTCCCTACCGAAACACTGAAACGCTACCGGAACATGGCTCTTGACGGCCACGCATCGCCCAGAGTAGCGTGCCGAAAGGCATTTCGGTGTTTTCGCTCGTGCGGCGCCAGTATTCCGATCGGCGTCGACGGCGAGGCATCCGGGCGGCCGGTCCGATCACCATTCCGGATCCGGTGCGGATCCGCTCAAGGACGAGCTAGGAGAACACAGATGAGACGACCCATCCGCCGCGGCACGCGTGCGATCGCGCTGCTCGCCGCGGGCGCCCTGACCGTCGGCCTCGCCGCCTGCTCCGGCGGCGACGGCGGCGACAGCACGAGCCTCGCCGACGCCGGCGTCGACGGCGTCGACGACGGCTCGACGCTCACCCTCTGGACCCGCGCCCCGCTCGAGAAGCAGGCGAAGCTCCTCGTCGAGGCGTACAACGCCTCGCACGAGAACCAGGTCGAGCTCACCGTGGTGCCGAACGACGACTACGTCGCGAAGGTCGGCGCGGCGGCCGGCTCCAACGGCCTGCCCGACCTGTTCGCGGCCGACATCGTGTACGTGCCGAACTGGGTGCAGCAGGGCCTGTTCCAGGACATCACCGCGAACATCGACGGCTTCGACTTCAAGGACGAGATCAACCAGGGCCACCTCTCGGCCGGCACGCTCGACGGCGAGGAGTACGTGCTGCCGTTCGTGCTCGACCTGTCGATGCTGTTCTGGAACAAGGACCTCGCGACCGAGGCCGGCCTCGACGCCGAAGCCGGCCCCGCGAACCTCGAGGAGTACGCCGAGTGGGCCAAGGCCATCCAGGCGCTGAACAAGCCCGACACCTACGGCACGGCGACGGGCCTGAACTGCGGCGGATGCCTCGTCTTCACCTGGTTCCCGAGCGTCTGGGCCGACGGCGACGAGGTGCTGAGCGACGACGGCACCGAGTCGTTGCTCGCCGGCGACACCGCGAAGGCGGTCTACGACACGTGGCGCGACCTCTGGGAGTCGGGTGCGGTGCTGCCGTCGTCGAAGGACGAGGCCGGCCCCACCTGGACGGCCGGGTTCACCGAGGGCAAGGTCGGGCTCATGTTCTACCCCGCGACGCTGCTCTCGTCGACGCCGTTCGACGTCGGCGTGGCCGGCATCCCCGGGCCGCAGGGCGGCGGGTCGACGTTCGTCGGCGGTGACGGCATCGGCGTGTCGAAGGACTCGAAGAAGGCCGCGCAGGCGTGGAACTTCCTCAGCTGGATGATGTCGGAGGACGCGCAGGTCGGCGTGCTCGCGAAGGACAACGACGTGGTGTCGCGCAGCGACCTCGCCGACAACGAGTACTCGCAGAAGGACCCGCGCCTGATCACGATCAACGAGGTCGCCGGCAACGGCGACACCCCGGTCGCGATCAACTTCCAGCAGGCGTTCAACGCGCCGAACAGCCCGTGGCTGACGCTGGTGCGCAACGCCGTGCTCGAGGGCACCGACACCGTCGACGCCGACAACGACGAGATCACGGCGGTGCTGCAGCAGTGAGCACCCTCAGCCAGCCGGCAGCGCTCCGGCGACGTCGACGTGGCCGTCGCGCCACCGGGGCGCTCGCCGGCTGGCTGTACGCCCTGCCCACCGCGCTGTTCGTCCTCGGGCTGTTCCTCATCCCGCTCGGCCTCGTCGTGCAGATGTCGGCCAGCGACTGGCCGCTGCTCGGCGGCAACCAGGGGTGGAACCTCCCGCAGAACTACACCGATGCGGTGAGCAACCGGTTCTTCTGGGACTCGGTCGGGTTCACCCTGAAGTACACCGTGCTCACCACGGTGATCCTGCTCGCGCTGAGCCTCGGCCTCGCGCTGCTGGTACAGGAGTCGACGAGGTGGAAGGGCCTGCTGCGCACGTCGTTCCTGGTGCCCAGCGCACTCGGCCTGGCATCCGCCTCGCTGCTGTTCTACGTGCTGTACTCGCCGATCGCCGGGCCCTTCGCCGGGCTGATGAAGTCGTGGGGGTTCACCTTCCTCGGCACGCCAGAGGGTGCGCTCTGGTCGACGATCTTCCTCATCGTCTGGCGGTACGCGGGCTTCTACATGCTGCTCATGCTCGTCGGCCTGCAGGGCATCCCCGACGACGTGTACGAGGCGGCGCGCATCGACGGGGCATCCCGGTGGCAGACGTTCCGCACCATCACCGTCCCGCTGCTGCGCCCGACCCTCGCACTCACCACCGTGCTGTGCGTGACGGGGTCGCTGCTCGCGTTCGAGCAGTTCTACATCCTCACCAAGGGCGGGCCCGACAACTCGACCTTCACGATCGTGCAGCTCATCTACAACGTGGCCTTCCAGGGCCAGAACGACCTCGGCATCGCGGGTGCGCTCAGCGTGATCGTGCTGCTCGCCCTCATCGTGATCAACGTCGCGCAGATCCGCGCGTTCAACCGGAAGGCGGAGGACTGATGAGCCTGACCCGCACCGGCGCGGCGCGCGCCGCCGCCGCCGACCCGGCTCGTGACGACTCGACGCGCGCGATCGTCGCGCCGCACCATGCCCGTCGGGGCGGCGGCGCCGGCCGCCGGAAGCATCCGACCACCATCGCGGGCATCGCGCTGCGCACGCCCTATTGGGTGCTGACGGCCGCGCTCGCCCTGCTGTTCCTCTCCCCGCTGATCTGGACGGCCGTATCGAGCGTGTCGCCGCTGGCCGGCACGAACCAGACCGACGGGTGGGGGTTCGGCAACTACATCACGCTCGCGAACTACCAGGCGGGCGTCTGGGTGTACCTGTTCAACTCGGCGTTCGTGTCGCTGCTGACGGTGGCGCTCACGCTCGGGGTGTCGCTGCTCGGCGGGTACGCGTTCGCCAGGTTCCGGTTCCCCGGCAAGGATCTGCTGTTCCTCGCGACGCTCGCGATCCTGATGGTGCCGTACGCGACGCTGCTCATCCCGCTGTACGTGCTGCTCAACACCGTGGGGCTGTCGAACTCGCTCGTCGGGGTGGCGCTCGTGCTCGCGATGTTCCAGCTGCCGTTCTCGATGTTCATGATGCGGATCTCGTTCGAGTCGATCCCCCGCGAGATGGACGAGGCGGCGATGGTCGACGGCTGCAGCTCGTGGAGCGTGCTCTGGCGGGTGCTCGTGCCCGCGGTGAAGCCGGGCCTCATCACGGTGGGGCTGTTCGCGTTCCTCGCCGCGTGGAACGACTTCATGGCGCCGCTCATCCTCATCAACGACTCGAACCGCATGACCCTGCCGCTGGCGGTCGCGAACCTGCGCGGCCAGGTGCAGGGCGTCGTCGACTACGGCGCCACCGAGGCGGGTGTGGTCGTGCTCGCGCTGCCGTGCATCCTGCTCTTCCTGATCCTCCAACGCCACTACGTGCGCGGCTTCATGTCGGGCGCCTTCAAGGGATGAACATGACCCTCACCGCAACCACCGCCCACCTCGTGCCGGTCGCGCCGAGCTCAGGGGCGCTGCGCCCCCTCGGCCTCGACGAGGTGCGCATCACCGGTGGCTTCTGGCATCGCCGGCAGGAGGTCAACGGCACGAACACCCTCGACCACATCGAAGGATGGCTCGAGCGGGAGGGCTGGCTCGGCAATTTCGACCTCGCGGCGGCCGGAACCCTGCCCGAGGGGCGGCGTGGCCGCGAGTTCAGCGACTCCGAGGTGTACAAGTACCTGGAGGCGGTCGCGTGGGAGCTCGGGCGGCTGGGTGCGCTCACCGACCCGGATGCCTCGGAGCGCGCCGCGGCCCTCGAAGCCCGGTTCCGTGCGATCGTCGCGCGGGTCGCCGCGGCCCAGGAGCCCGACGGCTACCTGAACACCCGATTCGGCCGACCCGGGCAGGGCGCGCGCTGGAGCGACCTCGAGTGGGGGCACGAGCTGTACTGCCTCGGGCATCTGTTCCAAGCGGCGGTGGCCCGGCACCGCACCCGGCCCGACGCCGACGACGGCCTCGTCGACATCGCCCGGCGTGCGGCCGACCTCGTCTGCGAGGTGTTCGGCGACGGCGGCATCGAGCGCATCTGCGGGCACGCCGAGGTCGAGGTCGGGCTCGCCGAGCTCGGTCGCGCCCTGGGGGAGCCGCGGTACCTCACGCAGGCCGCGCTGTTCGTCGAACGCCACGGCCGCGGCACGCTCGCCGACATCGAATGGGGTCGCTCGTACTACCAGGACGACGTCGCGGTGCGCGACGCGAGCGCGCTGCGCGGCCACTCGGTTCGCGCCAACTACCTCGCGGCGGGCGCGGCGGATGTCGCGGTCGAGACCGGCGACGACGGGCTGCTCGACGCGCTCGCACGGCAGTGGGATGCCACGGTCGAGCGCCGCACGTACGTCACGGGCGGGCAGGGCTCGCACCACCAGGACGAGGCGTTCGGCGAGGACTGGGAGCTGCCGGCCGACCGGGCCTACTCCGAGACGTGTGCGGGCGTGGCATCCGTCATGTTCTCGTGGCGCCTGCTGCTCGCGACCGGCGATGCGAAGTACGCCGACCTGGTCGAGCGCACCCTGTTCAACGTGGTCGAGACCTCGCCCGCCGAGGACGGCCGTGCGTTCTACTACGCGAACACGTTGCACCAGCGCGTGCCGGGCGCCCCCGCCGACCCCGATGCGGTCTCGCCTCGGGCGCACTCGTCGCTGCGGGCGCCATGGTTCGACGTGTCGTGCTGCCCGCCGAACACGGCGCGCACGTTCGCGAGCCTCGCCGGGTATCTCGCGACCGCGGATGCCTCGGGCATCCAGCTGCACCAGTACGCGCCGTCGACCGTGCGCACCCGGCTCGACGACGGGCGCGAGGTCGCGCTGGAGGTCGAGACCGGGTACCCGGTGGACGGTCGCATCGTCGTCCGGGTGCTGGCGGATGCACCGACGCCGTGGCGGCTCTCGCTCCGGGTCCCGGCCTGGGCGACGGGGGCGGCACTCGTGCTTCGGCCCGCCGGCGAGGCGCTCGAGCAGCGGATGCCCGCCGGGCCGGGCATGGTCTCGTGCGAGCGGGCGTGGGCAGCCGGTGACGAGGTCGAGCTCTCGCTGCCGGTGGCCCCGCGGTTCACGTCACCCGACCCGCGCATCGACGCGGTGCGCGGATGTCTCGTGGTCGAACGCGGTCCCGAGGTCTTCGCGCTCGAGACCGTGGACCTCGACGGCACGGTGCTCGCGGCATCCGACTTCGCCGACCTGCACGTCGACCCGACCGCCCCGCCTCGCGACCTCCCCGACGGCGGGGTCGCGGCGACCATCGTGGACCGGCGCACCGGCGCGCGTGCCGAGGTGCCGCTCGTGCCGTATCACGCCTGGGCCGAGCGCGGCCCGTCCCAGATGCGGGTGTGGGTGCCGGGCCTGCCGCCGGTCGAGTAGTGCCCGACGCAGGAGGGCGCGTATCGAGACTCGCCGCGCAGCGCGGCACCGAGCCGTCGCGGACCACCGCATCCGAACGACCGGACTCCTTGCCCCGAGGCATCCGCTCTGCTGGACTCGACCCATGACCGCGCTGCTGCCGCCTCTGCCCGAGTCCGTGAGCGAAGAACTCGTCGAGCTCGGCGAGGAGGTGATCCTGCGGGTGCTGCGCGCCGGATCGGGGACGCCCCTCGTGATGCTGCCCGGCTGGACGTGCACCGCCGACTTCTTCGTGCACCAGCTGGCCGACTTCGCCGACCGCGGTTTCGAGGTGATCGCCGTCGATCCCCGCGGGCAGGGCGGATCGACGAAACCGCTCACCGGCAACACGTTCGCGCAGCGCGGCCTCGATCTCGACGCGCTGCTGAACGCGCTCGGGATCCGGGAGGCGGTGCTCTTCGGCTGGTCGTTCGGCGTCTTCGACGTGCTCTCGTACGTGCGCCAGTTCGGCACCGACCGGGTCTCGAAGCTCGTGCTCGTGGACGAGACGCCGAAGGCGCCCGCGCTGCCCGGAACCGAGGAGTGGGGCGAGGCCGAACTCACTCACGAAGGCCTGGTCGCGTTCCTGCGCGCGATGATCGACGACCGGGTCGGCTTCTGGACCGGCTACGCGGCCTACATGATCGGACGGGACGACGCCGCGCTCGACGACCCCGACATCGCGCGCATCGTCGAGCTCGGCCTGCAGACCCCCGAGCACGTCGCGCTCAGCACCGGCGCCGACGGGCTCACCAGCGACTATGCGCAGGTCGCCGCGGATGCCTCGGAGCAGGTGCCGACCCTCTTCATCGCCCGCGACGACTGGGCCGAGGCCGCCGCGCACTGGGTCACCGTGAACCTGCCCGACGCCGAATTCGCGACGATGCCCGTGCACCTGGGATTCGCGACCGATCCGGCGGAGTTCGACCGCACCGTCGCCGAATTCCTCGAGCGGGACGAGTAGGCGCGCGTCCGGAGCATCCGGTCCGTCGCGCTCCCCGAGGGCATGGCGAAGGGGCCCGCGGCGAGTGATCGCCGCGGGCCCCGTGCTGTGGAGCAGGAATCGCTAGCCGCGGGCGCGAGCCGTGCGGCGCACGCCGAACGCGACGCCGGCAGCCGCGAGCAGGGCCGCCGCGAGCGCCAGGAACGCACCCGCGTCGAACCCGGTCGCGGCGAGTCCCGGCGCGGCGGTCGTGCCGGTCGCCGCGGTGTCGGTCGCGGCGGTGTCCGTCGCGGCCGGAGCCGCAGCCGCGGCGATGGTCACGTCGGTGCCGGTGACCTCAGTGCCGTCGAGCAGCACGACGACGCGGTGCGCGCCCGCCGGAGTGGAGCTCGCGATCGTGCCGGCGAGCGAGAACGCGCCGTCGGCGTCGGTCGTCACGGTGCCGAGCGACTGCGGGTCGGAGTGCAGCTCGACCTGGTACTCGGTCTCGGGGGCGAAACCGGCGCCGGTGACGGTGATCGCGCCGCCCGCGATGAGGGAGCCGGTGACGTCCAGCGTCGGGTCGGCCGGTTCTTCGCCGCCGGGTTCTTCACCGCCGGGCTCTTCGCCGCCCGGGTTCTCGACGCAGTCGCTGTCGACCGTCGCCGTCGCGAGGAGCCGGTCGCCGTGGGCCGGCCCGGTGCGCACCTCGACGGTGTGCTCGCCGGTGTCCTCGGCGAAGCTGTAGTTCGTCTGCACGTCGAGGTTCTCGAACACCGCGAGGAAGTCGGCGGGCGTGCCGTCGATCCAGACGATGGCCGAATAGGTGCCGTTCACCCGGTCGGCGGCGAGCTCGTCGTTCGTGAGCGTGACGATCGCGGCGCCGCACGTCGTCTCGACGTCGATCGCGCCGGCCGCGGCGAACTCGCCGGTCGCGCACGAGGTGGTGCCCTCGGCCACGACCGACTCGACCGCCGCGACGCCGACGCCCTGGTACGCGCTCACCGTCACGCGGTACGAGTGCGTGCCGTAGGTGTCGGTGCCGGCGGTGCCCTTCTCCAGCGGGATGGAGTCGCCGTACGACTCGCCGAACGCGACGGCGTCGTTCACGACCGCGCCGTCGATCTCGACGGTCACGGTGTTCGGGGTCGGGTTCGCGGGGACCGCGTCCGCGACGAGACGCTGCTCGACGACCGCGGCCTTGCCCTTGACCTCGACGTGCTTCTTCGTCTTGCCGGTGTACTTGTAGACGTTCCAGTCGTAGACGTCGGTCTCGCCCGCCCACTTGTGCGTCCAGCGGAAATCGTCGAGCGGAATGATGCCGAGCAGGAAGCGCTGGTACTCGTAGTCGGTGTGGCTGACCTCGGCGACGGCCGGGGTCACGACGACGTCTTCGTAGACGGCGTCGGCGCCGGGTTCGACGGCGTAACCGCCGAGGTCGACGTCGAGCACGTTGCAGGAGCCCGTGACGAGGTTCGACGGGCTCTCGGGTGCGGCGGTCGCGGGAGCGACGACGCCGGCGACGGCGATGCCGACGCCGAGCACGCCCGCGGCGAACGCGGCGATGGTGCGCTTCATGCAGTGTCCTTCCATGCGCGCCGACGAGGTCGGCGGGGGGTGCGCGCACAGGCGACCGTCGGTCCGGGGGCTCCGATGATGCGACAGCGCATCCGCGGTGCGACGGACGACACGGACCGTTGCGCGATCGGTCCGACGAGGATCGGGTCAGCTCGACTGTACGGGCGGGGCCCCCGCTCGTCATGGTCGAAACGGGGAATGACCCCCGGACTGGGGCGCCTCCGGCGTGCTACCCTCGCGGCGGTCGGCTCCGAGGGGGAGGGGAGGTGTCGGTATCCTTGCGATCGCAAGCGGTCGTCGAATCGGGAAGGCTCGGATGTCACGACGGAACCACCGGGTCGCCGTGCTCGTCCTGGAAGGCGCGAAGCCGCTCGACGTCGGCATCCCCGCGCAGATCTTCACGACCCGGGCGAGCATGCCGTACGAGGTGCGCGTGTGCGGGGCGACCCCGGGCCTGGTCACGGGCGGCGACGGGCTCTCGTACCACGTCGCCGACGGACTCGAGGCCCTGGAGTGGGCGCAGACGATCTTCGTCCCCGGGTACCGGCACCCCGACCGTGAGGACCCGCCGGCCGCGGTCGTCGACGCCCTGCGCGCGGCGCACGCCCGCGGTATCCGGCTCGCAGCCATCTCGACCGGCGCGTTCGCGCTCGCCGCGACCGGCCTGCTCGACGGCCGCCGGGCCACCACCCACTGGCACTACACGAAGCAGTTGCAGGCGAAGCATCCGCTCGTCCGCGTCGACGAGAACGTGCTGTTCGTCGACGAGGGCGCGCTGCTCACCTCGGCCGGTGCGGCCTCGGGCATCGACCTCTGCCTGCACCTCGTGCGCCGCGACCACGGTGTGGCGCTGTCGAATCACGTCGCGCGGCGGCTCGTCGCCGCGCCCTACCGCAGCGGCGGGCAGGCGCAGTACGTGCCGCGCGCGCTGCCCGAGCCGCTCGGCGAACGGTTCGCGGCGACCCGCGAGTGGGCGATCGCCCGGCTCGGCGACCCCATCACGCTCGAGGATCTCGCCCGGAACGCGAACGTGTCGGCCCGCACCTTCTCGCGGCGGTTCCGCGACGACACCGGCTACACGCCCATGCAGTGGGTGCTGCGGGCGCGCATCGACCTCGCCCGCGAACTGCTCGAGCGCAGCGACCTCGGTATCGAGCAGATCGCCGCGCAGGCGGGGCTCGGCACGGGAGCGAACCTGCGGCTGCACTTCCACCGCATCCTCGGCACCTCGCCGATGGAGTACCGGCACACGTTCCAACGCTGACCCGCGCGCCCGAACCGCGTGCGGGTGCGACGGTCAGTGCACGCCCTGCTCGATCAGCGCCGCGTGCTCGGTGCGCGCGAGGAAGTCGCGGATCGTGTCGCGGCTGCGCGTGAGGCAGGCCAGGCGCTCTTCGATGCCGGCGAGCTCGGTCGCGAGCATCTCGGCCACCCCGCGCGCGCACGTCGGGCGGCTCTCGGATGCCACGCCCTCGAGCACGAGCACCTCCTTCACGAGCCGGGTGGGCAGGCCCGACTGCACCAGCCCGGCGATGCGCCGCACGCGTTCAACATCGGCCTCGTCGTAGGCGCGGTAGCCGTTCGGCTGCCGCTCGGGGGTCAGCAACTGCTGCTGCTCGTAGTAGCGCACGAGGCGGGGCGAGACGCCGGCGCGCTCGGCGAGTTCGCCGATCTTCACGGGCCCTCCGGTCCACTCGGTTCGATGCGATCGCATCGAGACCTTGACATTGACATCAATGTCAGAGTTTAGCGTCGGAACATGGACCGCACCAGCCGTAGGACCCGCCTCCCCGCGGAGGCTCCCAGCCGACTCCCCTGGCCGTCGCTCGTCGTGCTCGGCGCTGCCGCATTCGTCATGGTGACCGCCGAGATGCTGCCCACCGCGGTGCTGCCGTGGATGAGCGCCGGCCTCGAGGTGACCGAACCGCAGATCGGCCTGCTCGTCTCGATCTGGGCCGGCGTGGTCGTGGTCGGCAGCCTGCCGCTCGCACGCCTGACCCGCCGCTTCGATCGCCGCGCCGTCATCGTGTGGAGCCTCGTCGCGCTCGCCGGTTCGACCGCCGCGACCGCACTCGTGCACACCTACCCCGACGTGATCGCCGCTCGACTCGTCGGCGCCCTGGCCGTCGGCCTGCTCTGGGCCACGAGCAACGCGCACACCGCTGACCTCGTCGCCGACCGCGACCTCGGCCGAGCGGTCTCGGTCGTGCTCGGCGGCGCCACCCTCGGCACGGTGCTCGGCACGCCGGTCGGCGCGGTGGTCGCCGATGCGATCGGCTGGCGCGCCGCCTTCGGCGGACTCGCCGTCGCCGCTTCGATCGCGGCGGTGCTCGTGCGGTTCGTCGTGCGTCAGACTCCGCGGGTCGCGGATGTCGCGGAGCGCGCGGCGACGAACGGTGCCGTCGCGGTCGGCGGCGGCACGGATGCCTCGGAGCGCGGCGTTCGCGCGGCCGCCGACGCCGGGCGCGGCATCCGGCCCGTCGTCGTGGTGATCTCGCTCGTCGCCCTGCTGCTCGTCGGACACTACGGCGCGTACACCTTCGTCACCCGGCTCGTCGACGTGCCCGGCGTGCCGGGCGGCATCGGCGCGATGCTGTTCGCATTCGGCGTCGCGTCGGCGATCGGCGTGGTCGTCGCCGGCCGGTTCGCCGACACCCGTCGTGCACTGGTGCGCGCCACCTTCGTCACGGCCGCGGCGATCGCGGCGCTGGTGCTCGTCGGTGCGAGCACCGCGCTCGCGGTGATCGTCGTGCTGGTGTGGGGCGTAGCATCCGGTGCCGTGCCGCCGCTCGCGCAGACCCTCGTGCTGCGCCTGGCCGGGCCGTCGCGCCGCGATCTGGCGGGCGCGCTCATCCCGGTGGTGTTCAACCTCGGCATCGCGATCGGGGCCGCGCTCTCGTCGGCCGCGGTGAACGGCCTCGGCATCGAGGCGCTGCCCGTGCTGGCCGCCGGCGTCGTCGTGCTCGCGGGATCGGCACTCGCCGTCGCGGGGCGGTCGGGGCGGTGGGCCGGCTCGACCGGCTCGGCGGGCTCGGCCGCCGACCGTTCCGCTGTGAGCGGATCGGGGCAGACGGCGGCGCGGGTGCAGGGTTAGCCTCTCGCCATGGCGAGTATCACGTGGCATCCGTCGGCCGAGTCGACCGCACCTCCCGCACCGCGCCTTCGCCCGCGTCGGGCGCTCTGGCGCGAGGCCGTCGGCGCGCTGCTGCGACGCGAGCGGCTCGAGCAGGAGCGCACGCTCGCCGATGTCGCCCGCCGCGCCGGCGTCTCGATCCAGCACCTGTCCGAGGTCGAGCGGGGCCGCAAGGAGGCGTCGAGCGAGGTGCTCGGCGCCGTCGGCGAGGCGCTCGGGCTCGACCTCGCCGACCTCACCGCCGGCGTCGCGCGAATGCTCGCGACCGAACGGCGCGAGGCTCCGTCCGTCGGCCGGGTGATCGTGCTGCCGACGAGCGTCGGGCCGGCCGGCGAGGGCATCACGTCTCCGCCGGCGCTCGGCGCTCCCTCGGCCATGCTCGCCGCCTGAGACCCGCCGGTGGGGAGCGAGCGCCGGCGAGCGCCGGCGAGCGCCGCGAGACCCCGTGAGCTGCCTCGGCCGCGATCTCAGGGTCGGCGGGTCTCGATGCGGTCGCCTCGGTCGCTACTCGACCAGCGGAAGCGCGAGCCCGTCCCGCCGCACGGCGACCAGGTGATCGGCGATGCCGTAGGCGACCGCCGCCTCGGCCGGCAGGATCAGATCGCGATCGGTGTCGCGCCGCACCTGCTCGATCGAGCGCCCCGTATCGTGCGCGAGCACCGCCTCCAGTTCGGCGCGCACCCGCACCACCTCGTCGGCGTGGATGATCAGGTCGGGGATCGCGCCCTGCCCCTGGATCGACGGCTGGTGCAGGATCACGCGCCCGTGCCGGAGGATCGACCGCAACCCGGGCGCACCGCCCGCGAACAGCACCGCGGCCGGGCCCGCGGCCTGCCCCACGCAGATGGTCGCGACATCCGGTCTGATGTGCTGCATCGTGTCGTAGACCGCGAGCGCCGCCTGCGGCGACCCGCCCGGCGAGTTCACGTACAGGCTCACGGGGGTGTCGGGGCTCTCGGACTCGAGGTGCAGCAGTTGCGCGATGAGCACGTTCGCGACGCCGTCGTCGAGTTCGGTGCCGAGGTAGACGATGCGCTCGGAGAGCAGCCGGCTGTACACGTCCATCGAGCGTTCGATGCCCGCGCGCCGCTCGACGACGGAGGGGATCGTGTAGGTGCTCATGCGAACGCTCCCTCGGTTCGGGCGGCCAGCGGATGCCTCGTCGCCGTGTCGTCGGGCAGCCCGATGCCCACCATGCGCGCCGGCGGCGCCGGGTAGATCTCCGCGGCGTCGCTGACCACCCGGTCGATGAACCCGTACTCGACGGCGGCCTGCGCGTTCCACCAGCGGTCGCGCTGCGAGTCCTCGGTGATGCGCTCGAGGGGCTGGCCGGTGTGCTCGGCGATGAGCGCGAGCACGGTGTCGCGCGTGTATCGCAGATCTTCGGCTTGGAGTTCGACATCGATGGCAGTGCCGCCGATGCCGGCCGATCCCTGATGCATGAGGATGCGCGCGTGCGGCAGCGCGGTGCGCTTGCCCGGCGTGCCGGCCGACAGCAGGAATTGCCCGGCGCTCGCGGCCATGCCGATCGCGAGCGTCGACACGTCGTTCGGGATGGCCCGCATCACGTCCATGATCGCGAGCATCGCGGGCACGGACCCGCCGGGGGAGTTGATCCACAGCGCGATGTCCTCGCGCGGGTCGTCCGCGGCGAGGGTGAGCAGCTGGCTCACGATGCGGTTGCCGCCGGCCTGGGTGAGTTCTTCGCCGAGCATCACGATCCGGCGGTGGAAGAGCCGTGCCGCGAGGTCGGCGTCGACGGGGTTGGGTGGGATGGTCGCGTCGGTCATGTCCCCAGCGTGCGCGGTCGGATGCCGCGGATGCCACGGATTCCCCCGTCGGCGGATCCGCCGTGGGCGGAGCGTGATGGGGCACCTTTGTGTTGCGGAATGCAACGGAACAGCGTAACGTTGCATAACGCAACCGAACGTGGGGAGGTCGGGATGCCGACGCGATCGACGGATGCCTCGGGCATCCTGCATGCGCTCATGCTCATCTCGCGGCGCGGCGTCGCCGACGCCCGAACCGCACCGACCGTGCTCTCGATGACCGAGCAGTCGATCGTCGCCTACCTCGTCGACAACCCGGGCAGCCGGTCGGTCGACCTCGCGCGCGAGTTCCGGCTCAACCGTTCGACCGTCTCGCGCCAGCTCGGCGCGCTCATCGACCTGGGCCTCGTGCGCGAGGCGCCCGGCCCGGGCCGCGGGCAGCCCCTCGAGCTCACCGACGCCGGGCGCCGGGCCTACGACGAGACCGTCGCGATCCTGCAGCGCGTCGTCGACGCCGCCCTCGCCGACTGGAGCGACGCCGACGTCGCCCGGTTCGCCCGCGACCTCGCGCGGTTCAACGCCGCCCCCGCAGACCCGGATGCCTCGGGTGAGACCCGCCACGAGGCATCCGCCCGATAGAAACACTCCACGAGAGGACAGGGACCCCCTGATGAAGCACATCACCGTGCTCGGCACCGGCGTGCTGGGCTCGCAGATCGCGTACCAGACCGCCTACCGCGGCTACGACGTGACCGCGTACGACGTCAGCGACCAGGCGCTCGAGGCCGCCCGCGAGCGGTTCGCCAAGCTCGCCGCGACCTACCGCGCCGAGGTCGACGGCGCCGCCGACGGTGCGGCCGACGCCGCGATCGGGCGGCTCGCCCTGACCGCCGACCTGGCCGACGCCGTCGCCGACGCCGACCTCGTGATCGAGGCCGTGCCCGAGCAGCTCGAGCTCAAGCGCGAGGTGTACACCAAGCTCGGGGCGCTCGCACCGTCGCGCACCATCTTCGCGACCAACTCGTCGACGCTGCTGCCGAGCGACCTCGTCGAGTTCACCGGTCGCCCCGCGAACTTCCTCGCCCTGCACTTCGCGAACCAGATCTGGGTGCACAACACCGCCGAGATCATGGGCACGCCCGCCACCGACCCGGCCGTCACCCGCGCCGTCGTCGAATTCGCCGAGTCGATCGGCATGGTGCCGATCGAGCTCAAGAAGGAGAAGTCGGGCTATGTGCTCAACTCGCTGCTGGTGCCGCTGCTGAACGCCGCCGGCGACCTGCTCGTCGAGGGCATCGCCGAGCCCGAGGCGGTCGACGCCGTCTGGCGCATCGGCACCGGCGCGCCGATGGGGCCGTTCCAGATCTTCGACGTGGTGGGCCTCACGACCGCGTACCACATCTCGGCGGCCGGCGGGCCGCAGCAGCAGGCGTTCGCGAAGCTGCTCAAGGAGCGCTACCTCGACCAGGGCAAGCTCGGCGTCGCGACCGGCGAGGGGTTCTACTCCTACCGCTGAACGGGCGGATGCCTCGCTGCAGCGCCGTGGCGTGATCCTTTCGGATGCTGACGCTCGCGCCACTTCCGCCGAGAGCGGAGGCGGGCGAACATCGTCAGGTCGATTCGAAAGGAACCTCCCGACATGACCCGCATCGCCATCAACGGATTCGGCCGCATCGGACGCAACACGCTCCGTGCCCTGCTCGAGCGCGACGTCGACCTCGAAGTCGTCGCCGTCAACGACCTCACCGAACCCAAGGCGCTCGCCCAGCTGCTGAAGTTCGACAGCACCCTCGGCCGGCTCGGCCGCACCGTGACCGTCGAGGGCGACGAGATCGTCGTCGACGGCCGGCGCATCAAGGTGCTCGCCGAGCGCGAGCCCGCGAACCTGCCGTGGGCCGAGCTCGGCGTCGACATCGTGCTCGAGTCCACCGGCCGCTTCACCTCGAAGGAGGCCGCCTCGGCGCACCTCGCCGCCGGCGCGAAGAAGGTGCTCGTCAGCGCACCCGCGGACGGCGCCGACGTCACCCTCGCCTACGGCGTGAACACCGACGCCTACGACCCCGCGGTGCACACCATCGTGTCGAACGCGTCGTGCACCACCAACGCGCTCGCCCCCCTCGCGGCGGTGCTCGACGACCTCGCCGGCATCGAGCACGGCTTCATGACGACCGTGCACGCCTACACGCAGGAGCAGAACCTGCAGGACGGCCCCCACCGCGACCCGCGTCGCGCTCGCGCCGCCGGCGTCAACATCGTGCCGACCACGACCGGTGCGGCGAAGGCCATCGGCCTCGTGCTGCCGAACCTCGACGGCAAGCTGTCGGGCGACTCGATCCGCGTGCCCGTTCCGGTCGGCTCGATCGTGGAGCTGAACACCGTGGTGTCCAAGGACGTCACCAAGGACGAGGTGCTCGCGGCCTACCGCGCGGCCGCCGAGGGCAAGCTCGCCGGGGTGCTCGAGTACTCCGACGACCCGCTGGTGTCGAGCGACATCACCGGCAACCCGCACTCGTCGATCTTCGACGCCGCGCTCACCCGCGTCGACGGCCGCCACGTGAAGGTCGTCGCCTGGTACGACAACGAGTGGGGCTTCTCGAACCGCGTCATCGACACGCTGCTGCTGCTCGCAGCCTGAGGCCCGGTCCGCGCCCCCGCCGCGCGACCCGCGGTGCGGGCGTCGGCGGGGGCGCGCCGCGTTAGCGTGGACGGATGCAGGTCACGAGGTTGCGGGTGCACCCGGTGAAGTCGTTCGCCGGCTCCGACGTGCGCTCGGCGCGCGTCGAGCCCTGGGGGCTCGCCGGCGACCGCCGCTGGGCCGTCGTCGACCACGACGGCGCGACGGTCACGGCTCGCGAGCGCAACGGGATGCTCGGACTCACCGCCGAGACGCTCGCCGACGGCGGCGTCCTGCTCGGGGGCGGCGGAGCATCCGATCATGCCCTCCTGCCGGATGCCCCGCTGCGCGTCGACCCGCCCGTCGATGCCGCACCCATCCCGGTGGGCATCTCACGGCAGGGCCAGGCGCTGCCGGCCGGCGACGAGGCCGACGCCTGGCTGAGCGCCCGGATCGGGCAGCCGGTGCGGCTGGTATGGCAGCCCGACCCGCGTAGGCGGCCCGTGAATCCTGCGCACGGCGGGCTGCCCGGCGAGCACGTGAGCCTCGCCGACGTCGGGCCGCTGCTGCTCACGAGCGAGGCATCGCTCGCGCAGCTCGACCGCTGGACCGACGACGGCACGCCGCCGCTCGACATGCTGCGGTTCCGCCCGAACGTCGTGATCGACGGCCACGAGCCGTTCGCCGAGGAGACGTGGTCGCACGTCGAGCTCGGGCCGGTGCGCTTCCGCGTCGTCGGCGTGTGCGACCGCTGCGTGATGACGACGATCGACCCGGTCACCCTCGTCCGCGGCAAGGAGCCGATCCGCACGCTCGCGAAGCACCGGCGCCGCAACGGCAAGACCTACTTCGGCGTCTGGCTCGCCCCCGAGACGACGGGCGAGATCGCCGTCGGCGACACGGTCGTGCCGAGCCCCGCCTGAACCCGGGACCCTGCGAGGTCCCCCGCTGTGCGCCCCGTGCCCGTGCCCGCGCCCGTGCCCGACCGCGCGTCCGCGACCTCCGGTGCCGACCCGACCGGTCGGGCGATGATCGCGCCGACCACGCCGAGAGCCGCCGCGACGATCATCATCGCCGCGACCGGCCACCAGTGACCGGTCCACGCCACGAGCGCCGTGGCGGCGAGCGGCGTGAGCCCGCCGCCGATGATCGCACCGGCCTCGCGCCCGATCGAGATCCCCGAGTAGCGCGTGCGAGTGCGGAACAGGCTCGCGAACCACACCGGTTGCACGCCATCGGCTGCGGCGTTGACGATGCCGATGCTGAGTCCGACGACGGCGATCACGAGCGCGGCCACGCCGGTGTCGAGCAGCAGGAACAGCGGGACCGCGAGCACCCCGAGACCGGCGAGGCTCGCAGCCGTCAGCCGGGCGGCGCCGATCCGCTCGCCGATCGCGCCCCACAGCGGGCACAGCAGCGCCGCGACCGAGGCCCCGGTGAGCAGCGCGGTGAGCGTCACCCACTTCGGCATCCCGAGCACGGTCGCCGCGTAGCCGAGGCAGAACACCGAGATCACGTAGAAGCTCGCGTTCTGCCCGATGCGCACCAGGGCGACGGCGATGACGTTGCGCGGCTGCCGCAGGGCGTCGGCGATCGGGTGCGCGCCGACGCGCCCGCCGTCGCGTCCGGTGTCGGCCGCGACCGCCGCGAGGAACTCGGGCGACTCCGCCACGCGGTGCCGCAGCACGAGCCCGATCGCCACGAGCACGAGGCTCGCGAGGAACGGCACCCGCCACCCCCACGCGAACAGGGCCTGCTCGTCGAGCACGGCGACCGCGATGACGAAGGCGAGGTTGCCGAGGATCAGCCCGAGGTAGACCGAGCTCGCGACCACCCCGCCGCGCAGCCCGCGCCGGTCGGGCGCATGCTCGAGCGCCATCAGCACGGCACCGCCCCATTCGCCTCCCGTCGCGATGCCCTGCACGAACCGCAGCGCGACGAGCAGCAGCGGCGCGACGATGCCGATCTGGGCGTAGCCGGGCAGCAGGCCGATCGCGGCGGTCGCGAGGCCCATCACCCAGAGCGTCGCACTCAGTGCGCGCCGTCGCCCGTACCGGTCGCCGAACGCGCCTGCGGCCAGACCCCCGAGCGGGCGCGCGATGAACCCGGTCGCGTACACGGCGAAGCTGAGCAGGATCCCGGTCAACGGGTCCTCGCCCGGGAAGAACAGCGTGGGGAACACGAGCGCCGCCGCCGTGCCGTACAGGAAGAAGTCGTACCACTCGAACGCCGTGCCCGACACCGCGGCGGCCAGCGCGAGGCCGCCACCCCGGCGGGTCACGCGTCGACCTCGATCCGGTCGGCGGGCCAGGGTGCCGCGAAGAACGCCAGCTCGTGCTCGGCCGAGCGGCGGAACGCGCGCAGCATCCGGGCACGCACCGCCGGCGTCGCACGCGACGCGACGGCCGCGACCGTGTCGATCGCCTGCCGGGTGGCGAGCTCGAAGGCCGGCTCGCCGTACATGGCGAGCCAGTCGGCGTACGGATGCTCCGGCGAGAGCGCCTCGGGGCCGAACCCGCCGGTGACGAGCCGGCGACCGAGGTCGTCGTAGATCCAGTAGCAGGGCAGCACGGCCGCGATCAGTTCGGCGTACCCGCCGCGCGAGCCGCTCGCGACGAGGTGGTCGAGGTACGCGGTGTTCGCCGCGTTCGGCTCGAAGGGCCGGGCACGCTGGTCGCGCGGTCCGCGCAGGTCGTGCAGGCGGTCGCGGTGCAGCGCGAGTTCGCCGTCGAGGCAGCGTTGCGCTCCGGCCGCCCAGAACGCCTGGGCAGGTGCGTCGGGGGCGAGCCGGGATGCCTCGGCGAGCGTCCGCGAGTACACCCGCAGGTAGTGCGCATCCTGCGCGAGGTACTCCTCGAACGCCGTCCGCGGCAGACTTCCGTCGGCCAGCGCACGGATGAAGGGCAGCTCGTCGATCGCGCGTCGCACGTCGGCGATCTCGGCCCACCATTCGGCCTCGACCTCGGCGGGAGTCGGTGCGGTGGCGAGCCCACCACGCGACCACAGCCCGGCGAAGTGATGCACCGGCCCGTGGCCGCCGCCGACGGCGAGCGATTCGCCGTGCCGCAGCGACTCGCGCAGCCACCGGCGCGCTTCGGCGACGGCGGGTTCCCACGCGCCGAGCGAGGCGCGCAGCGTGGCCAGTGCCGACGAGAGCGAGCAGCCCGTGCCGTGGGTCGCGGTCGTGGCGATGCGCTCGCCGTCGAACTCGACGATCGTGGCGGCCGCCGCGTCGACGAGCGCGTCGGGTGCGGTCGCGCCGTCGAGGTGCCCGCCCTTCGCGAGCACCCGCACGCCGAACCCGGCTGAGACGGTCTCGGCCTGGGCGATGACCCCCGCCCAAGTGGTCGCTGGTTCGGCGTCGGCGAGCACCGCGAGCTCGGCCACGTTGGGCGTCACCAGATCGGCGAGCGGCAGCAGGTCGCGCAACGCGCGCTCGGCGTCCGGGTCGAGCAGCCGGTCGCCGCTGGTCGCGACCATCACGGGGTCGAGCACGACGACCGGCGGGCGGATGCGACGCAGCCACGCGGCGACCGTGTCGATCACCTCGGCATTCGCGAGCATGCCGATCTTCACCGCATCGACCTCGATGTCGTCGGCGATCGTGTCGAGCTGGTCGGCCAGGAACGTCGCCGGCGGCACGTGCACGCCCCGGACCCCGCGCGTGTTCTGCGCGGTGAGCGCCGTGATCGCCGCCATGCCGTACCCGCCGACCGCGGCGATCGACTTCAGGTCGGCCTGGATGCCCGCCCCGCCCGACGGGTCGCTGCCCGCGATGCTGAGCACCCGCGGGACACCGCCCGCCGGTCGAGGAGCGCCCGACGCGGTCGGACTGCCTCCGTCCGCCTCGATTCCCGCGCTCGCCGCCCACCTCGCGGCGAACTCCGCGGCCGCCGCACGGGGATCGGGTGCGGCGCAGATCGCCGACACCACCGCGACGCCGGCCGCGCCCGCACGGCGCAACTCCGGCACATCCGCCGCGCCGACCCCGCCGATCGCGACGCACGGCACGTCGGTCGCCGCGGCGAGCACGGCGAAGCCGTCGACGCCGAGCGCCGGCGGGTGGTCGGGCTTCGTCGAGGTCGGGCGGATGACGCCGACCCCGAGGTAGTCGACCGTGCCGCGGGGGAGCCGCGCGACCGCATCGAGGTGCGCCCGCGTGTTCGCCGTGAGACCGACGATCGCGTCGGGCCCGAGCGCGTCGCGTGCGGCGAGCACCGCCGCGTCGCTCTGCCCGAGGTGCACCCCGTCGACCCGGATGCCGCGCTCGCGCGCCGCGACCACCACGTCGAGCCGGTCGTTCACGACGAGCGCCGCGCGCCCGTCGATCACCCCCGCGAGTTCGGCGACCTGCTCGAGGAGCTGTTCGGTCGACGCGAGCTTGTCGCGCAGTTGCACGATGGTCGCACCGCCGGCGACCGCCTCGGCCACGACCGCGGCGACGCCGCGCTCGCCGCACAGGGCGGCGTCGGTGACGAGGGTGAGGGACAGGTCGAACGGATGCCGCGAGCTCACGCCGGCACCGCCGCCGACGCCGCGTCACCGGATTCGCCGGAGGGTTCGGCTCCGCCGGTCGCAGGGGCCTGCCGCGTGGCATCCGTCTGGCCTGTGGCATCCGCCTGCGGCGTGGCATCCGCCTGCGGCGTGGCATCCGTCTGGCCTGTGGCATCCGACCCGCTCGAAGCCGTGGCGACCCGCGCGCGCTCGAGCACCCGCGCGCCGTCGACGGCGGCGAGCGCATCCAGGAACCGCACCGCGAACGTGCCCGGCCCGACCGGTGCGCCCGTCTCGTCGACCGCGGCGAGCTCGGCCGCGACGGTGTACACGAGGGTCGCGGCCGCCGTCGCGGTGAACGCGTCATGCCCGGTGCCGCGCGCCGCGGCGAGGAACGCCGCCGTCACCGCGCCCAGCGCGCAACCCCCGCCCGTCACCCGGGTGAGCAGCGCGTCGCCGTTCGCGAGGCGAGCGGTGCGCACGCCGTCGGTGATGAGGTCGACGGGGCCCGAGACCGCGACGACCGAGCCGAACTCCGTCGCGAGGTGCGTTGCGGCATCGGCTGCGGCATCCGTCGTGTCGGCCGCATCGACGCCGCGCCCGCCGGCGCCGGCACCGGCGAGCGCGAGCACCTCCGACGCATTGCCGCGGATCGCCGTCGGGCGCGCAGCGACCAACTCGTGCGCGAGCGCGGTGCGCACCGGCAGCACGCCGATCGCGACCGGATCGAGCACCCACGGCGTGCCCGCCGCGTTCGCGCCCACGACCGCCTCGCGCGCGGCGGCCCGCTGCTCGGGCGTCGGCGTGCCGAGGTTGACGAGCAGGCCGCCCGCCACGCCGGCGAACAGACCCGACTCCTCGGTGATGTCGACCATCGCCGGGGCCGCGCCGAGCGCGAGCAGCACGTTCGCGGTGAAGTTCGTCACCACCGCGTTCGTGATGCTGTGCACCAACGGAGTCGTGGCGCGCACGGCGTCGAGCAGGTCGACGCTCGCGGCGGTCAGGTGGGCAGGGTCGGTGAGTGCGCGCGTCTGCATCGCGACATCCCTTCGCTAGTACGAGCTAGATCAGGTTCGACGGGTGTGATCTCAGCCGCGCGGTCGCGGCACCCCGTGTCACTGCGTGCGAGCCTAACGCAGGGTCAGCGGGAGTCCGAGCGCTCATGCTGCTCGGGGAGGTCCCAGATGGCGAGTTCGCCTCCGGGCATACAGATCACTCGACGCCCATCAGGCCAAACGATCCCCCAAGCCTCATAGTCGGGGCTTGAGACGACGTTGACCTCCATGCCCGTCTTGGTTCGGATGCGGAGGGCTCCATGGTCCCCTGCCTCGGCGAGCGACACATCCTCCCTGAGGAGTCCAAGCAGAACCCCAGCCACCGGCCGGGCGTCCTCCGGGTCGAATCCGACTTCGTCGCCGATCGGTGGGGTGAATACACCCTCTGTTTCGATTCGCATCTCGGCACCGTTGGAGAGGAGGAGCGTCACGGCGAAATCGAACGAAACTCGCGTGATCGAGCTCTCTTCGAGATCCAGTCTCATGGGTTCCATCCTTTCGGTATCGGGTACGAACCGTCAGGTTCGATGGCGAAATGGGTTGTCGCGCGCGAGCCTGGCTTGCCGTCGGCTCCGCGTCATGAGCGCGAGAGCTCAGCGGATAACTCGAACGGATGTCACGACGAGAGCCACTCACGCGCGCGCATTCGTCGCCGCAGCAGAACTCATCGAGACGCTTGCCGACGACGCCGGAATCGAATCGAAGGCGAACCTGATCGGGTCGCTCGCCGTGCTCGCGGGAATCGCCGCCTCCGATGCGATCTGCGGAGCAGCTGTCGGTGAGCGCACGGCCGGAGAGAACCACCTCGAGGCGGTCACCGTACTTCGGCGTGCGACACCACCCAGCAGATTGCTTTCGATGTCCGAGACGTCCTCATCATCGCCGTCGGTCAACTCTGAAACCTGGAAGTGAAGTGTGACAGCCGTTCCGTCGGTAGTTACCCGCGACAGCGAGTGTGTTGATCGGAATGAGGCCAAGCGCGGCCTGGACGCACTGCGCGACGATGTAATTCTCCCAGGTCGGAGCATCGACCATGTCGTCAGGGCTGGGAAGGGTCATGGCCATCGGCTCAGTCTTCGGGGAGCGGTTCGGCGATGAACCGGAGCGGCTCCGCCTTGTCGGGCCAGTACCAGTTCGACCCGACCGGGCACGGCGGTGTGAAGAACCAGATCCCGTCGTCGAGGCCGATGTCGTCAGTTGGAAACTCGCGACGCAGCACGTCGACCTGCGCGCTCGGTCCTCCATCGACCGGGCCCGAGCCATGCGGCCACCACTCCCAGTACTCGAGACGGATGTATCGATGATCGATGAGCTGCTCGAGCGTCCAGAAGAACGCCTCCCGGCGGACGGCGAACGGCAGCGTGGCGAAGTCGTCCGTGGCCTGAGGGACGGCCGGATTCGGCTCCCGCGACGCAAACCATCGCCAGAGACCGTTCAAGTCATCCATCTCGGAGTACTCAGCGATGTATTGCAGCTGGAAAGCAGTCGGATGCTGAAACCTACCCGAGTTATTGGTCATTTGAACTTCAGCTCCCGTTTCCCGCCCCTGTCAAGGGTCCCGCTCCAAAGCTCGATCGTCCATCTTGCCCGGTCGGTCGAGCCGACGATGTGCGCCGTCGACACTTGCCGTGCGGTGACGTGAGTCCCGTCCGGCATGACCGCAGTCCATACGACCGCCGCCATCTGCTCAAATCGCGCTTCGCCGGCGAGGGTCCTGGCGTGCGCCCACACGTGACGTTCGAGGTCGGCGTCAGCGATGCTCGACGTGTCGTAGACGTTCGTTGTCTTCCCGTTCGACGCGGACGTCTTCGGGTAGTCGACACCGCCGAACGTGATCACGCTCGACTCGCGTTTGCCGAAGCCGACATCGAGGGGATGACGGGGAGCGGGCGCTTTGTCAGCAGAATCCGTGCCGGCCTTCTTCGCGCCAGCCGCGTTCTCCGTGCCATCCAGGTGCTTGGCGGCGGGGACGTTCTTCGCGACCCCGCCCGCCCCGCCGACAACCCCGGCGATGAGTGCGCCGGCTGCGATGTCGCTGAGGGGCTGTCTCTCGTAGGTCGGGTCGATCGCGGTACGGAGTTCGTTGTACCCGATCTGGGATGCCACGCCGGCGACTCCGGCGGCGATGCTGTCTTTGACGAGGTGGGCGGCGGTGCGTCCGGTGAGGCGGGCGGCGGTGAGGGCGCCGCGGATCAGGGTGGTGAGGCGGTGGCAGACCTCTGCGATCCGGATCGCCCAGCGGGCGACGGTGAACGCGATCTTCGCCGCGGTCGCGGCAGCCCCCACCCCCGCGGTCACCACACTGAGGAGGACGCCGACACCGACTTCGAGGACGATCTCGGCGGCCATCTGCCCGAGCAGCCACCCGATCTCTTCCCACGCCTTCCCGACCGCGTCACCCAGGGTCCGCACGTACGCGGCGATGTTCTCGGCGGCGAGCGCGGCGCACCTCACCAGGTTTCGAGACGCGTCCGACTCCGTCGGGCGCTCCTCAACCTGCGGATGGTGGCGGCGCGGCCTTGCGGAAACGGGAACTGGCAGAGCCCGCAGAGAACGCCCGACCTGGGGGAGGGCGTCAGATGGCGCGGGTGAAGGTGACGCGGTGCTCGCCCGGTCCGTCGTAGTCGCGCCAGGCCAGCACGCCGTCGACCTCCATGTCGCCGGTCGCGGTGAATCCCATCGCGGCGTGGAACGCCTGCGACCGCCGGTTTCCCGGTCCAGTGATCGCGTCGACGCGGTGGCATCCGTCGGCTCGGGCCTCGGCGAAGAACGTCTCGTACAGGGTGCGCGCCAGCCCCGCCTCGCGCAGGTCGGGTCGCACGCCGACGAAGTGGATGTACGCGACCCCCGGCTGCGCGGTCGAGCGGAATCCGATCAAGAACCCCGCCAGCCCCGCGGCATCCGTCGCGATGAAGCTCGTGTCAGAGAAATGCTGGAAGAACAGCCGCGGCAGCATCATCGGCAGGTGGCTCGCGGCGGGCAGCCCCCACCAGTCGGGGATGACGCGCACGACCGCGGCGTGGTCGTACTCGGTCGGGCGGCGCAGGGTGATCCCGGCGGGCAGCGGCCCGGCCGGTTCGATCGCGGATGCCCCGGTCATGCGCCGATCCTCGCACGGTTCGGGCTCGGGCAGAATGGAACGATGCCCGCGTTCCGCCGCACCATGCTGAAGTCGAAGATCCACCGGGCGACTGTGACGCACGCCGATCTGCACTACGTCGGGTCGATCACCGTCGACCAGGATCTGCTCGACGCCGCCGACCTCCTGCCCGGCGAGTTGGTGTCGGTCGTGAACATCGCGAACGGCGCGCGGTTCGACACGTACACGATCGCGGGCGAGCGCGGCTCGGGCGTCATCGGCGTGAACGGGGCGGCGGCGCGGCTGGTCGCGGTGGGCGATCTGGTCATCCTGATCTCGTGGGCGTCGGTCGAGTCGGTGGATGCCGCGGAGTTCGCCCCCGCGATCGTGCACGTCGACGCGGCGAACCGCATCGTCGAACTCGGCGCCGACCCCGCCGAGGCGATCGTCGGCGACGTCGCGACCCCGCCGCACGCCGTGCGCTCCTGACCCAGCTGGTCGACCCCTGCCGGTGGGACGTCGCCTACCATGGCGGCATGGCCTTGCCCCAGGTGTGCGTGGTGTATCTGCTCCGCGAGACCGGCGGCTCGACCGAGGTGCTGCTCGGCGTGAAGCGGGTCGGCCTCGGCGTCGGCAAGCACGTCGGCCCAGGCGGCAAGATCGAGCCCGGCGAGACGGCTCGCCAGGCCGCGGTGCGCGAGGTCCGCGAAGAGGTCGGCCTGATCATCGACGAGCACGACCTCGAGCACGCGGGCACGCTCGACTACCTCTTCCCGACGAAGCCGGAGTGGAGTCAGCAGTCGCTGGTGTTCCGCTGCCGCCGATTCGCGGGCGAGGTGCGCGAGTCGCGTGAGCTCATTCCGCGCTGGATCGCCCTCGACGACGTGCCCTTCGGGCTGATGTGGGATGACGCGCAGCATTGGCTGCCCGACGTGCTGCGCGGCGGCGGCGTCGCTGCGACCTTCGTGTTCGGCGAGGATCTCGACACGGTCGTCGAACACCGCGGATGAACACCGCGGATGAACACCGCGGATGAACACCGCGGATGAACACCGCAGCGGTCTCGGCATTCGTCCAGACGCCGTCGAGGGTTCATGCAGCATCCGCCCAGTCCGCACCCACCCGCCGTCGATAGGTTGGCCGTAGGCGGCGATCGACACCCCCACCCTGCGATGGCGATCCCCGCCGATTCCGACCCCGATGCATCCACCGCCGGATGCGGCGCCGTGGCACTTCCTTTCGGCATCCCCTTCCGCCCGGCGCCCGGGGTCACTCTCAGACGTCCGGCGGCCGCCGTTCCCCCGCGGCCGTCGGGCCTGTTCCACGCCCCGGGGTACGAACGGGACGGTGCGCGACTACCGTCGCTTCTCGCGCACGTACACCTCGCGGCGCACGCGTGCGACGACGTCGCCCGAGGCATCCGTGATCTCGGTCTCGAACCACTCGAGCACCTTGGCGCCGCCGCGGGCGCGTTCGCGGAGTTCGTCGGCCTTCTCCCGCGGAACCTCGAAGTGCGCCGTCAGCACCCCGCGCCCCGGCTTGACGAACTCGATCTCGCCGCGGGTGTCCCACACGATGTAGTCGCGGCCGAGCTGGTGCATGACGAGCATGAAGTAGTACGGGTCGGTCATCGCCGACATCGACCCGCCGAACGCGGTCTTCACGTAGTTGCGGGTGAAGACGTTCACGTGCAACTCGACCGTCGCGCTCGTCCAGTCGTCGGCGAACCGCGTCACCCGGATGCCGCTGAACAGGTTGGGGATCCACAGGCTCATGCCGATCGCGAGCCGCCGAGGTGTGATGCGCACCGGTCGATTCTCTCGCGTCGGGCGGCGGCTCGAAGGCGACCCGGATGCCACGTCGCCGGCGACCGCGTCGCGAGCACGCGGCCGGGCGGTCACAGGTCGAGGTCGTCGTGCACGCGCACGTCGATGAGCTCGATCGTGCCGCCCGGTGCCATCCAGTAGTGCAGGCGCCGGGCCGAAGGGGTGTGCTGTTCGATCGCGCACCGCATCGCGACTGCACCGTCGTCGCGCTGCCGATCGCCCGCGCCGGGTTCGCCGGCGCGCAGCCGGTGCAGGTCGCGACCGGCCAGCTTCGGCGCCCGGCCGGTGAGCACGTCGACCGCGGCCTTCATCGCCTTGTCGAACTGCCCCTCGTCGAGCGCCGACAGGGTGTCGGCGAATCCGGCACCGACGAGGTACCCGGGCAGCGGATACTCGCGCTTCTCGAACGCCGCGACCCGGGCCGCCCACGCGCATGCGATCTCGTGGCGCACCCAGGACTCCGCGTCGGGCCAGTCGTCGCGTCGATCGCGCGGCGACCTGCCGACGGCCGACCTGGGCACCCTCGCCGCCGTGCGGAGGCGCCGCGCCGATTCGGCGTGGCCCGCGCGCAGCCCGGCGATCTCGCGCTGCAGGCGCCCCTGCTCGGCGAGTGCATCGCGCGCCCGCTGCTCGGCCACCCTGACCTGCTGGTGCAGGCGGGCGATCGCCGAGTCGGAGACGCCGAGCTCGTGGATGCGCCGCTCGAGTTCGGCCACGCGAGCGCGGGCGGTCGCGAGTTCGGCCTGCGTGGTCTGCAGCGCGGAGCGCGACGTCGGTGCGGCGGGCGGGTCGGGCACGGGTGCTGCGTCGGTCGGGCGGGATGCGACGGGCGAACCGGATGATACGGGCGAACCGGATGCGACGGGCGAACCGGATGCTCCCGGCCGCTCGGCGGCAGCCGGCCCCGTCGCGGGAAGCACCGCCCGCAGTCCCGGCCCGGGCTTCGGTCGCGTGAACGTGGCGATCGGCTCGGGCGGGCCGACCCGCTCGGGCGGGCCGAGCTTCTCGGTCGGGCCGAGCTTCTCGGTCGGGCTGACCGGCTCGGTCGGGCTGACCGTCTCGACCGCGCCGACCGGCTCGGCCGTCACTACCGGCAGGCCCGCCGCATCCGGGCCGTCGAGGTCGACCGGCTGCGCCGCATCGGCGACCAGCGATCGACCTTCGCGCAGCCACGGCGGCCCGCCGTCGATGAGCGAGACGGCAGGCAGCACCGGCTCGTCGTCGTCGACGTCGCTGAGCCGCAGGTGCAGGCGCCCGTCGGACAGGTGGACGACGCGCACCGGCACCACCTCTCCTTCGACGAGCAGGAGATCGAGACGGTCGAGCGGATTGGGCGAGACATCCGTCAGATGCACCCGGATGGCGACCCGCGGATGCAGCGCCAGCCGGGCATGCTCGTGCCCGACCTGCTCGACGAGCGCGAGGGTCACCGACGCGTGCGGGAACACGCGGGCGAGTTCGTCGAGCGCGGGCACGTGCTCGTCGACGATGAGCCGGCGCTGGTCGAGGTCGAGTCGACCGCGAACCCGGCCGCCCCGGTCGAGGGTCCACTCGAGCGGCGTCGGCGCGAACAGCAGCTCCTGCGAGAGCGTTGCGAACCCCGAACCGTCGTCGAGCTCGATCAGCGCGCGCGTGCCGCCGGCGGTGAAGCCCTTCACCGTGCCGGCCGCCGGCCGGGACCGGCGCGGTGCCGCGGCGAACAGCCCGGCCGCGTGCGCATGCGCGAGCGCGTCGGAGATCACGAGATCGGTGGCGCGCTCGACCCCGAGCCAGGCGAGGCGCAACGGCGAGGCGCGCGGATCGCTGTCGACCGTCGTGCCGACCGGGAACGATCGCGCGGCGCCGTCGTACACCTGGAACCCGTGCGGGAGCAGCTCTTTCAGCCGCCAGGTCGGTTCGCCGGTCTCGATGACGACGACCTCGACGAGATCGCCCGCCTGCTCGACCAGTCGATCCAGGTCGACCACGGTGGGACCGACCCTGGACGCATCGCCGAACCGCGTCGACACCACCACGAGCGGGCGGGTGCGGCGGGCGTCGAGGATTCGGGCGACGAGGTCGTCGACGGCTCCGGTGCCGACGGCGACCGGGGGAGTCGGCCGATGCGTGGTGGCGGTCATCGTCACGTCGGGTCCTTCCGGCCGGTCAGGGTGAGCCGAGCGTACCGGCGACCACCGTCACGGCGGCCGGCGAATCGCCCGCGGGCCGCGATGTCGGAGGGGGTGCGTACGGTCGTGATCTTCGGGACATCCCGGAGTCCCCCAGGAGTCGACATGAGATCCGACCCCAGCACCATTCCCGCCCGCAGCCACGTGGCGGTGCGCGCCGCCGTCGGTGCGGCGCATCCGCCGCTCGATCCGGTGCTCGCCGCCGAGCGGCGCCGGCTGCACGCCGACGTGCAGGCGCTCGAACTGCGCGTGGCGATCATCGACGACCGTTTCGACCGCCTCGCGTGCCGCCCCGACGGCCCGTATCGGGAGTGGCGGCGCGACACCGTCGACCGCGCCGACGCGCTCGCGGGCCGTGCGAAGCGACTGGCTGCGGCCGGCGCGCTCACCGTCGGCGATCGCTCGCGGGCCGGCGCGCTGCTCGTCGCGCTGCGCGAGCGCATCGCGCGGCTCGACGCCCGCCACGCCGCGTACGAACGCCGGACGCGTCCGGCATGAGCGGGTGCGGTCGCGTCACGAGCCGGATGCCGCGGCCGCCCCGCCCCCGCCCTGCTCTGCCGAAGCGGGCCGTCGGGTCGCTGCTCCGCCACCGGTGGGTAGGCTCGCCGCGGAGAGGAGCGTGCGATGGAGCATCCGTACACGACGACCGAGGCGACCCTTCCCGACGATGCCGCGGCAGCCCTGCTCGTGGGGCGGGTGTGGGATCCGGCCGTGCGCGGCCCGAGCGTCGTCGCGGTGCGCGGCGGCGACCTCGTCGATGTGACGGCGACGTTCCCGACGGTGCGCGAGCTCACTGAGGCCGACGACCCGGCCGCGGCCCTCGCCGCAGCAGACGGCCCGACCGTCGCGACCCTCGACGACGTGCTCGCGAACACGGCTCCGGGGACGCGTGATCCGGGGCATCCGTGGCTGCTCTCCCCGATCGATCTGCACGTGGTGAAGGCCGCGGGCGTCACGTTCCCGGTGTCGATGCTCGAGCGCATGATCGAGGAGCGCGCGCGAGGCGATCAGGACCAGGCCGCGGGCATCCGCGCCGAGGTGCTGGCCGCGATCGGCGGCACCCTCGCCGACCTCGTGCCCGGCTCGCCCGAGGCGATGCGGCTGAAGGAACTGCTCGTCGACCGCGACCTCTGGAGCCAGTACCTCGAGGTGGGCATCGGGCCCGACGCCGAGATCTTCACGAAAGCCCCCGTGCTGTCGACGGTCGGCACGGGCGTCGACGTGGGCGTGTACTCGGGGTCGGACTGGAACAACCCCGAGCCCGAGCTCGTGCTCGCCGTGAACTCGCGCGGCGGCATCGTGGGCGCGACGCTCGGCAACGACGTGAACCTGCGCGACATCGAGGGCCGGTCGGCGCTGCTGCTCGGCAAGGCGAAGGACAACAACGGCTCGGCGGCGGTCGGCCCGTTGCTGCGGCTGTTCGACGACGCGTACACGCTCGACGACGCGCGGCGCGCGGTCGTCACGCTCGAGGTCGCCGGCGACGACGGGTTCGCGTTGTCGGCGACGAGTCCGCTCGCCGAGATCAGCCGCGACCCCGCCGACCTCGTCGCGCAGGCGATCGGCGCCCACCACCGGTATCCCGACGGGTTCGTGCTCTACCTCGGCACGCTGTTCGCGCCGATCGTCGACCGCGGCGAGCCGGGCGCGGGGTTCACGCACCGCCTCGGCGACGTCGTGCGCATCTCGGAACCGCGGCTCGGATGCCTCGCCAACCGCGTCGACCTCAGCGAAACCGTCGAGCCGTGGGAGTTCGGCATCGCCGACCTGTTCGCGAGCCTCGCCCGACGCGGGTTGCTGGGCTGAGAGGATCGGCGAATGCTGATCGCCGCGGGCATTCTCATGGCAGTTCTCGGGATCGCGCACTCGATCCTCGGCGAGCGGCATGTCATCGGGTTCCTGCTCGCGCAGGAACGGTTGCCGCCGATCGCGGGCGGTCGCTCCGTCGCGGCGGGAACGATCCGGTTCGCGTGGCACGTGACATCCGTGCTCGCGATCGCGATCGCCCTCGCGCTCGTCCTGATCGGGGTGGATGCCTCGCTGCAGACGGTCGTCGCGGGCATCGGGTGGACGCTCATCGCGTGCGCGCTGCTGCCGATCGTGTACACGCGCGGGCGGCACCCGTCGTGGGCGATCTTCGTCGTCGCGGGCGGGCTCTGCGCGGTGTCGGCGTTGACGTCGGCGGTGTGAGAAGTGCCGCCGACGTCAGGCTCGACGTCTGACCGCCCTCATCGCGAGGGCGGAATCTCACGCGCTCAGACGCGCCGCTCTTCGTCGGTGCCTTCGGCCGGTGCGTCGGCGTGCGGCGTGGTTCCGCCCGCGATGCCGACACCCTGACCATCGGGCGCGTCCCCGCCCGGGTCGTGCGAGGCGACCTCATCGTCGTCGACCTGTGTCACCGGGAGGTCGGCGCGGCTGGCCTTGGCGTTGTCTTCGTGGTCGTGGCCGTCGGTCGCGTGGTCGGTCATCGGATGCTCCTTCGCTCGTGGGTTGACGTTGGTCGCGCTGCGTCGTGCGCCGCGCGCGACCCGGATGAGCCGAGCGGCTACTCCTCGACGCCGGGGTCGCCGCCGTCGAGTCCGCCGTCGGTGGACTCGGTCAAGGGCTCGGGCTCGACGCCCGGCTCCTGCGTGTCGAAGGCGTCGTTGACGTCCTCGCGCGCCTCGTCGGCGGCGTCGCCGCGACGGGTGTGCTCGCTGTCGTGCTTCTCCTGGGTGAAGTCGGCGGGGTCTGACATGTGCGGTTCCTTTCGGTCGGTTCTGTTCTCGTTCTCGGACTCGGGTGCGGTTCGGGCGCGCTCAGGCGCGCTGCGGGTTCTGCGCCTCGGGATCATCGGGCAGGATGTCGGCCTCGACGTGCGGGGTCGGGTCGGCTCCTTCCAGCGCGGTGCCTCCGGCGTCGTCGGGCACGGATGCATCGCTGGTCTGCGTTCCCGACTCAGCTCCGGCTGCGGTGGTGTCGTCGTTCGGCAGAGCGGTCGCGTCGCCGAAGCGGGCGCCGCTGCCGGGCCCGTCGAGGTCGGTCGGGTCGGGTTCGGGCGTGAACGGCCCGGGGCTGAGATCGGACATCGCGTGCTCCTCTCGTTCTCGTCGTAGGAGCATGCTGCGCCCGCGGATGCCTCGCCGCCAGGGACTTGACAGGAGCGGAACGGCACCGTCGAGGAGGAGGACGACGCCCGGCTCAGAGGCATCCGGCCATGCTTTGCGGATGCTGCGCACCCGACCCGTTCGCTACCGTCGTGTCGTGACCCTGCAGCCTTCCGGTGACTCAGCCGCGCCCGTGCCCTGCCTCGTGTCGATCGGCAACATCCACGCGACGCGCGAGCGCATCGTCACGCCCGACGGCACGTGGTCGCTCGGCGAGGTGGCCCTCGCGACACACGACGAGTCCGAGACGATGTCGCGAATGAACGGGTGGGCGATCGCGATGCTCATCCTGTTCATCTGGACGTTCCCGCTGAACCTGTTCTTCTTGCTGTGGCGTCGGCGTACCGTGAGCGGTCACATCAACGTCACCGTGTGGGCGCCCGGCGATCGCACCTTCACCGAGCCCGTGCCGGTCTGGACGGATGTGCAGCGCCGCGACGTGTTCGCGCGCATCGCGCAGCTGCAGCGGTTGGTCGAGGCGGGGCGGGCGACGGGGCAGACGGGGTCGACGATCAGTTGAGGAGTCAGTGTCACCGCACCGCGATGCGGTAATCGCGGATGCGCGCGTCAGTCGTCAGGAGTGGGATGCCCTCGACATGGGCCTGCGCGACGAGCATGCGATCGAACGGATCGCGATGATGCCAGGGAAGATCACGGAGCGCGGCCGCGTGCGCGGTCGAGAAGTCGAGATGGTCGAACCCGCCCGACCGAATCACGTTCTCGAGGTCGTCGGGCACGTCGAGCTTGCCCAGCGACGCCTTGATCGAGATCTCGGCGACCACGACGGCCGAGACGAGTAGGTCGTTCGAAGCGTCGGCGATGATCGCTCGATGGTCGGGGGTCAGGCGCCGATCATCGCTCAACCACCAGAGCAGCACGTGCGTGTCGAGCAACGCCTTCATGCGTCGTCGCCGTACCAGTCGCGTCCATCAGCCGGGCCGAAGTCGTCGAAGTCCGCGGCGATGGTCACACGATCGCGCCAGGCACCCGGACGACGCGCCTCGCGTGAGGGCTCGATCGGAACGAGTCGGGCGACCGGGCGGCCGTCGCGACTGATGGTCACGCGTTCGCCCTGCTCGACGCGTCGCACGAGCCGGGAGAAGCCCGTCTTCGCCTCGTAGATGTTCACCGTCTCCTCATCCACATTCGCCAGTCTAGTTGACCAAGGTTAGTCAGGCTACGGTCGAATTCTGACTCAGGGAATCGTCGAGCGGAAGATGCAGCGGCAGTCGCCCGAGAGAAACCTTTCGTTGGCTGGAGCGAGGCTCAGCGAACCGCTCGGGCCGGACGACCTGAAGCCGCGGCAGATCGGCTAACGGATAGGTCGCGAACCGGTACATCGGCCCGGTCGAACACCACATCTCGGGTCCCACGAAGAGATGGCTGATGTGCTGCATATCCCGCTGTGCAGCCGCCTCGGCGAGTTCATGTGAAACCGCATCCCCGGTAGGGCCCAGAATCAGCTCGTGTTGACGCGCGCGGTCATCGGGGAGGCTCTCGACCGTCGCGAAGTACCGCACGAAGTCTTCGTCGACCGCATCGAGTATCTGTGGGATCCACCGCTCGAGACTCCCGTCGTACTCGTTCGTGACCAGACGAAGGTTCCACAGGGCGAGGTCGTCGTCCATCGCGATCGCGATGAGTGTGCGGCGCTCCCTCGTGAACTCGAGGTGAGGAAGGGCGAGTTGGAGAAGATCGGTGCCTGAGTCGATGAGCATTCGCTGAGAGTAGTCCGGTGCTCGGGCGCAGTCCCGGTGTCGGCGCAGACCTGTGAGTCGTCCTTCGGCGGAGGCGCCTGGGGAGGAGGAGACGGGCACCCGCCGAACCGTCGCGATGCTCGGCGACACGACGTCGCGGATGAACGGGTGGGCGATCGCGATGCTCATCCTGTTCATCTGGACCTTCCCGCTGAACCTGCTGTTCCTGCTGTGGCGCAGGCGTACCGTGAGCGGCCACATCAACGTCACCGTCTGGGCGCCGGGGGATCGGACGTTCACCGAACCTGTGCCGGTGTGGACGGAGGTGCAGCGCCGCGACGTGTTCGCGCGGGTGGCGGAGTTGGAACGGTTGGTTGCGGCGGGGCGGGGGAGGGCGGGGCGGTGAGCCGGTAGCGTGGGCGGCCCCGCCGAGGCATCCGATCGGAGCCGGGAACCCGGGCAGGCTCAGTCTCCGATTCCGAGGGCCACCGCAGCGGATGGCGTGAGCCCGACCCGTTCGAGGGGTGACGCGCAGACGGGCCGTGTGGCATTCCTGCTACTTGTGTGGCAGGAATGCCACACGCACACGTCGAGATCCGGCAAGCCGACGGGTTCGTGCATTCACTCGGGCGCCGGGGCCGAATCCGCGGCAGGCGACATCCATAGCCGCCGGCCCGACGGCCCACCCCTCGGGTCAGAGGTGCGGGAACGCCTCCACGGTCGCTCCGGCCGGGATCTTCCAGAATCCCTGCTCGAACTGGGCTGTGCCACCAGCAGGCAGTCGGTCCAGATAGGTCGAGTTCACGCCCACGATCGTGCCGGCGCCGTCACGTGCGACGAGATCGATCTGCACAAAGTCCTGGTCTTCGGCGAACGTGCTCGTGATCTGCCCGGTGACCTTCGAGTACGGTTCGTACTCGAGCGACACCGCCAGGTTGCCGACCGTGAAGGTCCCCGTGCTCGCGGCGGCCGAGTACGTGGCACCCGAGGCGGCAGGGCCGCGTGCTTCGATGCGAGCGATCGATCCGTTGCCGAGCTGCATGAAATTGCCGGTGAGCACGGTCTGGCCCGACAGGATCGTCGTGTATGTGGTGTCTGAGTCGAGCAGCACGCCGGCCTCGTCGTACGCCTCGACGGTGAATCCGCTCGTGAAGATGTAGTCGACGTTGGGGTTGTCGATGGTCACGGCGTACCAGCCCCAGCCCAGGTCGGTGTCGACGCCGAAGGCGGTGCCGGCGACTGATAGATCCTGCACCTTCGGCGCGGCAGGTTCGGCGGGTTCGGATGCCTCTGGCTGCTCGTCTTCGTCGTGTGCGCGCTGCCCGGCACTCTGGTCGGGCTTCGCCGCCTCGGCCGAACGGGGCAGGTTCGCGATGCCGATCGAGACCACGAGCACGATCAGCAGCACGACGGCGCCGATCGCGCCGAGCGTGATCCAGAGCCACGTGCGCGACTTCGGCTGGGCGGTTGTGGGAGTCGGGGTGCCTTCGACGTGGGCAGGCGCCCCAGGCTCCGTCGGCGCCGCAGGCGCTGAGGGCGCGGCAGCCTCCGTGTCGACGGGAACCCATGCCAGCGAGCCGTCGGACTGCTGGGTGAGGCGGTGCCCGTTCACGACGTCGCCGGGTTGGTACTGCGGGGTGTTGGGGTCGGACATGGTCGGTTCCTCTCGGGTGCGGTTGCTGTGTAGCCGCCACGGTGGGCAGCGAATCGACGGTACGGGCACGGGCTGACATCGCAAGGTGCTCAAGGGTGTTCGAGACCGTCGAGCACGCTCACGGATGCATCGCGATCCGCGTGATTCCGCGGATGCGCGCGGAGTTCGCCCCATTCCGGGGGTCAGGGGCCACCGAGACCTCGATCGGGTGTCAAGATGGCGCTATGCCGCTGACGCTCCCACCCCTCCTATCCCGCCTGCCCGGGCGGGAGTCGGATCCGGGAAGGAGTCACGATGGCGCATTCGCCGCACCGTCGTCACAAGGGCCGCCAGCTCTGCAAGCCGCACAAGCACCGCGGTAACGGTGACTCGCGGCGCGCCCCTGGGCGGTGAGCCGGCGGCTCGGCCGCAAGTGCCGCTGGACGCGCCGCGATCTGGGGGACTGATCGCGATGAGCGAGCGGTTCGAGTCGGTGAGCTCGGGCTCGCTCGCGCCCCTCACGGCTCAGCCGCGTGGATGTCTCGAGCTGGGCCCGTTCGCTCGGGGTTCCACCACGCTGGCGTCGAGCACTGCCTTCGACAGTGGCATCAGCCGACCGACTCCGCTCTGACTCTCCCGCACCGCGCTGGCTAGCCTGCGCCGAACGCGGGACGCCGATACGGATCGACAGCTCGTCGAGGCGGGTTGGATCGTTGTCCGCCGATGGGACACGACGATCCCGCGGTGGTCGTCGATGAGATCGAACGAGTGCTCGCGATCGAAAGGGGGCGTGCCGGCTCGACATAGTTGACGTTGTCCGTCGGTAGGAGACGTCCTCCTCCGGCACGACCTGCCCCAGTACGCTCGAAATACGTACATGGGCGAGGGCCTACTGAGCGGAGGGTGCGCAGTGGAGGTCTTCTCGGTAGTAGTCCAGGCTCTCACTGCTCTGGCGATCGTGTTCGCGGCCTGGCAGCTCCTGTTCCACAGCAGGCAAATGCACCGCGACTTCGAGCTGATCTACGTACAGCGATACTGGGAACTGATGGACCGGCGGAGTCCAGGATTCGTGACGGAGGGACGAGGACGGCGCACGGATCGCCCCCTGATTACCGCCTACCTTCAGCTCTGCGAGGACGAAATCGACCTCCGTAGGCTCGGCCGCGTGACCGACAACACCTGGGGGTTCTGGGCGCGGTCTATCGTCGACCAGGCGTCGACGTCGCCCTATGCGTCGGAACTCGGTCGAGTGCGCCCCGAGCTCTATCCGCTGCTCCGTCGACTCATCGAGAGCGACGCAGGCTTCGACCCGCTTGATCGCTCACGGCTCTGGCGCAAGCTGCACGGTTTGTGAGGATTCGCCGGGCTCCGTTCTGAGTCCCGAGATAATCGCGCGATCGCCGCATATGCGGACGGGAACCGCTCACACGGCCGCGCGTTGTCGACTCACTACCGCCCCCACCCCGGTAGTACGCGTTCTGGTGGATCGCCTGGATGATCGCCACGACGACGCCCGGCACCGCGCACAGACTGTACAGCGCGATGAGCGCCGGTGGTGTCGGGATTCGGCCGGACGGCCGAACCTTCAGGGGCTCGTCGACGGGATGGGCGTGGGCGCGCTCGGCTGCGGCACGTGAGAGAAGTACGGCGTCGCCGGTTCTGGTCCGTTCATCACGAGTGCCGTCCGCAGCGTGGGGGTCAGTGGATACTCGAAGTCTCTCGGCATCTGCGTCGGGGTTGGCGGGTGCAACGCCCCCAGTCTGGGGCCGAGTCCCGCTGCGAGACGTCCGTCATCGCTGGTGACGCAAGCCAGTTTCGCGGCACCGGAATGGCAACGCCTTCGTAAGTGGGTCAGTCCTCCACCACCCACATCGCCCTCGGGTCCTGCTTGGACTTGCCGGTCCACTTCACGAGCCCCTCTTCGCGCAGGGCGTTCAGCTGCCGAATCAGCGTTGGGCGGCTCACATCGAGCAGTTCCTGCAGCTCGCCGGTGCCGAGCGGTTGGCGGGCAGCACGAAGTGCGTTGAGGGTTGAGAGCGAACCCCGGGGGAGTCGCGCGACGATCGAATCGGAGATGCGCGAGACGCCCGAGAGGGTGAGCTTCACCGAGCCGGCCGTTTGCGTGTACACGGGATCGGTGAGGCCGCGTGAACGCATCTCGTCGAACATGCGGCGAATGCCTTCGCCGAGTTCGCGGGTGAGTCTGAGGTCGGTGCAGACGCGCGCGATTCGGGGATTGCGTGCGTAGCGGCTCACTTCGAGTGGAGCCGTGGGGTCGGCGAGGCCGGGGAATCGCCCGGGGCTGGTGAGCTCGATCCGGTCGGGGAAGATCTCGACACGGATGTGGTCGCCGCCCAGGCTGTAGGAGCGGTGGACAACCGCGTTCACCAAGCCCTCGAGCCACGCGTCGGGCGGCACGACCGGCTGCTCGCTGAACCGCCCGGTTCCGTCCAGGGCGGTACGCTTCGGTTGCCAGTCCTCGATGACGCGGCGAGCATCTGTGATGAGTCGCGGGATCGGTCCTTCGATACGCACGTCGTGGCCTGCCTCGACGTTGAGGCCAGCACCTGTTCCACGATCCGGGGCGCGATATCGGATGACGCGCACGACCGCCTGCGGAAGGCGCTCAGTAGGATCGGGCGCGAACAGCAGATAGCCGGCAGTCGTGACCGATTCATCATCAGGGGTGACCAGACCGCGATTGCGGAGGAGCTGGGTGTTGGTGCCCGAGAAGCCCGCGCTCTCGCGGTACTGCTTCAGCAGCGAGGCATCCAGGTCGGAGACGGAAACGCCCCGGACCGGTGCGCCGTCGAACTGCGACGGCCCGCGGTCGTAGTGGAGCTCTTGTCGTTGAGCGAAGCCGAGTCGACGGCTCTCATCGCCCACCCGCAGATAGCAGTCGCCGTTCGACATCTCGTGCACCGTCTCACCAGGCAGGACGCGGAAAACGAGCAGTGCACTCATCTCGCCGCGCGAGTTGACGCAACCGACCTGATCGATTCGCACGCGAACGGGCGGCGAGGTGAAATCCAGCGACGCCTGCCGTAGCGCGTTCACGTGCTTCGGGTCGGCCGGCATTCCCTCGACCACCCCATTGTGCAACCCGACGACGATCGTGCCGCCCTCGGCGTTGGCGAAGGCGCACAGAGTCTGCGCCAGTTCTCGCGCACCGATCCGGGCGGACTTTCGTTCGAACCATTGGTCCTCGGGAAGAGCTGCCAATTCGGCTCCACGAACATGAATGTCCGCGGCGAGCGCTCGATCGGTCTCGTTCGTCGACATGAAGCTACTCTAAAATTTTTAGAGTACTTTCGGCTAGTGGTCACGGCGGCCAACCGGTTCCGAATTCTCTTCGCGCTCCTCATCGCATGGGTGGTGGTCGGGTTGCTCCAGCTCTCTACGAGTGCGCCTGTCCCGACGCAAGTACCCCTTCCGGATCCCGCACCACCACTCGCGGCCGCCCATCGTTCCCGAGGCCGGCCCGCTCCGGTACGTGCCGGAACAGCTCCGCGGCGCCCGGCGCCACCCGCGTGACCGCGGCGAAGTCGAGCACGAGGCATCCGTCGTCGCTGACCATCGGAGCGAGGCGCGCGAGCACCTCCTCCGCGCTTGCGAACAGCAGCTCGCCGCGCAGCACCGCCACCGTCTCCGAACCATCCGCCGATGGCGTGAGCGCGGCGATCGGCGACAGCGGTTCGGTGCGGTGCCCCAGGAGGTGCAGGCCGAACTGGGATGACAGGGCCTGCAGCATGGCGACGCCGCGCACGCTGTTGCCCTGCGCGTCGAGCGGCGGGCTGAAGGTGCCGATGCCGAACTGACCGGGCTCCAGGGCGACGATGCCGCCGCCGACGCCGCTCTTCGCAGACAGGCCGACGCGCACGAGCCACTCGCCCGATGCGTCGTACATGCCGCAACTGGTCATCACGGCGATCGTCCAGCGGGCGGCGGCGTCGCTCACGACTCGCTCGCCGGTGACCGGGTTCACGCCGCCGGTCGCGAGGGTCGCCGCCATCATCGCGAGGTCGCGCGCGGTGACGACGATCGAGCATTGGCGGAAGTAGGCGTCGGTCGCGGCATCCACCGCTGATCCCAGGGTGCCCGCCGAGCGTGCGAGGAATGCGAGGGCGCGGTTGCGGTCGCCGGTCTCGGCCTCGGAGGCGAACACGGCCTCGTCGACGACGAGGTCGCGCCCGGCGAAGCGCTCGAGCCCCGCCCGCACGGTCGCGAACTTCTCGTCCGCATCCGCATCGGGCCCGGCGAGCAGGGAGGTCACGACGATCGCGCCCGCGTTGATCATGGGGTTCAGCGGGCGACCGGATGCCGCGTCGAGACTGATGGCGTTGAACGGTTCGCCGCTCGGCTCGAGGCCGACGTGCCGGGTCACCTCGTCGAGACCGAGCGCGTCGACCGCGAGGGCGAACGCGAACGGCTTCGACACCGACTGGATCGTGAACTCCGTGCCGGCATCGCCGGCCTCGTGCACGACGCCGCGGGTGCTGACCAGCGCGATGCCGAGCCGGTCGGGATCGGCCTTCGCCAGTTCGGGGATGTATGCGGCGACCTCGCCGCCGCGCACCTCGCGTGCCGTGTCGACCACGGCCTCGAGCAGGGAACCGACTGGATCGCGCGGATCGGCGGGCATGGCGCCAGCGTAGCGCCGAGGATGTCTCGGGGGCGCTGCCGGACTTCGCCGGGCCTGCCCTCTACGCAGGCCTACGCCGACTTCTCGACCCAGACGACGCGCAGCGTCGCGTTGTACACGTACGTGGTGCTGCCGCTCTTCGGCCCGGGCACCGTGATGAGCCCGTGGCCGGCCTTCATCGCCGCCTCGATCTGCGATCGAACACCCTGCCAGGTCGCCTGATCCGAGAAGGTGTGCCTCGCCGGAGCCGGGTGATCGCCGAGGTACAGGGTGATGTCGGTCGCCATGAGCAGGCTCTACCTGCGGCGCTGCGCAGCTCAGCCGAGTGTGTCACCGGATGCCTAGGTGGTACACTCGGCAGCATGCCCACGACGCTTCCGCGGTTCCAGGTGACGGTGACGCCGAGCATCGAGCACGCACTGCACGTCGCGGCCGAACGCTGGCCGGGCGTCCCGCGTCCCGAGCTCGTCAGTCGGCTGTTCGCGACCGCGGTCGCAGCGCTCGAGTCGCAGCAGGGTGAGGCCGATCGCGCACGACTCGGCGCGGTCGACCTGACCTCCGGCGCGTTCGACATCGCGTACGAACCGGGGTATCTCGAGCGGCTGCGAGACGAGTGGCCCGAGTGATCGTGCTCGACGCGAGTGTGGTCATCGCCCACCTCGCCTCCCACGACCCGCATCATGCGCGGGCGGCCGCGTTCTTCCGCGGCCACCTCGCCGAGTCGTTGCTCATCCCTTCGCTGACCCTCACCGAAGTGCTCGTCGGGCCGGTCCGCGTCGGGCGCGGTGAAGCGGCAGCGCACGCGATCACCGCGCTGGGCATCGCCGAATGGATGCCTCCGGCGCAGAGCGCCGCGAGACTCGCCCGCATCCGGGTCGAAACCGGCCTGAAGCTCCCCGACTGCTGCGTGCTCGACGCGGCGCTGACGACCGGCGCCCGCCTCGCGACCCTCGACGATCGGCTCGCCCGAGCCGCCCGCGACGCCGGCGTCGAGGTGGCCGAGGTCGGCTGAGCCGGCCGATTCTCCCTTGCGTCCGTTGGTTGAGAAGCGCCACCGTCCGCTGGTTGAGGAGCGCCCGACGGAGTCGGACGCGTCTCGAAACCTCGTGACCCAACCTCCGCAACCGCAGCGACCAAACGGTCACCTCACCAGCGACCAAACTTGCACAGGGCAGCGACCAAACTTGCACGGCAGGGGCGACCAAACTTGCACAACCGTGCCACTATTGAACCGTGGCATCCGTTGTTCCTTCATCCCCAATCGGGCGCATCCTCCCGCGGCACGCGCATCGAGCGGTCGAGGACGCGCTCGCCGATACCCGCGTCGTGCTGATCAACGGCGCGCGCCAGTGCGGAAAGAGCACCATCGTCGCGCAAATCGGCGCCGACCGGGGCGCCGAATGGCGCAGCCTTGATCGAGCCGCTACCCGTCATGCGGCCGAGTTCGACCCCACCTCGTTCGTGCGCGATGACCAGATGCTCGTCATCGACGAAGTTCAGCGCGTGCCCGAGCTCCTCCTGGCCATCAAGGAAGTCGTCGATACCGACCCACGCCCCGGGCGATTCCTGCTGACCGGATCGGCGCGGGTACTCGGGCTTCGCGGCGTGCCCGACGCGCTGCCCGGGCGCATGGAGACGATCGAGCTGTGGCCGCTGGCGCAGGGTGAGATCGATGGAACTCCTGATGGATTCGTGGACGCGGTGTTCGACCAAGGTGTCGACCTGCGGCATGGCTCGCTCGAGCAGCGCACCGGGTACATCGACCGCGTCATTCGCGGCGGGTTCCCCGAAGCCGTCGCGCGCGTGGGGCGGCGGCGTGAGACGTTCTTCGACAACTATGTCGCCGACATCGTGAACCGCGATGTCATCCAGCTCTCGGAGATCGAGCGTGGCCCCGAGATGCGTGCGCTCATCCGCATGCTCGCCGCACGGTCAGGGCAGTTGCTGGTGCCAGGATCCATCGCCGGCGAGATCGGTCTGCCGCAGACGACGGTGAACCGTTATCTCGGTCTTCTCGAGGAAGTCTTCCTCATCAAGCGCATTCCCGCCTGGTCGCGCAACCTCAGCAGTCGTGCGGTCTCGACCGCCAAAGCGGCCATGGTCGACTCCGGTATCGCGGCGAACCTTCTCGGTCAGGATGCCGCGAGCCTGCGCCGCATCGACAGCCCGCTGGGAGGGCTGCTCGAAGGATTCGTCACCATGGAGATCGCGCGGCAACTGACCTGGTCGAATGTGCGCGCAGAGCTGTTCCACTATCGAACGAAAGACAAGGTCGAAGTCGACATCGTGCTCGAAGACCGGCGAGGACGCGTCGTTGCGATCGACGTCAAATCCTCTGCCACTGCGAGGCCCGACGACTTCAAGGGCATCAACCATCTCGCCGAGCGCGTCGGAGGCGACTTGGTTGCGGGAATCGTGCTGTACACGGGCACCGAGACACTGGCGTTCGGACCGAAGAATCGAGCCGTGCCGATCAGCGCGCTCTGGGAGATGTGAACTCCCGCCGGTTGAGGAGCGCCCGACGGTACCAAAGCCAGCGGAGACATCGTCGTCCGCTCGCATACCGTCACCGGTTTCAATGTCAGCCCGGGTAACGGTTACGACGCCCAGGAAACCGACGTGTTCTTCATCAAAGGGACGAAGGCTCCGAGCGTCGTCCCTCACAATCCAGAATGGAAGCCATGAAGTACGCCTCACCCGACGACCTCGAACATGTTCCGAACTGGGACAACTACATCGTCGCGCAGGCAGTGCACGCGATGCTCGGCGTGGTCCCGCCTCACGCTCTCGCGATCGGCGTCTCGATCAATCGGGAGCAAGTCCAGCTCATCTTCCAGCTTTCCCAACGAACGGAAGACGATGAGACCGACATGCGTGAGATCGAGAGCGAGCTCGAAGAACTCGTTTGGCGGGACGTGCACATTTCGTCGACCTACGAAGTCCTCGAGCATCGTCAAACCGGGAGGCATCCCGGGACCCGTTGGATCCATTTCGCCCACGAGTGATCCGGACCCCGACTCTGATTCGGACGGTCTTGATGAAGGCTTCGGAGTTCGACATCGGATTCCGGATCCACTCATCGTTCCCAAACTGGTACTGGCCCATACGCTCGCCGCACACTGCCGCGCCTGCTCGTGGAAGAACGACTGCTGGAGTCGGACGCCCGACGAGGCTGCGGAACGCCAGAGTGGCCGAACAGTAGGCGCCCGGCCAAGCCGCTACCCCTCCGCCGGCACTCCCAGGTCGCGCACGAGATATACCCACGGGAACATCGCGCAGCCGAGCATCCAGCCCTCGTCCTCCTCGCGGCGTGTCGGGCCGCGGCCGATGACGCGCTTGTGCTCCCACTGCGTGTCGGTGCGCAGCATGCGGTGGCGCAGGATCCCGGCCTCGACGGTGCGCCAGCCGGCACGGCCCGCGAGCGCGAGCTCGGGCATCTCGTCGAACGCGGTCACCGGGCCGAGCCAGCGGTACTCGGTGCCGGCTTCGCCGGAGGCATCCGGTTGGGTCGTGTCTCCGAAGCGCTGCTGCGCCGCCTGGCGGGTCATGCCCAACTCCGCACCGATCGCGCTCCAGCTCACGCCGCCCGCGCGCGCTGACTCGACGGCCTGCCGCAGGACCGAGCGCACCTCCAGCTCGGCGTCGGCGCTGGCGCGGATGAGTGCGAGGTGGTCGTCGGGCGCGATCGCTCCGTCGGGCGCACCCTCGACGGCCACGGAGTCGAGGATGGCACGGGCGATCGCGTCGCCGACGGCGCTCATCGGTCGCCGTCGCGGCTCGGCAGCCACCAGGTGCGGGTCTGGTCGCCGCGTCGGCTCTGCGCCGCGCCGGTCTCGCGTGCGCCGGTCTCGCCCGTGCTGGTCTCACCCGCGCCGGTCTCGCCGATGCCGTCATGCGACGAGCCGCGGGGCCGCAGTGCGCCGAGCGTGCCGCCGAAGGTGAGCGTTGCCGCGCACAGCAGCACGATTCCGACGCCCGTGAGCATGCCGCCCGCGAACCCGTCGAGCAGGAACGCGCTGACCAGCGTGCATGCCAGGCCGGCGATGAGGGCACCGAATCCGGATGCCCAGGCGGTGATGAGGAGGCGGTTCGGGGAGGAGGTCATGTGTCAACCGTAGATTGACGCCGATCCGACTGTCAAGTGATGGTTGACGTCGACTGGCGGCCCATCCGCGGCGGCGGTATCCTCCGGCGAGAGCGGGCGACCGTACGGAGGAGTCGATGCAGACGCACCGCAGGCGCGGCTACGCGACGGTCGTCGTCGCGCTCGCGGCATCCGCTCTGCTGCTTTCCGGATGCACCGCCCCAGGCGAGCCGCCGGGCTCGACGCAGGGTGCATCCCCGACCGGCGACGCGAGCGAGCCGGGCGATTCGACGGATGCCTCGGTGCAGCGACTGCTCGACGAGGCCGCCGCCCGCGCGGTCGAAACCCACTCGCTCGGGTCGCTCATCGCCGAGATCCGCATCGACGGCGAGGTCGTCGCGCAGACCGCGATCGGCGAGGCGATGGGCGGGGTGCCGGTGACGCTCGACGGCCGGTTCCGCAACGGCGCCGTCGCGATCACCTACCTCAGCACCCTGCTCATGCGGCTCGTCGACGACGGCGTCGTCGACCTCGACGAACCGATCGCGACGTGGCTGCCCGACTTCCCCGAGGCCGACCGGGTCACCCCGCGGATGCTCGCGAACATGACCGCCGGCTACCCCGACCACGTCGCGAACCCCGAATTCATCGACGCCGTGGTCGACGACCCGTTCCACGCTTGGACCGACGACACGCTCCTCGCCTTCAGCCTCGGCGCACCGCGCTCGTTCGAACCCGGCGAGAACTGGGACTACTCGCACAGCGACTACATCGTGCTCGGCCTCGTGCTCGAAGCCGCGACCGGCGAGCGGCTCGCCGACCTGCTCGCCGAGCACGTGCTCGAACCGCTGGGGCTCGACGCGACCGTCGCCGAGCAGGGGACCGCCATCCCCGACCCCGTCGTGCACGCCTTCACCGCAGAACGCGGCGTCTGGGAGGACTCGACCTGGTGGAACCCGTCGTGGACCCTGCCCGAAGGAGCCGTGCAGACGAGCAGCATCGGCGACATCGCGTCGAGCTTCGACGCGATCGTCGGCCGGGGCGACCTGCTCGAACCCGACTCGTGGCAGCAGCTCATCGCCCCCGACCTCATCGGGTTCGGCCACCCCGTCGAGGGATGCCGCGCCTGCGGCACGCTCACCGAGAACTGGTCGTACGGGCTCGGCACCATCCTCGTCGGAGACTGGGTGAAGCAGACCCCGCTGTTCGGCGGGTACGCGTCGGCGGTCCTGACGCTGCCCGCCTCGCGGGCCGACGACGGCCGTTCGGTCACCGTCGCCGTCGCGATCACCTACACCCGCGACACCTTCCCCGACTGGGGCGGCAACCTCGCGAACCACGCCGATGCCCTCGCCCTCGAACTCGGCGGCGAGCTCGTGCCCGACGACCCGCCGCCGACCGTCGGACCGCAAGGGTAGGGGTCGCGTCGCGGCGTCCCGCTGGTCGAGGAGCGCCCGACGGAGGAGGACGCGTCTCGCGACTCGGTGCGGTGCGGCCCGCATGCAGCTCGCGCACAGCGGCGCCCATAGGATCGAGGACATGGCCGGGTTCTGGGGCATGCGCCGACGCGAACACGACGAGCTCGATGCGCACGACGCCGACCTCGCCAAGCGTGCCGGCGCCGCGCTCGTCGCCGCCGACGAACGCCTGCGCGTGACGGCCGATGAGCTCGTCTTCGCCGAGGCCGAGCTCGGGCACGATGCCACCGGCGAACTCGCCACCGCGCTCGCCGCAGTGCGAGAACACCTCGGCGAGGCCTTCCGGCTGCACCAGCTCAACCACGACGAGATCCCCGACAGCGCCGTCGAGCTGCGCCAGCGCAATGCGCGCATCGTGCAGCTCTGCGAATGGGCCGAGGACGTGCTCGGCGAGCGCACCGCGGTGCTCGCCGACAAGATCGCGCGGGCCCGGCGCGCACCCGAGATCCTCGCGGGGGTGCGGGCGGATGCCGCGCACCTGCGTTCGCGCATCCCGCACGCCCGTGAGACCGTCGAACGGCTCTCCGCCCGCTACGCCCCCGAGGCGCTCGCGCAGGTGGACGCGAACCCCGCCCAGGCCGACCAGCTCCTCGGCTTCGCCGAGCACAGCGCCGGCGTCGCCGATCGCCGCCGCGAAGCGGGGCAGCGCGAGCAGGCCAACCTCGCACTCGAGGCGGCCACCGAATCGGTGCGACGCGCGGCGACCCTGCTCGACGCGGTCGAGGCGTTCGAGGTCGAGGCGCTGCGTGCCGAAGCGACGCTCGGCGCGATCGTCGAAGACTCCCGCGGCGACCTCGCCGTCGCGCTCCGCGAACCGCACTCGCCGGGGGTCGCCGCCGCCATCGCCGAGTTGCAGGCGGCGCTCGCGACCCTCCCGGCGGCGGGAGTCAACGTCGACCCCTTCACCCAGCTCGACCGGATGCGCGAGGCGAACGCCGGACTCGACGCGGCGATCGCCGCCGCCCGCGAGCGCGCGGCGCGCCCGATCCCCCCGGTCGAGCATGTGCTGCACGCCATCGACGACGCCGACCGGCAGCTCGCCGTCGCCCGCGACATCATCGCCGGGCATCGCGGCTGGATCGGCGCCGATGCGCGCACCCGGCTCGCCGAAGCCGAGCGCATCCGGGTCGACCTCGACCGACTCCTCGGCGGCTCCGCGGTGGCCGCCACCACGATCGACGAGGACGACCGCGAGAAGGCCATGGCGATGGCCAGACGCGTCGCGTACCTGGCGGGCGAGGCACTGCAGCTCGCGCGACGCGACATCGATTCGTCCCGTCCGCAGGATCCCGGGCAGTGGGGCGGCGGAAGCTGGGGCGGCCCCGGATGGGGCGGCGGCGGACGCCGCGGAGGCGGCTCCGACGTGCTGGGCGGCATCCTCGGCGGTCTCGTGATCGGCAGCGTGCTCGACGGCTTCTTCGACTGACGGCTCCTCGGTCCGCGCCATCTCGGTTCGGGAGCTCTGCTCCGGGGGCGACCCGCGCACCCCTCGTCGCGCCGGGGATTCCGACGTAGCCTGAACGCACCGACCGAGGGGGAACCATGAGCGACACCACCGGCTCCGACGACACCCTGCCCGACGACCGCGACCACGTCGACAGCGCCGCCGAACAGGCGCGACTGAAGGCGGAACACGACCGCGAGCTCGGCGTCGACCCGTTCTGGGAGGGCGCGAACATCACCGAGCATGACGGACCCGACCTCGAAGGCGGCGACGATCTCGACACCGGGCGGGTTCCGCACCCCGCGCGACGAGTAGCGGTCGGGGCGGCGGCGCGCTCACGGGGGTTGCCGCCGCGTCCAGTCCGCGGATCGCCTCACCACTGCTCGCCCAGCGGATGGTCCGCGTCGGTGAACTCGCCGCCGATCGGCCCGCGTGCGGCAGCGGGTGAACGAGCCGATTCGGGCGCCACGCCGTCGCGTTCGGTCAGCACGCGCACCGCATCATCCTCGGGGTCGAACCCGATCACCCACCCGGCCCGCAGATCGAACCCGCCGGGCGCGTTCGCCGAGACGCCCCACACGATGTGGTGCCGCCCGTCGTCGAGCGCGATCGCCGCTTCGATGAGCCGTGCCGCATCGCCGGGCGACAGCCAGTGCCCGAGGTCGCCGCCGGGCAGCGGTTCGGCGCCGAACGCGCAGATCCGCGCCGACACGACGCTCATGCCGTACCGATCGGCGTAGACGCTGCCGAGGGCCTCGACGGCCGCCTTGCTGACTCCGTAGAACGTGTCGGGCCGCGGCACGAGCACGGGCGTCGTCGCCGCCGCGCCGGCGTGGGCGAACCCGACGGCGTGGATGCTCGACGCGAGAAGCACGCGCCGCACCCCGCCGAGATGCGCCGCCTCGAGCACCCGCTGCGTGCCGTCGATGTTGACCCGCACGAGATCGGCCCACGGGCGCTCCGAGGCGAGCGCCGCGAGGTGCACCACCGCGTCGGCACCACGGACGGCTGCGCGGATCTCGTCGTCGCGCTCGATCGACGCCCGGTGCAGTTCGATCGAGCCGCGGAGAGGGGCGCCGGATGCCATGCCCCACGGGCCCTCCTCGACACGCTCGGGCAGCTCGGTGTCGACGAGTCGCAGGGTGCGCCCCGCCCGGTCGAGCAGCGGGACGACCTGGCTGCCGATGCGCCCGGAGGCGCCGGTGATCACGACGAGCTGGGGCCGGTGGTCGCGCGCCGTCGCGGCTTCGATCGACATGGCCCAAGGGTACGGATGCCTCGCGGCGCGCGCGAGGGACAGAACAGGGTGGCGGGCACACCTCGATGCACGTTGGGGCAGCACGCTGGCCGTGCGGGGGGCTCGGCGCTAGGGTGCGGCTGAACCATGGGGGAGTCGCCGATGGCGGAGCGCATTTGCGAGGTGTGCGGCGCGACCAACGATCCGGCCGCGCGCTTCTGCCGCGTGTGCGACTCGTACCTCGGGTGGGACTCGGGCGGGGCGACGCTCGACGGCGAACCGCTCACCGGCACGGTGCCCACGGTGGTCGACTCGGTCGCGACCGAGCAGTCGCTCGAGACGGATGCCGCGCCGCCCGCCGCGGCCCCGGCCGACGCCGAGGCGCAGCACGACATCGGGGCCGAGGCATCCGATGCTGCTGCGACACCAGCGCAGCCCGAAGCATCCGCGCACCACGCGCCCGCCGAAGCGCCCGTCGTCGCGCTGGAGACGACCGACGCGCTCGTCGCACCCGACGCGCCCGCGACCGTCGTGCTGCGGCTCACGAATCCGTCGGCGATCGTCGACGGATACCGCATCGAACCCGTCGCCGGGCCGGCCTGGCTCGCGTTCACGCACGACGACACCCACCTCATGCCCGGGCAGGAGGCTCTCGTGCCGCTCACCCTGGCCCTGCGCGACGACGTGCTCGTCTTCGCGCAACGGGTGTCGCTGACGGTGCGCGTCGCATCCCTCGCCGACCCCGCGCTCACGGCCGACGCGGTGCTGCAGCTCACCGTTCCGCCGCTCGGGCCGAGCGCGGCGCTCGAAGTGCGGCCGAGTCTCATCCGGCTCGAGGACGCGGGCGCAGGCGAGTTCACCGTGCGACTCGACAATCGGGCGGCGAACTTCCCGCAGACCGTGCGACTGACCGCGACCGACGTCGAGGAAGTGGTGCGGTTCGCGTTCGCGCCGTCGGTGGTGTCGGTGCCTCCGGGGCAGGTGGTCGAGGTGGTCGTCGCGTTCTCGGCGCCGGCGCCGGCGCCCGGGCAGGAACTCACGCGGCAGGTCACCGTTGAGGCGGGCAACGACGCCGGGCGCGCGGCCGCGCCGCTCACGATCGTGCAGCGCACCGCGCCCGAACCGGTCGACGCACCCGTGCGGGTGCGCATCGAGCCGAGCACGCTCGTGCTCGACCGCGGCAACATCGGCGAGTTCGACGTGGTCATCGACCACCGCGGTTCGCACAAGCCCATCACCCTCGCCATCGCCGGGCGCGACCCCGCGCACGTCATCGGATTCGCATTCAGCTCGACCCGGCTCGTCGTCGAACCCGACACGATCGGGCGCGTGCGCGGGCGGTTGAGCGCACCCCAGCCGCCCCGCGGCGAGACGGCGAGGCATCCGTTCACCGTCGTCGCCTCCGACGACGTGCAGGACGTGGAAGCCGCCGGAACGGTCGAGCTGTCGTCGCCCCCCGATCCGATTCTCACGGCGAACATCACGGTGGATCCGCCGGCGCAGCTCGTGGTGAACGAGCGACAGACGGCGTTCGCCGTCGCGGTCGACAACCGGCGCGGCGTCGACCCGCTCGGCGTGCGCCTCGAGGGCGTGTCGGAGGACGGCGCCGCGCGGCTCACGTTCACCCCGCCCGAACTCGTGGTGCCGCCGGGCACGGTCGGCAGCGCGCGCGTCGTCGTCGACGCGCCGCAGCCCGAGCCCCGCCAGACCGCGGTGCGCAAGCTCCACGTGTCGGCGACCGACGGGGTGCAGCGCATCGAAACGGTCGCCACGTTCACCCAGGCGCGCGCCGACCGTCGGCCCATCGCGAGCCGAGTGCTCGTGATCGTCGGCGGGATGCTCGTGATCATCGGCGCGCTCGCCGAATGGTTCGCGGGGTTCCCGCCGTTCCTGCCGTCGGCGGGACTCATCGGAGACGTCGTGAGATTCGGGGTCGGCCCGGGCGACATCGGCCTGACCGAGCCCGCGACCCGGGTGCTCCTTCTGCTGTTCGCGGCGCTCATGCTGCTCGGCATGATCGGCCGGTCGGGGCGGCTGACGCGGGCGGCGGCGATCCTCGTGGTGCTGCTGACCGTGGGGTGGCTGATCTTCCTCGCCGTCGTCGCGGTGGTGCCGCCGCTCGGCATCGGGCTGTTCCTCGTGTGGATCGGGGCGGTGCTCGGGTTCGCGGGCGGCGTCCTGGCGCGACCGCGAACCCCCTGATCAGGGCGTCACATCGCGCGTGGCAGGTGCGCCGCGTCATCGCCCCGGCATACGATCGACACGGCGCGCTCCCCGCGCCCGACCCCGATCGACCACCCCCGGCCGACCGGATACCCCGCCCAGGAGCCCCCGTGACCAGTCTCGACGACGCCGCGCGAACCGCCGACGCGCCCGCAACGAGGGTCGCTGCCGAACTGCTGGTGGGCGCGCCCGCGTCGGCACCCGCAGGGCCGTTGCGTCCGCGGCGCCAAGCCCAGGCCGCGGAGCCCCCGGCGGCGGCCCCGCCCGTCGAGGCGCTCGCTTCGCGTCGGTCGTCGCGCGCGGCATCAGGGCAGCGCTACTACCTGTGCTGCATCGAGCCGAGCGGCGAGTACGTCGAGGTGATCGTCGCGCTCACCGACGCCGGGCGCCGACGCTACTTCACGACCCGAGACGGGTCGCGCATGACCGAGGTCGACGAGGGATACTTCGCCCGCCGCAGCACCGGCGAAGCCCGATCGATGCTCGAGCTCGACGACCGCGAGATGGGCGAGCTCGAGACCGAACTGCAGTTCGCGCGCCCCGTGCGCGGTCGCGACCCGCTGTCGGAACCCGAGTGGGCCGTGTTCCTCCCGGCGATCGGTGCGGCGGTGCCGACGGTGGTGCCGGTCGCGGAACCGGAGCCCGGGCCTGAGCCCGAGCCGGAGTTGCGGGCCGAAGCATCCGCGGTGGAGACCGGAGCCGAAGCTTCCGAGCCCGAGCCCGAGCCCGAGCCCGAGCCCGAAACCGCGGTCGCGGTCGCGGAGGCTGCGGTCGCTGCGGTCACGGTGCCCGAGCCCGAGCCCGAGCCCGCAGCCGCCGAGGCTGCGGCCGCCGAGCGCACGGTCGCCGAGCCCGAACTCGAACCGGAGGCCGCACCGGAGCCCACCCCCGCAGCCTCGCCATCCGATCCCGCCGACGCCGGCCCCGCAGCATCCGTCGCGGAGTCGCCCTGGGCTCCACCGACTCCACCGGCCGTATCGACTCCCGACCTGACCGCCCCCGAACCACTCTCTGAGGAGGCCTCCGTGACCATCGAGTCATCCGCGTCGCCCGCGGGCACGCCCGACGACCGCAACTGGACGATCGAGGAGTTCGAGCACCTGATGAGCGGCACGATCACCGCCGATCCACGAACCTCCGCGCCGGCCGCCGCACCGATCGCCGCGCCCGCGCCGGCCGCTGCTCCCGCTGCGGCGCCGGCTGGTGCTCCGGTCGCCGCGGCTGCGCCGGCCGATGCCGCGCGCGATCTCGCCACGCAGGTGGCGCTGGCCAAGGGCATCGCGTTCGTCGCGCACCGGGGGCAGGTCGACCGGGTGGGTGCGGCGTACATCGACCACCCGGCACGACTGGCCGAGCGCTTCGATGCCGCATCCGAGCCGATCGGCGCGGCGGCGGCGTGGTTGCACGACGTGCTCGAGCGCACCGACCTGACCGCGCAGGACCTGCTCGAGGCAGGTGTCGTGCCCGCCGTCGTGGAGGTCGTGCAAGTGCTGACCAGAGGGCCCGAACTGTCGGACGACGCCTACTACGCCCGCATCGGTCGCCACCCGCTCGCCCGACGGGTGAAGCTCGCCGACCTCGACGACGACACCGCGCCGTGGCGCGTACGCCGGCTCGAGTACGACGAGCGCGTGCAGCTCGCGCTGCAGCGCGACCGCGCCCGCGCACTGCTCGGCGCCGCGTAGCGGCGGAGCATCCGGCGGGTCAGGATGGAGCTATGACCCCGCGGCACACCACCCTCGCCTCGCGGCTCGGCGACCTGCTCGTCACCCTCGACGGCGACGCGCTGACGGGGCTGTACTTCCCGGCGCACTGGCACCCGCCGGCCGCCGCGGCGCTCGGCATCGACGTCGACGCCCGTGGTGAGTCCGTCGTGCGCGAACTCGATCGGCAGCTCGGCGAGTACCTCGACGGCGGGCGCACCGAGTTCGAGCTGCCGCTCGCGCCGGTCGGCGACGAGTTCCAGCATGCGGTGTGGGGGATGCTGCGCGAGATCCCGTATGGAACGACCACGACGTACGGCGCTCTGGCCGAACGGCTCGGCGACCGCAACCTCGCACGACGGGTCGGCGGCGCGGTGGGACGCAACCCGATCAGCATCGTCGTGCCGTGCCACCGGGTGGTCGGCGCCGACGGTTCGCTGACCGGGTACGCAGGCGGGCTCGATCGCAAGCGGACCCTCCTCGAACTCGAGGGCGCGCCGGTGGTGGCGCAGACGCGCCTGTTCTGAGGCGCCGTCCGGGCCGGCCCCGTCGCACCCGTCCGGTCCTGTCGAGTGTTTCCGTTCGCGCGTTGGGTTTCCGCTCCACGGAAACGGCGGGAGCGAACGGAAACGCTCGGCGGAAAGAGAGGCGGGGAGAGAGGGGAGGCGGTGAGAGGGTGAGGCGGCGGGGACCGGTGCGAGACTGGATGCTCCGTTGCATCCTGTTCGAGGAGGAACCCCATGACCCGAATCGCGATCTTCGGCGGCACCGGCTACGCCGGGACGCACCTGGCTTCCGAGGCGGTGGGCCGCGGCATCGACGTGATCTCGTACAGCCGCACCGCGCCCGACGGCGCGTCGCGCGTCGCGGGCGTCGAATACCGCACGGGCTCGGTCGACGACCCGGGCGCGCGGGCCGCGGCGATCGCCGACGCCGACGTCGTGGTCGTCACGATTCCGCCGGGTGCCGGGCTCGGGGCGGGATACCGCGAGGTCGCGCTCGCCCTCGCCGCCGAGGCGGCCGAGTCGGGGGTGCGAGTCGGATTCGTCGGCGGTGCGGGGTCGTCGTTCGTGAGCGAGGGCGGCCCGCGCCTGGTCGACACCCCCGAGTTCCACCCCGACTGGAAGCCCGAGGCCCTGGTGCTCGCCGACACCCTCGACGCGCTGCGCGAGACGCCCGACGAGGTCGACTGGTTCGTCGTGAGCCCGGCTGCGCTGTTCGGGTCGTACGGTCCGCAGGAGGCACGGGGCACGTACCGCACCGGCGGCGACGTCCTGGTGACCGACGCCGACGGCGGCTCGGCGATCTCGGGTGCCGACTACGCGCGCGCGTTCGTCGACGAGATCGAGTCGGCGGCGCACCGGCGGCAGCGGTTCACGGTCGGCTGGTAGTCGCAGGCGGGGCGTCCCGCGGGTCCTCATCGCCACCTGCTCGCACCGGGGCGTCGGCGGGTCGTGACAGCATGGGCGGCATGCCTCCCGAAGCCGACGCCGATTGGCGCGCCGCGCTCGACGCGCTCGCGGCGGCGGCAGCGCCGGGTCCGGCTCCGGCGCGCGGCAGTGCCGGGTCGGATGCCTCGGATGCCACGCCGCTCGGCCTGCAGTTCGAGCTGCGCCACCGCGTGACCCGCCGGCCCGGGCACTGGCAGGGGCCGAGCGACGAGCCCGCGACCCGGGCGGCTGCGGTCGACCGGCTCGGCGTTCGACCGGTGCAGCAGGGTGCCCGCGGCACCTGGATCAAGGGCACGCTCACCTGGCAGAACGTCGCCTACCTCGGCGCGAGCAAGGGGTACGACCCCGACCAGGCGCGCTGGTTCGGGCAGTTCGCGGTGCTGAAGGGCGCCTCGCCGACGGTGTTCACCGGGTACTCATCCGAGTGGCTCACGCTCGACGAGTACGAGAGCCCCGTGCTGTGGGCGATGCTCGCCGAGGCGCGCCGGCTCGGCATCGCGCTCGTCGGGTCGGATGTCACCCCTCGCGTCGGCGTGCACGCGACGGGTGCGGTCGCGCTCGACGCGGTCGACGACCTCGACGGGTTCCGGCTCACGCCGACGGCCGTGTTCGGCGCGGCGGGGCATCCGATCGGGGGAGTCCGACCGATCGGCGAACACGGCATGTACCGGGCCGACTTCGATGCGGGCGTGCTCGAGCTCGCGCCGGTCGACGGCGGACTCGGGGCCGCGCAGCGCGCGCTGCTCGGGCGCGACGCGTCGGCGGCGAGCGGCGACGTGATCCGAGTGCCCTCGCCCGAACTGCCCGTGTTCCTGCGGCGCGACCTGCCGCGGCTCGCACGCGCGGTGCCCGTGGTGAGTCTCGACGGGTCGTTCGTCCCGCCCGACCCCGACCCGCCCGAGCTCGTGCTGCGGGTGCGGTTCGAGCGCGGTGACGCGGCGCGGCTCGATTGGCGCTGGGAGCACGTCGACGGGCGCGCCGAGCCGGTCGACGAGGGCGGCGATGAGGCCGAGCGGGCGGCGGCGGGCGTGGCATCCGGTCGGCCCGTGGCATCCGATTCCGGCGGTGCATCCGGTCAGCCCGTGGCATCCGATCCGACCGACGCGACCGGCCTCGACGACGACGCGCTCGACGTGCTCGCCCGCGTCCGCGACGAACTCGGCGGGCTGCCGCTCGGCGCGATCGTGGTCCGCGGCGAGGATGTCGCGTGGTTCGCCGACCGAGCGCTTCCGCGACTCGAGGCGATCGAGCGCGTGCGCGTCGAGGTGCGCGGCGAGCGGCCCGATTACCGCGAGCTGACCGAGGCGCCCGAGCTGACCGTCTCGACCGTCGAGTCGCGGCAGCGCGACTGGTTCGATCTGGGCGTCATGGTCACGGTGCAGGGGCGGAGCATCCCGTTCATGCCGCTGTTCCGGGCGCTCGCGCGCGGGCAGAAGCGGCTGCTGCTCGTCGACAAGACGTACCTGTCGCTCGAGCAGCCGGTGTTCGAGCCGCTGCGCGAGCTCATCGAGGAGGCCGGCACCCTCGCCGAGTGGGAGACCGGGCTGCGCATCCATCGCAGCCAGGTCGGGCTGTGGGCCGACTTCGAAGACCTCGCAGATGTCGCGGAGCCCGCCGTGGCGTGGCGGAATCTCGTGACGGGGCTCGCGTCCTCGCAGACGGAGGTCGCGGGTTCCGCCTCCGGCGGGGATGCCGCGGCGCCCATCGACCCGCCCGCCGGGCTCGCGCTGCCGCTGCGTCCGTACCAGCTCGACGGGTTCCGGTGGCTGCACGCGCGGTGGGCGAACGGGGTCGGCGCGGTGCTCGCCGACGACATGGGGCTGGGCAAGACGGTGCAGACCCTCGCGCTGGTGGCGCACGCCGCCGGACGCTCATCGACCGGCGGGCACGGCGCGCCGTTCCTGGTCGTGGCACCCACCTCGGTGGCGTCGAACTGGGTCGCCGAGGCGGCGCGCTTCACGCCGGGGCTTCGCGTGGCGTCCGTCACCGCGACCGAACGGCGGCGGAGCGGGTCGGCACCGCTCGCCGAGCTCGCCCGAGACGCCGATCTCGTGATCACGACGTACGCCGTGCTGCGACTCGAGGCGACCGCGTTCGCGGCGATCGAGTGGGGCGGGCTCGTGCTCGACGAGGCGCAGTTCGTGAAGAACGCGGCGACGAAGGTGCATGACGCGGCCCGTGGCATCCGGTCGCCGTTCGTGCTCGCCGTCACCGGCACCCCGATCGAGAACAATCTGTCCGAGCTGTGGGCCATCCTGCGGCTCGTCGCGCCCGGGCTCTTCCCGAGCCGGCGCGCGTTCGACGAACGGTACCGCCGCCCCATCGAGCTCGACGGCAATACCGAGCGGCGCGAGCGGCTGCGCCGGCGCATCCGACCCCTCGTGCTGCGCCGCACGAAAGAGCAGGTCGCACCAGAACTGCCCGACAAGCAGGAGCAAGTGCTCACCGTCGAGCTCGCGCCCAAGCACCGCCGCCTCTACGACGCGACCCTGCAACGCGAACGGCGGAAACTGCTCGGGCTCCTCGCCGACGAAGACGACCGGCAGCGGTTCATCGTCTACCGATCCCTCACGCTGCTGCGCATGCTCGCGCTCGACGCGGCGCTCATCGACCCCGAGGCGCACGACGGCATGCCGTCGGCGAAGCTCGACGCGCTATTCGAACAGTTCGACGACGTGCTCGCCGAGGGGCACCGGGCGCTCGTGTTCAGCCAGTTCACGTCGTTCCTCGCCCGCGCGAGCGCGCGCCTCGACACGGCGGGGGTCTCGTACGCGTACCTCGACGGGTCGACCCCCGTGAAGCGTCGCGACGCCGAGATCGCGCGGTTCCGCGCCGGCGAGGCATCCGTCTTCCTGATCAGCCTGAAAGCCGGCGGGTTCGGCCTGAACCTCACCGAAGCCGACTACGTGTTCCTGCTCGACCCGTGGTGGAACCCCGCGAGCGAGGCGCAGGCCGTCGACCGCGCGCACCGCATCGGGCAGACCCGCCCGGTGAACGTGTACCGCCTTGTCGCGGCCGGCACCATCGAAGAGAAGGTGATGGCGCTGAAGGCGCGCAAGGGCGAACTCGTCGCGTCGGTGCTGGACGGGGTGGGGCTCGATGGGGTGGAGGCCTCTGCCTCGCCCGATGGCGCCCTCACCGCCGCCGACCTGCGCGAGCTGCTCGCCGACTGACGGGCGGGCCCGGCGGACCGCCGGCAGCCCGCCGGCCCGCCTTCATGCCGTCCCGCCTTCGCGCCGTCCCGCCTTCCCACCCTCCGCTCTGCGCCACTTCGGCCGGGTGCGCGCCAGCTCATCTGGCGCGGACCGCGCGCAAGTGGCGCAGCCGCGAGCGGGGCTACGCCGCCCGTCGCGCGCAAGTGGCGCAGCCGCGGGCTGGGCTACGCCGCCCGCCGCGCGATCCGCCGCCGCTTCAGCCACTTGTCGCCCTCGACGACGGCGAGCGGCACGAGCAGCAGCGCGATGCACTCGAGCCACTGCCATCCGGTGAGCGAGACCGCGCCGACGATGCGCTGCAGGAACCCGATCTCGGTCGAGCAGACGATGATGACGACCGGCCACACCAGGTACTTCAGCGTCGTGCCGATGGGCGGCAGCAGGCCCGACTCGGGCGAGCGCCGCATGAGGATGCCGCTCAGCACGGTGCCGAACCCGACGATCACGTACACCATCGTCATCGAGGCGCTCGGCTCGAGCGGGTCGGGCTGGTCGGGACCCCAGACCAGCGGGATGAGCGACACGATGAAGATCGAGAACCCGTACAGCAGCCATTCGCCGATCGCCCGCGGGTTCGCCACGCCGAGCTTCGGGTCCCGAGGCCGGCGGTCCATGAGCCCGGGCGGCGACGGGTCGGCCGCGATCGCGAGCACCGCGAACAGGGTGACGAAGAAGTTCAGGAACAGCACCATCACCGGGAACAGCGCGACGCCGTCGTTGATGCCGAACGCGCTCGCCGCGACGAACAGCATGAGCAGCGAGAACAGCTGCGACATCTGGAACCGCAGGTAGCCGACGATCTTCTCGTAGACCATGCGGCCGATCTCGACGGCGTGCACGAGCGTCGCGAAGTTGTCGTCGGTGAGCACGAGCTTCGCGGCCTGCTTGGTGACCTCGGAGCCCGACCCCATCGCGACGCCGACGTTGGCCTGCTTGATCGCTGCGGCGTCGTTGACCGCGTCGCCCGTCATCGCGACGATCGAGCCCTGCCCCTGCAGCAGTTTCACGAGCCGCAGCTTGTCCTGCGGGGTGACCCGGCCGAACACGTGGAGGTCGGGCAGGTCGCGGTTGAGCTCGTCGTCGCTGAGCTGCTGCAGGTCGTGCCCGCTGATCGCGCCGGGGCCGAGTCCGAGCTCGGCGCCGATCGCGCCCGCCGTGACGGCGTGGTCGCCGGTGATCATGCGCACCTCGATGCCGGCGCGCTGCGCGACCTCGATCGCGCCCTTCGCCTCGGCGCGGGGCGGGTCGACGATGCCGACGATGCCGATCAGCACCAGGTCTTGCACGTACGACATCGGGTCGGCTTTGACCGCCGCCTCATCGCCGTCGGGCAGCACCCGCGCGGCGAGCGTCAGCGTGCGCAGGCCCTGCTTCGACATCTGCTCCATGGCGGCGGTCGCGGCGGCCGCGTCGACGGGCGCCGGGGTGCGGTCGGCGGTGAGCATCTTCGTGCACCGCGACAGCACGATGTCGGGCGCGCCCTTCACGAGCTCGAGGAAGTGCGCCTCACCCTGCCACGGGAAGTGCTGGAACGTCGCCATGAACTTGTAGTCGGAGTCGAACGGCACCTCGGCCACGCGCGGGTACTGGGCGCGGGCCGCGTCGGCGTCGACGCCGAGCTTCGCGGCGAGCACGATGAACGCCGCCTCGGTCGGGTCGCCGACGACCTGCCCGTCGAGGCTCACCGTCGCATCGTTCGGCAGCGACAGCACCGCGGCGAGGGGCGCGGCATCCACCTCGTCGCCGCCCGGCTTCAGCACCTTGCCGTCGAACGAATAGCCCTCGCCGGTCACCGTGTACCACTGCCCGGCGAACCAGACCGAGCGGGCGGTCATTTGGTTCAGCGTCAGCGTGCCGGTCTTGTCGCTGCAGATCGCGCTCGTCGCCCCGAGGGTCTCGACGTCGTTGAGGCTCGCGACGACGGCCCGCTCGGCGGCGAGCTTCGTCGCACCCCACGACAGCAGGCCCTGTACGAACACTGGCAGGCCCGTCGGAATCGCCGAGATCGCGACGGCCGTGCCGAGGAAGAGCAGCGAGCCCAGGTCTTGCCCGCGCACGAAGCCGATGACGATGATGAGCAGCACCGCGCCCCATGCGACGAAGCCGAGCACTTTGGTGAGCCCGTCGAGTTCGCGCTGGAGCGGCGAGCGCGACGTGCCGACGCCCGTGAGCAGGGTCGCGATCTGACCGACCTGCGACCGCATGCCCGTCTCGACGACGACCATGGTGGCGGTGCCGCGGGTGACCGAGGTGTTCTGGAACAGCATCGAACTGCGGTCGGCGAGCGCGGTCGCCGGGTCGGTGTTCGGTTCGACTCGCTTCGCGATCGGCAGGGACTCGCCGGTGAGGGCCGACTCCTGCGTCTCGAGGTTCGCGGCCCGGATGATGCGGCCGTCGGCCGGCACCAGGTCGCCGGCTTCGAGCTCGACGAGGTCGCCCGGCACGATATCGGGCGCCGGGAGTTCCTTCAGCACCCCGCCGCGGGTGACGCGGGCGTGCGGGGTCTGCAGGTTGGCGAGCGCGTCGACGCTGCGGCGGGCCTTCAGCTCCTGTCGGGTGCCGAGCACGATGTTGAACAGCACGAGCACGGCGACGACGATCGCGGTGGTGACCTGGGCGATCAGGAGCGACACGATCGCGACCGCGATGAGCATCAGCGTCATCGGTTCGACGAGTTGTCGCAGCGCGATCTTCCACCAGCTCGGCGGTGGCGCCGCGTCGAGCGTGTTCGACCCGAACTGCGCGAGACGGTTCGCCGCCTCGGCATCGGTCAGCCCGGTCGCCGCGTCGGAGCCCGCTTCGGCGACGGCCGCCTCGGGCGTGAGGGTCCACCAGAACGGGCCGGATGCTTCGCCAGCCGACCCCGCCGACTCGACCTGCGACGATGCCCCTGTGCTCATCTGCTCCCCCAAGCTGCCGATGGGTTCACCCTAGCCGCGGGCGTGCGCGTGCGGGAGTGGGGATGTGGCGCGCGTCGTGCGCCGCGCCGCGCGCCTGCTGGGCAGCCGTCGGCTCGCCCGCGTTGCACGGTTGGGTGCGGCGGTTCACGAAACCGTTCTGCCAGTCAGCCTGGGTTGACGTTGGGGCCGGCGACCGTTGGCAGCATCGATCTTGCCGGCGTCGGCATCGGATAGCACGACGCCGGCATGGCGGGCGCGTCCTGCAGGAACTCCCCGAACTCGCCCAGACGTCGATCACGATGGCTTCGGCAAGTCTCGGCCCCGAGGCGAGGATCTCACTTGCATCAACTCACCGTCAGATGACTCCAATTGCTCGAATCGAGGCTCATCGCGCGCCCGGCTGCCTCGAGGCGGAGGTAGGCGCTCCTGGCGATCGGAACGTCGTACTCGTAGATCTGTGCGCAGAGGTTCTCGAGCGCGACACCGGGTTCGCCAGCGTCAAGGAAGATGCGGGCGTTCTGGAGATCGGAGTCGGGGAGCTGTCCGCTCAACTCATTGACGACTTCGCGAATCGTCTGGGTGATGGTTTCGAAGTTCATTTCTTCTCCGTTGGGAAGGCAGTGATGATGCCTTCCCCTCGTGGTTCGATCGACACGAGGATGTCGATACCGTCGCGGTTGCCGATCACGCTATAACGTGACGGAGCGCCGTTCCGGGTGAAGTCCTGCCCCGCAATTCCCTTCGTCTGCGACCACTCGAGAGTTGGGTCCGTTGCGATGTCGAGCACGGCATCGATGATCCGCTCACCGGTCCACGATTCAGGGAACGGGGTCTTTCCTGGCTGTGCTGGATGAAGGTGACCCCCACCTGTCTTGTCGCCGTACAGGATGTGGATGCGGCGCTGCTCGCTGAAAACTTCATCGATCGACCCCAGGAGCGCAGCGTCGTTGGCGGTGGCTGGGCTGATGCGCTTGTTGGCTGGTCCTGCCCCGGGAACCCCTGCAATCGCCGCAGCAAGGAGTCCACCACCGAGGATGTCACCGACATTCTGCGGTTCATACCTCGGGTCGACCGCGGCGCGGAGTTCGCTGAACCCGATCTGGGCTGCCACCGCGGCAACCCCGGAGGCGATGGAATCCTTGACGAGGTGCGCCGCACCTCGCCCGGTGATTCGCGCCGCGGCCAGGGCGCCCCGCACGAGCGTGGCGAGCCGCCGGCAGACCTCCGCGATGCGCAGCGCCCATCGCCCGACCGTGAACGCGATCTTCGCGGCCGTCGCGGCAGCCCCGACGCCGGCCGTGAGGAAGCTCAGCGCGACGCCGACACCGATCTCCAGCATGATCTCGGCGGCCATCTGGCCGATGAGCCATCCGATCTCGTCCCAGGCCTTCGCGACGGCGTCGCCCAGTGCACGGGCGTACGCCGCGATCGCGTCGGCCGACGTCGCGGCGGTGTCGAGCCGCCTGGCGATGCCGTCGCGGCACGAGGCGATCCGTGCGTGGTTCGGCAGCCCGGGAGCGATCGAGGCGTGCAGGCTCGTATCGACCTCGGCTCGCGCCCGACGAAACGAGCCGGCCAGATCTGACCACGCCCGCTCGGCGGCGTCGATCTTGCCGGTGTCGGCATCGGGCAGTACGACGCCGAGCATGGCGAGCGCGTCCTGCAGGAACTCGCCGAACTCGCCCAGCGGGGTCGTCGGGCCCGGACCGAGGGCGCTCGGCACCCGCACCTCGGTCGAGACGAGTGCGGGCTGGACGGAACGGAAGATCGAACTGGACGGCTCGCGGCACGCGCCGACCAACTGGGCGACGTCGTAGGCCCGAGCGGTGTTCGCGAGCGCGGCGTCCATCGAGCGGAGCGCGTTCACCGTCTCGAGCGCGCCCTGCAGCACCTGCGTCGCGGATCCGTCGTACCCATCGGGGCCGCCGTCGCCGAGCGCGCACGCGCGGGCGGTCTCCTCGTCGCCGGCCATTCCGCCGGTGCTCGACAGCGCGGCCTCGCAGGCGCGTACGGATGCCTCGACACGGTGCCCGATCGCCCACAGCACGTCGCCCTCGGCGACGAGTCGGGCCGGGTCCACGAGCACCTGGGACATCCGCCTCCCTCCCTCTCAGTTGACGCGGATTCAGACACTCAGCCGAGGGAAGGACCGAGGGGCGTGGGCTCTCCCCAGTTGTGGATGGCGGCGACCTCGACTGTCGGGAGCCGGATATGCTGCGAGGTCGTCACCGCCGCTTCCGCGGGACATCCGGCCCGTACCTCCCGCGGAGGGAGGCGGCCGAGCAGTGCGCGCGGTATCGTCCGGCGCGTGCATGAGGAGCTTCGCGACCCCGTCGTGGTCGACTTCCCGCTGCGCGGCGAGGGGTGGATGGCCGTCACCACGCCCGCGCATCGCGTGCCGAGCCACGGCACCGACATGCTCGGGCAGCGGTTCGCGTACGACTTCCTGAAGGTGGACGGGCGCCGCGGCGCGCACGTGCACCCCGCGAGCACGTGGCGCACCGCGACCGTCGGCGTGCGCACGAGCGAGTGCTACGCGTGGGGTGAGCCGGTGCACGCCCCGTTCGACGCCGAGGTGATCGAAGCCGCCGACGGCATCGCCGAGCGGCAGTGGGTGAACATGTTCCGCGAGCTGTTCGGCGTGCTGCGCACCGCGATCACGTTCACGCCCGAGATGCTGCCGCGGGTGCTCGGCAACCACGTGCTGCTGAGGGCGACGGATGCCTCGGTGGGGCGAGCCTCGGCGGGTTCTCGTTCCCCGGTCTTCGCGGGTTTCGCCCACCTCGCGCCGGGGTCGGTCGCCGTCGCGGCGGGCGACCACGTCGCCACCGGCGACCAGCTCGGACGCGTGGGCCACACCGGCAACTCGACATCGCCGCACCTGCACTTCCAGCTGATGGATTCGCCCGACCTGATGACGGCGAAGGGGGTGCCGTGCGCGTTCACGGCGTACGAGGTCGAGCGCGATGGGTCGTGGCATCCGGTCGCCGATGGCGTGCCCGGGCGAACGGAGCGGATCCGGTCGGGGCAGGACTCAGCTCCCGGGCACTACACCTGACCAGAATTCAATGAGGGAGATCGGGCAGTTCACGTTCGACGATTCGTCTGAGGTGACTGTCGAGCTGGGCACCGCGGGCCCGGTCGGGCAGATCGCGGATGCCGGGGAAACCGGACCGGAGGATCTCGTCGGTGTAGTCGGCAAGCGTTGAACTCGGCTCGCCTTCGATCACCGGCGCCTCCCCGCGAAGAAGCTTGCGAAGCGACACCGTCGGCTGCACCAGGCCGCGTTCGGAGAACGCCAGCGGGCGCATGACGAGACTCACCATGCGGCCCGCATCGGAGTGAATCCGTGTGCCAGGGGTGACTTCGGCCGATCCGGCGAGAAGGAACTGCTCACCGGATCCGTCGTCATCCACACCGCGACGCACGTGGTCCCAGACCGGTGGATACAGTTGCCATTCGTCGATGAACACCGGTTTCGCCGACCGATCGATCAATCCGGGATCGGCCTCGAGCGCCGTGCGCTGCGGAAGGCCGTGCGCTGCGGAAGATCGTCGAGGGCGAACATCGTTCGGGCTCGTTGCCGCGCCGTTGCGGTCTTGCCGACGCCCTTCGCGCCCTCGAGCGCGATCGCGGCGAGAGAGGGGAACAGCTCGTCGATGACGTCATCGACGATGCGTCGGTGGTAGGTCACGCCCTGAATCCAACAAATCGCGGTGAATATATCTCACAAAATCGCGGAGAGGTGATCAGGCAGATCGCGGCCGGATTCATCGGACGGTTGGTTGGGCGCATCTGCTCGCCGTGAGCGCATCTGCTGGGTTGCGGGCTGAACCGCTACCGGGTCGTCTTCTCGCGCGCCCCGGTGATGTCGCGCACCGCCGGCTCGAGGTCGGGCCAGCCGAACGCGAAGCCGGCCGCGGTCAGCCGCTCTGGCAGCACCCACCGGCTCTTCAGCACCAGTTCGGGCTCGGTGCGCAGTGCCCACATGGCGGGTTCGAGCATCCACCGGTAGGCGGGCAGGCCGACGGGTGCGCCGACCGCGCGTCGGAACATCGCCATGAGCTCGCGATTCGTGCTCGGGCTCGGGGCCGCGAGGTTCACCGCGCCGTCGATGGTGTCGTCAGCGGCGAGGAACCGGATCGCCCCGATCGCGTCGTCGATGTGGATCCAGCTGAAGCGCTGGTCGCCACGGCTGCGATGCCAGGTCGGCGGCGCCGGCGTGGCATCCGGCCCGATGCCGCGATAGCGGCGCGACCGGAACCACGGCCCGTCGATCTGCGGGCCGCCGAGGCCGAGCCGAGCGAGCCGTTCGATGAGCGAGGTGGCCGGCCCGCCGAGCACGATCGCCATCCGCAGCGCCACGCGTCGCGTGCCGGGCAGGTCGCCGGCGAAGCACTCGGCCTCCCACGCGCGGGCGATGTCGACCGAGAACCCGGTGCCGAGTTCGCCGCTCGACTCGGTCTGCGGGCGGTCTTCGGCGTGCCGGTAGATGGTCGCGGTGCTCGCGTTCAGCCAGACACGGGGCGGTACGGATGCCTCGGCGATCGCCGTGCGCAGCGCCGCCGTGGTGGCGAGCCGCGATCGCAGCAGCTCATCGCGGTTGCGGTCGGTGTAGCGGCAGTTGACGCTCTTGCCCGCGAGGTTCACCACGACGTCGGCGCCGTCGACGGCCCGCGCCAGCGACGAGGCATCCGACCAGGATGCATCAGGGCCCGCGCGGCCGACGCGGAGGACCTCGTAGCCGTCCTCCTGGAAGCGGTCGGCGAGCCGATGACCGATGAAGCCGTTCCAGCCGGCGATCACGGCGCGAGAGCGTTGCGCGTGCTCGTCGGGTACGGCGGGGGAGGAGGCGGGCATGGGTTGATCCTGACATGGGCGAGCCCGGGGCGACGGCGCTACCGTCTATGCGACACGCCCCGGGCTGCTTGACACCCACTTGGTGTCTACCCCGAAGTACGCGTTCTGGTGGATCGCTTGGATGATCGCCACGAGCGGGAGGATAAGGAGGAGGTAGAGGGAGAACGTCACGACGACGCAATAGACCCCGATGTGCATGAGCACGGTGTCACGGTCATTGACCATCCCGATCAGGGCGAGCACGCCGACGATCCCAGGGATCGCACACAGGATGCAGAGCGCGACGAGCGCAGGCGGCGTGGGACTGCGAGAGGCTGCGGTGGTACGTCGAGGAGGTGCGGATGTCGGTTGCCCCGCGGCGGGCGAGCTGCCGGAGGGCGGGTACGAGATGAACGACGTTGCGGGATCGGATCCGTTTGTCATGTGAGCCATTCCGCATTTGCTGCTTCGCGCGCGTGTCGCGGATGCCCCGAGTCGCGCCTGCCGGGAGATCGGCTGCTACGCTCCCCTCGTGTTCGACGAAGCCGTACGCACCGCTCTCCGAAAGTTCGTCGCAGAGCGGGCCTGGGAGCGTTTCCACACCCCCGAGAACCTCGCGAAGAGCGTGAGCATCGAGGCTGCCGAACTCCTCGAGTGTTTCCAGTGGGACGACTCGGCAGACGATGCGCGCATCGCAGAGGAACTCGCTGACGTCCTCACGTACTGCCTGCTGCTCGCCGACAAGCTCGGCGTTGATCCCGACAAGATTGTCATCGACAAGCTCGAAGTGACACGCACCAAGTACCCCATCCACCGCGCGCATGGCCGGAGCACGAAGTATGACCAGCTTTAGGATCGAGCGCTTTCCGTTCACCCGCGCCATGGTTGGTCAATGGACCGAGGATGACGGCCGGCACGCGAACTGGCCGGTCGTCTATACCTTGAGCAGTGACGGCGACATCTATATCGGCGAGACGCTGAACGCGAGAGGTCGGCTTAGGCAGCACCTCGATACGGCGTCGAAACAGCACCTGACGGCGGCCAGGATCGTCATCGACGAGACCTTCAACAAATCCGTCTGCCTCGACCTCGAGTCGTATCTCATCCGCCTCTTCGCGGGCGACGGCAAGTACCAGGTCGTCAACCGCAACGAGGGCATCACGGATGCCGACTACTACGACCGCGTGCGGTACCGGGCGACCTTCGATGAGGTATTTGATGAGCTTCGCGCGGCGGGGATGTTCACACGAGACATCCCCGCCATCGAGAACAGCGACCTCTTCAAGCTCTCGCCCTTCAAAGCGCTGAACCAGGAGCAGGCTATCGCGATGGAGGGCATCCTTGAGGGGCTGTTCGAAGACCTCGAACTCGGCGGCGGAAGCACGATCGTGGTGCAAGGCGATCCCGGCACCGGGAAGACGATCGTCGGTGTCTTCCTGATGAAGCTGCTTCGGGACATCCAGATCTCGAATCCGAATGACCGACCTGAGTCGGACTCGCTCTTCTCAGAGTTCTTTGTCGAGGGGTACGCCGAACTTCTCCGCAACTTCAAGATCGGGATCGTCGTTCCTCAGCAGTCGTTGCGGAAATCGATCCAGAAGGTGTTCGCCAAGACGCCTGGGCTCGGTAAGAACCTGGTGCTCACCCCGTTCCAAGTCGGCGAATCCACAGAGGAGTACGACCTCCTCGTCGTCGATGAGACCCATCGATTGAACCAGCGCGCGAATCAGCCGTCGGGAGTGCAGAACAAGAAGTTCAGAGAGATCAACGAGCGGCTGTACGGCAACGACGACCTGACCAAGACGCAGCTCGACTGGATCCGCTCGCGGAGCCGTCACCAGGTGTTCCTTCTCGACGAAGCGCAGAGCGTGCGGCCGGCTGATCTTCCTGCCGCGGTTCTCGGTCCGCTCGTTCAGGGCGCTAAGTCCGCGGATCGCTTCTACCCGCTGGTGTCGCAGATGCGGGTCGCCGGCGGCGCCGACTACATCGACTTCATTCGCCGAATGCTTCGTGGAGAGGCATCCGAGTCGCGGACCTTTCCCAACTACGACCTCCGCATCTTCGACGACCTGGGCGCGATGCGCGATGCGATCCGGGTTCGCGACGTCGAGCATGGCCTCGCCCGGCTGGTCGCCGGCTATGCATGGCCATGGAAGAGCAAGAAGGATGCCTTGAAGCCCGACATCGAACTCGACGGCGTCGCATTGCAGTGGAATCGCACCGCCACCGACTGGATCAACTCACCCGGCTCGATCGACGAGGTCGGCTCGATCCACACCGTGCAGGGGTACGACCTGAACTATGCCGGCGTGATCATCGGGCCCGACTTGCGATACGACCGCGTCTCGCGGCGGGTCTTCGCCGATCGCGACTCCTACTTCGACACGAAGGGCAAGGAGAACAACAAGACGCTCGGGGTCACCTACGACGACGACGACCTGCTGCAGTTCATCGTGAACATCTACGCTGTGCTGCTCACACGAGGCATGCTGGGGACGTATGTGTATGTGTGCGATCCTGCGCTGCGGACGTATGTCGAAGAACTCCTTCAAGGCTCGAAGCCGACGGAGAAGCCCCGTCCCAACGGATAGCCGTCGGGGTGTCAGTGTGGTGACGGGCGGCTTGCGAGGAGGTGATCATCGCTTCGTGCAGGACGTTCGGCGAGATGATGGGGTTGGCTAGGCACGGAGGCTGAGCGCTCGCGTCCGGTCAGTCTGCTCCGCGGGTGTCGGCGGTACGCAGTAGCGTCCTGTTCCCCGGCACACACGCCGGAGTGCGATAGGAGCCTTCGTTGATCGACTTGTCCCGCGCATCCACAATGCCAGCGATCCGCGCCGAGTTTGGGCAGGGCCTGCCGGCGGATTTCGCCCGGGTGCTGCTCGGCGTGATTCTTGCGAGCTTCACGTTCATACTGATTGCATTCGAGCTCGCGGTGGCTGGGTACAGTGTCCTCGCTGGAGGTTTCCCGGACGGTCTCGGGGCGTTGGCAGCTGTTGCCGAGGGCATGAGCGAGTTCGGTAAAGCCGCGGCGTCGCACTCCCTCGAGTACACGACAACCATGCTCGGTCTTGTGGTCGCCTTGCATGCGGGGGCGGCGGTCGGGGCGAAGCGTTCGACAAGCCCCGAGGATGTCAGCGACCAGCGCCGCCTGCTCGCCGCGCTGGCCTTCTTCGCCGCGAGTGCGGTGGTCGTCTGGATGGCTGTCGTCATGCTGAGCGGGGCTGCAGATACCGATGCACCCGTCGTCGCCGCTTCGATTCTCGTCAGCGTCGTCATTGTGGTGCTCGCCGCGTGGGTGGGTCGATTTTTCGTGCCTGCTCTGGCGATGCAGATCTCGGTCGCCGAGTTGGACGTCGAACGAATCGAACTGCGTCGCAAGCGAATTGGTTCACCATCGACGACGCCGGCTTCGACGATTGCGGCCTGGATCGTGCTTCTCCTCTGGGTCGTGGTGCCAGCGTTCGTGACAACAGGTGGCATCCTCTCAACGTGGGTGACCGAGGGCTATGCGCGATCGATAGTGGTTCAGGCGTTCATGCCGCTGAGCGTTCTCGTCACCCTGCTGTTGTTTGCGGCGTGGATTGCGCTGATCGAGACACGCGCGGCGCCTCAACGGTGGATCCGTGTTTTCGGACGCGCTCTTGGGGTCGCACCGATTGCGCTGATTCTGCTGACGGTGATCTCGTACATGGGTGGTAGCCCCCAGCACCCCGCTGCGTCGACCTCGACGATCAGTTGGTACCTGGTGTGGGCTGCGGCCATCGCCCTTGGATTCGCCATACGGCCGCGGTCGAGAACGGGCGTGCGCCGATGGTCGGCGAGAGGTGCCCTGGACCTGGTCCTCTTCTATCGCCTCAGCCGCAACCTCGCGCGCGCCGAACAACGGCTTGAACTGCTGCGTGAGGAAGCCGCGGCCCGGAGTGCAGTCCTGGCCGTCTCAAACCCGCCGAATCCGGAGGCCGATCGGTTCCGCGCGCGCGCCCTCTCCTACCTCGCCGTGGGTGCGACCGCATCCGCACTTATCGGCTTGGTCGTGCGTCATGCACGTCGCTGACCGCGATTGAGGGGTATGCGGCGGGAAGCCGTCTGAACTTGAGATCCCTGTTCCAGCGGACGCGCAGGCGCTGCTAGTCAAAGGTGAGCACGCCATCACTTCGTTTCGGACGATCCGCGACTACGCGATCGTCAGCAGGAAGCGCCTTATCGTGCGCGACGCGCAGGGGTGACCGGCAAGAAGTTCGAGATCTCTTCGCCGGCCTAACGCGCCATCAACATGCGGTCGACCGAGAACGCACGCCGGATCCTCGATCGCGACGCCGAGGTCGAGCTTGGGACGTTCGCCGGTCACATCCCGGTCAAGCTGACGAAGGGAACTCCCCGGGTTCGGATCGAGCATGTTCCCGCCCCTGCCGTCGACGCGGATGCATCCCCGGCACCCCGGTCACGCCACGATGGCGCGAACTGGAGGGGATCAGGAATCGTCCTCGTGCCGCCGAAGGAAGATCCAGCGAGCGTCTGCGACGCAGAGCAGATTCCGATGACCGAGGATCTTCAACTCGTGGTCACCTCGAGATCGGGGCCGACGAGGTCCTCCAGGTCGGAACGGATGTCGGCCACATCCGTTCGTCGACCTCGCCGGCCAGAGGGGACAACTGCACGTGCAGCCGGACATGCCTTCCATCGACAGTGACACCGACAGCGAGCGCATTCCGTGGGATATCGACGAGGGACGCTTATACGGCCTGAGTGACGATGTAGTTCTCCCAAACCGGGGCGAGCCCGCGGTCGTCGGGCGTTGGAAACCTCACGGCGCCCCGTCCAACACTCCCAGTGCGCGCTCGAGGAGTCCTTCGAGTGACTGGTGGCCGTCGGATCTCACCCACGCGGTGAGCACGGCGTCCATGCATGCGAAAGCAGCGGTCTACCGCCATACCGGGGATCTGCTTCGTCATCGCGGGGCCGCGCGAGTTCACGCGCGCCGGAACGCGGAACGTCGACGCCTGAGACAGCGCGACATCCGACCAGCCCAATGTGATGCATCAGCCTCCGTGCAGGTGCTCACCCGGCGGCTCAGCAGCCGGGGCCTGAGGGGTTCTGGGTGCAGGTTCCGTTCACCAAGACGGTGTCGATTCGACCGACTTGGATGCTTCGGGCCTCGCCCGGAATCTCGAGGGCGCCGGGCACGGGGAGCCATGCGGATCCGTCGAACCGGTACTCGGCGAGATACGTCGTGGTCGGGGTCACGGTGAACGTGCCGCGCTCGGTGAACACGTGGCTCGTCGCGGTCGCCGTGAACTCGCGTTGGCCGAGTTCGGCCCACGTCGCGCCCGGGTCGTCGGAGGTGACGGTGGCGCCGTCGGAGAACTCCCACCGGTACCCGACCGGGGTGAACCGGACCTCGGCGGGCCTGCCGAGCAGGGTGCCGGTCGTGGTGTGCGCGGATGCCTCGTCGATGAAGTTCGCCGGAAGCCCGATGACCGCCCACCCATCGGGTTCCATGAATCCGCCGGGCTGAGCCGGCCGGAACTGCGCGACATCACGGATCGTGACCCCGGGCGAACCCGGCTCGGACGGCGCCCCGGGCTCGCAGAGATCATTCGGATCGAGCACCCGACAGTCATCGATCAAGCGAGTCCCGTCGGGAAGCTCCGTGACCGGCGGGGCCGCCCCTGCGCCGATGCCGATCACGCCGGGATTGTCTTCGTGCGGTCTACTGGCCGATGCGGGCCACCCTTCAGTGCCGACGAGCTCAACAGCATCAAGTTGATTCCCATCCTGATCGTGAACCTGACCGAGAAGGGCCTCCGTCGACGTCCAGTTGCTTCCTTCTCCGGGGGGCGCATCAGCCACGGTAGGCCCCACTGCAAGAGCGGCTGTTAGCAGAAGTTCTTGCCAGACCACAGCTGAACACCCTTCACGACGAGGGTCGACGGAGCATCGGTAGATGAGACGAGGAAGACCTGTTGTGGAGTGATCTCCTGTCTGCTCGGGAGCGTGATGTCGGCTCCCGTCGAGTCAAAGATGCGAGTTGGGGACACGTCCACGCAGACATAGATGGTTACCTCGGCAGCGCCGGCAGTCTCCGCTCGTTCGGCCAGGCTCGGCCTAGAGACCTGGGCGACTCCGGTCGTGTGTACGCCGCGCTCACGAAGAGTCTCGAATTGCTCGACGTTCTCGTCAACGAACGATGCAGCGACGGTGTCAGCGATGCTAGCTGTGTCGATCGAAGAGTCCGCGAGGATCGTCGCCGATTGCTCGGTGTACCGCTCGAATGCAGTCACCGCCGCGTCAAGCGCTTCCTCGTCCGACGCGAAGATCGGAGCGGCTTCGGTCGCGGTCGGCTCGGGCGGGCTCGTCGGCGTTGCCTCGCCAGCGCAGCCGGAGAGCAGCAGCACGCACGCGAGGGTGGTCGCGGTGATGGCGTGGAACGTGCGGGGCATGAGATCCAACGGTAGGCGAAGACCACACCCACGTTCTCGGTTCTCCACAGCCATCCGGTCCGTCCCGTGCGCGTGCCGTTGCGGTCATCTTCTCGCGGACGTTTTCTCGTCGAGGCTGGCGATCGTCATCGGGCCGTGTGGGATGTCGGTGGGGTGTCCGATGCTCAGAAGCACCGACTTCGAGAGATGAGAGATGGCGAATGATCGATCTGCTGTTCGAGCACTATCTGGACTTCGCGCTCATGGTCATCTGCACGGTGCTCTCGGTGATCCTCGCCGCGTGGCATTCACGATTCGGCCGCAAACGGGACCGGCGATGAGCATGTGGGTGACCATCTGCGCAAGTCTGCTCGGCGTGGTCGTCGGGACTCCGATCGGTTCAGCCTTCACTCCTCTGGTGTGGCAACAGGCCGATGGACGATCTCTGTCACTCGACGAAGCGATGGCGCACGCACGGTCGCGAACTGACTGGCGATTGTGGGCGAGGACACGTGCGTTCTTCTCGACTGGGCAGCCCGCAGTTCGCGGCGGTTCTTCGATGAACGACGACTCGGCCAAGATCGTCGCGGTTCTCGTGTTCGTGCTCTGGCTGGTGTATCTGTACGCCATTCATGCCGTCGAGGTCGCGACGGCGCTCGCGGTTGTCTCGGTCACAGTTGCCGTTGCGACGGTCCTCACCTTCACGATCCTCTACTGGCGAGGCGTCGTGCAGGGGCGGAGGCTCGCATGGGAGTTGCTCTTCCTACTGCTGTATGTGCTGGCGAGCATCACGAGTGCGATCTGGCTGCTTTATCCGCCGATGCATCCGGTGCTCTCGGACTTCGTCGCCCGCGTCAAGGATGCCTCCAACTTCACCATCGGAGCCGCCCTGCAAGCAGCGCTCGCCTCTCACGAAGGCGAGATACCGGTGCTCCTGTTTCAAGCGTTCGGCGCGATGATCGCCTTCGGAGCCATGATCCTCGGGTTCGCGCTCTGCGTCGCCGCAGTGGCGAGTGTCTACTGCATTCTGGGGGTGAGAGGTGAGAGGTGGACCTGGCTTCCCACATTCTGGGCGGTTCGGTGGGCGACGGAACCTCGCGTGCGGCGTCTCGCGCCGGTTCTCGCGGTCCTCGCGTTGCTGTTCACAGGCGGCTTCGTGGTTGAGGGGTTTGAGCAGTTGGCGGGTCTGACCTCATCCGCTGTCCATTCATGAGTGGCATCTTCGATGTGGCGCGCGCGCCGAGCACGCCACGGCGTGCCGTTCGGCGTCATCGACGCGTGGTGCGCGAAGCTGTGACCTCCGCTCGCCGAGTGGCTATCTACGCCACCAACCCCTCGCCCGAGGCATCCTCTTCGCCGATCTCGAACGACCCGGTCGCAGGTACCTCGATGAGCCGACCGCTGCGCACGTCGTACAGGTAGCCGTGCACGACGATGTCGGCGGGCACCAGCGGATGGGCGGTGATGCGGGCAATGTCCTCGCGGATGCTTTCGGCCTGATCTGCGATGGTCAGCCAGTCGATGTACTTCCCCTCGGCCGACCCCGGGCCGGTGCCGACGTCGACGAAACCCTGTTCGGTGAGGGGCGCGGTCTCGAGCGAGTTCGCCAGCAGGCCGCGGATCACCTCGTCGGTGAAGAATTCCATGCCGCAGTTCGAGTGGTGGATCACGAACCACTCGTTCGTGCCGAGCAGCTTGTGGGAGATGACGAGCGAGCGGATCGCGTCATCCGATGCGCGCCCGCCGGCGTTGCGGATGACATGTGCGTCACCCTCGGCGAGCCCCGCGTACTTCGCGGGGTCGAGCCGCGCATCCATACACGTGAGAATCGCGAACCCACGCGCCGGCGGAAGAGCCAGCTCGCCTTTCGCCCCGAAATCCTTCACGTAGGCCGCGTTCGCCGCGAGCACTTCGTCGAGCACCGACATCGGTTCCTCCTTCATCTGGCTTCGCTCGCGAGGGTAGAGAGGGCCCAACCGGCCGTCACGGATGTGTCGTGCGGTGACCTCGGGTGACGTCGCGTTGCGGAGCTGCTGGTCGAGGGGTGCCCGAGGGGACCGAGGACGCGTGGATCGAACCGTGAACCATACCCGCGAACGCGCGACTGCATCGATTGCCGTCCACAGCTGTGGAGAGCGTCGGCTCGGTGCTCCCGGTGCTGGATAGCGTCACTGCCCGTCGATGGTCGACGGAGAGAAGGGGTCGCTGTTGTCGCAGGTGGTGGTGGATCCGGCGCGTCTCGTCGCCGAGGGCGACGTGTTATGGGCGATCGGACATCGCGTCGAAGCATCCGTGCACACCTGCGAAGCAGCGCTCGCCGGCACCGGCGGCATGGCCGGTGACGAGGACACCGCGCGGGTGTTCGCGTTCGGTGACGGCGGCGACCCCGGCTACGACGCATACGCCGCTCAGGTCTTGCAGTCAGCACTGGAAAGCGTGAACGCACTGCGGGCGATGGATGCGGCGCTCGCGAACACGGCTCGCGCGTACGACGGTGCCCAACTCGTCGGCGCGTACCGCGAAGCATCCACCTCGATCTACCGGGCCGCCGAACCGCAGCTCATCCCCGCCTCGGTGCAGGTGCCGCCCGCGCTCGGCCCCGGCCCGTCGACCCCGTTGGGGGAGTTCGCCGCAGCCTGGGCAATCACACGCCGATCGTGTGGGATTGGTGAACGATGACTGATTACTGGAAGTTCGATGGGTTTCAGCACCTCTACCTCGAAGACAGCTGGGTGCTTCGATTCGCTTTCGCGCCGGGCAAGCTGACCATTGAGGTCGAGTTCGTCCTGCGCGAGTCCCACCCCGCATTCAGTCCGCCGTTGGCCGGCGAGCAGTACTGCTACCGGCGCGGATCGATCCACTTCGACGCTATGACTGCCTTTGCCTGGTCAGGGCGGAACGTCGTACCTGCCGTCGATGCGAGCGGCGAGATGGACCTGGGATCATTCGATGGTTTCGAGGCCCGCGACGATCGGTACATCATCACGGGCGAGTTCGGCCGTTTGGAGATTGTGTCAGTACCTCCTCGCGTCGATCTGGGCATCGATAGCTCTGCGAATTCGCCAGCGTAGGTGTGGAAGCGGGGTGAGTGTTCATTGCGCACCATGCCAGGCCGACCGGGCCGCAGAGTTGCCTCGACGCCGCGCCGAGGGTGCCCACCCGATTGGACTTGAGCGAGTTGGGTGATGCGCCAGTCTCGGTGACCAGCTTGGTACTGGCCGCCCTGGATTCGGTGAAGGGGCGATTGCGTGAGTTCGATCGGGCGAACGCGCAGAGTTTCATCGATCACGGCGAAGCCGTGATCGGGCTCGAGCTCATCTGCGATCAGCTCTACGAGTACGACGTCGCTGTTCCCTCCGCTGCGCGCGATCTGATCCGATCCGCGAGTGAGGCCGCACACCTCGACCCCGCGGGGTGGGCGATGTTGCGAATCGACGACTCACCCGCTGATTCGCATGGGCAGATCGTGTACCTGGCGCGCGCGTACTTTCGAAAGCGCCACCAACTCGAAGGCCAGAGTCCCGAGGAGGTCCTTCGCCGATTTCGTGAGAGCGAGGCGCCCGCCGATATCGAACAGCTCAGAGGTGAGTTGCGTTCCGCTCTTGCGTCGCACCGATCCGAGGATCAGCTCGCTTCGCTCTGGCTGGAGACGGCGGAAGGCTCGTACGATCCGCGCAACGATGGAATGACGATGACCGAGTGGCTGACAGAGGTTCTCGAGGTGCTTTCGTAGGCCGCCGAGGCGCAAGACGCCTGCGAGAACAGGATGAGCCGGGTCATCCGCCCCAGGCGGCGGGGATGACCCGGCTCATCCTGTTTTCGCACGACGCCGGCGGGATCAGGCGCCCACCAGCAACCCCAACTCGCGTGCAAACCCCCGCAACCGATCGGCGAGCACCTCGGGCACCTCGGCGGCCGTGAAGTGCCCGCCCTCGTCCAGCCGTTCGAACACCCGCAGGTCGCGGTAGTGCCGGCGTGAGATCGACTCGGGGTTCGACGCTTCGTGGCGCTGGATGTGCACCGACGCCGGCACCGAGGTCGGCGGGATCGGGGCGGGCTTGTCGGCGCCCTCGAAGTACGGGCGGAACGACGTGCCGATCGACTGGGTGACCCAGTAGATCATCGCCTCGGTGAGGATGCGGTCGCGTGAGATGCGGCGCTCGACGGCGGACGGGTCGCCGGGCGGGGTGTCGCTCCACTCGACGAGCTTCTCGGCGAGCCAGGCGATGAGGCCCGCGGGCGAGTCGTTCAGCGCCGCGGCGAGGGTGTCGGGGCGGGTCGCCTGCACGTGCCCGTACGCACCGTTCGGGCCGTGGTTGGCGGCCAGTTCGTCGAAGAACGCGCGCTCGGCCGGCTCGGTGAGCGCGGCACGTTCGTCGTCGGTCGGGAAGTGCGCGTGAGTCACGAGGATGCCGGCGACGTGCTGGGGGTAGGTCGCCGCGATGAGGTCACTGACGTTCGCCGTGACATCCTCGCCGTAGGTCAGGTACTGCTCGTAGCCCAGCGCCTCGGTCATGAGGCGGTGCATCGTCGCGGCGATGCGGGTCTCGCTCATGGGTCCGTCGGCGTACGGCGTCGAGAACGCGAACCCCGGCAGGCTCGCGACCACGACGTCGAACTCGGGCAGCGCGTCGGCGAAGTCGAGCTGCAGCGCGAACGTGTGCGGCCAGCCGTGCATCACGAGCAGCGCGGGCGCATCGGGCGCGGCGGAGCGCAGGTGCGCGAAGTGCACCACCGTGTCGTCGATCTCGGCGAGGAACTGCGGGTGCGCGTTCAGCCACGCCTCGCGCGCCCGCCAATCCCACTCGCGCCAGCTGTCGACGAGTTCGCGGAGGTACGCCGCGGTCATGCCCGACGGCGGCCGGCGCGGCGAATCGTCGAGGAACCGGGTGCGCGCGAGCCGCTCGCGCAGGTCGTCGAGCACGGCGTCGTCGACGTGGAGTTCGAAGGGCCGGATGCCACGGAGCGCGCGCATATCGTGACGCTACGCCGCCCCACCGACACCGACACCGACACCGACACCGACACCGACACCGACACCGACACGGACGTCAGCCCCGCCCCACCGACACGGACCTCAGCGCCCGCGCCGCCGCGCCCGCGGCTCGTCCAGCCCGATGTGCACCCGCGTGCGGGCCCGCTCGATCACGATGAACAGCGTGCCGATCGCCCAGATCGGCAGCTGCGTCAGGAACGCGAGGCGGAACGCGTCGAGCGAGTACGTCTCGGGCGAACCTGCGCCCTGCAGATCCATCGCGAGTCCGATCAGGAAGATCGCGATGAGCCCGGCGATGAATCCGCCGCCGTTCACGATGCCGGTCGCCGTGCTGAGCCGGTGGCTCGGGTTGTGGGTGCGGGCGTGGTCGAACGCGATCATCGACGCCGGGCCTCCGGTCGCGAGCGCGAGCGCGAGGGCGAACAGCAGCCAGAGCGGCGCCGGCCCGGGCCACGCGGCCACCGCGATCCACACCACCGCCTGCACAGCCACGACGGGCAGCACGAGCATCCGCGACCGACGAAGCGGATGCCTCGCCGAGAGCGCCCCGAGCACCGGGCCGACCGCCATGCCGAAGATCACGAACGTGCTGATCACGGTGGAGGCCATCGCGGGCGACAGCCCCTCACCGGCGGTGAGGAAGGGGAACCCCCACAGCAGCGCGAACGCGGTGCCCGCGAACGGCGTCGTGAAGTGCGACCAGAACGCGAGCCGCGTGCCCGGGTGCGACCACGACTCGCGGAAGCCCTGCCGCAGGTCGGCGGAGGACCGCACGACCTGGATGGCGCCGGTGTCGGTGTTCACCGAGACATCCGCGTCGACGGTCGGCGGGTGATTGCGGATGATCGCGACGGTCAGGATCGTGAACAGCACGCCGAGCCCGGCGAGGCTGCCGAACGCGATCGTCCAGTTCGTCGCGTGCAGCAGCGCCGCCATCGGCAGCAGCGCGAGCAACTGGCCGCCCTGCCCGATGATGCCGGTGAGCTGCACCATGAGCGGCGCCCGCTGCTGGGGGAACCAGGTCGCGATGACGCGCAGCGCGCTCGGGAAGATCGCGGCGTCGCCTGCGCCGAGCAGCACGCGTGCGATGAGCGCGGTCGCCGTGTCGGGCGCGAACGCCATCACCGCCTGCCCGACGGCCAGCAGCGCCATGCCGATCGTGATGATGGGCCGCGCGCCGTACTTGTCGAGCAGCAGCCCGACGGGGATCTGCATGCCGCCGTACACCGCCAACTGCAGCACCGCGAACAACGACAGCACCGAGGCATCCGCGTCGAACCGCACCGCCGCATCGACGCCGACGGCGGACAGCGACGACCGGTTGGTGACCGAGACGACGTACGCGGCGACCGCGACCGACCACACCAGCCACATGCGCCAGGGGCGCGCGAGGGGCGGGGGAGTTGCGGTCACTGCCCTCCATGGTACGTCGCGTGCAGGTGGCGGAACTCCGACCGATGCAGCAACCGCAGCACCCAGGAGGCGGGCGGCCCGAACGCGCGCAGGCCCTCCTCCGTCGAGATCGGCTCGATCGCGTCGATCGGCACCTCGCGCCGGCCGCGCACCACGACGCCGCCGCCCGCGGCGACGAGGTTGCGGTACCAGTTCACGTCCTCGCCGTAGGTGAGCTCGGCGACGAACCCGTCGGGTACCTCGGCGAGGATGAGCGGCGTCTCGTACGTGCGGCCGGTCTTGCGCCCGGTGGTGCGGATCAGCGAGAACGGCCCGCGGCCCCATCGCGCGAGCGCGCCGGTCAGGCGGTTGAGGGTGTGCTTCAGCGTGGTCAGCCACGCGCGGCGCACGCGGGCGGGCCACTCGCGGCGGCGAGGCATCCGCTCGTGCTCGGCCATCCGGATGCTCCGCCCTGTCGCGACCGTTTCGCCCGAGCCCTCGCCGTCAGGCCGACGTGCCCGTCTTCGCGCTGCCCTTGCGCGCGAAGGTGACCTCGGCCTCCTCGAGCGCCATGCCGCGCGTCTCGGGGATCTTCGCGATCACGAAGATGCCCGACAGCAGCGCGAACACCGTATACATGCCGTACGTGAGCGGCAGCGACCAGCCCGACAGCGCCGGGAAGCTGACCGTGATGAGGAAGTTCGCGATCCACTGCGCCGAGGCCGCGACCCCGAGCGCTTTGCCGCGAATACGGGACGGGAAGATCTCGCCGAGCAGCACCCAGACGATCGGCCCCCAAGACGCACCGAACGCGACGACGAACAGGTTCGCGGCGATCAGCGCGATCGGCCCCCACGCGCCGGGGAGCGTCACGTTGCCGTCGGCATCGGTGCTCGCGAACGCGAACGCGATCGCCATCACCCCGAGCGACACGAACATGCCGGCCGAGCCTGCGATCAGGATCGGGCGCCGGCCGACCCGGTCGACCAGCAGGATGGCGACGACCGTGACGGCGACGTTCGTGACCGAGGTGAACACGCTGATGCCGAACGAGTCGCTCTCGTCGAACCCGACCGCGCTCCAGAGCGTCGTCGAGTAGTAGAAGATCACGTTGATGCCGACGAACTGCTGGAACACCGACAGAATGATGCCGATCCAGACGATGCCCTTCAGCCCGAGCTTCGGCCCGCGCAGGCTGGCCTGCTTGCCCGCCTGATCCTCGGCGATCTGCTGCTCGATGTCGGCGATCGACCGGTCGAGCTCGCTCGCCGGCACCAGCTGGGCGAAGATGTCGCGCGCCTCGTCCTCGCGGCCCTTCGTGAGCAGGAACCGCGGCGACTCGGGCAGGGTGAACGCGAGCACGGTGTACACGGCCGCGGGCACGACGCACGCGATGAACATCCACCGCCACGCGTCGAGCCCGAACCAGAACGGCTCGTTCGCGCCGCCCGCGCCCCACGCGAACAGGGCGTCGCTGAGCAGCGCGGCGAAGATACCGAGGGTGATCGCGAGCTGCTGCAGGGATGCCAGGCTGCCGCGAATGCGTTTCGGTGCGATCTCGGCGATGTACGCGGGGGCCACGACCGAGGCGATGCCGATGCCGATGCCGCCGATGACCCGCCAGAGCGCGAGGTCCCACGCGGCGAACGCGAAGCCCGAGCCGATCGAGCTCACGAGGAACATGATGCCGCCGAGGAACATCACCCGCAGGCGCCCCCACCGGTCGGCGATGCTGCCGGCGAGCCACGCGCCGAGTGCGCAGCCGAGTAGTGCGATGGCGACGACGAAGCCCGTGATCACGTCGTTGAGCTCGAAGTCGTGCGAGATCGCGTCGACCGCGCCGTTGATGACCGACGAGTCGAACCCGAACAGGAATCCGCCGACGGCGGCGGCGATCGCCAGGCCGATGGCCTTGGCCTGCATGGCTCTGGTAGGCCCGCCTTCGGTGCGCGACTCGGACATCATGCTCCTCTCGGGCGGGCGCTCGGCTCGCCGTCGGCGGACGGCGGCACTGCCTCGCCCGATTCCCCCTGGGCCGAGTCTTCACCTTCGGATGCGACGGGGGCAAGGCGGCAGGCCGAGGCTGTGATAAGTTGGCCAAACCGACCAGACGGTATGTCAGCAACCGGGCGATCCGAAGTCGACCGACGACCGCAGCGAAGGAGCAGCAGTGCAGCGATTCGAGGGCAGGGTGGCCCTGGTCACCGGCGGCAGCCGCGGCATCGGGTTCGCCATCGCCCGTCGACTCGTCGCCGAAGGGGCATCCGTCGTCATCACCGGGCGCAAGCAGGACTCGCTCGACGCCGCCGTCGCCGAGCTCGAGGCGGTGCTCGAGGCCGAGCAGGTCGCGGCCGGGAGCGGCGCCGGGCCGCGCGTGAGCGCGATCGCGGGCCGGGCGGATGACCCCGAGCACCGCGCAGCCGCCATCGCCCACGCCGTCGCGACGCACGGCCGGCTCGACCACCTGGTGAACAACGCCGGCATCAACCCGATCTGGGGTCCGGCGCTCGACGCCGACCCCGTCGTCATCCGCAAGATCCTCGAGGTCAACCTCGTCGCCGCCTTCGAGTGGACCCGCGACGCGGTGCGCGCCCGCGCCGAGTCGTCGCCCGGGCTGCGCTCGATCGTGAACCTCTCCTCGATCTCGGGCGTCGCGGCCGCGCCGAACATCCCCTTCTACGGCGTCTCGAAGGCCGCGCTCATCAACCTGACGCAGCAGCTCGCCGCCGAGCTCGCGCCCGGCGTGCGCGTGAACGCGGTGGCCCCCGCGGTCGTGAAGACCGACTTCGCCCGTGCGCTCTACGAGGGGCGCGAAGCATCCGTGGCATCCGAATACCCCCTCGCCCGGCTGGGCGAACCCGACGACGTGGCCGGGCCCGTCGCCTTCCTCCTCTCCGACGATGCCGCCTGGATCACCGGGCAGACCCTGCTCATCGACGGCGGCGCGAGCATCCGGCCGATCGGATGACCGCGGATGCACCGCCCGCACGGGCGAGGATGGACGCAGGAGGAAGCCGCATATGAAGGACGTCAGCGTCGCCGACGAGGTCACCAGGGCCGCCGTCGAGCTCTTCGCAGCACAGGGGTACGCCAACACGAGCGTGCAGCAGATCGTCGAGGCCGCAGGCGTCACCAAAGGCGCCATGTACCACTACTTCGAATCGAAGGACGACCTGCTGTTCGCGATCTACGACCGCATGCTGACCCTGCAGCAGTCGCGGCTCGACGAGATCATCGCGCGCGGGGGCGAGGTCGACGACGTGCTGCGCGCCGTCTGCGTCGACGTCATCGAGACGTCGATCGACTTCCTGCCCGAGGGCACCGTGTTCTTCCGCAGCCTGCACATGCTGAGCGCCCCGCGCCAGCAGGAGGTCACCCGACGCCGCCGCGTCTACCACGACCGGTTCGCCGCGCTGCTGCAGCAGGGGCAGGACGCCGGGCTGTACCGCACCGACATCCCGCAGCCCGTGCTCATCGCGCACTTCTTCAGCGACGTGCACTACCTGTCGCACTGGTACTCGCCCGAGGGTCCAGAGACGAAGTCCGAGGTCGCCGAGCAGCTCACCGACCTGTTCCTCACCGGGATCAGGCTCACGAACGGATCCGCAACCTAGGAGGACGGATGGCCCCCACCGACGACCTGCCCGCGACGATGCGCGCCTGGCGTGTGACCAGGCTCGGCGAGCCCGAGGACGTGCTCGAACTGCACGACGTCCCCGTGCCGTCGCCCGGCCCCGGCGAAGTGCTGGTGCGCACGCGCGCCGTCGCGCTGAACTTCCCCGACGTGCTGCTCGCGCGCGGCCAGTACCAGGTGCGGCCCGAACTGCCCTTCGTGCCGGGCATCGAGCTGAGCGGCGACGTCGTCGCGGTCGGCGGGACTCCGGATGCCTCGGGCCCCGACGTGTTCGCGATCGGCGACCGGGTCGTCGGATCCGAGATCGGGGTGCTCTCGGAGTACGCCGTCCTGCCGGCCGCGGCCGTGCGCCTCGCGCCCGACGCGCTCGACGACGAGGCCGCCGCCGCGCTCACGATCGCCTACCAGACCGCGTGGTTCGGTCTGCACCGACGGGCCGAGCTGCGCGCCGGCGACTGGCTGCTCGTGCACGCCGCCGCAGGCGGGGTCGGCGTGGCGGCGGTGCAGCTCGGTGTCGCGGCGGGCGCCCGGGTGATCGGCGTCGTGGGGAGCGACGCGAAGGCCGAGGTCGCACGCGCGGCGGGCGCGGAGGTCGTGCTCGTGCGCGGACGGGACGACCTCGTGGCCGCGGTGAAGGAGGCGACCGGCGGCCACGGTGCCGACGTCGTGATCGACCCCGTCGGCGGGGATGCCTACGACGCCTCGACGAAGTGCATCGCCTTCGAGGGGCGCATCGTCGTCGTGGGGTTCGCCGGCGGTCGCATCCAGCAGGTCGCGGCGAACCATCCGCTCGTGAAGAACTACTCGGTGCTGGGGCTCCACTGGGCGCTCTACCAGCAGCGCCGACCCGACCTCGTCGCCGAGGCGCACGACGAGCTCGCCCGGCTCGCGGCGTCCGGCGCGATCGCACCCGTCGTGGACGTGGTGCCGTTCGCGGACGCACCGGCCGCGGTCCAGCGGCTCGCCGGCGGGGCGACCACGGGACGCATCGTCGTGCGGGTCGGCTCGTGAACGAGGCATCCGTGGAGTCCGACGCATCCGTACCGCCCTTCGCAGCGCCCTCGTTCGCGCTCGACGGGCGCATCGCGATCGTGACGGGCGGGGCTCGCGGCCTCGGCGAGGCGTACGCGAGATCGTTGCACGCCGCCGGGGCGACGGTCGTGATCGCCGACGTGCTCGACGATGCCGGCGCGGCGCTGGCCGCAGAGCTCGGCGACCGGGCGCGTTTCGCGCATCTCGACGTGACCGACGAGGACGGCTGGGCCGCCGCCGTCGACGGGGTGGTCGCCGAGTTCGGCGGCGTCGACGTGCTCGTGAACAACGCCGGCATCGCGAACGCCGCGCCCATCGAACACTTCTCGCTCGCGAAGTGGGACGCGGTGATCGGGGTGAACCTCACCGGCGTGTTCCTCGGCTGCCGCGCGGTCGTGCCCGCGATGAAGGCCGCCGGGCGCGGATCGATCGTCAACGTCTCGTCGGTCGAGGGGCTGCGCGGCAGCCCGCACCTGCACGGGTACACGGCGTCGAAGTTCGGCGTGCGCGGACTGACGAAGTCGCTCGCCGTCGAGCTCGGAGCCGACGGCATCCGGGTGAACTCGGTGCATCCGGGGTTCATCCGCACCGACATGACGACGCGGATCGACCCCGAACGGCTCGACATCCCGCTCGGGCGGCCGGGCGACCCGGTGGACGTCGCGGGCGCGGTCGTGTTCCTCGCCTCCGACGCGTCGTCGTTCGTCACCGGCGCCGAGCTCGTCGTCGACGGCGGCATGGTCACCGCGATCGCGCACCGCTGACCGCGCAGCCCTGCCGGATCGGCCCTGACGGGGCGCGGGTCGATGCCGTAGCCTGACCGCACGGATCGTCGACGACGGAGGGTGGCAGCGTGGCGCACGACGAGAGCCTGGTCGAGCTGGTCGAGGAACTGCTCACGACCGCCCGAGCCGCGTCCAGCGGGCGTGCCGCCCGCACCATCCAGGGCGATCACGTGCACGCCCTGCGCGAGACCGTCATCGCACTGCAGGGCGGCCGGCAGCTCGCCGAGCACGAGAGCCCCGGCGAGGCGACGCTGCAGGTGCTCGTCGGGCGCGTGCGCCTGGTCGCCGGCGAGGACTCCTGGGAGGGCGCCGTCGGCGACCACGTCGCCATCCCGCCGCGCCGACACAGCCTCGACGCGCTCGAGGACTCGGCGGTGCTGCTCACCGTCGTGAAGCAGCCCGCCGCGGAGTAGCGCAGCGCGACCCAGCGCACGTCACGAGGTCTCGAGACGCGTGCTCCTTCGTCGCGCGCTCCTCGACCAACGGATACGCGCGCAACATTGACATACCGTCTAGTCGGTTTCTCGGGTACAGTGAGCATCACTCCGACACGAAGAGGTGCCGATGCCTGACCGAACCCCCACTCCATCCAGCGCCGACCCGCGCCTCGCGGTCGACGGGCTCACCGTCGCGTTCGGCGGGCTCGTCGCCCTCGACGACGTGACGTTCGACGTCGGCCACGGCGAGACCGTCGCCCTCATCGGCCCGAACGGCGCCGGCAAGACCACGGTCTTCAACGCGATCTGCGGCCTCGTGCGGCGCCGGGCGGGCGCGATCCGCCTCGACGGCCGACCCGCTCCGCGCACCTCGGTCGGTCTCACCGCGGCGGGCGTGGCGCGCACGCTGCAGGGTCTCGGCCTCTTCGACGGCATGACGGTCGCCGAGCACCTGCTCGTCCCGCTCTCGCGCGCACCCCGGGCAGGCGGCACACGCGCCGGCGAGGCATCCGATCGGGTCGCGCAGGTGCTCGACGACCTCGACCTGACGGCCGAGGCCGCCCGCCGCGTCGACGAACTGCCCTACCCGGTGCGCAAACGGGTCGCGCTCGCCCGGGCGCTCGCCGCCCGCCCGTCGCTGCTGCTGCTCGACGAGCCCGCGGGCGGACTCGGCTCCGACGACATCGACGCGCTCGCCGCGGTGGTGCGCAAGGTCGCGGCAGACGGATGCTCCGTGCTGCTGGTCGAGCACCGCGTCGACTTCGTCATGGGGCTGGCCGACCGGGTCGTCGTCCTCGACTTCGGCCGGGTCATCGCGCGCGGCGCGCCCGCCGACGTGCAGACCGACCCCGCGGTCGAAGCCGCCTACCTCGGCGTCACGGCGGCATCGTGAACGCCATCCTCGAACTCGACGCCGTCACCGTCGGCTACGTCGGCGTGCCCGTGCTCGACCGGCTCTCGCTCTCCATCCCAGAGGGGGCCGTCGTCGCCCTGCTCGGAGCCAACGGCGCCGGCAAGACCACGCTCATGCGGGCCGTCGCCGGGTTGCTGCCGACGCGGGCCGGAGGCATCCGCTTCGACGGCCGCGACCTCGCGGGCGTCGCCGTCGAAGACCGCACCCGCTCAGGGCTCGCGCAGGTGCCCGAAGGGCGCAGCGTCGTCGCCGAGCTCACCGTCGACGAGAACCTGCGGCTCGGCGCGCTCTGGCGGTACCGCGGCGCCGAACGCGACCGCGCCGTCGCCGCGATGTACGAGCTGTTCGAGCCGCTCGCCCGGCGCCGGCGCAGCCTCGGGCACCAGCTCTCGGGCGGCGAACGCCAGATGCTCGCCCTCGCCCGCGCGCTCGTCGCGAACCCGCGCGTGCTGCTGCTCGACGAACCCTCGCTCGGCCTCGCGCCGCTCGTCGTCGCCCAGCTCATGGGCGTGCTGCGCGACGCCGCCGACCGCACCGGACTCACCGTGCTGCTCGCCGAGCAGAACGTCACCAGTGCGCTGTCGATCGCCGACCGCGGCATCGTGCTCGGCCTCGGCGAGATCGTCGCCGACGCGCCAGCGGCCGACCTCGCCGCCGACCCCGCCCTCCGCCACGCCTACCTGGGATTCTGAATGGACCGCCTGCTCTTCCTCCTCGCCACCGGGCTCGCGCGCGGCGCGATCTTCGCGCTGTTCGCGCTCTCGCTCGTCATCATCTGGCGCGCCGCGCGCATCGTGAACTTCGCGCAGGGCGCGATGGCCGTGGTCGCCGCCTACGTCGCGTTCGCCGTTACCGGACTCACCGGGTCGTACTGGATCGGGCTCGCCTCGGCGCTCATCGCCGGCGCGCTCGTCGGCGTCGGCGTCGAACGCGGAGTCATGCGCTTCGCCCCCGCCCGGTCGCCGCTGGCCGGGGTCATCATCGCGATCGGGCTCGTCATGGTGCTGCAGTCGCTGCTCGGCATCCTGTTCGGGCAGCAGCACCTGCCGATGCGGGCGCCGTTCGACCAGTCGCCGATCGTGATCGGCGGGGTCCCGGTGCTCTCGCCGTACGACGTGTTCGTGCTCGTCGTCGCGATCGTCGTGATGGGCGGACTCGGGCTGCTGTTCACCCGAACCACGCTCGGCCTGCAGTTGCGCGCCTCGGCGTTCGCGCCCGAGGTGTCGCGCCTGCTCGGCGTGCGCGTGCCGCGCATGCTCACCACCGGGTGGATGCTCGCATCGGCGGTCGCCGCGCTCGCCGCCCTGCTGCTCGTGCCCACCGAGCTCGGGCTCACGCCGCACTCGACCGACCTGCTGTTCGTCTACGCGTTCACCGTCGCGGTGGTCGGCGGGCTCGACTCGCCCGTCGGCGCGCTCGTCGGCGGGCTCGTCGTCGGCGTGCTGATGAGCCTCGTCACCGGATACCTCGGCTCGACCGTCGCGCCCATCGCGGTGCTCGTGCTGCTCGTCGCGGTGCTGCTCGTGCGACCCGGAGGCATCTTCGCGATGCGGGAGGCGAGGGCGGCGTGAGCGAGACATCCGTGAGCGAGACGTCCGTGCCCGAGGAGGCGTCCGTGCCCGAGGAGGTGTCCGTGCCCGAGGCATCCGCGAACCAGCCGCTCCCAGCGGCGGTGCACCCCGCATCCGCTCGCGCCGCTGCCGCGCGACCGGCCGTCGCGCGCCGCGCCTCGACCGGCCGCCTCCTCGCGACCGCCCTGCTGGTGACCGCGCTCGCGATCGGCGGAACGTTCCTGCTCGACCCGTACCGCAACTACCAGCTCGCGCTCGTCGCGGCGACGTTCTGCGCGACCGGCGGCCTCACGCTGCTCATCGGCCTCAGCGGCCAGCTCTCGCTCGGGCATGCCGCGCTCATGGCGGCGGGCGGCTACGGGTACGCGCTCGCCGCGAACGCCGTGACCGAGGCGGGCGTCGACGGGGTGCCGCGGTTCCTCATCGGCATGGCCGGCGCGATCGCCGCGTCCGGCGCGCTGGGGCTGCTGCTCGGGCTCGCCGGGGCGCGGCTGCGCGGGCCGTACCTCGCGGGCGTCACGCTCGCGGTGGTCATCGCGTTGCCGGCGGTGACCGCGGTGTTCCCGAGCGTGTTCCGCGGCGACCAGGGCGTGCAGATCGCGTACTCGGGGGTGCCCGAGTTCCTGAAGCTCGTCATCGTCGTCGAGCAGTGGCAGGCGTGGGTCGCGATCCTCGTCACCGCGGTCGTCGTGACCTGGCTCGCGGCGCTGCGGCGCGGCCGGCTCGGGCTGCGCATGCGGGCCGTGCACGGCGACGAGACCGCGGCGCGCCTCGCCGGCGTGCCGACCCGGCGGGTCAAGGTGCAGGCGTTCGCGGTCAGCGCGGTCGCCGCCGGCGCCGGCGGCGCGCTGCTGTGCTTCATCGCGCAGTCGGTGAGCCCCGGCGCCTACACGCTCGCCTACTCGCTGCTGCTCGTCGTCGCGGTCGTCGTCGGCGGGCTCGGCAGCCTCGGCGGCGCACTCGCCGGCGCGGTCGTCGTCGTGCTGCTGCCGTGGGTCATCGGCACGTTGACCGCCGCGCTGGCGCTGCCGAGCGACCTCGAACAGCGGCTCAGCGGCAACCTGCCCGTGCTCGTGTTCGGCGCGCTGCTCATCGTCGTCATGGCCGCCTGGCCCGGCGGACTCGCGGGGGCGGTCGCGCGCGTGTCGACCCCGGCGCGCGGGTTCTCGAGACGCGTCCTCGCTGCGCTCGGGCGCTCCTCGACCGGCGGAGCACCGCAGCCCGTCGCATCCGTCTCGCCCGAGGCATCCGTCTCGCCCGTGGCATCCGCCCCGCTCGCTCCCGTGCCCGCCCCACCGCACCCGCAGTCAGTCCCAACCGAATCAGAGAGGTGATCATGTTCCACAGCACACCCCGCCGCCGCACCCTCGCGGCGCTCACCACGTCGGCCGCGCTCGTCGCCGCCCTCGCCGCCTGCAGCTCGCCCGCCGCCGTCTCGGGCGGCGGCGAAGCCGCGGCCGCACCCGGCATCACCGACGACACCGTGACGATCGGCACGCACACGCCGCTCACGGGCCCGGCCGCCGCCGGGTACTCGTCGATCTCGGCCGCCACGAAGGCGTACTTCGACTACGTCAACGACCAGGGCGGCATCAACGGCCGCACCATCGAGTACCTCGTGAAGGACGACGGCTACAACCCGGCGACCACGCAGACCGTTGTGCGCGAACTCGTGCAGGAGGACGAGGTGTTCGCCATCCTGAACGGCCTCGGCACGCCCACGCACACCGCCGTGCTCGACTTCCTCAACCAGAACGAGGTGCCCGACCTGTTCGTGGCATCCGGTTCGACGAGCTGGAACCAGCCCGAGACCTACCCGTGGACCTTCGGATTCAACGCCGACTACGTCGTCGAGGGGGCCGCGCTCGCGCAGTACGCCGAAGACCAGGCGCCCGATGCGACCGTGTGCCTGCTCGGCCAGGACGACGACTTCGGCGACGAGTTCATCGAAGGCGCCGAACTCGTCCTCGGCGAGGGCGGGCTCGCGCACATCGAGCGGTACTCGGTGTCGAACCAGGACGTGACCGCGCAGATCGGCGCCATGCAGGCCGCCGGCTGCGAGATCAACCTGCTCGCGACCATCAACGGGTTCACCGCGCTCGCCGTGGGCACCGCCGCGAAGCTCGGCTGGTTCCCGCAGTGGTACTCGTCGTCGTCGGGCGGCGACTACCCGACGCTCGTCGGCTACCTCGGCGAAGACCTCGGCCCGAAGCTGCTCCAGGGCTTCACGTCGTCGAACTACCTGCCGTTCAGCCCCTCGGGCGAGTGGGTCGCGCTGTTCCAGCAGATCAACGACGAGTACAACGACGGCGCGCCGTTCACCGGCAACACCGTCTACGGCATGAGCGTCGGCTACCTGTTCGCCGAGGCGCTCGCGCGCGCCGGCGAGCACCCCACCCGGCAGGGCATCGTCGACGCCATCACGTCGGGCGACCTGGTCGGCAACGGCATCGTGCCGCTCGCGTTCTCGGCCGACAGCCACGCCGCCTACCTCGGCGTCGGCATCACGACCGTCGACCAGGGCGTGCAGGACTTCGTCGGCGCGACGTACGTGCTCGACGGCGACACCGTCGAGGCGGTCGAGCCCGAGGACGTGCCGGTCGAGAACGCCGGAGTGCCGACGGGCGACTGAACCCTCACGGCGCACCCGGAACGGGCCGGCCCTCCACGAGAGGGCCGGCCCGTGCGGCGTCCGCTCGCAGCTGCACGATCGATCGCCGTCACGACCGCCCACGGATGGTCGCGAGGAGAGACCCGGTGATCCCCGCGAGGCGCTCGGCGTCGTCAGCGGCCGCGAGGAGCTGCCGACCCTTCGTCGGGTTGCTGCCCAGGGCGACGACGGTGTCGCCGCGCTCCAGCCGAGCGAGGGCGAGGGCACGCCCCATGCCGTCGGTGCCGCCGCTGACGACGACCACCCGTGGGCGGGCAGGACGGGAGATCGGATGAGGTGTCGAGTCGGTCACACCGCGGCATCGAGAGCATCAGCCAACGGATGCTGACGAGAACCTTGCGCGGTCTGGAGGCCGATGGGCTGGTGCACCGGGAGGTGTTCCCGACCACCCCTCTCAGCGTCGAATACCGCCTCACCCCGCTCGGCGAGAGTCTGCTCGTGCCGCTGTCCGCCCTCGCCGACTGGGTCGTGGAACACCGAGCTGAGATTGCAGCACGACGACGCTCGGACTGAGCCGCACCCACGGACGCCCGTAGGATGGCCGGGCCGTGTCGGTCCACGGCAGGGAGGGTGAGCACCGACGATGACGGATGCTGCGCCCGCAGATCCCGGTCGACCAGCCGACCGGGCGGCCGAAGCACACGCGCTCGCAGAGCGAGTCACGGCACCGTGGTTCTGGCGGCGCAGCAACGGCGGCGGGTCGCGGCCGCTGAGCGGCGCCGAGATCGAGTCCGCGCTGTTCGTCGAACTCGGCCTCCGCGACGAGTCGGCCCGCGTGTGGCGCGAGTCGCGCGCCGTCTCGGATCGCGCGCACCGACGGGTCGGAGCGCTGCTGCGTGCTCGGTACGGCATCCGCAGTCCCCGCGGCGGGCTGGTCACCGTCCTGGTGCTCGTGTGCGTGCTCGGCATGGTGGCGCCGCTCGTGCTGCTCGGGATCGGCTATCGCGGGCACGCGCTCGAACCCGATCCCCGAACCGGGGCACTCCTCACCGCGATCGTCGGCACGGTGATGCTGGCCGCGTCGATGCTCACGCTCGGACGGCCCGTCGCACGGCCCACCTTCTTCCAGTCGGGCGTCGTCTGCGTGCTGCTCGGCGGGTTCGCGCTGCTGTGGATCCTCGCGTCGGGCGTAGACCCGTCGACGCGGACCTGGTTGGCCGTCGGGGCGATCGGCCTCGTGCTCGCCGTCATCGTCTTCTGGTTCGGCCGGATCCGCGATCCCGAATCCACGGCCCGCATCGACGCCGCGCTCGAGACCGTGCGGGCCGAGGTGCTCGTCGAGGTCGAGCACGAGCGGCAGCGCCTGTTCGCCGAGCTCGAGCAGGTGTTCGCCGTTCGCGGCGACCGTGAGCTGCTGCGTCGCGCGCGCGCCATCGCGCTGGCGGTGCTGCATGCCGGCGGCAACGACGCCGACGACACGCAGCCCGACAGCGTGCCGGGCGCGTACATCGTGGTGGAACGCACGAGCGACTGGCTGCCGAAGCGATGGCCGCCGTCATCGCGGCATCGCGGTGACGTGACGCGCTGAACACCGTGCCCGGCGGACGCGGGGGCCGACCGGGGCAGCCCGGCCCGGCCCCGCCTCAGCTCGCGACGCCGGCGAACTGCTCCACCAGCGAGCGCTTCAGCACCTTGCCGCTCGCGCCGATCGGCAGTTCGTCGACGACGTGCACGACGCGCGGGTACTTGTAGGCGGCGAGGCGCTCCTTCACGAACGCGACGACCTCGTCGGCGTCGAGCTCGTGCCCGTCGTGCGCGATGACGGCGGCGTGCACCTCCTGGCCGTGCACGTGGTCGTCGACGCCGAACACGGCCGACAGCGCGACGTGGGGGTGGCGTGCGAGCACCGCCTCGACCTCCGACGGGTACACGTTGTAGCCGTTGCGCACGATCATGTCCTTCTTGCGGTCGACGATCGTGACGACCCGGTCGGCGACGGTGCCGAGGTCGCCGGTGCGGAACCACCCGTCGACCATCACCTCGTCGGTCGCGTCGGGCCGGCCCAGGTATCCCTTCATGAGGTTGTGCCCGCGCACGACGATCTCGCCGAGCGCGCCGGGCTCGGCGAGCAGCTCGATGCGGCCCTCGACCTCGGGGTCGGCGACCGCGACGTCGACGCCCCAGAGCGGGCGGCCGACGGTGCCCGGGCGGATCGGCTCGCCGAGGATGTTCGACGACACGATCGGCGCGGTCTCGGTGAGGCCGTAGCCCTCGTGCACGTCGGCGGCGAACGCCTCGCGGAACGCCTCGAGCACCGCGACCGGCAGCGCCGCTCCGCCCGACACGGCGAACCGCAGCGGCGGGCGCGCCTCGGTGCGGCCGGCCGCCTCGATCAGCCCGACGAACATCGTCGGCACCGCCGTGAACACCGTCGCGCGGTGCGCGACGAGCAGCTCGACGGCCTGGTCGGGGTCGAACTTCGGCAGCAGGATGATCGACGCGCCGACCCGGAACGCGATGTTCAGCACCGCGGTCTGCCCGAACGCGTGGAACAGCGGCAGCCCGCCGAACACGACGTCGTCGGCCCTGATGTCGAACGAGTCGATGAGCGAGCAGTGCACCTGCTCGACGACCGCGAGGTGCGATCCGACGGCGCCCTTCGGGAACCCGGTGGTACCGCTCGTGTAGAGGATTGTCGCGGCATCGGTCGGTTGCACCGCGACGTGACGCTCGATGGGCGTCGCCGCGGATGCCTCGTCCTCGAGCCGCGGCAGCGGCGGCACCCCCGCGACGGTGCCCGGTGCGGGCAGCAGCACGGTCACGAGCGGCACGCCCGCGGCGGTCGCGGCGGGCACGGCCTCGCCGAGCAGGGGTGCGGCGACCACGACGAGGTCGGCGCCCGAGTCGCGCAGCACGTACTCGATCTCCTCGGCCTTGAACAGCAGGTGCACGGGCACGACGACCGCGCCGAGCGACAGCACCGCGTAGTAGACGCGCGCGAAGTCGGGCACGTTCGGCACGATGATCGCGACCCGGTCGCCGCGGCCGATGCCGCGGGCCGCGAGGGCGCCCGCGTAGGCGCGGGTCTGCTGCCACAGATCGCCGTACGTGGTGGTCGCGCCCATGAAGTGCAGGGCGGGCCGGTCGGGGTGCCGCGCCGCGGTCTCGGCGAGGATGCTCGCGACCGAGAGGGTGCCGAAGCCGGCGCCGTCGACGGCGGGGTCGGGGGAGTGCGTCATTGCAGGTTCCTTCCGTTGGGGTTGGGTGGTGGTCGGATGCCTCGGGCCGGGGTCACTCGCCCGCGGCGTGGTCGGCATGCCGGGGGTCGGCACGCCGGGGGTCGGCATGCCGCAGTTCGGCCCGCAGTTCGGCCCGACCGAGCGAGGCGAGGTGCACCTCGTCGGGTCCGTCGGCCAGGCGCAGCGCACGCGCGCCGGCGTAGAGCTCGGCCAGCGGCTGGTCGGCGCTCAGCCCAGCCGCGCCGAACACCTGGATGGCCCGGTCGACGATGCGCTGCACCGCACGGGGCACGGCGATCTTGATCGCCTGGATCTCGGTCATCGCCCGCCGGTTGCCGACGGTGTCCATGAGCCATGCGGTCTTCAGCACGAGCAGTCGCAGCGCCTCGATCTCGACGCGCGCCTCGGCGACCCACTCGCGCACGACGCCCTGCTCGGCCAGCGGCACCCCGAACGCCACGCGCTCGCGCGCCCGGTCGCCGACGAGCGCGAGCGCCCGCTCGGCCATGCCGATCGCGCGCATGCAGTGGTGGATGCGCCCCGGCCCGAGCCGCGCTTGCGCGATCGCGAACCCCTCGCCCTCGCCGCCCAACAGGTTCGCGGCGGGCACGCGCACCTCGTCGAACACGATCTCGGCATGTCCGCCGTGGTCGCGGTCGTCGTAGCCGAACACGGTGAGCGGCCGCACGACCCGCACCCCGGGAGCGTCCCGCGGCACCAGGATCATCGACTGCCGGCGGTGGCGCGGAGCATCCGGATCGGTCTTGCCCATCACGATGAGCAACCGCGCATCCGGGTTCATCGCACCCGTCGACCACCACTTGCGACCGGTGACCACGTAGTGGTCGCCGTCGCGGCGGATGCGGGTCGCGATGTTCGTGGCATCCGATGAGGCGACCTCGGGCTCGGTCATGCAGAACGCCGAGCGGATGCGCGCGTCGAGCAGCGGGTCGAGCCACTCGGCCTGCTGCGCGGGCGTGCCGAACTCGGCGAGCAGCTCCATGTTGCCGGTGTCGGGGGCGGCGCAGTTGAACGCGACCGGCGCGAGGCGCGGGCTCCAGCCGGTCTCTTCGGCGAGGGGCGCGTACTGCAGGTTCGTGAGGCCCGCGCCGCGCTCGCCGGGCAGGAACAGATTCCAGAGCCCGCGGTCGCGGGCGGCGGCGCGCAGGTCGTCGACGATCGGGCGGAAGCGCCACTCGGCGGGCGTCGCGGCGAGCTGGGCGTCGAGCACCGCCTCGGCGGGGATCGCCTCGTCGCGCACGAAGGCGCGCACCTCGTCGCGCAGGGCGGCGGTGCGGGAGTCGAGTGCGAAATCCATCAGCGGATGCCTCCGGCCGAGGCCGCGGCGGCTGCCGGGGTTGCGGCTGCTGCCGGCGCGGTGGCTGCGCGCCTCGTCGCCCACGCCAGCCCCTCGCGTGCGAGCGGTTCGACCAGCTCGCCGATGCGGTCGAAGCCGTCGCCGACGGTGCCGCCGGCCTGGAACCGGAAGTGGATGCCCTCGAGGATCACCGCGAGCTTGTACGCCGCGAACGCCCGGTACCACGCCAGGTCGGGTGCGCGTCGGCCGAGCCGGGCCGCGTACGCGTCGACGAGCTCGTCGAACGACGGGTAGCCGGCCGCCGGGTCGACCGAGCTCGGCGCGATGCCGGAGCCGCCCGGCAGATCGGCGATGGTCCAGTAGAGGCCGAGCATGCCGAGGTCGACGAGCGGGTCGCCGATCGTCGCCATCTCCCAGTCGAGGATCGCCGCGATCCGCGGCGCCTCGACCGGCCCGGCGACGATCGCGTTGTCGAGGCGGTAGTCGCCGTGCACCAGGGTCGAGACGGATGCCTCGGGGCGGCGCTCGCCGAGCCGGTGCTGCAGTTCGTCGAGCGCGGGCAGCTCGCGCGACCGGCTGGCGTCGTACTGGCGCCGCCAGGTCGCGAGCTGCCGGTCGAGGTAGCCGTCGCCGCGGCCGAACCCGTCGAGGCCGACCCGGTCGGGATCGACCGAGTGCAGCTCGGCGAGCACCTCGGCGAGTTCGAGGCCGAGTCGGTGCAGCGCGGCGGGCGGCCGGCCGGCGTTGTGCCGGCGGTCGTTCAGCACGACACCCTCGACGCGCTCCATCAGGAAGAACGGCGTGCCGGTCACGCGCGCCTCGGCGGTGTCGTCGACGACGTCGATCGCGTCGGGTACCGGCACCGCCGAGCCCCGGAGCGCGTCGATCACCCGGTGCTCGCGGAACATGTCGTGCGCGCTCGAGAGCACGTGCCCGAGCGGCGGACGGCGCAGCACGAGCGGCCGCGCGGCGCCGTCGACGCGGTAGGTGAGGTTGCTGCGCCCGCCGGCGATGAGGGTCGCGGTGAGCGGAGCGGCGGGGTCGTCGCCCGCCACGAGCTCGGGATGCTCCGCCGCGATCCAGCGGGTCAGCCCCGCGGTGTCCAGGCCAGGGACGTCGGTCATCCTCGACCGCCTCTCGTCGTCTCGCGGCGCTGCGCGCCGTTCGTCATCAGGTGGTGCCGGCGTCGGCGCGAGGCATCCGATCGGAGCCCGGCGTCCGCCGCACCTCGACAGCATACCGCGCGGTCGGTATGTACCGCGACCGCCGGAAACCGACTGTGCCGGCCTGACCGCGTGCGCGGCGTAGGAGATTCCCGGCGACTCGCCGAGGATGCCGGCGGGCGATCGGCGTGTCGCTGCGAATCTCCTACGCCGCGCACCCGGTCGGCACCGGTCGGCACCGGTCGGCACCGGTCGGCACGGTCGGCACGCGGCTCAGGCGCCGAGCCGCGCCTCGATCGCGGCGCGCACGCCTGCCGGGATGTCCACCGGCCGCCGGTCGTCGGCCCCGACGAACACGTGCACGAACGAGCCCTCGGCGATCGGGGCATCCGAACCCGGCCGGAGGATCCCGAGCGACCAGGTGACGCTGGTGCGCCCGAGCCGGCCCACGCCGATGCCGACCTCGAGCTCTTCTGGGTACGAGGCCGACGCGTGGTACTCGCACGACGACGCCTTCACGACCGCGATCGGCCCGTCACCGTGCGGGTCGAGCCCGCCGTGGCGGATCATCCACGCGTTCACGGCCGTGTCCATCGCGGCGTAGTAGACCACGTTGTTGACGTGCCCGTACTGGTCGTTGTCGTTCCAGCGGGTCGGGAAGGGGTGGCGGTCGGGCCAGCGCGTCATCGGGGCATCCGTTCGGGTCGGGATCGGGGCAGGGGTTCAGTCGGCCCGCAGCAGCACGCGGAACGCGACCCGTGCGCGCTCGGCGCTGGGCTGGTCGCCGGTGATGAGGTCGGCGTAGGTGAACGACTCCGACACCCGCACGAGCAGGTACGCGAGCGACGCCGGGTCGATCGCGCCGCCGAGCGGCGTCTCGCCGAGGTCGCGCCGCACGAGCCACTCGGCGGTCGCGAGGTAGCGGCGCTGGATCTCGCTCTCCTTCGTGGTGAGCAGCCGCAGCGCCCGCGCAGGCTCGCGCCGCAGGAACTGGCGGAAGTAGTCGGCCCGGTTCAGGTCGGCGACGAAGTGGGTGAGGATCGCGGCGACCCGCTCGGCGCCCGCGAGTCCGGCCTCGTCACCGGCCTCCTCGGCCTGCGCGAGGGTCGGCATGGCCAGCGACCACAGCACCTCGCTGAGCAGTGCGTCGCGGTTGCCCACCCAGCGGAACAGCGACGTGCGATCGACGCCGAGCGAGGTCGCGAGCGCGCCCATGTCGATGCGGCGGCCCGCGATGAAGGTCTCGCGGGCCTCGTCGAACGCCCGGCGCGCGTCGGCGTGCGTCTCGAGTCGCTCGCTCAGCCACGAGGGCGCGGACTCGAGGCCGACGGTCGCGATCGGCGGGCGGGAGGGCGTCGCGGATGCTCCGGATGCGCCGGATGCACCGGATGCGCCGGGCTCGACCGTCGCGGTGGAGGACGTGGAGGGCATGCGGGAATCGTACCCCCGTGGCATCCGAATGATGCAACATTCTAGAAAATGTTGCATACTGCCTGTGATCACCGACGATCGGAGACCCCATGACCCTCACCATCACCACCCCCCTCGACGGCCCCGACGAGGCCGTCGGCGAGCCGGCCGCCCTGCTCGACGCCGACTTCTACCGCTTCCAGCAGAAGCTGACGCCCGCCGAGCAGGCGTCGATCGCCGACATCCGCGCGTTCCTCGAGCGCGAGGTGCGTCCGCACGCCGACGACCTGTGGGAGCGCGCCGAGAGCCCGCGGCACCTCATCCCCGGCTTCGCCGAGCTCGGCATGTTCGGCTCGGCCCTGCCCGAGGTGCGCCACTTCGCGAACAGCGCGGTCTACCGCGGCTGGGTCGCGCTCGAGATCTCGCGCATCGACCCGTCGTGCGCGACGTTCGTCGGCGTGCACTCGGGGCTCGCGATGAACTCCATCGCCGTCGGCGGCTCGCCCGAGCAGAAAGCCGAGTGGCTGGAGCCGATGGCCCGCGGCGAGCTGATCGGCGCCTTCGGGCTCACCGAGCCCGGGCACGGCTCCGACACCGCGCGCGGCCTCGAGACGACCGCCACCCGGCATACCGCCGCCGACGGCAGCGACGAGTGGGTGCTGAACGGCGCCAAGCGCTGGATCGGCAACGCGACGTTCGCCGACGTCGTCGTGATCTGGGCGCGCGACACCGCCGACGACCAGGTCAAGGGATTCCTCGTGCGCCAGCCCGCAGCCGGCTTCACCGCCACGAAGATCGAGCGCAAGCAGTCGCTGCGCGGCGTGCAGAACGCCGACATCGTGCTCGACGGCGTGATCGTGCCCGAGTCCGACCGGCTCCAGGCGATCAACGGATTCCGCGACCTCGCGGTCGTGCTGCGCCTCACCCGCGAGGGCGTCGCGTGGCAGGCCGTCGGCGTCGCCGTCGGCGCCTACGAGGCGGCGCTCGCCTACGCGAAGGAGCGCGTGCAGTTCGGCAAGCCGATCGCATCGTTCCAGCTCGTGCAGCAGAAGCTCGCCGAGTCGATCGGCGACATCACCGCGTCGATCGCGATGTGCGTGCGCGTCAGCGAGATGCTCGACGAGGACGAGCAGAAGGACCACCACTCGGCCATGGCGAAGGCGTACGTCACGAAGAAGATGCGCGAGGTCGTCGCCCGCTGCCGCGAGCTCGTCGGCGGCAACGGGATCCAGCTCGACCACGGCGTCGCCCGCTTCTTCGCCGACGCCGAAGCGGTGTACACGTTCGAGGGCACCTACGACATGAACACCCTCATCGTCGGCCGGGCCATCACCGGCATCGCGGCGTTCCACTGATCGGGGATGACACGCATGACCGAAGCCTTCATCGTCGCCACCGCCCGTTCGCCGATCGGGCGCGCCCGCAAAGGGTCGCTCGTCGATCTGCGACCCGACGACCTCGCCGCGCAGATGGTCGCCGCCGCGCTCGCCGCGGTGCCGGGGCTCGACCCCGCCCGCGTCGAGGACCTGCTCATGGGCTGCGGTCAGCCCGCGGGCGAGCAGGGCAACAACCTCGCGCGCATCGTGGCCGTGCTGCTCGGGCTCGACGGCGTGCCCGGCACGACCGTGAACCGGTACTGCTCGTCGAGCCTGCAGACCACGCGCATGGCGTTCCACGCGATCAAGGCCGGCGAGGGCGACGTGTTCGTCTCGGCCGGGGTCGAGTCGGTCACGCACTACGACCGCGGCGCGGCGGATGTCACGCCCGGTGTCGATGTGCGCAACCCGCGGTTCGCGGAGTCGTGGGCGCGCACGGATGCACGGGCCGGCGGCGAGGCATCCGATCCTGCCGTGCCGCTTCGCCCGTGGCACGACCCGCGCGACGACGGCGCGCTGCCCGACCCGTACATCGCGATGGGCCAGACCGCCGAGAACGTCGCCGAGCTGATGGGCGTGACCCGCGCCGAGCAGGACGAGTTCGCCGCACGCAGCCAGCAGCGCGCCGAGCGCGCGATCGCCTCCGGGTTCTGGGCGCGCGAGATCACGCCCGTCACACTGCCCGACGGGCGGATCGTCGACGCCGACGACGGCCCCCGCGCCGGGGTCACGGTCGAGGCGCTCGCCGGGCTCGACCCGGTGTTCCGCGCCGACGGAACCGTGACCGCGGGCAACTGCTGCCCGCTCAACGACGGCGCGGCGGCCGTGGTCGTGGTGTCCGAGCGCATCGTCGACGAGCTCGGCCTGCAGCCGCTCGCGCGCATCGTCTCGACGGGCGTCTCGGCGCTCTCGCCCGAGATCATGGGCCTCGGCCCGGTGGATGCCTCGCGGCAGGCGCTCGCCCGCGCCGGTCTGTCGATCGACGACATCGACCTGGTCGAGCTCAACGAGGCGTTCGCGGCGCAGGTGATTCCGTCGGCACGCGAGCTCGGCATCGACCCCGAACGGCTGAACGTGCACGGCGGGGCGATCGCGGTGGGGCATCCGTTCGGCATGACCGGCGCGCGCATCACCTCGACGCTGCTGAACGGCCTCGCCGCCACCGGCGGCCGCTACGGACTCGAGACCATGTGCGTCGGCGGCGGCCAGGGCATGGCGATGGTGGTCGAGCGGGTCTGATCTGCGCTCTACACAGATGGATGCCTCGCTCGCACCGGGCATCAGCAACGCTTCGCGTGGTGATCGACGGTTCGTCCCAATGGGATGACGCCGCCTCTACACCACCACCGGCCCGACCGTGGAGTGTTCGAGGTCATGCTCGCGGTACCACTGTCTTTCCGGGCGGCTCAACCGAAACGGGGCAGACAGGCTGGGACTATCCACGAGCGCCTGAATACGCGCCGTGGAGAACGTGTGCTCCACTTCGAGCAATGATGCGGCGTGAGCGAGGCGCGCATCCTTTTGGGCACTTGTCGGCGCCGTTGATCCGATTGCATGCGCCGGGACCGAGTCGATGACGCCCGCGAAGAGGGTTACCAACTCGGTCAACGAGAGGGTCGTTTGCGCCACGTTGACGGAACAATTCACCGCATCGGGGGCTTCCAAGAGATCGACGATGGCGTTGCCGAGATGCGAGACCTCGACCACTGAATGACGCGCGTCTCCCGACGAACGTGGGAATCCACCGAGTGTCCGCGCGTACCGAATCACGCCGGGCCCCACCCACTTGTCTCCGACGCCGAGCACCAGGTGGGGTCGGACGACGACGCCACCAGCGTCGAGCACTATTTGTTCGGCCCTCGCCCGACTCTTGCTCAATGCCGAACTCGGTCGAACGGACGTCGCGCGTTCGGACGCCATGTGAAATGGGCCGCGGCCGTACACGGCTGCAGTACTGACGTACATGAGCCGTTCACCGTTCGATCCTAGGAACGCCTTGGCGATATTCTCCGTCCCTCGCACGTTGATCTCATAGCAGAGATCCGGATCGTTGCCGATGTACGAAGCGGCATGGACGACTACTGCCGTGCCCGATAGTGCGGCATACACAGCGTCGGCATCGCGTACGTCAAAGGCAGCCGGCGATGCCGATCTCGCGATTTCACGTACCGCCCAGTGCGCTCGCTTGTGTGCCGCTCGAGCAACTGCGGATCCAATGAACCCTGATGCTCCGACTACCGAAAGTCCGGCCAGCGGTGTCAATCTTGACGACACGAGCGATCGATCCCTTAGGAAACTGATGTCGTTGCCACGGCAGATGCAACGACCGCCGAAGCGTCAACCGCTATGGCATCGTCCTGTGTAATAACGAAGCAAGCGCCATCGCCGCTCCGCTGGATCGAGGCGCGCGCGGGCGAACTGAATTCAACGGTGCGCACGAACTCCGCCTCGAATGTTCGGAGGTCGAGCGTGGGATCACCGGTCTCGACACAAGCAAGCTGTCGGCAGGCCTCGACAAGCGCTACGCCGGGTACGTGATCGAGTGGGTGATCGAAGTAGGTCGAATGGCTGCCATCGACAGCCACAACCCATCCATGGCGATCACCTTCCAGCAGGATGTCCTCTGAGGCGTCGACACCGACATCCGCAGGCGAAATGACGCTCTGGCGAATCCTTGCCGGTGGGTGCGCGCCCGCATGGCTGCCTCGCAGACGCAAGTATGTCGAGTCATCGACCAGCATCGCGTCTCCATGTCCTGACGCGATGGGCGCGCCATTCTGGCTGAACGAGAAGCCGATCCGAACGCTTCGAAGCCCGCGAGCGCTACGGCGAACTCTGCTTCCACTGGCGTGAGCGCGTATCTCGATCGCCTCACCCGGAAGTGCTCGCAATGGTTCCCCCGCGAGATCGAACCCGAGGCCGGTCATCAGGAATCGGGTTTGTGGCGAGACAGAGTACCCCAGATGGCACGTAAGGATCGTCGATTGCCTGATTGTCTCAGCGATCAAGCTCGATCGCAGCGGGTTGGTTTTCCAGAGCGGGTGCCGACGCGGCCACTGAATCGCGATCTCGAACGTATCTGCGCCGAGATCGACGAAGTCTGTTGGGAGGACTTCGTGCGTCGAACGGCGATGCACGAGCGATCTGTGCACGGGACGATCAAAGGACAGTGGGCGGGAATCCGACATGGTTCTCCGTTCGGCGCGACGACCCCCAACTTCACGAGGAGATTAGCATGCGTGATGACCGGTTTGTTTTTGACAGGTTTGCCACGACAGCTGCCCTGGCTTGACCCGCTAATTGAAATAGGTCGGCGGCGGGCACGCCTGAACGATCTCCTCGATCTGGCTCCCAGAGGTTCCCTGAACTGAGGCGATCGCGAACCACCACTTCGCCGTGTCATAGGTGTCGATGTAGTTCTGCTCAGACGGGGCGTCCCCGACGGTGTAGCCGAGCTCTTCGATACACGCCTTGTTAGCGAGTTCGAGCTGATACATCTCCCGGATTTGAGATTCGTTCAGCGGCACGTACGGGTTGTCGTCGCCGCACGAGGCAAGGGCGCTGTCGAAGCTCTCCTTCTGCGCCGACGGTACAGGAGGGAATGACAATGTGCCGTCGTCGGCGATGGTCCCCTCATATCCGAGCTGCGACATGCAGCTGATCAGAGCTTCGGCCCTACTCCCCGGGCTGGGCAGTGTTTCAGGTTCTGACGGAGGAATCGACGGTGATGCCCCAGCTGCCGCACACCCGGCGGCGCAGATGATCACAACGATTGAGAGGGATGCGAGGGTCAGGTTTCTTCGGATGGAGAGCACGGTGGCAGTGTTCCATTCACGGTCGGCTTCGTGATAGGCGTACGTGCGATCACACGATCCACAATCCGCAAAGGAGAGACGAAGTGAGACGACGATTAATGGGTGCGATCGGAGCTGCCGGCGCGATCTTGCTGTCAGTAGCCGTGAGCCTTCCGGCTGGGGCGACTGATGGTTTCAGCGGGCAGCGCGCATGCCCGGGAGGTGCTTCCGCGGTAGGGATGCAGACGGTTTCGTTCGGCTGGACCAGCGGTGGCACCGCGATCGACACTCACCAGTATTTTTCGCCTCTGACCGGGGATTGGGTCGGCCCGTTCAAGACCACACCAGGGTTTTTCTCGTCGAATTCTGGGCAGACCTCAGTGCAGTACCGAGCACAGACTCCAGGCACCTTCAGCAGCGCTTCGAGTCTCTGCATCTGAGCCTTCCGCGCGGTGACGAGCACCACGGTTCGGCAGTCTCTGGGATTGTCGGGCCGTGGTGCGCTCGCCCGATCTAGCCACAGCTCGCTCCCCGCGGCGCTCTGCTCGCCAGGGATTCTTCTACGCCTTAAGACACACCGGCCTGTTCACTTCCGCCCGATAGCAAACCGGTCAAATGGTTGGTTAGTGTGGTGGCGGCCCGTGTGGCTCCGGGGGTCTCTAGGAACTTCGGCGCTTCCCACGACCGGCGACCGTATTGATGGAGGAGAGACTTGAGCGCTTCTACTTCCGATGTGTTCTACTCGCGGGTCGTAGTGCTGTCCTCCCGCCCGATCTTTGTCGAAGGGGTGGCTTCGTCCATCCGTCATCGTGCTGGTTGCACCGTGGTGGGCTCGACCGCTTCGATCGATCAGCTCGGAGCGATCATGACCTCACGACAATGTGGGCTACTCGTCGCAGACATTGACTGCATGACAGTGCGAGACACGCGGACCGCGATTTCAAGTTGGCGCATTCCGAGGGGTACCCACGTTGTCGGGTTGGCGAGCATGCCGCAATCTCCGCTCGCAAGGGTGATCGCCCATTCGCCTCGATCGATCTTGCTTCCAGGTTCCTGCACGCCAGTCCAACTCGCCCACGCACTATCAACTCTGATGTCCGCCACAGTAGAAGGCTCGGCAATTGGTCACAAGCTGGCGCCCAATCGCGGATTGACCCCCCGCCAGATCGAAGTTCTCCGCACCGTCTCACACGGTCTGACGAATCAACAAGTGGCGGTGGAACTCGGCATCGCGGAAGGTACGGTGAAACGACATCTCTACGAGAGCTTCGTGTTTCTGGGTGCACAGTCCCGACTCGACGCCGTAAACCGGGCTCGTGCAAGAGGAATGATCTCCTCATAGACAGCAAGGCAGTCGATCCGACGAAGACGCGGGTTCTTGGCGTTCGAATACGGTTTCGGGCGCATCTGCACCTGGGCTGCGAAGGTTCGCTACGCCAAATCTGAAGCACGCATGGTTGGCTCACTCTCGACCTGGATGGGATGTTGACTGCAGCGGCGATGCAGCTGTATCCGGCGATGCACGCTTCGCTAGCATTGCTGGACGCGGCAACGCAGAAACCGGAGGCGCATGGTTCAGCAGGCCAGGGCACGAGTCACTCGTGACAAGATCATGCAGGGGGCCGCCGAGGTTATTCGCGAGGTCGGTTACGCGAACGCCTCGCTGGGGCAGATCAGCGAAGCCGCTGGCGTAACAAAGGGGGCACTTTACTTCCATTTCAACTCGAAGGAAGAGATTGCGCGCGCGTTGATTGATGAGCAACACCGGATCACGCGCGAAGCAGCAAAGAAGATCATGTCGCATGATGCTTCGGCCATCGAACACATGGTGCAACTCACTGCGGATCTCGCCGGACGGCTCGTCGGCGATCCGATTGTCAGGGCAGGGATTCGACTCACGACGGACTCTTCCACCTTCGACTCTCCCATCGCGGGTCCCTATCAGGATTGGATGGAGACGTTCGAACAGCTCGCCATGCGCGCGCAGCACCAGGGAGAGACGAACGGAGTGATCGCCCCCGATCTACTCGCGCGCTTCATCATTCCAGCGTTCACGGGTGTGCAGCTCGTGTCTGAAGCGTTTACCGGACGTCGCGACCTTCCCGAGCGCGTGCATGAGATGTGGAAGATCCTTATCGCCGCCGTCGTTGCCGAAGATCGGCAGGAACATGTGCTCGGAATGATTGAGGCGACGTTCTCTCGTCTTGAGCGTGATACGCGCCGACGGCAGTCAGAGGCGTAGTCGCAGCACATCCCGGAGCTTCTCCGACCGCCACTCGACCGGTCAATGCACAAGGAGCCGACCCGCAAAATCCCTGGAATGCTGATCTTCATTTCCGAACCGGTGTAGCGGATGCGCGCCTCTATCGCCGCCCAGCTCCCTTGGTTGAGAAGTCAGCGACGGAGGGGAACGTAGCTTCAGCATCCGTCGTACTGATGGGTTGGTCGCTGAGTTCGAACGTTTGTGGCTGATCAGCTCGATTCCGATGTGGCGTCGGACGTGTTGATCGCCGATTCCTAGCCATCCCTTGGATTCTCGCTTCCCCAGCACGGTGCTGGAATCAGCGTGTCCAAGATCAGGGGTCAAGCGCCAGTCACGTTGAACGTAATGCTGCCCCATCCGGTCTGATCCACGGTCGCCCGCTGCGTGCGGGGGCTCGAGCAGATCTGGTTGAGGGTTTCCGTGGCGGCGAACGCCGGGGCAACGGCGCTGACGACCAACGCGGCGGCAACCGCCAATGACGCCATTGCCATACTCCGCTTCTTCATGATTCTCCTATCCAGTGCAAGGGTCCGAACTTGCGGGTCGGAGTATTCGTCGCAAAAACCGGCTGTCAAGTATTGTTTTGATGGAGCAAGAAGGGTGGATCGATGGTTATGCCGATTCGTGGCAGTGCGCGACTCGGGGTCGCGCTGCTCCTCGTATGGATGATGACCGGGTGTGCCGCAGATGGTCCGCCACCGTCGGCGAGCCGCCAGACTGAAACGTACGACGCGCTGACTCTCGACCTGATCGATCAACGCTGGGAGCAGGTGGCGAGCCAGTTTCCCAACGCAGTTCGGCCGGAGGTTCGGCTTGTCCGTTATGTCACGCCAGAATCGGCCCCGGCGGAGCTGGCCGGATGCCTTGTCGACGAGGGGTTCCCAGATGCCGAGATTCGCGCAGACGGCAATCTCGAGACAGGGCCGATGTCCGTTGCCCAGCAGCAGGCGTATGCGGTCGGACTCTGGAAGTGTTCCGCTATGTTCCCGTACGATCCGGCGTTCAATCAGAAGCTGACGGAGCAGCAGATCGGGCGAATCTACGAGTACTACACCCAGGAATTGACTGATTGTCTTGATCGGGAGGGGTACATGGTGGAGGAACCCCCGAGCGAAGCGAGCTTCATCGAGGGCTACTACAGCGAGCCGGAATTATGGTCGCCCTATGCCCGTCTTGCGATCTCTTCGGAGTCCGAATCGATGAGGCTGCACCGCGAATGCCCCGCGATGCCTGCTGACCTGTTCGAGTAGGGGTCGCCAAGCCGTACGGAGGTCAAGCAATGCTCGTTGGCGAGGTTCGCGGTGTGATCGCGGGAGGGTGGCGATGACCGGTAACACCGAGGTGTCCGGCGCCCGCCGCCGTGGTTGGCCGTTGGTTGCGGCGGGTGGTGTGCTGGTGCTGGCGGTGGGTGCTGGGGTGGGGTGGGCGGTGTCTGCGGTGTTTGCTCCGCCGGAGGATGCGTTGGTGGAGGCGCCGTTCACGTTCGTAGAACTCGTGGATGGTGAGGTGGGGTCGTCGGTGTCGTTGAACGCGGTCGCGGAGTGGCCGCAGGCGCCGGCGGGGACGAATCAGGCGGTCGGGACGGTGACGTCGGTTTCGGTGGCTGCGGGGGATGAGGTTGCGCCGGGGCAGGTGTTGTATTCGGTGAATCTGCGTCCGGTGGTGGTCGCGGCGGGGGCGACGCCGTCGTTCCGGTCGATGAGTCGGGGCGTGTCGGGGGCGGATGTCGCGCAGTTGCAGGGGCTGTTGGCCGGGCTCGGTCTGTTCGACGGTGACGCCGATGGGGTGTTCGGGTGGGCGACCGAGGCTGCGGTGCGGGACTGGCAGGACTCGCTCGGCATCGAGGACGACGGGGTCGTCCAGGCAGGGGACGTGGTGTTCGTGCCCTCGCTCCCGGGCCGGGTCGCGGTGGACGAGGAGGTCGTGTACCGGGGCGCGAGCCTGGCGGGTGGTGAGGAGGTGGTGTCGGGGTTGGCGGTCGAGCCGACGTTCACGATTCCCGCGACGGCGGCGCAGGCGGCGATGATGCCGGCCGGTACCAGGGTGGAGTTGACCGCACAGGACGCGGCCTGGGGTGCGGTCGTGGCGGGGCAGGAGCCTGACCCGGCCTCACCGGATGTGGTGAATGTGGGGTTGCAGGCTGATGGTGACGGTGCGATCTGCGCGGACCGGTGCGGGCTGATCCCGGTGACCGGGCAGAGCCTTTTGAGTGCGAAGATCATCACCCAACCGACCGTGACCGGTGTCGTGGCCCCGTCCGCTGCCCTGCGGTCGGACCCGGATGGCAGCGTGTCGGTGATCGACGAGACCGGGGTCGCGCATGTGGTGACGGTGGTTGCGTCGGCGAAGGGCATGTCGGTCATCGAGGGCGCTGCGGCTGGGTTGCGGGTTCGGGTGCCGGCCACGGGTGAGGCATCCGGGTGAGCGCCTTGTTGGAAGCGGACGCGGTGTCGTTCCGGTACGACCCCGGCACCCCGCTTTTGGAGGGGTGGTCGGCGGCGTTTCACCCGGGTGAGGTGGTCGCGGTGACCGGCCCGTCTGGTCGGGGCAAGTCGACCCTGTTGTACCTGCTCGGGTTGATGTTGAAGCCCCGGGAAGGTCGGGTGCTGCTGGATGGGCGGGAAGTGCAGGGCTTGTCGGATCGGGCGCGGGCGGGGCTGCGGGCGGAGGTGTTCGGGTTCGTGTTCCAGGATGCTGCGCTGGATGCGACCCGCACCGTGATGGACAACATCGTCGAGACTGCCCTGTACCGCGGCGACGACCGCAGGGACGCGACCCGTCGGGCGGACGAGTTGATGCACCGGTTCGGTGTCGGGCTGCGTCGGGGTGCGAAGCCGGGGCAGGTGTCAGGCGGGCAGGCGCAACGCATCGCCCTGTGCCGGGCGCTGCTCGGGCAGCCGCGGGTGCTGCTCGCGGACGAGCCGACCGGGAACCTCGACCCCGACTCCGCGGATCTCGTCGTGGACGCGTTCCACGACCACGCCGCCCGGGGTGGGACCGCGGTGATCGTGACGCACGACCCGGCCCTCGTGGCCCGCTGCCACCGCCGGATCCCACTATGACCCGCACCGACGAGCCGGTCACCGTGCCCGCGCGTGCGACAGCAGCCACGGAGCATCCGACCCGATCCATCGCCCAACCGTGGCCGTCGCCCCGACCGGGCCGAGCCAGTCGTCGGCGGCGGAGCATCTTGCCGGTGCTGCGCGAAGCGATCGTGTCCGCGGTTGCGGCACCGGTCGCGAGCATCCTGACGATCGTGATGATCGCGGGCATGTGCGCCGCAGTCCTGCTGACCTCGGGCCGCACCGTCGGCGCCCAGGAAGCGGTGGTCGGGTCGATCGACTCCGCCGGCACCCGGTCGATCATCATCCGCGCCGACCCCGCCGCCGGGCTCGATACCACCGTCCTGGACCGGATCGGGAATCTCGACGGCATCGACTGGGCGGGCGCGTTCAGCCTCGCGACCGACGTGCAGAACACCGCGTTCCCCGGCGGTACCCGCGTCCCGCTCCGCCACGCCTACAGCGCCGACTGGGACGAGCTCGGCCTACCCGAAACCGGCACAACGGCAGGGGCGGGCGATATCGCGTACGCGTCCACGACCGCCGCCGAACAGCTCGGGCTGAACGAACCCGTCGGGCAGGTCGCGACCACCACCGGGGCCGGGTACGCGGTCGCGGGCCTGATCGAGGTGCCCGACCATCTCGCGTTCCTCGAACCCGTGCTGATCGCACCCCAACCCGACACCACCCACCCCGAACCCGTCGGGATCCTCGTCGTGATCGCCGAACGCCCCGACCTCGTCGCCCCCGTCGCGGCCGCCGTCACCAGCGTCCTCGCCGTCGAGGACCCGACGAAAGTGACCGTGCAGACCAGTGAGAGCCTCGCCACCCTCCGCGCCCTGATCGAAGGACAACTCGGCGGCTACGGGCACGCCCTGACCCTCGGGATCCTTGCGCTGACCGCGATCCTGGTCGGCGCGATCCTCTACGGCATCGTCATGCTCCGCCGCAAAGACTTCGGCCGACGCCGCGCCCTGGGCGCAAGCCGGGCCCTCATCGTCGGGCTCCTCCTCACCCAGACCGCGCTCCTGGCCGCGGCCGGCGCGATCATCGGATCGACCATCGCGCACGTCACCCTCGCGATCACCGGCGACCCGCAACCCGGCTGGGAGTACACCCTCGGCGTCGCCACCCTCGCCACCGCGGTGGCGGTTGCAGCGGCCCTCATCCCCGCCCTGGCCGCCGCACGCCGCGAACCCATCCGAGAACTCCGCGTCCCATAGCGCGGGCAGCGTCGCGAGAGCCATCGACCACTTACGGGTGCGGAACAGGACGGTTCGCCCGTCGGCGAAGGACAGCATCCCGTTCGGCGAAGAGCGTATGGAAATCCGAGATAGCCCGGCCTCAGTAGTACCAAGATGGCGGCGGGCAACTGGTGAAGAGAGCCTTGAATTGGTCCCGCGAGAGCTGGGTCGGGTGGCGTCCCTCTGAGTGGTGGAGTTTCTCAACACCGGCGAGGTCAGCTGCTTCTGATTATGCCGCGATGAGTTCGGGGATGCTGTCCTCCTCTCCGGTGGTGTTCAGCAGGGCCATGGAGGCGTCGCTGAAGTAGCGGCGGTCGGCGCTGTCCCATTCGTCGTGCTGCTCGATCAGGACGTGCCCGGCGAGGCGCAGCAGCGCGGCAGGGTTGGGGAAGGTGCCGACGACGTCGGTGCGGCGCTTGATCTCCTTGTTCAGCCGTTCCAGCGGGTTCGTGGACCAGATCTGCTGCCAGTGCGCGGCCGGGAACCCGGTGAACGCGAGGAGCTCATCGCGGGCATCCTCGAGCATCTCGGCGATGGCCGGATGGGAGCGTTCGAGCATGCGAACGACCTCCCCGAACTGTGCTTTGACGAGGCTGGCCTTGCCGCGCGGGACGAACACGGTGCGGATGATGGAGGCGACCATCGGGCCGGCGACCTTGGGGACCTTCGCCAGGACGTTGCGCATGAAGTGAACCCGGCAGCGCTGCCACGAGACGCCTTGGAACGCGACCTGGATGGCTTTGATCAGCCCGGAGTGGGCGTCGGAGATCACCAGGCGCACTCCGCCGAGACCGCGGGCCTTCAACGACCGGAAGAACGCCGTCCAGAACGGCTCGGACTCCGTATCGCCGACGTCGAAGCCGAGGACTTGCCGGGTGCCGTCGGAGGCGACGCCGATCGCCACGACGATCGCCTGCGAGACAACCTGACGACCGACACGGGCCTTGCAGTAGGTCGCATCGACGAACACATACGGGTAGTCCTGGGCGTCCAGCGGCCGTTCGCGGAACGCGGCGACGTCCTCGTCGAGGTCCTGGCAGATGCGAGACACCTCGGACTTGGAGATCCCCGAATCGGCGCCGAGCGCCTTGACGAGGTCGTCGACCTTCCGGGTCGAGACACCGTGGACGTAAGCCTCCATCACGACCGCGAACAGCGCCTGATCGACCCGGCGGCGCCGCTCCAGCAGCGACGGGAAGAACGACCCCTGTCGCAGCTTCGGGATCCGCAGATCCAGATCCCCGGCCGTGGTGGTCAGCGTCCGCGGACGCGACCCGTTACGGACCGCGACACGCCCCTCCGAGCGCTCGTAGGACGCGGCGCCGATGAACGCAGTCGCTTCCGCGTCGATCAGCTCCTGGTAGAGCTTCTGCGTCGCGAGCCGGATCCGGTCGCTGACATCGGTGGACTGCAGTTCCCCGAGGAGCTCGAGGAGGGCAGACTGGTCTAGAGCCATCGTGCGTTTGTGTCTTCCTGTGAGTGACTTTGATCGGTACTCACTGACCATCGCACGATGGCTCACCAGCGTCTACGACGCCGCGAGCCCTGCCGGAAACCCCACCACACCCGGGGACGCCACCGCTGGGTCGTCTCTACTTCAGACATCGCGAACCACCGCTGATCCGAGTCGAATGTGTCCGAGTACACCTGGGGAGACGGCGGTTCCGAAATCGCGTATCCATGTTCGATCAGGCATCTTCGCTGCTCCAACTCAAGTTCGTAGAGCGCTTCGATGTCATTCCTTGTGAACGTGAACTCGTGTGCGTGTGTGGATTCAACGCACCCGCTCGCAACCTTCTCGTACGCAGCTGCTTGATCTTTCGGTATCGGCTCAGCGAGTTCGACCGTGGATTGCCAGGTCACCACAGCATCGAAGCCGGCTTCGTGGATACAGGCCGCAAGGTCTTGAGCTCGTTCAGTCGCCGAACGTTGGGAAGCGAGGGCGCTCGATGGTTCGGTCGAAGCGGTACATCCGGTGAATGAGATCACCACTGCGAACGAGAGAATGAGTAACGAAGTGCGAGTCCCGCATCGCATCAGTAGCAGTACGAGGTTGCGTTCGTCACAGCCCCCGACGAGCTGATGATCCAGTGCGCGCTAAAGAACGGCGAGCCAGTGTCCCAGGCGCCTCCAGCGACATAGTCGACTCGGGCGTACTGCGTGGCAGTGTCGAATCGCGTGTAGCCCGGCCCACCAGTTGTTGCTTTCGCGGCGACCAGTGTGGCGTGCCCAGGGCACGTTCGCCCACCCGAAGCCGACGCAGCGAAGGCCGGCGCGGCTCCCCCGCACAGAAGGGCGAACGCGGCCGAAGCAGCGATGGTCGAGATGAGAACGTGCCTCTTCACATTTCCTCCAATAGTGTCGGTCAACCGGTATCTAACAACCGATCTACACGCACGGCAACAAGTGCAGCAGACGCGGAAGGCGCAGTGCGCGTCACTAGGCAGCTGCTCGGTCGCGCGAGCTGGTGGTTGCCAGGAGCCCGCTCGAGGTGGGCGAAGTCAACGAGGCGCTGCAGGCAGAGCGCCGAGAACCTGCGAGGGGAACGCAACGGTTCTCTGGGCGTAAGCTCCGTGCCGATGTGTCCCGAACGACACATTGAGCATCAAGAAGAACTACCGCTTGGATGGCGTCGACGACACAACATCACCGGCCTTATTGGGCTGGATATGGAGGATCGATGAAGAATCTGTTTGCATCGACGACGGCGATCCTCGTGGCGGTCGCGTTGAGCCTTGTTGCAGCCGCGCCGGCCCAGGCGGCCGCGGATGAGACGTACGGGTATCTGTCCTGCGGGTCGCAGTGGGCAGGCACGCAACTGATGGGAATCGGTTCGCACAATCACACAGCGACACAGTCCGGAATCTTTCGTCAGTACACGTATCCATCTCAGGGCGCGCAGGCTGAATGGATCAGTAACTGGGGCGGGGCTTTCCACTGGGTTGACCAGCAGACCGTGTTCTCAGGCGGTAGCTTTCGCGCGGCGATGAGCGGCCCGTACTGCGCAGCCTGACCCATGCGGTCTGCAATGAAGCCGGCCGGGGTTGCTGCACTCTCACTGATATTGAGCGCAACTCTTGCTGGGTGCGCACCCCGCGAACCCACCCCGACTCCCACACCCGACGCGCTCTCAGCCGCTGAGAGCCAGGCTCTCATCGAGGAAGCGATCGACCAGGCGTGGCTGGAGTTCGGGACGCCGGATCAGCCGCGCCCCGAAGTCCCCCTCGTGAGAGTAATCGAGCGGGCAGAGTGGCCAGAAGTGATGGTTGGCTGCATGGCAACGCATGGTTTCACGGTCACCGTGGGCTCCGATGGCGGTTTGGCATCCGGGGATCTGCCCAGCGCGCAAGCAGCGACGTACAACCTTGCGCTCTTCACGTGCGAAGCCTCATACCCGCTCGATCCGAAGTACAACGCTCCGTTGAATGAGTCCCAGCGGCGGTTTCTCTATGACTACCTGTCGAATGAGCTCGTCGACTGTCTCGAAGAAGAGGGCTTCGATATCGGATCGCCCCCGAGTTGGCAACAGTTCACCGAGAGCCTCGACGGCGAAAGCATGTGGAGCCCGTTCAATGAACTGTCGGGCATATCCCCGCGCCGCTTCCATGAGGTGAGCGAAGCCTGCCCGCAGATTCCGACCGGACTCTACGGTTGAACAACCGGGCGTCGATTCAATACGCGGCCGCTACGGCCTCGAGACCATGTGCGTCGGCGGCGGCCAGGGCATGGCGATGGTGGTCGAGCGGGTCTGATCTGCGCTCTACACAGATGGATGCCTCGTGCTTCGCGCTCGAGGCATCCGTGCTGTTGCTCGTGATGAGACGCGGATTCCGCGGGGCCTACGGCCAACGCACGCGACCCGGCGTCCCGTCCGAATCCGATGGGCGGCTCAGTGCATCCTCTGCTCGCAATGCCGTGATGTCGCGGACCATGCCGGTCACGGACAGGACGAGCAGGATCGCGACGACGACCGCGATCACCGTTGACACGATGTGCAAGACGACGAAGACGACGGGCGACGTGGCGAGGGCGCCGGCGAGTGCTGCGCTCACCGCGACCATCCAACAGAGGATCCCGACGGGTCGGAGGTTGGTGCGCGCCAGCGCGGCGAGCCACCCGAAGAACCAGATCAACGGCGGCGCGACCATCGCGACGACGACGAGCGTGGTGTTCATCAGGTCGGGGTCGATGGCGATCGGCGTGGCGAACCAGCCGTCTGCGGTGATGTGTTCAGCCTCGGCCACGCGCTGGTTGACGAAGAGCACGGCGGCGAATCCCAGGTAGAACGCGCAACACCCCGCGGCGAGGATTCCCGTCGCGATACGGAATCGTCGTCGATGTCGGCTCATCCCTGCCGCTCGGTTCGTGGAATCTGCTTCACACTCTTCTCGTGTTCGGCGTGCATCTGGACGTGAGCATATCGATCTCGCTGGTTCCGGACATGATCAGACGAACGCACGAGACGAGGGAGGCGAAATGCGGGAACGGCCTCCCGAGCCAAGGTGTTTAGCGTCTGGACACTTGCGCTGTTTAGGAACTAAACTTAGACTGTGAAGGCACGCGAGGTGAACCGGGCGATCGAGGTCCGCGGTGGCGCGGTGCTCCGCCAGAAGGGATCGCACCGCTTCTACCGGGTCGAGGTCGACGGTGTCGTTGGGCACACCACGGTCCCACAGCACACCGGCGATATCCCGACCGGGCTCCTCCGCAAGATCGAACGAGACCTCGAACCGGTGCTCGGGAAGGGATGGCTCCGATGAGCTACACGGTCGAAGTGACCCGCGAGGGCGACGCGTGGATCGCAGACGTCATCGACCTCGACGGAGCCCACACCTACGCGCGCAACCTCACCGCCCTCGACGAGGCTGTGCACGAGGTCATCGCGCTCGTCACCGATGCTGCTGACGACGACGAACGCCCTGACCTGCACTACGTCTACGTCGGCGTCGACGCCGAGTTCACCCGCGCCGCCGAGCTCGGCGAAGCTCGTGATGCTGCCGAACGCCGGCAGCGTGACCTCAATGCCGCAACGGCTACGACCGCGGCGAAGCTGGCAGCAGCCGGCTACTCGGTGCGCGACATCGCCGGCGTGCTCAAGATGTCGCCAGGCCGTGTCTCTCAGATCCTCGGGTCGAAGGGCGTGAACCCGAAGGTTCAGAACCGGGTGAATCGAGGCAAGCGCGCCATCAACGGGCCGACCGCTGCGCGAGTCACGTCGCCGTCGTAGGAGTGCTCTCGGCGGCGAATGTTGATGGCTGACCGCGCCCGCCCGGGAGTGACGCGCGGGACGAGAGGAAGCAGATGAGATCGACATCGCGCAGCGCCGATCGGATCGACGCATGGGCGTGATCCTCGTCTTGAGTCTGATCGCACCGGGAGCCCTGATCGGCGGATGGCTGCTCGGAGCCGGTGTCCTGTTCCTCACGTCGGTCTTCAGCACACGCGAAGACCCGAATCACTTCGACCCGGTTCCGGTCTGGAATGCGTACGTGATCACGGGAAGCGGCCTGCTCGGCGGGTTGACGAGGCCGCGAGCAACAGAATGGATGCCTCGGGCTTCGCGCCCGAGGCATCCATTCGTGTTCGTCGCAACGGTCGACGCTCAGCCCGGCACGATCAGCGTCACCCACTGGGCGACGAGCGCCGGGCGGTCGGAGTTCTCGATCTCGATCGTGAGGTGCTGCACGACGCGGATGCCGGAGCCGGTCTGCTCGGCCGACGCGATCGAGCCGACCGCGCGCACGCGCGAGCCGACCGTGACCGGCTGCAAGAATCGCACCTTCTCGAACCCGTAGTTCACCCCCATCGCGACGCCGTCGACGGCGAGCAGGGGCCCGGCGAGCGCGGTGAGCAGTGAGAGCGTGAGGAACCCGTGTGCGATGGGCGCGCCGAACGGACCGGCGGCGGCCCGCTCGACGTCGACGTGGATCCACTGGTGGTCGTCGGTCGCGTCGGCGAACGCGTCGATGCGCGCCTGGTCGATCGCGAACCAGTCGCCGGGTCCGAGCGCGGTTCCGGCGGCGCCGAGCAGGTCGGCGGGCGAAGCGAAGCGGGCGGGCGCGGTGCGCGCGTCGGGTGCGGTGCTCATGCGCGCGGCCCACCCGCCACGTAGAGAACCTGGCCCGACACGAACCCGGCCTCTTCGGAGGCGAAGAACGAGACGGCGGCGGCGATGTCCTCGGGCTGCCCGGCGCGCCCGACGGGGATCTCGCGCGCCGCGGCCGCGAGGAAGTCCTCGAACGGCACGCCGACGCGTTCGGCGGTCGCGCGCGTCATGTCGGTCTCGATGAACCCGGGTGCGACCGCGTTCGCGGTGACGCCGTACCGGCCGAGTTCGATCGCGAGGGTCTTCGTGAAGCCCTGCATGCCGGCCTTCGCGGCGGCGTAGTTCGCCTGTCCGCGGTTGCCGAGCGCCGATGTCGACGACAGGTTGACGATGCGACCCCATCCGGCTTCGACCTGGTGCGCCTGCACCGCGCGCGACATGAGGAACGCGCCGCGCAGGTGCACGTTCAGCACCGCGTCCCAGTCGGACTCGCTCATCTTGAACAGCAGGTTGTCGCGCAGAATCCCGGCGTTGTTCACGAGGATCGTCGGCGCGCCGAGCTCGTCGGCCACGCGGGCGACGGCGGATGCGACGGCGTCGGCGTCGGAGACGTCGGCCCCGACCGCGATCGCGCGACCGCCGTCGGCCTCGATCGAGGCCGCGGTCGCGGCGGCCTGGTCTTCGAGCAGGTCGACGACGGCGACGGCGTGCCCGTCGGCGGCGAGTCGGCGTGCGGTCGCGGCGCCGATGCCGCGGGCGGCTCCGGTGACGATGGCGGTGCGGGTCATGCGGTGGTCCTCTCGGTTGCGGGGGTGGTGGGGCGGTCGGGCGAAGCGGATGCCTCGAGGTCGATGAGCTGGCGCAGTTCGTCGCCGGCGGCGAGTCGGTCCATCGCGGCGTCGATCTCGTCGAGGCGGATGCGCGACGACACCAGCCGTTCGAGCGGCAATCGGCCGGCTCGCCACAGGTCGACGTAGCGCGGGATGTCTCGGCTCGGCACCGCGGAGCCCAGGTAGCTGCCGATCACGGTTCGCGCCTCGGCGGTGAGGGCGAGCGGTGAGATCGACGCCCTCGCTCCGGGTGCCGGCAGGCCGACGGTCACGGTCGTGCCGCCCGGCGCCGTGAGCGCGAACGCGGTTTCGAACGCGCGCGCCGATCCGGCGGCCTCGATCACGACGGGAGCGCGCAGACCTCGGTCGGTCGCGTCCTGCGGCAGCAGCGCATCGGATGCTCCGAAGCCGCGTGCGAGGTCGAGCTTGGCGGGCACCGCATCGATGCCGATCACCTCGTGGCCGAGCGCGATCGCGACGAGCAGGGCCGCCATGCCGACGCCGCCGAGGCCGACCACGATGACGCGGTCGCCGGGTGCGGGTCGGCCGGCATTCACGACCGCGCCGCCGCCCGTGAGCACCGCGCAGCCGAGGAGTGCGGCGACGTCGGCGGGCACGTCGGCCTCGACCGGCACGATCGAGGTGCGGCTCACGACCGCGTGCGTGGCGAACGCGCTGACGCCGAGGTGGTGGTGCACGGGCTGGGCGCGTTCGCCGGGCTCGCCCGCGTCGCGTCGCAGCCGGATGCCGCCGCCGACCAGCGTGCCCGCGGTGTTCGCCGCCGTGCCGACATCGCACGGCAGGCGTCCGTCGGTGCGGCAGCCATCGCACTCGCCGCACCGGGGGAGGAACGTCATCACCACGCGCGTGCCGACCGCGAGATCGTCGACGCCGGCGCCGATCTGTTCGACGATGCCCGCGGCCTCGTGGCCGAGCAGCATCGGCGTCGGTCGCACGCGGTTGCCGTCGACGACGCTGAGGTCGGAGTGGCAGACGCCGGCGGCCTCGATGCGCACCAGCACCTCGCCGGGGCCCGGCGGGTCGAGTTCGAGCTCGCCGACCGTGAACGGGCGGCTGGTCGCGAACGGCGCCTCGGCGCCCGAGCGTTCGAGCACGGCTCCGGTGATGCGCATGTCGCCTCCTCGTCGAGTTCTCCGCACGAATCGTACCCAGGGATGACAAGCATACCGACCGCGCGGTATGTTGAGTCAACTCTCGCGCCGTGCGCGACGAGCCTCCCACCGACGACGCTGAGGAGCACCCATGACGGACACCACCGCCGAACGCGACCGCACCGCGAGCAGCCCCGCCCCCGAACCCGCCGGCACCTGCGCGCCCGAGTTCGCCGCTCTCCGCGACGAGTTCGCCCACCGGCTCGCGAACGGCGACGAGCTCGGAGCATCCGTCGCCGTATTCGTGGGCGACGACCTCGTCGTCGACCTCTGGGGCGGCTTCGCCGACGCGAACCGTACCCGGCCGTGGCAGCGCGACACGCTCACCAACGTGTGGTCGATCTCGAAGACGGTGAGCGCGCTCGCCGCGCTCGTGCTCATCGACCGCGGGCAGCTCGACCCCGACCGGCCCGTCGCGCAGTACTGGCCCGAGTTCGCCGCCGCCGGCAAGGAGGGCGTGCTGGTCAAGCACGTGCTCATGCACACGTCGGGCGTCTCGGGGTGGGCGCAGCCCACCGAGCCGGCCGACCTGTACGACCAGCCGGCGGCGGCCGCGCGACTCGCCGCCCAGCCGAGCTGGTGGCCCGCCGGCGCGATGTCGGGATACCACCTGCTCGACTACGGGCACCTCGTCGGCGAACTCGTGCGGCGGGTCGACGGGCGGGCGCTCGGCGACTTCGTGCGGGAGGAGCTCGCCGAGCCGCTGGGCGCCGACTTCTGGCTCGGCCTGCCCGAGTCGGAGCATCACCGGGTGAGCGACGTCGTTCCGCCCGCCGGCACCCTCGATCTCGGCGCGCTGCCGCCCGACTCGCCCGCGTTCCGCACCTTCACCGGCCCGATCCTGAGTGCCGAGCTCACCTGGACCCCCGAGTGGCGCTCGGCCGGCATCGGCGGTGCCGGAGGCCAGGGCAACGCCCGTTCGGTCGCCCGGCTCAACTCGGTGCTCGCCGGCCGAGGCGAGGCCGGCGGCCGTCGCATCGTCGCGCCCGAGACCGTCGAGCGGGTGTTCGCCGAGCACACCGACGGCATCGACCTCGTGCTCGGCATCCCGCTGCGGTTCGCGCTCGGGTGGGCGGTGTCGAACCCCGTCTCAACGCCCGCGATCCCCGAGGGCCGGGTCGCGTTCTGGGGCGGGTGGGGCGGTTCGATCGTGATCGCCGACGCCGACCGCGGCGTCACCTTCGCCTACGTGATGAACCGGATGTCTCCGGGCATCATCGGCTCGGAGCGATCGGACGCCTACACCCGGGCGGTGTACGCCGCACTTTGAGCCGCGCACTCGCAACCGAGGCACCATGTTCAGACGGAGGCACCGCCTGGCGTGCCTCGGACTGAACACGGTGCCTTCGCGGGGAACAGGGCGTCAGACGCGCGCCGACTCCGGTTCGGTCGCGCCCTCGTCACCCGATGCACCCTCGTCGCCGGTCGCACCCTGACCGCCTGCGAGTGCCGCCTCGGCGTCGAGGTCGGTGGCGGCCTGCTCGAACTGCGAGTTGTAGAGGCGGAAGTACGCGCCCTGTGCGGTGATCAGCTCGTCGTGCGTGCCCTGCTCGACGATGTCGCCGTGCTCCATCACGAGGATGAGGTCGGCGTCGCGGATCGTCGAGAGCCGGTGCGCGATGACGAACGACGTGCGCCCCTCGCGCAGCGCGGCCATGGCGTGCTGCAGCAGCAGTTCGGTGCGGGTGTCGACCGAGCTCGTCGCCTCGTCGAGGATCAGCACCGACGGCTGCGACACGAACGCGCGGGCGATCGTGATGAGCTGTTTCTCGCCGGCCGAGATGTTCGAGGCGTCCTCGTCGAGCACCGTGTCGTAGCCGTCGGGCAGCGAGTGCACGAACCGGTCGACATAGGTCGCCTTCGCCGCCTCGATGATCTCGTCGTCGGTGGCGTCGTCGCGGCCGTAGCGGATGTTCTCGCGGATGGAGCCGGCGAACAGCCACGGATCCTGCAGCACCATGCCGGTGCGCGCCCGCACATCGTGGCGGGTGAGTGCCGCGATGTCCTGACCGTTCACGAGGATGCGCCCGCCGTCGAGCTCGTAGAACCGCATCAGCAGGTTCACCAGCGTCGTCTTGCCTGCACCCGTCGGCCCGACGATGGCGACCGTCTGCCCGGGTTCGACCCGGAACGACAGGTCGCGGATCAGCGGGTGCTCGGGCGAGTACGAGAACGCGACGTGCTCGAACTCGATCGTGCCGTCGCCGTCGGCGGGCCCGGGGGCGTCGGCGTCGTCGGGCTCCTGCTCGTCCTGGTCGAGCAGGTCGAAGACGCGCTCGGCCGACGCGGTGCCCGACTGCACGACGGCCATCATGCCGCCGAGCTCGGACAGCGGTTGCGTGAACTGCTGCGAGTACTGGATGAACGCCTGCACGTCGCCGAGCCGCAGCTGACCGGTCGCGACCATGAGCCCGCCGATCACGGCGATGCCGACGTAGGTCAGGTTTCCGATGAACATCATCGCGGGCATCATGATGTTCGACAGGAACTGCGCCTTGAAGGATGCCTCGTACAGCTCGTCGTTCTCGGCGCGGAACGCCTCGAGCGAAGACCGCTCGCGACCGAAGACCTTCACGAGCGCGTGGCCCGAGAACGACTCCTCGACGCGCGCGTTCAGACGGCCGACCTTGCGCCACTGGATGCCGAACGCCTTCTGCGACTTCGGCCCGATGACGCCGAAGATGACGCCCATGAGCGGCAGGGTGACGAGCGCCACGAGCGAGAGCTGCCACGAGATCGAGAACATCATGATGAGCACGCCGACGACCGTGAGCACCGCGGTGAGCGCGCCCGACAGCGACTGCTGCATCGTCTGGGTGATGTTGTCGATGTCGTTCGTCACGCGCGAGATCAGCTCGCCGCGCTGCACCCGGTCGAAGTAGCTGAGCGGCAGGCGGTTGATCTTCGCCTCGACCTGGTCGCGCAGCCGCCACATCGCCCGCACCATGATGACGTTGATGACGTAGCCCTGCAGCCAGGTGAGCACCGATGCGGCCAGGTAGAGGAACATCACGAGGATCAGCACCTGGCTGAGCCGCACGAAGTCGACGCCCTCGCCGGGCACCGCGCCGGCTGCCGCGACGATGTTCGCGATGTCGCCCTGGCCCGATGCTCGCAGCATCTCGACGGCCTGCTCGGTGGTGAGCTCGGGCGGCAGCTGCGCGCCGATGAACCCGGCGAAGATGATGTTCGTCGCCTCGCCGAGGATCTTGGGCGCGGCCACGGTCAGCACGACGCCGATCGCGCCGAGCAGCGACACGAACGCGAATCCGAACGCCCACGGCTTCAGCAGCCCGAGCATGCGGCGGAACGCCTTCGGGAAGTCCTGCGCCTTGCCGGGCGCGACGGCACCGCTCCAGTCGTCGGCCGACAGGCGGGCCTGCTCGGCGAGCTCGAGTTCGAGCCGCTCCTCTTCGGTCTGCGCGACCGCCGGTGCGGCGGCTTCGCCGACGATCTCGGCGGCCTTCGCCGCCTTCGATTCCTTGCGCCCGCTCATCGCGCGGCCTCCACTCCGAGCTGGGATTCGACGATCTCGCGGTACGTCTGGCACGTCTCGAGCAGCTCGTCGTGCGTGCCGATGCCGACCATGCCGCCGTCGTCGAGGACGATGATGCGGTCGGCGTCGGTGATGGTCGACACGCGCTGGGCGACGACCACCTTCGTCACCTCGGGCAGTTCGTTCCAGAGCGCCTGGCGCAGCCGCGCGTCGGTGGTGAGGTCGAGTGCCGAGAACGAGTCGTCGAAGACCAGGATCTTCGGCCGGTGCACGATCGCGCGGGCGATCGCGAGCCGCTGCCGCTGCCCGCCCGACACGTTCGTGCCGCCCTGCGCGATGCGCGCGTCGAGCCGGCCCTCCATCTCTTCGACGAAGTCGCGGCCCTGGGCGATCTCGAGCGCATGCCAGAGCTCGTCGTCGGTCGCGTCCTCGCGGCCGAAGCGGAGGTTCGACGCGACGGTGCCGGCGAACAGGAACGGCCGTTGGGGCACCAGCCCGATGCTCTGCCACAGCGCATCGAGGTCGGCGCGGCGCACGTCGACGCCGTTCACGAGCACCTCGCCGCCGGTGACGTCGAACAGCCGCGGGATCAGCGAGACGAGCGTCGTCTTGCCGGCGCCCGTCGACCCGACGACCGCGACCGTCTCACCGGGTTCGGCCCGGAAGGCGATCTGCGAGAGCACCGGGTGTTCGGCACCCGGGTACGTGAACGTCGCGCCGCGGAACTCGACCGCGCCCGGCTCGGGGAAGTCGGTGACCGCGTCGGTGGGACGTGCGAGCGACGTGTCGGTCGCGAGCACCTCGCCGATGCGGCCGGCCGAGACCGCCGCACGCGGGATCATCATCGTCATGAAGCTCGCCATGAGCACGCCCGACAGGATCGTCATGACGTACTGCATGAAGGCGAACAGCGTGCCGATCTGCATGTCGCCGGCGTCGATGCGGATCGCGCCGAACCAGATGACGCCGATGATCGTGACGTTGAGCACCAGCATGACGAGCGGGAACAGCAGCACGAACAGCGACCCGATCTTGCGGCCGACGACCATGATGTCGGTGTTCGCGTCGCGGAACCGCGCCTCTTCGATGGGCTCGCGCACAAAGGCCCGGATGACCCGGATGCCGGTGAGCTGCTCGCGCATGATGCGGTTGACGCCGTCGAGCTTGCCCTGGAAGCTGCGGAACAGCGGCACCATGCGGCTGATGATGAGGCCCGCGATGACGAGCAGGGTGGGCACCGCGACCGCGATGATCCAGCTCAGGCCGACGTCTTGGCGCAGGGCGAGGATGATGCCGCCGATGGCGAGCAGCGGCGCGGTCACGAGGAACGTCGCCGCCATCATCGTGAGCATCTGCACCTGCTGCACGTCGTTGGTGTTGCGGGTGATCAGCGAGCCGGGGCCGAACGTGCTCACCTCGCGCTCGGAGAAGCCCGAGACGCGTTCGAACACGTCGTTGCGGATGTCGCGGCCGAGCCGCATCGCGGCCTTGGCCGCGAAGTACGTCGCGATGATCGAGCAGAGGATCTGCCCGAGCGAGATCGCGAGCATGAACGACCCCGTCGACCAGATGAAGGCGGTGTCTCCTTGCGAGACGCCTTTGTCGACGATGTCGGCGTTGAGGCTCGGCAGATAGAGGCTGGCGAGCGCGGACAGGAACTGGAAGACGAGCACGCCCACGAGAAGCAGCCAGTAGGGCTTCAGGTAGCGCGCCATGAGCTTGATGAGCACGAGGAGATCTCCGAGACGGGTGCCCGTCAGCGGGCACTCGTCCATTCTGATCGCACCCTCCGACAGCAGACCGACGGGTGCCGCGATTCCGACTACGCGGACCGCGAACAGCTCCCCGGGGCATCCGTGCCGTCCGTCCCGAATCAGGGCTGGCACCGTGGCCGCCGACCGGCACGCGGCGGAGCATGGTGCCGACCGGGCCGCACGACCCGGCCCCGACAGGCCCGACACGGGAGAGGGGCAGCCCATGCACATCGAAGACGGCACCGGCGGGGCATCCCGCAACGAGCGAGTGGTGCTCACCCAGGCCGAGCGCGGCGTCGCCGAGCGGATCGGAGCCCGCGCGCTCGCCGCGCCCGCGCCGAGCGAGGCCGACCTGCGCGTCGAGCGTTCGAGGCGCGAGCTCAACCGCCTGACGCGCGACGCGTTCACCGAACTCATCCCCGGCCTGGCCGATCGCGCCCGCGAGCACTCCGAGGCGTTCGACACGGCGTTCGACGAGCTGAAGGGCCTCGGCGGCGTGGTCGAGCGGTTCCCCGGGTTCGACCTGGACGACCTCGTCGCGTTCCCGCCCCCGCCGCACCTCGTGACCTTCGACGACCTCGACCTGATCGGCGGCGTGCACGTCGGCGCGCTGGCGCAGCCGGCGGGAGCGGGCGAGCTCTGGTGGGCCGAGACGAACTGGGGCATGACCGCGCCCGCGAACAGCCTGTTCGTCGACATCGACAGCGGCGACCGCTCCCGCATCTGGGGGCACATCCGCTACGCCGGCGACGACCTGTTGACCGGGTCGGTCGGCATCGCGATGACGTTCATCCTCAGCCCCGACCGGTACCCGCGCATGCCCAAGCGCACCTTCGAGGTGCGGCCCGAGCTGCGCACCGGCGGCTGGCTGTCGGGCTGGACCGACCAGTACCACCCCATCTGGCACGCCGACGACAAGTGGTCGAAGCTCTGGCGCCGGTTCGAGGCGAACCTGACGCTGAGCTCGGGCGAGTCGCTCGCGGCCTCCGCCCTGCACGACTCGCTGATCTTCCTCGAGAACGCGAACCCGGTGGGGCAGGCGAACGTGAACGAGTTCCTCGGCTGGGGTCCGATCCTGCGGTTCGACGCCGATTTCGCGGACCTGCGCCGACGCGGGGTGTCGATGATCCTCACGACGCTGCTGCGGTTCGACTTCCAGCTGGAGGGCGGCGCCGACCTGTGGTGGCGGCACCGCCCCGGATCGCAGAACGAGTCGGTCGCCGCGTTCGACAACGCGGTCGAGTACCGCTGCTGGCCGGGGTCGGTCGTGCCGGCCTGAGGGATGCCCCGGGCGGATGCTTCGGGCGGATGCCCCGGGCGGATGCCCCGCGCGGATGCTTCGGGGACCCGATGTCCGCGAGCGGTTGACCTCGCGGCGCTCGTCGCGCAAGGTGAGGAGATGGGGGAACGGCCAGGACGGACACGACGGATCGGGCTCGGCGCAGTCGCCGCGCTCGCGGCGGGACTGATCGCGACCGGCGCGACGGCGGGCGCACCGCCCGCCGCCGCCGATGTCGCGCCCGTGAATCCGGTGCGGGTCGACCTCGACGGGCATCCCGCGAACAGCGGCTTCCTCGCGTTCATCGAGGGCGACGCCTTCCTCGGCGCCGACGAGGCCGAGGGCACCATCGCGGTCGGCGGCGACCTCGGGTTCGGCACCGGCTACGACATCGCCGCGGGCACTGTGCCGGGCCCCACCTTCGTCGCGCCGGGCGACCCCGACGGGGCGTACGTCTACGCCTACGTGGCCGGCGGCATGGACTTCAGCCAGGCGGGCGGCAACATCCTGCGGGTGCTGAACGGCGGCTACGCGAAGATCGGCGACGCCTCGACCTACAGCGCCCACCAGGTTCCCCCGGGGTGGCAGGTGACGCCGGCCGGCATGCCCGCCGATTCGCTGCCGCGCATGGAGGGCGTGGTCTCGCAGTCCGCCGAGTCGATCGCGACGCCCGTGCCGCCCGGGCTCATCGACATCCCCGCCGCCTTCGAGCTGTACCGCACGCTGTCCACCGATCTCGCGGCCTGCCCGGCCACCATCCAGCTGCTCGACGACCAGGGCGCCCCGCTGCCGTCGCCGATTCCGGCGGGCGCGCGCGGGCACGTGCGACTCGTGGAGGGGCAGACGAACGTGCTCACCATCAGCGGCGAGGACTGGGATGCGCTCAGCGAGATGGTCTTCGACGACGTGCCGACGGCCACGACGCCGCTGCTGGTGAACGTCACGGGCACGGAGGTCTCGGTCACGACGCCGAACATGCCCGGATCGGGTTCGGCGGCGGCGCCCTACATCCTGTGGAATTTCGCGGATGCCACGGCGATCACCGTGACCGGCGGCGATTCGCTCGAGGGTACGATCTACGCGCCGCGCGCGGACCTGCACTGGGAGGTCACCCAGAACATCGAGGGCAACGTCATCGCGGCGGCGTTCACGCACGGCGCGGACCCGTCGCCCGGCGCGCCGCGTGAGATCCACGATTTCCCGTTCGCCGCCGAACTGAGCTGCACGACCTTCGCCGAGCAGGCCGAGCTCACCCTCGTGAAGGAGGTCGTCGGCGGCACGGCGAGCCAGGGCGACTGGCAGCTCACCGCCGAGGGCGACACGATCACGATCACGGGTGCGACCGGTGACGACGCCGTGACCGGCGCGATCGTCGACCCGGGCACGTACCTGCTCTCCGAAGCCGGCCCGGCCGGATACGCACCGTCGGGCTGGGTGTGCGTCGGGGCCACCGCCTTCACGTCGACGTCGGTCACGCTCGAGGCGGGCGACGACGCGGTCTGCACGATCGTGAACACGTCGACGCCGACACCGCCGCCGCCGGTTCCACCCGAGCCGCCGGCCCCGATCGGGCCGGGCGGGCTGCCGGCCACCGGCGTCGCGCCCGGAGCATCCCTCGCCCTGATCGCCCTGCTGCTGGTCGGCGGAGCCGCGCTCGCGACCGTGGGCGCGCGGCGCAGCGCGGCACGAGCGGGCCGGCCCGGCACCGCGGTCGGCGGTCGCCGCTAGACTCCCCGCGTGACATCCGCCACCGCCGCCCGCTTCGCCCTCGACATCGACGGCGTGCCCCGCCCCGAGCGGGCGCAGGCGCTGCTCGACGCGCTGCACAGCCGGGTGGTCATCGCCGACGGTGCGATGGGCACGATGCTGCAGCAGCACGACCTCTCCATCGAAGCCGACTTCGAGGGCCACGAGGGCTGCAACGAGGTGCTGAACGTCACGCGGCCCGACGTGGTCGGCAGCATTCACGACGCGTACCTCGCGGTCGGGGTCGACGCCGTCGAGACGAACACGTTCGGCGCGAACTGGTCGAATCTCTCCGACTACGGCATCGACGACCGCATCCACGAGCTCGCCGAGGCGGGCGCGCGCATCGCCCGCGAGCGCGTCGAGGCGCTCGAGCACGCCGACGGCCGCATCCGCTGGGTGCTCGGCTCGATGGGCCCGGGCACCAAGCTGCCGAGCCTCGGTCACACGACCTACGCGCATCTGAAGCAGACCTTCGCCGAGCAGGCCGAGGGCCTCATCGACGGCGGCGCCGACGCGTTCCTCATCGAGACATCCCAAGACCTGCTGCAGACCAAGGCCGCGGTCAACGGCTGCAAGCAGGCGATCGTGAGCCGAGGCATCCGGTTGCCCATCTTCGTCGAGGTGACGGTCGAGACCACCGGCACCATGCTCATGGGCAGCGAGATCGGCGCCGCGCTCACCGCGCTCGAACCGCTCGGCGTCGACGCGATCGGCCTCAACTGCGCGACCGGGCCGACCGAGATGAGCGAGCACCTGCGGCACCTGTCGAAGCACTCGCCGGTGCCCGTCGCGTGCATGCCCAACGCGGGGCTGCCCGTGCTCGGCGCCGACGGTGCGCACTACCCCCTCACGCCCGCCGAGCTCGCCACCGCGCACGAGCAGTTCGTGCGCGAGTTCGGGTTGGGTCTGGTGGGCGGATGCTGCGGCACCACGCCCGAGCACCTCGCCGCCGTGGTGGAGCGGTTGCGGTCGAGCTCGCTGAGCCCGTCGAGCTCGCTGAGCCCGTCGAGCTCGCTGAGCCCGTCGAGCTCGCTGAGCCCGTCGAGCTCGCTGAGCCCGTCGAAGCGAATGGATGCCACGGGGCCGGCCACGCGGCATCCGACCCCCGAGCCCGGCGTGGCATCCCTCTATCAGCACGTGCCGTTCGACCAGGACGCCTCGTACCTCGCGATCGGCGAGCGCACGAACGCCAACGGCTCGAAGGCGTTCCGGGAGGCGATGCTCGCCGAGAACTGGGACGAATGCGTCGAGATCGCCCGCAACCAGATCCGGGTCGGCGCGCACCTGCTCGACGTGTGCATCGACTACGTGGGCCGCGACGGCGTCGCCGACATCCGAGAGGTGGTGTCGCGGTTCGCGAGCGCGTCGACGCTGCCGCTCGTCGTCGACTCGACCGAGCCCGCGGTCATCCAGGCGGGCCTCGAGCTGATCGGCGGGCGGCCGGTCGTGAACTCGGTGAACTACGAAGACGGGGATGCTCCGACGAGCCGATTCGGTCGCATCATGCCGCTCGTGAAAGAGCACGGCACCGCGGTCATCGCCCTCACGATCGACGAGCAGGGGCAGGCCCGCACGACCGAGGGGAAGGTCGCGATCGCGTCGCGGCTCATCGACTCGCTCGTGGGCGAGTGGGGGCTGCGGGTGAGCGACATCATCGTCGACTGCCTCACCTTCCCGATCGCGACGGGCCAGGAGGAGACGCGCCGCGACGCGATCGAGACGATCGAGGCGATCCGCGCGATCACCGCGAAGTACCCGGGAATCCACACCACGCTCGGCGTCTCGAACGTGTCGTTCGGGCTCAACCCGGCGGCGCGCAGCGTGCTGAACTCGGTGTTCCTGCACGAGGCGGTCGAGGCGGGCCTCGACTCGGCGATCGTCGACGCGGCGAAGATCGTGCCGCTCGCGTCGGTCGACCCCGAGCAGCGCGAAGCCGCGCTCGACCTGGTGTGGGACCGCCGCCGCTACGACGCCGACGGCAACCTCGAGTACGACCCGCTGGCGCGCATGCTCGACCTGTTCGCCGGCGTCGACACGGCGGCGCTGCGCGACCAGCGCGCGGCCGAGCTCGCCGCGCTGCCCGTCGGCGAGCGGCTGGAGCGCCGCATCATCGACGGCGAGCAGAAGGGGCTCGAAGCCGATCTCGACCTCGCGCGGGCGGGCGGGCTCAGCGCGCTCGACATCATCAACGTGCACCTGCTCGAGGGCATGAAGGTGGTGGGCGAGCGGTTCGGGTCGGGCGAGATGCAGCTGCCGTTCGTGCTGCAGTCGGCCGAGACGATGAAGCAGGCGGTCGCCCTGCTGGAGCCGCACATGGAGAAGCAGGAGGCATCCGGTAAGGGCACCATGGTGATCGCCACCGTCCGCGGCGACGTGCACGATATCGGCAAGAACCTCGTCGACATCATCCTGACGAACAACGGCTACAAGGTCGTCAACCTCGGCATCAAGCAGCCCATCTCCGACATCATCGCCGCGGCAGAAGAGCACGGCGCCGACGTGATCGGCATGAGCGGCCTGCTGGTGAAGTCGACCGTCGTGATGAAAGAGAACCTCGAGGAGCTGAACGCGCGCGGGCTCGCCGAGCGCTGGCCGATCATCCTCGGCGGTGCGGCGCTGACCCGCACCTACGTCGAGGACGACCTCGCCTCGCTCTTCGACGGCGAGGTGCGCTACGCCCGCGACGCGTTCGAGGGGCTCGCGCTCATGGAGCCGCTCGTCAAGATCGCACGCGGTGCGGCGCCCGACGAGGTCGGGCTGCCGCCGCTGAAGAAGCGCATCCATGCGTCGGGCTCGAAGCTCACCCTGACCGAGCCCGAGGCCATGCCGGGCAGATCGGATGTCGCGGCCGACAATCCCGTTCCGGCTCCGCCGTTCTGGGGGACGCGGATCGTGCGGGGCATCGCGCTCGCCGACTTCGCCGCGTTCCTCGACGAGCGCGCGACGTTCATGGGGCAGTGGGGGTTGAAGCCGGGGCGCGGCGCGGAGGGGGCGTCCTACGACGAGCTCGTCGAACGCGAGGGCCGGCCGCGGTTGCGGTACTGGCTGGACCGCATCCTCGCCGAGGGCATGCTGGATCCTTCCGTCGCCTACGGGTACTTCCCGGTGGTGTCCGAGGGCGACGACGTCGTGGTGCTGCACCACGGCGACGACCCCGACGGCGTGCTCGGCGTGCCTGGCCTGCTCGCGCCCGACGGCGGCTCCGCGGGCGCCGGCTCCGCTTCGACGGGCTCAGCGGGCGCAGGCTCCCTGAGCTTGTCGAAGGGCGCCTCCGCTTCGACGGGCTCAGCGAGCCTCGGATCCGCTTCGACAAGCTCAGCGGGCGCCGGCTCCCTGAGCTTGTCGAAGGGCGCCTCCGCTTCGACAGGCTCAGCGAGCGCAGGCTCAGCGAGCCTCGGCACCGACCGCCTGCGCTTCCACTTCCCGCGGCAGCGCCGCGACCGGCACCTGTGCCTGGCCGATTTCGTGCGCTCGCGCGAGTCGGGGCAGGTCGACGTGCTGCCCGTGCAGCTCGTCACCGCGGGCGCGAAGATCGACGGGTTCACCGCGAAGATGTTCGCCGAGAACCGCTACCGCGACTACTACGAGCTGAACGGCCTGGTGATGCAGCTCACCGAGGCGCTCGCCGAGTTCTGGCACGCCCGCATCCGCTCCGAGCTGGGCTTCGCCGACGAAGACCCTTCCGACACCGCGGGCCTGTTCAAGCTCGAGTATCGCGGCGCGAGGTTCTCGCTCGGCTATCCCGCGTGCCCCGACATGGAGGACCGCCGCAAGGTCGTCGAGCTGCTGCGTCCCGAGCGCATGGGCGTCGAGCTCAGCGACGAACTGCAGCTGCATCCCGAGCAGTCGACCGACGCGTTCGTGTTCCACCACCCCGAGGCGAAGTACTTCTCGGTCTGAGCGCGGCGGGGCAGACACTCGGCGAACGGCAGGAAGGGGCGGTCGGCGAGCGGGCGCTCAGCGCGCGTAGTGCTGCACCAGCGGCATGAACACCTCGTCGACGATGCCCTCGAGGTCGGCGTCGTCGAGGGGGCGCATCGTCATCATGAGCTGGTGGCGGAACAGGTCGAACGGCAGTTCGGCGACCCGCGCGGGCACGTGCGCGAGGTCGACCTCGCCGCGGGCGGCGGCGCGCTCGAGCAGACGCCGGGCGCCGCCGGGGCCGCGGTCGCGCAGGATCCGGTCGCGCAGGTCGGCCAGGGTCGTGCCCGAGTCGGCGTAGTAGGCGCCGACGAGCACGCTGAACAGCGGCATGAGCTGCGAGCGTTCGGCGTTGGCCGAACGCAGCAGGCCCAGCATGTCGTCGCGGAGCGACCCGGTGTCGGGCAGGGCCAGGGGGCGGGCGCCGACGCCGTGGGTGATCGCGTCCCGGATGAGGGCGGTCTTCTCGGGCCAGCGCCGGTAGACGACGGGGCGGCTCGTGCCCGCGCGCTCGGCGACGGCCTCGAACGTGAACGCGCCGTAGCCGCCTTCGACGAGCTGATCCCACGCGGCGTCGAGCAGTGCCTGTTCGAGCGCGGCGCCGCGGCGCCGGGTCGCCGGTGCGGCGGCGGGAGCGGCATCCGGATTGAGATCCATTTGCGTATCTTATCGCGCGGGCGTACGATCCGAATTAGATACATATATGTATCTCTTCGACCCGGGAGCACCCATGAAGTCCGACCCATCCGAACGCCGCGCGATCGTCACCGCGCTCGTGCTCATCGTCGGCGGCCTCGCCGTCATATTCGACAGCACGATCGTCAGCATCGCACTCGACACCCTCGCGACCGACCTGCACGTGCCGGTCAGCACCGTCCAGTGGGTCAGCACCGGGTACCTGCTCGCGCTCGCGGTCACCATCCCGGTCGTCGCGTGGGGGCAGGCGCGCATCGGCGGCAAACGGCTCTGGATGATCGCGCTCACGGTGTTCCTCGTGGCATCCGTGCTCTGCAGCCTCGCCTGGGACGCACCCAGCCTGATCGCGTTTCGGGTGCTGCAGGGCCTCGGCGGCGGGCTCATGATGCCGCTCATGGCGACCCTCGCGATGCAGCAGGTCGCGGGCACCGGCGTCAAGCTCGGCAAGCTGATGGCGGTCGTCAGCCTGCCGGCCGCGCTCGGGCCGATCCTCGGGCCGACGCTCGGCGGCGTCATCCTCACCTGGCTCGACTGGCACTGGCTGTTCTGGGTGAACGTGCCGTTCTGCCTGGTCGGGCTGCTGCTCGCGTGGCGGATGCTGCCGGCCGACCGGCCGACCGGCCGCGCGAAGCTCGACGTGGTCGGCCTGCTGCTGCTCTCGCCGGCGCTCGTCGGCGTGCTGTACGGGCTCAGCAACGCGGGCCGCGACGGCGGGTTCGGCCGGTTCGACGTCGTCGTGCCGCTCGCCGTCGGTGCCGTGCTGCTCGTCGCGTTCGTGATCGTCGCGCTGCGGCGCGCCGGGGCGGCGCTCGTCGACGTGCGGCTGTTCGCGCGCCGCGCGGTCGGATCGTCGTCGACCGTGCTCTTCCTCTCGGGCGCGACGCTGTTCGGGTCGATGCTGCTGCTGCCGCTGTACTTCCAGAACGTGCGCGGCGAGACCGCGCTCGTGGCCGGCCTGCTGCTGATCCCGCAGGGCGTCGGCACCCTCGTCAGCCGCACCCTCGCCGGCCGGCTCACCGACCGCATCGGCGCGCGATGGGTCGCGGTCGGCGGGTTCGTGCTGACCGCCGTCGCGACCGTGCCGTTCGCGCTCGCGGACGCCACGACGAACGTGCCGTGGCTGCTCGCGGTGCTGTTCCTGCGCGGTGTGGGGCTCGGCGCGGTGATGATCCCGGTGATGTCGGTCGCCTACGTCGGGATCGAGCGATCGGATGTCCCGCACGCGAGCATCCTGACCCGCCTCGCTCAGCAAGTGGGCGGTGCGTTCGGCACCGCGATCCTCGCCGTGATCCTCGAGGCCGGCATCATGTCCGCACACACGCCCGTGGAGGTCGCGGCCGCGTTCGACGGCGCGTTCTGGTGGGCGGTCGGGTTCACCGTGGTCGCGACGGCCGTCGCGTTCGTGCTGCCGGGCCGGGTGCCCGAGGTCAGCTCACCGGCGTCGGCGCCCGGTCGGGCCGGGGCGCCCGCCGCCCCGCCCCGGGCCGAGGCGCCCGCGGGGGTCGAGACGTCCGTCGCAGCGAGCGCGAGCCGGCCGACGGCGTGAGCCTCGTCCGGCGCAGCGCCGCGAGCACGGCCGGGCCGGCGACGACGAGCCCGATCACGGTCGTGACCGCGCGCAGCGTGTCCCAGCCGGCGGTCGAAGTCACGAACGAATACAGCAGGAAGCTCGTCAGGTTCTGCGCGAAGGGCGCCGCGCCGTCGTACGAGACGGCGGTGCCGGCGCCCACGGCGAACGGCCAGAACCACAGGTTCATCGCGAGGCCGAACACGTACGACGCGATCACGCCGTAGACCGAGAGCAGGGCGATCTCGGCCGGTGTGCTCCGCAGGCGCGGCAGCAGCCCGGCGCCGGCGCCGACCCACGCGCACGCGAACATCTGGAACGGCGTCCACGGCCCCACCCCGCCCTGGAGCACCGACGACAGCGCGATGACGAGCACCCCGAGCAGGAACCCGAACCGCGCCCCGAACACGCGCCCCGCGGTGATCAGCAGCACGAACACCGCTTCGACGCCGCCGACCCCGGTGCTGGCGATCCGCACCGCCGCGCCCACCGCGGTCAGGGTGCCGAGCATCGCGAGCAGCTTGGCCGACCGCACCCGGTCGTCGAGCACGAGCACCAGCACCGCGAGCAGGAACGGGGTGAGCGCGATCGCGGCGAACGGCGCCGCGGCCTGCGCCTGCGAGGGCAGCGCCGGCGTGAAGAACGGCCACGCGAACGCGACGGCGGCGATGAGGTTGCCGAGGACGAGGGCGAGCGCGGTGACGAGGGGGTGGATGCGTCGGGCAGGTCGGGGGGCACGGTCTCGCGGCGCGGCTCGACCGGCGGGAACCGCCACCGCCGGTCGAGGAGCGCCGACGCGACGCGGCGGCGCGTCTCGAGACGTCGTGTCCGCCGCGCCGGCGGATCCACCCGCCCCGACCCGCCCCCCGACCCGCCCCGCGACCATCGGCACGATGCGGTCGGCGACGGCCGAGGCGAACGCCCCATCGTGCGTGGCGATGACGACCGCGCCGCCCGCGGCGGCGACCGCGCCCAGCGCGCCGCCGACGAGCGCGCACGCGTCGGCGTCGAGACCCCGCGTCGGCTCGTCGACCATCAGCACGCGAGCTCCGGCGGCGAGCTGGAGCGCAAGCGCGAGCACGCGTCGCTCACCCGCCGAGAGGTCGCGCGGATGCGCGGCCAGCAGTCGCGTCGCGTCGGGCGAGTCGGCGGTCAGGCCGAGGAAGGCCGCGAACCTCGCGGCGGTCGCTCCGGCGGGCGCGTGCGCGGCCCGGTCGGCGCGCCGGCACTCCTCGCGCACGGTGAGGGCGAGCAGCAGGTCGTCGGATGCCTCGGGCACGAGCACGACCGCCCGCCGGCGTCGGCGGCGGTCGAGCCGGGCGACGTCGGCCCCGGCGACCTCGACCGTGCCGCGATCGTGCGGCAGCGCGATCGCGGTGAGCAGGCTCGACTTGCCCGCGCCGTTCGGGCCGGCGAGCGCGACGATCTCGCCGGCCGCGACCTCGAGCGAGGCATCCGTCACCGCCTCCCGGTCGCCGTGCGCGACCGACAGCCCGGCCACCCGCACCAGCGCCGCGCCGCCGCCGCCCTCCGCGGGTCGAGGAGGGAGAGGAGGGAGCGGAGCGACCGTCTCGAGCCCCCGTGAGGTGCGCTGGAGCTCGCCGCCGACCGCCTCCGCGCGACCGGCGGCGATCGACACGACTTCGTCGGCGATGCCCGCGAACGCGTCGACCCGGTGCTCGGCGACGACGACGCAGACGCCGGCCTCGTGTGCGAGCCGGTCGAGCAGCCGCACCACGCGGTCGCGTGCGTCGTCGTCGAGGTCGGCGAGCGGTTCGTCGACGAGCAGCAGCGAGGGGCGTTCGACGAGCGCGGCCGCGATCGCCACGAGGGTCGCTTCGCCGGCCGACAGTGCGCGGATGCCGCGCCCGAGCAGGTGCGCGATGCCGACGTGCCCGGCGATCTCGGCGACCCGCGCCGCGACGATCACGGGTGCGACGCCGCGCACGTCGAGCGCGAACCCGATCTCGGCGTCGACGGTCTCGGCGGCGAACCCGAGTCGGGGGTTCTGCAGCACGACGCCCACGAACCCGGCCGTGTCGCGCGGCAGCACCGCGGCCCGGTCGACGCCGCCGACCAGCACCGTGCCCGAGAGGTCGCCGCCGTCGACGTGCGAGAGCAGTCCGCTGAGACCGTCGAGCAGGGTCGACTTGCCCGATCCGGTCGGCCCGGCGACGAGGGCGAGGGCGCCCGGTGCGAGCACGAGATCGTCGACCTCCAGCGCCCAGGCGCCGCCCCGTGACATCCGGGCGCCGCGCACCTCGACGGGCCGCTCGCACGCCCCCTCGACCCGGTGCGCCGCGGCGAACCCGCGGACCTCCATGGCCGCGGCGACCGCGACCGCGCGTTCCACGGTGCGCTCGAACACCGGCACGAGCAGCGATGCCGCCCCGCGCTCGCCGCGCAGCCGCCGCGCGAGCCGCACGCTGCGCACCGCGTCGGCGAGCCCCGGGAACGTCGCCCACGCGATCACGAGCGCCCGTGCGATGCCGCGCACCGGCCCGCGCCGCGCGCCGCGCGCGAACAGCCGCGAGATGTCGACGACCGCGTTCAGCGCACCGAAGGCGAGGATCGTGAGCGCGATCGGCGCCGCGCCGACGACTGCGCGCCACAGCCCGTCGAGCGTGACGGCGCCGAACAGCACGACGTGCCCGAACGGTGCCGGCAGGCGCACTTCGGGCGGATCGAGCAGCACGGGCCCGCTGCCGCCGGCGCCGTCGAAGAGCACCCGGTAGGCGATCCGGAAGGCCACGAACACGGCGGCGAGGAGCGCCGCCGTGCGCAGGGCTTCAGGCCGGAAGCGCAGCATCAGCCCGTCACGACGCGGGCTGCGCCGGTTCGCCGTTCAGGGTGAAGAAGAGCCCGAGGCGATCGCCGGGGGCGAGCTGCTGGGTCGCGAGGCCCTCCTGCGCGTACGCCCACTCGCCGTCGGCGGGGCGCACCCACACCGCCCAGTACGCGAACGCGGCGGGCATGGTGCTGCAGGTCTCGTGGTACTCGGTGCCGTCGTCGGCGACGATCGTGTCGGTCTCGGCGGGTGCGCCGTTCACGCGGCACACGACCTGGTCGCCGTAGTCGTCGGTGCCCTCGGTGGTGACGCCGGCCTGGGCGAGCGCGTCGGCTGCGATGATCGGCGCGTCGACGGGGAGGCAGGCTTCGGTCGACGGGTCGTCGGCCGCGTCGAGGTCGCCGGCGTCGACGATCACCGCGACGCCGGCGCAGTCCTCGGATGCGCCGGGGCCGACGACGACGTCATCGCCCTGGTGCGCCGGGCTGATCGTCGAGGTCGATTCGGGCGCGGTGTCCGGGCTGGAATCGGCGCATCCGCTCAGCACGAGCGCGGTGAGAGCGAGGGCGGCGATCGCGAGCGGTCGGGCAGTCATCCGCCCAGCTTATTGCGGCGGCGGACGCCGGTGATCGCCCTCGGCGAACCATTGGCACTCTCGGGTGCTGAGTGCTAATGTCGTTCACAGTTGAGTCGATGCGACTCAACTCTTCGAACCATCGGTCGCGCAGTCGCGACCGCACACGAGAGGAGAGGCTGATGGCCATGACCTGGGATCCGTTCCGCGACCTCGACCGGCTCGCGGCGAGCATGCTCGACTCGCGGCAGGGGCCGCGCATGATGCCGATCGACCTGCACCGCGACGGCGACCACTACGTGCTCTCCGCCGACCTGCCCGGCGTCGACCCCGGCTCGATCGACATCGACATCGACGGGCAGCTGCTCACGATCCGCGCCGAGCGCACGCTCCGCGGCGAGACCGAGGTGAAGTGGCTGGCCCACGAGCGACCGAGCGGTTCGTTCCTGCGCCAGCTCACCCTCGGCGAGGGCATCGACACCGCTGGCATCAGCGCGCACTACGACAACGGCGTGCTGAGCGTGGTCATCCCCGTGTCCGAGCGCGCCAAGCCGCGCAAGGTCGCGGTCGAGTCGACGCTGCGCAGCGCGGAGTCGCAGGAGGTCACGGCCGGCTGATCCGGTACCGCGGCGGCCGGCCGCGCGGGCGAGGGCGGGAGTCGGACGGCTCCCGCCCTCGTCGCGTCCGCGCCGGTCAGTACCAGCCGGTCGACTGGATGTGCCCCCACGCGCCGCACGGGTTCCCGTAGCGGCCGGCGATGTAGTCGATGCCCCAGGAGATCTGCGTGGCGGGGTTCGACTGCCAGTCCGCGCCGTGCGACGCCATCTTCGAGCCGGGCAGCGCCTGCGGGATCCCGTAGGCCCCGTTCGGGTTCGACGCGGACACGTTCCAGCCCGACTCGTAGTTCCACACCGCCACGAGGCATCCGAACTGATCGTCACCCCAGCCGTACCGGCCCGCGATCATCTCGCGGGCGATCTGCTGCGCGCCGCTGGGGTTCGCGGGCGCCGCCGGGCCGCCGCCTCCGCCGGTGCCCGCACCGCCTCCGGCCGCCGACTGCCCGGCCGCCTGGCGGGCGGCCCGCTCGGCTTCGATGCGCTCGGCCTCGATGCGCGCCGCCTCCTCGGCGGCCTTGCGCTCGGCCTCGACGCGATCCCATTCGGCGATCGCGGCGGCCAGGTCGTCGGCCTGCGTCCGCGCGGCCGCGATGAGTTCGAAGACCCGCGCCGGATCCATCAGCTCGGATGCCTCGAGCTGCGCGAGTGTGGCCGTGAGCGCGGCCGCATCGACCTTGCCCGCGGCCGAGGCGACCACGGGTTCGGCCCCGGCGACCGCCTCGTCGGCGGCGCCGACCGCCCGCGCGACGAGGATGTCGCGGTTCGCGCCGAGCTGGGCCGGGTCGGGTTCGCTCGCCGCCCGCAGCGCGGCCGTCTCGGCGACCCGTCTCGTCTGGTCGTCGATGGTCGATTGCAACATGAATCCGGTGCCCGCTGTGACCGCGAGGCCCGCGACCGCGGCCGATGCCACGACGGCGCGTGCGAGCGACCCGAGTCGATGCGGTTGCTTCGACGTGGTGCTGTTCCCCATGCGTTCCCCCGGGGTCGGGCGCCCGCCGGCGCATCGACCCGTGCTGCTCGTGAGCCCGGGTGATTCGACCCGGGCAAGTCGTCCCGTGCACCTTACGCGAGGATGGCTCAGGTCACAAGACGGTAACGGACGCCGGGTCGAGCGCAGAATGTGGAGATGGCGACGACGCATGAGGTCCGGAACCAGGTGCCCGAGCGGGCCGGCATCGACGAGTTCGCGACGAACGCGCCGCTCGTCGAAGCGGTCGCGAAGTGGGGCTCGGAGGCCGGTTCGCCGGCGCGGGGCGGAGCATCCGATCGCCTGACCGAGCTCGGTCGCCTCGTCGGTTCCGAGCCCTTCCAGCGCGATGCCGAACTCGCGAACACCCGTCCGCCGGTGCTGCGCAGCCACGACCGCTGGGGCCGGCGCATCGACGAGGTCGACTACGACGAGTCGTACCACCGCATCATGGCGGCCGCCGTCGGCGCGGGCGCGCACACCTCGGCGTGGGCCGAACCCGGGCCGGGCGCGAACGTCGACCGCGCCGCCGCGTTCTTCCTCCTCGCCCAGGTCGAGCCGGGCCACGCCTGCCCGATCTCGATGACGCACGCGGCCGTGCCGACACTGCGGCTCGGAGCATCCGGCCTCATCGGCGACTGGATGCCGCGCCTGCTCAGCCGCGACTACGACCCGTCCCTCGCCGTCTCAGCCGATCAGGAGTTCCTCGCCGACACGCCGGACCCGGACACCTCGGCGACGGCGAGTCGGCAAGGGATTCCTGATCCGCGAACGGCACCGGCCAAGCGCTCGGCGCTCATCGGCATGGCGATGACCGAGAAGCAGGGCGGCAGCGACGTGCGCGCGAACACGACGCGCGCCGAGCCCACCGGCGCCGACACGCCGTGGGGTCGCGAGGTCGTGCTCACCGGGCACAAGTGGTTCTGCAGCGCGCCGATGAGCGACGCGTTCCTCGTGCTCGCGCAGACCGATGGCGGGCTGAGCTGCGCGTTCGTGCCGCGGATCCGGCCCGACGGGTCGCGCAACGCGTTCGCGATCCAGCGGCTGAAGGACAAGCTCGGCAACCGTTCGAACGCGTCGAGCGAGGTCGAGTTCGACGGCACGGTCGGCTACCTCGTCGGCGACGAGGGCCGCGGCGTCGCGACCATCGTGCAGATGGTCACCCGCACCCGCCTCGACTGCGTCATCGGCTCGGCCGCGGGCATGCGCCAGGCGGTCGCCGAGGCCGCCTGGCATGTGCGGCACCGGCGCGCCTTCGGGTCGCTGCTGGTCGACCAGCCCGCGATGCGGGCGGTCGCAGCCGACCTCGCGCTCGAGAGCGAGGCGGCGACGTGGACGGCGATGCGGCTGGCGGCGGCGTACGACGACGATGCGGATGCCTCGACGGATGCCGCGTTCCGGCGCCTTGCGACCGCCGTCGCGAAGTACCACGTCTGCAAGCGCGGCGCCGGCCACGCGGCCGAGGCGCTCGAGTGCCTCGGCGGCAACGGGTACACCGAGGCGTGGCCGCTCGCGCGGCGCTACCGCGAGCAGCCGCTGCTCGCGATCTGGGAGGGGTCGGGCAACGTCATCGCGCTCGACGTGCTGCGCGTGCTCGGGCGCGAACCCGAGGCGTTCGAGGCGTTCTTCGAGGTGGTGCGGCGGGCGGGCGGCGCGGATGCCGCGTTCGACGTCGGCCTCGCGCACGCCGAGTCGCTCGCCCGCGAGACGGCGCGCGACCTGGCCGACCCGGGCGCCGGGGCATCCGTCGCCGCGTTGCGCGCCCGCGAGCTCACCGAACGCCTCGCACTCGTGCTCCAGGGCGCGCTGCTCATCGAGCACGCGCCCGCCGCCGTGGCCGACGCGTTCTGCGCGACCCGGCTCGGCGGCGAGGGCGGTGCGCAGTACGGCGTGCTGCCGCGCCGCGCCGACCTGACGGCGATCCTCGCCCGCGCGTAGGCTCGCAGCCGAGGGGGAGCGCATGCCGGAACTCGACGCGATCGTCGTCGGCTCAGGGCCGAACGGGCTCGCCGCCGCGGTCACGCTCGCCCGTGCCGGGCTCTCGGTGCAGCTCTCCGAGCGCGCCGACGAGGTCGGCGGCGGGCTGCGCACCGCCGAGCTCACCCTGCCCGGATTCCAGCACGACGTGTGCTCGGCCGTGCATCCGCTCGCGCTCGCCTCCGGGTTCTTCCGCGCGTTCGGGCTCGATCGCCGGGTGGAGTTCGCGGTTCCGGAGCTCTCGTACGGGCACCCGCTCGACGACGGCCGGGCGGCGCTGGCGTGGCGTGATCTCGAGCGCACGGTCGACGGGCTGGGCGTCGACGGCGAGGCGTTCCGCGCCCTGATGGGGCCGCTCGTGCGCCACGTCGACGCGGTGGCCCGGTTCACGGGCTCGTCGCTCGTGCGGATCCCGCGGCATCCGTTCGTTGCCGCCCGCTTCGGCCTCGCGGCGCTCTCGCAGGGCACGCGGGCCTGGAACGCCGGATGGCACGACGAGCTCGCTCCCGCACTGCTGACGGGGGTCGCGGCGCACGCCATCCTGCCGCTGCCGTCGCTCACCGCGGCGGCCGCGGGGTTCTCGCTCGGCGTGCACGCGCACGCACGGGGCTGGCCGGTGCCGATCGGCGGCAGCCGGGCGATCGCGGACGCGCTGGTCGCCGACCTCGTCGCCCACGGCGGCCGGATCGTCACGGGTGACGACGTGCGCGACCTGCGCGACCTGCCCAGTGCACGCGCCGTGCTGCTGGACGTCACGCCGCAGGCGCTCCTCCGCATCGCGGGCGATGCCCTGCCCCCCGGCTACGCCGACCGGCTCGCCCGGTTCCGCTACGGCAACGGGGTCGCGAAGGTCGACTTCGCGCTGTCGGGGCCGGTGCCGTGGCGCGACCCCGAGCTCGCCCGCGCCGGCACGGTGCACGTGGGCGGCACGCGCGCCGAGATCGCCGCAGCCGAGAACGCGGTGACCCGGGGCCTCCACCCCGATGCGCCCTACGTGCTCGTCTCGCAGCCGTCGGTCTTCGACCCGAGCCGCGCCCCCGACGGCCGTCACACCCTGTGGACCTACACGCACGTGCCGCGCGGGTCGAACGTCGACCGCACCGAGGCCGTCACCCGGCAGCTCGAGCGGTTCGCGCCCGGATTCCGCGACGTGGTGCTCGCGTCGGCCTCGTCGACCGCGGTCGACGTGGCCGCCCACAACCCGAACTACGTGCTCGGCGACATCGCCGCCGGCGAGCCCACGCTCGACCAGCTCATCGCCCGGCCCGTGCTCGCACGCGACCCGTGGCGAACCCCGGCCCGCGGCGTGTACCTGTGCTCGGCGTCGACGCCGCCGGGCCCCGGCGTGCACGGCCTCGCCGGCTGGTACGCGGCGCGCAGCGCCCTGCGCCGCGAGTTCGGCGTGCGACGGATGCCGCACCTCGCGCCGTGAGCGCACCGGCGCCGCGCCGCCGCCCGCCGCGAGACCCACCGTCGACCCGGTCGACGGTCAGCGCAGCGGGCTCCGCTCGAGACCGGAGATCCATCCGGCCAGCCGTCGCTGCACGGCGGCGACCGTCATGGCGCGGCTGAGCACCGCGTTGCGGATCCAGCGCAGCGGCGCGGGCCGGATCAGGGCGAGGCGCGTGATCCGGTCGGTGAGCCGGACGACCTCTTCCGCCGCGGCGAGGCGGGCGGGCTCGTAGCCGTCGAGCGCGTCGGTTCGGCCGTCGAGCGCGTCGGCGAGGCGTTCCGCGAGGTCGTACGCATCGGCGATGCCGGTGTTCATCCCCTGCCCGGCGGCGGGGGAGTGGACGTGCGCGGCGTCGCCGCAGAGGAAGATCGCGCCGGAGCGCAGCCGGGCGGCGACGCCGTGCGAGATCCGGAACCGCGAGGACCAGGCCGGTTCCGCGGCGGCACGGGTCGGGATCTCACGCGCAGCGAACAGCGCATCCAGGTAGGCGGCGTCGGGATGCGGCGGAACCTCGTCGCCCGGCGAGGCGGTGCCGATGACGCGGTGGTTGCCGGACGGAAGCGCACCGAACACGGTCACGCCGTCGGGTGAGAGGGTGATGCGCGCCTGGTCCGCGGGCGACGGCGGCGGGTCGAGCGGCAGGTCGGCGAGCAGGAAGTCCGCCCGGTACCGCCGGGCGGTGAACGGGATCCCGGCGCCGGCGCGCACCGCGCTGTCGTGGCCGTCCGCCCCGATCAGGTACCGGCTCCGGATCGTCCGGGAGGCGCCGTCGCCGGTCGCCACGACGCGGCATCCGGCGGTTCCCTGATCGACCTGCTCGACCCGCCATCCGCGCTCCACGGTGACGCCGAGTTCGGTCAGCCGGGCGATGAGGAGCCGCTCGGTCAGGTCTTGCGGGAGTCCGAGTGCGAACGGGTAGGGGCCGTCGAGCACGTCGAACGGAACCCGGGCCAGGACGCGGGGTCCGGCCGAGATGCTCACCGCGTCGATGCGGCGGCCGAGCCGGATGGCTTCGTCGGCGACGCCCAGGCGGTCCATGATCTCGATCGTCGCCGCGTGCACGAGGGCTGCGCGCGATTCGTCGACCGGGTGCGGGGCGGCGTCGAGGATCCGCAGAGCGACGCCGCGCTGCGCGAGCCGGATGGCAGCGGTCAGCCCGGTCGGCCCCGCTCCGACGATGAGGACATCGGTGTCCAGCGGGGCGGTCGAGTGCTCATCAGCGGCGGTCATGCGCTCATAATAGACAGTAATGTCTCTTAACGATGCAGCGCGGGGTTCCGCGCACGGCCGCCCGCGGCGGCGCGGCGCGGCGCTCGAGGACGCGATCTACGACGCCGTGGTCGAGGAGGTCGCCGAACTGGGCTGCGATGCCGCCTCGCTCGAGGGCATCGCGACCCGGGCGCGAATCGGGCGGATGTCGCTGTACCGCCGCTGGCCCGACAAGACCGCACTCGTGCTGGCGACCCTGCGGGACCGGCTCCCCGAAGCCGTCGAACCCGAGGCCGGTGCCGGGCCGCGCGAGCGGCTGGGGCAGGTGCTCGCCTCGATGTTCGACGCCTCCGACCGGTCCGCAGCGTTCCTGCTGCGGGTGGCGAGTGCGAAGGCCCTGGCGCCGCCGACCGACGCGGTGGCCGCCGCGGTCAGGTCGGAGGTGCTGGAACCGCGGATCGCCCGCCTCGCGGAGATCCTGAGGGACGCCCAGTCGGACGGGTTCCTCGCGGAAACGGCGGACGTCGAACTGCTGGCCAGCACCGGGCCGGCGCTGCTGTTCCAACGACTGGTGCTCACCGGCACGGGGCCGACGGCGGAGGAGGTCGGGAGGATCGTCGACCTCATCCTGCCCGCCCGAGACCGAGAGTGAGACGCGCGCGCTAGAAATCCACCAGGCGCAGGTCGACCGCGACCGGCCCGCCCTCGACGAGGCCCTCGGCGACCCGCACGGCACGCTTCACCGGCAGCACGTACGCGCCCTCGGACGAGTCGGGGAAGATCGACGTGCGCCACGTGGACCCGCCGACGGTGGCCTCGACGCGCACCGACCCGAACCCCCGCGGCGGCAGCGGCACGTCGCGGATATCGGCCGATGCGGCCTCGGGCACGGTCACGAAATACCACTCGGCGCGCGCCCGCCACTCCCACAGAGGGGCCTCGAACCGGAACCGCATGGGGCAACGCTAGCCCGCCCCGCCGACACACAACGAGACATCCGCTCGACATCATGGACTCTTCGCCCCGGAATCACGCTAGGCTTGCACCACCGAATCCTCCACCCGGCGGGCACATGTCCGCTGCTCCATCTGATTGCCCGGAGGCGGAACCTTCCGCGTGGCATGACCCGACCGAGTCGATGTCGACGACGCCACGTCGCCGTCGCTCGCCAACCTCGCCGCTCCCAGCCGCGAGGATAGCGATCGAAAGCCGATCGCATGGGCTCGCGTCGCGGGCCCCGTGAACGAAGGAAGAACAGCATGGCAACCGGAACCGTCAAGTGGTTCAACGCGGAGAAGGGCTTCGGCTTCATCGCCCCCGACGACGGCAGCGCCGACGTCTTCGCACACTTCAGCGCTATCTCGGGCAACGGCTACCGTTCGCTCGACGAAGGCCAGAAGGTCGAGTTCGAGATCGCCCAGGGCCCCAAGGGTCCCCAGGCCGAGAACATCCGCGCCCTGTAGAGCGCGAACCACGAAGGGCCCTTCGGCAGCACGGCTGCCGGAGGGCCCTTCGGCATGCCGGGCGTCGTCAGCTGCGGCGCTGCAATCGGATGGCGCGCACGGTCATCTGCACGATCGTGAACGCCAGCAGCCCCGCGAACAACCAGGTCGCGACCGCGGGCGGCAACGCGAACGACACGGCGACGCCGCCGAACGAGCCGACCACGGCGGCCAGTCCCACCGACAGCCCCTGCTGCCACTCCACGAGCCGGGCGCGCAGGTTGGCGATCGTGCCGCTGATCGAGGTCGGGATCATGACGAGCAGCGAGGTGCCCTTCGCGATCAGGTCGCCCATGCCGAACACGCCGATGAACACGGGCACCATGAGCACGCCGCCGCCGATGCCGAACAACCCCGAGGCGATGCCCACGAACAGGCCGAACGCGATGAGCGCCAGGGCGATGAGCGGACTGATCTCGAGCGCACCGGTGTCGCGCTCGGGCACGGCGAACAGGAGTCGCACCGCGATCACGACGAGCAGGGCGATGAATCCCCAGCGCAGCACGGCGACCGGGAGCCGGCGCAGCAGCCAGGTGCCCAGCTGCGATCCGACGATGCTGCCGACCGCGACGAACAGCGCCGCCCACCAGTCGACCTGGCCGCCGGCGAGATAGCCGATCGATCCGGCGATCGACGCGGGCAGGATCGCCGCGAGCGAGGTCGCCGCCGCCCGCCGCTGGTCGAGCCGGGCGAGCAGCATGAGCAGCGGCACCATGATGATGCCGCCGCCGACGCCGAACAGGCCCGACATGAACCCGCCGGCCAACCCGATGAGGGCCAGGCGGACGAGCCCGACCGGCGGCCGGGCGCCGTCGTCGCGACCGGTCACCCCGTCGCCTCGTCGCGCCACGAGTACTGCGGTTCGTACCCGAGCACGCGGCGCGCCTTCTCGATCGAGAGCAGCGTGTCGTTGCGGCCCAGCTCGCCGCGCACCTCGACGCCGGGGAACACCTCGGCGACGAGCTCGGCGTTCGGGCGGCTCATCACGGTGTCGGCGGCCGCGATGACGTACCGTTCGAAGCCCGGCTTGCCGAGCGCGAGCGCGCGGCCGACCGCCTGCGCGCCGTCGCGCGCGTCGACGTAGCCCCACAGGTTCCACTTGCGCAGTGCGGCGTCGGCATCGAACGACGGGAACGCGGCGTAGTCCTCGGGATCCATCACGTTCGAGAAGCGCAGCGCCGAGATCGACAGCGCAGGATCCCATCGGCAGAACTGGATCGCGAGCTGCTCCTCGAGGTGCTTCGCGAGCGAGTAGCTCGATTCGGGGCTGGTGACGGCTTCATCGACCGGGATGTACGGCGGCGGCACGTCGAACGGCAGCCCCAGCACGGTCTCGCTCGACGCCGTCACGATGCGGCGGACGCCGAGGCGGCGGGCCGCCTGCAGCACGTGGTAGGTCGAGAGCAGGTTGTTGCGGAACGTCTCGACGTCGGTCGCGAGCCCCGGGGCCGGGATCGCGGCGAGGTGCACGATCGCGTCGGCGCCCGAGCCGTGCTCGTCGACCCCCGCGATCGCGTCGAGCACCTGGCCGTAGTCGGTGAGGTCGGCGACCACCACGGTGCCGCGCTCGCCGGCGCGGTCGAGGTTGACGACCTCGTGCCCGTCGTCTCGGAGGGTTCGGACGACGGTGCGGCCGAGCTTGCCCGAGCCGCCGGTGACCACGATGCGCATGGCCTCCAGTCTGACACCAGTGCGTCGCACCCTCGTCATGTGCGGGTCAGGCGGCGCGGTCGAGTTCGCGCACCGCGCGGCCCGATGCCGAGGTCGCGGCGGTCGAGGCCGCGACCGAGCCGCGCGCAGCGGTGCCCGGCGCGGTCGTCACCGGCGGGGCCGCACGCGCGATCCTGCGGGCGACGGCGGCGACGAGCCATCCGATCGCCGCGATCGCGACGCCGATCACCGCACCGGTCGAGTTCGCGGCGAGGTCGCGCGGGTCGGAGATGCGGTCGTCGATCGGGATCTGGGCGATCTCGATCGCCGCGCTCAGCGCCGCCGCGGCCAGCAGTGCGACGAGCCATCGCCGCCGACCGGCCAGCATCGCGAACAGCACGCCGATGGGCACGAACATCGCGACGTTCAGCCCCCACTCCACGGGCGATCCGACGCTCCACGTGGCCGAGTCGAACCAGGTCGACGGGCTCAGCACGCCGTACTCGGCCTGCCACCCGATGCGGTGGAACGACACCGTGCCGAACGTCGCCCACGCCACGAGCGCGAGGTACGCCACCGTGGCGACGACGAGGGCGGGGCGGCGGCTCATTCCTCCAGCCTTCCGCGCGCACCTCGGAATCGGCTGACATCCTCGGGCGATTCGCAGGCCGCCCGAGTCGTGTCACGCCCTCACGCCGCCGCGCCCGCGATGTTCACCATCCAGCCGACGCCGTAGCGGTCGACGAGGATGCCGAACGCATCGCCCCACGGGGCGACCTCGAGCGGTTCGACGATGGTCGCGCCGTCCGCCAGGCCGTCCCAGTAGCGGCGCAGGGCTTCGTCGTCGTCGCCCGAGAGCGAGATCGAGAACCCGGCTGGGCGCTGGTACTCGACGCCGTTCGGGTTGTCGGCGGCCATGAGCGTGAGGCCGCCGGCCGTGAGCTGGCCGTGCATCACCTTGTCGGCCTCGGATGCCTCGCCCTGGCCGAACTCGCCGAAGGTGCTGGTGTTCAGTTCTCCGCCGAAGACCGAGTGGTAGAACTCGAGTGCCTCGCGCGCGTTGCCGTCGAAGCTGACGTACGGGTTGAGTGTGACCGCCATGATCGTCCGTTCCCTTCCGCGGCGTCGTCGCCTGCCGCGATTCTGCCCTTGATCGGCCGGATCCGCGAGGGTCGTGGGACGCGCCGAACGCTCAGCAGCAGCGCGCGCCGGGGTTCGCGTCCTGCTCGGCGTAGCGCTGCCGCCAGAAGGCGCGCTCGTCGAGGGCGGGCTGGCCGGGGTGGGTGCGCCGGTGATGGTCGAGATAGGTCGCGTACGCGCGGTCGCCCATCAGTTCGGTCACGAACCAGCGGATGCCCCGGATGCCCCGCAGCACGCCGGCGGGCGCCGCCCGGGCCGCAGCCCGGACGACGCCCGCCTTCGAGGCATCCGTCATCAGTGCCCCGCGCGCTCGACCGGGCGCAGCTCGGCCGGCAGCGCCGCCCACTGCGCCTCGATGGCCTGCTCGGCGCGCGTCGCGAACAGGCCGGCCGGGGCGAACCGGTGCGAGGGCACCGCGGCGTCCTCGGTGTCGACCCCGCCGCCGTCGCGGAACGCCCGCACCGTGACCGCGACGGCCGCGATGATCACGATCACCGACAGCGTCACGAAGATGATCGACAGCGTGCCCTGGATGAAGGTGTTGCGCACGACCGCCTCCATCGCCTCGACGGTCTTGGCGGTGCCGAAGCTCGTCTCGCCCGCGGCCAGCGCGTCGCGGAATGCGACGTGGTTGGCCCAGTAGCCCACCGCGGGCACCGGCGAGAAGATCTTGAACAGCGACGCCGCGATCGTCACGACCGCGGTGAACGCCAGCGGCACCGCCACGATCCACAGCCACCGGAACGCCCCGCGCTTGGCGACGATCGTCATCACGACCGCCAGCGCGATCGCGGCGAGCAGCTGGTTCGCGATGCCGAACAACGGGAACAGCGTGTTGATGCCGCCGAGCGGATCGGTGACGCCCATCAGCAGGATCGCACCCCAGGCGGCGACCATGATCGCGGTCGTGATCCAGACGCCGGGCCGCCAGCCCGTGTCCTTGAACCGGGGCACGACGTTGCCGATCGAGTCCTGCAGCATGAACCGGGCGACCCGGGTGCCGGCGTCGACGGCGGTGAGGATGAACAGCGCCTCGAACATGATCGCGAAGTGGTACCAGAACCCCGCGAGCGCGGAGCCGCCGATGAGCTGGGACATGATGTTCGACAGCCCGAGCGCGAGGGTCGGGGCACCGCCCGTTCGGGAGATGATCGTCTCTTCGCCGACCGCCGAGGCGGCCGAGGTGAGCTGGTCGGGCGTGAGGTTCACGCCGGTGAGCCCGAGGGAGTTCACGAACGCGACCGCGCCCTCGACGGTGCCGCCCGTCGCGGCCGCCGACGAGTTCATCGCGAAGAAGAGGCCGCGATCGAGCGTGAGCGCCGCGACCAGGGCCATGATCGCCACGAACGACTCCATGAGCATGCCGCCGTAGCCGATGAAGCGGGTCTGACGCTCCTTCTCGATGAGCTTCGGCGTGGTGCCCGACGAGATGAGGGCATGGAATCCGCTGAGCGCGCCGCACGCGATCGTGACGAACAGGAACGGGAACAGCGGGCCGCTGAAGACCGGGCCGAGCTCGCCGCCGGCGAACTCGCTGATGGCCGGCACCGTGATCTCGGGGCGCACGAGCACGATCGCGCCGGCGAGCATGACGATGACGCCGATCTTCATGAACGTCGACAGGTAGTCGCGCGGCGCCAGCAGCAGCCACACCGGCAGGATCGCGGCGATGAAGCCGTAGACGATGATGCCCCAGGCGATCGTGGTGCGGTCGAGGTGGAAGGCCGCGTAGCCCCACTCGGTGGAGGCGACCCAGCCGCCGCCGATGATCGCGAGCATGAGCAGCGCGAACCCGATGAGGGAGACCTCGGTGATCCTGCCGGGGCGGAGGTATCGCAGGTAGACGCCCATGAGCAGCGCGATCGGGATCGTCATCGACACGCTGAACACGCCCCACGGGCTCTCCCCGAGGGCGTTCACGACGACGAGCGCGAGGATCGCGACGATGATCACCATGATGAGCAGCGCGGCGACGATCGCGGCGGTGCCGCCGATGCGGCCGAGTTCGTCGCGGGCCATCTGGCCGATGGTGCGGCCGCCGCGGCGCATCGAGAAGAACAGCACCGTGTAGTCCTGCACCGCGCCGGCGAAGATCACGCCGACGATGATCCAGAGGGTGCCGGGCAGGTACCCCATCTGGGCGGCGAGCACCGGGCCGACGAGCGGGCCGGCGCCTGCGATCGCGGCGAAGTGGTGGCCGTAGAGCACGCGCCGGTCGGTGGGCACGAAGTCCTTGCCGTCGCTCTCGCGCTCGGCGGGGGTCGCGCGCCGGTCGTCGGGCTTGGTGAGGTAGCGCTCGATGACCTTCGAGTAGAAGCGGTAGCCGATGAAGTACGAGCAGACCGCCGCGAAGACGAACCAGATCGCGTTGATGGTCTCGCCGCGCACGATCGCGATCATCGTCCACGCGACGCCGCCGAGCAGGGCGATGGCCGCCCAGAGGGCGATCCTGCCGGGTGTCCACGTGCGCTCGCGCTCGAGTTCGGCTTCGGGCACGGCGACCGGCGGCAGGGATGGATCCTGGTCGAGCTCGTCCGCGGGTGGGGCCGCGGGGCCGCTGGGGGTTCGGGTCATTCCTGGTCCTCCTCGAATGCGTCATTGCACGGGCGTTCCGCCCCGGAGATCGTAGGCAGCGGGTTGGCCCCCGTTGGGGGGTCATGCGGTGAGCGGGTCGGTTCGTCGGTGAACGGTAGGGATCCTGCGACGAACGGATTGACGGCGGAGCATCCGTCTGGTGATAATCAATCTATCGATTGATCAAGAAGAAGATTGAATATGCGCGATGCCGGATCCGACGACGGATGGCTCGACCGGGCGTTCCTCGCCCTGGCCGACCCGGTCCGTCGCGGCATCATCGCGCGGCTCAGCCGCGGCCCGGCGACCGTCAACGAGCTCGCCGAACCGTTCGCGATCACCAAGCAGGCGGTCTCGAAGCACATCCAGGTGCTCGAGCAGGCCGGGCTCGTCACGCGCACGCGCGACGCGCAGCGCCGGCCCGTGCATCTCGCGCCGGCCGAGCTCGAACGGCTCACCGGCTGGATCGACCGCTACCGGCTCATCCACGAGCAGCGGTTCCGCTCGCTCGACGCGGTGCTCGAGGCATCCGTCGGCGACGCCACCGCCGCCCACCATCCGAAGGAGAAGGAATCATGAGCAACCCCGTCATCGTCACCGCACCAGAGGGCCTGCCGTTCATCGACATCGAGCGCGAGTTCGACGCCCCCGTCGCCGCGGTCTTCCGCGCGCACCGCGAACCCGACCTGGTGAAGCAGTGGCTCGGGCCGAACGGCTACGAGATGGACATCGCCGAGTGGGACTTCACCACCCACGGCGCCTACCGCTACGTGCACCACGACCCGCAGGGCGGGGCGTGGGGGTTCCACGGCACGTTCCACACCGTGCGCGAGAACGAGTTCGCCGTGCAGACCTTCGAATTCGAGGGCGTGCCCGACGTGGTCGCGGTCGAGACGATCGCGTTCGAAGACCTCGGCGGCGGGCGCTCGCGCGTGCGCATCCACTCGACGTACCCCAGCGTCGAGGCCCGCGACGGCATGGTGCAGTCGGGCATGGAGGGCGGTCTCACCGAAGGCTTCGCCCGGCTCGACGGCCTGGTGGGCGGCGCCGAGGGCGCCTGAGCCCCCGTCGGCGGGCCGCACCGGGTCGAGCGGCTCGCCGCGGATGCTCCGCCCCATCGGTGACCGCCCGGTGAACGTTCTGTGACAGGAATGGACGGATGGTCGCTCCCGAGGCATTGCATCACCGCCGAGCGCGGTGGATCATGTCGGAGGGGGAAGCGATGGGGCGTGAATCGAGGGCGTACTGGCTCGACTCCGGCGACCGCGCGGCGGTGACGCTGCGACTCGAATGGGACGCGCTGACCGTGCGCGGTGCGCGGCGGGCGACCGTTCCACGAACGGAGTTCCGACGAGTCGACGCCAGCGACGGCGTCATCGAGCTCGAAGCGGCATCGGGAGCGCAGTACCGATTCCAGGTGGGGCGTGCGGCGACCGACTGGGCGGAGGCGCTCTCGCGGCCGCCGCGCCCGCTCGACCAGAAACTCGGCGTCGGCCCCGAGGTGCCGATCGCCGTGCGCGGTGCGCTGCCCGTGCGAGCGCTCGCCGAAGCGCTCGTCGAGTCCCCGCGCGTCGCCCCGTGGGAAGCCGACCTCGTGTTCGCCGTGGTGTACGACGACGCCGAACTCGAGGCGCTGCCCGTGTGGCTCGCCGAGACCGGTGTGGTCGCGCCGGTGTGGGTCATCCACGGCAAGGGCCGCGACTGCGATGCGCCCGGCGACGCGGCGGTGCGGGCGGCGATGCACGAGGCCGGGCGCCACGAAGCGGCGACCAGCGCGATCGCCGAATGCTGGTCGGCGACGCAGTACGCGCTGGGCAAGCCCTAGCGGCGCGGCGCTCACCCGGACCGCCCGAGCCGCCCCAGCCCATCACGGGCGACCGCGACGATGGTCAGCGCATGCTCGCCCGTCGGGTCGAGGTCGGGGTCGTAGATCGCGAGATCGGCGCCCACGGCGTGCGGCGCCAGCAGCGCGAGCAGCCCGGCGAGCGTTGACGGGTCGATGCCGACGGGATCGGGGCTGTCGACCGCCGGCATCCACCGAGGGTCGAGCACGTCGACGTCGACGTGCACCCAGAACCCGTCGAGCCCCTCGGCCGCGACGACGTCGAGCACCCGCCCGGCGACCGCCGCCGCACCGTCGGCGAGGATCTCGGCCGCCGGCACCACCCCGCCCAGCACCGCACGCAGTTCGTCGATGTCGTCGTCGTCGTCGCGGCAGCCGACCTGCACCACGTCGCCGGGCCGCACGAAGGGCCGCCGCCCCTCGAGATCGGCGATCGCGTCGAGATGCAGACCGACCGCCGCCGCCAACGTCTCGCCGCCGAGCGTGTCGGCCCCGTCGCTGTTGCCCGGATGCCGGAAGTCGCCGTGCCCGTCGAGGTAGACCAGGCCGTACCGCCCGCGCCGCCGCAGCGCCAGCAGCGGCCCGAGGGCGAGGCTGCAGTCGCCCCCGACCACGAGCGGCGACCGCCCCCGGCCGAGCGATGCGTCGACCTCGGCGGCCAGGCGCGTCGTGTAGTCGACGAGCGCGGCCTGGTTGCGCAGCACCTCGCCGGGCGCCGGGTCGGCACGGTACCGGCCGGGCAGCACGATGCCGGCCTCGACCACGTCGCCGTCACCGGCAGCGCTCGCGAGGGCGGAGACGAGACCCGCCGCCCGCAGCGCCTCGGGCGCCTTCGCGGTACCCGGCACGCTGCCGGGCTCGGGTGGGCGCAGACCGAGGTTCGTCGGGGCGGCGATCACGTCGACGGGCATGCCGACATCGTGCCCGCAGCATCCGACATCGTGGTCGGGAGTAGGTTCGAACCCATGCAGACCCGCGTTCTCGGCCGCACCGGCCGCACCGTCTCCGTGATCGGCCTCGGCACCTGGCAGCTCGGCGCCGACTGGGGCGAGGTCGACGAGGCCGACGCCCTCGCCGTGCTCGACGCCGCGTACCAGGCCGGCGTCACCGTCTTCGACACCGCCGACGTCTACGGCGACGGGCGCAGCGAATCGCTCATCGGCGCGTGGCTGCGCGCCAACCCCGACTCGGGCGTCACCGTCGCGACGAAGATGGGCCGGCGCCTCGAGCAGCTGCCCGAGAACTACTCGATGGCGAACTTCCGCGCCTGGAACGACCGATCGCGCCGCAACCTCGGCGTCGACACGCTCGACCTCGTGCAGCTGCACTGCCCGCCGACCGCCGTGTACTCGACCGACCGGGTCTTCGACGACCTCGACACGCTCGTCGACGAGGGGCGCATCGCCGCGTACGGCGTGAGCGTCGAGACGGTCGACGAGGCGCTCACCGCGATCGCGCGGCCGCACGTGGCATCCGTGCAGATCATCCTGAACGCGTTCCGGCTGAAGCCGCTCGACGAGGTGCTGCCCGCAGCGGTCGCCGCCGGCGTCGGCATCATCGCGCGCGTGCCGCTCGCCTCGGGCCTGCTGTCGGGCCGGTACACGCTCGACACCACGTTCGCGGCGAACGACCACCGCACCTACAACCGGCACGGCGAGGCCTTCGACGTCGGCGAGACGTTCTCGGGCGTCGACTACGAGACCGGCGTGCGCGCCGCGCAGGAGTTCGCCGCGCTCGCGCGCGAGGCCGCCCCGGATGCCACGACCGCCCAGGTGGCGCTCGCCTGGGTCGCCGGGCTCGACGGGGTGTCGACCGTCATCCCCGGTGCGCGCAACCCCGATCAGGCGCGCGCGAACGCGGCCGCGGGGTCGCTCGACCTGCCCGCGTCGTTCGACGCCGCCGTGCGCGACCTCTACGACCGCGAACTCCGCGCGTCGATCCACCCCCGCTGGTAACCCCCGGCCCCTGCACCCGACCCGTCCCTGCACGCGATCAGGAACTCCGACGGCACTCGCGGCGTGTCGCGCGCCGACACGCGAGCCCGGGCGGTCAGCGCGCGAAGCGCCAGCCCGTGATCCAGGCGGGGTCTTCGCCGTGCTCGTACGCGTAGGCCCGCGCGTCGTCGCGCGCGGCGCGCCACTCGTCGGCCACCGCCGCGATGCCGGGCGCCTCGAGCAGCCCCGGCACCCGGTCGAGCACGTCGAGCGCGAGCCGGTACCGGTCGAGGTCGTTCAGATGCACCATGTCGAACGGCGTCGTCGTCGTTCCCTCCTCCTTGAACCCGCGCACGTGCAGGTTGGCGTGGTTCGTGCGCCGGTAGGTGAGCTGGTGGATGAGCGACGGGTACCCGTGGAAGGCGAACACGATCGGCCGGCCGGTCGTGAAGATGCGGTCGAACTCGGGGTGGGTGAGGCCGTGCGGATGCTCCTTCGAGTCCTGCAGCCGCATCAGGTCGACCACGTTCACGAACCGCACGCGCAGCCCGGGCACCCGCTCGCGCAGCAGTTGCGCCGCGGCCATCGCCTCGAGCGTCGGCACGTCGCCCGCGCACGCGAGCACCACGTCGGGGTCGAGCCCCGGGTCGTCTTCACTTCCGGCCCAGTGCCAGATCGACAGTCCGGCCTCGCCGTGCGCCCGCGCTTCGGCGAGCGAGAGCCACTGCGGCTGGGGCTGCTTGCCGGCGACCACCACGTTCACGTGGTCGACGGTCGTGAAGCAGTGCTCCATCGTGACGAGCAGCGAGTTCGCGTCGGCCGGCAGGTAGACCCGCACGACCTCGGCCTTCTTGTTCACGACGATGTTCAGGAACCCCGGATCCTGGTGCGAGAACCCGTTGTGGTCCTGCCGCCACACGTGGCTCGACAGCAGGTAGGTCAGCGATGAGACCGACGCGCGCCAGGGGATGTCGTCGCACGCCTGCAGCCACTTCGCGTGCTGGTTGAACATCGAGTCGACGATGTGGATGAACGCCTCGTAGCTGGTGATGAGCCCGTGCCGCCCGGTGAGCAGGTACCCCTCGAGCAGGCCCTGCATGAGATGCTCGCTGAGCGCCTCGGTGACGCGGCCCTCGCGCGCCAGGTGCACGTCGCCGGGCACGAGCTGCTCGGCCCACACGCGCGGGGTCGCGTCGAAGACGTCGTCGAGCCGGTTGGAGGCGACCTCGTCGGGTCCGAACAGGCGGAACGAGGTCGGATGCTCCGCCATCACGTCGCGCAGCCACCGACCGAGCACGCGCGTCGACTCGCCCTCGACCCAGCGGTCGTCGGGGATCTCGACGGCGTGCGCTTCGATGGGCGGCAGGTCGAGCGGCTCGCGCAGCACGCCGCCGTTCGCGTGGGGGCTGGCGCTCATGCGCAGGTCGCCGTCGGGGCGCAGGGCGCCGAGTTGGGCGATCGGTCGGCCGTCAGCGTCGAACAGTTCGTCGGCGCGGTAGCTGCGCAGCCATTCCTCGAGCTGGGCGAGGTGCGCGGGGTTGTCGCGCACGCCGGCGAGCGGCACCTGGTGCGCCCGGAACGTGCCCTCGACCGGTACGCCGTCGACCTCCTTCGGGCCGGTCCAGCCCTTGGGAGTGCGCAGCACGATGAGCGGCCAGCGCGGGTCGGATGTCTCGTCGGGGGCGATCGTGGCATCCAGTGCATCGGGCGAATCCGAGGCATCCGAGGCATCCGAACCCGAGACGCCCGAGGCATCCGACCCGCCCGACCTGGCCGCCTGCTGGATGTCGCGGATCGCGTCGTACGCCGCATCGAGCGCATCGGCCATGCGCTCGTGCACCCGCATCGGATCCTCGCCGTCGAAGCCGCCGGTCACGAAGATCGGCGCGTAGCCCTGCCCGAGGAAGAACGCGGCGAGCTCCTCCTCGGGGATGCGTGCGAGCAGCGTCGGGTTCGCGATCTTGTACCCGTTCAGGTTGAGGATCGGCAGCACCGCGCCGTCGGTCACGGGGGAGCAGAACGCGTGCGCGCGCCAGCTCGCCGCGAGCGGGCCGGTCTCGGCCTCGCCGTCGCCGATCACGCACGCGACCACGAGGTCGGGGTTGTCGAGCGCCGCGCCGTACGCGTGCATGAGCGAGTACCCGAGCTCGCCGCCCTCGTTGATCGACCCGGGCGTCTCGGGCGCCGCGTGCGACGGGATGCCGCCCGGGAACGAGAACTGCCGGAACAGCCGCGCCATGCCCGGCGCATCGAGCGTCACCCGCGGGAACAGCTCGCTGTACGTGCCCTCGAGCCACGTGTTCGCGACCATCGCCGGCCCGCCGTGACCGGGGCCGCAGACGTAGATCGTCGGGGTGCCGCGCTCGACGAGGACGCGGTTCAGGTGCGCGTACACGAGGTTGAGCGCGGGCGAGGTGCCCCAGTGCCCGAGCAGGCGCGGCTTGATGTCGTCGCGCGTGAGCGGCCGGGCGAGGCGCGCGTTGTCGAGCAGGTAGATCTGCCCCACGCTCAGGTAGTTCGCCGCGCGCCACCACGCGTCCACGGTCGCAAGGTCGATGGCCATGCTTCCCCCAACCGATCGGGGCGCCTCCCCGCGGTGCCCGCCGGCACGAGCCTACGGCGCAGATGGCTGCTGGTCGAGGAACTAGGCTCGACCACGATGAGCGGCATCGTCACGGGCTTCGCGGTCATCGGCCTCGCGGTCTTCGTCGGTTGGGCGGCCGCGCGCACCGGCGTCATCGGGCCCGAAGCGCGCCCCGTGCTGGCGAAGCTGAACTTCACGGTGCTCGGGCCGTTCCTGCTGTTCTCGGTGCTCTCGACCGCCGACGTGGGCGAGCTGTTCTCGACCCTGCTGCCGGTCTACGTCATCGCCTCGGTCGGGATGATGGCGCTCGCCGCGGTGTTCGCGCTGATCGCCCGGCGCACCCTGCCCGAAGCCACCGTCGGTTCGCTCGCCGCCGGCTATGTCAACGGCAACAACATCGGGATCCCGGTCGCGCTCTACATGCTGGGGGATGCTGCGCTGTCGGCGCCGGTCGTGCTCCTCCAGCTGCTCGTGTTCATGCCGGTCGCGCTCGCCGTGCTCGGCGCGACCGTCGACGGTCGCACCTCGGTCGCGGGCATCGTGCGCGGCACCCTCGGCAACCCGATCATCATCGGATCGCTCCTCGGCGTCGGCGTCGCGGTGTCGGGCCTCGAACTGCCGACCTGGGTGAGCGAGCCGATCTCGTTCGTGGGCCACGCGACCGTGCCGCTCATGCTCATCGCCTACGGGCTCTCGCTGCACGGGCAGCGAGTGCTCGCGCCGGGCCGGCACCGGCTCGACGTCATCGTCTCGTCGACGCTGAAGCTCGTCGCGATGCCGCTCGCGGCGTGGGCGCTCGCCCGGTTCGTCTTCGGGCTCGCCGACGACCAGGTGTACGCGGTGACGGTGCTGGCGTCGCTGCCGACGGCGCAGAACGTGCACGTGATCGCCCAGCGGTACGACACCGCCGAGCTCGTCGCGCGCGACACGATCTTCGTGACGACGCTGGGAGCGGTGCCGCTGCTCGTCACGGTCGGCTTGCTGCTGGGCGGGTAGCGGCGGGGGAGCCGCAGGATGTCGGTCGCGGCGGGCAGGATGACGTCTCAGGAGGTCGCATGCCGTTCGAACGACTCGACGGGTCGCCGCTCGATGCGCTGCGACTCGACCAGCGCCCCGCCGACGGGTTCCGGTTCGATCTCGTCGAGGGGTTCGCGTACCGCGACCCGGTGACCGGCGATCGGTTCACCGTCCCCGGCGGGGCATCCGGTCTTCGCGGCAGCGACCTCGCGTCGGTGCCGACCGCACTGTGGAGCTTCATCGCGAGCTATGGTCGCCAGTCGGCGCCGGCGTTGCTGCACGATCATCGTTCGCTCGTGGCATCCGAGCTGGCCCGCACCGACCGGCGCGCGGCGCTCGCACAGCGCCGGGGCGACGACCGCGTGTTCCGTACCGCGCTGCGCGAGCAGCGCGTCCCGCTGCTGCGCGCCTGGCTGATGTGGGCCTGGGTGTCGGCCGACCGCGAGCGCGAGTTCAACGGATGGCTCGGGCGGCTGTTCCTCGTGCAGGGCATCGTGGGCGCGCTCGCGGTGGTCACCGGGCTGGTGCTGGCATGGTGGCAGCCGGCCTGGCTCCTCCTCCTCGTCGCGGCGGCCGTCGCCGCGGTGTGCTGGGGCCGGCTCGCCCCGCTGCAACTCGTGCTGGCGTTCGGCACCGGCCTGCTCGCGCCGCTGGTCGTCGGCCAGCTCGCCGTGCTCGCGCCCTTCCGGCTGGTCGAGGCCATCGTCGAGCTCGTCACCGGCGGCGACCCCGGCGGGGTGGTGCGGCCGACGGTGGCCGCCTCCGGGGAGGATCAGGGTCAGCCCTGATGCCCCGGTCGTCCCGCCGCGCCTAACCTGAACTCGATCGCGGCCGCCGGGTTGCAGGGGGAACCGCCCGGGCCCGCGATCCCGAGCCGGCCCCGCCCGATCCAGGGGGAGCGAGCGGAGGCCGGCTCCCCGCTGCTCCAGGTTCGCCAGGAGCAGCGGGCGCCGTGGCATCCGGGCCGTGGCATCCGGTCCGTGGCATCCGGTCGTCCGCGGATCCGCTGCGTCCGCGGATCCGCGGACCGAATCAGGGATACCACCGATGCCGAGCGTCGGTGGCCTGCCGTAGCGTCGCAGCACACCCGACCCGCCCCGAAGCACCCGAACCACCCGACTCGCCCCGAAGCACCCGAACCACCCGACTCGCCCCGAACCACCCGAACCACCCGACCCGTACAGGAGCCCGAGATGCCCGCTGCGACCATCGATCCGCGTCCGGTCCGTTCGGTGAGCTGGTCCGACTTCCAGAAGGCCGTGCGGTTCGGCGCCGACCCCGACACCGTCGTCGCCGTGGCCGAGATCACCGCGAAGCGCGCCCAGCATCGGGGTCTCGGCGAGCCCGTCGGTCCGCACGCCCGCCTCGGCGGGGTCGGCTACCTGCGCGAGTACGAGCGCGGCCTCGTCTTCTGGACCCGCGAGCACGGTGCGTCGGCGTTGCACGGCATGGTCCGCGACGTGTGGGACCTGCTCGGCCGCGAGCGATCCGTGCTCGGCGCGCCGATCGGCGACCTCGAATACGACGCCGCACTCGAGGAGTGGATCGGTCGATTCGAGCGCGGCCGGGTGCGCTGGTCGTCGGCGATCGGCCCACAGGTCGAGCTTGACTGAGCGCGCGCGGCCGAGCCGGTCAGCGCCGGCGCAGCGCGCCGAGCGCTCGCAGCAGCTGCGGCACCACGAGGTAGACCGCGAGCGGCACGACGACGGCGGTGAGCACGAGTGCGCGCAGCACCGGATGCCATGAACCCGAGACGGGCGCGAGGGCCAGCATGCCGATCGAGACCATCGGGAAGATCGCGAGCCAGGTCGCGATGGCCCGCACATGCACCGAGGGCGGGCCGGCCTGGGATGCGGGGACGGCGGTTGTGGGTGCGGTCGCGATCGCGGTCTGCTCGGTCATCTACGAGCCCTTCCTGATATCCAACTGATTGGTTGCAACTGAATGGTTGCAAGTGAAGCACGCGTCCGGACATTCCGCAACCGTCTGGTTGGAAGTTGCTACGATCGACGCATGGCCTGGGACACCGAGCGCACCAAGCGTCTGCTGCTCGACGCGGCGACCGCCGAATTCAGCGAGCACGGCCTCGCGGGCGCCCGGGTCGATCGCATCGCCGCCGCGGCCGGCGTCAACAAAGAGCGCATCTACCAGTACTTCGGCAACAAGGAGTCGCTGTTCGAGACGGTGCTGGGCACCCGGCTCGTGAACCTCATCGACACCGTGCCCATGGTGTCCGCCGAGGGCGACGCCGTGGGTGCCGCCGCGGTCGCCGACTACGTCGGCCGGCTGTTCGACCACCACCTCGCCGACACCACGATCCCGCGGCTCATCTTCTGGGAGGGCCTCGAACTCGGTGACATCGAGCTGCCCCCCGACCGCGTCGCCTCCCACGATCAGAAGCTCGACACGCTGCAGCGCATGCTGCCCGGCGTCGGCCGACGTGCGACCGGCGAGTTGCTGTTGACGATCGTGACGCTCGTGAACGCGTTCCCGGTGCTCGCGCAGCTCGACCGTCAGATGACGGGCGGCGAGACGGCGGCCGGCGGGCACGATCGTCGCCTGGCCGAACGCCGCGCGATCATCGTCGACGCGGTCGCCGCGCTCGCGCAGGCGGCGATCGATCGAGCGGCCGCCGGCGATGCATCCGACTGACCGCGGTGGGCCGGCTCGTGATGCGGCCCGACCCTCGTGATGCGGCCCGACCCTCGTGATGCGGCCCGACCCTCGTGATGCGGCCCGACCCTCGTGATGCGGCAGACTGACCCGATGGCCCCGCAGCTGCTCGACCTCGCGCCGAACCCGTACGACGCCGACGCGATGTACGACGCGTTCGTCGAGTGGGCCGAGCGCCGCGGCTTCGCGCTGTACCCCGCGCAGGACGAGGCGGTCATCGAGATCGTGTCGGGTTCGAACGTGATCCTCTCGACGCCGACCGGCACGGGCAAGTCGCTCGTCGCGGTCGCCGCGCACGCGGCCGCGGTCGCCGCCGGCGGGCGCACCTACTACACCGCCCCGATCAAGGCGCTGGTCAGCGAGAAGTTCTTCCAGCTCGTCGAGATCTTCGGCGCGCAGCGGGTCGGTATGGTCACGGGCGACACGTCGGTGAACGCGGATGCCCCGATCATCTGCTGCACGGCCGAGATCCTCGCGAACCTCGCGCTGCGGCAGGGGGCGGATGCGCCGGTCGACCAGGTCGTGATGGACGAGTTCCACTACTACGGCGATCCCGAGCGCGGCTGGGCGTGGCAGGTGCCGCTCATCACGCTGCCGCACGCGCAGTTCGTGCTCATGTCCGCCACGCTCGGCGACGTCACCGCGATCGCCGACGACCTGACCCGTCGCACCGGTCGGCCCACCGCGCAGGTCACGGGGGTCGATCGGCCCGTGCCGCTGCACTTCTCCTATGCGAAGACGCCCGTGCAGGAGACGGTGGAAGAACTGCTCGAGACCCGCGAGGCGCCGATCTACATCGTGCACTTCTCGCAGGCCGCGGCGATGGAGCGGGCGCAGGCGCTCGCGTCGATCCGGGTCGCCACGCGCGAGCAGCGCGATGAGATCGCGGACGCGATCGGCGGGTTCCGGTTCACCACCGGGTTCGGCCAGACCCTGTCGCGGCTCGTGCGCGCGGGCATCGGCGTGCACCACGCCGGGATGCTTCCGCGCTACCGCCGACTCGTCGAGACGCTCGCGCAGCGCGGGCTGCTGCGGGTGATCTGCGGCACCGACACGCTCGGCGTCGGCATCAACGTGCCGATCCGCACGGTGCTCGTCACCGCGCTGTCGAAGTACGACGGGCAGCGGATGCGCCAGCTCAGCGCCCGCGAGTTCCACCAGATCGCCGGGCGGGCCGGGCGCGCCGGCTACGACACCGCCGGCAACGTCGTGGTGCTCGCACCAGATCACGAGATCGAGAACGAGCAGGCGCTGCGCAAGGCCGCCCTTCGCCAGGCTCAGGGACCGGGCAAGGCGAAGAAGGTCGTGCGCAAGAAGGCGCCGGCGGGGTTCGTGTCGTGGGGTGAGGGCTCGTTCGAGCGGCTCGTCGCCGCGCCGCCCGAGCCGCTCGTGCCGCAGCTGAAGCTCACCGCCGCGATGCTCATCAACGTCGTCGGCCGGGGTGGCGACGTCGTCGGAGACATCCGGTCGCTCGTCTTCGACAACCACGAGCCCCGCGCGAGGAAGTTCGCGCTCGCCCGCCGCGCGCTCGAGATCCTGCGCACCCTGCGCGACGCCGGCGTGGTGACCCTCCGTCCTGCGCTCACCCCATCCGCCGACGGTTTCGGTTCGAGTGGAAACCCCGCGCACGAACGGGACCACTCGACGGGTGGGGCGGCCGGCGGGGGGCTCGGGGTCGAGATCGCGCTCACCGTCGACCTGCAGCCGAACTTCGCGTTGAACCAGCCGCTGTCGCCGTTCGCGCTCGCTGCGATCGAGCTGCTCGACCCCGCCACGAGCGAGCAGGGCACCGGGCACTACGCCCTCGACGTCGTCTCGATCATCGAGTCGACCCTCGACGACCCGCGGCAGATCCTCGGCCAGCAGGAGTACAAGGCGCGCGGCGAGGCGGTCGCCGCGATGAAACAGGACGGCATCGAGTACGAGGAGCGGATGGCGCTGCTCGACGAGGTGACGTACCCGAAGCCGCTCGCCGACCTGCTCGCGCACGCGTTCGAGACGTTCGCGTCGAGCCAGCCGTGGGTGCGCGACTTCGAGCTCAGCCCGAAGTCGGTGGTGCGCGACCTGTTCGAGCGCAGCATGTCGTTCGGGGAATACGTCTCGTTCTACCAGCTCCAGCGCAGCGAGGGGCTGGTGCTGCGATACCTGTCCGACGCGTTCCGGGCGATCCGGCAGACGGTGCCCGATGAGGCGAAGGACGAAGAGCTGCTCGACCTCATCGAGTGGCTCGGCGAGCTCGTGCGCCAGGTCGACTCGAGCCTGGTCGACGAGTGGGCCGAGCTGATCGACCCGAATGCCCACCTGCCCGAGGACGAAGCGCCCGTCGTGCCGCCCGCGCCGCCCTCGGTCGTGACGAACCGGCGCGCGTTCACGGTGCTGGTGCGCAACGAGCTGTTCCGCCGGGTGCAGTTGGCGGCGCTCGAGCGCGACGACGAGCTCGCCGACCTCGATCCCGACGTCGACTGGCCGGGTGCGCTCGACCGGTACTACGCCGAGCACGATGCGATCGGCGTGGGTCCGGCGGCGCGCTCACCGCGCATGATCGCGATCGACGAGACGGATGCCTCGCGCGGCATGTGGCGGGTCGAGCAGACGATCGACGACCCCGAGGGGGACCACGACTGGCGCATCCGCGCCGAAGTCGACCTCGACGCGTCGGCCGAGCAGGGCGCCGCGGTCGTGCGCGTCACCGAGGTGGTGCGGTTGTAACCGCCGGGGCGTCGGCAGTCGTGGAGGGAACGCTCAACCGAGCGCGAGCATGGCCGCTGCGGCGAGGGCGAGCACCAGCCCCGCCCACTGCACGGGTGCGATGCGCTCCTTCAGCACGAGCGCCGCGAGCAGGATCGTGCCGGCGGGGTAGAGCGCCCCGAGCACCGCCGCGACCGACAGGTCGCCGGCTCGCAGGGCGAGCAGCAGCAGCGCGTTCGCGGAGGCATCCAGCAGCCCTGCCCCGAGTGCGAGGCGCAGCCCGCGCGACCGCGCCCCACCGCCTCGCGGTGCGGCGATCACCCGTCGGCGCACGACGAGGGCGACCACCCCGGCCGCCGCGAACCCGAGCACCGCGGTGACGCCGCGGGTCGCGACGAGCGGCGCGAGCCCCGAGGCATCCGAGGTCTGCGCGATGAGGATGTAGTACGTTCCGATCCCCGCGCCCGCCCCGACCGCCATGAGCAGGCCGCGCGCGCTCGGCCGCACCGCGCCGCGCTCGGGCACGAAGCCGACGAGGACCACCGCGACCAGCGCGAGCCCGATCGCCCAGATGCCGAGCGGACCGAATCGCTCGCCGCCGACCGCGACGCCCCACACCATCGGGGTGATCGCCGAGACGACGGCGGTGAGCGGCGACAGGATGCTCATCGGCCCGACCGCGAGGCACGCGTACAGCAGTCCGATCGCGATGGTGCCGGCGACGCCGGCGAGCGCACCCCAGGCGAGATCGGTCGCGCTCCAGGTCGCGCCGAGCAGCGGCAGCACCAGCAGGATCGCGACCAGACCGGATGCCGCGCCGAGCGCGGTGGCGAGCACCGCGCTGATCCGCTTCGCGGCGAGACCTCCGAAGAAGTCGGCGGCACCGTAGACGAGGGCGCCGCTGAGCGCGAGGACGGCGGTGAGCACGCAGACGAGCCTAGAGGGCGCCCGCGAACCCGCGATCGGGGCCGATCCTGCTCAGATGAGCATTTTTCGCGTCGATCAACTTAAGCGCAGGTGACGAGCGCATCCGCCCCCTTCCGCAGCGGGGTTCGCCGTCCGTAGCATGCGGTGTGTTCCCCGCATGCGGTGCAGGTGCCCCGCCGCCGATGCGCGTCCGCGGGGCTCTGGGGAGGAGAGACATGCATCGACGCACCGCTCGGGGGATCTCGACGGCGGCTCTGGCCACCGCCGGGTTCGTCGCCATCGGGCTGCTCGGCCCGGCACCCGCCTTCGCCGAAGACGACGTGACCATCAACCTGGTCACCGTCAACGACTTCCACGGCCGCATCAAGCGCGACGGCGCTGCGGCCGGTGCGGCCGCGCTCGCGACCGCCGTCAAGGACATCCGCGCCCAGAACCCGAACACGATCTTCGCCGCGGCCGGCGACCTCATCGGCGCATCGACGTTCGAGTCGTTCATCCTCGACGAGCTGCCCACGATCGACGCGCTGAACGCCGCGGGGCTCGATGTCAGTGCCGCGGGCAATCACGAGTTCGACCGCGGCTGGGAGACGCTGCGCACCGACGTGCAGGATCGCGCGAACTGGGAGTACATCGCCTCCAACGTGTTCTACAAGGGCACGGATGACACGGCGCTCGCCGAGTCGTGGACCAAGACGGTCGGCGGCGTCACGGTGGGCTTCGTCGGCGCCGTCACCGAGGAGCTGCCGTCGCTGGTGAGTCCGGCGGGCATCGCCGACCTCGAGGTGCGCGACATCGTCGACTCGGTGAACGCGGCCGCCGACCGGCTCACCGCCGACGGCGCCGACATCGTGGTGCTGCTCATCCACGAGGGCGCGGCGACCACGGCCGAAGCGTCCGCGACCGACCCGAACTCGCCGTTCGGGCAGGTCGTGCTCGGCGTCGACGACGACGTCGACGCGATCGTGTCGGGTCACACGCATCTCGCCTACAACCACGTGATCGACGGTCGACCGGTGATCTCGAGCGGTCAGTACGGCGAGAAGTTCAGCGACATGACGATCGTGTACGACACCGACACCGACACGATCGTGTCGATGGACAACGAGCTGATCGACGCGTCGACGCCGGTTCCGGGCACGAGCAACTTCACGTATCGCGACGTTCCGGACCAGGCGGTGACCGACCTGCTCGCGCCGTACCTGGCCGAGGCCGACGTCCGCGGTGCGGTGCCGCTGGGCTCCGTCACCGCCGACCTGGCGCGCGGGCTGCAGCCCGACGTCGATGCGAACGGCGACGTCGACCCGACGAAGCCGCCGGTCGAGAACCGCGGCGCCGAGTCGACCCTGGGCAACTTCGTCGCCGACGTGCAGTACTGGTCGGCGAGCCAGGATGCCGCGGTCGACATCGCGTTCATGAACCCGGGGGGCCTGCGCACGAACATCGCGTACGCACCCGACGGCGTCGTCACCTACCGCGAGGCGGCGAACGTGCAGCCGTTCGCGAACAGCCTGTTCACCCAGACGCTCACGGGCGCGCAGGTGAAGCAGGTGCTCGAAGAGCAGTGGCAGCCGGCTGGCTCGAGTCGCCCGTTCCTGAAGCTGGGCGTGAACCAGGGGTTGGAGTACACCTTCGATCCCACGCTGCCGCCGGGCCAGCGCATCACGGGCATCACGCTCCACGGGGTGCCGATCGACCCGGCGGCGACCTACCGGGTGGTGGCGAACTCGTTCCTCGCCGCGGGCGGTGACAACTTCTTCACCCTCGGGCAGGGCACCGACCGGCGCGACAGCGGCAAGATCGACCTGCAGTCGATGGTGGACTGGTTCACCGAGTTCCAGACCGGCAGCCCCGACCCGGTGCAGCGCTCGGTGGGCATCCACCTGTCGGCGGCCGACGCCGACGGGTACGACCCGGGCGACTCGCTCACCGTCGATCTGTCGTCGCTCGACTTCTCGGCCGACCCGGCCGGGGGCGAGGTGGTCGTCTCGATCGGCGGCAAGGAGTTCGGCCGCAGCGCGATCGACACGTCGCTGGTCCGGTTGAACGACGAGTTCGGGCGGGCGTCGATCACGGCGCCGATCCCGGCGGGCGTGTACGGCGCGCAGCAGCTCACCGTGAGGGTGCCCGGCACCGGAACGACCGCGACGCTGCCGATCACGGTCAACCCGAAGCCCGTCGCCGTCACGGTGGTGGGTCTGCCCAACCCGATCATCACGACCTCGTCGAAGGCGGTCTCGTACGTCGGCGTGGTCATCGCCCATGACCTCAGCCGCCCGGTCGGCACGGTCACCGTGTACGAGGGCTCGAAGGCGGTCGGCTCGGTGCAGGTCACGGCCGCCTCGCGAGGTGCGTTCACCGTGCCGGTCGGCAAGCTGAGCCGCGGAGTCCACCTGCTGAAGGCGGTCTTCGACGGCGGGCCGGGCTACGGCGACGACACATCGTTCACCGTGCCGGTGGTCGTGCTGAGGTAGTCGACGACCGATGGGCGGCCGGCCGGGGAACCGGTCGGCCGCCTGCTGTATCGGATGGCGCGGGTACGCTGGCACGGTGATGACTCGCGGCGCTCGGGCGGTGCGCGGCACGGCGGTGGCCGGGTTCGCGGCCTTCGTCGCCGCTCTCGCGCACACCGCCGGCGGGGGTGCCGCGCCGGGCCCGGTCGCGATCGGTCTCGCCCTCGCGTTCTCGGCGCCGCTCGCGATGCTGCTCGCGGGCGCGCGCGCCCGCACGCTCGCCACGGCGGTCTCGGCGCTGGTCACCCAGGCACTGCTGCACCTCGTCTTCGCGATCGGCATCGGCGCTGCGGATGCTCCGGGGCCCGTGACATCCGCAGCGCACCTGTCGCACGTCGTCCACCCGGGCCATACCGGCTCGCTCGGTGCGCTCGGGTCGGCTCAGCCGCTCGTCGACCACGGCGGCGTCGCGATGCCGTTCACGCACCTCGTCGCGGCCGCGCTCACGGTGGCGTTCCTCGTCATCGCCGACGACGTGTTCGCCGCGTTCGCACGGCTCGCCCGAGGCATCCTCGCCCGGCTCTCGCGGATGCGCATCCCGCTCGCCGACCTGCCCGCCGCACCGCGCGTGCGCGCCGAGCGGCCGCTCGCGACGCCCGTCGTCCTCCGTCTGGTCGATGCCCTCCGGTACCGGGGCCCGCCCGCAGCATCCGTCGCGCGCTGACGCGCGACCCACGCATCGGCTCACCCCATCCCATCCGCCGGGCGCGCCCGCGCGCCCGCGCGAACGAACTCCGAAGGACTCCTCAGATCATGCGCATCGCGCGACTCTCCGCCGCCGGCCTCGGTGCCGGCGCCCTGCTCGCCCTCGCCGCCGCGCCGCTCGCCGCGTCGGCCCACGTCACCGTCACGCCGGGCGACGCGCCCGCCGGGGCGTACACCGTGCTCACCTTCTCGGTCGGGCACGGATGCGACGGCTCGCCGACGACCGCCCTCACCTTCGACCTCCCCGAGAACGTGCTGTCGGTCACCCCGACCGTGAAGCCCGGGTGGACGGTCGAGAAGGTCATGGTGCCGCTCGACGAACCCGCCGAGGGCGCCCACGGCGACACCGTGACCGAGCGCGTCGGACAGGTCGTCTACACGGCCGACACCCCGCTGCCCGACGGCTACCGCGACACGTTCGAACTCCAGGTGCGCACGCCCGACGACGCGGCGGGCACGACGCTCGCGTTCCCGGTGCTGCAGTCCTGCGTCGAGGGCGAGACGAACTGGGCCGACCTGCCGACCGACGACGGCGCCGAGCCCGAGACCCCGGCGCCGACGATCGCGGTGATCGAGGCGGTCGCCGACGAGCATGCGGGCCACGGTGGCGATGCGACCGAGTCGACGGATGCCTCGCAGCCGGCCCCGTCCGAGCCCGATGTGCTGGCCCGGGTGCTCGGCATCGGCGGACTCGTGGTCGGTGTGATCGGTATCGTGCTGGCCATCGCCGCCCGCGCCGGGGAGCGCGCGTGATGTCCGCTCGCGTGCGGTTCCGGCGGGCCGCCGGGTTCGCGGCCGCCGGTGCGGCGGTGTGCGCGGCCGCACTGCTCGCCGTCGCACCGGCCGCGCCGGCGGCGGCGCACAACTCGATCACCTCGACTTCGCCGGCCGACGGCGAGACGGTCACGACCCAGCCCGGCGAGGTGTCGCTGACCACGAGCGACGAACTGCTCGACCTCGGGTCGGGCAACGTGATCGACGTGGTCGGCCCCGACGGGCTGCACTACGCGACGGCGTGCGCGACGGTCACCGGGTCGGATGCCTCGGTGCCGCTCGCGCTCGGCAAGGCCGGCGAGTACACGGTGGAGTGGCGCGTGGTGTCGGCCGACGGCCACCCCATCGCGGGTGAGTTCGCGTTCGAGTGGGCGCCCGCTGAGGGGGAGGTACTCGCCGAGGGAACTGCGGAGCCTGCCTGCGCCGACCTCGCCACGGGTGAGACGACGGATGCTCCGGCCGGCTCGGATGCCTCGCCGCCGGCGTTGCCCGCCGATGCGCTCTGGATCGGCGCGGCGGCCCTGCTCGTGGTCGCAGCGGGCGTCGCGACCTGGCTCCTCGCCCGCCCGCGCCGCACCCCGCCCGCCGAGTAGCCGGCCCGTCCGTCCGGTCGGCCGTTCGCTAGGTAGGTAGGTAGGTAGGTGTAGGTAGGTAGGTGCAGGTACGCAATTCAGGTCCGCGCGCGGCGTGTCGCGCGCGAAACCGGTTTCGACGCCGCCCGACACACCTCCGCACCTGAATTGCGTACAGGTTGTGCCTGGGGAGGGGAGGGGAGGGGGTTGAGGTCGGGGGTGGCGGGTAGGGTCGAGCGGGTGAACCGCAGCGCGTACGAGCCGGCCTGGGAGCCCGACGACATCCCGTTCGACCCCGACGCGCTCACCCCTCCCGACGACGACGAGGCGTGGCTGCCGCCCGACTCCGCCTCCGACCGGTTCGGCGGGGCCGCCGCGCCCGCGACGGGCTCCGTGGCATCCGTCGCACCGCCCGTCACGCGCGCCGCGCCCGCCCGGTTCGCGACCGCGCTCGACGCGCTGCACACCGTGTTCGGGTACGACGCGTTCCGCGGCGAGCAGGCCGAGATCATCGACCGGGTCGCGGGCGGCGGCGACGCCGTCGTGCTCATGCCGACCGGCGGCGGCAAGAGCCTCTGCTACCAGATCCCGGCGCTGCTGCGCGAGGGCACCGGCGTGGTGGTGTCGCCGCTCATCGCGCTCATGCACGACCAGGTCGACGCGCTCGTGCGCAACGGCGTGCGTGCGGGGTACCTGAACTCGAGCCAGTCGCCCGCCGAGCGCGCGCAGGTCGAGCGGGCGTACCTCGCGGGCGAGCTCGACCTGCTGTACATCGCACCCGAGCGGCTGAATTCCGAACCGGTCAAGCGGTTCCTCGAGCGGGGCACGATCGCGCTGTTCGCGATCGACGAGGCGCACTGCGTGGCGCAGTGGGGTCACGACTTCCGGCCCGACTACTTGGCGCTGTCCGAGCTCGCCGAGCGCTGGCCCGACGTGCCGCGGATCGCGCTCACCGCGACCGCCACCGAGGCGACCCATCGCGAGATCACCGAGCGGTTGTCCCTCGGTGATGCGAAGCACTTCGTGGCGAGTTTCGATCGGCCGAACATCCAGTACCGCATCGCACCGAAGAACGAGGTGCGTAAGCAGCTGCTCCAGTTCATCCGGGCCGAGGGGGTCGACGGTGACGGGCGGGCCGCCGCGGGCATCGTCTACGCGCTGTCGCGGGCGTCGACCGAGAAGATCGCGGCGTTCCTCGTGCAGAACGGCGTCGACGCGATGCCGTACCACGCGGGTCTCGACGCCGACGTGCGCCGCCGCACGCAAGAGCGGTTCCTCCGCGAAGACGGGGTCGTGGTGGTGGCGACCATCGCGTTCGGCATGGGCATCGACAAGCCCGATGTGCGGTTCGTCGCCCATGTCGACCTGCCGAAGTCGGTCGAGGGGTACTACCAGGAGACGGGGCGGGCCGGCCGCGACGGCCTGCCGTCGACGGCGTGGCTCGCGTACGGCCTGCAAGACGTGGTGCAGCAGCGTCGCATGATCGACGAGAGTCCGGGCGACCTCGCGCATCGACGCCGCCTGAGCGCCCACCTCGACGCCATGCTCGCGCTCTGCGAGACGGTGCAGTGCCGTCGGCAGAACCTGCTCGCGTACTTCGGGCAGCGAAGCGCCCCGTGCGGCAACTGCGACACCTGCCTCGAGCCGCCCGCCGCGTGGGACGGCACCGTGCCCGCGCAGAAGCTGCTGTCGACCGTCGTGCGGCTGCAGCGCGAGCGCGGGCAGCGGTACGGCGCCGGGCACCTGATCGACATCCTCCGCGGCAAGCGCACCCCGAGGGTCGAGCAGTACGGACACGACACGCTCGCGACCTGGGGCATCGGCGACGACCTCGGCGACCAGCAGTGGCGCGGGGTCGTGCGGCAGTTGCTGGCCCAGGGGCTGCTGCAGTCGCAGGGCGAGTACGGCGTGCTCGCGCTGACCGACGCATCGGCGGAGGTGCTGTCCGGCCGTCGACAGGTGCAGTTGCGCACCGAGCCCGAACGCGCACCGCGTGCGCAGGCGAAGCGGGCCGCGCCCGCGGCATCCGATCTCGAACCGGCGCAGGCCGAACTGTTCGAAGCGCTGCGCGCGTGGCGGGCCGGCGAGGCCCGCGAGCAGGGCGTGCCCGCCTACATCGTCTTCGGTGATGCGACGCTGCGCGCCGTCGCGGTCGCGCGCCCGTCGAGCATCGCCGAACTCGAAGGCATCTCGGGCATCGGGGCGAAGAAGCGCGAGCAGTACGGCGACGCGCTCGTCGCGGTGGTCGCCGCGAACTGACGCACGGTCGCGCTACGATCGCCGCAGGGGAGCGCTGCGAGGGGCGGCGTGCAGGCGATGCGGAGGGGCACATGGCCGACAGGGCGATTCGACCGACGGGGGTCACCGTCGTGGCGGTGCTGGCGTGGATCTCGGGGGCGCTCGATCTGATCTCGGGCATCCTGCTGCTGTTCCTGCTGCCGGTGCAGGCCGTCGTCGACCAGTTCCAGGGCACCGGCGGGCTGCTGACCGCCGCGATCGGGTCGATCATCGTCGGCCTCATCGTGGTGTTGGTGGCCGGTGGCCTGCTGAACGGCAACTCGGCGGCGCGCCTGGTCGTCACGGTCGTCGAGGTGCTGTCGATCATCGGCGGGCTGTTCCTCGTGTTCGCGTACTACGGCAACCGCCCCGAGGTGATCTGGGAGTGGCTCGGCATCCTCTTCTCGCTCATCGTCGTGCTGCTGCTCTGGAGCCGGAAGGCGAGTGCCTTCTTCCGCAGTTGACCGACGAAGGGCCCCGGATGCCTCGGTCCACCGTTGTGGGGATGCGACCGAGTCGGGCACGCCGAATTGTAGGGTGCGGACAAGCTCGCGCGCGGGCCTCGGAGCGCCGTTTGTAGGCCCCTCACGCACCGTTTCCCGGGCGCCGAGCGACCCCCGTAGCGTGGACGGCAGTCTTCATTCGATCGAGAAGGACGGCACCGACGATGGTTGACACCGCACCCCGTACGAAGCAGCAGCCCGCCGCGGCGGCGCCCGCGAACGCGGCCTCCGAGGCATCCGACCGGCCGAAGGTCGATGTCGAAGCCCTGGGCCGCCAGCTGCTGGGCACCTGGGCCGACATCCGCCTCGAGGCGCGCGAGCGCGCGGCGCAGCCCGAGTACCAGCGCATTGAGGGCCAGTCGATGGCCGAGCACCGCGAGCGCGTGCTCGCGCAGCTCCAGCTCCTCGTCGACTCGGGCGCCGTGCACCGGGCGTTCCCGAAGGAGCTCGGCGGCATGGACGACCACGGCGGCAATATCGCCGCGTTCGAGGAGCTCGTGGTCGCCGACCCGAGCCTGCAGATCAAGTCGGGCGTGCAGTGGGGGCTGTTCGGCGCCGCGGTGCTGCACCTCGGCACGAAGAGCCACCACGAGCGGTTCCTGCCGAAGATCATGTCGCTCGAGGTGCCGGGCGCGTTCGCGATGACCGAGACCGGGCACGGGTCGGACGTCGCGTCGATCGCCACGACGGCGACCTATGACGAGGCGACGCAGGAGTTCGTCATCGACACGCCGTTCCGCGGCGCGTGGAAGGACTACCTCGGCAACGCGGCGCTGCACGGCAAGGACGCGGTCGTGTTCGCCCAGCTCATCACCAAGGGCGTGAACCACGGCGTGCACGCGTTCTACATCCACCTGCGCGACGACGAGGGCGAGTTCCTCCCCGGCGTCGGCGGCGAGGACGACGGCCTGAAGGGCGGCCTGAACGGCATCGACAACGGCCGCCTGCACTTCACGGGCGTGCGCATCCCCCGCGACTACCTGCTGAACCGCTACGGCGACGTCGCCGCGGACGGCACCTACTCGAGCCCGATCCAGAGCCCCGGCCGTCGGTTCTTCACCATGCTCGGCACCCTCGTGCAGGGCCGGGTCTCGCTCGACGGAGCATCCACCGCGGCCGCGGCGATGGCGCTCACAATCGCGATCACCTACGCGACCCAGCGCCGCCAGTTCACCGGCGCGAGCGAGACCGAGGAGGAGGTGCTGCTGGACTACGGCCGGCACCAGCGCCGACTCATCCCGCGGCTCGCGACGGTGTACGCGCAGACGTTCGCGCACGACGAGTTCCTCGTGAAGTTCGACGCGGTGTTCAGCGGCAAGGCCGCGTCCGACGAGGACCGCGAGGACCTCGAGACGATCGCCGCCGCCCTGAAGCCGCTGTCGACCTGGCACGCGCTCGACACGCTGCAGGAAGCGCGCGAGGCGTGCGGCGGTGCGGGCTTCCTCGCCGAGAACCGCATCGTCGGGCTGCGCCAGGACCTCGACGTGTACGTCACGTTCGAGGGCGACAACAACGTGCTGCTGCAGCTGGTCGCCAAGCGACTGCTCACCGACTACTCGAAGCAGTTCAAGGGTGCCGGCTTCGGCGCGCTCGCCCGGTACGCGGTCGGTCAGACCGCTGAGAAGGCGTTCCACGGTTCGGGGCTGCGCCGTCTCGGGCAGAACCTCGCCGACTTCGGATCGACCGCCCGCTCGGTGTCGGGGCTGCGCGATGAGAAGGCGCAGCACGACCTGCTCACCGACCGGGTCGAGACGATGATCGCCGAGATCGCGGGCCGTCTGAACGGCGCGCGGAAGCTGCCGAAGGCCGACGCCGCGGCGGTGTTCAATCGCAACCAGAACGAGCTCATCGAGGCTGCTCGCGCGCACGCCGAGCTGCTGCAGTGGGAGGCGTTCACGCGCGGGCTCGAGCGCACCGCCGATGCGGGCACCAAGCAGGTGCTCACCTGGGTGCGCGATCTGTTCGGGCTCGGTCTCATCGAGAAGCACCTCGAGTGGTACCTCATCCACGGCCGGCTCTCGCCGCAGCGCGCGCAGTCGGTGACCGCGTACATCGACCGTCTCATCGAGCGGCTGCGTCCGTACGCCCTCGACCTGGTGAACGCGTTCGGGTACACCGACGAGCACCTGCGCGCCAAGATCGCCTCGGGTGCCGAGCAGGAGCGCCAGGACGAGGCGCGGGCGTACTTCGAGGCGCAGCGCGCGTCGGGCACCGCGCCGGTGCACGAGAAGACGCTCGCCAAGAAGGGCAAGAAGAAGTAGCGGATGCTCCGCAGCGCGGGCCGTCGTCCCTCCGGGGGCGGCGGCCCGTTCGGTCTGCGCGGCGGGCCGGGGTGCGCGGCTGGCCGGGGTGCGTGAGTCGCCAGGGTGCGCGGCTCGCCGGGGTGCGCGAGTCGCCGGGGTGCGCGGCTGGCCGGGGTGCGCTACTCGCCGGGCGGTTTCATGATCGCCCCGGCGGCGAGTCCGACGGCGGCACCGGCGGCGAGCCACAGCCAGAATCCCGTCCACAGGCTGATGCCGACGCCGACGAGCAGGCCGACGACGAGGCCGACGATCAGCTGCTGACGCCGGGCTGGGGACATGGGTTCGCGTGCCATGCCCCCAGCCTCGCAGATCGCGGCTGCGTGGCGACCGATCGGTGCTCCGTCGGTCGGGCGCTGCGCCGGTCGGGCGCCGCGCCGGTCGGGTGCCGCGTCGGTCAGGTGTACCAGGTGGGCTCGGGCAGTTCGCCGAGCAGGGCGTGGATGCCGACCTCGCGCTTCTTGTACGGGATCGGGTCGTGCAGGCTGTGCGTGCGCAGGTTGCGCCAGAAGATGTCGAGGCCGACCGAGTTGGCGCTCGCCCGGGCGCCGGTGAGCTCGAAGATCTTCGTCGCCGTCTCGAGGCCGTCTTCGACGATGCGCAGCTTCGCCGCGGCGATGCGCACCGCGAGCTCGCCACGACGGTACGGCGTGGTCTCCTCGCGCGGCGCATGCAGTTCGGCGCTGATCTCGGCGCCCACCTGGTCGATGAGCGCCGCGTCGGCCCAGAGCTTGGACTGCAGCTGCCCGTACCCCTCGAGGATGTACCACTCCTCGGTGGCCCGCGCCTTGTCGTCGCCGCCGTATGGCCACGCCCGGGTGTGCGACCGGGTGTACCCGGTTGCGGTGCGCAGCGCCCCCTCGGCGATGCCGAGGTAGAAGTTCGCGAACACGAGCTGGATCGCGGGCACGTTCCAGGTGTTGTAGACCAGTGGCACGAACTCGCGGTCGACGAAGCCCGCGGCCTGCGACCACGGCACCCGCACGTCGCGGATCTCGACCGCGCCCGACTCGGTGAGGCGCTGCCCGAGGTTGTCCCAGTCGTGCGCGAACACGATGCCCTCCTGGTCGGTGGGCACGATCGCGAAGATGTGGGTGTCGGTGCCGTCGAGCACTCCCTCGAGCACCGTCAGGTCGGAGACGACGCCACCGGTCGAGAACGACTTGCGGCCGTTGAACACGAGCTCGTCGCCGTCCTCGGTGATGACGAGGTCGGCGTCGCGCGGGTTGACCGCGCCGCCGAAGAACAGGTTGCCCGCGGTGTACGCCTCCTCGACCGCGGCGATCTGCTCGTCGGTGGCGACGAGGCGTGCCGCCCACGCCCAGAGGTAGTGGTATCCGAGGAGCTGGCCGATCGAGCCGTCGCCGCGGGCGATGATGCGGATCACGCGGTACGCGGTCTCCCATCGCTGCCCGCCGCCGCCGTGCTCGACGGGGCCGAGCAGCGTCACGAGGCCCGACGCCTTGAGCAGTTCGACCTCGGCCCGCGGGGTGCCGCCGGCTCGGTCGCGCTCGACCGCGTCGGCGGCCAGGATGTCGGAGACCTCCTCGGCACGCACCAGCCACTCGGCGCTAGTCTGTGGTCGGGCCGCGCCTCGCCAACGGTCGGTGACGACGTCGGGCGTCGCTGATGTCAGAGTCATGATCGTCCTTTCGGTGTCGCTGATCAGTGGGTTCGCCCTGCGTCGACGGGGTCCAGCCGTCGACGTCGGGACGTCTGCGGCGAGGCGCGGCTCGCCTCGCCGATGCGCTCAGACGGCGACCGGGTCGACGGCCCCCGTGCGGTCGAGTTCGGCCTCGAGTTCGCGCACGATCGGGATCACTTCGGTGCCGAACCGCTCGACCTCCTCGATGAAGTGCAGGAAGCCGAGCAGGAGGAGGTTCACCCCGCGCTGCTTGTACGCGATGATGCGCCGGGCGACCTGCTCGGGTTCGCCGATGAGCTGGGTGCGGAACCCGTCGTTGTACTGCACCAGGTCTTCGAAGGTGGAGTCGGCCCACATGCCCTTCTTGTCGTGCGTGGAGGGGCCGGCCTGCTGCACCGAGCGGCGGAACCCCTCGACCGATGCCTCGTCGGCCTGGGCGATGATCTCGCGCAACTGCTCGCGCGCCTCGGCTTCGGTGTCGCGCACGATCGCGAACCCGTTGAGGCCGAACCGCACGGTGCGCCCGTGCTCGGCGGCGATGCGGGTGACGTCGTCGTACTGCTCGGTGAAGCCGTCGAAGTCCTTGCCGTTCGAGAAGTACCAGTCGGCGTGCGCGCCGCCGTTGAACCGCGCGGCGGTCGAGTTGCCGCCCTGGAAGATCTCGGGGTGGGCGCGGCCTTCGACGGGGTACGGCCCGGGGCGCAGCGTGAAGTCGTCGACGCGGTAGAAGTCGCCCGCGAACTCGAAGTTCTCCTGCGTCCAGAGCCCGCGCAGCACCTCGATGAACTCCGCCGACCGACGGTAGCGTTCGTCGTGCTCGAGCCACGGCAGGGCGAGCTTCGTGTACTCGTCCTTGAACCAGCCGCTCACGACGTTGACCGCGGCGCGGCCCTTCGAGAACTGGTCGGCGGTGAGGATGAACTTCGCGAGCACGGCCGGCTCCCAGAGCCCCGGGTGCACGGCCGCGATGACCTTCAGCTTCTCGGTCGCGAGCAGGAGGGCCAGCGAGATCGACGTCGACTCGTGCTGCTGCGCCGCGCCGTAGCTCGACAGGTAGCGCACCTGCGAGAGCGCGTACTCGAAGCCGACGCGCTCGGCGGTCTGCGCCAGCCGCACGTTGTAGTCGTAGGACCAGTCGGTGCGCTGCTCGATGTTCGACACCACGAGCCCGCCCGAGACGTTCGGCACCCAGTAGGCGAACTTCAGCGGCTCGTGGATCAGGCTGTTCTGCGACACGGTCGGCTCCTCACGGTGGATCGATGCGGATGCCGGTCACGCTAGGCGGGGGCGGATGCCGCGGGCCAGCGTTGTTGCCGAGGATGACCCTTCGTTGCGGGATGTGTCGGGGTAGGGGAGGGGCCTCGATACGGCCCGCTCAGGGCACGAGGCCGAGGTCGCGCACCGCGCTGCGCTCGTCCTCGAGTTCGGCGACGGATGCCTCGATCCGGTGCCGCGCGAACTCGTCGAGCTCGAGCCCCGGCACGATGCGCCAACCCGTACCGTCGCTCGTCACCGGGAACGACGACACGAGGCCCTCGGGCACGCCGTACGAGCCATCCGACACCACCGCCGCGCTCGTCCACCCGCGCTCGCCGGTGCCGAGCACCCAATCGTGCACGTGATCGATCGTCGCCGATGCCGCCGACGCGACCGACGACGAACCGCGCACCTCGATGATCTCGGCGCCGCGCTTCGCGACCCGAGGGATGAACTCGTCGACGAGCCACTCGTGGGCGGCATCGGCGCCGCCGAGCCGTGCCGCGAGCACCCCGAGCACCGGATCGCCGCCCGCGGTCGCGTGCGAGACATCCGGGAACTGGGTCGCCGAGTGGTTGCCCCAGATCGTGACGTCCCGGATCTCGCCGACCGGGCTGTCGACCGCGGCCGCGAGCTGGCCGAGCGCGCGGTTGTGGTCGAGACGGGTGAGGGCGGTGAACCGGTCGGCCGGGACATCCGGCGCGTTCGCCTGCGCGATGAGCGCGTTCGTGTTCGCGGGGTTGCCGACGACCACGACGCGCACGTCGTCGGCGGCATGGTCGTTGATCGCGCGGCCCTGCGGACCGAAGATGCCGCCGTTCGCGGCGAGCAGATCGCCGCGCTCCATGCCGGGGCCGCGCGGTCGCGCGCCGACCAGCAGCGCCACGTTCGCCCCCTCGAACCCGACCGCGGCATCGTCGGTGATCTCCACGCCGCGCAGCAGCGGGAACGCGGCATCCTGCAGCTCGAGCGCCGCGCCCTCGGCCGCGCGCAGCCCCTGCGGGATCTCGAGCAGCCGCAATCGCACCGGTAGGTCGTCGCCGAGCATCGCGCCCGACGCGATGCGGAACAGCAGCGCGTAGCCGATCTGGCCTCCGGCGCCCGTGATGGTGATCGTGACCGGTGTCGTGGCAGCCATGCGCAGAGCCTACGCCGGTGGGCGCGACACCGAGGGTGGTGCGCCGAGGTGGTGCTGATCGTCCGACCCCCGGTTTGGGGGCGTCGCTGAGGTGTTGGGACTCTTATCGTGGTAGCGCCGTGGATCTGACAGGCAGCAGGCGCGGAGAACAATTACAGCAGTGTCGGGTACGAGTCGCTACCCGATATCACCCACACGCGACACGAGGATCGAGGATCCCCGGCCCGACCGTTCCGTGCCGCATCCTCCCGAGCCGGCGCTTCTCGGCGCAGGAATGCCTGGCACTGCGCGTCGCATCACGCACGTCCGAACGGAGCCATCTTGCACAGCCCGTCGTCCTGGGTCAGCCGCAAGCTGCTGACCGTCGCGCTGGTCGTCTACGTCGGCGGCGCGCTCGCGGTGCTCCTCGTGCCCACGATCGGAACGGCGTTCGGCAGTGTGTACAGTTGGTTCTTCAATGTCGTCGGCTGGCATTGGATGCGCCCGTCCTACCTGGACGTTCCCGCCAACGTGCTCTTGTTCGTCCCCATCGGCTTCCTGGCGGTCGCGTGGTTCGAGCGGTTCTGGTGCGGCTTCGCGATCGCTGTCGCCCTCTCGGTGGGTGCCGAGTTCGCCCAGATCCTGCTCCCCGCCCGCGACGCCAACCCTCGGGACATCCTGAGCAATGCTCTCGGTGCCTGCCTCGGTGCGGTCCTGGCGACGGTACTGCTGCGTCGGAAGACGATGAGTACGGCGCGGTCGGAATGAGGCGCTACGTGGAGCGGGATGAACTTCGCCTCTCGCGACGCCTTTGAGGATGCTTCTGCGAACGCCATCCTCCTGCTGACTGTCGGTCAGGACGACCGGTGTGGTGGTGGCCATGAGGGGGCCCACGCCTACGCATGCCGGTACGACTGCCTTCGTTGATGGGACGCGTCGCTGGATCAGTCGTGTCCGTTGATCCGCACGCGTGTCGTACTCGCGGCGATTACTCGGCGGAGTCCATCGAGATCACGGGCAGTACCAGTGAAGTGGAAGACGTGAGCCTCGGACCCCTCGCGCCAGTCGATGCGCTGCCCCGGACCACGTACGAGGACGATCTCTTCGACTCCGTCGAAGGCCCGCAGGTCGGACAAGCCCTCGACCGTATCAACGACGCCGGCATCCCACGGGGGAAAGACGTAGAGGAGATACCCGATTCGGTCGCAGGGGACGGGCCCCTCGAGCTCGACGGGCGCACCAACCGCGAGACGAAGTGCAGCCCTGAGGATACTGAAGCCGGAGGCTCGCTCGAGCATCTCGGACATCCCGCCGCCAGGTCGACCGTTGACCTCGATCACGACTGGTCCGGCATCGGTGAGCTTGATCTCCGTGTGCAGACAGCCCACAGTCACACCCACGGCGAGAGCCGCATCGCGAGCGGCGCGCAGAACGTCCGCCCGGACGTCGGGCGAGAGCGCGCTGGGAGTGAAATAGCCCGTCTCACGGAATGGCCATCGAAACGGGGTGCGAGCACTGATCGAGGCATGCGCCACGCGGCCGTTCTCGATAACACTCTCGACCGAGACGAAGTTCGCGAAGCCCTCGCCGCCGAGCGGCGCATCGGTGTCCGGAACATACCCCTCGAGGATGTACTCCTCCGCCGGCGTTCCGGGTCGTGCACGCAGTTCGCGGACGGTGACCTCCAGTTCCGGCCCGGACTCGATCGGGAGCGTATCGCGGCTCTGCTGGCCGCGGCGCGGCTTGAGGACTGCAGGAAACGGGAACTCGCGGGCGACCCCAGCCACGGTCATCGCGTCGGCATCGGCGGGAATCACACGGAAGGCCGGAACGGGAAGCCCACCCTCCGCGAGTGCCCGGCGCTGGACGTGCTTGTCCGTGAGCGCGATGGCAGTTTCGACGCTGTGGAAGGCGAGACCGAGGTGTTCGGCCAGGAGCGCTGTCCAGACCAGATCCGCATCGTGCAGTGAGACGATGCCGTCCGGGGCGTGGTCTCGCACGGACTCCGCGACCGCTGCGAGGGACCGGCCGGCGGCATCCACGACCGGACCGAACCGTTCCAACAGGCGCCGAAGCGTGGCCACTGCAGGCTGTGAGGAGTCGACGATCCAGACCAACTGGCAGACACTCTCTGCTGCCTCGATGATCGACAACGGAGCAAACGATTCCGGATGGTAGACGTACGCGAGCGTCGGCAGTTCTGCGTTGTCGGGTTGTCGTGCCATGGGGTCCGGTCAGATCGATTTCCGGACGGCGAGCATCTCCGCGTTCTCGTCGAGGTAACGGTCGTTGCCCACCATGATGAGCCCGCCATGAGCGTCGCGGATCACTCGCTCGAGCCGGTACTCCTTGCCGCGGCGGAAACCGTTGATGCTGCAGATCTGGAGTGCCTTGGTGGCTGTATGCACGGCGGTCGTGGTGGTGATCACCTTGACGTTGCGAAGCGTCATGATGAGATCGATGTTCTCGAGGTCGTCGGCGGCCGCCGCCGCCTCCACACGGCGTAGGGCCTCCGCAAGCGTGCTGCGCGCTGCTTGGACGTCTGCCGCCATCTCAGCCAGGCGCATCGCCGACATGGGGGTTTTGCCGATGCTGCGCCGGGCGGAGACGCGTACAGCGGCGTGCGCTTCCTCCAAGGCAGCCTCGGCGAGGCCGGTCCATACGGCGGTCAGAAGGACGTGTCGAAGCTGACCGCCGCCGCCATTGGCGATATCCGCGAATGGTACGGGAAAAATGTCGTCGTCGGTCACGTGCCCGGTGAGATGGATTCCTGTGCTGCACGTGCCGCGAAGGCCGAGCGTGTCCCAGCCGCTCGTCGGGTCGAGACTGAATTTCGCTGCGCGGAAGAGCACCGACACTTGGTCGGTCTCGGCCGCATCTGGATTGCGACGTGCGGTGCACGCGATGAGGTCCGCGCTCAGCCCGTACGAGACCGCGTATGACTGCTTGTCGAGCCGCCAGCCGTCGCCGTCCGGCTCGAGCGCGGCGATACTGCGCATGACATCGCCACCGAGGCCGGCCTCGCTGTTCGCGTTCGCGATGAGCAACTGCTTGTCGACGATCTCCGAAAGCAGGGCTCGAAGGGCCGGGGTGGTGCCGTACTTCAGCAGAAGGAAGATTTCAATCGTGTGCATTGCCAGCGCAGCGCCCGTCGCCGAGCAGTACCGAGCGAGCACGCGGATCGCGTTGCTGATATCCGTGAGCGTGGCTCCCATGCCGCCGAGCTCAACGGGCACCAGGGCGGTGAGCACGCCTTCCTTCTTCAGAGCGTCGAATGCTTCGGATGGAAAGCGCGCCTCGCGGTCGACATCGTAGGCCGCCGGACCGGCGACCTCCTTGCCGACACGTTCGGCGATCGTGAGAAGTCGTTCTCCGGGCGTTTCCGCGGTGTGCGGCTGCGCCAGTGCGATGTCTGTCATGTTCTTGTCCTCTTCGGGGTGTCGAATCAGAGAACCGCGTCGAGTACGCCGAGGGACTCGAGTGCCTCGCGGATGGCCGCGACGGACTGGAAGGTGGACTTGCGGAGGAGTTCATCGGGGAACTCAACCTCGAATGCGTCCTCGAGGGCGAGCATGACGTTGACGCTCGCGTGCGAGGTGAAGCCGGCCTGATAGAGATCGGCGTCATCGCTGAGTTCGATGATCGGAATCTGCGTCCTCGCGTATTCTGCGAGAACCTTGCGGATCCTTTCGTCGATGGAATTGCTCATGGTTGCTCCCAGCCTTGGTGCAGGGCGGCGACGGCCGCGTTCGGGTTGGTGCACTTGCACACGGGTTGCCGGGGATACGGTGCATGCTGCGATCCCCTGCCTGAGGATACTCGGGCGAGGCGATCAGCCTGCCCCCCAGTTTGAGGGATCCTCTCGGTGCGGATACGGTCGCGGCCAGGTGGGACCATCACGGTGGACTCACATACGGAAGGGGCGGAACATGGGCACGGACAGGGTGACGCAACGGGAGGTCCAGGTGAGGGTCGGGTGCGATGTGCAGAGCATCATCGACATCCGCGAAGGTTTGGTCGATTTCGGAGACCGATATCTCCGACGCATTCTGAGCGACGCGGAGCGAGCGTCGATCGTCGGCGATGTGACCGATGCATCCGTCGTCCGCTACACGGCTGGCCGGTTTGCGGCGAAGGAGGCGGTGTTCAAGATCCTCCGATGGGGCCCTGAGCAGGCGTTCGGCTGGCCCGACATCGAGATTCTGGCGGATACCGTGGGCGCGCCGACCGTCCGGCTGACCGCACCGGCGGAGGCGCTCGCCCTCGGAGAGGGCATCGAGGAGATCTCGGTCTCGATCAGCCACGCGACGCCATTCGCATTCGCGGTCGCGACGGCGCTTGTCGCAACTCGGAGGTCGGCGGCGGTGGGGTCGGGTGTCGACGAGTAGAGCTGCTCCGAGCGGATCGGCGTCACCCGATTTGGGGAGGGCGCGAGACCGGATGGGTCGGTAGAACTGAACCCGACTCGTTTCCCAGTCGGCTTCATCCTTGATCTCCGGAGCCTCGGCTCGTATCTGCGGTGCCCCTGATCCCACGAAGGAAGCGAACTCGGACGGGGGAGAGGACCACTCGCATGACCAGACCCGACACACTCGAAGACATTCGCGCCGAGCAGCGCCGAGCGTTCCGTACACGACTCGTGGAACACGGGTGGTTGCTCCCGTCGAGGGCCGCCGCTCTTCCGGGCCTCGGGCCGCGGGCTGTCGCCGTCTACGACGGACTGACGGCCCTGATCGCACGTACCGCTCGCCGCGAGTTCCCAGCGGAAGTTACCTCTGTGCGGTTTCCGCCGGTGTTCGCTGTCGGCATGCTGGAGCAGACGGACTACGTCGCGTCCTTCCCGCAGCTGCTGGGCACGATCAATTCGTTCGCCGGCGGTCAGAGCGAATACCGAGATCTCATCGCCGTGTACGACGAAGGGGGTGACTGGCAATCGATGCTCTCGACGACAGGTCTGGCGGTCGCGTCGGCCGCGTGCCACGCGCTCTATGCGTATCTCGAGGGCGAGACCGTCGACGCCGGTCGGTTGTACGAGATGACGGGGGAGTGCTTCAGGCACGAGCCGTCCGAGGACCCGATGCGATTCGTCAGCTTCCGGATGCGAGAGTACGTTCGACTGGGAACGGAAGACCAGGCCAAGGAACACCGACGCACCTGGTTGGAGATCGATAGAGGAATCTTCAGCGCGCTCGAGTTGCCCGTCGATATCGTCCCCGCGAACGATCCGTTCTTCGGACGCGGCGGTGTAGTGCTTGCCGCAAACCAGATCGAAGCGGAGGCCAAGTTCGAAGTGGTCACGGAGGTGTATCCCGGCACGGAGACCGCGATCGCCTCCGCGAATTACCATGGCACGCACTTCGGCGACGAGTTCGCGCTGTCGCTTCCTGATGGCACGCCCGCGCAGAGCGCGTGCGCGGCATTCGGCATGGAGCGCATTGTCTTGGCGCTCGCGCGCCGACACGGATTCGAGCCCGAGGCCTGGCCTGATGGTGTGCGAAGTGAGCTTGGATTGGTCGATTCCGCGGTGTTGCCATGAGCTCACTAGGTGAGCCAACCTGGCTTCATTCGGCCGGTCGCAGCATCGAGGCATGGGTACACCGGCCGGATGATGGACGAGTCGTCGGGGCCGTCGTGATCGCTCCATCACTGGCACATGAACACATCTGGACATACGAGTACCTTCGGCTCCTCGCCGTGATCGGCGCTCGGCGGGGATTCGTGGTCGTTCGATTCAGCTGGACGGGCCAAGGGGATTCCGAGTCAGCGCCGCCAGGGACGGATCTCGCCGACGCATGGCGGGATGACCTCGCCGCGGCAGTCGAGGCGGCGTCGGCAGTCTCGGGGATGGGTCGTGTCGACGCCATCGGTTTGCGAGTCGGGGCGGCAGTGCTGGCGTCAACGCCGGAGCTGCCGATCGGGTCGCGGGTGCTGTGGGAACCGATCGGTGGGCGTGCTTTCCTTCGCCAGCAGGCCGTACTGCGGAAGCTGGCACTTCCTGACTCACTCCCGATCAGTTCGACCGGAGTGGAACTGAGCAGTCAGTTCTACGACGACGTTGGAGCGGACTCGATCCGTGCGCTCGTGGACCCTCGAACGATCGAGCCTGGACGACTTCCGGTCGGCACTCATATCGTCGAAACGGACGCTGACGTGCTCCGTCGCTACCCTGAGATCGCGCGGCTATTCCGCAGCGACCCACATGGTGCAATCGACGCCGTCCTCGCGCGGCTCACCCCATCTCCTCCGGCTGCGCTGCCACCGTGGGAGCCGATCCGTGAAACGGTCGTGGTCGATCGCGAAGCGGGCGCAGAGGTTCGTCAGACATTCGTGGAGGTCGGCCGAGACCGACTTCCCGGTGTGTATTCGACACCGGTCGGGACCGCGTTGCCCGTTGCGGCACTTCTCATCCCAGCCTCGGTGGAGGCGAAGGGAGTGAACCGCCTCTGGGCACCCGCTTCTCGTCACCTGGCCGCGCGCGGAATGCCGAATCTCCGGGCCGACCGGCGTGGTGTCGGCGACGCGAAAGACATCGAGGATTTCGAGGTGCCGATCCCGCTTCGCATGTCGGCCGTCGATGATGTCGCACGTTCCGTCCGATGGTTGTCTGATCGCACGGGTTCGCCGGTTTCGGTGGTCGGTGTCTGCTCCGGCGGCTGGCTCGGCGTGCTCGCTGCCGACAAGGTGCCGATTCGGCGTCTCGTCATGATCAACATGCTGGCCTGGCGTCGCTCGAGCAGGCATTGGCCACAGTTCTTCCTCAGGGATGAGATGAACAAGCGCGCGGCGGAGGACGCCGGGGCCGCACCGGTACTCACCGATCACGAGGTGGTTCCTGCAGCGCCCTCGGCGCCGCGAGGCATCGTTGCGCGGCTCAAGCACGTATACCGGAGGCATACGCCATACGCGCTCCAGCTCGCGATCGCGAAGCTCGATATCGGCGACTACTTCGTGGAGACGGTTCTCGGTCCGGTTCCGCCCGAGACGGGCATCCGTCTCGTTTTCGGCGCGGCCGACCATGGGTGGTATCTGAAGGCGCGCGGCGCGAGGGCATCCGAACGGCTCCGCAAGCGCGGACGCCGGATCGACGTCCTTCTCGACGAGCGCGCAGACCACTCTCTCGTTTCGCAACTGGCGTTCGAGAGCGTGATGGACGCGCTCGACCGTGAACTCGAAGACGCGGTCGAGGAAGCCACTGGTACGGATGCTCGTCAACGATCAGTGCGGCCGAGCCGGGACCGGGCAGTCCCAACAGGGGTATAGGGAGCAGGCAGACATGAAGGGAGTGGTTGCGATGGGGGTTACTGATGTCGCGGTCGATACGACCATCGATGTGGCAGTTGCGGAGATCGACGAGCCCGGTCTCGATTCCACGCGGTTCAAGCTCGCATTCAGGAATCATGCTGCTGGCGTCGCCGTCGTCACCGCCGACCCTGGGAGCGGGCCGGTCGCGCTGACCGCGACATCGGTCTTCTCGGTGAGTGCCGAGCCTCCCCTGCTGGTGTTCTCGTTGTCCCGGATGTCCTCATCGACTCCGTTCATCCTTGCGGCAGAGACTGTCGTGGTGCACCTGCTTCGTAGCGAGGATCTCGCGCTCGCCCGGCTCTGTTCGATGAGCGGCGCCGATCGGTTCGCAGACACGACAGCCTGGGAAAGGCTCGACACCGGGGAGCCGCGGTTCCACTCGGCGCATACCTGGGTTCGCGGACGTATCGTTCATCTCCTGGACGCCGGCGGTTCCGTCGTGGTCGTCGTTCACGCTTTGGAGGCGAGCACTCCCGGCGAGAGTGACGCAGAGTCCGTGCATCCGCTCGTCTACCACAACCGCCAATGGCACGAACTCAGCGAGATCTCGCGTATCGGGGAATAGGCGGCGAGCCGGCGTCACCCGATCTGGGGCGCGCGACGGGGAGCGCGCTTCGATATACAAGCTTGTAGGCATCGCAAGTGCGATCCTCCCCCGGCGAGTGATACCCGACCGCGCGGGGCGAGTCACGGCTACGCCGACGTGCGGTAGCTCCGCGAGGCCGCGATTCGGGTGGAGAGAGGGCGCACCATGAGTCGGCCTGCATTGTCACGGAGAATTCGGCCGATCGGAATCGGGGTGCTGACGCTCTTGGTCGTCGCGGCAACGGCAGTCGCCGGCTCCGTGACGGCTGAGCGGGCTGCTGCAGCGGATGGCTACACCGTCGAGCAGCCCGACTGGCCGGAGAGGCTCGACGTCACACCTTCTCAGATCGTTTTCCATGCGGATGCCGGACAGGCCTGCGACACACCTCAGAGCATCTCCGTCGTATCGTGGGCGGAACAGGCGACCTGGTCCGCCACAGCGAGCGACGGCTGGCTGCACTTGGATGCATCGGCGGGTTCGACGCCTGCGCAGCTGTTCGCGACGGCGGACTGCGCGTCACTCGAGGCGGGCGTGCACAATGCCACCGTGACCGTGGTCTCTGGAGATGGGGATTCCCGTTCCGTCGAGGTCGCAGCGGTGATTAACCCGGACGGTCCGATCCGCGTTGCAACCTGGAGAGATTCGCACCGGGGCGCATTCAGTTCGACCACGGATGACAGCTATCCGGCAGGCGCCTCGACGCTTATGGCCGCAGGCCTCACGGGGACGTTCGTGATGAACGGCTGGGCGGCCCCTTCCTACTATCCGGCGCTGCACGACGCGGGGATGGAACTCGGCGTGCATCTCGCGTCGCACGAGTGCGTGATCAAGGACGCGGGCTACGTCATTTCCCAGATCACCGACAACTTGGAGGCTGCCGCGGCGGCCGCCGGCTCTCTCGATGAGATCGCGTCCATGGCGTGGCCTTGTGGGGTGCGCAACTTCGAATCTGGAGTAATCGCCTCCAGATACCTCCTCGCCGCACGCGGGTACAACTTCAACGAACTCGAGTCGACGACTCCCTCGGATTTCATGAATCTGAAGAGCTACAACTCGCATGAACACACGCCGTACCCGCCCGGCGACCTGAAGACGATCGTCGACGATGCCGTCGCGCAGGGCAAATGGGCGAATCTCGTGCTTCACGAGCACACGAATGACGACGGCGCGATCGCCTATGCGTCGACCCAGAACGTTTGGGCAGCGCCGGTGAGCACGGTCGTGAAATACATCCTTCAGCGGGACCGCACATTCATCTCTGACGTGAGCGTGTCCTCAGATGGGGTCAGCTTCGATTTCAGTCGAATCGCCCTTCCCGAGGTCGGCGCGCGTGATTCCGAGGCATTCATCAGACCTCAGGATCTGGTCACGTTCACTCAGGACGTCACCGACTCTCCAGCAGTCAGGGACGTAACGGTCGGCGGTGTCGCCGTACCGTTCTCCTTCCGAATGGAGAACGATCGACGGATCCTGTTCTTCTCGGCTTCGGTGACAACTGCGACGCAGACCGCAGTGGTGGCGTACTCGCCGACCGCGCAACTCCGGGTGGAGTCGGAACATGTTTCGCTGAACGCTACTGCGGACGCGGCGGTCGTGACGACCGATGTCTCGGTTTCGATCGACGGCACCGGCACCGGCACCGGCACCGGCCCCGTCTCGTGGGACGCGAGCGCCGGTGGCACCAGCTGGTTGTCGGTCAGCCCCGCAACCGGCTCGGGCGGGGGCGAACTGACCATCACGGCCGATCCTGCGGGACTTACGGCGGGAACCTATTCGGGTACCGTCACCGTCGCCGCGGACGCACCGGCTTCAGGTTCGCGCTCGATCGAGGTGTCGTTCAACGTCGCTCCGACCGGCACGCAGGTCTTCAACTTGGACTACATCAGTCGTGCCGAGTTCCTCGCCGACGGTTGGAGCTATCTCGCTACGACCGCTGCCGGGGAGGTGCGCGACACCGAGATCACCTCGGGGCCGGGGGCGGTCGCGTACTACCCCACCGGCGTGCGGGTGCCCACTATCGACGCGACGCTCTGGGAGACGACGTGGAACGACTCTCGGAACACCGCGTTTCGCGCACTTCCGGCGAACTGGACGAGGGTGGAGGTCGCGGTCCCGGATTTCGCTCCGTGGACGAACTTCGCGCAGGCCGGTCTCCTCATCTACGGTGACGACGACAACTACGTGCAGCTCATTCGCGGGTACTCGAACTGGAACATCGTGAATCTCTCGAGCGAGACTGCCGGTCGCGCGACCGATGTCGCGTCGATAGCGGCGGCACCGAGCGATTTCCGCCTCCGCATGGACCGGAACGGCGAACTCATCACCGCGACCTACTCGGTTGACGGAAGCACCTGGATTCCGGTCGGCGAGGTTGCGCACAGCGTCGCGAACGCCAGGCTGGGGTTGATCGCAGGCGGGGACATCTCGGGCGATAGCGCGGTGGCGAACGCGACGTTCTCGCAGGTGATCGTGACAGCAACCGAGCCGGAGCCGGAGCCGGAGCCTGAGCCGGAGCCGGAGCCGGAGCCGGAGCCGGAGCCGGAGCCGGAGCCTGAGCCGGCTGGTGGGTCTGGGGTGTTCGATTTCACCGGGTATGCGGATCGTGCGGCATTGGTCGGTGATGGGTGGAGCTTCCTGGCTGAGACGGCTGCCGGTGCGGTTCGGAATACCGAGGGCGCGGGATTGGCGTATTCGGCTGCGGGGCTGCGTGTGCCGATCGCTTCGGGTGATATCTGGAGTCGGGGTGGCGGCTGGAACAGCTCGGTGAACAGCCTGTTCCATCCGATCTCGACGGACTGGTCGAGTGTGGTGTTGTCGCTGGACTTCAACCCGACGCTGGATTACAACAAGGCGAGTCTGGTCCTGTACGGCGATGATGACGACTACATCGAGCTCACGAGGAACAACTTCCCGGGAGTCGGCGGGCAGAGTGTGATCCTGGACAACGAGGTGGACGGCGTCGGCAGCATCGTTGCGTCTCAGCTGACCTCCGCGACCTCGATATTGCTGCGGTTCACGACGGATGGATCGACGGTGACCGGGTCGTTCTCGACGAACTCCGGGTTGACGTGGACGACCGTGGGCACGGTCTCCCGTACTGTGTCCAGTCCACGGGTCGCGATCGTCACGGGCAACGGTTCAGGCATCATCGTGGCCACCATCAAGAACGTCACCGTCACCGTCACCGATGGCGAGGAACCGGAACCGGAACCGGAGCCGGAGCCGGAGCCGGAGCCGGAGCCGGAGCCTGAGCCGGCTGGTGGGTCTGGGGTGTTCGATTTCACCGGGTATGCGGATCGTGCGGCATTGGTCGGTGATGGGTGGAGCTTCCTGGCTGAGACGGCTGCCGGTGCGGTTCGGAATACCGAGGGCGCGGGATTGGCGTATTCGGCTGCGGGGCTGCGTGTGCCGATCGCTTCGGGTGATATCTGGAGTCGGGGTGGCGGCTGGAACAGCTCGGTGAACAGCCTGTTCCATCCGATCTCGACGGACTGGTCGAGTGTGGTGTTGTCGCTGGACTTCAACCCGACGCTGGATTACAACAAGGCGAGTCTGGTCCTGTACGGCGATGATGACGACTACATCGAGCTCACGAGGAACAACTTCCCGGGAGTCGGCGGGCAGAGTGTGATCCTGGACAACGAGGTGGACGGCGTCGGCAGCATCGTTGCGTCTCAGCTGACCTCCGCGACCTCGATATTGCTGCGGTTCACGACGGATGGATCGACGGTGACCGGGTCGTTCTCGACGAACTCCGGGTTGACGTGGACGACCGTGGGCACGGTCTCCCGTACTGTGTCCAGTCCACGGGTCGCGATCGTCACGGGCAACGGTTCAGGCATCATCGTGGCCACCATCAAGAACGTCACCGTCACCGTTCCGTAGTTGCATGACGCTCGGGTACGACGGGGATGCGCGGCTTGCGATGGTCGCCCCCGAAGTGGGGCGTGAATCACTGAGCCGACTATGACACATTTTGTATCTGTCCTCGTCCCGACGACGGCATGTGCGCTCATCCCTGGCGGCGCGGGCCCGACCTGACAACCCGGGTGTCGTCGAGAACCCGAACTTCGCCCGAGGAAGGCGCCTGTATGACCAACGAACTCGGAGTGGCAGTCGTCGGCGCCGGCTACTGGGGGCCCAACCTCGCCCGCAATTTCCAGTACAGTCCGCACTGGCGCCTCGAATCGATATGCGATCTCGATGGCGACCGGGCGAACGCACTGGCCATGCGGCTCGGTGGCGCGCGTGTGACGACGTCCATCGCCGAGGTCCTCGCCGATCCTGCGGTCGATGCCATTGCCGTTGCAACTCCAGCGCGGACTCACTACGGGATCGCGATGGCGGCCATGGAGGCAGGCAAACACGTCGTGGTGGAGAAGCCGCTGGCGGACAGCGTCGACCGCGCGAACGAGATGGTGGCAGCCGCTGATGCGGCCGGCGTGACCCTCATGACTGATCACACGTACTGCTATACGCCAGCGGTACTCAAGATGCGAGAGCTCATCTCGGACGGACACCTCGGCGACATTCTCTATATCGACTCCGTCCGCATCAATCTCGGACTCATCCAGCCGGACGTCGATGTGTTCTGGGATCTTGCCCCTCATGATCTGTCGATCATGGATTTCCTTCTCCCAGGGGGCCTGGATCCGGTATCCGTGACGGCAGTGGGTGCCGACCCGTTGGGAGCCGGCAAAGCATGCGTCGGCTATCTTTCGATGGAACTGCTCAACGGGGCCATCGGCCACGCGCACGTGAACTGGCTCAGCCCCACGAAGATCCGACAGATGGTCATCGGGGGCTCACGCCGTACGCTCGTTTGGGACGATCTCAACCCTCAACAGCGCATCAGCGTGTACGACCGCGGGATTGATTTCGCGGATCCTTCGCTCGCTCAGGCGGATCGCCGTGCCGCCCTTGTCTCATATCGGCTCGGGGACACATGGTCACCCGCTCTCAAGGAGCGTGAGGCGCTCGAGGCGATGGTTGCCGAGTTCGCCGGAGCGATCCAAGAACGACGGCGGCCCCGCACTGACGGCCATGCCGGATTGCGCGTGCTCGCCACGCTCGATGCGGCCGCTCGGAGTCTTGCTACGGGCACTCGACAGCGGCCGGGCGTCCTCGTCGAGGAGCTCTCGTGAGCGTCGCGGCGGTCCCGTTCCTGGATCTGCCCGCGCAGCAAGCGGAGATCGCCGACGAAGTCCTTCCCGTGCTGCATGCCCAGTTCGCGGCGGCGTCGTTCATCGGAGGCTCAGAGGTCGCCGCGTTCGAGCGCGAGTACGCCGAGTACATCGGCGTCGCCCACTGCATCGGTGTCGGCAACGGAACGGACGCACTCGAACTCTCGCTCAGGGCGCTTGGGATCGGCCGTGGGGACGAAGTGATCATCCCGGTCAACACGTTCATCGCGACGGCGGAGGCGGTTACGGTAGTCGGTGCGACCCCGGTCTTCGTGGATGTCGACTCGGACTACCTCCTCATGGACCCGGCGGCGTTCGAAGCGGCGATCACGCCACGGACACGGGCCGTCATCCCAGTTCACCTATATGGGCAGACCGCTCCGCTCGATCGCATCACGCCCACCGCCCGCCGTCACGGCATCCACATCGTTGAAGACGCGGCTCAGTCGCAGGGCGCGGACTCCGCTGCCGGACGGGCGGGGACTCTGGGCGCGATCGCGGCCACGAGCTTCTATCCGGGCAAGAACCTGGGGGCGGCCGGCGACGCAGGCGCCGTGCTCACCGACGATGACACCCTGGCGGCATTCGTCCGAAACTACTCGACACACGGCAGCTCGACGAAGTACGTCCACGATCGTGCGGGGCAGAACTCCAGGCTTGACGCGATCCAGGCAGCCGTTCTCCGGTCCAAGCTCCGTCGGCTCGATAGGTGGAACGCCGCCCGGCGCGCCAGAGCTGATCACTACTCGGAGTTGCTGGCAGAGATCCTGGAGGTGCGTACCCCGAAGGTGCGACCGGGCAATGCCGACGTGTGGCACCTCTTCGTCGTGCAAGTCGATGAGCGTGACCGTGTACACGCCGAACTGGGTGCCGCGGGAATCGGCAGCGCGATCCATTACCCGACACCGTTGCATCTCACGGCCGCGTACGGGGGACTCGGATACAGCGCAGGAGCGTTCCCGGTCGCCGAGGCGGCGGCACGCCGCATCCTCTCGCTCCCGATGTTCCCGCACCTGACGACGGACCAGCAGGAACGCGTCGTCAGCGTGCTCGCACGCGTGGTGGCGCGAGGCTGAGGACATGCGATTCCGCATTCCAATCCGACGGAAGACCCCGCTTTCACCGACCGTGACCGCGGTGGTCCCCTGCTACAACTATGGGAAGTATCTTCCGGACTGCGTGAGGAGCGTGCTCGGGCAGCCGCATGTAGAGGCGTCCGTGATCATCGTCGATGACTGCTCTACGGATGGCTCGTGGCAGGTCGCACAGATGCTGGCGGCACAGAACCCTCGTGTTCGGGCGGTGCACCACGAACGCAACGAGGGCGCCGTCGCGACGTTCAACCACGGGATCTCGCTCGTCGAGGCGGAGTATCTCGTCTTGATATCGGCCGACGACGCGCTTGCGCCAGGCGCGCTCGCGCGAGCGACTGCGCTGATGGCGGCGAACCCGCAGGTCGGCCTCGTCTACGGCCATACATCGAGTTTCAGTGGGGAGATTCCGCGGTGGCGCGAGCGGCCAGTGAGCTGGTCGATCTGGTCGGGCGAGGAATGGCTGCGAGCGCAGTTCCGACTCGGATGGAACTCGATCAGCAGCCCGGAGGCCGTTGTTCGAACATCGGTACAGCATGCCGTTGGCGGCTATGACGCCGACTTCCCGCACACCCATGATCTCGAGATGTGGTTGCGGATCGCGGCTATTTCCGACGTGGGACACATCAACGGCCCGGACCAGGCATTCCATCGGGATCATGGCTCCAATCTGTCCGGCGCGTTCACGGGTGCTCGCGACCTCGAAGAACGGTTTCGTGCGTACTCGAGATTCCTCGACGTAAGCGCGGAAACAGTGGATGTCGCGAGTCTGCGTCCCGTACTCATCGATCGTGCAGCTGAAGAGGCGATGGCGCTCGGCCTCGAGGCGGCTGCGGTCCGGCCGCCAGATGCCGACGCGGTCACCGAGGCACAGCGCTTGGCACAACGGATCGATCCGGGCATCGCGAATCGACCCGGTTGGCGCGAGCTCGAGGCCGCCAGGAAGGGAGCGCTCGCGCGGGCGACGATGAGAGAACGCCTCCGAAAGGTGCAACGACGAATCGACGACCGTAGGCGGTGGTGGAGATGGCGACTGATCGGAGCCTGAAGATGCACACCGCTCAGATCACGCCGCCGACCGAGGGGCTCTCGTCCCCCAGCCTCGAGGAGCCCCGATGAAACGCTCGACCTTCCGACTGCTGTTCTCCGCCCCGACGAGGCACAGGCTCACGCTCGGCACGCTCGGCACGGTGGCGACAGGATTCGCGGACGCTGCGGGTGTGGCCCTCATTGTCCCCCTTATGCAGTTGCTGAGCGGTGCCGCCGTCGACCAGGGGGTGCTCCGATGGCTCGATGAACTCTTCGGCAGTCCTGGCCGCGAGACGCTGGCGATGTACCTCGCCATCATCACGTTCGGCGCCTTCTTCCTGAAGGGCGTCGCGGTGATCGGATTCCGCTGGTGGCTGCTGGGGTTCCTGGGGCGCGAAGAAGCCGAGATGTCGACCCGATTGCTCCGCTACTTCTTGAACGCACCGTACGGGTTGCATCTGAAGCGGAGTTCCGCCGATTTCATCAGAGTCATCAACGATGCCGTGCACGTCGTCTTCAAGCAGAGCGTGATCGGCGTGATGAACATCATCAGCGAACTTGTGACGATCATCGCCGTCTCGATCACTCTCGTCATACTCGTTCCGGTTCCCGCATTCCTCCTCCTCGCCTACTTCCTCCTCATCGTCGCGCTGTTCTATTCGGTCGTGCGTCCGGCGGCCAAACACGCCGGGACGCGGTTGATCTCATCCATCGCCCGGGTTTACGAAGGGGCGATGCATGCGCTCGGTGGTATCAAGGAGATTCGCATCCGGCACAAGGCTCCGTACTTCCTGCGCCGCTACAGCCGAGCACGCCACGACTACGCGGCGGCCGAACATACCGCTGCCTTCCTGGGCGAACTCCCCAAGTATCTGTTCGAGGTTGCCTTCATCCTGGGCATCGCCGGTATCAGTCTCTACATCTTCGCGACGATGACTCCTGCCGAGTCGGTGAGCGCGCTCGCTGCGCTCACCGCCGCTGGTTTCCGTCTGCTCCCGAGCGTGACCCGCCTCGTGTCGTCGATGAGTACCGTTCGACTGGGACGCCCCTCCTATGAGGTTGTGCTCGCCGACCTCCGCGACGCTGAACTCGCGGAGGAGAACGAGGCCGCAGATGATCAGGTCACGGCCCCCTTCGCGAGGTTGCGCCGCGATGTACGATTCGACAACGTGACGTTCACACATGACGGCCGCGAGCGCCCGGCGGTCGATAACGTGTCGATCACGGTCCCGGTGGGCGAATCGGTTGCGCTCGTCGGCCCGAGCGGAGCCGGCAAGAGCACCATCGTCGACCTCCTTCTCGGTCTCTACGCGCCCGAGAGCGGGACGATCCGCGCTGACGGCATCGAGATCCACGACATGCTCCCGGCGTGGCAGCAGAGCGTCGGCCTCGTCCCCCAGGAGGTCTATCTGCTCGACGATAGTCTGCGTGCGAACATCGCGTTCGGTGAGGAGCCCGAAGACGTCGACCCGGTGCGTCTTGCCGAAGCGATCGACGGAGCGCAGCTGACGGAACTCGTGGCCCAACTCCCGGAGGGCCTCGACACCTTCATCGGCGAGCGTGGCATCCGCCTGTCAGGCGGACAGCGGCAGCGCATTGGCATCGCGCGCGCGCTCTACACCAAGCCGCAGCTGCTCGTGCTCGACGAGGCGACTTCGGCGCTCGACAACGAGACCGAACAGAGGATCTCGGAGACCATCGCCAACTTGCATGGCACTGTCACGATCGTCATCATCGCGCACCGCCTCTCGACGGTCCGGGACTGCAACGAAGTGATCTTCCTGCAGGACGGTCGCGTCGCAGCGGCAGGCGGGTTCGACGAGCTCCAGCTTCTGAACGATGACTTCGCTCGACTGGTGAAACTGGGGAGCCTCAAGTGAGCGTGGGCGGGCCGGCGGAATCCGGGACCCCAGCGGAGCCGCGCGCGAATTCTCGGGTCCTCAACCGCATCCGGATCTTCGGCAGCGGCGCTTCGAGAGTCCTTTCGCTTGCGAATCCGGAGGACGCTGGCACGGATGCGGTGCGGGGCGCGCGGGAGTCTGTGCGCGTCCCGGGTCTTGATGGTCTGCGCGGGATCGCCGTGTTGTGCCATTACGACATCGGCAAGGTGCGCGCGGGCGGCGCGATCGGCGTGACCGTGTTCTTCGTCCTCTCGGGCTACCTCATCACGACGCTGCTTGTGAGCGAATTCCGGGCGACCGGGCGGATCGACTTCAAGGCGTTCTACATGCGTCGGATCATTCGACTGCTTCCGGCATTTCTGTTGCTCGTCGCCGTCACGCTCGTGATCCTGACGGTGTTCCAGGATCCGACGCGCGTGTCCTACTGGGGGCACGCGCTCGCGTCCATCGCCTACATCGCCGACTACGTGTCGGCGACTGGCTCGAGCATGTCCGTCGTCGGTCACACATGGTCGCTCGCCGTCGAGGAGCAGTTCTACCTGCTCTGGCCGCTGGTTCTCCTCGGCGTCCTCACTTTGGCTCTCCAGAGGCGACGCGAGCCATTGGTTGCGATCGCGCTCATCCTCGGTGCCGCCGTCGTCTGGCGCGTGGCGGCAAGCGTCGTGCTCTCGCCCGATTGGGTGTACCACGCGTTCGACACGAATGCCTACGCACTGCTGACCGGATGTCTCATCGCGGTGCTGCTCATCCACCGGCCGAACCTCGTGGGTTGGCGTACGGCGACCTTCGCGGGTCGCCGCGTGTCCGCGACGATCGCATGGAGTTCGCTGGCGCTGCTCGTCGGATGCTCGTTCTGGATCCTCCCGTTCTACCCAGGCAACTGGATCTGCGTGTTGGCAATCTTGCTCACCGGTGCGCTCCTAATCGCCGGGGTCGAGCGCCTTCCGATCCTCTCGTGGCGACCTTTGCGGTGGTTCGGCACCATCTCATACGGGCTCTACCTCTGGCACGCGCCTCTGCTCTTCGTCCGGCCGCACGACGACTGGATCGGGAACCCCAGCGCATCGGCCACGTGCTTCTCGCGATCGGCCTCGCGGTGCTCTCGTACTATCTCGTCGGGCAGCCGATGATGCGTCTCAAGGGGCGGTTCGAGCGGACGCGGAACAGCATCCACTCCGTGACGGTCTCGCCGGCGGAGCACGGACCGGAGTGGAGTATGCCCGCACGACGTTCGGATCTGGAACGCGAGTGAACGGCACGCTCGCGCGAATGATCCGCGCAGCACAGCGCGCGGCGCACCGGGTTCCTGCGCCCGTCCGGAGACTCCTCAGGCCCGTGTTGGCGAGGCAAGGCGTGGGCCCCGAACTCGAAGGGTGGGATCGGACGCTCGTCACTGCCCTGGACGGAGAACTGGTCTGGCCGGCCGCTGCATCGTCGGCAACGGTGCATCGGGTTGCGGGGGTATCCGGCGGTGACGGTGTCCGCTGTCTGCTCGTCACCGAGTCGCTCGACGGCGGCGGAATGGACGAGTTCGTCGCGTTCCTCGCGCGGCAGCTCCCCGCCTTCGGTGTGCATGCCGCGGTGCTCCTCGCGCCGGTCGGGATGTCCCGGGGGCTGGGACCGATCGCCCAGGAGCTCGCGGCGGAGGGCATCGAGGTAGCCGATCCCGGGGATGAATCCGAGGCGTGGATCACGCGCTGGAAGCCGGATGTGATGGCTGTCCACGGGAATGCGAAGCGCCCCCTGGAGATCGCCGCGGTCCTCGGCGTTCCGGCGGTGCTCGTGCTGCACGGGATGCACGATCTTTTCGACATGCCCGAGTCGGAAGTCGTCGACAGATATGACCTGCTCTCCGGAGTCATCTGCGTCAGCGAACTCGTACGCACCCAGTACCTCGCCCGATCGAGCCGGATCGACCCGGCACGCGTGCGGACGATCGTGAACGGCATCGACGCACAGCGCACTCAGGGAATCGACCGGGCGGCGGCGCGCGACGCGCTGGGACTCGACGATCAGTTCCTCTTCCTGTCGTTGTCACGGCATAGCATGCAGAAGAACACCTACGGGCTGGTCAGCGCGTTCGGTGAGGTCGCTCGCGATCGCGCGAACGCCCATCTGCTGGTCTGCGGCCGAGCAGACGACTACTCGTATACGGAACAGGTGCTCGGGCTCCGCGAACGGCTGCCCGCCCGCGACCGGATCCATCTCCGGGGGAGCACTCGTCGAGCCGATGTGCTGCTCGCAGCGGCCGATGCTTTCGTGCTCGACTCGTTCTTCGAGGGTTGGGCGCTCTCGAGCATGGAGGCGCTCGCAGCCGGCGTCCCAGTGCTCATGAGCGATGTCGGCGGCGCGCGCGAGCAGCTCGCGGGCGGACCGACACGGGGCCGCTTGGTCCGCAATCCCATCGGCGACCCGCTCGCTGTCAACTGGGAAACCATGTCGAAGGCCAGATTCGCCCCCCAGGCCAACCGAGCCGAGTTCGTCGCTGCGATGTCCTCGTTCGCCGATCGCGAGATGGACTTCGCGGATCGGGAGACGATCGCCGGCGACGCCGTCGAGCGGTTCAGCGCGGCGCGGTGCGTCGCGTCCCACGCCGAAGCGCTCGAGGCCATCGCCCGGGACGGCCGGTGGAGGCGGCAGGAGGGGATCGGGGATGAGCACTGACGACGCGAACGGCCGGAGTCCGATCGTCTGGGTCGCGGGAGTCGGCTGGGACGACATTCCGGGAACCGATCGGAGGATGGCCGAGGCGCTCGCAGCGCTTTGTCCCGTGATCTGGATCGACTCGCCGCAGAAGCTCACGTGGTCCGGGCTTCGTTCGCGCCGGACACACGCGAGCGAGCAGGTCGGCGAGAATCTTCAACGGGTTCGTGTACCTGCCCCCCCGGGTTTCTCGCGCTGGCCGATCAGGCTGCTGACAGCGGTCATCCATCGGCGGGTGATCGCCAGGAGCCTTCCCCGTGGAACCGTGCCGCGAGCGATCGTGGTGGCGGATCCAGTCATGCGATTTCCCGACGGCGTGCCTGGCCCCCGGCTCCTGTACGTGACCGACGATTGGCTCGCCGGCGCCAGCGCCGGGCTCATGCGCTATGCCGAATCGTGGATCAGGGGCGTCCTGTCGTCCAACGCGCAAGAGGCCGACGCCGTCGCCGCGATCACCACCCCGATCCTCGATCAGGTCCACACTCTCGGCGTCCGGACGGGCACACCGGTCGCCATCGTGCCGAACGGTGCCCCGAAGGTGGAACGGGTCGCACGCACGCGTCGCGCGATCGCGGGGTTGGTGGGACAGCTCAACGAACGACTCGATCTCCCGACGCTCGAGGCAGTCGTGGACTCCGGCGTTCCGCTGCGGTTGATCGGGCCGCGATTCGACCGTCAGGCCGAGTTCTCGGACCGCCTCGATGCCCTCATCGCCCGTGACGACGTCGAGTGGACGGGCAGTCTCGGCTCGCAGGCCCTCGCGGCGCAGCTCGCGGAGATCGGCGTCGGACTCACCCCGTACGCCGAATCGGATTTCAACCGAGCGAGCTTTCCGCTGAAGACCCTCGAGTATCTCGCCGCCGGGGTCGCCGTCGTTTCGACTGATCTCGCGGCGTCGCGCTGGCTTGACACGGAGCACGTCACGGTGACGACGAGCGCAGCAGAGTTCGCCGATGCGGTGCGCAGCCGGGCGAGTGCGGTCGGTTTCGAGGGCGAGGCCATTGAGCTCAGCCGGATCGAACTCGCGGAACGGCATGGCTGGCCCCAACGAGCGGTTGAGTTCCTCGCGCTCGCGGACCGGGCGGCGGTGTTCGCCGGTCTGCGCGGGGACGGGAGAGCCTGACCGGAAGTCGGCCGCCGCGTTCGTCCATCGCGGTGGTCGATCACTCCGCCGATGCGCGGGAACCGCGGATGCCTGCTGAGGCGGTTCTCGCAAACCCAGCAGCTCGTGCGGCTCAGAGCGCGATCTTGTACACGTGGTACGTGTACTCGTTCGGGAAGGCGTCGGTGAACGAGCCGTCCGAGACGGAGAGCGTGCGGCTCTCGCCAACCACCTCCACCGTCTTGCCGTCGATGCCCGCAGGGAGCTTGAAGGAGCGGCTCCCGGTCGTTCCGTCGGTCATCGCAAAGATGTACGCACTGCCGTCGTACGCCTTGAGCATCGTGTCGAGACCGCTCCCGAAGCTCCATTCGTATGACTGTGTGTTCAGTACCCGCGCGAGGCTCTTCACGAAGTTGTTGACTTCACCCATCGCTTCGATTTGCCTGTACCCGCACCATTTCGCGCCCTTCGTCTGCGCGTCCCGGATGGCCATGCCCGACGGGCAGGGACCTTGGAAGGATTGGTTGAAGTAGATCAGGCCGCGAGCTTCGTTGATGATCGAGTTCATGGCGGCGCCTTTGATCTGGTCGGGCGAAATCGTGAGGTCGTAGTCGTAGTACGGATCGGATGGGTCCAGGAGTTCGATGTAGTTCCAACGCGGTTGCAGCGTTCCATCTGCCGCGTCACGCTGCGTCAGCCCGTTGACTGTCTTGCCATAGCTCGAGGACGTGTGGCACGCACCCAGCTCGACTGGATCGGCGAGCAACCACCCCCGGTACGGCTGGAAGTCGCAGTATGGGGCGGTGTACCAATAGAGATCCACGGACACGGCATCGGTGAATTCGTTGACGTAACGTTGCTGGTCTTTCAGCACCATGTCTGGGCCGATCACCAGGCTCGTGTAGTTGGCATACAGGAACTTGCCGCTCGCAGCCCAGCGGTCTTTGATCGCCTGCAGGTGTGCGAATCCGTCCGCTGGAGTGTCCGACCAACCGTCGACCTCGTCGTCCATGAACACGCCGGGCCAATAGCGCGAAGTCTCCTTGAACGTGTTGTTCAGTTTCGGCCCGACCCAGTACACGCCGCCCTCTTCGAAGAGGGAGAAGTCTGTGCCTTCCCACATTCCTGCGTAGAAGTTGATGCCGTGGGCTTTGTCCCAATTGACTTCATCGGCGCTGCTCACATTTCCCCACCAGACCCCGATGGGGAAGAACGACGAGTCCGCCCAGTCGGTTGCGGCGGGGAATTGCGCCCAGTATTCGGACCCGCCTTCCCACGGCACGTGCGGGAGGTTGAGCTCGTTGGGCTGCGGATTCGAAGGAGCAGCTGTGGGCGACGGATCAACGCTCGGTGTCGGCGTGGGTGTCGGTGACGGTGCTGGTGCTGGCTTCGGTGTCGGCGTGGGCGTGGGCGTGGTGGGACGTTTCGTGGCAGTCGGTCTCGGAGTCGGCACCGGACCCGGAGCGAACACCACATCGACGAGATAGTTGGGCCCGTGATAACTCAAGGTTGGGAAGCCTCTCCCATACCGGAACATGCCTCCGCCGCGAGGCACCGTCAGCCCATTCTTGCGATAGGTCTTGGCGTACGTCTTTCCAGACACCGCGAAGTGGCCTCCGGAGGCGAGGTACGAGACGGTGATCGTCTCACCGGCAGCGAGCCGTACCGGCCGGTCGAGCGCCGCGGTCTGCCACCCCGGGGTGGATGACTTCGGGAACGTCGCTTGGGCGATTCGACGACCGTGCGAGGACCACACGGTGGCAGCGTACGACCCGTGTTGCGCCGCGCTGCGGTAGAACTGGACGCCAGTGAGGGTACCGGGGCGATCGCTCGAGAGCGTCACCCCGAGTTCCACGGTGTACGGCTCCGATTCGACAGGGGTCGTCGGGCGGACGCTTTCGCTGAACAATCCAACGGTTGCCGGTGTAGCGAGGGCGGGCACGACCACGGAAGTCCCGATCAGCGCCATCAACCCGAGTCCGACCGCTCCGATTCGCTGCCAAGTTGTTCTCGGAGCTCGAGCGGCGTGTCGTGGATGCATGCCAGACCCTTCCGTGTATCACCGTCGGGTGCTCGGTGCCGTAGAATTGCGGTAGGGCAAGCGTTACGGTACCAGCCGCTCCCAGTGGCGTCCAGATCGCTGTCTCGCCGTCGAAGGTCCTTCCTGCGACGGGTCATTCGGTGGTCCGATTGTCCGGCTTGGTGCACGAGAGTGACAGTCCCGCTGCATCCCGAGTAGTGAGGAAACAAGGACTCCGTGATCTTTCGAGAGGTCCTCGTCGCGATGGTGCGTCGGTGGTATGCCGTCGCTGCGGTGTCGGTGGTCGGCGTGATCTTGGCTGTGTCATTAGTTCACGACAGCGGATCGTATTCGACCCGGACCGTGGTCTCGTTCATGTTCCCGAACATGCAGACGCTTTCGCCGTATAACGGCACAACCGACGACAGCGTCATCGGGTTCGCGGCCTCGGTGGCCAAGGTGATCAATAACGGCCGCGAACCGGCGTCGTATGCGAATTCCGATGCGCCGTATTACGGCGCAGGAGTCCGCGAAGGCGTTCTCGTGAACCTTCCGAAATGGGGCGGGCAGTGGACGAAGAGCTACTCGAGGGCAGAGATCGAGTTGCAGATCGTCGGGCGGAGCGAGGAGTGGGTTGAATCTATGCAGGCGAAGCTGATCTCGAGAATCGGTGAAGTCGCCGAGGAACAGCAGGCGTCGATGAACATCCCGGCGGATCAGCGCATCAACCTCGTTGTCGAACCGCTCACCAAGTCGATCGAACATGTCATACCGGGCCGCACAGCCGTGCTCGCTGCAATCGGCGCTCTGCTCGCGGCGGTAGTGCTCGTGTCCGCTTGGGTTGCGGTCATCTGGGAACGCTTGGCGTCTGGCCGCGCAGCGAGGCGGCGACGCCGTCGCGGCGGTCGAGAAGCCATCCTCGAGGGAGTCGCATGAACCCGTATGATGTCGTCCGCGCAATTGCGCGGCGCTGGTATATCCCGCTTGCGGGCGTGGTGATCGGAGCGGTTCTCGCGATTGTGGCGTGGTCCGTCGTGCAGCCGACGTACGAGCGGAGCGCGAGCCAACTCCTCCTTCCAGGGGAATCGAGCGTTCCTGATGGAGATAACCCCTACCTGTACATCGGCGGTATCGGGCCTGCCGGTGATGTGCTGGTGAGAAGCATCGCGTCGACCAACGCGTTGAATGACCTTGAACGTGAGTTCCCTGGTGCTGAAGTGGCGGTCGGACGTGATCCGACCACATCGGCTCCAGTGATCAATATCACGGTGACTGCTCGCAGCGACGACGAGGCTGCCCAGGTTCTCGACCTGTTCGTCAAGCGCACCTCAACCGTGCTCGAGGATCTGCAGGCTCAAGAGAGAATCCCCGAACCCGACCGGATCACGGTGATCCCGATTACCGTCGACTCGGAGAGCGTGCTCCGCCAGAAGGAACGCATGATGGTCACGGTCGCGGCGGGGGCCATTCCGGTGGTGTTGTCGGCATTCGTTGCAGCGCTCGTCGACGGACTGATCGTCGCCCGTTCCCGACGGCGTCGTTCTCCCGACGACTCGACCGACGAAACCACCGTGCGGGGCCCGGCCGATTCGTGGTCGGCGGATGGGTTGGAGTTCGAGGACTCCGTGGAAACCGGATATGACACGCTCGAGCCAGTGAGATCCGTTCGTCGAGACGAGTGAGACGACATTGTCATCGATGAAGGGCGAGTGGCGTCCAGTTCCGGCCGTAGAGCATCGTGGCTTCGGTCGTCCGCACCGAGCGAACGCGGTGACGATGCTCACGGTCTACCTCGTGCTGTTGCTCGCGATTCCATCGAACGTCGTGATCGAGCCGCTCGGCTCGCTCGGGCGACCGTCGATGCTCTGGGGACTTCTCTTGTTCGCCTGGTGGGTGATGGCTCGACTTCAAGCGCCGAGCTACGCCGTTTCTCGCGTACCGCAACCAGTGCGTACGGCGTTGGGCGCGCTCCTCATTGTCGCCCTCGTGAGCTATGCGAGCGCATTGCTGCGCGGCCAGCCGTTCGATCAGGTCAGTCCAGCGTCGACTTCGATGTTCCGGTTGTTCGCGTGGGCCGGAGTGCTCCTTGTCGCGCTCGAGGGCGTTCGTACCATTCGTGATCTGACCACGCTCGTGCGGCGCATGACGATCATCGTGAGTCTGCTCGCGCTCCTCGGCATGGTCCAATTCGTGACCGGACGGGTCCTGGTCGACTTCTTCGGCTCAATCCCCGGGCTCGAAGTCTCGTGGGGGGGCGTCGATGCGCGCGGCGACTTTACCAGAGCGGTCGGCACGGCCACGCACCCGCTCGAGTACGCCGCCGCGCTGAGTGCGGCATTACCAATCGCGATCGCGGTCCTTCTGGCGAAGGGGTTCCGCCAGGACAACCAGCAGGGAGCATGGGGCTGGTGGTTGCCAGTGGTCTTCATTTCGGTTTCGTCGCTGCTCGCCGTCTCTCGCTCGGCGATCATCGGTTTCGCCGTCGCGGTAATCGGAATGATTCACGCGGTGCCGCGAGCGTATCGTCTGGTGGTCGTGCTCGGCGGAGCTGTGATCGCCGGCGGAATCGTCGTGGCGGTGCCTGGCTTGTTCACGATGCTGGTCCGGCTGTTCGCCGAGTCGGGGACTGACGCGAGCACGACCTCACGCACAGACGGTCTCGCGCGAGCGCCCGAGTTCATTCTGACGAGCCCCTGGTTCGGTGCCGGCTTCGGTACGTTTCTTCCCCGGTACTACATCTTCGACAATCAGTGGGTGCTCACGACCGTCGAACTGGGCATCCTTGGCGTTCTCGCGTTGGCTGCGATCTTCCTTGCGGCGATTTGGAGCGCGTTCAGTGCCAGGAAGCGTTCTCGGCATGCTGATGTGATGGTTCTCGGTAGCGCATTCTCGACATCCGTCTTGTCGCTCGGAGTGCTCTTCGCGTTCTTCGACGGCCTATCGTTTCCGATCGCCGCCGGGCTCTTCTTCCTCGTGGCTGGACTGTGCGGTGCGTTGCGCACAATAGGGGAAGCTGATCACTCGATGACTTCGGCTGCGCCGTTTCCCACGACCGCGTTGAACTGACGACAACGAGTTCACGCGGCCTGATCTCGAGACCACCCCGACACTACTGGCTCACGGGCCGCGCTACTTGCTCGTAGTATCGGCCCATTTGGTCGAGTCGATGCCTCCACAAATGATGGCTCGCGGCGTGCGATCGCGCAGCCTCGCCCATGCGGATTCTGAGCGCCGGATCCTCCACCAGGCTCCGAATGGCCGCGGCGCAGTCGCGGGCGAGTTGTTCGGGAGTGACGGCAGGGACCCTGATCGCGCTGGCGTCGTCAACGAATGCCGCAGGCCCCCCTCGATCAGCGAGGATGAGCGGGAGGCCGTGCGACAGGGCCTCGAGCACGACGCCGCCACCAGGCTCGCGGTAGCTCGGGAACACGAAGATATCGGCCTCGCGATAGAACTCGTCAACCGCAGCGCGCGCGACCATTCCATGGAATGTAACGCGGTCACCGAGGCCGAGCTCGTGGACGAGTGCTTCACAAGCTGCGCGATCATTGCCGTCGCCGAGTACGTCGAGGACCAAGGAAAGGTCCCGCAGCTCTGCGAGAGCTCGGATAACGTCGCGCAATCCTTTCGTTCGGATGGTTCGTCCGACGTGCAGGAGTCGGACCGGGCCGGCTCGCCTGGCCCGATCGATCGGGGGCTGTACCTCATGCAATGCGACTTCGCTCATCGATTCGAAGCGACGGATCGGACTATCCGATAGAACGTCGCGTACGTAGGGCGCGATTCCGACGACACAGTCCGCGGACTCATAGGTCGCGCGCAAGGAGCGATCGTGTTTCAGCCGGAATCGGTCGATGCCCCGCAGCCTCTGATACCAGGGAGTCGCCCCCTCTTCACAGACGAACGCGGGTGGTGACAGCAGGCTTCCCCCCACCGGACCGATGACGAACGGGATGCCCAAGCCGGCCGCCGGAGACGGATACCTCATGGCAACGGGGACCACTTGGTGCGCGAGGTCGAACTGCTCGCCAGAGGCGAGCTGGCGCCGGATCCAGCGGCGTGCCCGAAAATAGAACGGTGCGTACCCCGGCTGCATGAGGCTGTTGAGTCTTTCGAACCTGCTGACGAATGGCGGCTCACTCCATTCGATGACGCGAGCGTTGGACAGCTGCTTCGAGAGCGGGGTGTGCCCCTTCTTGTACGAGGCGATCACTGTCAACTCGAACCGTTCCGACAGCAGCCTGGCCCACTGGAACGCGTTCCATGCTTCGCTGATGTCCTCGCCGTCGCACGCCGGCGCGATCAGGAGGATCTTGCGTACACGGCGTTCGCTGACACCGTCTCGTTTCACGGTCGATTCCGCCGCCTCCCCGGGACTCGTCATGACTCGTGACCGATCGTTCTCCGAGAGCGGGAAACCGTGGTCAGCAGCGTGAAGACCGCGGCATCGACCAACGAGAAAGGCCCTCGAACCGTACCGAATATGCCGGCGAGCGCTCCCGCACGTGCGCCAGCGGGTCTTGTCGGTGGCGCTACGGCACCAGTCCGCTTGAGTGTCCCGAAGAGGGCGCGCGTGGTGCGAGGCGCGGGAACGAGCACGAGATCCGTCTCCACAATCTGCGAAGCAGCACTTCCGTGATCACCCGCGGTGAACCCGCTGACGGCGGTATCGCGTACTGGATCCGTGGCGCCGCAGACGCGAGCCCGAGCCCGAAGGTAGGACCGGACGACCCAGGATGCTGCTGCGACATCCCACGCGGTCGGAGGGTGAGCGCTCGCATGCTCGAGGTCGGCATCTCGGAGGAAGTCGAGCGTGTCGAGGATTGCCGCCGACGAAACGTCCGCGCGGGCATCCACCACCACTCGGGGCCATCCCCCGGAGACCGTCTCCACGACATCGAGGAGCGTTCGGCCAACCGGTGGGTCGTCGATGATCGTCACGCCGGTAGGCAGCGCCGCGGGATCGAGTCGGCTCGCGTGAGCGAGTTTGAGGTCGCCGATGATGAAGATGCCGACGGGGGAGCCGGCCGTGAATGGCCTGAGCACCTTCAGCACACGCTCGACATCCGATTCGCGGTCCCGGGCGTCGATGATGATGACGCCGGTCGCCTGCGCGTAGCGTTCGCGAGGCGGGTATCGTCGCGCCCTCGGGAGCGATGTCCACGACGACTCGAACACGACTGCACGAAGCATCGCCCGATAGACGGGTTTGTCGGCTCGCACGATCTGGTGCATCACGATGACACCCCGATAGATCGCCGACCTGAGCGGGCTTGCGTGTTTCCGCATATAGCGGAGGCGATTCACGGCGATCAGGCGCTCGAGATCCATCGAGACACCCGAGCCATGTCGGGAATGGCGCACAACGGCGGCCGGCTCGTACCAGACGTGATACCCCGCCTCACGAACACGTCGAAAGTAGTCGGTCTCCTCCGAGTAGAGGAAGAATCGCTCGTCCCACGAGCCAATTTCGTCGGCGACGCGTGCATCGATGAGCAGTGCCGCGCCTGTCGCCCATTCAATGCGATGCGGTGCAGCGTATTCGTCAGGTCGAAGAACCCATTCGCTCCAGGCGGTCGGCCTGCTCCCGAAGGCGACTCCGAAGGCGGCATCGCCGACTGCGCGCGCGACGGTTGGTTCGCGACGGAGCGAGATGAAGTGTCCACCGTCAGCCTCGAGTATTCGCGGGACGACCAACCCTGCCCCAGTTGTGCGCATCCGCTCTCGGAGCCGAAGGAGGCATCCGGGTTCCACGACGAGGTCGGGATTGAGCACGAGGATGGAATCGGTTTCGCCGACCTGCCCGAGCGCGATGTTGATGCCACCGGCGTAGCCGAGGTTGCCACCCGTCTCGAAGACGACGACATCGTCGAACTCGCGCGCGACGTGGAGTGTCTCGTCCTGCGATGAATTGTCCGCGACGATGACGCGGACACGTTGCTGTTGGGCCTCGGCTCGCAGCGATGTAATGAGCGTAGCGAGATCGTTCGCGCTCTGATAGGTGACGATGATCACCGTGACATCGGCGTGCTCATCAGCACCAGCGAAGCGGGCCGCAGTGGCCGCTGTTCGTCCCCCGGCCGCTTCGCTCGTGGGTGACGCCATGTCGCGTCGTGAACGTCCACCGCTCTCGCGCTCGGTTGCTGCGCGCGGCGCAGTGAACGGAGCCGCGTCGATTGACTCCATCACGAGCGGACCGCATTCGTTTGCTGCTCGTGCGCATCTCCCGGGCAGGTTTCGTCGGTCGAGCGCCTCGACACCCCGGACAGATGATTCGCGAGCCGCACACCGAGGCACGCGGCGAGGAACGTCGGGTTCGCTTCGCCGGCGGTCCGGAACACGCTGCTCGACGCGATGAAGAGGTTGGACGACCAGAACGTACGGCAGTCGCGGTCTACGACTCCATCCGTCGGGTCGAAACCCATGCGCGTTGTGCCGATGCTGTGGAAGCCGTCAGTCGTCTGCTCCCACGCGGACTCACGTACACCCGCCGGGTCGGCAGCGAGATACTCCAGTCGCCCGATTCCGGACTCGCGGAGCCGCTCGTCGAGCAGCTGGTGGCACCGAAGTAAGGAATCGATGTCCTCCTCCTGATACCGGTAGTCGACTCGGAGGACCGGCGTGCCGTCCGGAGCCGTAGCCATGGTCAGCCGACTGTCAGCGAACGGCAGCTGTTCGGCATGATAGTGCAGGCCATACCGGCCTCGGTCGTTCCGCAGGATGAACCCGGGCTTCCGGACGGACGACAGGTATCGTCGGCGCAGGATGTCGAGAACATCGCCGACCGCGCGCCACGGCTTGCGAAGGACGTTCCGCAGGTGCGCGGAGATCCGGTACGGCGGCCGACCGATGTGGCGAAGGCGGATTCCCTCCGCGAGAATACGGCGGCCGATCGGCCGCAGGATCAGCCCGAGGAATACGAGGGAGAGTGTGGGGTTGCGGTGCTCGTGCTCGTAGAATGGCGGGTTGTCGAGGTAGAAGGCCGTGTTCAGCACCCGGTGCTTGCGCTGGGCCTCCTCGCTGAACGAGAACCGACGCCGGACGTACGTGTCGTGCTCGTCGAGGACGAAGTCGAGGTCGGCGGCGCGGGCAGGATCGTCGAGCACGATGTCGGCGATGCTTCCAGTCAGATGACCCATGTAATACCGCCCGAGTGGTCCGTCCGGGCCGCCGAATGAGTCGGGCCGCCGACGCTGCTGCTCGAGCAGGAAACGGGTGGTCTCCAGACCCCCTAAAGCGAGCACATACGATCGAGCCCGAAGGCGCATCTGAGTGCCTGCCCGCTCGACGACGAGGCGCGCGACCTTTCCGTCTGCAGCGAAATCCGCGTCGACCAGGCGTGTGTCGAGCAGAGCCGTCACATTGGGGTGATCGATGACCCTTCGGCCGAGTCGGGTGGCGAACTTTGGCTGGCGTGCCCAACGCTCGAGATTCGACATGTGGATGTCGCCGAGGCCATTCCAATCCGGTTGATCCGACCGAAAGACGGATGCGCCGCAGTCGAGGAACCGCGCTGCCGTTTCGACATACGGCTCGACATCGCGAGCATCGATCGGCCACGCGCTGTCGGGTACGTAGTCGCGCTCCTCGAAGTCGATCGGCTCGAATGGTACGCATCGACCTCCCCAGATCGACGACGTGCCACCGACCCCGCGTCGAACGGTCTGCTGGAGCGGCGCGTGGCGGGCCGGATCGAGGATCTCCGTCCGCTGGCCGGAGTGCGGCCGGATGTCTCGCGCCGCGGAGCGCTCTGTACCCGCGTCCACGAGCAAGACGGTGAGCCCGGCCTCCGCGGCCGCCATCGCGAATGCGAGCCCGACGGGGCCGGCGCCGATGACGCAGCAGTCCACGTCACCGGGCGGCTCCGTCCAGGATCGGAGCAGTGTCATCGTCGGGCCTCGTCGTTGTGGGTCTGCGGTGTCGCACGGGGGCGCCCTACGCGGGTTGATGCATCCCGCTCCCACACGACTTCGCGCCGCCGCATGATCCACGCGGACGGGCGGCGGGCGATCGCCGTCAGAGCGAGATACCAGCATGCGTCGATCGCGCTCCGAGGGCCTCGAATCGAGGCGAGCACAGCTCGGACACGCTTCTGCGCCGCCGAGGGGATCCCGAGTTCTACATGGCCGCGGTGCTGGCGGGCGAGCACAGCGAGGAGGCTGTGCATGTCGCGTGGTGTGCGTACCCGCATCGGCGGTGCAGGGACCACCAGCTTCTCTTCCTCCTCGAACTGTTCGTCGAACCACGAGTCGTCTGCCGTCACCGACGCGAACACCCCGAAACGGCGGTGTCCGATCTCGTTCGCCGCATAGCCTCCCGCTCCCCAGAGTCTGGTCGCAGGTGCGGGGATGCGGCTGCGTGCGCGATAGTAGGCCCGCACGGGTGCGGAAGCATCGCCGATGTCGTAAGCGAAGTAGGGACGAGCCGCCAGCGCTCCACCTTCGGCGAGTGCGTCGAAGAGAGTGAGCACGGTCACCGGCTCGATGTCGATATCAGCGTCCAGGTAGAGTCGCGGCCACCTGCTGGCAGCAGCGTCCCCGGCGTTCATGGCGGCGGTCTTCGACGCGGTCGTGATCTCGAGGACACGGATTCCCGGATGCCGGCGCGCGGCCGCCGCGGTGCCGTCGGAGCATCCGTTGCACACCACGATGACCTCGATGCCCGGCAGTCCGCCCAATCGAGTGATCGAGCGCAGCGTGCGGTCGATCACTGCTTCCTCGTTGTGTGCGGGAATGATGATCGCGCCACGAGCGTTGGCCGCGCGCCCGCGCACGTCGACGGCCCACGCGGGCGAGAACGACTGAAGGACGGCGCCATCGCTCGGAAGAGCGAGGTCGACCGCTGACTCGAGCCGAGCAGCCGCTCTCATCGTCATGTCCCTGCTCGTCGGAGCATCGCGTACGCGCCCGGCCCCTGGACGACGTAGCGTCTGAAGAGTCGCCGCGGTTCGAGCGCGAGCCGCCAGGCCCATTCGAGTCCCGCGTCGGCGACCCACGTCGGGGCACGGCTCACCCGCCCGGCGAGGAAGTCGACGACCGCGCCGAATGCGAGCAGCACGTTCGCTCCGGTCTCGGCGCCGAAGCGGTCGATCCAGAGCTCTTGGCGCGGCTTGCCGAGGCAGACGACGAGCACGGACACCTGGGCGGCGGCGATCTCGGCGGCCAGGTCGGCCGACCGGTCGGCGTCGAGCAGGTCGGCGCGATCGGGCGCCCAGAGCCCGGCGACGCGGAGCCGCGGGTAGTGCTCGCGGAGCGACTCGGACAGCGCGGCGTGCGTGTCGGGCGATCCGCCGAGGAATCCGATGGCGGCGCCCTCGCGTTCGGCCCGTTCGAGCACCGGCGCGATGAGGTCGCTGCCGGCCAGCCGCGGGTGCGGCCGACCGGTGAGCCGCTGCGCGTGGGCGGCGATCGGCGCGCCGTCGATCAGGTGGAGCCACTCGATCGCGCTGCGTCGGCCCTCGCGCAGGCCGAACGCGCCGTTGAGCGCACGCCCGTCGCCGAAGTGGTGCAGGTGGTCGAGATTCACCGAGACGACGGCCAGCGGTCGGTCGCCGCCCGACGTCGCGCGGCGGGAGACCAGCTCGACCGCCTCGTCGAGCGAGCACAGGTCGACCGGTACGCCGCCGAGGCGCACCCGTCGGATCGCGGATGCCGCACCCGGCTCCGCCTCGCGGCGCTCGATCAACGTCATCGTCACTCCCCCTCGCGGAGCCCGTCAGCGGTCTCGGTGTAGCGTGCGCCGGTGCGCGGGCACCGCCAGATGTCGTCGCCGACCGGCACGAGCGGTACGCCCGCGCGTCCGACCCAACCCACCCGGCGGGCCGGCGTGCCGACGACGAGGGCGAACGGGGGTACGTAGGTCGTCACCACGGCCCCGGCCGCCACCAGCGACCACTCGCCGATCGTCACGGGCGCGATGCAGACCGATCGGGCGCCGATCGAGGCGCCGGTGCGCACCGTGACCCCCACCGGCGTCCAGTCGTCTGCGGACTTCAGCGTGCCGTCGGGGTTCACCGCGCGGGGGAACTCGTCGTTCGTGAACACCACGCCCGGCCCGACGAACACGCCGTCCTCGAGGACCGAGGGTTCGTAGAGCAGTGCGCTGTTCTGCACCTTGCAGCGGTCGCCGATCACCACGCCCGGGCCGACGTACACGTTGCGTCCGATGATGCAGTCGGCGCCGATGACGGCGTGCTCGCGCAGCTGGGTGAGGTGCCAGATGGTCGTTCCGTCGCCGATGATCGCGGTCGAGTCGATCGACGCCGAGGCTGCGACGCGGACGATCGGAGCCTCGGCGACGTCGAAGGTGGACGGATCATGGGTGCTCACTCAGTACGCTCCTTCGGGATGGAAGACGACCTTCAGCGTCCGCCAGATCAGCATCAGGTCCCCCGTGAGCGACCAGTTCTCGACGTAGTAGAGGTCGAGTCGGACGCCCTCCTCCCAGGAGAGATCCGAACGCCCGCCGACCTGCCAGAGGCCGGTCAGGCCGGGCTTGATGTACAGCCGGCGGTGCACGTCGGAGGTGTACTCGGCGACCTCGCTCGGCAGCGGCGGACGCGGGCCGACCATGCTCATGTCGCCCCGCACCACGTTCCAGAGCTGCGGCAGTTCGTCGAGGGAGTGGGAACGCAGGAACGCGCCGATGCGGGTGATCCGCGGGTCGTCCTTCAGCTTGAACAGCGGCCCGCTGCCGTCGTTGCGCGCCTGGAGGGTCGCGAGTCGCGCCTCGGCATCGGTCACCATCGAGCGGAACTTCAGCATCTCGAACGTCTCGCCGTTGCGGCCGATCCGGCGCTGGCGGAACAGCACCGGCCCGCCGTCGTCGAGCTTGATCCCCGCCGCGATCACCAGGAGCAGGGGCGTGATGAGCAGGAGCCCGAATCCGGCCGCGAGGATGTCGAACCCGCGCTTGAGGACGTGCTTGCCGCCCTCGAACCGAGGCGTCTCGACATGGATCAGCGGCAGGCCCTCGACGGGGCGGAAGTGGATGCGCGGGCCCGCGACGTCGACGAGCCGGCTCGAGAGCACGAGCTCCGAGCCGATCGGCTCGAGCGACCAGGCCAGGGAGCGGATGTAGTTGCTCCCGCCGGACGGCTGGCCCGCCACGATCACCGACTCCGCGCCGACCCTGGCGGCCGCGGCGGCGGCATCGGCGAGCTCGCCGATCACGGGGATGATCCGGCTGCCCACCCGCACGGAACCGCCGGTGCCATCGGAACGATCGAGCACGACGCCCTCGACCGAGAACAGCGGACCGCAGCTCTGGCCGATCGTCTCGACGACGTACCGCACGTCGTCCTCGTGCCCCACCACGATGGCGCGCGACAGATAACGGCCGGCGGCCCGGTCGACGAACAGCCGCTTGCGCCAGAGCCAGCGCTCGAGCAGCAGCAGGAGCAGTCCGAACGGCAGCGCGACCAGCAGCAGGCCTCGGGAGTCGGGGATGGGCGCGAGCGCGCACACCGTCGCGAGCACGCCGAACGCGAGCAGGGTGGCGTTGGCGACCCGCTTGTACTCCGTGACGCCGATGCCGAGCACGCGCGGGTCGCGCGAGCGCATCGCGGTGAGCAGCGCGAGCCAGCCGACGACGATCAGGGCGGCTGCCGCTACCGACACGACGGACACGCCGTTGACCGTCGCGGACGCGGCGGCGACGGCCGCCTGCGGCACGGGGACGGCGACGCCCGCCGCCACGGCGATGAGCACGACCGCGAGGTCGGAGGTGATGAGGCGTCGGCGGTGCACGTCGGCCCGTCGCTCGCGCTGCCGCCGGGTGCGTGTGCGCGTCGACGCCTCGTCCAGACCGGCGAGACCGGAGCGTCGCGGTTCGAACTCTGCGAAGCCGTTCGAGATCACGCTCATGCCGGCCTCCGGCCGCAGGCGCTCGAACGGCTGCTTCGGGGGACCGGCCGCGATGCGGCCGGCCCCCCGGCGGGCAGCGTGATTCGGGGGCTCATCGGGTCACTCCCTGAGCTGAGAGAGTCGGGTTTTCGGGTTGTTCGGGCAGTGCTTCGGGTTGTCTTCACTGCGGGAGGCGGGACGCTTCATCCGGCCGATCTCCACCGCACCGGTTGAACCGGATCGGGCCCCCTGCGGCTACTGGCGACAGTACTGCGATGGACCTCCCGAGGGCTTCCCCCAGTCCGGGGGGCCCGTTGCGCGGGGAGTCGCATCGTGCCCTCGTGCGCGGCCCCGCCGCGGCCGCTCGCGGCGCGGCATCTGACGGCGGAGCGGCCGCCCGCACTACCGTTGCCGCATGAGGGACCTGTATCCGGAGATCGAGCCGCTGGAGACCGGCATGCTCGACGTGGGGGACGGACAGCACATCTACTGGGAGGTCTCGGGCGCACGGGGCGGCAAGCCCGTGGTCTTCCTGCACGGCGGGCCCGGGGGCGGCACCACGCCCGAGCACCGGCGCCTGTTCGACCCCGAGCGCTACCGCATCGTGCTGTTCGACCAGCGCGGGTGCGGGCTCTCGATCCCGCACGCCTCCGAACCCGACGCCGACCTCTCGGCGAACACCACCTGGCACCTCGTCGCCGACATGGAGCGGCTGCGCGACCATCTCGGCATCGATCGCTGGCAGGTGTTCGGCGGGTCGTGGGGCAGCGCCCTCGCTCTGGCGTATGCGCAGACGCATCCCGAGCGCGTGACCGAGCTGGTGCTGCGCGGCATCTTCACGTTGCGGCGCAGCGAGCTCGACTGGTTCTACGAGGGCGGTGCGTCGGCAATCTTCCCCGATCTGTGGGAGGACTTCATCGCGCCCGTCCCGGTGCTCGAGCGCACCCATCTCATCGAGGCGTACGGCCGTCTGCTGCGGGACCCGAATCCCGAGGTGCACCAGTCCGCGGCGATCGCGTGGAGTCGGTGGGAGTCGTCGACGATCACCTTGCTGCCGCAGGTGGAGACGATCGCGAAGTTCACCTCGCCCGAGTACGCGACCGCGTTCGCACGCATCGAGAACCACTATTTCCGTCACGGCGGCTGGTGGGACGAGGGTCAGCTCATCCGCGACGCGTCGCGGTTGCGCGGCATCCCCGCGGTGATCGTGCAGGGGCGGTACGACATGTGCACGCCGATGATGACGGCCTGGGATCTGCATGAGGCGTGGCCCGAGGCCGAGCTGCGCATCATCGGCGATGCGGGTCACGCGTTCGACGAGCCCGGCATCCTCGATGCGCTGATCGAGGCGACCGATCGGTTCGCCACGGTGGGACGAGCGGATGCTCCGGATGCTCCGGCCGAATCGGATGCTCCGGATGAATCGGATGCTCCGGACGACGACGACCCCGAGGCATCCGGTGGGATCGTCGATGGTGCGGACGGCCCGGATGCCGCGGATGAGCGCAGCGGCGGAGCATCCGGCTGGCCCGAATCGACGGCGTCGGCCGAGGCGGCCGACCCGCCGGACGGGGCCGACGACCCGGCCGACCCCGAGCGCGCATGAGCGCCGGCGAACGGCGCGGCGTGCGCCTCGCCCTGGGCATCGGCGCCGGGGTGGTCACGGTGCTCGTGCTCGCCGTCGTCGTGTTCGCGGCGTGGGCGCACACCGTCCGCACCGGTGACCGGTCGGCGGTGATCGCCGCGTGGCGCGACGAGGCGGTCGCGATCGCACCGCTCGGCGACGGGCCGTTCGACGGCGCCCGCAACGGCTTCGTCATCACCCCGGCCGACGCGAGCGGCGACGGCCTCGTGTTCCTTCCGGGTGCTCGGGTGGAGCCGGCCGCCTACCTGTGGAAGCTGAGCGGCGTCGCCGCCGAGACGGGGCTCACGATCGTCGTGCCGCGGCCCGCGTGGAACCTCGCGTTCTTCGACACCCGACCGGTCTCGGCATTCACTGCGCTGGTGCCCGGCATCGACCGGTGGTACGTCGGCGGGCATTCGCTCGGCGGGGTGCGGGCCTGCCAGCTCGCCGGCGGCGCGGATGCCCCCGATGCCGGTGTGGTCGGCGTCATCCTCTTCGGCAGCTACTGCGCGAACGACCTGTCGCAGACCGACCTGTTCGCCGTGGCGTTCGCGGGCGAGTTCGACGGGCTCTCGACCCCCGACGAGATCGTCGCCGCGTCGGGCAACCTGCCCGAGAGCTCCGCCGTCTTCGTGCTGCCAGGGCTCAACCATGCCTCGTTCGGCGACTACGGAGCCCAGTCAGGCGACGGCGAGGCGACGGTCGACAGCGACACTGCGCGGCGCGAGATCGCCGAGGCGGTCGCTCAGGTGATCGGCGTGCCCGCCTCCCTCGAGACCTGATCCGGCGCGGCCGTCAACCCCGCTCGCCGGACTCGTCGGGCGACGGGCAGAGCGGTACCGTCGGAGCATGACGTTCAATCCCGACTCCGACATCAGCCGCGGGCGGGCGTCGAAGCGCGGGCGTGGCACGGCCATCGCGGTCGGCGGCGGCGGGATCGGCATCGTCGCGCTGTTCCTGCTGTCGCAGCTGTTCGGCGTCGACCTCACCCAGTTCGTCGGCGGCGGTGTCGACGGCGGCGCGGGCGGCGGCGGCGAAGAATCATCGCTCGAGCACTGCGTCACGGGGGCCGACGCGAACGAGTACGTCGAGTGCCGCATGCAGGGCGCGGCCGCCTCGCTCGACGACTTCTGGGTCGATGAGGCGCCCGCCATCGGCATCGCGTACCGGTCGCCGACCGATCTGGTGATGTTCGAGCAGTCGGCCTCGACCGGCTGCGGCTCGGCGACGGCGGCCACGGGCCCGTTCTACTGCCCGCCCGACGAGACGATCTACCTCGACGTGTCGTTCTTCGACGAGCTGCGCACCCGGTTCGGATCGAGCGGCGGGCCGCTCGCCGAGATGTACGTCGTCGCCCACGAGTGGGGGCACCACGTGCAGCAGCTCGCCGGCATTCTGGATGCGGCCCGCGACGGGCAGACCGGGCCGGCGTCGAACTCGGTCCGGGTGGAGTTGCAGGCCGATTGCTTCGCCGGTGCGTGGGCGGCGGGGGCCTCCACGACGACGGATGCCTCGGGCGAGCCGTTCCTGCAGCCCATCACGCCGGCGCAGTACCGTGATGCGCTGGACGCCGCTGCCGCCGTGGGCGACGATCGCATCCAGGCAGCGGTGGGCGGGCAGGTGCAGCCGCACACGTTCACGCACGGCTCGAGCGACCAGCGGATGCGGTGGTTCGAGACGGGGTACGACCAGGGAGCCGGAGCCTGCGACACGTTCAGCCCGTCGGCCGGCGCGCTCTGACGCGGGTGCGCGCCCGCTGACGCGTCCGCGCCCGCTGGACGCGCCCGCGCCCGCTGGACGCGTCCGCGCCCCCTGACGCGTCCGCGCCCCCTTGACGCGCCCGCGCCCCCTGACGCGTCCGCGCCGGCTGACGCCTTCGCGCCGGCGCCCGTCGGCCGCTTCCCCACGCGGCGGATTTCGGGATGCCGCGTCATGATCGCGCGGATTCGCCGTCTCATACCGTGACGGGCCGACACGGAGGCCGGCCCGCGGAACGAGGGATCCCGAACGATGCGACGACAGCAGCGCCCGGTGCCGCACCGCGAGTTCTTCCGCGCGGTCGACGGCGACGACGTGATCGCGTGCACGTGCACCTGCACCCGAGGCGTCGACCACTGGTATTCGAAGCCCGAACCGCGCAGCGCCGCGCCCGCAGCGCTCAGCCGGCCGCAGGCAGTGCCGCCGCGATCGCCTGCCCGAGCTGCACGGGCTTGGTGAACTGCGGCCAGTGACCGGTGGGCAGGTCGACGTACTCGACCTGCCGGATGCGCGCCAGCTCGCGCACCCAGTGCTGCCCCGCCGCGATCGCCTCGACGAGCAACGCGCTCGGGAACTCGCACGCGATGATCGTGACCGGCACGTCGTAGCGCCGCTCGTCGACGAGCCGGATGGGGTCGCTCGTGACGGCGGCCGGCTCGGGCACGGCACGCGCGCGGAACTCGGCCCGCAGGTCGTCGTCGAGGTCGACGAGATCGGCGTCTTCGAAGACCGACCAGTCGGGCAGCGGCACCTCGCCGTCGACGACGGGCAGCTCGTCGTTGATCGCGTCGCCGTCGGCCGGGGGACCGGCGTCGACGTACACCACCTTCGCGATGCGGTCGGGGCGAGCGTCGACCACGCCGTGCGCGATCGCCCCGCCGCCCGAGTGGCCGACGAGCGAGACCGGGCCGTCGAGCCGGTCGACGAGATCGACGACCGCGGCGACGTGATCGGCGAGGCCGATGCCCGAGCGGTCGGCGTCGGCCGACTCGAGCCCCGGCAGGGTGACCGGGTGCGCGCGGTGGCCTGCGGCCTCGACGAACGGGGTGACGGGGTTCCACGACGAGGCGTCGAGCCAGAAGCCCGGAATCAGGATGACGTCCATGGCTCGACGGTAGGGGATGCCTCCGACACGGGCGCCGGAACGCGTCTTGCAGCGGGCACGGCGAGCACGACGATGCCGGCGGCCAGCACGGCGAGCCCCGCCCAGGCGCCGGCGGTGAGCTGCTCGCCGAGCAGCAGCACCCCGAGCAGGCCCGCGGTCAGCGGTTCGGCGAGGGTGAGGGTCGACACGGTGGCAGGCACGAGCCCCGTGAGCCCGGCGCCGAACAGGACGTACGCGAGTGTCGTGGTCACGAGCCCCAGCCAGAGCGCCATGGCGAGCCCCGCGGGTGTGGTCAGCCATGAGGCATCCGTCAGCAGCAGGATCGGCACGCCGACCGCCGCGGCCGTGCCGAACATCGCGCCCATGCTCTGGTTCGACCCCCACCCGCGATCGATCAGCGCCTTGCCGGCGAGCGTGTAGACCGCGTACGAGGCGCCCGCGCCGAGCGAGGCCAGCAGGCCGAGCGCGGAGGCGTCGCCGCCGCGGTCGCCGTCGGCGAAGGCGAGCAGCGCCACACCGGCGGTGGCGATCGCCGTGGCGACCAGCCAGCGGCTGCCCGGGTAGCGGCGCCGGGTGAGCCAGTCGAGCGCACCGGTGATCACCGGTGCGGATCCGAGCGCGACGACGGTGCCGATCGCGACCCCGTTCGCCGCGGTGCCGGCGAAGAAGGCCGGCTGGTAGGCGACGATGCCCGCGGCGCCGAGCAGCACCGACGCCCAGGTCGGCAGGGTCCGGCGCGCTCCGGCGACGGATGCCGCGTCGACCCGTCGCGGCGGGTCCGACCGTCGCGCGAACCATTGGACGGCGGCGAGCAACCCGAGCGTGCCGCCGCCGATCACGAGCCGTGCGGCCCCGATCGAGACCGGGTCGGCATCGGGGCCGAGCGCCTGCGCGGTACCGGTCGTGCCGAAGCAGACCGCGGCGAGCAGCACCGCGGCGACGTATCCCATCCACGGATTGTTCCACAATCGACCGCCGAACGCATCTGTGCGACACTCGACGCAGCGACCGCGGAGGGGGAACGGTGACGCAGACGATCGACGACGCGCCCGGTCTCAGCGCGGCCGAGGTCGCCGAGCGCGTCGCCGACGGTCGCGTGAACCGTTCGACGGATGCTTCGAGCCGCAGCGTCTGGTCGATCCTCCGCGCGAACGTGCTCACCCTCTTCAACGCGATCGTGATCACCGCGTTCGCGTTCCTCTTCCTCCTCGGCCGCTGGCAGGACGCGCTGTTCGGATTCGCGGCGATCGCGAACGCCATCATCGGCGTCGTCCAGGAGTACCGCGCCAAGCGCTCCCTCGACCGGCTCGCCCTGCTGCACGCGCCGAAGGCGCGCGTGCGGCGCGACGGCGTCGAAGACGAGATCCCCATGCAGGACGTCGTGCTCGACGACCTGCTCATCGTGCGCAGCGGCGACCAGGTCACCGCCGACGCCGAGGTGCTCGACGCCGTGCGGCTCGAAGCCGACGAGTCGCTGCTCACCGGCGAGTCCGAGCCGATCGACAAGGGCGCGGGCGACCGGCTGCTGTCGGGCTCGATCGTGGTCGGCGGCGAGGGCATCGCCCGCGTCACCGCGGTCGGCGCCGACGCGTTCGCCGCGAAGCTCACCGCCGAGGCCAAGCGGTTCTCGCTCGTGAAGTCCGAACTGCGCAGCTCGATCGACCGCATCCTGCGGTGGATCACCTGGGGCATCGGCCCGATCGCGCTCATCGTCGTGAACGCCAACATGCAGGCCGCGGGCGGCTGGGAGGAGGCGTTCCGCTCGGGAGCCTGGGACGAAGCGGCCACCGCGTCGATCGCCGCCGTGATCGCGATGATCCCGCTCGGGCTCGTGCTGATGACCAGCATCGCGTTCGCCGTCGGCGCGGTGAAGCTCGGCGCGCACAACGTGCTCGTGCAGGAGCTGCCCGCCGTCGAGGGGCTCGCCCGCGTCGACGTGATCTGCCTCGACAAGACCGGCACCATCACGAGCGGTGAGGTCCGCTTCGACGCTGCGCACCCCATCGGCCACGACCAGCCCGACGGCTGGCGGCACGTGCTCGCATGGAACGGGCGGGTGCCCGACGCGAACGCCACCGCGCGCTGCCTCGCCGACGAGTTCACCGAACTGCCGCACCTCGAGCCCGTCTCGCGCATCGAGTTCTCGTCGGCGCGCAAGTGGAGCGCCGCGAGCTTCCGCGGCCACGCGCAGGGCACCTGGGTGCTCGGCGCACCCGAGTTCGTGCTCGCCGGCCGCACGCCGGCCGACGAGCCGGCGCTCGCCCAGGCATCCGAGCTCGCCGCGACCGGCCGGCGCACCCTGCTGCTCGCCTGGTCGCCGGGCGTGGTCGTCGACGAGGCCGCGCTCGCCGAGGCATCCGGGATCGCCCCCGGCGAGGCATCCGAGGCATCCGAGGCATCCGACGAAGCCCGCCTGCCGTCCGACCTGCGACCCGTCGCCCTGCTGACCTTCCGCGAAGTCGTGCGACCCGACGCGAAGGCGACCATGTCGTACTTCGCGAAGGAGGGCATCTCGGTACGGATCATCTCGGGCGACAACCCGCTCACCGTCGCCGCCGTCGCTCGCGAGGTCGGCATCGACGCCGGCGACGGCTACGACGCGCGCACCCTGCCCACCGACGTGGCCGAACTCGCCGAGGTGCTCGAACAGCACCACGTCTTCGGCCGGGTCACCCCGTCGCAGAAACGCGAGATGGTGCGCGCGCTGAAGTCGAACGGGCACACCGTCGCGATGACCGGCGACGGGGTCAACGACGCGCTCGCCATCAAAGACGCCGACATGGGCATCGCCATGGAGTCGGGCTCGGCCGCGACCAAGGCGGTGTCGCGCATCGTGCTGCTCGACTCGAAGTTCTCGCATATGCCCGGCGTCGTCGCCGAGGGCCGCCGGGTCATCGCGAACATCGAGCGCGTGTCGATGCTGTTCCTCTCGAAGACGTCGTACGCGGTCGCCATGTCGCTGCTGTTCGGGATCCTGCTCTGGCCGTTCCCGCTGCTGCCGCGCCAGCTCTCGATCACCGACGGGCTGACCATCGGCATCCCCGCGTTCCTGCTCGCGCTGCTGCCGAACACCCGGCGGTACATCCCCGGCTTCCTGCAGCGCTCGCTGTCGTTCGCGATCCCCGCCGGTCTCGTCGTGGCGCTGTCCATCGCGTACGTGTCGGGGCACGCGCGGGCGATCGACGCCTCGGAGTCGCAGGTGCAGACCGCGTCGATGGTGACCCTCGCATGCATCGGGCTGTGGATCCTGGTCGTGCTGTCGCGGCCGTTCACCTGGATCAAAGCGGCCGTCGTCGCCGCGATGGTCGCGGGGCTCGTGCTCGTGCTCATCGTGCCGATCGCCATCGAGTTCCTCGCGCTCGAGCTGCCCGACATCGACACCGTCATCGACATGGCGATCGTCGTGCCGATCGCGATCATCGCGCTCGAGGCGCTCGGGTTCTGGCATCGCCGCCGGTTCGGCACCGCGTCCGAGATCGCCGAGCCCGAGCGCGCGCGCCTCCCCCGCCGCGCCTGAGCCGCCCCCGGCCCCGCCGCGCCTCCGCCCCCGCCCAGGCCCGCCGACCTGTACGCAATTCAGGAGCGCGCACGGCGTGTCGCGGGTTCGCTCGGCGTGTCGCAGGCGCGACACACCTCCCGGCCTGAATTGCGTACAGGTCATCGGGCGAGCCGAGCCCGGCCGAGCCCGGCCGGGCGGGATGGGGACGCGGCGGCGCGGATTGCGCGCCGGGGCGCCCGGCGCGGCATACTCGCTTGGGGCGTAGAACGAGGAGGAGCATGCGCGCGGTCCGCTACACCGAGTTCGGTTCAGAACCCGAGGTCGTGGAGGTCGATCGACCCGCGTGCCCGCCGCGCGGCGCGATCGTGCGCGTCCGCGCCACCGGTCTCTGCCGAAGCGACTGGCACGCCTGGATGGGCCACGACGACACGGTGCGGTTGCCGCACGTGCCGGGGCACGAGTTCGCCGGCGAGATCCTCGAGCTCGGCGCCGAGGTGTCGCCCGACAGCGGCTGGGCCGTCGGCGACCGCGTCACCGCGCCGTTCATCAGCGCCTGCGGCCGCTGCCCCGAGTGCCTGAGCGGCAACGAGCAGGTCTGCGACCAGCAGCAGCAGCCGGGGTTCACGTACTGGGGCTCGTTCGCCGAAGAGGTCATCGTGCACGAGGCCGAGCTGAACCTCATCCGCCTGCCCGACGCGCTCGGTTTCGTCGAGGCCGCGTCGCTCGGCTGCAGGTTCGCGACGGCGTATCGCGCGGTCGTCACGCGCGGCCGGCTCCAGCCCGGCGAGCGCATCGCGGTGCACGGATGCGGCGGGGTCGGCCTCTCGGCGATCATGATCGCCGTCGCGGCCGGCGTCGAGACCTACGGGGTGGATGTCTCGCCGGCCGCGCTGGCGCTCGTCGAGAAGCTCGGCGCGATCCCGGTGGAGGGCGGCGAGGGCGCCGCCCAGCGGGTGCGCGAGATCAGCGAGGGCGGCGTCGAGCTGTCGATCGACGCGTACGGCAGCCCCGAGACGTCGCTCGCGAGCGTGCGCAGCCTGCGCAAGCGCGGTCGCCACGTGCAGATCGGGCTCATGGTGGGGGATGCCGCGTCGGCGCCGATGCCGATGGACGCCGTGATCGCGGGCGAACTTGAACTGCTCGGCAGCCACGGCATGGCTGCGCACGAGTACCCCGACATGCTGGGCGCTGTGGCGAGCGAGGCGTTCCGGCCGATCGAGCTCGTCGGGCGCACGATCCGCCTCGACGACGTGCCCGAGGCGCTGGCCAAGATGGGCACCGCGGGCGCGCAGGGCTCGGGCATGACGGTCGTCGAGCTGTAGGCACCGGTTCGGCCGGCTCGCTTGCGAGGTAGGGTCGGGCCATGCCCCGCCCCGAACGTTCCTCCGTGCTCGTCGAGCCCCGCGATCTCGCGGCGCTGCTCGCATCGCCGACTCCGCCCGTGGTGCTGGACGTGCGGTGGCGGCTCGACCGGCCCGACGGGCGCCCGGCCTACCTCGAAGGTCATGTGCCGGGTGCGGTCTACGTCGACCTCGATCACGAACTGGCGCGTCACGGCGAGCCGACCGACGGCCGGCATCCGCTGCCCGCGATCGGCGATCTGCAGCGGGCCGCTCGGCGGTGGGGGTTGCACGAAGGCCAGCCGGTCGTCGTCTCCGACGACCTGTCGAACCTGTCGGCGGCGCGGGCGTGGTGGCTGCTGCGCTTCGCGGGCGTGGCCGAGGTGCGGTTGCTCGACGGCGCGCTCGCCGGCTGGGCGGCGGCGGGACTGCCGCTCGAGGCGGGTGCGCCGCCGGCGCCCGAGCCCGGGGACGTCGTGCTCGCGTACGGGGCGCTGCCGACGCTCTCGATGGACGAGGCAGCCGAGCACGCGCGACGGGCGACGCTGCTCGACGCGCGCGCACCCGAGCGGTACCGCGGTGAGGTCGAGCCCGTCGATCCGCGCGCCGGGCACATTCCGGGTGCGCTGAACGCACCGGCGGCGTCGATGCTCGACGAGGCGGGGCGGTTCCGCGCGGGCGACGACCTGCGCGCCGCGTTCGACGCGCTCGGCGTGCGGCCGGATGCCCCGGTCGGCGTGTACTGCGGGTCGGGCGTGAACGCGGCGGCCGCGGCGGTCGGGCTCGAGCTGGCCGGGTTCGAGCCGGCGCTGTACCCGGGCTCGTGGTCGCAGTGGTCGAATCATCCCGATCGACCCGCGGCGACCGGGGCCGACGCGGGCTGAGCGGACGCGGCCGAGTCGGAGCATCCGATCGCCTCTTGAACTATAGGAAGATATCTTCCTATAGTTCATCCATGCCACGCAGACGACCGGGAGTGCTGCTCCCACTCGAGCTCGACATCCTCGAAGCCGGCGTGCGGCTGCAAGCCGCCGGCGGTGCCTTCCACGGCTTCGGGCTCGCCCGCGAACTCGCCGACGGCGACGGCTCCGCCCTCACCGCGCACGGCACCCTGTACAAAGCGCTCTCGCGCATGGCCGACGCGGGCCTGCTCGAGTCGGAGTGGGAGCCCGTGGAGCGCGCCGCCGCCGAGGGCCGGCCACGGCGGCGCCTCTACCGCGTGACCGCCGAAGGCGCGCGCGTCGCCCGCGCCCAGCGGGCCGGCGCCGCCGCGGCGGCCGCCCCCCGGCTGGGGCTCGCATGAGCGCGGCGACACCGGTGGTGCCGGTCACGAAGGCGACGGCGACGGCCAAGCGACCGGATGCCTCGGGCAGCACGGATGCCTCGGGCTCCCGTCGCCCCGCGGCATCCGGCCTCGGGAGATCGCCCGAACGCAGCCCGCAGTTCCACCGCGCCGCCCGCGGGGTGCTGCGCTGGACGCTGACCTACACGCGGGGCCTCGACGCGCGCGTCGCCGCCGACCGGCAGGACGAGATCGCGAGCGACCTGCACGAGCACGCCGTCTGGGCCGCCGAGGAGGGGCTCTCGCCCGCGGCGCTCGCCCGGCAGGTGCGCCGGCGCCGCCTCCTCGGCATGCCGGCCGACCTCGCCTGGCGGCACCGGCAGGTGCGACAGTCGGAGCCGGACCGCCGCTTCGCGCTCCGCACGAACGGTGCGCTGCTGTCGGCCGTGCTCGCCGTCGGCGTGGTGCTCGCCGGATCCGGCGTCTTCCTCGTCTTCCGCATCGTGCGCGCGCTCGCGATCGGCGACATCGGGTACGTGCCCTCCGACGTGGTGACCGTGATCGGCCTCGCCGCCGTCGCCGCGCTCGCCACACTGCTGGTGCTGCGCCGCCGCAGCCGCGCATTCGGCGCGCTCGTGCTGGCCGTGCCCGCCGCACTGCTGCCCTCGGCCGTCGGGCAGGCGCTGTACTGGATCAGCGCCTTGATGGTCGTTGTCGTCAACCGCGTCCCGTGGTGGGAACCCGCCGCGTACGTGCTCGGCGGCGGCCTCGCCGTGCTCTGCGTCACGGCCGCCGTCAACTGGTGGTGGTCGTCGCGCCCGCGGCGCCCCGAGGCATCCGTCACCGTCTGATCGCACCGCTCGCCGAACTGCTCGCCGCACCGCCCGACGAAAGGACCGCCATGCCCGACCTCCAGGATCTCCTCGACGACGAGCGCCGGCGCGACGCCCGCCCGTCGCGCGCACCGCGCGTCGCGCTCATCGCCGGGGCCGTCGGCGTCGCCGTCGCGCTCGGCGCGGGTGTCACGCTCGCCGCGTCGGCTGCGGCCTCGATCGCGAGCCTCGAACCGCCGGCCGAGCGGGTGGTCGCCGAGTCCACAGCGACGGATGCTCCGAGCGCCGAGCCCGAGGCATCCGATGGTGTCGAACCGACCTTCGGAACCGACGTGGGGGCCGGCGCCGCCGAACCCGCGGGCGAGGTGGGCGCCGACCCGGTGCTGCCGCCCGGCGCTGTCGCCCTGAACGCGGCCGGTTCGCCCATCTACGACGAGACGACCGACGTCTCGCTCATTCCGTTGCCCGCCGACTGGACGCAAGCCGAGATCGACCACGCGAAGATCTGGCTGAAACAGGCTGAACTCGACGGCGACTGCATGGTCGAGAAGGGCTTCGGCTATCGATTCACGCCGTATTGGATGCGCGTCGAGGGCGATTGGGGCGAGAACCTGAACGACTACAGCGACCCGGCCTACGCCGAAGCGCTCGACGGGCCCGCCGACCGACCGCTCGGCGAGGACTACGACTGGCAGCAGGCCGGATGCCACGGCCGCTCGGTGCACGTCACGGGCATGGACGACGCGCACTGACGGGCGGTTCGCGGCGGCGCGGTTCGCGGCCGGATGCCTCAGCCGAGCGCCGACCGCGCCGTGCGCCGCGCGTGCGCGCTGAGGTCGTCGCCTCGCCGGGCGAGGAACTCCTCGAGCCGCACCCGGTCGACCCGCCCGATCTCGCGCAGCGCGACGCCCACGTTCGTCTGCACGAAGTGCACCGCGTCGGCCGCGAGCAATTCGCAGAGCGCGAGCGGGTCGTCGAGGTCGCCGGCGCGGATGATCCAGAACGCGGCCGTGATCGCGGTGCGGCGGTGCCACCACTCCTCGTCACGCGCGAGCTCGAACAGGATGTCGCGGGGCTTGTCGAGCAGATACCAGCCGATCACGCGCGGTGCCGCGCGGTCGATGAGATCCCACGTGTCGAGGCGGTCGAGCCGCCGCATCCACAGCTCGAACATCGCCCGCCGGTCGGCGTCGGTCGTGCGCCGCTGCCGAGCTGTGAAGTCGAGGATGCTCACCGCTGCGACGCGCACCTCGTACGTGTCGTCGTCGAGCATCCGGTCGACCTCGGCGAGCGGCATCCCGACGTTCGCCTTCGCGATGGCGAACACCGTGCCCATGCGCACGCCCAGCACGGGAGTCGCGGCATCCGTCATGCGCTTCATCGTCTTCTCGCGCTCGGCGAGCGACGCGGATGCCTCGAGCTGCCGCCGCACGTCGGCGGCGGTCGGGGCGGGCTGGCCGCCCGCGGCCGGTGCGGTGGTCGACACCATGCGCTCGATCATGCCGGTGGATGGCGGTGCTGTCGAGGAGTCCTCGCTCGGACCTCACGTCGGAGAGCATCGCGCCATGGCGACCAGACGACGGCTCAACCGTGCGGCCGTCGTCGCGGCTACGATCGGTGTCGCCGCGTTGACGGCCTGCGCATCCGGTCCGCAGACGGGCCCCGATCAGGAGGTGCCCCATGTCGTCGAGGTCGATCCGGCCGATGCGCTGACCGGCGCGGAGCTCGAAGCCCTCGGGGCCACCCACGGCGATGCGATGCCCGCGGAGTTGAGCGACCTGGCGACGGTCGTCACCTCGCGGCATCAGGCGAGCCCGGGCTTCCCCGGGTTCGAGTGGGTGCGCGAGCGTCACGTGCTCCGTTTGACGTCACCGCGCGCAGTCCGCGAGCAGGTTCATGTAGCCCGTCGCGTCGTTGGTCGAGAAGAGACGGTCGAGGGAGACGTTCTGCTCGTAGAGCCGGCTGTACGGCACCGAGATCGCGTCGAAACCCGCCGACATGAGCACTCCCGACGCCATGAGCTTCGCGGTGCGCTTGTTGCCGTCGAAGTAGAACTGGTGCCGCGTCGCCGAGGCGGCGTAGAGCAGCGCCTTCTGACGCGGGTCGCTCACGCCGTCGAGGTAGTCCGTCAGGTCGTTGAACGCTTCGACGAGCACGCACACACCATCACCGTGCGCCCGCCCGTCGACCACACCGCCGGTCGACAACCGCACCGACCCGCCGCCGTCCACCAATCCCTCGCCGCGGAAACGTCCCGACTCGATCGCTTCGTGACGTGCGACGAGCCCGTGCAGCTTGTCCGAGACATCCTTGGTCACCCTGAACTCGCCGGCCCGCATCAAGCGGTCGAGCTCGTTGTAGGCCTCGTTCAGAGCGAGCACCTGCTGCTGCTCCTCGATCTTCTTGCCCTCGACGGTGACGCCGTCGAGGAGGGTCTGCACCTCGGGGAGCGTGAAGGTGTTGCCCTCGAGCCGCGCGGCATCCCAGACGATGACCGCCAGGTTGGCCCGGAAGCGCGCGAGCGATCGCTCGACCGCAAGTTCGCCTTCGCTCCCGCCGATCACGGACGTGTCGATGCCCGACCAGTCCCAGTCGATGCCGAGCAGGTCGAGCTTCTCGGCGCGCGTGAGCTCGTCGCCTGGAAACGTGCCGCTCTGAGTCGCCGGCCACCCAGTTCGTGCGCGACCGGCAGGCCGCCGTACGTATGCGGGGCCGCTGCCGCGCGGCTCATCCGTTGCGGCGTTCATCGTTCACCAACTCCCTGCGAGTTGTTCGGCGATTTCGCGGTCGATGCCGCCGATCGCGACTGCGTCGATGATCCCCTGCATCGGGGACACGAGGTTCACGTCCTCGATCGTCGTCGAGCCCGCGAACACGCTCGGATGGGCGGGCGCCACGATCACGTCGGCGGCCGCGTGGATCTTGACCTGGCGGTGTGTGGCTGTAAGCAACTCCGCGACGTGCTTCGCGTCCTCGGCCCAGAATACGACGGTCTTGCCCGGGTCGGCTCCGAGCGCCTCGAGCGAAGCAGAGCCCGAGAGCACCCATCGTGCGCCTGACGAGCGACCGGCCGAAACCAGCCGGTCGGCGTCGTTGCGGCCGCTGAACATGACCGCGCCCTCGCGGTGATGAGCGCCCGACACGCGAGCTGCTTCGGTGATGACAGCAAGCGTGTCCAGGCCTTCACCCGATGCGCCATCGACCCCCACGTAGCGCTCCAGTCGCGCGATCCAAGCGTCGAGTTCACGAACCTCGAGGATCTCGCGGAGAGCCGTCTCCCCGAGCATGACGCGTGCTGCCGCCGCCGCCAGTGGGTCGCTTGCGCGATCGAGCTCGATGGAGATGTCGTAGCCGAGGGCGAGTGCCAGCTCGCGGAGCGTGTCGACCCGCGCGCGTGACTGGTTTGCGGACACTGAGAGTGCAGTGGTGCGCGAAACGTGAGCTCGACGCGCCAACTCCGATTTGCTGTACGGCATCCGCGCAACGGCGTCGCGGATCGTGAACACGCTCATCCAACTCACCTCACCTCGCTCTGGCAGGCATCCAATTAACTGAACAGTGTACTCACATGTTCAAATTAGTGGACATCGCGCTGGGGTGGGCTCGGAAGAATCCATGGCTCCGACGGGCGTCGATCCGGTGCCTGGGGCGGTTTTCGGCACTGTTCCTATGGTTGTGATATCGCGCTGATCAGGGATTCCGCGAAATCGTCACAGTTGGTTTCAGTTACGTTTGCGCCATTAATGGCCCAAATGGCCCAAGATCGGCTGATCTGCTTACCTTGCTTCTTCCGGGTGGGACATCGGAGCCGCTCGCTTGACCGCCGCGAGCGGCGGGTTACTCGCGTCCGGCAACCCCGCGCGGACGCTCATCTCCAGGCGAGCAGTTTCGGCGACCACGTGAGGACGGATGCTTCGCCCCGAAGTACGGGGTCGATGAAGATATGCACTAGTTCGAGCGCGGCGTCGACCGAGCGGAAGTCGCTGCATGCAGGGAGAGGTGCGGCGAGTTTGGCGTAGCGGGAACCCCAAGTCGCCGGGACCGTGAACGCGGCGGGGAGTACCAGCGACCGGTTGCGCGCCTCAACTTCGAGTGCCCGCCGCAGTTTGACTGCGTCGACGTCTTGGGTGACGGCGAGCACGACGAGGTCGACGAGATCCTTCTCGCGGCTGGACGGGTGGCCGTTGTACCGTACAAGGGTCGCGCATACCTTGTCGGCGATCTGGTCGACGACCGGGTAGAGGCGGTAGGGGTGGCTCGGAAGCTTCGGGAGATCGAGGGCGTTCGCGGGGGAAGCGACATCGGCATCGTCGGTGGTGAGGACGTTGACGACCAGGTCGACGTGCAGCGGATCCTTCCGCTTGATGCCGATGTACACGTCGAAGCGGACTCCGTACCCCTCGGTATAGGTTTGCTGGCCGCCGCCGACAGCGCTGGTGTGATCGAGGTACTCGAATCGGAAGTAGTCGCCAAGGTCGACGGCCGCGAGCCGGCGGAGGTCATCCAGAGCCGCGTCGATCGAACGGTTCGCGCGGAAGAGATCGACGTCGATCGTCGTGCGTGCGGAGGGCACCCGGGCAAGCATGCTCGTGCCGCCCTTGAGCATCCACCCGGGGTTGTCTGGCTCGGAGAAAATCCGGCTCAGGAAGCGGTTGAAGTACTCGAGCCGAACACGTTCCTGCACAGTGAGCGACGGGTCGGCTGCGCTGGCCTTGCGGGCCGCTGCGTTGATCGCGGACTCGACGGCGGCGGGGCTGCCGTACTTCTCGGGTTCGGTCATGAGGGCTCGGTCTCCTGGGCTGCTCGGGCGAGGCGCAGGGCGCTGGCGAGTTCGGCCCAATCTGTTGACTCCATGACATTCGCGATCTCGCGGATCTCTGCGAGGGTTGGGCCGTCACCAAGAGCTGAGGCTTCATCTTCGTTCGGACTCACGGATTCCAGCGCGTGGCGTAACTCCTCCGACTTGGCGATGAGTTTTTCGAAGACCGGTTGCAGCGTCATCGCCAGCTGTACGTTCGCCGGATCCCGGAACATGGAAACGTCGAGGTTTGCGAGTCGCTCCAGATTCTTCACCATGACGCGAGTGCTGAGCTCAGGCACGGCGTCGATCTGCTCGATGACACTGTCACGATCGATTCCAGCAATTCGATAGAGCTCGGCGAGGAGCGCTGTCCCGTTGCCCTTGCGATAGCCGTTCCGCGCGGCGAGTGGCGCGAGCAGTTCGATGAGCCGGTCGGTGTCTAGCTCGGATTGATTGACGGCATCGCGGAGCACATTGCCGACGTTGCTGAGATCTTCGCGGGCTTCGACGAGGTCGGCAATCGTGCGTTCGCGGGTCGTGACCGGCAGGCCCTCGCGCACAGTGACGTCTTCGATGGGAAGCTCGCGTGTTCGGTAGCGGATGTCGGCATGACGTGTCTGCCGCCGAGTTGCCGTCGTGAGTTCACTGCGCATGGCCCGCAGGTCGCCGATGCGGTGCAGACGTGCGGCCGATTCGCCAGAGACGACGGCGCTCGGTGTGCGATCCGACAGTCGCTCCCAGGCGAGCCGTTTCGGCTCGGTCGCGAGCCAGGCTGCGTGCAGTTCCTCATGCTCGGGGCCGGGCGCGCCGGCATCCCGATACACGCCATGGGCCAGTCGAATGAGGTCGCCTGCGTCAGCCAGGCGGGCGAGGTTCATATGGCTCACGCCGCGCGCGAGCGCCTGCGCCGACGTGACCAGTCCCCACTGGGACTCCGTCACTTCGGCGAGCACTCGGAGCGCCTCGCGTGACTTCATGCTGCAATTCTAACGCGTTAGCGTGAGTTAAGCAGAGGTCATTGCATTTTCCCTGCTCAGTGAGTGATGCGGCCGCTTGCGCACGCGGCAGCTATCTCCGTCCCGACCGGTTCCGCTCGCCGCGCACAGGATGGTTATCCTCCGTACCAGCCGAGCGTTCCCCAGTTCTCGTCGAGGTTCCTGCAGAATGCGTTGACCTCCTGGACCGCAGCATCCAGCTTGTCGAGGTTGTCCGCCCACTTCGACGGGTCGTCAGTGGCGTGCATGTCGATATTCATCGCGTTGGAAGCCTGCTCAAGAGAGGTGATGGGCGTGCTGAGGACGGAATCCGTCATGCTCTTCCCGATCCGAGCGAACTCCCAACCCGCCGTGAAGTACAACCCACGCGCCGTGACCTTGTCCATGGCGCCGTCAGGAGCCAGCTGCGCATTCTGAACCAGGGAGATCGGAGCGGTGAGCTGAGCGCATGCATCTGCGTCAGCATCGGACGAGCCCGCGACCGGGTCCGGTATCCCTGCCGGGGTGGTGGCCGGCGGGGGGCCCGAGGCCACCGAATCACTGGGGGCGCAACCGGTGAACAGCGCGGCGAGACCGCATACGACAATCACGGTTCCGACGACGGAAATGTTCTTCAAGCGTCCTCCTCGACAGGTTGCGTGAATCGTACCGGCCGCCGGCCCGCCCGTCGGATCCCATCCTCCAAGCGCGCTGCGGGACGACCCCCGCCTGCGGTGGGGTGTCGTTGCTCTGGTCGACGACGGAGTAGAAACGGTAGTCGTTGCTCGGGAGCCGCGGCAGGTCGCGGCGATTGGCCGGCGCCGCGACCGTCACCTCGTCCGTCACGATAACGCCGGCGACGAGGTCGACGTGCAGCGGTTCCTTGCGGTCGGCACCGATGTCGACGTCGACGTCGACGCCGCATCCCTCGGTGTAGGTCTGCTGATCACCGCCGACGACCGCCCGGTGCCTCGTGTAGACGAATCGGAAGCAGTCGCCGAGGCCGATGGCGGCGAGGCGGATCAGTTCTGCGAAGGCGCCGTCGAGCGTGTAGTTCGCTCGGAACAGGTCGACGTCCGTGGTGCATCGGCCCGAGGCGACCCGGGCGAGGACGCCAGTTCCGCCCTTCAGGAGCCATTCTGCGCAAGACCGGGGCCGTGGCGGCGATCGTCGAGTCTCATCGACCAACCCATGGTTGCGTCAGTCAGGCGGCTCGTCGGTGGGCTTCGGGAGGTAGGCGGTAACGTCGAGCGGTTGTGTGGGCGGCAGGCTGATCGCTGCAGGATCGACAGGTTGGGCGTTCATCAGTGTGTCCAGCTTCCATTCGGCGGAACTTGTGAGTTCGAAGTTTCGGGCGACGTGAGACTCGGCTGCCATGCGAGGCGAAGCACGTCGATGACGTCGTCAGGGTTCGCGTGGGCGGCGTCGGCTTCGGCGATGAGTTCGCGGATGCGTCGTACGACGTTGCCGGGGAGCACCGCCGCTTGCGCAGCGACGCGGGTCCCTGCGGCGGTGCGGGTGACGACGAGTCCGTCGCGTTCGAGCATCTTGTACGCCCTGGCTGCGGTGCCCGGTGCGACGCTGAGGTCACTGGCGGTCTGGCGAACCGTGGGGAGTCGTTCGCCCGCTCCGAGTTGTCCCGAAACGATGAGGCCGCGGAACTGGCGGTAGATGCCGAGCGCGGGGCTCGCCTCTTCGGTCGGGGGTGTGATGGGCTGGGCGCTCATCGCACGACCTGGGGGTCGGGGGTCTGCTGAGTGGTCTCGACCGTCGAATGACTGGAGCTCGCGCGTCCCAGCCGGCTTGCGACCACCAGAAGCAGCACGAAGGCGGTGATCTCGAGGGCCGGTGCCAGGAATCCGCCCGCGGCGGCGAACTCGGCGTATCGCCAGGACAGCTCATAGGTGTGGTCCCGCTGGTCACCACCGACGATCAGTTGAGAGATCGTGCCCGAACGGCCGATGAACCGCCAAGCCCCTGCGAGGGCGAGCAGCATCCCTCCAGTCGCGATGAGTGCGACCCCGGAGGCGATCTGAGCGCGGGTCGCCCGCTCGGCAGTCACGGTTTCCGGGCGCCGGAATGGCCGGGTCGCGTTTGCTCGTAGCGTCGCCCAGGTCGCCAAGGCCAGTGCAGCGAGGCAGACGAGGACAGGAACGCCGAACGACCAACCGTAGAACCATGGCCACAGTGGGTCGATCGGTACGTTCGGCACGGCGATCTCAAGGTAGATGTAGCGACCACGCTCATCCGAGGATGACGCCAGACCCGCCGCGATCGTCGTGGTGAGCAGAACTGCGAGTGTCACTCCCGCGCCGAGGAGAGCGCCTCTCGAACTGAAGCTCGTCCACGTGCGACGCGCGATGGGTAAGACCGGGCGCTCCGGTGGAACTGAGCCTCGGAACAAGATCACGACGAGCACCGCCGTGAGGCAGACGGCCGCGGCGAACACCGGTGTCGCGTACTGCCACCACTCGACGATGTCGACCAGATTCATCATGTACCCGCGCACGACGTTCTCGATTGTGAAGGCGGCGATCACGGAGATCGCGCCGACCCCAACCGCAATCTGCTCTGGTCGGTAGTGCTTGGTGACGGACTCCAGCGCGGACGAGGCGATCGGTGGATCGGTCTGGCGGTCGCGGCGGATTCGGGAAACGATGAGCAGAGTCGCAGCGATGACCGCAGCGACGGCGAGCGAGAACAACGGCGTCGAGAACGCGGCGGCGATGAGATCGAGCGGGGCAATGGAGGCGATCTTGTCGTACGGCATGAGACTCCGATCACGGCGGATGTTGTGCCACATGTCTAACACAACTTGTGTCAAGGCACGAGTACAAGATTCGCCGAGTAGGGGCCTCTACGCGCCCGCCTCGCAGCCGGCGCTGAGCATCACTCCGATCACCCCATCATGGCGGTCGCGATCGGCATGATGCTCGTGGTTGGCCTAACGTGTTCACTGCCTGACGACCCTTGCCTGCGGCTGGGTGTCGCGATTGCTGTCGGCCGCACGGCTTGCAGAGTTGGCCGCGGGCGATAGATTCGCCGCATGATGACGACCCGGATTTGCGGTGTCGCCCTCACTGCGGTGCTGGTGCTGCCCGTGCTTTCAGGCTGTACCGCTGCGGACGCCTTGTTCTTGGCCGGCGCCGAGACGGCGCCGAAGGCGACCGCCGCGGCGAATCCGGCGCCGATTAAGGGGGATGCAGACGGGGACGGTGAGCTCTCCGAGTTCGAGAAGCAAGTGCTCGCGAGGCACGCCCCTCGCGACATCATCCTTCACGATGGCACCGTCGTCGTGCTGACGCCCGGGCGGCCCCTGCCGCAGCTGATCATCGACCAGATCGTCGCCGACGCGGTGCCCGGCGCGGCGCAAACACAGACCGTTGATGAGTTCGCGCCCATGGCGGGCCGGAGAAGTATCCTCGAGGTGGCGAGCACGTACGCGGACCAGATCGGTCGCCCCGTCGTCATCGTCTACCAGGACCTCGGCGTCTGGAACACGATCTCCTCCCTCGACGAATCCGGCGGGGCGGAGTTCGTAGGCAACAGCGACAAAGACGCGATGGTCGCGGCGGCCAGCGACTGGGCCGCAACCCACGACGCATACGTCGTCGTTGTCGGGTAACCATCCGCCTCACCGGAGTCCCTCTCTGGACACGCATGATTGATGTGCTCAACATCGACTTCGGGAAATCGCATACGCTCTGGCCATGTCGCGAAGGTTTCCACTAGCCGCCCGAACAAATGGGGCCTTGCTGGGTGGGCTCGTTTCCATGGGACTGCTGACGGGGTGCAGCCTCCTCGAGCTGAAGACACCGCCCGCCGAAGTCGAGACAGCCAACCTGCGGATCTCAGCTGATCAGATCAGGTGGTCCCTCGACGGCTACTGCGGAGTCGGAGTGAGAGTCGAGAACATCAGCACAAGGCCTGTCGATTTTGACGAGGACGACATTGCCGTCTTCGACGGCTCAAGTTGGACCGAGTGGGATCTTCCATTCAACGACGGCTCCGACGCCAAGGAGGTCAGTGGGTACACGATCGGAGAATTCCCCTCGGTCGTCGAGCCGGGCGCGAGCACCACGGATGCGTTCGTTGTGTACTGCAAGGAAGACAACACGTATACCGTCACTGTCACCTCACTCGACGGCGACAGCGCCTCATTCAGTTTCACCAGCGCACCAGGCGGATGACATGGCTGAACTACGCCCCCGTGGGCAGCCAAGAGCGCGCCTCGCAAGTTGGCCGGTACTCGGACGTCCGCGGCACGATCCACTCAGCGACTTGGGTTCGCACGTAAACGCTGCCGCGGGATTCCGGGCCGATAGGTTCGTGACGTGATCAAGATTGATTCACCGATGGCGGAGAACAGGCCTCGACCGGCCGTCAGCCATCTCCACGTGGGGCGGCTCGCTCTGACGTACGGCATCGGTGCGGCGTTGTTGCTGCTCCCGCTCGCGTTCACAATCGAGGGAATCGCCGTTGCGTGCACCTACGCCGGCAATTCAGACCCGACGTCACAGGGGCACGTCCGCGAAGCGATGCTTCAGGCGGAGCTCGCCGGGACGTTTGGAGTGATTGTCCTCACCGGATGCACGATCGTCGCTGGAATGCTCGCTCGACAGGCACGCCTCAACGTCCTGGTCGTGACACTGACAGGCGCCGTTCTTATGCTGCTGGTCACTCTCCCTGTGAGCTGGCTGCTCGTCCGACCGGTCGGTGGGGCGTGGCTGACCTAGAGAGTGACGGCATGAGGTCGCGTCTTGCGCTTCGCGCGTTCGCGTCTGTGATCGGGCCGGCACGGATCACCGTGGCTGCGCTGGGTTTCGTCGTGCTCGGCTACGCCTATGCGCTCCGCATCGCGGTTGGAGACAGCAACCCGCTCGACTATTTCGGCTACTTCACGAACCAGACGACGCTCCTCGTGTGTGTCGTGCTGATCGTCAGCGGATCGTTCAGGGTGAGCAGGCGTGCCATTCCCGGGTGGCTCAATCTGCTGCGGGCGATGGCGACGGCCTACCTGGTTGTCGTGGGAGTCGTCTACAACACCCTTGTACCCGGAACTGGAAGCGCTCCCGCCTGGGTGAGCGCTGTACTTCACATCGTGTTGCCCCTGATCGTCACCATGGATTGGATACTCGTTGCAGATCGCGCCCGGCTTCGTTGGCGGCGGCTCTGGCTGATCGTGGTCTACCCGCTCGTCTGGGTAACCGTCGTTCTCGTTCGCGGCGCGACCGATGGGTGGGTGCCGTACGGCTTCCTCCTCCCCGAACGAGGATTCGCCTCGCTCGGCGCGCACTTACTCGGGCTGCTCGGTGCTGTACTCGCGGCGGGTGCCCTGGTCTGGGCAGCCAGTCGAGTGAATCTCTGGCGCCCCACCCCCGACGGCCTCTACCCGATCGACTCCTCCGGCTCCGAGCGGGTCATGCGCGGCTAGTTATCGCTCAGGCAGTTACCAACCAAGTGTTCAGAGGCGGAGGTCTGGCGCTTGCTGTTCTCGGCGCCTATCAGGTTCAAACGGAGCAGGGCAAGGGTTCCGCGTTTGATATGCGCTCGGGACGAGACCTCGCACGGACTCGCGTGCGGCCGTCGCAGCGCTGTCGAGCCCACGATCGGCGCGGTCGCGCTCCATCGCGAGCACGAATTGCTCGCGCGCGTCGTCCAGGTCGGCCGCGACCAGGTGCAGGCGGTTGGCGTTCCGTCCACGCGTCATCCCCACGTACAGGCTCGCCGCAGCCATCGAGTCGGTGATCACCGTATGCGCCGCGGATGCCGTCGCGCCCTGCGTTCCGTAAGCGGTCGACGCGTAGGCGAGATGGGTGTGCTCCGCGACGTATTCGGCCGGGAGCCGCACCGTATGCTGCCGGGCGCCGGCGACCGCCTCCTTCATCCACACCGCCCGCCCCACCTGCCAAGGCCGTCCGTTCTCGTTAGGCTGACAACGCGTCGCCGAAGTCCCGCCCTGTCCGTCGGGCAACAACCTTGTGAAGCGTGGCAGCCCGTTGGAGTCGGGCCGGCGCAGGACAGGTTCCCGTGTCCATCCAGCCGAGCCCGGAAGTGCAAAGGCTGGCGCGCAACCGCGGAACGTGCTCACCCATGCAGGATCTCTGCGCTACAAGCAGCGGCCTGGGTGTGCCGTCCTGGCCCATCCGCACGTAGACGAATCACACCGAGAATCGATGGCCGATCGCTTTCAGGACATCGCCGAACCAAACGAACTCCCACGGGATCGATGAGTCGTTGGCGGTTCGAAGGTTCGACCAGGATTCGGTTAGCTGGCCGATCGTGAGTTGTGGCACGTCACCTGACACGTCGTACAACTCCGGGATCGGAACGGAGTAGAAGTAGTCCGCTGCTAAGTCGACCGCATCGCCTTCCGACTCTTCGAGAGCGTCGAAAAGTCGCGTCGCGATCCGGCGGAGCTCGTTGACTTCAATCCTCAGATCGTTCGGCGTATTCACGGCTCGAACCTAGTCGCTGGCAGACTCGGTGATTCAATCTGCGACGGGTTTTCGTGGTGTTGTCGGCGGAGGTATCCGTTCCAGTCATCCACAGCTCAGTCCCGTCGGGGGCGAGGTCCGTGTGCGTGGGTTCCCTTCGAAGAAGGGGGGCTCTGGAAGCGTCAACCTGCGCCGCAGGTCGGAGGATACCGAAAGACCGCAGAGCGCTTCCCGCGACTGAGCGGCCGTGCGTGCGAGACCACGATCGGCGCGGTCGCGTTCCGAAGCTGGTAGAACGAGAAAACCCCCGGTAAACCGGGGGTTTTGACTGTGGCTCCGACCGGCATCGATCCGGTGACCTTTCGATTTTCAGTCGAACGCTCTACCAACTGAGCTACAGAGCCCGGGGCATCCGCTTCGCAGAACTGCACGAGAAGATGCCTCGATAAGGAGAAAGCCCCTTCTCTCAACCAAGGGAAAGGGCTTGTCGCCTGAGCGACCCTGACGGGACTTGAACCCGCGACCTCCGCCGTGACAGGGCGGCACGCTAACCAACTGCGCCACAGGGCCTCGTAAAGAAGCTATTCAATTGTACTCACCGTTCGGCGTGACCCCAACGGGATTCGAACCCGTGCTGCCGCCGTGAAAGGGCGGTGTCCTAGGCCGCTAAACGATGGGGCCGGAGGTTCTTGCCTGGCAGAACCACCGAGAGAAAAGCATACGGGTAACGAGACGAGATTCCAAAACGAGGGCGAACGGATGCCTCGACCCGCGGATTTCCGCCCGCCGACGCCGCTGACGTTCCATGCAAGAGCCCCGTCCGGCGTTCGCGCCACGCGCGACGCGAATGCCCGGATCACACCGAACGCGTGCCTAGGGTGGGCAGCGAACGCCTGCAACGAGACGAGGCGCGGGGGACTTCCGCGTGGACGGGGAACCATGGACCGAACCGCTCTGAACCGGCCGCGCGCCCACGCGCGGCCCGACGCGGCACGGCCCGACGCGGCACGCTCCGACGGTGAACACCGGCGGCCCGACGGCGAACACCGGCCCCGCGGCATCCGAACCCTGCGCGCCCGTCGCGCTCTCGCTGCCGTCGCGATCGCCGCGCTCGCGCTCACCCTGCCGGTCCTCCAGCCGGTCGCGCCCGCGGCGCACGCGGCGACCTACCCGACCTGGGACGAACTGCAGGCCGCGAAGGCGAACACCGCGGCCGCGGCGGCGGCCGTCGACCAGATCAAGGCGCTGCTCGTGCAGCTCGAGCAGAACGTCGCCGCGACGCGCGCGGAGGCCGAACGCCGCACCGACGAGCTGATCGCGGCGCAGCAGAAGTTCGACGACGCGGCGCGCCGGGCCGACGAGATCCAGGCGCAGGCGGACGCATCGGCCGCCGAGGCCGACGCGGCCAAGCGCAATGCCGGACAGGTCGCGGCGCAGCTCTACCGCACCGGCGGCAACGACCTGACGATGAACCTGGTGCTCGACCAGGGCGACGCGAAGGCGACCGACGCGCTGCTCAGCCGGCTCGGCAGCATGGACAAGATGGTCGAGCGCACCTCGACGGTCTACCGCCGGGCGCAGGAGAAGTCGAACACCGCGCGCTCGCTCGGCGCCCAGGCCGAGGTCGCGCGCGGCGAGCGCGAGAAGCTGCGCATCGCCGCCGAGCAGGCGTTGCAGGCCGCACTCGAGGCTCAGGCCGCCGCCGAGGCCGCGCTCGCGGAGTCGCAGCAGAAGAAGATCGAGCTCGACCAGCAGCTGAAGTTCCTCCAGGACACGGAGGCGAAGACGACCGCCGCCTACGAGGAGGGCGAGCGCATCCGCAAGGAGGAGGAGCGCCGCCGCATGGAGGAGGCGATGCGCTCGGGCAGCCCCGGCGCGGTCATGCCGTCGGGGTGGGCTCGGCCCGCATCGGGGCGCATCACGGGTGGGTACGGCGCGCGCGGCGCGATCTGCACGGGCGGCGGATGCTCCAACACCTTCCACTACGCCGTCGATCTGGGCACCGGCTGCGACGCCCCGATCTACGCGGCGAACAGCGGCATCGTTCGCCTCGCGGGCTGGTCGGGCACCTACGGCAACTACGTGCAGGTCGACCACGGCGGCGGCATCTGGACGGGCTACGCGCACATCCGCCCCGGGGGCACGCTCGTCGGGACGGGGCAGTGGGTCGACGCAGGCCAGCAGATCGCGTGGACGGGCACGACGGGCGTCTCGACGGCATGCCATCTGCACTTCGAGGTGTGGGCCGGCGGCGGCCGCATCAACCCGATCACATTCATGGCCGATCGGGGCATCAACTTCTGAGGCGGGGTCCTCGCAACCAGGCGACGACGCGCACGTTCCATCACGGATGCTCCGAGCATCCGTTCGCCGGAAGGGGGAATCGGCGATGACCGAATCGCACAACCGCACCAGACCCGTGTCGCGGGTGAAGCCGGCGACGGTGTTCTCGACCGTCGCGATCGGCGCGGTGAGCGCGTCGGTCGCGGTGGTCGGCGGTGCCGGGCCGGCGGCGGCCGACGACTACCCGTCGTGGGCCGACATCGAGCAGGCCAAGCAGAACGAGCAGACCAAGCAGGCCGAGATCGCCCGGCTGGGCGAGTTGCTGGCCGCGCTGGCGCAACGGGCGGATGCCGCGGTGCAGGCCTCGCAAATCGCCGACGAGGCGTGGCGCAATGCGGTGATCGCCCGCGACGCGCAGGTCGAGCGTGAGCGCACGCTGGCCAAGCGCGCGGGGGAGGCCGAGGCGGTCGCCGAGATCTCGCGGATGCGGGCGGGGTTGCTCGCCGCGCACCTCGCCCGCTCGGCGGGTACCGATCTCGCCGCCGAGCTGGCGTTCTCGGGCGACCCCGACGGGTTGTTGCAGCAGCTCGGCATGGCGGCGCAGCTCGGGTCGCGGTCGCAGAGCATCTCGGAGCAGGCGGCTGCCGACCGGAACAGCGCCGAGGCGCTGCGCAGACAGGCCGACCGGGCCGCGGCCGAGCGCAAGCGACTCGCCGCAGCGGCCGAGCAGCGGGCGGCCGAGGCGAAGGCCGCAGCGGATGCCGCGACCGCCGCCGTGGTGGAGGCCGAGCGTCGTTCGACCGAGCTGTACGCGCAGCTCGCGTCGCTGAAGGACACCACCGCCGAGCTCGAGCGGCAGCGGGCCGAGGGCGTCGCGCGTGAGCAGGCCGAGGCTGCTGCCGCGGCTGCCGCCGCCGCTGCTGCTGCCGAGCAGGCGGCGAATCCGCCGGCGGGAGGCGGAGCATCCGGCCCCGCCCCTGCGCCCGACCCCGCTCCCGCACCGCCGAACGGATCGGCCGTGGAGGCGGCGATCGCGTACGCGAGCGCGCAGCTCGGCGAGCCCTACCTGCTCGGCGGGGCCGGGCCGAACGTGTGGGACTGCTCGGGGCTCACGATGCAGGCGTACGGGTCGGCCGGCATCTGGATCGGGCCGCACAGCGCGACCGCGCAGTACCGAACGCTGGCGGCGCAGGGCAAGGCGGTGCCGCTCGGGCAGATCCAGCGCGGCGACCTGCTGTTCTGGGGCGGAGGCGGCGCCTACTACCACGTCGCGATCTACCTCGGCGGCGGGCGCATCATCGAGGCGCCGCGCGAGGGCGTGCCGGTGCGCGAGTACTTCATCTGGGGCTCACCCGCGGCGGCCGCCCGCCCCGCGGCCTGACGCGCCGTCCCCTGCAACGCGAAAGGCACCGTGTTCAGTCGGCGGCACCACCTGCGGTGCCTCCGTCTGAACACGGTGCCTCGAACGTGAAGCGCCTGCGGCTCAGTGACCGGCGGGCGGCACGTACGCCTCGATCGCCTTCTGGATCAGGCGCTCGGCCTCGGCGGCGTCGGCCCAGCCCTCGGTCTTGACCCACTTGCCGGGCTCGAGGTCCTTGTAGTGCTCGAAGAAGTGCTCGATCTCCTTGCGGGTGTACTCGGGGATGTCGTTCACGTCCTGGATGTGGTTCCACCGGGGGTCGCCGGCGAGCACCGCGATGACCTTCGCGTCGCCGCCGCCGTCGTCGGTCATGTGGAACACGCCGACCGGGCGCACCTTCACGCCCACGCCCGGGAAGAGCGGGTAGTCGAGCAGCACGAGCACGTCCAGCGGGTCGCCGTCGTCGCCGAGGGTGTGCTCGAAGAAGCCGTAGTCGGTCGGGTACACGAAGGTCGTGTAGAGCACGCGGTCGAGGAACACGCGGCCGGTCTCGTGATCGACCTCGTACTTGTTGCGGCTCCCCTTGGGGATCTCGATGACGGCGTTGTAGTCGCCCATGTGGGTTCTCCTGTCAGGTGGAAGTCTCGCCGGGCCACCCTGAGGGCGCGCGATCGGCGGAATAAGGTTACCCCGATGCCTTCCGACCAGCCTTCCGAGCAGCGCGCGGATGCCGCGGGCCCACGCCGCCCGCGCTTGACGCCGCCGATCGCCGACACTCGTCGCGCCGTTCGGGCCGCCCTCCACCTGCCCGCGGGTCACGGCGTAGGAGATTCGCGCCGACACGCCGAACCCGCGGGGGTGGCACCCGGCGTGTCGCCCGAGACTCCTCCGTCGCGCACCGGTGCGGCGGCGGCGCCCGCGTCCGACGCGCCGCTCGCGCTCGTCGCGCTGTCGGGCGGGGCGGACTCGCTCGCGCTCGCGGCGGCCACGGCTTTCGAGGCGCCGCGGGCCGGATGGCGGGCCGGTGCGGTGATCGTCGACCACGGACTGCAGGATGCCTCGGCCGAGGTCGCGGCGCGGGCCGCCGCACAGGCGCGCGAACTGGGGCTCGATCCCGTGCTCGTGCGCCGCGTCGACGTCGATGCGGCGGACGGCGGCGGGCCCGAGGCATCCGCCCGCGCCGCCCGCTACGCCGCCCTCGATGCGGCTGCCGACGAAACGGGCGCGGCCCTCGTGCTGCTCGGCCACACGCTCGACGACCAGGCCGAGACGGTGCTGCTCGGCCTCGCCCGCGGGTCGGGCACGACGAGCCTCGCGGGCATGGCGCCCGCGAGCGGCCGGTACGCGCGGCCGCTGCTCGGCATCCGGCGCGCGACCACCCGGCGGGCCTGCGAGGACGCGGGCCTGGAGCCCTGGGACGATCCGCACAATACGGATGCCGCGTACGCGCGCGTGCGCGTGCGCGACCGCGTGCTGCCGGTGCTCGAGGCCGAGCTCGGCCCCGGCGTCGCCGAAGCGCTCGCACGCACGGCCGAGCAGCTCCGCGAGGACGACGAGGCGTTCCGCGACCAGATCGAGGAGTTCATCGAGGAGGTCTGCGAGCCCGCCGAGGCGGGCATCGCGGTCTCGAGCGGATGGCTCGCCGCGAATCCGGCGGCGATCCGCCAGCGGGTGATCCGTCACGTGGTGCGCAGCGAGTTCGGGGTCGCGCTCAGCCGCACCCAGACCCTCGAGGTGGCCCGGCTCGTGACCGACTGGCACGGCCAGGGGCCGATCGATCTGCCGGCCGGCGTCCGCGCAACTCGGGCGGGAGCGCACGTCGTGTTCTCGACGACCGGGTCGACCGAGGTCCTGCCCCACGATCACTGAGGTGACGCGGGGCGGGACGGTGCCGGTCAGGCGTCGTGGTTGAAGGCGTCCGCCGGCGGGATCGGATCGTTCGGGTCGAAGAAGCTCGCCGCGCTGTGCAGCTGACCCCCCAGGATGACCCGTTTCACCGCGAGGAGCTCCCACGCCACGTGGTCGACCTTCGCGACGAGCTCGTCGAGTCTGGTCGTCAGCTCGTTCAGGCGGTCGTCGTGATCCGCGACCGTCCGACCGGTCGTGGTCGCCCAGTCGCGCAGCTCGTGCAGTCGCCTGAGGTCGTCGAGGTAGCGCTCCAACTGGTCGAGGCGGGCGTCGTCGCTGAGCTCGAGGTTCGGCAGCTTCTTGCGGCGGTCGACCGGGACGGGGTCCGACATGATCCACTCCTTCTTCGCGCGGGGTGCGCCGGGCGTCCTTCGCCCGTGCGGACAGCGTCCTCCGGATGCCGCGGCCGGCGGATCAGGGACAGCACCGAGATCGGGCTCAGACGAAGTACCCCGAAGTGTGCGCCCCGTAGCGCTGCGACGTGTCGCGCAGGAACCGCTTCACCGAGTCGAGCTCCGAGCGCAGCGCGGCGAGTTCCGAGCGCGCGGCCGCGATGTCGGCGTGCAGACCGTCGAGTTCGGCGGCGGCCTGGCCGCCGAGTTGCAGGGCGGTGACGGTTCCGTCGACGATGAGCGGGCCGTCGACGAGCACCGCGCCCTTCGCGCGGATCGCGACGCCGATATCGGGCGCCTTCGCGCGGTTGACCGCCGTGATCGCCGGCTCGGCGGCGGTGTCGCTCGCGATCAGGATCGGCTCGCCGTACAGCAGCGCCGTGATGTCGGGCAGGCCGTCGAAGACCTTCGGATCGATCTCGAGATGCTGGATGGGGATGTCGGGAATGCGCATGTCGTGCTCCTTCTGCGTGTCGGTGGGAGGGATGTGCCGGGTGCGGGAGCACCTGTGCGGACAGCGTCCTCCGGATAGCGAGGGCATCGGATCAGGGGCAGCACCGAGATCGGATGCTGCGGGCGGCGTAGGCTCGTGGCATCCGTTCGCCCGTCGACCGACACCCCGAGGAGCAGCGCATGCAGGCCAGCGACATCGACGGCGACCTCACCGAGGTCCTCGTCACCGAAGCCGAGATCCGGGCGAAGCTCGACGAGCTCGCGCGGCGCATCGAAGCGGACTACGACGGGCGCGACGTGCTGCTCGTCGGGGTGCTGCGCGGCGCCGTCATGGTGATGGCCGACCTGGCGCGGGCGCTCACGCGCCACCTCGAGATGGACTGGATGGCGGTGTCCAGCTACGGTGCGGGCACGAAGTCGAGCGGTGTCGTGAAGATCCTGAAGGACCTCGACACCGACCTCACCGGGCGCAACGTCCTCATCGTCGAGGACATCATCGACTCGGGTCTCACGCTCAGCTGGCTGCGCGAGAACCTCGAGTCGCGCGGCGCCGCCTCGGTCGAGATCTGCGCGCTGTTCCGCAAGCCCGACGCGGCCAAGGTCGAAGTGGATGTGAAGTACGTCGGGTTCGACATCCCGAACCAGTTCGTCGTGGGGTACGGGCTCGACTACGCCGAGCGGTATCGCAACCTGCGGGATGTCGCGATCCTCGCGCCGCACGTCTACAGCTGAGCTCCCTGAGCTCCCTGAGCTCCCTGAGCTCCCTGAGCTCCCTGAGCTTGTCGAAGGGAGCTGGGTTCGCTTCCTCGTTCGCTTCGACGGGCTCAGCGAGCTTCGACGGGCGAGCTTCGACGGGCTCAGCGCGCTTCGACAGGCTCAGCGCGCTTCGACGGGCACAGCCCACAGCGAACACTCGGGCAGCGTCGAGCAGCGCACCGGTAGCCTTGCAAGATCATGAACATGAAGAAGATCCTGCGCGGGCCGATCATCTACATCCTGCTCGCGATCGTCGCGGTGTGGATCGGCTCCAGCCTCATCACCGCGTCTGGATTCAAGCAGGTCTCCACCCAGCAGGGCCTCGAGTTCCTCGACGACGGCAAGGTCGCCGCCGTCAAGATCGTCGACGGCGAGAACCGGGTCGACCTCACGCTGAAGGAATCCGACGACGAGTTCGGCAAGCAGGTGCAGTTCTACTACGTCACGCCGCGCGGCGCCGACGTCGTCGCAGCGGTCGACGCCGCGAAGCCCAGCGACGGGTTCAACGACGAGGTGCCGCAGCCGAACTGGTTCCTCTCGATGCTCGGCATCCTGCTGCCGCTCGTGCTCATCGGCCTCTTCTTCTGGATCATGCTCTCGGGCATGCAGGGCGGCGGCAACCGGGTGATGCAGTTCGGCAAGTCGCGCGCGAAGCTCGTCTCGAAGGAGAGCCCGAAGGTCACCTTCGACGACGTCGCCGGTGCCGACGAGGCGATCGAAGAACTGCACGAGATCAAGGACTTCCTGAAGGACCCGGCCAAGTTCCAGGCCGTGGGCGCCCGCATCCCGAAGGGCGTGCTGCTGTACGGCCCTCCCGGCACGGGCAAGACCCTGCTCGCCCGCGCGGTCGCGGGTGAGGCGGGCGTGCCGTTCTACTCCATCTCGGGCTCCGACTTCGTCGAGATGTTCGTCGGCGTCGGCGCATCCCGCGTGCGCGACCTGTTCGACCAGGCCAAGCAGAACGCGCCGGCCATCATCTTCGTCGACGAGATCGACGCGGTCGGCCGTCACCGCGGCGCCGGCCTCGGCGGCGGGCACGACGAGCGCGAGCAGACCCTGAACCAGCTGCTCGTCGAGATGGACGGCTTCGACCCGAAGACGAACGTCATCCTCATCGCGGCGACGAACCGCCCCGACATCCTCGACCCGGCGCTGCTGCGCCCGGGCCGCTTCGACCGGCAGATCGGCGTCGACGCGCCCGACCTGCGCGGCCGCCAGCGGATCCTCGAGGTGCACGCCAAGGGCAAGCCGCTCGCGAAGGGCGTCGACCTCGAGGTGCTCGCACGCAAGACGCCCGGCTTCACCGGCGCCGACCTGGCGAACGTGCTCAACGAGGCCGCGCTGCTCACCGCCCGCTCGAACGCGCAGCTCATCGACAACCGCGCCCTCGACGAGGCCGTCGATCGCGTGATCGCGGGCCCGCAGCGGCGGACCCGCGTAATGAAAGACAAGGAGAAGCTCATCACCGCGTACCACGAGGGCGGTCACGCGCTCGCGGCGGCGGCGATGAACTACACCGACCCGGTGACCAAGATCACGATCCTGCCGCGCGGTCGGGCCCTCGGCTACACCATGGTGCTGCCGCTCGAAGACAAGTACTCGGTCACCCGCAACGAACTGCTCGACCAGCTCACCTACGCGATGGGCGGGCGCGTGGCGGAGGAGATCGTGTTCCACGACCCGTCGACCGGCGCGTCGAACGACATCGAGAAGGCCACTGCCACGGCCCGCAAGATGGTCACCGAGTACGGCATGAGCGCGAACGTCGGCGCGGTCAAGCTCGGTCAGTCGCAGGGCGAGGTGTTCCTCGGCCGCGACATGGGCCACCAGCGCGACTACTCGGAAGAGATCGCGATGAAGGTCGACGCCGAGGTGCGCGCGCTCATCGAGCAGGCGCACGACGAGGCGTGGCAGGTGCTGAACGACAACCGCGACATCCTCGACAAGCTGGCCGCCGAGCTCCTCGAACAGGAGACCCTCGACCACAACCAGATCGCCGAGATCTTCACCGACGTGCGCAAGCTCCCCGAGCGGCCGCTGTGGCTCTCGAGCGACAAGCGACCGGTCAGCGACATCCCGCCGATCACGTTCCCGCACCAGAAGCTGCCGATCGACGAGGGCATGGTCGACGGCGGCGTCGACTCGGGCGACACTCCGACCGACGAGAAGGCGCCGGCTCGCGCGCCGCGGCAGAAGCCGCGACCCGCGACGGCGTGACGGATGGCATGGCCGACGTCGATACCGAGCGCATCGCACGTGCCGTGCGCGAGATCCTGCTCGCGATCGGCGAGGACCCCGATCGCCCGGGGCTCGAGCGCACGCCCGAGCGCGTCGCCGAGGCCTACGCCGACTTCTTCGGCGGACTGGCGATCGACCCGCTGACCCATCTCGCCGAGAGCGTGCCGGTCGGCGAGAACGACGGCGGTGCCGCGGCGACCGGTGAGGCGGTCGTGCTGCGCGACCTCGACTTCCGCTCGGTGTGCGAGCACCACCTGCTGCCGTTCGTGGGGCGCGCGCACGTCGCGTACCTGCCCGGCGACCGGGTCGTGGGGCTGGGCCGCATCCCGGCCGTCGTCGACACCCTCGCTCGCCGCCCGCAGCTGCAGGAGCGGCTCACGGAGGAGATCGCCGACACCCTGCAGGCCGGGCTCGGTGCGCGGGGGGTGCTCGTCGTGCTCGACGCCCAGCACCGCTGCGTCACGACCCGCGGCGCACGGCAGCAGCACAGCTCGACGGTCACGATCGCGAGCCGCGGCGCCCTGTCGGAGCCGGTCGCGCGGGCCGAGATCATCGCGCTCATCGGCGCAGGCGGTGCCGATGCGTGAGCCGGCGGCGGATGCTTCGGCGCCCGCCCCGGCGGCGGGCGGCGCGGCGACGCTCGTGATGGGCGTGGTGAACGTCACGCCCGACTCGTTCAGCGACGGCGGCCGGTGGTTCGACACCGATCAGGCGATCGTGCACGGGCTCGAGCTCGTCGAGCAGGGCGCCGACCTCGTCGACGTCGGCGGCGAGTCGACTCGACCCGGCGCGGCCCGCGTCGACCCCGCCGAGGAGCTGCGCCGAGTGGTGCCCGTCATCCGCGAACTCGCGGGGCGGGGCATCCGGGTGAGCGTCGACACCATGCGCGCCGCGACGGCCGAGGCCGCCGTCGACGCGGGCGCCTGGCTCATCAACGACGTGTCGGCCGGCCTGGCCGACGACGCGATGGCCGAGATCGCGGCCGCGTCGGGCGTGCACTACGTCGCCATGCACTGGCGCGGGCACTCCGATCGCATGGACCGGCTCGCCGAGTACGACGACGTCGCCGGCGAGGTGCGCGACGAACTGGCGTCGCGGGTCGACGCGCTGGTCGCGGCGGGCGTCGCTCCCGAGCACATCGTGCTCGACCCGGGCCTCGGGTTCGCCAAGCGCGGCGACCAGAACTGGCAGCTGCTCGGCCGGCTCGACGAACTGCAGGCGCTCGGGTTCCCGGTGCTCGTCGGCGCGTCGCGCAAACGGTTCCTCGGCGCACTGCTGCCCGACGAGGCATCCGTCGACGAGCGCGACCTGCCCACCGCGGTGGTGAGCGTCCTCGCCGCGCAGCAGGGCGCATGGGCGGTGCGCGTGCACGACGTGGTGGCCACCCGGCGGGCCCTCGACGTCCTCGGTGCATGGCAGAGTGGTCGACGTGGCTGACCTGCGCGATCGCATCACCCTCACGGGGCTGCGCGTGCACGCCCACCACGGCGTGTTCGACTTCGAGCGGCGCGACGGGCAGGAGTTCGTCGTCGACGTGGTCGCCCACGTCGATCTCGCGCCCGCGGCCGCCGGCGACGCGCTCGCGAAGACGGTGCACTACGGCGTGCTCGCCGAAGAGGTGGTCGCCGCGGTCGAGCGCGATCCCGTCGACCTCATCGAGACGGTCGCCGAGCGGGTCGCCGCCGTCGTGCTCGCGCACGAGGCGGTCGAGCAGGTCGAGGTGACGGTGCACAAGCCGGGTGCGCCCATCGACGTTCCGTTCGCGGATGTCTCGGTCACGGTCGTGCGAGGTCGGGCATGAGCCGCGCGGTGGTGGCGTACGGCGCGAACCTGGGCGACCGCGAGGCGACGATCGACGGCGCGGTGCGCGAGCTCGCCGACACCCCGGGCGTCCGGCTGGTCGCCGTGTCGCCCGTGTACGAGTCGGCCGCGATCAAGCTCGACGGCGTCGACCGCGACGCCCCCGGCTACCTGAACGGCGTGGTGGTGCTCGAGGTCGAGCTCACGCCGCACGCGCTGCTCGACCGGCTCGGCGAGATCGAGCTCGCGCACGGGCGCGACCGCCGGCCCGACGCCGAACGGTGGGGCGACCGCACCCTCGACCTCGACCTGATCGACGTCGACGGGCTCGAGGTCGACGACGAACGCCTCACCCTGCCGCACCCCCGGGCCTGGCAGCGGGCGTTCGTGCTGCAGCCGTGGCTCGACGTCGACCCCGACGCGGTGCTCGTCGGGCACGGGCCGATCGCCGCGTTGCGTGCGCAGGCCGACGACGAGGTGGTGCGTCGATGAAGCGCACCCATCCCTCGACCCTCGTGGCGTTCGCCCTCGGCGGGCTCGTCGTGGGCTACCTGCTCGACCTCGCCATCGTGTCGGCCGGTCGGCCGGCGCTCGTGCCGCCCATCTCGCTCGCGGTCACCCTCGCCGGCATCGGCGTCATCGTCGTGCTGGTCGCCTGGCCGATCCGGCGGGCGGTGAAGGGCACGTCGAAGCGACGCATCGACCCGTTCCACGCGACCCGGGTGGCGGCCCTCGCCAAGGCGTCGAGCGTGAGCGGCGCCCTGGTGTTCGGCTTGGCCGGCGGCATCGCGCTGTTCCTGCTCACCCGGGCCGTGGTGCCGGGTCTCGGCAACGTGTGGCTCGCGGTCGCCACGGCGGTGGGCGCCGCGCTGCTGTTGGCCGGGGGCCTGGTCGCCGAGTGGTGCTGCACCCTGCCGCCCGACGATCCCGAAGCCCAGAAGGAGAGCCACGCGAATGCCTGATGCGCCCGAGCCCGACCTCGAGCCCGAGGCATCCGAACCGGCCTTCGACGCGTCCGCCGGGCCCGGCGCCGTGTCCCCGCTCGATCATGCCGTGCCCCCGCTCGATCACGTCGACGCCGACTGGCGACGCGTCTCGCCGAAGTACGTCGTCGTCGAGGTGATCGGCTCGCTGATCGGCACCGTCGTCGCGGTCGCCGCGCTGCTCGTCGCGTGGAACGTGCTCGGCTGGGCGTGGGGGCTCTGGGCCGCCGTCGCGCTCGCGGTCGTGGCGCTCGTGGCCATCGCCTTCGAACCGCGGCGCGTGCGTTCGATCGGCTACCGGCTGCGCGAGGACGACCTGCTGTTCCGCCGCGGCATCATGTTCAACCGGCAGGTCGCCGTGCCGTACGGCCGCATGCAGCTCGTCGACATCACCCGCGGGCCGATCGCACGCGCGCTCGGACTTGCCGACCTGAAGTTCGTGACCGCGGCGGCGGCGACCGCGGTCACCGTGCCGGGGCTGCCGGCCGAAGAAGCCGACCGGCTGCGCGACCGCCTCGTCGAGCTCGCCGAGTCGCGCCGGGCGGGGCTGTGACCGGCGAGCCCGGCGCAGCACGCACGTCGACCGGCCTCGCCGACGGCGAGTGGCACCGGCTGCACCCCGCGAGCCCGCTGCTGCGCGGCGGACTCGCGTTCCTCGCGGTGCTCGGCATCGTGATCGCCAACCTCCGCGAGCGGCTCGCCGAATTCCTCATCCCGGTGTTCTCGCCCGACGCCGATGACGCATTCGACACCGGCTTCGGCGACTGGCGCAACGACTGGGCGAACGACCCGATCGGCGGCATCGTCTCGCACGGGTGGCTCGGCTGGGCGCTGCTGGGGCTCGCGGTGGTGCTGGTCGCCATCATCGCCGGGTTCTGGCTGTCGTGGCGGTTCCATTCGTTCCGCATCACCGACGAGGCGGTCGAGGTGCGCAGCGGCATCCTGTTCCGGTCGCATCGCAGCGCGAGGCTCGACCGCATCCAGGGCATCAACGTGACCCGGCCGTTCTTCGCGCGCCTGTTCGGCGCGGCGAAGCTCGACGTGTCGGTCGCGGGGCAGTCGGGCAACGTGCAGCTCGCCTACCTCGGCTCGACCCTCGCCGACGGCCTGCGCGCCGACATCCTGCGGCTCTCGTCGGGCGCGCGCGCGGCGCGGGCGGCGGCAGCGGGCGCGCCCGGCACGGCGGTCGGTGCGGATGCCACGACGGATGCCGCGGCCCTCGCGGGCGGCGACGCATCCACCCGCTCGCGCACGGCCGACCTGCTCACCCGCCGCGTCGACGAGTTCCTCGCCCCCGAGCTCGACCCCGACCTCGCCCCGCCCGAGTCGGTCGTGCACCTGCCGATCGGCCGGGTGATCGGCTCGACCCTGCTGAGCGGCTGGACGGTCTGGCTGCTCGCGCTGATCGGGCTCATCGTCGCGGGGACGATCAACGGCTGGTTCTGGATCTGGTTCTCGGTCGTGCCGGGCGTGATCGGCCTCGCCAGCTACGCGTGGTCGCAGATCACGAAGTCGCTGCGGTACTCGATCGCGGGCACGCCCGACGGCGTGCGCATCGGGCACGGGCTGTTGTCGACCGCGAACCGCACGATCCCGCCGGGGCGGGTGCACGCGATCGAGGCGAAGCAGTGGATCCTCTGGCGGCCGTTCGGCTGGTGGAGCGTGCGGGTCAACCTCGCCGGCCAGTCGATCAGCGCGAACGCCGAGTCGCAGACCCGCACCATCGTGCTGCCGGTCGGCACCGCCGACGACGTGCGCCGGGTGCTGGGGCTGATGCTGCCGGGCGAGCCGGGGGCGCTCGATGCGCTCGTGCCCGCGGGGCTCACCGGGCGGGGCGACGCCGGCGGCTTCGAACCCGCGCCCCGCCGGGCCGCGTGGTTGCACCCGTTCTCGTGGCGACGCATCGGCTGGGCCGAGCGCGAGGGCGTCGCGGCACTGCGCCACGGGGTGCTCTCGCGCAGCCTCGTGCTGGTGCCGCTCGCCCGGCTGCAGTCGGTCGCGGTGAGCACCGGCCCGCTGCGACGGATGCTGCGCCTCGCGACGATCCGGCTGCACACCGTGATGGGGCCGATCACCCCGAGGGTGCCCGTGCTCGATGCGGCGGCGGCCGAGCGGGCGTGGGCGCACCTCGCCGGCGAGGCGATCGTGCGCGCGGCCGGCGACACCTCGCACCACTGGGGCGTGACGGCGCCGATCCCGCAGGGCGGGTCCGCCGATGCCTGAGCGTGCGGGGCGGCTCGGTGTCGGGGCGATCGGCGCCGGCCGCGTGGGTGCGGTGCTCGCGGCCGCGCTGGGCGGCGCGGGGCACGCGGTCACCGGGGTCGCCGCGGTGTCCGAGCAGAGCCGCGACCGGGCCGACGCGATGCTGCCCGGGGTGCCCGTGCTGCCCGTGCCCGACGTGGTCGAGCGCAGCGAGCTGGTGCTGCTCGCGGTGCCGGCCGACGAGCTCGAGGAGCTGGTCGCGGGCCTCGCCGCCGCCGGCGTCTGGCAACCGGGTCAGCTCGTGCTGCACACCGCCGCCCGATACGGCACGGGTGTGCTCGAACCCGCCCGGCGTGCGGGGGCGATCCCGCTCGCCGTGCATCCCGCGATGAGCTTCACCGGCACCAGCATCGACGTGGCTCGACTCGCCGGCACCTGGTTCGCGGTCACCGCGCCCGCGCCGGTGCTGCCCATCGCGCAGGCGCTCGTGGTCGAGATGGGCGGCGAGCCGTTCGTGGTCGCCGAGACCGACCGGCCCGCGTACGCCGAGGCGATCGAGACGGCGGTCTCGTTCTCGACGGCGATCGTCGACCAGGCCAGCGGCATCCTCGACGGCATCGGGGTCGCACGGGCGGGCGCGGTGCTCGCGCCGCTCGTGCGCAGCGCCGTCGAGAACGCGCTCGCCCGGCACGACGGCGGTCCGCTCGCCGACGTCGGGCCGCTGCCCGGCGGGCCGCTCGCAGGCGAGGCGGGTAGCATCGACGAGGCCGGAACCGATCGGCCGCCAGGAGGTACCCGGTGACCACGGCCGCACCCGCCACGCGCATCGTCGACGCCATCGACGTGCTCCGCGGCATCCTCGCCGAACGACGCGCCGGCGGAGCATCCGTCGCCCTCGTGCCCACCATGGGCGCCCTGCACGACGGCCATCTCGCCCTCGTGCGCCGCGCCCGCGAAGTCGCCGACGTCGTCGTGGTGTCGATCTTCGTGAACCCGCTGCAGTTCGGCGAGGGCGAAGACCTCGACCGCTACCCGCGCACCCTCGATGCCGACGTCGCCGCACTCGCAGGGCTCGGCGTCGAACTGGTCTTCGCGCCGAGCGTGGCCGAGATGTATCCGACGGGGCCGGTCTCCACACGCGTCACGGCGGGCGAGGTCGGCGACCTCTACGAAGGCGCATCGCGACCCGGCCATTTCGACGGCATGCTCACCGTGGTGTCGAAGCTGTTCCACATCGCCCAGCCCGACGTCGCGGTGTTCGGCCAGAAGGACGCGCAGCAGGTGTTCCTCGTGAAGCGCATGGTGCGCGACCTCGACCTGCCGCTGCGCGTCGAGATCGTGCCCACCGTGCGCGAGGCCGACGGGCTCGCCCTCTCGAGCCGCAACCGGTACCTGTCCAGCGATGACCGCGGTGCCGCGCTCGCGCTGTCGGAGTCGCTGCGCGCAGCGGAGCGCGCCGCCGCCGACGGCGTCGCCGAAGCGCTCGCCGAAGCCGACGCGGCGTTCGGGGCGCACGACCTGCAGCCCGACTACCTCGTGATCGTGGACCCCGAGACGTTCCTGCCCGTCGCCGACGACGCGACCGGCGACGCGATCGTGATCGTCGCGGCCCGGGTGGGCACGACCCGGCTCATCGACAACGCGCGGGTGCGGCTCGGCTGACGCATCCGGCGCGCCCCGCGCGCCGGGCGCGCCCTGCGCCGTCGCTCGGAGATGCCCCGCGCGCTCAGGGATGCCCCGGGCTGCGCCGGTAGGCTTGAGACGCCGGTTCCACGCCGCCTGTGCCGCGCATCCGGTCCACGCACCCCGTTCCACCCGCACGAGAGAGAGCCATGGCCGACACGCAGATCGACGCCGCCACCGAGCCCACCGCCGAGGAGATCTCGGAACAGAAGGCCGTGCGGCTCGCGAAGCGCGACCGGCTGAACGACGGCGCCGAGCTCGGCGGCGGCGCGTACCCGGTGAGCCTGCCCGTCACGGCGACGATCCCCGAGGTGCGCGACCGGTTCATCGGCCTCGGCGTCGACGAGCAGTCGGGCGAGCGCGTCGGACTCGCCGGCCGGGTCGTGTTCTCGCGCAACACCGGCAAGCTGTGCTTCGCGACCCTGCAGTCGGGCGACGGCAGCCGCATCCAGGCCATGGTCTCGCTCGCCTCGGTGGGCGAGGAGTCGCTGAAGGCGTGGAAGGAGCTCGTCGACCTCGGCGACCACGTGTTCGTCGAGGGCGAGGTGATCACGAGCCGCCGCGGCGAGCTGTCGATCATGGTGAGCGAGTGGCGCATCGCGGCCAAGGCCGTGCTACCGCTGCCGAACCTGCACAACGAGCTCAGCGAAGAGACCCGCGTGCGCAGCCGCTACCTCGACCTCATCGCGCGCGAGCAGGCCCGGCGCAACGTCCTCGACCGCGCCAAGGTCAACGCCAGCCTGCGCGCCACCTTCGCGGGCCGCGGCTTCATCGAGGTCGAGACCCCGATGCTGCAGGTCATGCACGGCGGGGCATCCGCCCGCCCGTTCGTGACGCACTCGAACGCGTTCGACACCGAGCTGTACCTGCGCATCGCGCCCGAGCTGTACCTGAAGCGCGCCGTCGTCGGCGGCATCGAGCGGGTCTTCGAGATCAACCGCAACTTCCGCAACGAGGGCGCCGACTCGACCCACTCGCCCGAGTTCGCGATGCTCGAGGCGTACCAGGCGTACACCGACTACCACGGCATCGCCGACCTCACCCAGCAGCTCATCCAGGACGCCGCGGTCGCGGTGTCGGGCTCGCACGTGGTCGCCTGGGCCGACGGCACCGAGTACGACCTCGGCGGCGACTGGGCGCGCATCTCGATGTACGACTCGCTGAGCGAAGCGGTCGGCGAGCAGATCACGCCCGAGACGCCGATGGCGCGCCTGAAGGAGCTGGCCGACGCGGCCGGCATCGAGGTCGACCACCCGCTGCCGGGCAAGTACGTCGAGGAGCTCTGGGAGCACCACGTGAAGGCCCACCTGGTCGCGCCGACGTTCGTGATGGACTTCCCGCTCGACACCTCCCCGCTCGTGCGCTGGCACCGCAGCATCCCCGGCGTGGTCGAGAAGTGGGACCTCTACATTCGCGGCTTCGAGCTCGCGACCGGGTACTCCGAACTGGTCGACCCGGTCGTGCAGCGCGAGCGGTTCGTCGAGCAGGCCAAGCTCGCCGCCGGCGGCGACCCAGAGGCGATGCGCCTCGACGAGGAGTTCCTGCGCGCGCTCGAGTTCGGCATGCCGCCCTCGGGCGGCATGGGCATGGGCATCGACCGGCTGCTCATGGCGATCACGGGCCTCGGGATCCGCGAGACCATCCTCTTCCCGCTGGTCAAGTGAGCGATCGGATGCTCCGCATCGACGGATGCCTCGCAGTGAACGGATACCCCGCATGAACGACTACCTCCCCAAGGAAGAGCTCGAGCCCCGCGACCCCAGGAAGCCGAGCCCGACCCGCATCGCGATCTGGATCATCGTGGGGGCGATCGGCCTGTACCTCATCGGTTCGGGCGTGTGGGGCATCGTCACCGGCGGCTGAGCCGGGGTTGGCTCGCTGAGCCTGTCGAAGCGGCTCCCGAAGCGGCTCCCGAAGCGGCTCCCTTCGACAAGCTCAGGGAGCTTCGACGGGCTCCCTTCGACAAGCTCAGGGAGCTTGTCGGCTCGCTGAGCCTGTCGAAGCGGCTCCGTCCAGCGCGCTCCGAGGCATCCGGTCTAGGCTGAGGTGACTATGGACGATTTCTGGGCCAACGCGATCTGGTCGCTCGCACCGACCGTGCTGATCGGGCTCATCTTCTGGTTCGTGATGCGCGCGTTGATCCGCGCCGACCGCACCGAGCGCGAGGCGTACGCCAAGGTCGAGGCCGAGGAGCGAGCGCGCCGCTCATCACGCGAACGACCCGCGGGCTAGCATCCCTGCATGGGGGAATCCGGGTGGGACCTCGCGGCGTTCATCGCCATCGCGATCATCCTCGTCGACATCGTCATCCGCGTCATCGCCGTCATCATCGTCCCGCCCAACCGGCGGCCCACCGCCGGCATGGCCTGGCTGCTGGCGATCTTCTTCCTGCCCATCCCCGGCATCCTCATCTTCTGGCTCATCGGCGACCCGAAGCTGCCGAAGGCCAGGCGCGCCAAGCAGGCCGAGGTCAGTCGGTACATCCTCGACTCCACGCACGGCGTCGAGCGGGTCAGCGACTCGAGCTCATGGCCCGGCTGGTTCGAGGGCGTCGTGCAGCTGAACCGCAACCTGGGCGCGATGCCGCTCATCGGATCGAACAGCGCGAGCCTGATCGGCGACTACGAGGCGTCGCTCGCCGACATGGCCGCGGCGATCCGCGGTGCCGAGCGCTACGTGCACGCCGAGTTCTACATCTTCGCGCTCGACCGCACCACCGAGGACTTCTTCGACGCCCTCGGCGAGGCCGCCGCCCGAGGCGTCGAGGTGCGGGTGCTGCTCGACCACGTCGCCTCCTTCCGGGTGAAGGGCTACCGGCAGACACTGCGGCGGCTCACCGAGCTGGGCGTCGAGTGGCGGCTCATGCTGCCGGTGCAGCCGCTCAAGGGCAAGTACCAGCGGCCCGACCTGCGCAACCACCGCAAGATCCTCGTCGTCGACAGCGAGGTCGCCTTCATGGGTTCGCAGAACGTCATCGATCGCAGCTACAACAAGAAGTCGAACCAGCGGCGCGGGCTCAAGTGGAAGGAGCTCGTCGTCCGCGTCGAAGGCCCGATCGTGTCGGGGCTCGACGCGATCTTCGCCACCGACTGGTACCTCGAGACCGACGAGGTGCCGCACCGCGACGAGTTCGTGAACGCGTTCGAGCAGGAGGGCGCGGCGCAGGACCTGGACTGCCAGGTCGTGCCGTCGGGGCCGGGGTACTCGACCGAGAACAACCTGAAACTGTTCCTCGCCCTGCTGTACGCGGCGCGCGAGCAGATCATCATCACCAGCCCGTACTTCGTGCCCGACGAGGCGATGCTGTACGCGATCAGCGGCGCGACCCAGCGGGGCGTCCACGTCGAACTGTTCGTGTCCGAGATCGGCGACCAGGCGCTCGTCTACCACGCGCAACGGTCGTACTACGAGGCGCTGCTGCGGTCGGGCGTGAAGATCTACATGTACCGCGCACCGTACATCCTGCACGCCAAGCACTTCACGATCGACGACGACGTCGCGGTGATCGGGTCGAGCAACATGGACATCCGCTCGTTCGAACTGAACATGGAGGTGTCGCTGCTCGTGCGCGGCGCCTCGTTCGTGCGCGAGATGCGCGAGGTCGAGGCCGGCTACCGTCGGGAGAGCCGCGAGCTCACCCTCGACGAGTGGCTCACCCAGCCGCTCCGCTCGACGGTGCTCGACAACCTGGCGCGGCTCACCAGCGCGCTGCAGTAGCCCGATCGCTCGCTGAGCCCGTCGAAGCGGGGCCGCTGCCCGGATGGCGTTCGGTTCGACGGCTCTGGGGGCGGGGGGCTTTGGGAGCGGGGCGGGGGGCTCCCTTCGACGGGCTCAGGGAGCGGACGGGCTCAGGGAGCGGGCGGGCTCAGGGAGCGGGGCGGGGGGCTCCCTTCGACGGGCTCAGGGAGCGGGGCGGGCTCAGGGAGCGGACGGGCTCAGGGGGCTCACGACCGAGGGCGCAGGCGGACCGTCGGCAGTTCGGGGGCAGGCAGCGGTGCTCCGTCGTAGCCTTCGACGGTGCCGAACCGCCCGTGCGCGTCGCCGCCCGCGATCACCTCGGACTGCCACTGTCGGCGGAACTCCTCGACCTCCTCGTGACTGCGCCCGATGAAGTTCCACCACATCACCAGCTGCTCGCCGAACGGCGCGCCGCCGACGAGCAGCACGCGCACCGGAGCATCCGTCGCCCGAAGCCGAACTCCCTCGTGACCCTCGGGGAGCAGCCCGAGCTCGCTCCACGCGAGCGTCGTCGCGTGCCCGGCGACCGCGAGCGGGTCGGCGCCGTCGGGCGTGTCGTCCGCCTCGCCCTCGACGGGCGGCACGGTGAGATGCACCGGACCGCGGTCGACGAGCAGGCCGTGCTCGAACGCCGGGTCGAGGTCGATCCACGCCTCGCCCCCGGCGGGAAGCTCGATCTCGGCGGCCACGAGCGGCGAGAAGACGGTCACGGCGGTGCCTCCATCGCGCTCGAGGTACGGCAGCGAGCCCACGAACACGCGAACGGATGCATCGTCGACCTGCACGGGCGTCGTTTGCGCGTGCTCGAAGAAGGGGAGGGCGTCGCGGGCGGCGTCGGGCAGCGCGACCCAGAGCTGCACGCCGTGCAACCGCGCGGTCTGCGGGGTCGAGACCTCGGAGTGCGAGATGCCCTGCCCCGCGGTCATCAGGTTCACCTCGCCGGGGCGCACGAACGCGTGGTTGCCGGCCGAGTCGCGGTGCTCGATCTCGCCCTCGAAGAGCCAGCTCACGGTCTGCAACCCCGTGTGCGGGTGCGGCGGCACGACCATGCCGCCGGTCTCGGCCACATCGTCGGGCCCGTAGTGATCGATGAAGCACCACGCGCCGATGGTCGTGCGACCCCGCTGGGGCAGCGTACGTCGCACGTGCATCGCCCGCGGCCCGCCGAGGGGCACCTCGCGCGGCGCGAGCACGTGCACGCGCGGGCCGCTGGACTCGTCGGGCGAGCTGAGCAGTTCGGTGGGATCGCGCTCGAGGTTGCTCATGCTCGGCATGCTACGCCTGCCGCGCGGCACGCCCCACGCGCCCGCCTCGGGATGCCGGGCGACCCCCGCCGGGGTCGCTCGTGGTCGCTTCGAGCGGTCCGAAGCGGCCACGAGCGACCCCGTTGCGGAGGTGCGACGGGCTACGATGTCGGCATGGCATCCTCGACCTCCGTCCGCCGCGTCGTGCTCGCGGCGGCCGCGCTCACGTCCGTGTTCCTGCTCTCCGCCTGCGCGCCCGGCACGTCGTCGGTCGAGCACTTCTCGGGGCTGCCCACGGTCGAGCACGCGGTGGTGGGCGAGGAGGGCACCATCGAGACGGCCGAGCAGGAAGGCGGCGACGGCCAGCCGGTCGCGATGTGGCTCGAGCTGGGCGGCAAGATCGCCGTCACGGTGTGGGGTTCGTCGACCTGCGCGCCGATCGGCGAGCGGATCTCGGTCGTCGCACCCAAGGGCGAGGGCAACACGGTCGCCATCTCGCTGAAGGAGTACCGCGACGGCGCCTGCACGGCCGACCTCGTGCCGCACACCACCGTGTTCTGGACGCCGATGAACATCACCACGACCGAAGAGCTCACCGTGCAGGTGGCCGACACCGAGGTCACCGTTCCGGTCAAGTAGCCGACCGGGGCCGGCGCACCAGCAGGTCGCCGACTTCGCAGCCCAGCGCGTCGCAGATCGCCTGGAGCGTGGAGAACCGGATGGCTCGTGCCCGGTCGTTCTTCAGCACGCTGAGGTTCACCACGCTCACGCCGACGAGTTCGCTGAGCCGCGCCAGGGTCATGCCGCGGGCGGCGAGCAGTTCGTCGAGCCGGCAGTGGATGTCGTGCCCGTCGTCGGGTTCGGCGGGAGCCATCAGACGAGCCCCTCGGTCTCGTGCTGCAGACGTTGCCCGATCTCGAAGGCCGAGGCGACCACGACGAGGGCGAATGCCCATCCGACCGGTGCAACGTCGAACACGACCATGAATGCGGCGACCCCGTCGAGCCCGAGCGTGTCGGCCGCTTCCGCGTGTGCGATGCCGGTGAACAGCGGCCCCGCGAGGGCCGAGACGATCACCAGGACCGCGACGATGCCGATGCCCCAGGTCGCAGAGCGTACGAACGGCTTGCCGACGAACACACGCACGCACAGCCACGTCAGCACGGCGCAGATGCCGATCGAGACGAGCGAACCGGCCACGGCGGCGGCCATCAGGGCGGCGCGCGCGGTGGCGGGCAGACCCTGAACCGTGACCGTCGCGGTGTCCGACGTGGCGGCGACGACCGCCGGTGAGTCGACGTCGACAGGTACCGGTTCGACGAGCACGACGTCGAAGAGCGTGGTCTCGGCTCCGCCGGCGAGTTCTGCGAGCTGCAGTGCGACGAGCACGACCGTCACGGCACCGATCGCCGCTGCTCCTCCCGCGATGAGTCCGAGGATCGTCTTCTCGGCGAGGCCGAGCGCTCGCCGGGTTGTGGTCGTCGCCATCAGATGAGCCCGTCGGTATCGTGCTGCAGGCGCTCGCCGATCTGGAACGCGGCGCCGATGACGGCGAGGGTGAGCACCGCGAAGAAGGGCGCCCAGTTCGTGGAGAAGAGCACCCCGTCGTAGGTGTGCTCGCTCACCGCCGAGAGGGCTCCGTTCACGCCCATCGTCTGGAAGAGGGTGCCGAACACCCAGCCGCCGGTGAGCACCGCGGATCCCCACCAGATGATGCGCGTGTTCGCGCGCGTGAAGGCGCGGCCGCGGGCGAGGTTCCACGCGAGCAGACCGAGCAGCACGATCGCGGCGATGATCGAGCACCCGACGACGATCGGCTCGGCCACGAGCGCGAACTGCGTCGCGACGGCCGGGGAGGGAACGGTCACGACGGCCTGCGCGACGGCGACCTCGACGGATGCCCCGTCGGGCCCGATGGGCAGGGTCGACGCCTCGCTGACGAACGGTACGAGCACCGGCACGTCGCGCCCGGGCAGCACTTCGACGAGCCGCGAGATCGCGAGCCACGCGGTCGCGGCGATCGCAATCACCGCGATCACGATCGTGAGGAACATGCCCGCCTGGTCGCTCGGCCGCAGCCTGGCGGGATTCGTGCTCTGGGACATCCGATCACCTTCCATATCGAAAATCGATAATAACGATGATCGATACGGTAGCGATGCTCGTCGCCGCGCGCAACCCGCGGTGCGCCCACGGCGAACACCGGCGAATCTCGGAGCCGGGACGCTTACGCTCGTTGGTAACGACGCCCCGTCCGCACCGGGGTCGTGAGGAGTTGAGCATGTTCGAGAGATTCACCGACCGAGCCCGTCGTGTCGTCGTCCTGGCCCAAGAAGAGGCCAAGATGCTGAACCACAACTACATCGGCACCGAGCACATCCTGCTCGGCCTCATCCACGAGGGTGAGGGCGTGGCCGCGAAGGCGCTCGAGTCGCTCGGGATCTCGCTCGACGCGGTGCGCGAGCAGGTGCAGGACATCATCGGCCAGGGCCAGCAGCCGCCCACCGGGCACATCCCCTTCACGCCGCGCGCCAAGAAGGTGCTCGAGCTCTCGCTGCGCGAAGCGCTGCAGCTCGGCCACAACTACATCGGCACCGAGCACATCCTGCTCGGACTCATCCGCGAGGGCGAGGGCGTCGCCGCCCAGGTGCTCGTCAAGCTCGGCGCCGACCTCAACCGCGTGCGCCAGCAGGTCATCCAGCTGCTCTCGGGCTACCAGGGCAAGGAGCAGGTGCAGGTCGGTGCGAACGAGCAGCAGCAGGCTCAGGGCGGCTCGCAGATCCTCGACCAGTTCGGCCGCAACCTCACGCAGGCCGCACGCGAGGGCAAGCTCGACCCCGTGATCGGGCGCGAGAAGGAGATCGAGCGCGTCATGCAGATCCTGTCGCGCCGCTCCAAGAACAACCCGGTGCTCATCGGCGAGCCCGGCGTCGGCAAGACCGCCGTCGTCGAGGGGCTCGCGCAGGCGATCGTCAAGGGCGAGGTGCCCGAGACGCTGAAAGACAAGCAGCTCTACTCGCTCGACCTCGGGTCGCTCATCGCCGGGTCCCGCTACCGCGGCGACTTCGAAGAGCGCCTGAAGAAGGTCACGAAAGAGATCCGCACGCGCGGCGACATCATCGTCTTCATCGACGAGATCCACACCCTCGTGGGTGCGGGGGCCGCCGAGGGCGCGATCGACGCGGCATCCATCCTGAAGCCGCTGCTCGCCCGCGGCGAGCTGCAGACCATCGGCGCGACCACCCTCGACGAGTACCGCAAGCACTTCGAGAAGGACGCCGCGCTCGAGCGCCGGTTCCAGCCGATCCAGGTCGCCGAGCCGAGCCTGCCGCACGCCATCAACATCCTGAAGGGCCTGCGCGACCGCTACGAGGCGCACCACAAGGTGTCCATCACCGACGGCGCCATCGTCGCCGCGGCGAACCTCGCCGACCGCTACATCAGCGACCGCTTCCTGCCCGACAAGGCGATCGACCTGATCGACGAGGCCGGCGCGCGCCTGCGCCTGTCGATCCTGTCGAGCCCGCCCGAGCTGCGCGAGTTCGACGAGAAGATCGCCGTCGTGCGCGCCGCGAAGGAGACCGCGATCGAAGACCAGGACTTCGAGAAGGCCGCGGGTCTGCGCGACGAGGAGAAGAACCTCCTCGGCGAGCGGCTGCGCCTCGAGAAGCAGTGGAAGTCGGGCGACGTCACCACCACCGCGGTCGTCGACGAGGGCCTGATCGCCGAAGTGCTCGCTCAGGCGACCGGCATCCCCGTCTTCAAGCTCACCGAAGAGGAGTCGAGCCGGCTCGTCTTCATGGAGAAGGCGCTGCACGAGCGCGTCATCGGCCAGGAGGAGGCGATCTCCGCCCTCTCGAAGACGATTCGACGCACCCGCGCCGGGCTCAAGGACCCGAAGCGCCCCTCGGGGTCGTTCATCTTCGCCGGCCCCACGGGCGTCGGCAAGACCGAGCTCGCCAAGGCGCTCGCCGAATTCCTCTTCGACGACGAGGCCGCGATGATCTCGCTCGACATGAGCGAGTACGGCGAGAAGCACACCGTCTCCCGACTGTTCGGCGCGCCTCCCGGGTTCGTCGGCTTCGAAGAGGGCGGCCAGCTCACCGAGAAGGTGCGGCGCAAGCCGTTCAGCGTCGTGCTGTTCGACGAGATCGAGAAGGCGCACCCCGACATCTTCAACTCGCTCCTGCAGATCCTGGAGGAGGGCCGCCTGACCGACGGCCAGGGCCGCGTGGTCGACTTCAAGAACACCGTGATCATCATGACCACGAACCTCGGCACGAAGGACATCTCGGGCGGGCCGGTCGGCTTCCAGATCGAGGGCGACCCGCGCACCGGGTACGACCTCATGCGCGCGAAGGTGAACGAAGAGCTCAAGAAGCACTTCAAGCCCGAGTTCCTGAACCGCGTCGACGAGATCATCGTGTTCCCGCAGCTCTCGAAGGCCGAACTGCTCCAGATCGTCGACCTGTTCATCAAGCGGCTCGCCGAGCGCATGCTCGACCGCGACATGACGGTCGACCTGACGACTGCGGCGAAGGAGCGGCTCATCGAGGTCGGGTTCGACCCGGCGCTCGGCGCCCGGCCGCTGCGCCGTGCGGTGCAGCACGAGGTCGAAGACCGGCTGAGCGAGAAGATCCTGCACGGCGAGCTCAACTCGGGCGACCACGTGCACGTCGACTTCCGCGATGGCGAGTTCGTGTTCACCACGTCGCAGCGAGCGCTGCCCGTCGGCATCGGCGTCAACACCGGCGCCGCGCTCGGCACCGGCCAGGCGACCCCCGACCTGGCGGCCGGCACGGGCTCGTAAGCGCGACCCCAGCGACACGAGGGGCGGATGCCACGTGGCATCCGCCCCTCGTCGTCTCCCGCGCGCCCCGCCCCACCCCGGAACGCAATTCAGGAGCGGAGGCGTGTCGCGGCCGCGACACGCCGGGTCTGCACGCGACACGCCGCACGCGCTCCTGAATTGCGTACAGGTGGGGTCGGGCCGACGGGGCTCGCGCGCGGCTCTACGATGGGCGGATGGCCGACTTCACGGTGCGCCGGGCGCGCACGAGCGACATCCCCTCGATCCTCGCCCTCGTGGAGCCGCTCGTCACCCGACGCATCCTGCTCGGCAAGGAGCGCGTCGACCTCTACGGCGCGGTGCAGGAGTTCCGCGTCGCCGAGACCGCCGACGGCGAGGTCATCGGCTGCGGGGGGCTGCACGTGATGTGGGAAGACCTGGGCGAGGTGCGCACACTCGCCGTCGCCGATCCGTGGCTCGGCCGCGGGGTCGGGCACGCGCTGCTCACGGTCCTGGAGGCGGACGCGCGCGAGCTCGGACTCACCCGCCTGTTCTGCCTGACCTTCGAAGTCGCGTTCTTCGGGCGCAACGGGTTCGAGGACATGGGCGACGAGACCGTCGACCCCGAGGTCTACGCCGAACTGGTGCGCTCGCACGACGAGGGCGTCGCGGAGTTCCTCGACCTCGCGCGGGTCAAGCAGAACACCCTCGGCAACACCCGGATGCTGAAAGTGCTGTAGCACGAGCGGGGAACCGCCGCGCTCCGGCACGCCGGGCGCGCGGCGCGGGGCCGGGGCGCCGGAGACGTACCCTGTGCACATGTCGACGAATCGCACCTCGCAGGGCAAGGTGTCGCCCGCGGTCTACCGTCGTCGGCGACTGCTCGTGCTGCTCGGCCTCGTGGCCGTCATCATCGCGATCGTGCTGATCGTCGTGCGGCCCGGCGCGAGTCAGGGTGAGCCGGCCTCGACCGACGGGAAGTCCGCGGGGGAGACGGAACCCCCCGTCTCGACGGAGCCGGCCACCGCGATCCCCACCGAGCCGACCGCGGCCGACGGCGACCCCTGCAAGCCAGACCAGGTCCTCGTCGAGGCGGTCACCGATGGCACCGAATACGCTGCCGACCAGCAGCCGCAGCTGTCGGTCACGATCACGAACACCGGCAAGAACGCCTGCGTGATCAACGCGGGCACGAGCGCGCAGGTCTTCACGATCCGCAGCGGCGAGGAGCAGTACTGGACCTCGACCGACTGCCAGACCGAGCCCGTGGACGCCGAGGTGCTGCTCGCTCCCGGCACCCCGATCAGCTCCGCCGTGCCGATCATCTGGGACCGCACCCGTTCGAGCCCCGACACCTGCGAACAGGCGCGAGAAGCGGTGCCCGCCGGAGGCGCCTCGTACCATCTCGAAGTGAGCGTCGCCGGCATCGAGTCGGAGTCGAGCAAGCAGTTCATGCTGTTCTGAGCGCCGGCCGGTCGGCGCCCGCCTCAGGCCCGCGAGCCTGCGTCCTCAGCCGCGACGGCCTGTGCCAGCGTCTCCCGTGCCTCCCTGAGGGCCGCATGGACGACGCCGTCGCCGTCGGCCGGCATGCTCTCGAGATCGGCGAGCGCGCGATGCGCGGCATCCGTATCGTGCAGCCGCAGGGCCAGCTCGACCAGGTACGCGAGCGCACGCGCCCGATCGGCCGGGAGCGCATCCCCATGGCGCCGGAGTGCGCCGACCAGGATCTTCCGCCCTTGCTGAGCGTCGCCGTGCGAGTCGCCCACCACGACCGCGTTCTCGACGGCCCGCGCGAGCGGGGTTGCCGCGGACGTCGTCCACGATGTGGTGTCATGGTCGCCCGCCCGCACGGGTGACTCGGCCGCTCGCGTCACCCGGATCCAGTTGCCGGCCGGGTCGATCAGGCTGAAGCCGCTGAGGCCGCCGTTGTTCGCGCGTTCGCGCGGCCTGGTGATGCGGGGGAACCCGCTGAGCGGTACTCGCCCGTAGCGGGCACGCAGACCTTCGCGGAACCGGTCGTGGAGCGGCCTGGGGTCGGGCACCGCGACGGCGCAGGTCGAGTGGCTCGCCTCCGGGTCCCAGCCGGGCATCCCGTAGTAGTGCAGGTCGATGGCGCCGGCTCGGAGCGCGACGTACGGGTTCGGACGCAGCTGCCGGTAGGTGAGCTCGAGCCCGAGCTCGGTCCAGAATGCGACCAGCTCGTCGACGTCGCCGCAGGGAAGCATCGGCACCATGGTCGCGGCTGCCGCCGCGCGCGTGAAGCCGTCTTCGATCGGATTCGTCATCGTCTCACGCTATGCCACCGCCCGACGGTTCGCGACCGCCCGAACTCCGCCGCCGCGCGACCCCGCCGGGCAGTGGGATCGACCGCGGCCGCCGTGGCATCTTCACGCTCGCTACGCTGGACGGATGGCAGGCAAGGCGCGCAAGAAGCCGCAGCAGCAGCCCCTCGAGTTCCGCTCGCAAGCACTCGCCGAGGCGCTCGGGAAGCAGGACATGGCGGCGGTCGCGCTCGCACTGCGCCACGGCAACACCGTCGTGCCGCTCATCAAGCCGGGGCCGCGCGACAACCCCCTCGACGGCGGCGAAGTGTGGACCTACCGCGACCAGAACACGGGCGAGGTCGCGCTGCTGCTGTTCAGTGATGCGGCGAACAAGCCCGCGAACCTGCCGCCTGCCGTCGGCCTGCAGAGCCCCGCGTGGCTGCGGACCTTCCTGAAACGGTACGAGTCGACGATCACCACGGTGTTCCTCGACATCGCGGGGCCGCACCCGATGCAGGCGTCGCCGAGCGAGCTGTTGCGCGCGCTCGAGGCGTAGCCGTCTCGGTGGTGGTGGCGTTTGCGCCGTCCGCCCGGCGGTCGCGCTCCTCCTTCCGGCTCTGCGCCAGTTCGCCGCGCCCTGCGCCATCTTGGCTGGCGCGGAGGGCGCCGAAGTGGCGCAGAACGGGTGGCTCGGGGCCGCGCGGAGGGCGGCGACGTGGCGCAGAACGGGTGGCTCGGGGCGGATCGCACGGCGGCGCAGCGCGGGGGGATGGCCCGCTCAGAACGCCGCGTCGAGTTCGCGTTCGCGCGTGGTGACCGAGGCGCGCATCGCCTGCTCGACGGCGGCGTGCACGCTGCCCGACTCGACGTCGAGCAGGCGGGTGTAGCCGAGCCGTCGCGCCTCGGCGCCGCGCTGCTTCGCCGCGGTGACGGGGCGGATCTCGCCGGCGAGGCTGATCTCGCCGAACGCGGCGAGTTCGTGCGGCACGGCGCGGTCGCGTACCGCCGAGGCGATGGCGATCGCGATCGCGAGGTCGGCGGCGGGCTCGATGAGACGTACCCCGCCGACCGTCGACACGTAGACGTCGTGTTCGCCGATGCGTCGCAGCCCTGCGCGTCGTTCGAGCACCGCGAGGATCATCGCGACCCGTGACGGGTCGACGCCGTTCACGACGCGCCGGGGCTGCGGTGCCTTCGTCTCGACGACGAGCGCCTGCACCTCGACCGGCAGCGCCCGCCGGCCCTCGAGCGCGACCGTGACGCAGGTGCCGCTGACCGCGGTGCGCGAACGGCTGAGGAACAGCCCCGACGGGTCGGGAACCTCGGCGATGCCGTCGCCGGCCATCTCGAAGCAGCCCACTTCGTCGGTGGGACCGAACCGGTTCTTCAGCGCCCGGACGAACCGCAGCGAGGTCTGCCGGTCGCCCTCGAACTGGCACACCACGTCGACGAGGTGTTCGAGCAGGCGCGGGCCGGCGATCGCGCCGTCCTTCGTGACGTGCCCGACGAGCAGCACCGGCAGTTGCCGTTCTTTCGCGAGCCGGATGAGGGTGGACGCGACCTCGCGCACCTGGCTCGGCTGGCCGGGCAGCCCGTCGGAGAGCGAACTCGCGACCGTCTGCACCGAGTCGACGATGAGCAGGTCGGGGCCGACCTCGTCGACGTGGCCGAGCACCGTGGCCAGGTCGGTCTCGCTCGCGAGGTACAGCTCGGGCGTGAGTGCACCGGTGCGGCCGGCACGCAGGCGCACCTGCGCCGCCGACTCCTCGGCGCTGACATAGAGCACGCGCCGCCCGGCCGAAGCGACCCGCGCGGCGACCTCGAGCAGCAGCGTGGACTTGCCGACCCCGGGCTCGCCCGACAGCAGGATGGCCGCACCCGCGACCAGACCGCCGCCGAGCACCCGGTCGAACTCGCCGATGCCGGTCGGTCGGTGCGCGGTGTGCTCGACCTCGACCTCGGCGATCGGCCGCGCGCGTCGATCGCCGGCGGGAATGATCGCGGTCGGCATGCGCGCGGGCGCCGCGGCGGCGCCCGTTTCGGCGACCGTGCCCCACTGCTGGCATTCGCCGCACCGACCGACCCATTTGATGGTCGACCACCCGCACTCGGAGCAGCGGAAGGTCGGTGAGGGGCGAGCCATGCGGCGAGACTACTGCGCGCCACCGACATCGGATGCCGCGACCTGCGTGTCCCGCTGCGTCGCCGAACCGGACCGCGTGCGACGATTTGGCCGAGCCGCCGCCGCCGTCTACACTCGATCCCGGTGACGTGTCCGAGCGGCCGAAGGTGCAACTCTCGAAAAGTTGTGTAGGGTAACCCCCTACCGTGGGTTCAAATCCCACCGTCACCGCCATCCGAACCCCCGCAGATCCCATGGAAACACTGGGATCTGCGGGGGTTTCGTCGTGCGCTCGGGGGAGCGGCGGGGTCGCAGCGAGAGCGCTTCGGCCGGAGGCCGTCGCACCGCAGGTGGCGGCATCGACGATGGTGACGCGGCCGAGTTCATCGCCGGCCGGGGTTCCCGTTCAGCCGCCGGTTCGCACGCCGACCGGCAGCGTGACTCGTGCGAGCGCCTCGATCTGATTCCACAGGCTCGCCACGAGCGCGGCATCGGCCTTCGCGGTGAGATCCGCGGGCGTCACCGGCACGGGAAGCCCGCGCATCGACCCGGTCGGGCCGTAGTATTCCCCGCCGGTCGCCGCGGGGTCGGTGAGCGCGCGCACCGCCGACCACGCCGCGGTGTCTTTGCCCTGCGCGAAGGGCGTGAACGGGTTGCGGCGGGAGGGGGTGTGTTCGTCGCGGATGCCCGGTCGCCGTGGGGTGCGCGCGTCGACGCCGATGCCCGGGCGTGCCACGAGCGACGCGACCGGCGTGCCCGCGCGGCGCAGCCGCCGGTCCAACTCGAAGGCGAGCACTTCGGTGATCGCCTTCGCTTTGGTGTACTCGCGCACGCCGGTGCGCTCGCCCGCCGATGCGTCGTCGATCGACACGCGGAACCGGCCGACGAACCCGGTCGACGTGTGAACGATGCGCGACTGCCCGTGCGTCTCGCCGGACGCGACGAGCGTGGGAAGCACGCCGGCCAGCAGCGCGACGTTCGCGACGACATGGGTGCCGAGCAGTTCCGGCAGCCCGTCGGCCGTCGTGGCTCCGCGGCGCAGGTCCATGGCGCCGCCGTTGAGCAGGATGCCGTCGAGGCGGGGCAGCGTCGCGAGTTCGGCGGCGGCCCGGTCGACGGATGCGAGCGACGCGAGGTCCACGACGACGGCCGAGGTCGTGGCATCCGGCACCTGGCCCGAGATCGCGGCGCGCGCCGTCTCGAGCTTCGCGGCTGAACGGCCCGCGAGGACGACGTGCGCGCCCGCAGCAGCGAGCTGCTCGGCGGCGAAGTATCCGATGCCGGCGGTCGCGCCGGTGACGACGAAGGTTCGGTCGGACTGGTCGGGAAGACGGGTGGGATCCCAGTTCATGGGTGCCTCCAGGATTGAAACGGATGAAGTATCCGAATCAAGCTAGCACGGAATCGGATGAGCTATCCGCTTCGTGTGCAAGACTGATCGGATGACCCAGCTCCGCTCCGACGCGGCCCGCAGCCGAACCCGCATTCTCGAGACCGCTCGCGGCCGCGACGTGGACGCGCTTCGGCTCAACGATCTCGCGCGGGAGGCGGGCGTCGGCGTGGGCACGGTCTATCGGCACTTCCCGACCGTGCAGTCGCTGATCGAGGCGCTCGCGGCCGACTCGCTGCAGCGCCTGCGCGACCTCGCCCGCGAAGCCGAGGCGGAACCCGACCCCGCCCGCGCGCTGGAAGGGCTGGTCCGAGGGGCGGTGGCACTCCAGCTCGAAGACGACGGACTCCGAGCCGTGCTGCTCGCCGACGACGCCGGTGACGAGACGCGCGCCGCCAGGCGCGAGGTGTTCGCGCGGTTCGCGACGATCCTCGATCACGCCCGCCGAGCCGGCGTCGTGCGGCCCGGCCTCACCTCCGCCCGCCTGCAGCATCTCGTGTGCGGGCTCGAGTACGCGGTGCGCATCGGGTCGACCGACGACCGGGACTTCTACATCGACGTCGCACTCGCGGGGCTGAGGGCCGACGCAGCCTCGGAATGATCGGCACCGAGGCGGGAGCGACCGGCGCTCCGCGGGCGCATCCCGCCCGGCGTCCGCCGTACCGGCGTCGTCTGCGAGAGACTGGACAGGTCGCATCGGGCGGGAGGGAGCAGGCATGGCGCAAGCGGACGACGACGTCGACGCGATCATCGACGCGTGGGCCGAGATCCTGCCCGACCTCGATCTCACGCCGCTCGACGTCATGTCGCGGCTGCGCCGCGTCGCGATCGACCTGCACCGCGCCCGCGAGGCGGCGTTCGCCGCCGCCGGCCTGCGGGTGTGGGAGTTCGACATCCTCTCGGCGTTGCGCAAGGCCCCGGGCGACGGCTCGATGACGCCGTCGGAACTCGCGAAGACGACCCGCACCGCGACGGGCACGATCACGTACCGGCTCGATCGGTTGGCCGCACGCGGCCTCGTCTCCCGCACCGAGCACCCCGACGATCAGCGCAGCCGCCTCGTCGCGGTCCTGCCCGAGGGGCGGCAGCGGGTCGAAGCTGCGATGCGCACGCTGGTCGGCGCCGAATCCGAGATGCTCTCGGGCCTCTCACGCGACCAGATGGCCACGGTCATCGCGTCGCTGCGGATCATCGCCGCGACCGCGGCATCCGGTCACTAGACTGCGGCCACCCCACCCGATGCGGCATCCATCCCGACCTGGAGGACCCGTGGCGCCATCCAAGACCGGCCCGAGCGAGACCGACCCCGCCGCGCACGCCGACCCGCGCGCCGCCGCGCTCGCCGGTCGCGACCTCGTCATCGATCTCGCGCGGGTGACCGCGGTGGTGCTGGTGGTGATCATCCACCTGCTGATGATCGGCGTGGGGTTCGACGAGTCGGGTGCGATCGTGATGTCCCGGCCGCTCGAAGCGCAGCCGTGGTTCGCGGCCGCCACCTGGATCGGGCAGATCATGCCGCTGTTCTTCGTGGCGGGCGGATTCACGGCGCTCGTCTCGTGGCGCAACCTGGTTCGCCGCGGCGGCGACTGGGTCGACTTCGTGCGCGGGCGTGCGCTGCGACTCGGGGCGCCGGCACTGCCGCTGTTCGTGTTCTTCGCGGTGGTCATCGGCGCCGCGACGGTCATCGGCGTCGACCCGGTGATGCTCGCCTACGTGGCGACCGGAACCGGTTCGCCGCTGTGGTTCCTCGCGGCGTTCCTGCTCGCGCAGGCGCTCGTGCCGCTCATGGCGCGATGGCACGAGCGGGCCCCGCGCACCACGATGGCGGTGCTCGCGGCGGGTGCGGTCGTCGTCGACGCGGCGCGCATCGCGACGGGCATCGTCGACATCGGTCTCGTGAACCTGCTGTTCGTCTGGCTCTTCGTGCAGCAGCTCGGGTTCTGGTACCGCGACGGATGGTTCCTCCGACGCCGCACGCCGACGCTCGTGGTGATCGCGGCCGGTGCCTGGCTGCTCATGGTGCCGCCCGTCGCGGCGGGGTGGTACAGCCCCGACATGCTCGTGAACCTGAACCCGCCCACGGTTCCGCTCATGCTGCTCGGCATCGCCCAGGCGGCGCTGCTCGCGGCGCTGCACCGCCCGCTCGACGCGTTCATGCACCTGCGCCCGGTGCAGGCGGTCGCGTTCCTCGTCGGCAGCCGGGCGATGACGATCTACCTCTGGCACCTGCCGGTGATCATCGCGGTGATGGGGCTCACGCTGCTCATCCCCGGCGCCGCGCCCGAGCCGGCGAGCGTCGCGTGGTGGCTCACCCGTCCGGTCGTGTTCGCGGTGGTCGGTGCGATCGTGCTCGGTATCTCGACCTGGCTGGTGCGCTTCGAGCGGGTGTCGATCGCGATCCCCGACGGTCGTCGCCGGCCGGGCGCGGCGGCCGTCGTGGCCGCGACGGTGTGCGCGTTCATCCCTCCGTTCCTCGTGATGGAGTTCTTCCTCGACCTGCAGATCGCGATCGCCGGCGTCGTGCTGGGGGTCGCGTCGCGGCTGCTGCTGCGGCCGCGGCGGGTCGCAGACGCGACCGTCTGACCCGGTCGGCGTGCCCGATCGGGCAGGAATGGTCGCCCGCGCGTCGGGCCCCGGCCGCGTGGCGCGGCGGCGGTCGCGGAGCATCCTGTGGGCATGGGCCGAACGCTCGTGGAGGCCGGTCGCGACGACGACGTCGAACGTTCGCCGCAGTTCCGCGGCGAGTCGCCGGCGGCTGCATCGGCGCGCACCGCGGACGAGGGCGCCGGTCTGCGACCGGCGGCGTCCATGACGGATGCCGCGACCCGCCCCGTCCTGCAACGACTGCAGCGCACCGCCGGCAACCAGGCGACCGCGGCCATCGTCGTCGCGCGCCAGAGCGTCGAAGAGGAACCGGCCGGTCCCGGTTCGCTCGGGCAGGCGCCCGAGTCGGGGCCGACGCAGCTGCCGGGCGTGACGACCGGGCCCGTGACGGGCGGGGCGGGTGCGGGCGGCGCGGGCGCCGAGGGCCCGGCCGCGCCGCAGCGGCCGATGCTGCGCCGCGGGTCGGTGGGGCCGTCGGTCGGCGAGCTCCAGACGAAGCTGAACGAGCGCGGCGCCGAGCCGCCGCTCGCCGTCGACGGCATCTTCGGACCGTTGACGGATGCCGCGGTGCGCGCCTTCCAGACGCAGCAGGCGATCGGGGTCGACGGCATCGTCGGGCCGATCACGTGGGGTCGTCTCGACGCCGGCCCCGGGCCGGAACCCGAGCCCGACCCGGAGCCCGAGCCCGAGGCCGACCCGCTCGACGGCATCTGCACGATCGAGGGCCACGGCTCATCGCCCGCCGCCGTCGCGCAGGCCCGGGTGCAGGCGCTCGAACTCTACGGCGGCATCGCCCCCGAGAACCGCACCCGCATGGAGGCCGACCCGATCACGATCGACGTCATCCCGCACGACAGGAAGCTCACCGAGCTCGCCCCCTATGCGCACCTCGCCGGGACCCAGACCTTCGACGGGCGCATCTGGGACGACGTGCGCGGCATCCAGACCGAGGTGAACGGGGTGCGCCGCGTGGCGATCGCCGAGGAGGACCTGGTGTCGGTGCCGGGCACCGCCGCGAGCTACGGCCCCGGATTCCTCGCCGCGCACGAGGGCGGTCACGGGCTGCAGTTCTCGGCACTCACGCCCGCGCAGGTCACCCAGCTGACCGCCCTGCACGCTGCACGGCTGGCGGCGAGCGGACCCATCACGCAGACCACCCCCGCGGGCGCCGCGACCGACCTGTGGCTCGACCCCGCGTGGTACTCTGCCGCGAACAAAGAGGAGTACTTCGCGAACTCCGTCGCCGCGTACCTCGGGCACCCGTACAGCACCGCCGACGCGACGGTCGCGAAATACAACCAGGGGTGGCTCCAGGCGAACGACCCCGGCATGTTCACGCTGCTCCAGCAGGTCTACGCATCGGGAGGCACGCCATGACCGAGGCATCCGAGGCATCCGGTCAGGGCTCGCCCGAGGCATCCGGTCAGGGCTCGCCCGAGCCATCCGGTCAGGGCTCGCCCGGGGCATCCGGTCGGCCCGAGCCATCCGGCCCGCGCAGCTACCGCCTCTTCCGGGGAGACCGGCTCGTGCTCGAGCTCCGCGGCGAGCCGGGCATCCTGGTGAGCACGTCCGCGCCGCCGCCGCTGCCCGGCGCCGGGCCGGTGACGCACCCGTTCGCGACGGCCACGTTCCACACCGCCGAGACCGAGGGCGAACTCGGCGCGCTCCTGCGCGGAGCATCCGATCTCGACGCGTTCCTGGTCGCCGCCGAGCAGGCCGGGTACCGCGTCGAGCGGGTCGGCTGAGCGCCGCTCAGCCGTCGGCGAGCGCCGCGAACCGGCGCAGCAGCCGCAGCGGTTCGGGAACGGATGCTTCGCGCACCACCCGCGCGATGTCGTCGAGTTCGTGCGACGGGAAGTACCCGTAGTCGCGGTAGAGCGTCGCGCGGGCGATGAACGAGTCGGTCGTCACCTCGGGGTGGAACTGGGTGGCGTACACGCGGGATCCGGTCGCGCGGTACACCTGCACCGGGCAGGTCGCCGACGAGGCGAGCAGGGTGGCGCCGGCCGGCAGCTCGGAGGTCGCCTCTTTGTGGCCCGCGAGCGCCGTGAACGGCTCGGCGAGCGTGCCGGTGAGCGGGTCGGCGCGGCCCTCGTCGGTGAGCGTGATCGACACCGGGCCGACGGCCTCGCCGTACTCGGGCCCGACGGTGCCGCCGAGGACGCGTGTGAGCACGCCGATGCCGTAACAGGTGAACAGCACCGGCAGGTCGGTCGCCAGGCCGTGCTCGGCCAGGCGCACCAGGTCGGCTTCGACACGTCGCTGCACGGGCGACTTGGATGCCTCGGGCGTCGACACGTTGAACGGGCTGCCGCCGATGACGACCGCGCCGACCGCGTCGAGGTCGACCGTGTCGAGCGTGTCGAGGTCGAGCCGCAGGTGCGCGAACCGGTCGGCGGGCACACCCGCGGCCTGGCGCACCGATTCGGCTTCGGCGGCGGCGGCGGGCGTTTCGGGGCGCACCGACACGAGCAGCACGGGGCGCGGTTCGGCGGGCATGCTCCCATCGTCCCCTGACTGACGGGCGGAGGCCAGTCGGATGACGCGGTGTGCAGCGCCGGGCGCGCTCGGCTCGCCCGACCAACTGCGCCACTTCGGCGCCCTCCGCGCCACCCGAGTTGGCGCAGACCGTGGCCAAGTGGCGCAGTTGCGCAGTGGCGCGGTGGCGCGGTGGCGCGGTGGCGCGGTGGCGCGGTGGCGCGGTGGCGCGGTGGCGGGTTCACCACCCGCTGCGGGTGGGCGTGTGCCCGTCGCGGGCGTCGTCGGGCATGGTCATCTCGGCGCGCACCCCGAGCAGGCGGATCGGCCGGCCGGGCTCGATGCGGTCGGCCGCCAGCCCGAGCAGCGCGGCGAGCACCGCCCCGCGGTCGGAGGTTTCGGAGATGCGCCGCTGGTACGTCTTCGTGAGGAACGGCGCGTACCGCACCTTCAACGTCAGCCCGATGACCGGCCGACCCTCGGCGGCGACGTCGTCGAGCACCTGCCCGGTGAGCTCGACCAGCGCGGCCTCGATCTCGGCAGGATCTGCGAGGTCGACCTGGTAGGTCGTCTCACGGCTGTGCCCGCGCGCGACCCACGGCGTGTCGTCGACGAGGCGCTCGCCCTCGCCGCGACCGAGCGTGCGGTACCACGGCCCCATCTTGGGTCCGAACTCGGCGACGAGCGGATCCAGCTCGGCGCGGGCGAGTTCGGTCACGGTCGCGATGCCGAGCCCGGCGAGCCGGCGCGACACCTTCGAGCCCACGCCCCAGAGCTCGATCGTCGGCCGGTCGCCCATCACCTCGAACCAGTTCGCCGCGGTCAGCCGGAACACGCCCTGCGGCTTGCCGAACCCCGTCGCGATCTTCGTCCGCACCAGCGTGTCGCCGATGCCCACGCTGCAGTGCAGGCGGGTCGCCTTCAACACCGCGCGCTGCACGTCGCGCGCGTACGCTTCGGGGTCGGCGGTGCGCACGCCCACGAACGCCTCGTCCCAGCCGAGCACCTGCACGGTCGCGCCCGGCTGCGCGCGCAGCGTCGCCATCACCGCACCGGATGCCTCGCCGTAGTGCTCGGCGTCGACGGGCAGGATCACCGCATCGGGTGCCTTGCGCGCCGCGATGCGCAGCGGCATCCCCGACCCGACGCCGAACTCGCGGGCCTCGTACGACGCGGTCGACACGACGGCCCGCTCGGTCGGGTCGCCCCGGCCGCCGACGATCACGGGCTTGCCCGCGAGTTCGGGCCGGCGGAGCACCTCGACCGCGGCGATGAACTGATCGAGGTCGACGTGCAGCACCCAGTACGGCGCGCCCTCGTCGATCGGCTCGGTCATCGCTGCGGCCCTCGGTCAGCGGCGCTTCCGCTTCGGCTGGGGGCCGCGGCGGGTTCCGCGGGGGCGGGTCGGGCGGGCCGGCTTGCCGCCGGTGCCCGCTCCTTTCCCTTTCGCCGGATGCTTCGAGCCGGCGCCGTTCGCCCGTTTCGGCGTGGGCTTCGAGGCATCCGTCTCACCCGGAGCATCCGAGACATCCGACCCTCGCGAACTGCGCGCCGACCGCCCGCGCACCACGCCCACGAACTCCTGGATGTCGGCGTCGTCGCGATCGACGCGCCAGACCAGCGCGATGCGGGTCGGCGGTGCGTCGGAGACGGGCACCGCGACGACGTCCTTGCGGTGATGCAGACGCGCGATCGAGTGCGGAACGATCGCATAGCCGGTGCCGGCGCCGACGAGTTCCATCGTCATGGCGGGGTCGTCCTGCACCGGCGCGTGCGGGATGTCGGCGAGGTCGGCGAGCGTGATCGACTCGGCGTCGGCGAGGTCGTGGTCCTTCGGCAGCGCGGCGACCGCCACCTCCTCCCACAGCGGGATGCGGTGCAATCCCTGCTCGTCCACGGGCAGTCGCACGAACGCGAGGTCGGCCTCGCCCGCGCGCACCGCGTCGAGCTGGGCGGACTCGTCGACCCGGCGCGCCTCGAGCGGCAGATCGGGGCGGCGGTCGGCCCACGCGCGCAGCCACTTCGCGGGGCTCACGCCCTGCACGTAGTCGAGCCGAAGCGCCATCCGTTCAGGCTATCGGGCCGATCGGCTACGGTGGCAGGGTGAGCAAGCAGGCCCAGACCATGAAGCCCGAGACCGCGGCGAAGAAGCTCGGCGTGCTGCTCGAGGCGACGCCCGACGAGTTCCGCGCGGCGCCGATCACCCGCGAGGCCTACAACGCGCTGCAGGCCGACCCGCCCGAGTGGTTGCAGGTGCTGCGCCGGGACGGCCCGCACCCGCGGCCGGTCGTGGCCGCCAAGCTCGGCGTCTCGAACTCGGGCCTGGCCCGCGGCGGCATCACCGAGCCCCTCACCACCGCCGAGATCAAGGCCCTGCTCGCGGCGCCGCCCGAGTGGCTCGTGCGCGAACGAGCGACCCAGGCCGAGGTGCGCGCCGAGAAGCAGCGCGTCGCCGACCGCGACCGCGGACGTGCCGCCATGCGCGAGGCCCAGTCGGGCGGCGGCGGCCGCTGAGCCGCGCCTGCGCGTTCGGCGCAGACCGTCGGCGCGCTGCTGCCGCTTCGTGCCGGCCTCGTCGCGTTCTCGCGCCGGCCTTCTCTCTCGTTGCGCCACTTCGGTGCCCTCCGCGCCAATTCGGCCGGCGCAGAACCCGCCGAGGTGGCGCAGCGGCGAATGGGCGGGCGGCGGGGCCTCAGGCGTAGCGTGCCCGGAGCCAGGCCACGAGATCGCCGAGCTCGCGCTCGTCGACCGAGTGCGCGAGCCCCTCGTAGATGCGCGCATCGAGGTCGGCGTGCTGCGGCAGCCACCGCTGCGTGTGGCGCACCAGCTCGGCCGGGATCACCTCGTCGGCCGTGCCGCGCCCCCAGAACACGGGCGGATGCTCCGTCGCGAGTCGCGCGTCGCCCTCGCGCTCGCCCGGCAGCGCGAACCCCGCGAGCGCGGCGGCGAATGCGAACCGGTCGGCATCGCGTCGCAGCAGTTCGAGGGCCATCGCCCCGCCCTGCGAGAAGCCGAGCAGGCCGATGCCCGTGGCATCCGGTGCGACGCGGTCCAGCCAGTCCACGATCGCGGTGACGGATGCGTCGGCGGTCTCGGCCGCGGCATCCGCCCCTTCGTCGAAGAGCGGGAACCAGGCGAAGCCGTACCCCGCGTCGATCGGCGCGCGCAGCGACGCGATCACGGGCTGCAGCGGCAGGTACGGGGCGAGGCCGAACAGGTCGCCCTCGTGCGAGTTGTAGCCGTGCAGGAGCAGCAGGAGCGGCCGCCCCGCCCGGTCGGTCTCGCCGGCCGACCAGAGGACGGCCTCGTCGTCGATGCGCATCACGGCATCGTACGGGAATCGGGCCAGATGCTCCGCCCGCGCATGTTCGTCTCCGGCGCGCCACTTGGGCGCGCTCCGCGCCATCTCGTCTGGCGCGGAGGTCGCCCAAGTGGCGCAACGCCGCACAGAGCCGCCCGCCCGAACCCGGCCGTGGTGCGCCCATCGGGCCGCTCGAACGGGGGTGGGGCAGAATCGACCCATGAGCGTGCGCACCCCGGACCCCGACTGGCACCCCGACGAGCCGTCGCAGACGCCGCCGGCGAACCCGGGCTGGCTGAGCGATCTCGAGCTCGCGCAGGTGCGCGGCCGGCTGCCGCTGCTGTACGTCGAGGCGGTGCCCGTGCGCGTCGACGGGCTCGGGCAGGTCACCGAGGTCGGCCTGCTGCTGCGGGCGAACTCCGTGGGCGAGATGACCCGAACCCTGGTGTCGGGCCGGGTGATGTACGGCGAGACGCTGCGCGACGCGCTCTTCCGCCATCTCGAGAAGGACCTCGGACCGATGGCGTTCCCGCTGCTGCCGGCATCGCCGGTGCCGGCGACGGTGGCCGAGTACTTCCCGCTGCCCGGCATCTCGCCGTTCTCCGACGAGCGCCAGCACGCGGTCTCACTGGTCTACGTGGTGCCGGTCACCGGAACGTGCGAGCCGCGCCAGGATGCGCTCGAGGTGACCTGGATGCCTCCGGCGGAGGCCGCGAGCGACGGCGTCGTCGCCGAACTCGAGGGCGGTCGGGGGGTGCTCGTGCGGCGGGCGCTCGCGTCGGTGGGCGCGCTGGGCTAAGCCCGCGGGATCCCGCTCAGCCGGCCGTCCGCGGTTCGAGGACCACGACCGCCGTCTCGGTCGGGCGCAGCGACGCGTGCGCGTCGAGGTCGTCGCCGAAGGTGCGCCATGCCGCCCACAGCCGCGACCGCTCGGACCCCGCGGCCGCACGACCTCGCACCGTGCGCGACTCGCCGTCGACCACGACCGTCGCCTCGGGGTCCGCCTGCAGATTGAGCCACCAGGCCGGCTCGGGCGCGGCCCATCCGTTCATCGCGAGGGTGACGAGGTTCGGTCCGTCCTCGAAGTACGCGACGATGACCGATCGCTCCTTGCCGGTGCGCCGGCCGACCGTCGTCAGGTGCATCATGCCCCAGCGTCCCGGCTGCGGCGGGCGCAGACCGAGCCGCCCGCCGGTCGACCGGTAGATGCCGCGGTGCACCACCCATGCGGTGCGCACGAACCATCGGGGCGGGATCCGCGCGTCGCGGCCCGGGCCGGCGGTGGTGACGGCCTCGGCGGTCTCATGCTCGTCCATGGGTGGGTCCCTTCGCTCGGCACCACGATCGCGCGCCCGCCGCAACGCGTCAATCGGCCGAACGGCCACATCGACGCCGACCCGCCTCGGCCGATCGGCCGACGACGGGGTCGATGGGCGCGGCCCGACAGCCGCGGTCCGGGAACCGATCGCCCGCGCGCTCGTCAGCGCACCAGGCGCACCTCGTGGATCTCCTCGCCGAGGAACGGCTGGTCCTGGGCGGCGCCGTCGGCGACGAACCCGTTGCGTGCGTAGAACCGGTGCGCGCGGGGGTTGTCCTCGGCGACCCACAGGTACACGCCCTCGCCCTCGCCGATGACGGCGTCGAAGAGCTGCTTGCCGATGCCGGTGCCGTGGTAGGCGTCGAGCACGTAGATGAAGTACAGCTCTCGTTCGCGCGGAGCATCCTCGTCGCGCGCCGGACCGGAGCCCGCGAAGCCGACGATCTCGCCGTCGACGACCGCCGCGTACTGCGCGTACTCCTCGCCTCGCTCGGCGAGGTGGTTCCACAGCTCGGCCATGCGGCGCGGCGAGAGGTGCTCGAACGCGGCGGCGCTGATCAGGTGGTCGTAGGTCTCGTGCCAGCAGGTCGCATGCACGCGACCGAGCGCCTCCGCATCGGAGTCGCGGATGGGGCGGATGACTGCTTGGGCAACGACGTCGGTGCTCATGTCGGTCAAGGGTAGGCGAGGGAGTCTCGGACACGAAATCGAGCGGCCGGACCCGTCACGGATGCCTCAGGGCCCGCACCGACCCGCGGCTCAGTGCCGACCGCTCCGGGAACGAGGGATGCCACGGTGCCCGCCGCCCCGTGGCATCCGTAGCTTGCGATCATGCCCACACGCACACACACCGTCATCACCGCTGCCGCCGGAGCCGGCGTCATCGCGGTCGGCCTCACCGGATGCTTCGCGATCGGAGGCGGCGGGTCGGGGCCCGTCGGCTTCGACGGCGTGCAATCCGCCACGATCCAGCTCGAATCCGTCGGCACCTTCGTCTCGCCCGAGGAGGGCGGGTACGAGGCGGCCGGTCGCGGGTCGGGGTTCCTCATCACCCCCGACGGCCTGGCCGTCACGAACAACCACGTCGTCACCGGCGCCGGCACCATCAAGGTGTGGCGCGGCGGCGACACCACGAAGGAGTTGAGCGCCAAGGTGCTCGGCTCGTCGGAGTGCCTCGACCTCGCGGTCGTGCAGCTCGAGGGGTCGGGGTATCCGTTCCTCGACTGGCGCAAGGGCGACATCGAGACCGCGCTCGACGTGTACGCGGCGGGGTTCCCGCTCGGCGACCCCACCTTCACCGAGACGAAGGGGATCGTGTCGAAGGCGGTCACCGGCGGTGAGACGCCGTGGGCGTCGATCGACTCGGTCATCGAGCACGACGCGCGCATCCGCGGCGGCAACTCGGGCGGCCCGCTGGTCGACTCGAACGGCGCGCTGGTCGGGGTGAACTACGCCGGCAACGACGCGCTGGACTACAACTACGCGATCCACCGCGACGCGGTGCTCGACGTCATCGGCGACCTCGTCGACGGTGAGGACGTGCTGAGCCTGGGCATCAACGGCGAGGCGCTCGTCGGCGAGGACGGCACGGGGCTCGGCATCTGGGTCAACTCGGTGAAGTCGGGTTCGGTCGCCGACGAGGCCGGGGTCGAGCCGGGCGACCTGCTCACGACGATGGAGGGCGTCAGCCTCGGCGTGAACGGCACCCTCACCGAGTACTGCGACGTGCTGCGCACGCACGGTCAGGATGCCACGCTCTCGGTCGAGCTCTACCGCCCCAGCGAGGACGCGTACTACCGCGGCCAGTTCAACGGCGACCCGCTCACGGCGGTGCCGGTCGTCGGGTCGGGTTCGAGCGCCGAGCCGTCGGCGGACACGGTCACCGTCACCGATGACTCGGGCGCGATCACGTTCGAGGTGCCGGCGTCGTGGGCGCAGACCGACGGCGCGCCCGTCACCGACGGGAACGGCACGACCTGGCAGTCGGCGTCGGCCTCGCCCGACCTGGCCGGGTTCCAGGGCAGCTGGGCCACGCCGGGGGCGACGGTCTACGCGACCCGGGGTGCCCCCGTCTCGCCGGATGCCGCGGCCGACCTGGTCGCGACCGGCGCCGCCGAGGAGGGCTGCACGTCGACCGGGCGGGAGCCGTTCGACGACGGATTCCACACCGGCGTCTGGGAGATCTTCACCGGCTGCGGAGGTTCGGCGACCTACGTCGTCGTCGGCGCAACCGATTACGCCGGCACGTACACGACGATCGTGGCGGCGCAGGGGATCTCGGACGCCGACCTCGAGGGCATCGACCAGGTGCTCGCCACGTTCTACGCGAGCTACTGACGCCGACCCCCCCGGGAGGCGATTCAGGAACGCGCCCGGCGTGTCGGGGGTTTCACCCCGCGACACGCCGGGCGCGCCGGTGTGCGTACCTGAATTGCGAACGCACGCGGTGCGCGCCCTGCGCGCCGGCTGTTCTGCGCGCGCTGCGCGGCTGCGCGCGCTGCGCGCGGTGCGCGCGGTGGCGCGCGTCAGCCCTGCGCGCGGCGGTTCGTGCGCTGGTTGCGGCTGGGGCTCACGAGGCTGCCGACGCGAAGCGGCTGCTTCGCCGACGAGCGGCCCTGCGAACCGGATGCTCCGCGCTTCGCGCCCGACGCCTGCGCGGGCTGGCCCGACGCCTGACGCTGCGCGCCCGTGGTCTGCGCGCCGCGGCTGTGGCCCTGGCCGCGCTTCGGGGCGCTGGCCTTGGCTTCGGCCGGACGGCCCGAACGGTCGCGCCGGCGCGGGCTCGAGACATCCGCCGCCTGGCCCTGACCGCCGCCGCGCGCCGCGCGCTTGCGCTGCGCGTTCGCACCCTGCGACCGCCCGCCGCCCTGCTGGGGCGCGGCCGACTTCGGAGCCGGCTTCACGTACGGCGCGACCTCGCCGACGAGCGCCGTGACGCTCGGCGACGACGGGGTGACCCGCTGCGGGGTGACCTGGATCGCAGCCTTGCGCAGCAGCTTCTTCAGGTCGTCCATCTGGCCGGGGATCGCGATCGTGACCACGTCGCCCTCGCTGCCGGCGCGGGCGGTGCGGCCCGAGCGGTGCAGGTACGCCTTGTGCTCCATCGGCGGGTCGACGTGGATGACGAGTTCGATGTCGTCGACGTGCACGCCGCGGGCCGCGACATCCGTGGCGACCATGACGCGCACCGAACCGTCGCCGAACGCGGCGAGGTTGCGGTCGCGCTGCGGCTGCGACAGGTTGCCGTGCAGGTCGACGGCGGGGATGCCCTGCTCGGTGAGCTTCTTCGCGAGCTTCTTCGCCTGGTGCTTCGTGCGCATGAAGAGGATGCGACGGCCCATGCCGCTCGCGAGGGTGCGCACGAGCTCGTTCTTCTGGTCGGTGTCGGCGACCTCGAACACGTGGTGGGTCATCGCCGCGACGTGCGAGGTGGCCTCGTCGACCGAGTGCAGCACCTCGTTGTGGAGGAAGCGCTTCACGAGCTTGTCCACGCCGTTGTCGAGCGTCGCCGAGAACAGCAGGCGCTGGCCGTCGGCGGGCGTCTTGTCCATGATGCGCGTGACGACTGGCAGGAACCCGAGGTCGGCCATGTGGTCGGCCTCGTCGAGCACGGTGATCTCGACGGCGTCGAGGGTGACGTGGCCCTGCTTCATGAGGTCTTCGAGCCGGCCGGGGCAGGCGACGACGATGTCGACGCCGGCGCGCAGCGCGTCGACCTGGCGCTTCTGGTTGATGCCGCCGAAGATCGTCGTGGTCTTCATGCCGTAGGCGGCGGCGAGCGGCGCGAGCACTGCGTCGATCTGGGTGGCGAGCTCGCGGGTCGGGGCGAGCACGAGGCCGAGCGGGCGGCCCGCGCGACGGCGGCCGCCGGCGAGCTTCGTGCCGAGGCGCGCCACCATGGGCAGCGCGAAGGCGATGGTCTTGCCCGAGCCGGTCTTGCCGCGGCCGAGCACGTCGCGGCCGGCGAGCGTGTCGGGCAGGGTGTCGGCCTGGATCGGGAAGGGGGAGGTCTTGCCGTCGGCCGCGAGCACGGCGACGAGCGGGGCGGGCACGCCGAGCGTGCCGAAGGTCAGGTCGGTCATGAGGTCCTGTTCGGGTGGGCACCGGGGTTCAGGGCGCAGCCGGATGCCACGCCCGGGCGCGCATCGTGGCGCGAACCCTGCGGTGAGAAGTGGGCGAAGGCGCCGGTCGGCGCATCCGTTCGCCGTATGAAATCCATCAGGCCGGAAGCCCGGAAAGCGTGTCTACGACGCAGGCCGCACGACGGCGGCCGTGCACCACCATAGCGGATCCGGCTGGACGCCCACTCAGCGAGCCCCCGTGCCCCCGCCCGTGCCCCCTGCCCCCGCGGTGTGCTGTGCTGTGCGCAATTCAGGTCGGGAGCGGCGTGTCGCGGCGTGTCGCCGGGGAAACCGGGGCGCGACACACCTCCGAACCTGAATTGCGTTCCGGGGAGGGAGGGGGTGAGAGGGGGTCAGCGGGGGTCAGCGGGGCATTCGCTCGCCGACCGGCACTTCTTCGCGCAGCGTGTTGCCCGCCTGCGCCAGCGGGCACGACCACGACGGGTCGTATGCGCACGACGGGTTGTACGCGAAGTTGAAGTCGACCACGAGGCTGTCGTCGTCGGCTCCGGGGCCGAGGTCGGCGCCCTTCATCGTGTCGAGCAGGTAGCGGCCGCCGCCGTACGTGCCGCCGGGCGCGCCCGCGAGCCCGTCCTTCACGGGCAGGAACAGTCCGCCCGCGTACCCGGTGATGCGCCAGACGTCGAGCGTGCCGAGATACGGCAGCCGCACGGTGCCGACCAGCAGCATCGGGATCGCGCCGTCGGTCGCGGTGTCGACCGTGATGCGCACGGGCTCGTCGGGGCGGCGCACTCTGAGCTCGAACCGCCAGTCGGGGTCGTACGGCGCCACGGTGAGCCCCGTGAACCGGGCGCGATCGTCGGGCAGCAGCGGCGACTGCGGGTGGCCCGCGAAGAGTTCGTCGCGGCCCGACTTCCACAGCTCGTGGCCGGTGCGCGGGTCGCGGGCGCTGAGCTGGCGGACCCCCGCGTAGAGGCCGGCGACGCGCCGTCGCCAGTCGGCGAGCTGCAGGGCGGCGAGGGTGGCGCTCATCGGTCGCCTCGCGCGCGGCCGGCGGATGCCCCGGACGAGACGGATGCCCCGGACGAGACGGATGCCTCGCGGCCGGCGCGGGCCGTCGCATCCGCACTGCCCGGCGGATCGAACGCCCACCCGGGCGCGAGCGCGCGGATGCGCGCACCCCGCCACTGCCAGAACGCCCACAGCGGGTACCAGATCGCCGCATCCGCGATCGGCGACCCGGTCGACGCCCGCAGCCGGTCGCGGTACAGCGTGCGCCCGCCGGGCAGCGGCGAGACCGCCATCCGGTGGTCCCACGACTCGAGCGCGGCGAACGGGCCGGTGACCGCCCCGCCGCCGTCGCGGAGCATCCGCACGCCGTCGGGCAGCCCGCCCGGGTACGACACGTCCACGAACTCCTCGCCGGTCGGCCAGCGCCGGAACGCGAGCGCCTGCAGCCGGTGGCGCCCGGGCGGCCAGGTGGTCGGCAGGCCGTCGGGTTCGAGGGACGAGAAGTCGAGCCACGGCGCCACCACCTCGCGCAGCACGGACGGGCTGCGGATCGCGCGCCACGCGGCATCCGCATCGCAGTCGAGGGTCAGCTTGAGAAGCACCCGCATGAGCGAAGCGTAGGCCGAGCGGATGCCGCGGCGCAGCATTCCCGGCCGACGCGGCGGAGGTGCGGGGTCACGTCATAGACTCCCCGGCATGCTGGACGCGCTGTGGTGGGTGCCTTCGCTCGTGGTCTTCGGTGCGGCCGCGGTCGTCGCCGTGGGCGCGGTGGTGGGGGTGCGGCGGCTCGGCGCCGGCCGCGAACGCCGCGCGCTCGACGGCGTCCGCGCCGACGAGGTCGAGGCGAAGGTGCTCATCGTCCGCGCCGACGAGGCGGTGCGCGAGGCCGAGCGGGAGGCCGGGTTCGTCGAGGCGGGCTTCGGGTCCGAGGCGGGCCGCGTCTTCCGGGCCGAGATCGAGCGGGCGCGGGGGCCGCTGCGCGAGGCGCTGCTCCTCCAGCAGCGGCTCGACGACGCGATCCCCGACACCGCCGCGCAACGGCGGGAGTGGAGCGGGCGCATCGCCGCGCTCTGCGGGTCGGTGCTCGAGATCGTCGAACGGGCGGATGCCTCGGCCGCCGACGCCCGGGCCGCCGAGCGCGACGCCGCCGGGCGTCTGCCGCAGGTGCGCGAGCGCGCCGCAGCCCTCGAGGTGCGACACGGCGAGGCGGTCGCACGGCTCGACGCACTGGCGGCCCGGTACGCCGGGACGGCGCTGGCGACGTCGCGCGACGCGGCCGATCGGGCGGCGACGGCGCTCGCCGAGGCGCACCGGCTCGACGGCGGCGGTCTCCTCGCCGCCCCCGCCGTGGCGCGGCTCGAGGCCGTGCTCGCCCGCGCCGAGCGCGAGCTCGCCGAGGCGGAATCCGCCGAACGGCGCCTCGACGACGCGGCGGTCGCGCTGACCGGCGACGAGCAGCGGCTCGAGGCCGCGCTCGACGCCGCCAGAACCGAGGCGGATGCCGCGTCGCGCGACCTGGCCGACCCGCGCCTGTCCGCTGCCGCCGAGGAGCTCGGTGCGGCGATCGCCGCCGGCTCGGCCGCGCTCGCCGAAGCACCCGCAGGGCTCCCGGATCCGCTCGCACGGCGGGCGCGGCTGCGCGCGCTCGGCGACCGGCTCGACACCGCCCTCGCCGAGGTGCGCCGCGCGGGCGGGCGGCTCGACGGCGCGAGGTCCGCGCTCGCCGGGGCGCTGTCGATCGCCGAGCACACGCTGCGCGAGGCATCCGCCGTCATCGATCGCGGGCGCGGCCGCGTCGGAGCCGACGCGCGCACCCGCCTGGCCGACGCCGAGCGCGAGCTGGTGATCGCCCGACAGGAACCCGACCCGGTGGCCGCGCTCGACGCCGCGCGCCGCGCCGCGGCCCGCGCCGCCGACGCCGACGCGCTCGCCCGCTACGACCTGTCGCGCTGAACGCCGGCGCCGGTGCGTCCGGGACGACCGGGCCCACGGGGAGAAATATGACGCGGCCGACATGAGCGCCGGCGCCGCCGCCGATAGGGTGCACGGGTGAGTTCGGCCGCATCGCAGTCCAGGTATCAGGTCCGCTTCGAGCAGGGCGCCGACGGTCTCGCGCGCGTCGGCGAGGGCATCGACATCGTGGTGTGGGCCGATCCGCTCGTCGACGACGAGACCGCCGGTGCCGCCGCGCTGGCCGCGCTCGCTGCCGCGAACGGCGTGCGCCCCGAGGCATCCGTCGCCGTCGCCGGCTTCGTGGATGCGACCGCGACCGCCCGCTGGATCCTCGCGGAACAGGAGCGACTCGGCCGCCGCGCCTACCTCGCGGTGATCGCCGCCGACCGCGGCGACGGTTTCGACGCGATCGACCTGCTCGCCGCGGGCGCCGTCATCGACGCGCTGACCACGCTCGGCATCGACGACACATCGCCCGAGGCCGCCGTCGCCTGCGCGTCGTTCGCGGGGCTGCGCCGTGCCGTGCGGCACCTTACGACCGCGTCGGGCGCCGGGCGTGCCGCCGCCGAGGCGGGGCGCACCCACGAGCAGCTCCTGGCGGCGGGGCAGCTCGACGCCTCCGACGCACCGCGCGTCGTGCGCCAGGCCGGCGCTCGCGGCTAAGCCGCTTTCGCCAGCTTGCGGGCCCGGTGCGCCCGCACCTTCGCCCGGTTGCCGCAGCGCTGCATCGAGCACCACCGACGGGTGGCCGCACGCGACGTGTCGAGGTACACCATGCCGCAGTCGTCGGCGCTGCACGCGCGGATGCGCCCGTGGCGATCGGGCGAGAACAGGTCGACGGCGTCGCGCGCGATCGTCGACATCGCCTGACCGACGGTCTGCACCGAGCGGCCCGCCTGCCGGGACCCGCCGGCGAGGGTCGGCGGGATGTCGGGGGTCGCGGCGACCAGGTTGATCACGTCGATGTCGTCGCCGCGCAGCTCCTGTCCGCGGCTCGCGGCCAGTGCGAGCCGCGAGATCGCGTCGCGCAGCATGGTCGCGTCGAACAGGTCGCGCGTGCGCGCCGCGCCGATCGCCACGGGGAAGCGGTCGCGCAGCCAGACGCTCAGGTCGTCGGGGCTGTGCAGCTGTTCGATGACGGATGCCTCGACGGCGAGCCCGCCCGTGTACCCGAAGTCGAGCGCGAGCGAGCCCGAGTCGAACCACCAACGCTGGCCGTCGGGGGAGACGATCCACTGGCCGACGGGGACGGAGACGGTGGAGACGGTCACCGTTCTATCTAAGCGGCTGGGGCGGGGTGCTCGTGTCGCCTGCGCCCAAGGTCGCGCCCGCGCCTGCGCTCGCCGCGAGCCGGCGCATCGCCGGCGTGATCTCGCGGCGGCGCCACACGATGAGGTTCGCCCGGTCGAAGCCGCGGCGGCAGAGCCCGCAGCTCAGCGCCCGCACGGGCGGCCGGTAGCGGTAGTGCACGTGGCCGGCGGGGCAGCGGCCGACCCAGGGCGCGAGTTCGTGCACGACGGCCCCGTCGTGCGTCCGGCGGCCGATGTAGCCGAGGCCCGCGGCGATCTGCGCCCACTTCGGGCCATGCCCGGCGCGCTCGCCGGCGAGGGCGTGGGCGACCTCGTGCAGCAGGATCTGGTGGATCTCGTCATCGCCGTAGCGTGCCGCGAGGTATCGCGACACCGTGATGCGCCGCTGGGTGTAGTTGCAGAGGCCGGCGCGTTTCTTGGCGTGGTCGAAGCCGAAGCTCCACTCGGCGGGGTCGAGGTGCTCGGCGATGAGCACTTCGGCCCACTTCCGCACCCGCTCCAGATCCGCCATGGACGAAGAATAGCCCCGCCCCGGTGACACCGCACCGACGACCTTCCGACGCCCGCGTCACCCCGCCGGTGCGAGCGGAACCCGCAGCAGCCGGTCGTCGTCGGGGCCGGGCGATCCGCGCCCGTCGGTGTTGTTCGTGAGCACCCAGAGTTCGTCGCCCTCGCCGGGCACCACGTCGCGGATGCGCCCCAGTTCTCCGGCGAACCAGTCGGCCGCGGCCGGCGCCGCCTCCGAGGCATCCGTCGCCGGGGAGACCGCCCAGACCCGCTCGCCGCGCAGCGCCGCGAGGAACACGGTGTCGCCGACGACCGCGAGCCCGCTGGGGCTCGCCTCCGAGGTCGCCCACTGCAGCACGGGGTCGCTGAACCGCTCATCGCCCGCGATGCCCTCGACGACCGGCCAGCCGTAGTTGGCCCCGCGGGTGATGCGGTTCAGTTCGTCCCACGTGTTCTGGCCGAACTCGCTGGCCCACATGCCGCCCGCGGCATCCCACCCGATGCCCTGCACGTTGCGGTGGCCGAGGCTCCAGACGCGGTTGCCGAACGGGTTGCCGGGCGCGGGCGCCCCGGCTGGGGTCATCCGCAGGATCTTGCCGTTCGGCGACGCCGGATCCTGGGATGCCTCGCGCACGCCCGCGTCGCCCGTGGTCGCGTACAGGAACCCGTCGGGGCCGAACGCGAGCCGCCCGCCGTTGTGGTTGCCGGCCTTCGCGATGCCGGTGAGCACCTCCTGCGGGGCGCCGATCGCGTACGAGCCGGGCCCGCCGGTGAGCGGCATCCGCACGATGCGGTTGTCGTCGGCGGCGGTGAACATCGCGTAGAGGTACGCCGGGTCGGTGCCGTCGGTCGGGCGGTGCGCGAGGCCGAGCAGACCTCCTTCGCCCGACGGCACGACACCGGGCACCTGGCCGACCGTGCGCAGCGAGCCGTCGCCGGCGACCTCGATGATGCGGGCGGTGTCGCGCTCGGAGACCAGCACGCCGCCGTCGGGCAGGCGCACCGCCGACCACGGCGCGTCGAGCCCCGTTGCGATGACGCCGGGGGCGCCCGCCGGCTGCATCGGCACGGGCGGGGGCGATGGGGTCGCGGGTGCGGTGAGGGTCGGGTCGGGCGAGGGCGAGCCGGGCCCGGATGCCTCGGGAGAGGCGAGCACGCTCGGCGTGGGCGCCGGCCCGGCGGTGCACGCGGCGAGCACGGCCGCCATCAGCAGCGACCCCGTCAGCCGGGCGACGGTCGACGCGGCGCGCCGGGTGCCCGCGCCGGCCGTGCGGCGCGCGCTCGAGATCGCGAGCGGATGCCGCATCGCGCGCCGATCGTCGGCCGATCCCATCTCTCCAGTGTCCCGCCGACGGCGGCACAATGGGAGCATGCCCGCGAGCATCGACCTGAACTGCGACCTCGGCGAGTCGACGCCGGCCAGGCCGATCGCCGACGAACCCCTGTTCGGCGTGGTCTCGAGCGCGAACGTCGCGTGCGGATTCCACGCCGGCGGCGACGCGACCATGCGCCGGTCGGTCGAGCTCGCGATCGTGCACGGCGTCGTGCTCGGAGCGCACCCGGGGTACCGCGACGCCGAGGGCTTCGGTCGCCGTGAGCTCGGCACGCCCGCCGACGAACTCGCCGCCGAGCTGCTCGCCCAGCTCGAGGCGCTCGACGGGGTCGCTCGTGCGGCCGGGCAGCGCGTGCGGTACGTGAAGGCGCACGGCGCGCTCTACCACCGGCTCGGCGTCGACGAGGTCGCGGCGCGGGCGCACGCGCGGGCGATCGCCGCGTTCGATCCGGCGCTCGCCGTGCTGGGCGCGGCGGGCGGCGCGCTCGAGCGGGCGGCGGATGCGACGGGGCTGCGGTTCGCCCGCGAGGCGTTCGCCGACCGCGGGGTGCGGACCGACGGGTCGCTCGTGCCGCGTGGCGAGCCGGGCGCGGTGCTCACGGACCCGGCTGCGGCCGGACGTCGCGCGGTCGAGCTCGCGGCGCGCGTCGACGTCGACTCGATCTGCTTCCACGGCGACACCCCGGGTGCGGCGTCGATCGGCCGGGCGGTGCGCGACGCGCTCGAGGCGGCCGGGTTCGCGGTGCGGTCCTTCGCGACGGAGCCCGTGGCATGACCCGGCGCATCCTGCCGAGCGGCGAGCACGCGCTGCTCGTGGAGTGCGCCGATCTGCCCGAGGTGCTCGCCCTGCACGACGCGCTCGCCGCCGACCGGCCCGCCGGACTCGTCGAGCTGGTGCCCGCGGCGCGCACCGTGCTCGTCGTGATCGACCCGCTGCGCCTCCCGCTCGAGTCGGCCGAGCGGTGGATCCGGCGCACGGTCGCGGGTGCGGCGGCTGCGGCGGCTGCGAGGGGAGGGGCGGATGCTCCCGAGCCGGCGTCGCCCGCACCGCTCGTCGTCCCCGTGGTCTACGACGGACCCGACCTCGCCGACACCGCGGCGTCGCTCGGCGTGAGCGCCGACGACCTGGTCGCGCGGCATACGTCGACCCCGTGGCGGGTCGCGTTCATCGGGTTCGCGCCCGGATTCGGTTACCTGGTCGGCGACGGCTGGCCGTTCGAGGTGCCGCGTCTGGCGTCGCCGCGCACGCGCGTGCCAGCGGGTTCGGTCGGTCTCGCCGGGGCGTTCACCGGCGCGTACCCGCGTGAGACCCCCGGCGGGTGGCGGCTGATCGGCCGCACCGACCTCGCGCTGTGGGATCCGAGCGCGCCCGACCCCGTGCTGCTCGTGCCCGGGCGACCGGTGCGATTCGAACGGGTCGGCCCGTGAGCGCGGCATCCGGTGCCGCCATCGAGGTGCTCGACACCGGGCCGCTCGCGCTCGTCGAGGACCTCGGCCGGCCGGGCCTCGCCCACCTCGGCGTCGCGCCATCCGGTGCGCTCGACCGCGGTGCGCTCGCGTTCGGGAACCGGCTGGTCGGCAACCCCGCCGGCGCAGCCGGGCTCGAGCTGCTCGGCGGCGGGTTCCGCGCCCGCTTCACCGCCCCGCGCTGGTTCGCCGTCACCGGCGCGTGGGGTGCGGTGCGACTCGACGGGCGGCGCATCCCGCCCGACGCGGCCGCGCACGCCGACGCCGGATCGACCCTCGAGCTCGGCGCACCCGAGCGCGGTCTGCGCTGGTATCTCGCGGTCCGCGGCGGTGTCGACGAGCCGCCCGTGCTCGGCTCGCGTTCGACCGACACGCTCGCCGGGATCGGCCCCGAGCCCGTCGCGACCGGGCGCATGCTGCGGTTCGGCGGCGAGCCCGAGGCATCCGTGCCCGCCTTCGACGGCGCGGTCGCGCCGCCGCCCGATGGTGCGGTCACCCTCGCGCTGCGCCCCGGTCCGCGCGCGGAGTGGTTCACGGATGCCTCGCGGCAGGCGCTGTTCGAGGCGACCTGGCGGTGCTCGCCCGCGGCCGACCGGGTCGGCGTGCGCCTCGACGGGGTGCCGCTCGAGCGCCGCGTCGACGGCGAACTGGCGAGCGAGGGCACGGTGCCCGGGTCGATCCAGGTGCCGCCGTCGGGGCTGCCGGTGATCCTGCTGGCGGACCGCCCGGTGACCGGCGGCTACCCCGTGATCGCGATCGTCGCCGACGCCTCGCTCGACGCCGTGGGGCAGCTGCGCCCGGGCCAGCCCGTGCGCTTCCGCCACGCGTAGCGGGCCGACCGCCCGCGGGAGAGGATCGCAGCGGGTGCGACGCCGGCCGGGTCAGCGCGAGAGGAAGACGGAGCGGGCCGGCGGCGGGCTCGGCACCGCGGTGGCATCCGTCGCGATCTTCGCGCCCGCGACGAATCGGCGCAGTTCGTCGCCCTCGACGAGCTTCGCGGGGGCGGGGTCGCTCGCGAGCAGTCGGGGCATCCGATCGAAGGGCAGCGGCGACGCGGAGGCGTACATCACGACGTTGCCGAAGCGGCGCCCCTTCAGCATCTGCGCGTCGGCGGCGATCGCGACGTGCGCGTGCACGTGCTGCAGGGTCGCGGCCTGCGAGCGGGCGAACGCGAGCCCGGCGCCGTCGGCCACGTTCACGGTGACGATGCCCGAGGGGCGCATGCGCCGCGCGAGCAGTTCGTGGAACTCCACGCTCGTCACGTGCGCCGGCGTGCGCGCACCCGAGAAGATGTCGACCACCGCCACGTCGACGGCCCCGTCGAGCCCGGCGGGCAGCTTCTGCAGCACCTCGCGCGCATCGCCCGTGCGCACCCGGATCTGCTCGCCGCGGGGGAGCGGCAGGTGCTCGCGCACGAACTCGACGAGGTCGCGTTCGAGCTCGACGACCTGCTGGCGGGATCCGGGGCGGGTCGCCGCGACGTAGCGCGGCAGGGTGAGCGCCCCGGCGCCGAGGTGCAGCGCGGTGATCGGCTCGCCCTCGGCCGCCACGAGGTCGATCGCGTGCCCGATGCGGCGCACGTACTCGAAGCCGAGCCACTCGGGGCGCTCGAGGTCGACGTGCGACTGCGGGGTGCCGTCGACGACGAGGGTCCACGAGCCGGGCTGCTGGCGCGACGGCTCGAGCCGGGCGAGGTAGCCGCTGTCGGCGAGGCGGCGTTCGGGGGCGTCGGGCACGGATGCCACGCTACGCCCTCGCCCCGATCACGGCACCGTCTGCACTCGGAGGCACCGCATTCGGTGCCCTCGACTGAAGACGGTGCCTTCGGTGCGGTTCGCGGTCAGCACGCGTCCCACAGCACGTAGTCGAGGCGCGGGCCGACGAGCACCTCGGCGGGGTGCGGGCCTCGTTCGCGCAGGCGCTGCTCGAGGAGCGGCGGCAGCCCATCCGGGGCGGCGACGAGCACCGCGTTGCCCTCCTCGGCGCCGCCGAGCACGGTCGGGTCGCCCGCGACGAGCAGCTCGGCCTCGGGCCGCACGCGCGCCACGACGCGCGCGAGTTCGCGAAGCCGCGCGAGCCCCGCGGCATCCGCCACATTGGCGACCAGCATCCCGCCCGTGCCGAGACGGTCGACCGCATCCGCCAGGAACGCGCGGTCGGTCGTGAACGCGGGCGGCTCCAACCCGGTGTAGAGGTCGAGCACCACGAGGTCGTACGCCGCCTTCGCGAGGGACGGCAGCGCCGTCGAGGCATCCGCCACCGAGATCGCCAGGTCGGCGCGGGCCGGAAGCGGCAGCCGCTCGAGCACCTGCCGAACCAGGTCGGCGTCGTGCTCGACGACGAGCTGGTGCGAGCCGGGCCGGGTCGCCTCGACGTAGCGGGGCAGGGTGAGCCCGCCGCCGCCGAGGTGCAGCGCGCGGATCGGCTGACCCGGCAGCCCGATCGCGTCGATCACGTGCCCGATGCGCCGCACGTACTCGAAGAACAGCCGGGTCGGGTCGGCGGGGTCGACGTGCGACTGCGCGTGCCCGTCGACGAGCAGGGTGACCCCGCCGGCGATGCCGTTCACGTCGAACTCGATGCCCATACCGGCATCGTGCCACCGGCGCCGCCGCACCGCTCGCCTACGGCGTCGGCGACCCCGGCGCGCGCTCGGCTTCGAACGCGTCGAGGGCGGCGGTGAGCAGGGTGTCGCGATCGAGGCCGGTCCGGGCCGAGAGCTCCGCGATGCGGCGTTCGAGATCGGATGCTCCGCCGGATGCGTCGTGGGTCGGCGCTGCCGCCGGCGCATCCGCCGGGGCGACGGCTTCGGGCCGATCGCGCAGCAGCCCGCCGATGACGGGCAGCACGATCGTGCCGAGTGCGTCGACGATCGCGACGATGCCGAGCACGCGCCAGTAGTCCAGGTTCGACGGCCACTCGGTGAGGATCGGCAGCAGGACCATCACGGCGACCACCGCGACGGCCGCGAGGGTGACCGCGAGCGCGACCCGGATGGCGGGGTGCCGTCGGCCGGCGAGGAGCAGCAGCAGATTCGCATGGGCGAGGCTGAGCGCGGCGACGGCGGCGATCAGGAACCCGCGACCGACCGGCTCGATCCATCCGGCGACCTCGGGCGTCCACGGAACCCAGATGGTCACGACCCCGAGCACGAGTGCGATCGCACTGACGGCGAGCCCGACGAACCCGACGACCCGCACCGAGCGACCGGCGATCGCGAGGTGGCAGAGCACCACGCTGCTGAACCCCGCGACGAGCAGCGTGGTGAACAGGACCCTGACCTGCGCGTCGCCGAAGTCGGAGCCGAGCAGCACGAGGATGCCGATGAGCGCGGTGACCGCGAGCGAGACCACCAGGACGATGACCGCACCCCGGCGGATGCCTCGCAATCGCGTCGTGCGGGGATCGCGGGGCGGGGCATCCGTCTGGTGCGTGCCGGGCGCGGAATCGGGCATTTGGCCTCCTCGTCAGGGTGGTGCGTGCACCAAGGATGCCGGTTCGCGGCCCGTCCGCACAGCGGCCCGCGCGGGGTTATACCCGAGATCGGCGACGAGGTCAAGAATTCGACTGGACATGGCGCGTCGGATCGCTTATAGTTGAGGTTTGCGCTCCCAGACCCAACTTGCCTTCATATTGCGGTCGGCTTCCATGCGAGTCCGGGGTCATTCGACCACCGGAGATGCATCCGTCTGAGGGGTCCACTCCACCACCATCGACAGTGAACACGGCCCTTCATCGGGCCCCGGAGGTCATTTCCTTGGCTGCTGCGCGCAACGCATCGACGCCCACCCAGAAGAACGGACGCGGTGCAAGCCGCCTCTCGTTCGCGAAGGTCACCGACACCCTCACCGTACCCGATCTGCTCGCCCTCCAGACCGAGAGCTTCGACTGGCTCGTCGGCAACGAGGCTTGGCGTGCACGCGTCGAGGCTGCGATCGAAGAGGGTCGTCAGGACCTGCCCGAGGCCACCGGTCTGGAGGAGATCTTCGAGGAGATCTCCCCGATCGAAGACCTCGGCGAGACCATGCAGCTCTCGTTCTCGAACCCCGAGCTCGAGCCCGAGAAGTACACCATCGAGGAGTGCAAGGAGAAGGGCAAGACCTACTCCGCTCCCCTCTACGTGAACGCCGAGTTCATGAACCACCTCACGGGCGAGATCAAGACCCAGACGGTGTTCATGGGCGACTTCCCGCTGATGACCCCGAAGGGCACCTTCGTCATCAACGGCACCGAGCGCGTCGTCGTGTCGCAGCTCGTCCGCTCGCCCGGCGTCTACTTCGAGCGCACCCCCGACAAGACGAGCGACAAGGACATCTACTCCGCGCGCGTCATCCCGAGCCGCGGCGCGTGGCTCGAGTTCGAGATCGACAAGCGCGACCAGGTCGGCGTGCGCATCGACCGCAAGCGCAAGCAGTCGGTCACGGTGTTCCTGAAGGCCCTCGGCCTCACCTCGGAGGAGATCCTCGAGGAGTTCGCCGGCTACGAGTCGATCGCCCTCACCCTCGAGAAGGACAACATCCTCACGAAGGAAGAGGCGCTGAAGGACATCTACCGCAAGCTCCGCCCGGGCGAGCAGGTGGCGACCGAGGCGGCGCGCGCGCTGCTCGACAACTTCTACTTCAACCCGAAGCGCTACGACCTCGCGAAGGTCGGCCGGTACAAGATCAACCAGAAGCTCGGCCTCGAGGCCCCGCTGACGGACTCGGTGCTCACCGTGCAGGACATCGTCGCCACGATCAAGTACCTCACCGCGCTGCACGAGGGCAAGGCGACCCTGCCGGGCCGTCGCAACGGCAAGGACGTCGAGATCCGTCTCGACGTCGACGACATCGACAACTTCGGCAACCGTCGCATCCGCGCGGTGGGCGAGCTGATCCAGAACCAGGTCCGCACCGGTCTCTCGCGCATGGAGCGCGTGGTCCGCGAGCGCATGACCACGCAGGACATCGAGGCGATCACGCCGCAGACCCTGATCAACGTGCGACCCGTCGTCGCGGCGATCAAGGAGTTCTTCGGCACCTCGCAGCTGTCGCAGTTCATGGACCAGAACAACCCGCTGGCCGGCCTCACCCACAAGCGCCGCCTGTCGGCGCTGGGCCCCGGTGGTCTGTCCCGCGACCGCGCGGGCGTCGAGGTCCGCGACGTCCACCCGTCGCACTACGGCCGCATGTGCCCGATCGAGACGCCGGAAGGCCCGAACATCGGCCTCATCGGCTCGCTCGCGTCGTTCGCGCGCATCAACTCGTTCGGCTTCATCGAGACGCCGTACCGTCGCGTGGTGAACGGCAAGGTCACCGACCAGATCGACTACCTCACCGCCGCGGAAGAGGACGACTTCATCGTCGCCCAGGCCAACGCGCCGCTGAAGGCCGACGGCCACTTCCAGGAGGACCGCGTCCTCGCCCGCAAGAAGGGCGGCGAGGTCGACCTGTTCCCGGCCGACGAGATCGGCTACATGGATGTCTCGCCGCGCCAGATGGTCTCGGTCGCGACGAGCCTCATCCCGTTCCTCGAGCACGACGACGCGAACCGCGCCCTCATGGGTGCGAACATGCAGCGTCAGGCGGTGCCGCTGCTGCGCAGCGACTCGCCGGTCGTCGGCACGGGTATGGAGGGCTACGCCGCGATCGACGCCGGCGACGTGATCACCGCCGACAAGGCCGGTGTGGTCGCCGAGGTCTCGGCCGACGCCGTCACCATCCAGCTCGACGAGGGCGGCACGCAGACCTACTACCTGCGCAAGTTCGACCGCTCGAACCAGGGCACGTCGTACAACAACCGCGTCGTCGTGAACGCCGGTGAGCGCATCGAGGTCGGCGAGGTCATCGCCGACGGTCCCGCGACCGACAACGGCGAGCTCGCGCTCGGCAAGAACCTGCTCGTCGCGTTCATGCCGTGGGAGGGTCACAACTTCGAGGACGCGATCATCCTCAGCCAGAACCTCGTGAAGGACGACGTGCTCTCGTCGATCCACATCGAGGAGTACGAGGTCGACGCCCGCGACACGAAGCTCGGCAAGGAGGAGATCACCCGTGATCTCCCCAACGTCAGCCCCGACCTGCTGGCCGACCTCGACGAGCGCGGCATCATCCGCATCGGCGCCGAGGTCCGCCCCGGCGACATCCTGGTCGGCAAGGTCACGCCGAAGGGCGAGACCGAGCTGAGCGCCGAAGAGCGACTGCTCCGCGCGATCTTCAACGAGAAGAGCCGCGAGGTGCGCGACACGTCGCTGAAGGTGCCGCACGGCGAGCAGGGCACGATCATCGGCGTCAAGGTGTTCGACGCGCAGGACGGCGACGACGAGCTCGGCTCGGGCGTCAATCAGCGCGTGGTCGTCTACATCGCCCAGAAGCGCAAGATCACCGAGGGCGACAAGCTCGCCGGCCGCCACGGCAACAAGGGCGTCATCTCGAAGATCCTGCCCGTCGAGGACATGCCGTTCCTCGCGGACGGCACCCCGGTCGACGTCGTGCTCAACCCGCTCGGCATCCCCGGTCGCATGAACTTCGGCCAGGTGCTCGAGACCCACCTCGGGTGGGTCGCCAAGCAGGGCTGGAAGGTCGAGGGCAACCCGGCGTGGGCCAAGCGACTGCCGAAGGCGGCGCACGAGGCCGCCCCGAACACCAAGGTCGCGACCCCGGTGTTCGACGGCGCGCTCGAGGCCGAGATCGCGGGCCTGCTCGACTCGACGCTGCCCAACCGCGACGGCGAGCGGCTCATCGACTCGTCGGGCAAGACGCAGCTGTTCGACGGCCGCTCGGGCGAGCCGTTCCCGTACCCCGTCTCGGTCGGCTACATGTACATCCTGAAGCTGCACCACCTCGTCGACGACAAGATCCACGCGCGTTCGACCGGCCCGTACTCGATGATCACCCAGCAGCCGCTCGGTGGGAAGGCGCAGTTCGGCGGCCAGCGCTTCGGCGAGATGGAGGTGTGGGCGCTCGAGGCCTACGGCGCGGCGTACGCGCTGCAGGAGCTGCTCACCATCAAGTCCGACGACATCCTCGGCCGCGTCAAGGTGTACGAGGCGATCGTCAAGGGCGAGAACATCCAGGAGCCCGGCATCCCCGAGTCGTTCAAGGTGCTCATGAAGGAGATGCAGTCGCTCTGCCTGAACGTCGAGGTGCTCTCGGCCGACGGCACGGCGGTCTCGCTCCGCGACACCGACGACGAGGCCTTCCGCGCTGCGGAGGAGCTCGGCATCAACATCTCCGCGCGCTTCGAGTCGTCGAACATCGACGAGATCTGATCCGCCAGGTACGAAACGACTTCAGGAATCTAGGAGAGAAATTGCTCGACGCAACGACGTTCGATGAGCTTCGTATCGGCCTGGCCACCGCCGAGGACATCCGCAAGTGGTCCTACGGCGAGGTCAAGAAGCCCGAGACGATCAACTACCGCACGCTGAAGCCCGAAAAGGACGGGCTCTTCGGCGAGCAGATCTTCGGCCCCTCCCGCGACTGGGAGTGCGCCTGCGGCAAGTACAAGCGGGTGCGCTTCAAGGGCATCGTCTGCGAGCGCTGCGGGGTCGAGGTCACCAAGTCGTCCGTGCGCCGTGAGCGCATGGGCCACATCGAGCTCGCCGCCCCGGTGACGCACATCTGGTACTTCAAGGGTGTGCCCAGCCGCCTCGGCTACCTGCTCGACATGGCGCCGAAGGACCTCGAGAAGGTCATCTACTTCGCCGCGTACATGGTCATCGACATCGACGAGGACGGCCGTCACGCCGACCTGCCCGGCCTCGAGAACGAGCTCCGGCTCGAGATCGAGACCATCGGCAAGCAGCGCGACGCGCGCATCGCGACGCTGATGGAGCGCAAGGAGACCGAGCTCGCCGAGCTCGAGGCCGACGGCGCCAAGGCCGACGTGCGCAAGCGCGCCGAGGCCGCCGCCGACAAGGAGATGGCCGGCGTCCGCAAGTCGGCCGACGAGCAGATCGCGCACCTCGAGCGCGTGTGGGAGGACTTCCGCACCCTCAAGGTCGGCGACCTGAAGCCCGAGGACTCGGTCTTCCAGGAGCTGCAGGACCGCTTCGGCATGTACTTCGACGCCTACATGGGCGCCGAGGCCATCAAGAAGCGCCTCGAGAGCTTCGACCTCGCGGCCGAGGCCGACGACCTGCACCTGCAGATCGCCGAGGGCAAGGGCCAGAAGAAGATCCGTGCGATCAAGCGCCTCAAGGTCGTGAACTCGTTCCTGCAGACCGGCAACTCGCCGGCTGCGATGGTGCTCGACGTGGTGCCGGTGATCCCGCCCGAGCTGCGCCCGATGGTGCAGCTCGACGGCGGCCGCTTCGCCACGAGCGACCTGAACGACCTCTACCGTCGCGTGATCAACCGCAACAACCGTCTCCGTCGCCTGCTCGACCTCGGCGCGCCCGAGATCATCGTGAACAACGAGAAGCGCATGCTGCAGGAGGCCGTCGACGCGCTGTTCGACAACGGCCGCCGCGGCCGCCCGGTCACGGGCACCGGCAACCGTGCGCTGAAGTCGCTGAGCGACATGCTGAAGGGCAAGCAGGGCCGGTTCCGTCAGAACCTGCTCGGCAAGCGCGTCGACTACTCCGGCCGTTCGGTCATCGTGGTCGGCCCGCAGCTGAAGCTGCACCAGTGCGGCCTGCCGAAGCAGATGGCGCTCGAGCTGTTCAAGCCGTTCGTCATCAAGCGCCTGATCGACCTGCAGCACGCGCAGAACATCAAGGCCGCCAAGCGCATGGTCGAGCGGAGCCGCCCGCAGGTGTGGGACGTGCTCGAGGAGATCATCCGCGAGCGCCCCGTGCTGCTGAACCGTGCGCCCACGCTGCACCGCCTGGGCATCCAGGCGTTCGAGCCGCAGCTCGTCGAGGGCAAGGCCATCCAGCTCCACCCGCTCGTGTGCGCGGCGTTCAACGCCGACTTCGACGGCGACCAGATGGCGGTGCACCTGCCGCTGTCGGTCGAGGCGCAGGCCGAGGCCCGCATCCTGATGCTGGCGTCGAACAACATCCTGAAGCCGTCGGACGGCCGCCCGGTGACCCTGCCCTCGCAGGACATGATCATCGGTCTGCACCACCTGACCACGCAGAAGGACGGCGCGAACGGCGAAGGCCGTGCGTTCTCGTCGATCGCCGAGGCGATCCTCGCGTTCGACCAGAACCGCCCGGGCGACATCAAGCTCGACCTCGGCGCGAAGGTGAAGATCCGTCTCGACGGGCTGCACTTCGCCGAGGGCGACGAGCCCGAGGGCTTCGAGCAGGGCAAGCCGTTCCTGTTCGAGACCACGCTCGGCCGTGCGATCTTCAACGAGGCGCTCCCCGCCGACTACCCGTTCTTCAACAAGCAGGCCGGCAAGAGCCAGATCTCGCAGATCGTGAACGACCTGGCCGAGCGCTACCCGAAGACCGAGGTCGCCGCGACCCTCGACCGCATCAAGGACGCCGGCTTCCGCTGGGCGACCCGTTCGGGCGTGACCGTCGCGCTCTCCGACATCGTCGAGCTCCCGCAGAAGCAGGAGATCGTGTCGAAGTACGAGAAGCAGGCGGCGAAGGTCCAGTCGCAGTTCGACAAGGGCCTCACGACCGACCTCGAGCGTCGTCAGGAGCTCATCCAGATCTGGACGAAGGCCACCGACGAGGTCGCCAAGGCCATGCAGGAGGAGTTCGCGAACAACGCCGACAACACCATCAACCGGATGGTGACGTCGGGTGCTCGCGGTAACTGGCTGCAGGTGCGCAACATCGCCGGTATGCGAGGCCTGGTGAACAACCCGAAGGGTGAGATCATCCCTCGCCCGATCATCTCGTCGTACCGCGAGGGCCTGAGCGTGGCCGAGTACTTCATCGCCACGCACGGTGCCCGCAAGGGTCTGGCCGACACCGCCCTGCGTACCGCCGACTCGGGCTACCTGACCCGTCGTCTGGTGGACGTCTCGCAGGACGTCATCATCCGTGAGGACGACTGCGGCACGACGAAGGGCCTCGACCTGCCGATCGCGGCGGTCGACGCGGCCACCGGCGAGCTGGTCCGCGACCCGAACGTCGAGAACTCGGTGTTCGCCCGGTCGCTGGCCGCGGACGCGGTGAACGCCGCGGGCGAGGTCATCGCCGAGGCCGGCTCCGACGTCGGCGACGTGCTGATCGACAAGCTGGTCGCGGCCGGCGTCGAGTCGATCAAGGTGCGCTCGGTGCTGACCTGCGAGTCGGCGGTCGGCGTCTGCGCGGCGTGCTACGGCCGTTCGCTGGCCACCGGCAAGCTGGTGGACCTCGGCGAGGCGGTCGGCATCATCGCCGCCCAGTCGATCGGCGAGCCCGGCACGCAGCTCACGATGCGTACCTTCCACACCGGTGGTTCGGCTTCGGCCGATGACATCACGCAGGGTCTTCCCCGCGTGCAGGAGCTCTTCGAGGCCCGCACCCCCAAGGGTGCGTCGCCGATCGTCGAGGCCCCTGGTCGCATCACGATCGACGAGACCGAGCGTCAGCGCAAGGTCATCCTCACGCCCGACAACGGCGACGAGCCGATCGCGTACAACGTGCTCAAGCGTTCGACCCTGCTGGTCGAGGACGGCCAGCACGTCGAGCTCGGTCAGCAGCTCATCGTCGGCACGGTCGACCCGAAGGAGGTCCTCCGGGTCAAGGGCGTGCGCGAGGTGCAGAAGCACCTGGTCGACGGTGTGCAGGAGGTCTACCGCTCGCAGGGCGTGCCGATCCACGACAAGCACATCGAGGTCATCGTCCGTCAGATGCTGCGCAAGGTGACCGTGGTCGACCACGGCGACACCGACCTGCTGCCGGGTGAGCTCGTCGACCGTTCGCGGTACAACGAGATCAACCGGGCCGCGCTCACCGAGGGCAAGCGCACCGCGTCGGCCCGTCAGGAGGTCATGGGTATCACCAAGGCGTCGCTGGCGACCGAGTCGTGGCTGAGCGCCGCCTCCTTCCAGGAGACGACGCGCGTGCTCACCGAGGCGGCGATGCAGGGCAAGAGCGACCCGCTGGTCGGCCTCAAGGAGAACGTGATCATCGGCAAGCTGATCCCGGCCGGCACCGGCCTGGCGAAGTACCGCAACGTCACGGTCGAGGCGACGGAAGAGGCGCGTGCCGAGCGGTACCCGAACCGCATCTTCGCCGACGACGCGACGTTCAACGAGGGCGACCTCAGCTTCGTCGACTTCGACGCGTTCTCGAACGACGACTTCACGCCGGGCAACTACAGCTAGCGTGAGGCGCGTCAGGCGCTGAGCCCGAAGGCCCCGCATCCGATCGGATGCGGGGCCTTCGGCGTTCCAGCCGGCACCCCCCGGGTCCGTCCTGCAGACACGGGCGGGTGGGCGGGCGACCGGCGGAGGGCACGGATGGCTCGGATGCCGCGTGGTTCCGCGGCACGCGGCATCCGCGTTGCTAGCATGATCGGCGACCGACGGCGCCCAGCGCGCCCGGAAGGAGCGCGATCATGAGCGACACGACGAACGGGCCGGATCCCGAGCGACGCGATCCCGAGTCCACCGACGCCGCCGATGAGGCGCTCGGGGGCACCGGGCCGGTCGACGACGAGCCCACGATCTTCGACGAGCCGGCTGCCTCCGAGGCATCCGAACCATCCGATGCATCCGCGGTATCCGGGCCCGACCTCGACGCCGAGCCGCTCGCGGCCGCCGAGCCCGAACCGGCCGCCGAGCCCGAACCGGCCGCCGAGCCCGTGGTCGACCTGGGGCCCGAGCCCGCCGTCGAGTCCGAGGCATCCGAGGTGATCGCAGCCGAACCGGTCGACGCCGCACCGGTCGTCGACGAGGCCGCCGAACGCGCCGCCGCCGAGGCGGCGCAGCGCGCCGCGCTCGACGAGGCGGTGCAGCGCGCGAACGCCGTGCCCATGCCCGAGACCGCGTTGCCGGCCCCGGTCGCCGCCGAGTCGTTGCGCGATCCGCTCGCCGCGGACGAGCCCGTCCGCCGCGAGACCTACGTGTCCGCCGACGGGTCGACCGACACCGTCGGCGCCGCCGCAGCCGGCGCAGCGGCGGGTGCCGCCGCGGGTGCGACCGCGCCGGGCGTCGGTGCCGGCTACCAAGCCCCGCAGACCGTCTACGTGCAGGCGCCCGCGCCGCCGCGCAACCGCGGCAACCGCGGGTTCGGCGTGCTCGTCGCGGCGCTCGGCGCGCTGGTGTTCGCGGCGCTCTACGCCGGCGTGGCGTACCTGCTGCTGTCGGCCCAGGGCGGTGACGCGGCGGGCGTCTTCGTCACCTTCGTCTCGCGTCCGGTGTTCTGGGTGCCGATCATCGCCGCGTTCGTCGGGTTCGCCCTGCTCGCGGCGATCGTGAATCGCGGGGCGTACTGGACGTACGCCGTGTTCGGGCTGCTGGTCGGCGTGCTCGTCTACTTCTCGTACATCGGTGCGGCGCTGCTCACCGTGCAGGCGTGGACCCTCACGTTCGAGCAGGCGCAGCAGTTCATCTCGCAGCGGTGGCTCGATCCGTTCGCCGTCGTGGCGGCGGTCATCGCACGGGAGATCCCGGTCTGGTTCGGCGGATGGATCGCCGCGCGCGGCCGCACGGTCACCCAGCGCAACCGCGAGGCGCTCGAGGCGTACGACCGCGAACTCGCCGCCGGGCCGAAGCTCAGCGTCGGGTAGGCGGGCGTCGCGGCGGCGGGTTCCGGCCGGCCAGACGCTCAGCCCGAGCAGGGCAGCTCGGCGAGCGACGCGTCGAGGTCGGGCGCCTCGCCCCAGCCCTCGAACACGAACGAGCCGTCGCCGCTGCCGTCGGCCGCGGTGAACGACCGGGGCAGCGGCGGGCCGAACCGTTCGACCACGAGCACGCCCAGCGCCGCATCCTCGGTGCCGACGACGACCTGCAGCGTGTCGACGTCGCCCGCGGGTTCGGCCACGCTGAGCGACTGCCCCTCGAGCAGCGCGCCGATGAGGTCGGGCGGCGAGAGCAACGGTGCGAGGCGCTCCAGCAGCGGGCCGGATCCCACCGTGCACACCACCGAATCGGCGGTCTCGGGTGCGCCGGTCGCTGCGGCCCAGTCGGCGTTGCCGAGGATGCGGGCTTCGCCGGCGGATGCCACGACGCGCACCTGCTGATCGCCGGCGTTCACCCGCGCATCGAACGCGTCGGCGCGGCCGCGGTAGTCGACCGTGAGGGTCCGGCCGCGGTACGCGTCCTCCGTCGGGTCGTCGGGCGCGACGAGCTCGGTCATCGAACCGGTCAGGTGCACCGGCCCGGCGTTGCGCACGGCGCCGAGCAGTTCGGCCTCGATCGCCTCGCTCGAGCCCAGCCACAGCCCGTTGCCGCTCGATCCGTCGAAACCCTCGAGGTCGATGCCGGCCGGCGGTGCGGGTGCGGGTTGCGCGCTGCCGGAGCATCCGCTCAGCAGCGCCGCGATCGCGATCGCCGCGACCGCGCCGCCGAGCCGGGCGCCGCGGAACCCGGCGCCGCCGGGCCGAGCGCTCCCGAACCTGGGGCCGCGCATCACGCGCCCGCGTCGGACACGCACGCGCCGGCGCCGCCCTGCGACTGCAGGGTCGCCGCGTCGAGCGTCACCTCGCCCGACACCTGCGCGGGCCGCACGACGAAGCAGGTCGCGTCGTCGTAGAGCCCGAGGGCCGAGGGGATCCACGCTTCGGTGCTGGCGACGACGAGTTGGGTGAGATCGGTCGCGGTGCCGTCGGCGGCGACCGCGAACAGCGCGTACTCGGCGTCGGGCCCGCCCCAGTCGAGGTGCAGGTTGCCGCCCTCGAGCGAGATCGACAGCCCGTCGACGCGCACGGACGAATCGGTCACGACCGAGACGATCCACCAGGCGACCGCGGCGCCCAGGGCGAGCACGGTGAGGATCATCGACACGATGAAGGCCGGATGCTTCCACCAGCGCCGTTCGCGCGCCGGCGCCGCGGCGAGCTCGGGGAGCACCGCGGCCCCGCCGCCGAGCGAGCGCGATCCGGCGCGCGCGCCGAGTGCGGGCTGGCCGGCGCCGTGGCCGATGACGCCGCGCTCGGCGGGCGCCGAAGGCATGATGCGGTCGACCATCGCTCGTCCTCCGGGGGTGGATGCAGGGATGCGGGGTCGGGCGAGCCGACCGCGTACCATGCTATATCGGTGTCCGCGCGGGTCTCGGGCGCCCTCGAGAGGAGCATGGTGCGGCGACGGATCCGGCACGGTGCGGCACTGGCCGCGGTGCTGCTCGCGCTCGCCGCGTCCGGCTCGTTCGGCCCGGGCGGTGGGCTCGCGTTCGCGGCCGAGCAGCCGTCGGATGCCCCGGCTCCCGCCGCGCCGACGACGATCGCGATCCCGTATCTGGGCACCGAGCAGATCACCCCCGCCGCACCGTGGCGCATCGCCGACTGCGCGGCGGTGACCGGCGCGAGTCCGCTCGTGGTGGGCTGCACCGAGGAGGCGATCGACCTCGCCGCGCCCGAGTACGACCCCGACGCGGGCCTCACGCGCCTGCAGGTGCCGTTCACCAACGGCGAGGTGGGCATGACGGTCGAGTACCTCGTCTCGCTCGCGAAGCCGGATGCCCCGGTGCTGCGTCCCTCGCAGGCCGCGCAGCCCGTGGCCGCCGGGTCGCTGCTGCGGGTGCCGATCAGCGATCTCGGTCTGACGTGCACGGCGTGCGCCGAGGGCGGTGCGATCGAGGCGGTCGGCGTCGATCCGGCCGCGGCGGGCAGCGCCTGGGCGACCCCGACGCACCTGGTGTTCCGGGCTGCGGCCGGGTACGCCGGGCCCGTCGAGGTGCAGGTGCGCGTCGCCGACGACTACGGCACCTGGTCGGTCGAGGCATCCGTCTACGCGGGCGTCTACCGGCCCTCGGGCCCGCCGGTCGTCGCGGTCGACGTCTTCGCCCCCCTCGAGGGCGGCGCCGCGACCGTCGACCTGGGCGACCTCGTCGCGTCGGTCGCCGGCGACGAACTCGTGCTCGTCGGCTGCGGCGGCGGCATGCACGGCCAGGTCGCGTGCAGTGCCGACGGTGTGGCGACGTACTCGGGTTCGGGAGCGATCGACCAGTTCTCGTTCCGGTTCGCCGCGGGCGGCGAGCAAGCCGGGGGGTCCGTGACGCTGGTGCCCGCCGATGCCGGGCTGCCCACGTCCGGGCCGGTGCCGATGGCGCCCGTCGTCGACGACGGCGCAGCATCCGACGGTGCGGCCGACGGTGACGGCGACGCCGACGCCGAGGCATCCGAAGCCGAGGGCGCGGCCGATGCCGCCGCCGGAGTCGCGCTCGCCGTGATCCCGGCCGAGCCGGTCGACCACGACGGCAGCACCGCCGGCGTGTTCACCCCGCTGGTCGCCACCCTCGACCGGGTGGGGGCCCGATGACGTTCCATGACGCGATGACGCGCCGAGCCGGCAGGTTCCGAGCCGCGACGTTCCCAGAGAGGCAGCACGTATGAGCCTGAGACTCACCATCGACGATCGCGCCGGCGGCGAGGCCGCCGGCACCTGGATGCTCGACGTCGACGAGGCCACCACCGTCGGCGAGGTCGCCGAGTCCCTCGGCCTGCCGCCGCAGGCGCTCACGAACGACCCGCGCCCCGAGGCCTCGCTCGCCGATGCAGGGGTGCGTTCGGGCGCGACCGTGCCCGCCGCAGCGTCGATCCGCGAACTCGGCGCCGGCACGCTCCGGCTCGAGATCGTCGGAGGCCCGTTCGCGGGGGACGCGCTGCCCGTCGCCCGCGGCGCCGCGGTGCACGTCGGCAGCGGAGCATCCGCATCGCTCGTGATCGCCGACCCGGCCCTGCTCGACCTGCACGCCGCGATCACCGTCTCCGACGGCGCGCCCGGCGCCGACGGTCGCCCCGCCCCGCTGACCGCCACGATCGCGCCGGCGCCCGGCGCCGATGTCTGGGTGAACGGCGAGCGGGTCGACGGGCACGCGGTCGTGGCGCCGGCCGACCTCGTGCAGGTCGGCTCGAGCGTGCTGCGCCTCGGCGTCGCGCCCGTGTCCGACGCCGACCTCACCGTCGACTCGCTCGGCGACCGCGGGTTCAACCGGCCCTCGCGGATCCGCGCCGCGGCGGTGCAGCCGGTGGTCTCGCTGCCCGGCGACAAGCCCGACGACAACGACGCCTCGCCGATGCCCTGGCTGTCGGCGATCATGCCGATCGTGCTCGGCGTCACCATGGCGGTGCTGTTCAACCGCGCCGTCATGCTCATCATGGCCGCGGCCAGTCCGATCATGGTGATCGGGTCGTTCCTCACCCAGCGCCGGCTCGCGAAGAAGAAGGGCCTGAAGACCGAGCAGGACTGGATCGACGACGTCCACGCCGCCGGCGACCGCATCGCCGACCTCGCCCGCCGCCAGCGCATCGAATCCTGGTACCGGCTGCCCGACCCCGTCGTGATCGGCGACATCGCCACCCGGCCGCTCGCCCGGCTCTGGGAGCGACGCCGCACCGACGCCGACGCGCTCGCCGTCCGCATCGGCGTGGGCGAGATCGAGCTCGACGCCCGGTTCGAGGGCGGCGGCAAGGACCGCGCCCAGCCGCGCCGGGTCGGCATCGCGCCCGCGCCGATCGCCCCCGACCTGCGCAAGGGCGTGCTCGGCGTCGCCGGGCCGGCCGACGCGGTGCGCAGCGTCGCTCGCGCCGCGGTCGCCGGGTACGCGACCCTGCGGTCGCCGCGCGACGCCGAACTCGTCGTGATCTGCCCCGACGACGCCGACTCGGCGTGGTCGTGGGTGCAGTGGCTGCCGCACGCCCAGCCCGGCGGGCCGGCCGGGGGATCGTCGCTGCCCGCCGCGATCGGCAACACCGACGACTCGCGACGCGAACGACTGCGCGAACTCACCGTCGAACTCGAGCAGCGTATGCGCAGCGCCGGGCAGCGGGGCGGCGAGACGCCCAACGACATCGTCGTCGTGGTCGACGGCGCCCGTGAATACCGCATGCTGCCCGGCATGGTGCCCCTGCTCGAGCACGGCACGGCGCACGGCATCCACGTCATCGCACTCGACAACGACCGGTCGCGGCTGCCCGAAGAGGCGCGCAGCGTGGTCGCGATCGACGCGTTCGACCCGGCGGTCGCCCGCGTCGAGACCGGCGACGACTACCACCCGATGGTGCTGCTCGACGGGCTGAGCGTGCCGCGCTGCGAGCAGATCGCGCGCAGTCTCTGCTCGATCCGGCACAACAGCGGCGTCGGCGATGACGCGATGCTGCCCACCGCGGTCCGCTACGCCGAACTGCTGAAGGTCGACCTCGACGACCCCGAGCCGATCGTGCGGCGCTGGCAGTCGCAGCCGCGCAACACGTTCGTGGTCGTCGGTGCGACCGGCGAGGGCGAGTTCGCGGTCGACATCTCGCGCGACGGCCCGCACGCGCTGGTCGCCGGCACGACCGGTTCGGGCAAGAGCGAGTTCCTCCAGGCCCTCGTCGTGTCGCTCGCGATGGCGAACCGGCCCGATGCCCTCAACTTCGTGCTCGTCGACTACAAGGGCGGGTCGGCGTTCGCCGACTGCGAGCGCCTGCCGCACACGGTCGGCATGGTCACCAACCTCGACGCCCGCGAGACCGAGCGCGCGCTCGCCTCGCTCGATGCCGAGCTGAAGCGCCGCGAGAAGGTGCTGCGGGACCTGAACGCGAAGGACGTCGATGCGGCGTGGGCCAAGGACGCGGATGCCTCGGCCCGACGCGGGCTCGCGAGGCTGATGATCGTCATCGACGAGTTCGCCGAGCTCAAGACCGAGCTGCCCGAGTTCATCGACGGGCTCGTGCGCATCGCGCGAGTCGGCCGATCGCTCGGGGTGAACCTCGTGCTGGCGACCCAGCGGCCCGCCGGCGTGGTCACCCCCGAGATGCAGTCGAACATCAACCTGCGGGTGGCGCTGCGCGTCACCGATCGAACCGACTCGAACGACATCCTCGGCTCGGCCGAGGCGGCGTTCATCAGCCCGTCGACCCCCGGCCGCGGGTACGTGCGAACGGGCCCGGGCGCCGCCCCGGTCGCCTTCCAGACCGCCCGCGTCGCGGGCATCCGGCCCGGCATCGCGCGCGCGGTGAAGGTGCTGCCGCGCAAGGCCCGGCTCGCCTGGGACCGTCTCGGCTACCCGGCCAGGTACCCCGCCGTCGCCGCGCAGGCGCAGAACACCGACCACGACGACACCGATCTGCGTGCGCTCGTCAACCTGGTGACCGCGGCGACCCAGCAGCTCGGCATCCCCAAGAACCCGTCGCCGTGGCTCATGCCGCTGCCCACGACGCTGCCGCTCGAGAAGTTCCAGGACCAGCCGATCCCCGACGGGCATGTCGTGCTCGGTCTCGAGGACGTGCCGGGGGAGCAGTCCCAGCGCAGCCTCACCTGGGGCGTCGAAGACGGCTCCCACCTGCTGTTCGCGGGCGGTTCGATGTCGGGCCGCACCACGGCGCTGCGCACCCTGCTCGCGCAGATCGTGCAGCAGTACTCGCCCGCCGACCTGCATCTCTACGTCGCCGACTTCGGCAACGGCGCCCTGCTGCCCCTCGTCGACGCGCCGCACACCGGCGCCGTCGTCACCCAGCTCGACGCCGACCGGCTGCCGCGCCTCATGCAGCGGCTCCTCGAGGACCTCGGCCGCCGTCAGGCGGTGCTGTCGGCGGCGGGCGTCGGCCACATCGTCGAACAGCGACTGAGCGCGCCCGAGGCATCCCGACTGCCCTACGCGCTCGTCGTGGTCGACGGCTGGGAGCGCATGCTCTCGACGATGAACCCTGATCAGCTCGTGACGTTCCGCGATCAGTTCATGCGGCTGCTGCGCGAGGGTCCCGCCGTGGGCGTGCGGGTGCTGCTCACCGGCGATCGGGCGATCTCGGGCGACAAGGTGTCGTCGTTCATCGACGAGCAGTACATCCTGCCCTTGCGCGACCTCAACGACTACCGTGCGTTCAGCATCATGGCCCGTGACATCCCGCTCGATCTGCCGCCCGGCCGCGTGCTCTTCGGGGCCGCCGGAACCGAGGCCCAGCTCGCCGTCCTCGTCCGCGACACCGCGGGCGAGGTGCAGACCGCCGCGTTCCGCCGCATCGTCGAGCAGGTGCGCGACCACTTCGACCAGTTCCCGCAGCTGGCCGAACTGCCGCAGCCGTTCCGCGTCGACCCGTTGCCGGGCCACTTCGCGCTGACCGCCGCGTACGACCTGCCGCTCGGCGACTCCGGGCCCGCCGACGGCCCGGTCGTCGCGGTCGGCGGCGACCTGCTCTCCCGGTTCACGGTCGACTGGCCCGCCGAGGGCGGGCTGCTCGTCACCGGCGGTCGGAAGTCGGGTCGGTCGTCGGCGCTCGCGGCGATCACGCACCAGCTGGCCTGGCGCAAGGTGCCCCTGCTCGTGGTCGCCACGCGCGATTCGATCCTCACCGAGGTCGCTGCGGGCCACGGCATCCGGGTGATCACGTCGGCGACCACCACGCCGCCCGAGCTGGAGGCGGCGCTCGAGGGGCTCGGCGACCACGTGACGATCGTCGTCGACGACGCGGAGGTGTTCAAGAATGCGCCCATCGAGCACGCGCTGACGGGCGTGAAGCACCAGTCCACGTTCCTCGTGGCCGCCGACTCCGAGTCGCTGTCGGGGCTGTTCGGCGGGCCGGTCGTCGAGGCAAAGCGGTCGCGCCGCGCGCTCGTGTTGCGTCCCGAGTCCTCGATCCTGGGAACGCAGGCGGTCGGTTCGCCGATCCCGAAGTTCATGCTCGGCCGGGGCACGCCCGGGTCGGCGGTGTTCACGACGCCCGCGGGCTGGCTGCCGGTGCGCGTCCCCGACATCCGCCAGTGAGCCGCAGTACGTAGACTGACCCGGGCGCCCGCCCGAACCGAAGGGAGCATCGTGGCATCAGCCCACTGCGTGTACTGCGACGCGACGCTGCAGCCGAACAGCATGTACTGCGTGCAGTGCGGTCAGCTCATCCCGCAGGCGAACGAGCCGCAGCGCCCGCCCGCCCCGCCGCAGTTCGGCCAGCCGCCCGCCGCCGTTCCGCCCGCCGGACAGCCGCAGCAGCCCGCCGCAGCCGCCGCAGCGGCGGCCGCTTCGCCCGCGCGCCCGAGCATCGAGCCGATCCCGTTGCCCCGCTCGCTGCCGTGGCAGCAGGCCGGGGCCGACCACGCGGTGGCGCAGCCCGCGCCGGCGCCCGCGCAGCCCGCGCCCGTCGAGCGGGTGGAGCTCGCGTTCTCGACCGGGCAGCGGGTCGTCGTCACGGGCAGCGCCGTGATCGGGCGCAAACCCACCGACACGGCGCTCGCGATGGGCGCCCGAGCAGTCGAGGTGCAGGACGACACGCGATCGGTCTCGCGCGTGCACCTGTTCCTCGAGGTCGCCGACGGCGTGGTGCTGGTCGGCGACGCGGGGTCCGCGAACGGGTCGCGGCTCGAGCGTGCGGGCCTCATGACACCGCTCGAGGCGGCCGGAACGCGCGTGCGCGCCCTCGTCGGGGACCGCATCTGGCTGGGCGACCTCAGCTTCGAGCTGCGGGCGGCGTGACCCGGTTCTCCACACGGGGAGTCCTCCCCATCGGAATTCCACATGGTTTGCGGCTAACGTGAACACGGCGCCGGATCGGAGCACGCTCTCCGGGGCAGGCGCACAGGTCACGATCCCTTACGGAGGAACCACCATGGCGGACATCCGCGTCACATCCGACTCCCTCGCCGGCGTCGCCGGCCAGCTCTCCAGCGGCTCGCAGTCGATCGAGTCCCAGCTCTCGAACCTCAAGTCGCTCGTCGAGGGTCTCGTCTCGGGCGACTGGTCGGGCGCCGCGTCGCAGAGCTTCAACGAGCTGTACTCCCAGTGGGACCAGGCCGGTCTCCAGCTGAAGGAGTCGCTGCAGGGCATCAGCGACCTGCTCAACCAGGCTGCGCTCTCGTACGAAGACAACGAGAACGCGATCGCCGGCACCTTCAACGGCTGATCCCCTTCCGGTTCCACCGGGTTCCACCGGGTGCCGACGGCGTCGCGCCGCCGGCACCCGCCCTGACTGGCATCGAGTGAGAGGGCCGAAATGGTCACCTTCAGAGTTCGCGCAGATCGGCTGAGCGAGGTCGCCGCGCTGATCGGCACCGTCGTGGCGACGTTCGACTCCAACCTGGCACAGGTCGACAGCGCGGTCTCGCGCGCCGTCGATGTGACCTGGGTCGGCGAGGACGCCGACAAGTTCGGTCAGAACTGGGCGGCCTTCCAGACGCTCGCCGGCCAGGTCCGTTTGGCGCTCACCGGCCTCCAGCACGGACTCATGGCGGCCGACACCACCTACACCGCGACCGAGTCGGGCATCGGCAAGGGCTTCAAGCAGCGTGAGCAGGCCGTCGGCGCGGTGCGCGGCAACACCGGCGGCCTCGGCCGCCGGGTCGCCGCCGGTGAAGAGAAGGCCGAAGACATGGCCGAGTTCTTCGGTCGCGACTACGCCGGCGACGACGAGGTCGAGCAGTTCGGCGGCGGGGCCATCGGCCACCGCCCCGGCACGGGTCAGGCGACCGGCGGGGGCAAGGGCGACACCGACGGCGACGGCGACGACGACTCGATCGGCACCGGCCCGTACATCGCGTCGCAGAACCTGGACTCGGGCATCTTGGGCGACCAGCCTGTCGCGTTCATCGCAGCCGAGCAGTCGGCCGGCGCCGAGAAGGGGAAGACGGATGTCTGAGCAGCAAGCCGACACGAGCGACCTGCGTCAGCTCGCGCAAACCATGAACGAGCTCGTCAACTACTGCTCGGCGCTGAAAGAGGGAGCCAGCGGTTTCGCGTACATGCTCCCCACCGAGTGGCAGGGCCCTGCGATGCAGGCCTTCCTCGGTTCCTTCGCGGCCTGGGCGGCCGGCGCGGCCGCTCTGCAAGATGTCGCCGAGAGCCTGCACGACCAGGTGCAGCTCTCGTTCGACGCCTACTCACAGACCATCGAAGATCTCGACTCCTCATGGACCGAGATCGAAGCGAACCTCGGCTAAGGGCTGACTCATGGCGCAGGTGAAACTCGACCCCGCTCGTCTGGTGCAAGACGGCGACCACCTCTACGCGATCGCGCAGACTGTCGACAGCGCGATCTCGACGCTGACCTCGAAGCTCTCGGGGCTCGGCGGCATGGCGGGCGACGACGACTCGGCCGAAGAGTTCTGCGAGGGCAGCGAGGGCTACGACGCCATCGCCGGCCCGACGATCGACGCCGTGCGTTCGATCTCGAACGGACTCCGCCTCCTCGACTCGGCGCTGTCGAACACCGCGCGTGCGTACGATGCGGCGCAGAAGCCGGCCGCCGGGCTCGATCCCGCGACCGCGTCGCCGGCCGAATCGACCCCGTACTTCGACGAGTCCACGACCCGGGTGCCGAGCGCGCTCGGGCCCGGTTGGCCGGGCCCGCTGGGCGAGTTCCAGGAGTTCCTCGAGTGGGGTCTGCACCAGCTCGGCGTCGTGATCCCCACCGGTGACGAAGACCAGCTGCAGAAGGCGGCCGATGCCTGGGGTGCGTTCGGCAACAGCCTGCAGAGCGCCAAGACGCGCGTCACCGGCAGCATGACGAACGTCAGCGCGGCGATGCTGCCGCAGCAGAAGGCGATGCTCAGCTGCCGTGACGGGCTCGCCGAGAGCATCACCAAGCTCGGCGAGAGCGCCGATGCCATGCAGGGGTGGATCGCCGACTTCCGCACCCAGCTGCGCCAGACGCGCGAAGAGCTCGGCTGGTTCCTCAAGCAGATGGCGATCGAGCTCGCCGCCGACCTCGCGATCGGCGGTCTCCTCAGCATCGTGACGGTGGGTATCGGCGCGCTCGCGACCGCTGCCAAGGCGACGGCGACGGTGCTGCGCTGGTGCCAGAACATCGCCCAGCTCATCATGAAGCTGAAGACGTTCCTCCAGGGCCTTCGCGGGGTCGCCGGCGTGCTCGTGCGCGGTGCCCTGCACATGGCGAAGGAAGGCATTCAGGCCGGACTCGCCAGCGCGATCGCGACGGTCGCGGTCAACAAGATGCGCCAGAACGACAAGGACTACACGCCGCAGGACGTGGGCGTCGCCTTCGTGTCGGCATTCGCGGGCGGTGCGATCGCGGCCCCTGTCTCGCGGGTGCTCAGCGGCGGGCACGGCGCAGGCCTCGGCCGACAGGTCTTCGGCGAGAGCACGGGCGGCGCGGCCGACGGGTTCATGAGCGCACTCGCCGAGTCGGGCATGACGGGCCAAGAGTTCAATCCCATCTCGAGCATGGCGTTCGGCGCCCTGCTCGGCGGTGGGATGACGCTCGCCGGACACGGCGTGAAGTCGGTGCTCCCGAAGCCCGGCAACGGCACGTCGGGCCCGGGTACCCCCGGCGGAACCACGACGGTTGACCCCTCGGTCGAAGCACCCACGCCCGCCAGCACCGGCGCCGCGTCGTCGTCGCAGGGCGGCGGCAACTCGTCCGCGGCGCCCGACACCTCGAGCATCCCGTCCTCGGTCTCGTCGGGCGGCAGCAGCTCGGCGCAGGGCGGCGGCGGCGTGCACGTCGACATCGACTCGCCCACGGCCGGCTCCGGTGCCGGCGGCGCGAGCAGCTCCGCGGCTGCGGCGAGTGTCGACCTGAGCGTGTCGACCCCCGACGCGGGCTCCGTCTCGAACGGCGGCACGCCCGACGTGTCGTCGAACGGTTCGGTTCCCGATGTCGCGTCGAACGGGTCGACTCCGGATGTGGCTTCGAACGGTTCGACTCCGGATGTGGCGTCGAACGGTTCGACTCCGGATGTGGCTTCGAATGGTTCGACTCCGGATGTCGCGTCGAACGGTTCGACTCCGGATGTGGCTTCGAACGGGTCGACTCCGGATGTCGTCTCGAATGGTTCCACGCCGGATGTCGCGTCGACCGGCTCGACCGCCGACGTGTCGTCGAACGGCTCGACCGTCGATGTCTCGTCGAACGGGTCGACGCCCGACGTGTCGTCGAACGGGTCGATCCCCGACCTCTCGTCCATCCCCGACGTGTCGTCGCACGGTCCGCTCGCCGACGCGTCGTCGCACGGTTCGATCGCCGACGTGTCCTCGACCGGCTCCGCGACCGACGTCTCGTCCAACGCGTCGATCCCCGACCTCTCGTCGATCCCCGACGTCGCCTCCCACGGCCCGCTCGATCTCTCGCCTTCGCAGGGCGACGTGTCGGTCGACGGCACCTCGCCGGCCGATGCCGGCGCCACCGCGACGCCGGCGACCGAGGGCGCAACGGCTCCTGCCGCGAACGAGGGCTCCTCGCTCGACCATGCCGCCGACCCGACGGCGGCCGACTCGACCGCTTCGGACACCTCGGCTGAGCAGGCTGCCTCCGAGGCATCCGATGGCGACGCATCCGATGCCGACCCCGCCGACGTCGACCTCTCTCCCGAGAACGTGGCCGCGGCGGGCGGCGGCGCGGCCGCAGCAGTCGCCGCCGGTGCCGGGCTGATCGGCGGGAAGCCGTCGTTCCTGCCGACCCACGTGGGCGGTGGCGGTTCGACGCCGAAGGCGCCGACGGCACCCGGCTCACCGAACTCGTCGTCGCCGACTGCGCCCACCACCCCGGCGACCCCCGGATCGCCGGTCGACGGCGGAACTCCCGCCGACGCGAGCGGCACGGGCTCGCCCGCTGACGCGTCGCCCACCGGTCCGGCCGAAGCCGGCACGCCGGCGAACGGCGACGGGACTCCCGGCGACAACGCCGACCCGAAGCCGCCGGCCGACGCCGTGCCGCACGCGACCACCGATCGCAGCCTGCCCGACATGGACGCGGCCCGCAGCGAGATCAACCCGAACTACGACCCGTCCGACCCGGCGAACGGGTACGCCACGAACTGCGGCAACACCACGGCGAACTACTTCGACTACCTGAACGGCAACCCGGTCTCCGAGGCCGGCACGGGCACGCTCACGGTCGCGGAGATGGAAGCCCGCACAGGCTTCCCGCAGACGACGGCGACGCCGGCGCAGATCGACGCCACCCTGCGCGAACTCGGTGCCGGTTCGCACTGCGTGGTCGGTCTCGACCGGTCGGTCATGATCGACGGCGAGCTGACCCCGACCGACGGCCACTGGATGACGGCGTACTTCGACGGCGAGACCGTCTGGGCGATCGATGCCCAGACCGACACCCGCACGCCCTGGCCTCCGCACGAGCCGAACGCCTCGCACTGGGATGCCTCGTTCCACCCCCAGAACGTCGTCAACCCCGACGGCTCGCACGTCTACGACGTTCCCGACGCGACGACCCCCGAGGCCGGCGATGCAGGGAGCACGCCCGACCCGGCGAAGACGGGTGCTGACGGCGCCGACTCGACGATCGATCTCGCCGCCGACCGGGCCGCGAACAGCACGACGTGGCAGAGCAAGGCGACGGTCGCACCCGACCACGCCTCGGACGGCTCGCAGGGCGCCGGCACGACGTTCAACGGCTACCAGATCCCCGAGCTGACGCCCGAGATCCGCCAGGAGCTCGATGCCCTCGCCGCGCAGGACGGCTCGCCCATCGTGCGCAACGAGGACGGCTCGTACTCGCTGAAGGAGTCGATCGACGTCGACTCGTTCGAGATGAAGAACCCGAAGCACGACTGGGTGGAGTTCCAGCGCCAGGTCGACCTGCAGCAGCAGGGGATCAACCAGCTCACGATCGCCGAGCTGCGGCACAACATGGACTTCTTCGACCAGCACGGTCGGGTCGCGAAGTCCGAGCAGGCCGCGGCGAACCAGGCACTCGCCGACAGTGGCACGCCGATGAACGGTCGGGCGGTGCTGCACGGTCCCGACCAGGTCGGCGGCGGTCGTCCCGACCGGTTCGACGGAGACGGCGATCTCGGCATCAACAGCTCGCTCGGCAACCAGTGGCGACGCCGGGTCGCCGACCTCGGCATCATGTTGGACGCCGCGGCGGACGCGATCGACCCGAAGCTTCGCGCACACATCAAGGTGAACGTCGACCTCAGCGCCACGAACGTACGCGACGGCCTCACGTCTGCCCAGCCGGCGACGTCGTCGCACGCGGTTGCGGCGACGAGCGCGGGTACCGCGACATCGAACACCACGCCGAGCGCCCCCGGGGTTCGCGCCGGAGCCACGACCGCGGGGACCGTCCAGCAACCCGGGGCGGATGTCACGCCGTCGCCCGATGTGATGTCGACCCCTGACCCGACCGCGACGTCGGGTTCCGACTCGGACCCGACCGGGCAGCCCGCGACAGCAGGCGACCCGGGTGAAGCATCCGGCGACAGCAGTGGCCACGCGGCGGACGCCGAGCAGACCGGACCAGCGACGCCCGGAGACTCAGCCGGGCTCGACGGAACACAGACGGACCCGTCCGACGCGTTCCTCGAGTCGGACCTGAACCGGCTGCCGACCGCCGAGTCGATGACGCATTCGGTCGATTCGACCAACCAGGAGGGGTATCGCACCGACCCCGCCCTGTACGGCAACAACTGCCACCGGGTGGTCACGGCACTCGAATTGCGTCAGCGCGGATGGGACGCGATCGCAGCGCCGACCGTTTGGGGCTTCGACATCGATGCGAACGGCCAGCAGGTCCCGACGCCGCAGGGCCGATGGAACGAATCGATCGCGCGCGACTGGGCCCAGAAGGACGGAACGGTTCGCGACTTCGAGGTGGTGCAGCCGACCCCGGGCGTGCCCGTTGCTCAGGCGCTCGCGGACCTCACCTCCGGGTGGGACATCGGTGCACGTGGCTTCATCTCGGGACAGTGGAAATCGGGTGGTGCGCACATCTTCACGGTGGAGAAGACCGCACAGGGTCTGCGCTTCGTCGACGCGCAGCCCTCCGTGCCGAAGCAGCCGGACTTCGGCCATGACGTCTCGCAGTACCTCGACGAACTGGTCTACGACTATTCGGACCCGGCGCGCCCGCTCCCGCAGCGCGGGCCCGCGTTCGGAATCCATGTGCTGCGTGTCGACGACCTCGTTCCCCGCGAGTCCGTGCTCGAGAGCGTGATGCCGGGCGACGGAGACAAGACGGCACAGATGCTGGAAGCGCTCGAGCCGGCTGACCAGTTGCAGCGGACCGCCGACTGGCAGGCGCAGAACGCCAGACTGATCGCCGAGTACGACTCGGTGATCCACGACCCGAGCGCGTCCCCGACGGACGTGGAGGCGGCGAAACGCTCGAGGCACGCCTTGATGAGGCAGAACGCGAGCCTGATGCGCGGTGAGAAGGCGATCCAGCAGTTCCTGGCGAACCCGCCGGCTCCGACCACGCCCTCGAACCCGCCGGCACAGCCCGGACCGAGCTCGAGCAAGCGGGCGATGGTCGCCGGGGCAGCCATCGGTGCCGCCGCGGCGGGCGCAGGAGCCGTGTTCGCCATGGAGTGGCTTGGCGGTGACGACGAGGATGAGTGAGACTGGCGACATGATGACGGTCGACGAGGCGCGCTCCGCGTTCGAGCAGTACGTCCGCGAGCACCCGCTCCCGCTGCAGGGAACGCTGCATGTCGACGGCTGGTTCGAGGATGCGGACGACTTCCTTCCGGTCTGGGGGGCGCGTGAGTTCTACGTCGACGGAGATCCCACGTACACCCGCATGGACAACCTCGTCGTGCTCATCGACAAGCGAAGCGGCGCCGTGCGACGGGAAGACCGTTTCGCGAGCTTCGACAAGGTCAAGAAGATGACTCGGGTCGCCTCTTCGTAGACCGGTCGACGGTCACGTGGAGGGGGTGCCCGAGGAGCGGTGCTCCAGTTGGGCGCGCCGGCGACGACAACCGTGCGCTCTTCATCGCGCAGCGCACAGCTGAGGTGCGTCTCGGCGACGGGGCGCTGAGCGCGGTGATCCACGCCACCCTCTCCGCCGCGCACGGCATCGCCTTGTCGCAGTCGCTTGAGCATCGAGCAGTACGACGCTCGTTGCGCCGTTCGCGGTGGTCGAGGTTCCGATCCCCGGCCGTTCGGCCTGAATCGCTCAGGTCGTGCGGCGTGGGAGGGTGAGGGACATGGCGGCATCGGCAGAACTGGACGCGTTCCTCGATTCGGTGGCGTCGTTCACGCCTGAACAGTTCGCGACGGTCTTGAGTGAGGCGCGACGGATCGGTGCGAAGGCACGGTCGGCGGCGCGGAAGGCCGCGAAGTTGTCCGCGGCCGACTTCAGCGCGCTCGACCATCGGGTGCGTGCGCTCCTCGAGCCCTTGCACGAGGCGTTGTCCGCCGCCGGCCCGGGTGCGGTGTCTTCGGCAGTATCGGACACGCTTTCGGCGGCGCACGGCATCGTACGTCGGACGCGTCTCTCGTCCGAGGAGTACCTGGCGCTCGTCGGGCCGTTCATCGTCGCGGGTGCGATCGCGCCCGAGGCCGACCAACCGATCGACGAGTAGCGCTCGGGAACGTCGACACCGACCGCCGTGTCGGAAGAATCACGATGCTGGATCAGCCCACCGTGCGCTTTCGAGGGTCGGTACCTTCCGACGATCGCCTCCGACTGGGTGCGGGCCGATGGCACGCGACGCCAGTTCTCACAGCTCGACGACGCATCGAAGTACCTCGACCGCATGTACTTCAACGACCCGAAGCGCGGGGACATCGAGGTGTTGCGCGTCGACGATCTCGTCCCGACCTCCGAGGTCGTGAAGACGGCCAAGCCCGACATCGCGTCCGAGCGCTCCCTCGTGGAGCAGTGGAGCCGCAGCACGGACATGGCGGACCGCCCCCGCGAGATGATCGATCGCGAGATCGCCGCGAACAACCGCTGGACGGCGAGGAGGACCAGAACTGGCGTCTCGAGGAGGGCCTCCGTCGGTTCGAATCCTCCCTCCCTCCGGTCGCAGCGCTCCCGCAGCAGAGCGCGCGACTCCCGCATTCGAGCGTGCTGCTCCCGGCTGCGGGGCTCTGGCCCGACCCGCACGCGCCGTTGGGTGCGGTGCGAGAATGGCTGAGCAACGACGAAGACGATGTCGACCAGGAGGCGTGACGCGTGGTGACGATCCAGGAGGCGCGGCGGTCGCTCGAGCAGCACTTCGGCGAGCATCCGCCGGCGATCTCGGGCCACCTGCACATCGGGTCGGAGTGGTACGAGGACGCGGACGATGTTCTTCCGACGTGGGGTTCTCGCGAGTACCTCGTGGACGGCCATGTGCAGTTCAACCGCAACGACAACCTCGCGATCTTCATCGCGAAGCGTACGGGTGAGGTGCGTCGTGAGGCGTACATCCTGAACCTCGACAAGATCGATGCGATGACCCCGGTCGACGCGCCCGATGCCTGATCTCGAGGCACTCGCGACCGATCCGCGTTTCGTGGCCGCGCTCTCGGCCGCGCGCTACGAGCGGTTCGAGTGGCACGAGGCACTGCTCGCCGTCGGCGACATGGAGGTGCTCTACCTGGTTCGTTCCGTCGGCGGGCGGTTCTCACTGAACCTCAAGTCCCGCTCGTCGGCGGAGCGCGAACGCGCGACGGCGGACGAGCTGGAACTGATCGTCGACTTCCTTCGGTTCCTCGTCCGGTCGGATGTGCAGGTCGTCCACCGCGGTGACACACTGCCGCCGGGGTTCCAGATCGAACCCGGCGCAGGTGCGCTCACGCTGGTCGCTCCTGACGAAGCGTGGCGCCTCACCGTGCCCGACGGTACGGCGGCTCGCGTTGGGCTGGTCGCCTTCGCGGTCGAGGGCCGCGATCGCTGACTGCTTCCGGTTCACGGCTGCTGTCGCTTTTCCCTAGGCTGGCGTCATGCCTACGCTCGATCCAGACGGCTCGCTCGACGCCTTCCTCACGGCGGTTTCCACGTTGTCCGCCGACCAGTTCGCCCGTGTCCGCGAAGCGGGAAAGCGTCTCGGCCCGGCGCCGCGCATCGCGGCGAGGAAGGAGGCGAAGCTGTCAGCCTCGGAGTTCAGCAACCTCGACAAGCGCGTGCGCGATGCGGTCCGGCCGCGGCACGAAGAACTCGCCGCACTTGGCGACGGCGCGCTGAGCGCGGCCATCCACGACACCCTCTTCGCCGCACACGGCATCGCTCGTCGTACTCAGTTGAACGTCGAGCAGTACGACGCGCTCGTCGCGCCGTTCGCGGTGGTCGAGGTCCCGATTCCCGCTCACGACGCCTGAACGCGAACGGCAGTACTCGCGTCAGTCCGCGAGTCGCTGCAGCGCGCCGGTGACGACCAGGTCGCGGATCCCACGGAAGTCCTCCGCGAGTCGGAACCGCAGGCCGCCACCGGGCTGGCCGAACCACGGGGCGACGAGTTCGGCGTGGACGAGGACGTCGCCGGCGGTGGTGAACCGGTGCAGGCGCGCGCCGTCGCGCAGCGAGGTCGGTGGAAGCGAACGTGCCTCGACCGGTGTTCCGGCGGGGAACAGGTAGACGCCGTCGAGCGCTCCGATGCGGTCGAGGACGAGCTCGGCGGGGAGCGAGATGAGCAGCGAGCCTTGACCGAGTCGGCCGGCGAGTTCGGTGTAGTGCGGGTCGGCGGCTGCGGCCAGCGCGTTCAGCTCTGCGGCGCTCGCCGATCGGGGCGCAGGGAGCTCGCGATCGACGTACTCGAGCAGGGTGCCGACGGCCTCCTCGGCCGAAGCGGACGTCGCCAGGGGGAACTCCCGACCGTAGTCGACGGTGACCAGCGTGTAGCCGTCGCCGCCGCCGCGAAGGGCGAGGGCGCGTTCCATCGGCAGCACCTCGTCGCCGGGGAGCACCACCTCGTTGGGGGCTGCGCCGCGCTGGCGGCAAGGAGGCCAGCCGGGCGACCCGTCCGTCGGCGGCGGAGAACTCCGAACTCGAACACCTGGTGCGCGAGTCGCTGCTGCCACGAGCCGAGGAACTGAACAGCGCACGCCCTGGGCTGCATGCCGACGCGAAGAGCGTCGGCGTGATCGCGGCGCGGGCGGTGCTGCAGCGCGGCCAGCTCACCGACGCACAGTACGACGTGCTTGTACTGCCGTTCGTGGAGGCCGGCGTGGACGCGCCGGGCCGCTGAGCAACCGGGTGAGGCGCGACCCCCGGCAGTCCACCCTGTCCACATGGGCAGCCCTCCCCATTCCCGCGGCCCGTGCGATGGGTAGACTTCCGCGGGGCGACGCGTCGCGTCGGCCAGTCACCCGAACCAGGAAGACCCCGCATGACTTCGTTCCGCAGTTTCGACCCAGTCGCGCCGATCTCCGACGAGACGATCGCCCGGTTCGCGGGGCAGGTACCCGCCGAGGTGGTCGACAGCTGGCGTCGCTACGGTGCCGGCCTCGTCGGTGACGGGTACTTCCGGCTGGTCGATCCGGCCCGGGCGGCCGAGATGCTCGACGGCGTGCTGGGGCTCCCCGAGGGCTCGACGGTGCTGTTCGCGACGGGTCTCGGCGATCTGATCGTGCACGCGAACGGTCTGTACCTGCTGGTCAAGCCGCGCTGGGGTGTGCTCGACGTGATCGAGGGCGTGGGTTTCGACGAACTGGTCGCCCACCTCGAGAATCCCGCCGAGCGGGAGTCCGCCTGGGAGTGGGAGCCGTACCCGGCTGCCCGCGACCGCGACGGCGTGCCCGGCTTCGAGGAGTGCTTCGGCTTCGTGCCGCTGCTCGCCCTCGGCGGGCCGAACACCGCCGATCACCTGCAGCTCGGCGGGCTCTGGGAGCACCTCGCGCTCATCGTCCGGCTCGCGGGTGTGCCGCAGGTGCGCGGGGTGGTCGCGTTCGGCGAAGGAGCGACGGATGCCTCCGGCGCAGCCGGTGCGGGTGCCGGTGCGAGCCGCGACCGACTCGTCGAGGTCGGTCACGAGCTCTTCGCGAAGCTGACGCAGAACGCGACCCTGAACGTCATCGACCTGCCCGACGGGCTCGGGGTCTGCGTCGTGCACGTGGCGCGCGGCGGCGGCAAGATCTACGTCGCGCCCGACGAGTCGGTGCTGTTCGTGGGCTCGGCCGTCGACTTCGAGGCGGGGCTCGGCGCGTTCCGCGACGGGGTGCGCACCCCGCGTGAGAAGTTCGATCTGAACGGGGGCGGCCGATGAGCGACACGCTCGCCGAGCGCTGCGCTCGCCTGCAGGCGCCCGTGACCGAGCTGATCGCGGTCAGCCTCTCGGCCGCCTACCGCCCGCAGGATCTGCCCGAACTGTCCCGGGCGATCCGCGCGGTCCGGGGCATCCTGGCCGAAGACCCGAGCGGTCTGCCCGACGGCCCCTTCACGCAGTGGCTGCCGACGGCGCTGCGCAACCTCGACCGCATGCAGGAGGCCGTCGACCGCGGCGATGCGGCCGCCTCCTACGCGGTCCTCACCGACAAGACCGACGGGTTCATCCGTCTCACGGTCGGCTGCGCCGGGTTCCCCGGCTGGTCGCCCGACGGCGAGGGCTGAGCCCCGACGGCGAGGGCTGCGCCCCGACGGCGAGGGCTGAGCCCGGCGAGCGATCTCAGCCGAACGCGGATCCGCGCTCAGCCCCGCAGGAACGGGTCGAGGAACCCCTTCACCGCGGCGGTCGACGCGGGCTTGGTGAACCCGTCGAGCGGCACTTCGCGCAGTGCGACGAAGGCGTTCTCGCGCAGGACGGCCGCCGGCAGCGGCTGCCAGGCGTTGCCGACCTTCCCGCTGACCGTGCCGTAGCCGATGCCGTCGGCCTTCGCGATCCACAGGGCGCACGCGACCGATCCGCGGCCCGCGGGCAGCGGCAGGTACAGGCGGGGGTCGCCGCTGCGGAACCGCTCGAGCACGGCCGGTGCGTCGGCGGCGGCGAGCTGGAGTCGCTGCGCGGTGAGCTTGCGCAGCCGGGTGCCGGTCGCGACCCGCTCCCAACTGTGCGACCAGGTGACGAGCAGTGAGATGCCGTAGGCGGCGGCGCCGAGGCTGAGCACCACCACGCCGGGGGCGACCAGGCCGCGCCCGCCCGAGCGGCGGCCCTCCCACGACGCGGCGTCGGCGAGGAGCCAGTCGTAGTTCAGCACGGCGAGCACGGCGCCGACGAGGCCCGCGACGGTCAACAGGATCGCGACGATCGTCTTCGGCATCGAACGGACCTGGCGCACTTCGTCGGGGATCGCAGCGAAGGGGAGTTCCTCGGGGGAGAGTTTCATGTTCGGTCCTTCTCGGAGGCAGCGGTGAGAGCGCGTCAGGCCGCCGGTGTCGGCCACTTGTGGTCGAGCATCGGGTTCTTCCAGCTGAAGTAGTCGAAGATCCCGGTGAAGCGGGCGGTCGGGATGCCGCGGCGCGCCGCCGCGTCCATCAGCACCTGGGCCGACTGCTGGGCGGTGCCGTCGTCGAGCACCGCGTCGAGCAGCATGGGGATGAGCCCGCGGCGAACGCCGTCGAACGGGTCCCACAGGCTCACCCGCTCGGAGCCGGGTGCCCCGGCGAACGCCTGCTTCAGTGCGGTGCCGTCGCGGACGCCGAGCTCGCAGAGCAGCGTCCCGCTGCCGGCCTTGAGCGCGGCGCCGGCGAGCACGCCCGACAGCGGGAGGCGGGCCATCCGCGCGGACCGGCTTCGGTCGTCGAGCACGCCGACGAAGACGATCTCGCTCCACGGGATGAGCGGGGCGCCGGCCATGCGCACCCCGTCGTCCGAGACGGCGAGAGCGAGCCCTTCGCCGCCCGCCGTGAGCAGACGCTGGGCGCGTCCGCGCTGGACGGCGGCGACCACGGACAGCACCGCCGCGAGCGCGCCGAGCGCTGCGAGGATCCCGATCGGCCACCCGTCGTCGACGAACATCATCACGGAGACGACGACGAGACCCGCGGCGAAGATCGCGCTCACCGCGAGGATCCACCCGTTCCAGCGCTTCGCGCGCGCGACCCTGGCGCGGTCGACGTGCGCCTCGTATCCGATGCTCGACATGATCCCCTGCGTTCCGGGCGCCTGCGGCGCCTCGGGCAGCATAACCGAGCGCGTACCCTCGAAGGGTGCCCGCCTCGAGGAACGACGCGTGGGTCGTCGCCGGTTTCGCCGCCGCGCTCGACCTCGCGCTGGTGGTGTGCGCGTTCGGGCTGGTGAGCCTCGCCACCGACGCCGAGGTCGTCGGCGACCCCGCCGTGGGCGTGCTCGTCGGGCCGCTTTCGCTCGGAGCATCCGTGGCCGCCCTGCTCGTGGTGCTCGGCTTCCGACTGCGCCGTCCCGACCGAATGGCCGGCACCGTCGTCTGGTCGGCGCTGGCCGCCTGGGCGGCGCTGGTCGCGGTCGCGATCGTCGGCCATGCGCTGTCGACGACCGGATCGGTCGCCGCGAGCGTCGTCTTCGGGTTCGCCTTCGGCATCGGATGGTTCGGGGTGCTCGTTCCGGTGCTCGCGGCGGTCGTGGCATCCGTCGCGGTGCTCGTCGCGCGCGGGCGCGCCGCCGGAATGGACCGACCGCGGTGGCCGTGGGAGCGCGATGGAGCCGAGTAGGGTGAACCGCGTGGAGGGGTCCATCGAGGCGCGAGTGAGCCACGAGGTCGACAGCTGGCTGCGCTGGCTGCCGCGGTGGCGCCCCGGCACGCACCGGGGTCGGGTGCGGCTGTGCCAGAAGTGCTTCGGGTCGCCGATCCTCGCGGCGGCCGGGCTCGACGTCGACGTGCCGCATCCCGTGCAGCACGCCTTCTCGATGCGCATGAAGGGCGTCATCGACGACGCCGTCGATGATTACACGGCCCGCAACCTGCCGATGCTGCACCGTGAGATCCGCCTCGCCGAAGAGCGCAAGGCGCGCCGCCCGTACCGCGCCGGTGAAGGCCTGGATCCCGAGTTCCGCGGGCTCGACCTCGACCCCGAGCCGGTGCCCGACCAGCCGTTCCTGTTCACCCTGTCGGGTCTCGAGGCGGCGGCCGCCGCCGAATCGGCCGAGCCGGCGCCGCGGCCGTTCACCCCCGAGGAGAAGGAGGCGCTGCGCGAGGAGGTGCGCCTGGCGGACGAGTTCGCCAAGCAGCTCGGCCGGCGCATCTGCGTCGAGCTCGCGCAGCACCGCTACCGCATCTCGAATGCGGTGGAGCGGCTGGTCGAACCGCAGGTGGCCGATCTGCTGGCCGATCTCGACCGCGAGCTGGATGCCCCGGGCTGGCCGGGCTGACGCGCCTGATCGCCGCCGTTGACGCTCTCGGCGAACATCGCCCCGGAGCATCCGCGCTCATTTGACCACCGCGTTACGTCGCATTACCATTGATCGGGTGTGCGCGTTGTCGCGCGCCTGCGTCCTGCGCTCGGGAGACCGATCGCCGGGCCGGGTTCTCAGCAGCGCACCTCAGGGCTTCCGGCGCCATCGCCGGAACGGGCCCCCACGGCATACCCACCACCGAAGGCACTGCGGTTCCGCAGTGCCGGTGGGTCGTGATGTGAAACCCATCATCGCTGTCACCGTGCAGCACAACAAGGAGATGCAGTGCCAACTATTCAGCAGTTGGTCCGCAAGGGCCGCACGCCGAAGGTCACCAAGACCAAGGCGCCGGCCCTGAAGGCCAACCCCCAGCAGCGCGGCGTGTGCACGCGTGTGTACACCACCACCCCGAAGAAGCCGAACTCGGCGCTCCGCAAGGTCGCCCGTGTGAAGCTCTCGAACGGCACCGAGGTCACCGCCTACATCCCCGGCGAGGGCCACAACCTGCAGGAGCACTCGATGGTGCTCGTGCGCGGCGGTCGTGTGAAGGACCTCCCCGGCGTCCGGTACAAGATCATCCGCGGCGCGCTCGACACGCAGGCCGTCAAGAACCGCAAGCAGGCTCGTAGCCGCTACGGCGCGAAGATGGAGAAGAAGTAATGCCTCGCAAGGGTCCCGCTCCGAAGCGCCCCGTCGTCGCCGACCCGGTGTACGGCTCGCCGGTCGTCAGCCAGCTCGTCAACAAGATCCTCATCGACGGCAAGAAGGACCTCGCTCAGCGCATCGTCTACGAGGCGCTCGAGAACGTCGCGACCAAGTCCGGCCAGGACGCCGTCGCGGTCCTGAAGAAGGCCCTCGACAACGTGCGCCCCACCCTCGAGGTGCGGTCGCGCCGCGTCGGCGGCTCGACCTACCAGGTCCCCGTCGAGGTCAAGCCCCACCGCGCGAACACCCTGGCGCTGCGCTGGCTCACCAGCTACGCCAAGGCCCGTCGCGAGAAGACCATGACCGAGCGTCTCACCAACGAGATCCTCGACGCGTCGAACGGCCTGGGTGCCGCGGTCAAGCGCCGCGAAGACACCCACAAGATGGCCGAGTCGAACCGCGCCTTCGCCCACTACCGCTGGTAGTCGGGCAGAGCGGATGCCACGAGCCCAGCACGTGGCATCCGCTCACCCCCACCCGCTTTCGTTCCTGAACCATCCCGGAGGAACCCCGTGGCACAAGACGTGCTCACCGACCTGAGCAAGGTCCGCAACATCGGCATCATGGCCCACATCGATGCCGGCAAGACCACCACCACCGAGCGCATCCTGTTCTACACGGGCGTCAACCACAAGCTCGGCGAGACGCACGACGGCGCCTCGACGACCGACTGGATGGAGCAGGAGAAGGAGCGCGGCATCACGATCACGTCCGCCGCGGTCACCTGCTTCTGGAACAAGAACCAGATCAACATCATCGACACGCCGGGCCACGTCGACTTCACCGTCGAGGTGGAGCGTTCGCTGCGCGTGCTCGACGGCGCGGTCGCCGTCTTCGACGGCAAGGAGGGCGTGGAGCCCCAGTCCGAGACGGTGTGGCGTCAGGCCGACAAGTACAACGTGCCGCGCATCTGCTTCGTCAACAAGATGGACAAGCTGGGCGCCGACTTCTACTTCACGGTCGACACCATCATCAACCGCCTCGGTGCCAAGCCGCTCGTGCTGCAGCTGCCGATCGGCGCCGAGAACGACTTCGTCGGCGTCGTCGACCTGATCGAGATGCGCGCGCTGGTGTGGCCGGGCGACGCCAAGGGCGACGTGACCATGGGCGCCAAGTACGAGGTCCAGGAGATCCCCGCCGACCTCAAGGACAAGGCCGAGGAGTACCGCCAGGTGCTGCTCGAGACCGTCGCCGAGACCGACGACGCGCTGCTCGAGAAGTACTTCGGCGGCGAGGAGCTGACGGTCGCCGAGATCAAGGGCGCCATCCGCAAGATGGTCGTCAACTCCGAGATCTACCCCGTCCTGTGCGGCTCGGCGTTCAAGAACCGCGGCGTGCAGCCGATGCTCGACGCGGTCATCGACTACCTGCCGTCGCCGCTCGACGTGCCCGCCATCGAGGGCCGCAACCCGCGCAACGAGGACGAGGTCATCGAGCGTCACCCCGACGCCAACGACCCGTTCGCCGCGCTCGCGTTCAAGGTCGCGGTGCACCCGTTCTTCGGGCGCCTCACCTACGTGCGCGTGTACTCGGGTCACCTCGACTCGGGCGCCCAGGTCATCAACTCGACCAAGGGCAAGAAGGAGCGCATCGGGAAGATCTTCCAGATGCACGCCAACAAGGAGAACCCGGTCGACTCGGTCACCGCGGGCAACATCTACGCCGTCATCGGCCTGAAGGACACGACCACGGGCGACACCCTGTGCGACCCCGACAACCAGGTCGTGCTCGAGTCGATGACCTTCCCCGAGCCCGTCATCGAGGTCGCCATCGAGCCGAAGACCAAGGCCGACCAGGAGAAGCTGGGCACTGCGATCCAGAAGCTCGCCGAAGAGGACCCGACCTTCCGCACCGAACTCAACCCCGAGACCGGCCAGACCGTCATCAAGGGCATGGGCGAGCTGCACCTCGACATCCTCGTCGACCGCATGAAGCGGGAGTTCAAGGTCGAGGCGAACGTCGGCAAGCCCCAGGTCGCGTACCGCGAGACCATCAAGAAGACGGTCGAGCGCCACGACTACACCCACAAGAAGCAGACGGGTGGTTCGGGCCAGTTCGCGAAGATCCAGTTCAAGCTCGAGCCGCTCGAGGTCGAGGGCGACAAGACCTACGAGTTCGTCAACGCCGTGACCGGTGGCCGCGTCCCGCGCGAGTACATCCCCTCGGTCGACGCCGGCTTCCAGGACGCCATGCAGTACGGCATCCTCGCGGGCTACCCGATGGTCGGCGTGAAGGCGACCCTCACGGACGGCGCGGCGCACGACGTCGACTCGTCCGAGATGGCGTTCAAGATCGCCGGCTCGATGGGCTTCAAGGAGGCCGCGCGCAAGGCCGGCCCCGTTCTGCTCGAACCGCTGATGAGCGTCGAGGTCCGTACTCCCGAGGAGTACATGGGCGACGTCATCGGCGACCTGAACTCGCGCCGCGGCCAGATCCAGTCGATGGAGGACGCCGCCGGTGTGAAGGTCGTGCGTGCGCACGTCCCGCTCTCGGAGATGTTCGGATACATCGGAGACCTGCGGTCGAAGACCTCGGGCCGCGCGGTGTACTCGATGGAGTTCGAGAGCTACGCGGAGGTCCCGAAGGCTGTGGCCGACGAGATCGTCCAGAAGAACAAGGGCGAGTGAGTTCCCTCCGGGGAATTCTGCCTGGGAGCGCAGCCCGACCGGGTCGCGTAACATATACACACAACCCCGTAACCCACCGAGTGCAATCCAGCGCCCGGCGAGGTTGCATGTAGTCCTGAGGAGGACCCACAGTGGCTAAGGCCAAGTTCGAGCGGACCAAGCCGCACGTCAACATCGGTACGATCGGTCACGTCGACCACGGCAAGACGACGCTCACCGCGGCGATCTCGAAGGTGCTCGCCGACAAGTACCCGTCGGCCACCAACGTGCAGCGCGACTTCGCGTCGATCGACTCGGCTCCCGAGGAGCGCCAGCGCGGCATCACGATCAACATCTCGCACGTCGAGTACGAGACGCCGAAGCGCCACTACGCGCACGTCGACGCTCCGGGTCACGCCGACTACATCAAGAACATGATCACCGGTGCGGCTCAGATGGACGGCGCGATCCTCGTGGTCGCGGCGACCGACGGCCCCATGGCCCAGACGCGTGAGCACGTGCTGCTCGCCAAGCAGGTCGGCGTGCCCTACCTGCTCGTCGCGCTGAACAAGGCCGACATGGTCGACGACGAGGAGATCCTGGAGCTCGTCGAGCTCGAGGTCCGCGAGCTGCTCTCGTCGCAGGGCTTCCCCGGCGACGACGCTCCGGTCGTGCGCGTTTCGGGCCTCAAGGCGCTCGAGGGCGACGAGAAGTGGACCCAGTCGGTCCTCGACCTCATGGAGGCCGTCGACGAGTCCATCCCCGACCCGGTGCGCGACAAGGACAAGCCGTTCCTCATGCCCATCGAGGACGTCTTCACCATCACCGGTCGTGGCACGGTCGTCACGGGTCGCGCCGAGCGCGGCACGCTGAAGATCAACTCCGAGGTCGAGATCGTCGGCATCCGCCCGACGCAGAAGACCACGGTCACCGGTATCGAGATGTTCCACAAGCAGCTCGACGAGGCGTGGGCCGGCGAGAACTGCGGTCTCCTCCTCCGCGGCACCAAGCGCGAGGACGTCGAGCGCGGCCAGGTCGTCGTGGCCCCGGGCTCGATCACCCCGCACACCGTGTTCGAGGGCACCGCGTATATCCTGTCGAAGGACGAGGGTGGCCGCCACAACCCGTTCTACGCGAACTACCGTCCGCAGTTCTACTTCCGCACCACGGACGTCACCGGCGTCATCACGCTGCCCGAGGGCACCGAGATGGTCATGCCCGGCGACACCACCGACATGACGGTCGAGCTCATCCAGCCGATCGCCATGGAGGAGGGCCTCGGCTTCGCCATCCGCGAGGGTGGTCGCACGGTCGGTGCCGGTACGGTCACCAAGATCATCAAGTAAGTCCTCGCACTTACGTCGATCTCCTGAGAGGGGTCGGGCCTTCGGGCCCGGCCCCTTTCGGCGTCTGCGGATCCGGAGAGGATCTCGCATTCCGTGACATTGCCGTGCGAGGTCGGTAACGTCGAACGCGACGTCGAATTGGGGGAACTCGATGTTCGCACCACTGCACACGCCTGCGGCCGACTCGACCCGACGCTCATCCGACGGCGTCAGTTGGGCGCGGGGCGTGGCGGCCACGGTGTTCGCGCTCGTGCTCGCCGTCGCGCCGGCCGCCACCGTGAGCGCGCTCGACGGCTCGGATGCCGAAGGCAGCCCGAGCACGACGAACGCGCCGTCGGAACCGGGGGATCCGCCGGTGGCGGAGGGCGAACCTGCGCCCGGGGCATCCGGGGAACCTGCGCCCGAGGCATCCGATGATGCAGCGCCCGAGTCATCCGGACAACCGGCACCCGAGGCATCCGGTGACGTCGCGCCCGAGGCATCCGAACCGTCCGCCGGAGCGGAGCCGCCCGAGGCATCCGTCCCCGCCGAACCCGCTGCGCAGCCCGCGTCCGCCGTCCCCGCCCTCGCGGCTGCGGCCATCGCTCCCGAGGCACTGGTCGGCTTCGACGACGCCGTGGTGGCCGATGCGCTCGCGATCGCGTGGTTCGGCGAGACCGACCCCGGCACGCGCCTGACCTTCCTGGCGGCGCTCGCGCAGGCGCCGGCCGGTGCGACGATCCACATCGACAACGCGCTGGGAACCGCGTTCCGCTTCACGACGGCGGCATTCGCCCGGTCCCAGCCGGTGACGATCGATGCCGCGCAGCAGACGCAGCTCTTCTTCGCGCGGCTGAACTTCACCGGTGACGCGCTGACGTTCACGCCGAACATCGTCCTCACCCCGACGGCCAACACCCAGATCATGGTGAACGTGACGTCGGCCGCGCCGCCGACGATCACCGGGCTGCAGGTCGCCAACGACCCGGTGACGCCGCGCACGGGCGGAACCGCGGTGCACCTGAACGCGACCAGCGGGGCGACCGTCGCGGGGCTCACGACCCTCGGGATCGCCACGGGCGCGAACCTCGCCACCTCGAGCGGCGCGACCGTGACCGGCGCCTCGATCACGGGCGCGACGAACGGCATCATCACCACGGCGGGCAACGCGAACGCCGGGGCTCAGGTGGCCGGTGCGGTGATCGAGGCGGCGACGCTCGGCATCTCGCTGGGCGCGACGACGGGGGCGTCGATCATCGGGTCGACGATCACGGGTGCGGCGAACGGCATCAATCTGCTGAACTCGAGCGGCGCGACGATCACCGACACCACGCTCACCGGGGTCACGAACGGCATCATCACGATGGCCGGCAACGCCGGTCAGGGCGCGCAGGTGAGCGGGGTCGTGATCGAGGCGGCGACGCTGGGCATCTCGCTGGGCGCGACGATAGGGGCATCCATCACCGGCTCGTCGATCACGGGTGCGGTGAACGGCATCACCCTGGTGAACTCGAGCGGCGCGACGATCACCGACACCACCATCACCGGTGTCACCAACGGCATCACCACCACGGCCGCGAATGCCGGTCAGGGCATGCAGGTGACCGGGGTCGTGATCGAGGCGGCGACGCTGGGCATCTCGCTCGGCGCGACGACGGGAGCGACGTTCACCGACGTGGAGATCATCCGATTCGGCGATCCGACCACCAACGTCGGGATCTCCGGCATCAACGTGAACAACGCGCGTGACGTCACCATCGTGGATGCGACGGTGCAGGGCTTCCGCAGCGCGGTCTGGGTCGCGAACACGAACAACGCCGCACCGCTCGCGATCACCGGCGGCGAGTTCGACGGATTCGTCACCGGCATCAGCACCGGATCGACCGTTGACGCGGTCGTCACGGATGTCACCGTGCGGGGACGGACCAATGCCAACGGTGTGATCGCGACGATCGCCGTCGAGGTCTCGCCGACGGTGTCGCCGTCGGGCTCGGCGACCGTGACCGGGCTTGTGGCCGAGGGCGTCCGCAGCGGCGTGGTCGTCCCGGTCGCCAACACCTCGACCGGCATCCGCGTCGAGGACAGCGAGATCACGATCGCGCCCGGCACCTCGGGGTTCGGGGTCAACCTCGGCGGTGCGAGCCAACCGGTCGTGCAGGATGTGACCGTCGTCGGCCCGGGAACCGCGCCCACGAACACCGGCATCACGACGGCGCGTTCGAACGGTGCGACCATCGACCGTGTCGATGTCAGCGCGCTCACCAACGGCATCTCCTCGACACGGGTCGCGGGGTTCCCAGCGGACCGGCTGGCCGGCCCCACGATCACGAACGCGACGATCACCGACGTCGTGGTCGGTGTGTACTTCGGCCAGACCGACGGCGCGGTGCTCCGCGACAGCGTCATCACGGGGAGCGGCGACGCGGTGTTCGGCCACGAGAACGAGAACGTCACCGTCGAGCGGGTCTCCTACACCAGCACGGGCGGTTCGCCGGGGCTCTGCCCCTCGGGCCAGAACAGCACCGTGCGGTTCTACTACACGAACGGGCTGACGGTGAGCGAGGTGACCGGCGCAGGCGCGAGTCAGGGGCTCTACCTCGACATGACCACCGACGTCGTGGCCGAACACCTCGAGTTCTCGGGGATGACCTGCTGGGCGCTCGCCTACGCGGAGGGTGCGACCGGGGTCGTGATCCGCGACGCGTTCGTGCACGACAATCTGGGCGGCATCGCGAACTTCACCATGAACCCCACGTCGACGCCTCCCGATCTGCGGATCGTGAGCAGCGACATCCTGATCGAGGACAGCACGTTCGCCACCACGCCCGTCGGCATTCACCTTCCGCTCGGCGCGTTCGACTTCACGTTCCGGAACAACACCGTGAGCGGCGCGCTGAGCCACGTCATCACCGCGCAGCCGGCGCACGACGTGACCGTCGAGGGGAACCGCATCGACTTCACCGCGCCCGGTGCCGACCCGGCCGTCCCGCCGGCGACCCCGCAGGCGGCGATCCTCGTGACGACGACCTGGTTCAACCTCGACACGCAGTCGGCGTCGAACTCGGGCATCAGCGTGGTCGACAACGTGTTCACCGGGGACGGGCCGTTCGTCGGCGTGGGCTCGGTGAGCGCCACCGATCTCGGCACCCCGCTCGCACCGCCGAATCCGAGCGCCCAGCGCACGCTTCGCGACACCGTCGAGGTGTCGGGCAACGTCTTCCCGACCGACTCCACCGCGATCGTCACGGTCGCCAACGCCGAGCAGGGCGAAGACGCCGACGCGACGAACGACCTGGTCGACGGCGTCGTGGCCGTCGATGCTCGCGACGGGAACGACTGGGGTTCCGAGTGCGGGCCGCGCGAGACGGTGACCGGGTACGACGGCGGCGGGGCGTACATCCATCCGGTGGCTGCGACGCAGGTGCTGTATCCCCAGCTGTGCGACGGGGAGCCCGCCATCGAGGTGAGCGGCATCCCGCACTGCACGCCGACCGGCGGCTTTTTCGACTACCGCATCGAGCTGACCGGCTACAGCGAGGCGCCTGCCGAGCCCATCGCGCTCATCTGGTGGAGCGACGAGACCTTCCTCGCACGCGATGCCACGATCGACCCGACCGACATCGACGCGCTACTGGCCGACGGGGCGTTCGGTGTGGAGCACATCTCCGTGCCGCCCGACTGGGCGCCGGGACAGGCGATCACCGGCACCATCGGCATCCCGATGTTCTTCCACGACCACCTCGACGTGCTGCCGACCGTCGAGGCGCGCATCAATCCATCCGATGCGTTCCGGTTCCCGCAGCCCGACCTCGCGTCCGAGCCGTGCGCGGCGGCGACGGCCGGTCCCGGCGAGGTCAGGGGCGTCGCGGTGACCGGGTTCGACGCGGGTGGCGCCATCACGTTCGCCCTCGCCGTCCTCGGTGCCGGAACCTTGCTCATCATCGGGCGTCGGAACGCCCTCCGGCAAGGGGTCCACCGGCGGGCGCTTCCGGTCTCGAGGCCGTGATGTGCTGACAAAGCTTCAAGTGTGGGGTTAGTCTTCGGAGCAGGGTGTCGTTCGGGGGGAGCGGCGAGTGACAGGAACGCAGAACCGAAAGGCACGGGCAGGTGCGCGCTCGCGCGCTCGCGTCCGAGCACTGGCGCTGGCGACCGTTCTCGCGCTGGTCGGGGGTTTCGTGGTGGTCGCGTCGGTCGCGGGGGATTCGGCCGCACCGCCCGCCGCCGCCGAACCGCCGGAGCCGCCGAGCGATCCGCCGCTCCTCGATCCGCCCGTGCCCTTCGATCCGAACGACGCGACGGTGCGCGTCTTCGTCGGCTCCGACCGGCTTGCGAACGGTACCGGCGAGTCACCGCTGGCCGGGGTCACCCTGGCGCTCTCGAATACGCAGGGCGGGACGCTGCTCGGTCCGGACTGGGCGAAGTGCGTCTCGCAGCCCGACGGCTACTGCACGTTCAACGTCCCGATCGGGGGCGGCGGCGTCCCCCAGTACACGTACCTGTGGGTGCGGCAGACGGAGTCGCCGCCGAACTACTTCATGAACGAGCGGTTCGGAACCGGCAGCACCGGGGCGACCGACTCGTCGTACACCTTCCCGACGCCGCGGCTGCGGGCCGGAGCCGTCTACGAGAGCGGGAGTGCGTACACCGGGACCACTCCGGGCGGCGCACAGCCGTCCGCCGCCTTCATGTCGCTCACGGGCGAGACGGCCACCGAGGCGCGATCCTCGAGCGGCGTCTGGCAGGTCTCGCGCAACAACCCCGCGCCGGTCGCGAAGTGCGGCGCCAACGTCGCCGTGGTCATCGACCTGTCGGCATCGGTGAATCCGTCGCTGCCCGACCTGAAAGCCGCCGCGAGTCAGACCGTCCAGGCGCTCGTCGGCACGCCGTCGTCGGTGGCGCTGTTCACCTTCGGCACCAATGCTCCCCGGCAGCCGGGCGAGAACCTGCCGCTCACGCCGGTCTCGACGCAGGCCGGCGCGAACACCGTCATCGCCAAGATCAACGGCTACCCGGCGCTGACCAATCAGGGCACGAACTGGGACCGTGGCCTGGCCCAGGTCGGCACCGGCTTCGACGTCGTGATCGTGATCACCGACGGCAATCCGACCTTCTCCGAGCCGGGTGCGGTCGGACCCGGTGCGACGACGCGGTTCAAGGAGCTCGAGAACGGCATCTTCTCCGCAAACCGCGTCAAAGCCGGGGTCAACTCCACCGGTGCGGTCGGTCAGCGCATCATCGCGGTCGGCGTCGGCGCCGCCCTCGACTCAGCGACCGCCCGGCGGAACCTCGCCGCGATCTCGGGGCCGGTCCCGTATCCGACGCTCGGGTTCGACTACATCGCGACGCCCGATTACGGAACGGCGGGGCAGATCATGCGGGCGCTCGCTCGGGCCGAGTGCCCCGGTTCGGTGAGCATCATCAAGCGCGTCGTCCGGCCGGGCGGCACGATCGCGGATGCGCCCACCGCCGGAGGCTGGACCTTCGACGCGTCTGCCGTCGGCGGCACGCTCAACCAGCCCACCGCGGTCACCGACAACGACACCGGCGGTGTCAACTTCGCGATCGACTACGCCGAGGGTGTGGACGTCGCACGGTTCACCGCGGCCGAGCGGATCGGCGATAAACCCGGCTACTCGCTCATCCCGGTGGGCGGGCGGAACGCGACCTGCACGACGCTGGACGGCGCACCGGTGACGGTGACGAACGCCGCCACGGGAACCGGCTTCTCGATCGACGTGAACAAGCTCGACCAGATCACCTGCACGGTCTACAACCAGGCTCCCGACACCTCGGCCGCGCTCATCGTGAACAAGTTCTGGACCATCAACGGCGGGCCCCGTATCGCCGAGACGAACCAGCCGAGCGGTCTGAGTGCCGCGCTCACCGTGAACGGAGCCCCCACCGCGTGGGGGAGCGCGACCAGTGGATACTCGGTCTCGCAGAGCCCGGTCGTCGCCGAGACACGGGACACCACCCTGCCGGAGTGCGAGTTCACGGGCGCGACGATCGGACGCCCGGGCGGCCCGACGTCGCCGTTCGAAGACTCGCAGGCCGTGCCGCTCACGGTCGGCAGCAACGTCTACGAGATCGTGAACAACTACGACTGCTCGGCGAGGCTGACCCTGCACAAGGCCATGCGGAACGGGCCGGGAGACCCCACTGCCTGGCAGCTGCACGCGGCGCTCGCCCCTGAGAATCCCGAGAACCCGCTTCCGCCGAATCCGATCCCCGGTTTCGACGGCCGGACCGGGGTGACCGGCGAGGTCACGCCGGGCGTCGAGTACCTGCTTTCCGAGTCGGGCGGCGATCCGAGATACATCCCGAACGGCTTCGAGAGTCCGGATGTCACGCCGGGCGCGATCGGCTCGTGGGACTGCGAGTTCGTGCATCCCGACGGGTCGCGCACGCCCACCACGGACGGTTCCGACGGCGACGTGACCATCGGCATCGGCCTGCACCTGGAATGCTCCCTCGACAATCTGACGGCTGCGCTGACGCTCAGCAAGACCGTGATCAACGACAATTTCGGCACGGCCGTGCCGTCGGACTTCAGGTTGCGCGCCGTGCCCGTCGGTCCGCTTCCGCTTCCGGCGGGGGTCGACACGGTCGAAGTCGAGGGCAGTGAGGCGGGTGTGCTCACCTGGATCCGGCCCTACATCGAGTACGAACTTCAAGAGACGACCGTGCCGGGGTACGAGAGCACCCGCATCGAGTGCATCAACAACCAGGGCGACTGGGAGGAGATGGTCAGGTTCACCCCGGCCCGCCTGGCCAACATCCAGTGCCGGTTCACGAACGACGACCTCCCGGCGAACATCATCATCACGAAGGAGGCGGTGGGCTTCGGCACGTCGGATACGCGTTCCTATGGCTTCAACGGGACGTGGGCCGACGGTGGGAGCTTTACGATCGACGCGCCGGGAGACGGCACCCTGACCGATGAGGTCTTCGAGAACGTCGCACCCGGCAACTATTCAGTCGAGGAGGTGACGGATCCCGATTCGGTGCTGACGGCGCTGTCCTGCAACATCCAGGGTAGAGATGAGCTGTTCGACACCGCCGATCGTCGAGCCGAGTTCACTCTCGTCGCGGGCGACACGGTGCAGTGCTTCTTCACGAACGCGGCGGCCGGCACGATCCAGATCATCAAGCTCACCGAACCGTTCAACTTCGGGGGGGTCCCGTTCCCCTTCACGTTCACCGGCGCCAACGGGCAGCAGGAGTTCGACCTGTTCGGCGCGCCGTCGCAGGACACCTCGCGCAGTTTCAATCAGCTGCCGGCGGGCACCTACGTGATCGACGAGCAACTCCCACCAGGGTGGCGCCTCGCCGACATCGAATGCGGCGCGAACGAAGGCGAGGTTTGGGAGCCGAACATACCCGGGGGCAGCGTCACCATCCATCTGCCTGTGGGCGGCGCCGTAACGTGCTTCTACACCAACAGCGCACTCCCGCCCACCGGCACGATCGTGAAGAACGTCACGGAGGGGCCTGACCGCGAGTTCAACTTCACGCTCCAGCCGCTGCCGAGCGGCACCCCGACCCTGTACAGGGTCACGACGAGCAGCGGCACCGGTACCACGACTCTGCCGCTCGACGCACTCGAAATCAACCAGCGGTACTCGCTCACCGAGACCGTGCCGGGCGGGTGGACCCTCGAGAGCCTGGTGTGCAAGGTCACCGCCGCCGACGGTACCGAGACGACGTTGGACGGGCCCGAGTTCTCGGTCGGCCCCGGTGGCAGCGTCGTCTGCACCGCTGACGACGCTGCGAATCCGGCCACCGGCACGATCACGAAGACCGCGCTGGGCCGCGACGGCACCTTCACCTTCCTCATCGACACCGTGCCGCCGACCCAGGCGTTCGAGCCGATCGTCATCACGACGACCGGTCAGACCGGCGCGGCGAACCTCCCGCCGCTCACCGCAGGACAGACGTACAGCCTCGTCGAACAGCCGATCGCGGGCTGGGCCGCCAGTCCCCTGCGGTGCACGCAGCGTCCTCCAGGGGGCACCGCTGCGCCCATCAACGCGGCGGGCTTCGTCGCGGTCCCCGGCGGGGTCATCAACTGCGCCGCCGACAACACCGCGCTCCCGCTGGTGGCCAAGACGGTCGCCTCCGCGGTTCCCGAGAGCGGCGACACCTGGGTCGTGACCTACTCGCTGACGGTGACGAACCCGACGATCCAGAACCTCACCTACGATCTCGCGGACGGGCTCGGCTTCCCGGAAGGCGTCGAGGTCCTCTCGGCGAGCGCGACGAACGATGCCGGCGTCGACACCTCGGGGTGGGACGGCACGCCCGGCGCCGAACTCGCGAGGGGGGTGCCGATCGTCGGCGCCCCGACGGGTTCGGCGACCGTGCACACGTACACGATCACGGTGCGCGCGCGGATCGGCTCGAGCTTCTCCCTCGATGACCGTACCTGCACGGCAGAGGGCGGCGGCTTCTTCAACGGGGCATCGATGACGCACAACGGCATCCCGTACCCCGCGGAGGCGTGCGCCGACATCGCGGTCTCGCGGCTGACGCTGCACAAGGTCGTCGAGAACGGCGACTCCGGCAAGACGGGGACGCCGGCGGATTGGGAGCTGATCGCGACCCCGCAGGAGATCCCGGCCCAGGGCACCGTCCGCGGCAACGGCGGCAACGGCGTCGAGCAGGTCGCGGTGCTGCCGGGCTCGTACGTGCTGAGCGAGGAGTCGGAGCAGACCGGGTACCTCCCGGGCGCGTGGAGCTGCGACGGCGGCGTGCTCGACGGCGACACGCTCGTCCTCGAGGACGGCGCCGCCGCATCCTGCGAGATCGTGAACACCGCGGTGGCGCTCACGGTCGACAAGACGCACGACGAGCTTCCGGACGGCTCGGTCGAGTCGGGCTCGGGCGAGCCGGTCACGTACCGCGTGACCGTGTCGAACACCGGGGCGGCGGTGCCCGACGTCGTCGTCACCGACGACCTGCCGACGGGGCTCGCGCTCGATCCGGCGAGCATCGTCGCACCGGACGGCTGGGATGTCTCGGGCTCGACGCCGACCCGATTCACCGCGAGCTACACGCTCGGTGCGCTGCCGGCGGGGGAGTACGCGTTCAGTTACGTCGCGATCGTCGGCGACATCCCGCAGCCCGACTCGTCCGTGCCGATCGGCCCGCTCGTGAACACGGCGTGCATCGGTACGCCCGACCCCCTCGCGTGCGATGACGACGACGTGCCCGTCGCGAGCGTGGCGCAGACCCTGTCGGCGTTCTGCCGTGCCGATGCCGCGTACGCCGCCTGGACGGTCACGCCGTCGGAGGTCGGCGAATCCCCGACCGTCGTGCTCATCTGGTGGCCGGCCGCCGCCTACGAGAACCGCGACCCGTCGATCCCGGCGTCGGATCCCGATGCGATCCTCGCGGACGGTGCGGTCCGGGTCGATCGGGTCGCGGTGCCCGCGGGCTGGACGAGCGGCACCCCGATCGCGGGCGAGTCCCTGTGGCCGGGAACGGTGCTCGATGCGAGCGGCACCGGGATCGGCTGGCCCGGATGGCGGCAGCAGGCCGACGGAACCTGGGTGAAGGATGCCTCGGCCCCGTACTTCTCCGTCGCCGAGAGTGCGGTCGTGGAAGTGCGGGTGAACCCGTCGGTTTCGGCCACGCTGCCGTACCCCGCCATGGAGACGGACGCGTGCGCGACGCGGCCGCGCACGCAGGTTCCGGTCACGGGCGCGGATGTCGCCGGATGGCTCATGCTCGCGACGCTGCTCCTGGCCGCCGGGCTGGGGGTTCGAGCGGCGAGCGGGGGACGCCGCCGGCGGGCATGAGCTCGCGGCATCCTGCGACCTCGCTGGGAGTCGGGTGCGCGCGACACGCCCGGGTTGCAGCAGTGTGCCGGCTATGGCAAACTTGATGAGTTCAACATTCCGTTGGGCGTGCTCCTGCGCGCCGGGCGGATCACTGCCAGGCAGTGCATAACCACCGAATCCACGCGATCGGGTCAGGTTAGGCCGCGGGCAGCAGAACCGACAACCGACACCACGAACGCACGGGCTGCGTGTATTCACGCTGGCCGTGCGTTCCGCGCGGGCGACACGCCCGGGCGCGTGGGTCGGGGCTCGAAGGTCGAGCGTGTCGAGGCCATCGCGGCTGTGTTCCTACAGAGCAGCGGGGTGCCTTCGACAGGCTCGATCAACAGCCGTTGACATGAGAACAGTGGTGCTCCACCGGAAGTGCGCTGCATGACTTGGGACACCCGGCGTCCGATGCCCTCGGAAGGGGTATGACGCCTTGACAGAGAGAGAGTCCGAGATGGCGGGACAGAAGATCCGCATTCGACTGAAGTCGTATGACCACGAGGTCATCGACACCTCGGCGCGCAAGATCGTCGACACGGTGACCCGCGCGGGCGCCACGGTCGTCGGCCCCGTGCCGCTTCCGACCGAGAAGAACGTGGTGTGCGTCATCCGTTCGCCCCACAAGTACAAGGACAGCCGCGAGCACTTCGAGATGCGCACCCACAAGCGTCTCATCGACATCGTGGACCCGACGCCGAAGGCCGTCGACTCGCTGATGCGCCTCGACCTCCCGGCCGACGTCAACATCGAGATCAAGCTCTGAGGTATCTGATGTCCACCGCTACCAAGAACGTGAAGGGTCTGCTCGGCACCAAGCTCGGCATGACCCAGGTGTGGGACGAGAACAACAAGCTCATCCCCGTGACCGTCATCGAGATCGCTCCGAACGTGGTCACCCAGATCCGCTCCGTCGAGAAGGACGGCTACACCGCCGTCCAGATCGCCGCCGGCGCGATCGACCCCCGCAAGGTCACCCAGCCGCTCCAGGGCCACTTCCGCGAGGCGGGCGTCACCCCGCGCCGTCACCTCGCCGAGGTCCGCACCGCCGACGCCGCGAACTACGAGCGCGGCCAGGAGCTCACCGTCGAGGGCACCTTCGAGGCCGGCCAGCTGGTCGACGTCGTCGGCACCTCGAAGGGCAAGGGCTTCGCCGGTGTCATGAAGCGCCACAACTTCAAGGGCGTCTCCGCTTCGCACGGTTCGCACCGCAACCACCGCAAGCCCGGTTCGATCGGCGCGTCCTCGACGCCCAGCCGCGTGTTCAAGGGCATGCGCATGGCCGGTCGCATGGGTGGCGAGCGCGTCACCGTCCTCAACCTCCGCGTGCACGCGGTCGACGCCGAGAAGGGCCTGCTGCTCGTCAAGGGCGCCGTCCCCGGTGCGCGCGGCCGTCTCGTGTTCGTCCGCAACGCTGTGAAGGGGGCGTAGTCCATGGCTACCGCCAACACCATCGACGTCCTCGACGCGACCGGCAAGAAGTCCGGCACGATCGAGCTGCCCGCCGAGATCTTCGACGTGCAGACCAACGTCCCGCTGATCCACCAGGTCGTCACCGCCCAGCTCGCCGCCGCGCGCCAGGGCACGCACAAGACGAAGAACCGCGGCGAGGTCTCGGGCGCGGGCCGCAAGCCCTTCAAGCAGAAGGGCACCGGCCGTTCGCGCCAGGGCTCGATCCGCGCACCTGAGCACACCGGCGGTGGCATCGTCCACGGCCCGCAGCCGCGCGACTACTCGCAGCGCACCCCCAAGAAGATGATCGCCGCGGCGCTGCTCGGCACGCTGAGCGACCGCGCCCGCGCCGGCCGCATCCACGCGGTCGAGGCCTTCTTCCAGGGCGAGACCCCGAAGACCAAGGACGCGGTCGCCCTGCTCGCGCAGGTGGCCCCGGCCAAGCGCTTCCTGGTCGTGCTCTCGCGCGACGAGGAGCTCTCGGAGCGCGCCGTGCGCAACATCCAGTCGGCGCACGTCCTGCTGGTCGACCAGCTCAACGCCTACGACGTGGTCGTCTCCGACGACATCGTCTTCAGCAAGGCGGCCCTCGAGGTGTTCATCGCCGCGAAGTCGCCCAAGAAGGAAGAGGTCTCCGCATGAGCGCCGCGCACAACAAGGACCCGCGCGACATCATCATCGCGCCCGTCGTCTCGGAGAAGAGCTACGGCCTGATCGACGAGGGCAAGTACACGTTCGTCGTGGACCCCCGTTCGAACAAGACCGAGATCAAGCTCGCCATCGAGAAGATCTTCAAGGTCGAGGTCGCCTCGGTCAACACCCTGAACCGTCAGGGCAAGACCCGCCGCACCCGCTTCGGCATCGGCAAGCGCAAGGACACCAAGCGCGCGATCGTGACCCTCAAGTCCGGTTCCATCGACATCTTCACCGCTGTCGGCTAAGGGGCAGAGAGAAACATGGCTATTCGCAAGTACAAGCCCACGACCCCGGGTCGTCGCGGTTCCTCGGTCGCCGATTTCGCCGAGATCACCCGGTCGACCCCTGAGAAGTCGCTCCTGAAGCCGCTGTCGAAGACCGGTGGCCGCAACAACCAGGGTCGCATCACCACCCGCCACATCGGCGGCGGCCACAAGCGCCAGTACCGCGTCATCGACTTCCGTCGCAACGACAAGGACGGCGTGCCCGCCAAGGTCGCGCACATCGAGTACGACCCGAACCGCACCGCGCGCATCGCGCTGCTGCACTTCGCCGACGGCACCAAGCGCTACATCCTCGCGCCGAACAAGCTGTCGCAGGGCGACACGGTCGAGTCGGGCGCCAACGCCGACATCAAGCCGGGCAACAACCTGCCGCTGCGCAACATCCCCACGGGTACCGTCATCCACGCCATCGAGCTCCGCCCCGGCGGCGGCGCGAAGATGGCCCGCTCGGCGGGCGCCTCGGTGCGCCTCGTCGCGAAGGACGGCCCCTACGCGCAGCTCCGTCTGCCGTCGGGCGAGATCCGCAACGTCGACGCGCGCTGCCGCGCGACCGTCGGCGAGGTCGGCAACGCCGAGCAGTCGAACATCAACTGGGGCAAGGCCGGCCGCAAGCGCTGGAAGGGCGTGCGCCCGACCGTCCGCGGTGTCGCGATGAACCCGATCGACCACCCGCACGGTGGTGGTGAGGGCAAGACCTCCGGTGGTCGCCACCCGGTCAGCCCCTGGGGTCAGGCCGAAGGCCGCACGCGTCGCCCCAACAAGGAAAGCGACAAGCTCATCGTCCGTCGTCGCACCGTCGGCAAGAAGCGCAAGTAGGAGTAAGAGAAGATGCCTCGCAGTCTCAAGAAGGGCCCCTTCGTCGACGAGCACCTGCTTCGCAAGGTCGTCGGTCAGAACGAAGCCGGTACGAAGAACGTCATCAAGACCTGGTCGCGCCGTTCGATGATCATCCCGGCGATGCTGGGTCACACGATCGCCGTGCACGACGGTCGCAAGCACATCCCGGTGTTCGTCACCGAGACCATGGTGGGCCACAAGCTCGGCGAGTTCGCGCCCACCCGCACCTTCCGTGGACACGTGAAGGACGACAAGAAGGGCCGCCGCCGCTGACCGCGGTGGTGTGAAGGAGGAAGAAATGGTGGAGTCGATCGCCCGCGTGCGACACATCCGCGTCACCCCCATGAAGGCTCGCCGCGTCGTCGACCTGATCCGCGGCAAGCAGGCTCAGGAGGCGCTCGCCATCCTGAAGTTCGCACCCCAGGGTGCGAGCGAGCCGGTGTACAAGCTCGTCGCCTCGGCCATCGCGAACGCTCGCGTCAAGGCCGATGCCACGAACACCTACCTGGACGAGCAGGACCTCTACATCAAGCGCGCATTCGTCGACGAGGGCACCACCCTCAAGCGTTTCCAGCCGCGCGCGCAGGGTCGTGCCTTCCGCATCAACAAGCGCACGAGCCACATCACCGTGGTCCTCGCCACGCCCGAGGAGGGTACGAAGTAATGGGTCAGAAGGTCAACCCGTACGGCTTCCGTCTCGGCATCACCACCGACCACGTGTCGCGGTGGTTCTCCGACTCGACGAAGCCCGGTCAGCGCTACGCCGACTACCTGGCCGAGGACGTGCGCATCCGCAAGATGCTGCAGACGTCGCTCGACCGCGCCGGCGTGAGCCGCATCGAGATCGAGCGCACCCGCGACCGTGTCCGCGTGGACATCCACACGGCGCGCCCGGGCATCGTGATCGGTCGCCGCGGCGCCGAGGCCGAGCGCATCCGCGCCGACCTCGAGAAGCTCACCGGCAAGCAGATCCAGCTCAACATCCTCGAGGTGAAGAACCCCGAGGCCGACGCCCAGCTCGTCGCGCAGGGCATCGCCGAGCAGCTCTCGGCTCGTGTGGCGTTCCGCCGCGCGATGCGCAAGGGTCTGCAGGGCGCGCAGCGCGCCGGCGCCAAGGGCGTCCGGATCCAGGTGTCGGGTCGTCTCGGCGGCGCCGAGATGAGCCGCTCGGAGTTCTACCGCGAGGGTCGTGTGCCGCTGCACACGCTGCGCGCGAACATCGACTACGGCTTCTACGAGGCCAAGACCACCTTCGGCCGCATCGGCGTGAAGGTCTGGATCTACAAGGGCGACATCACGAACAAGGAGCTCGCGCGCGAGCAGGCGGCCCAGAAGCCGTCGCGCGACCGCGACCGTCCCCGCCGCGACCGCGCCCCGAAGGCCGAGCCGGCGACCGCAGGAGTTGAGGCGTAACCATGTTGATTCCCCGTCGAGTCAAGTACCGCAAGCAGCACCACCCCGGCCGGAGCGGCCAGGCCACCGGCGGCACGAAGGTCACCTTCGGCGAGTTCGGCATCCAGGCCCTCAGCCCCGCGTACGTGACGAACCGTCAGATCGAGTCCGCTCGTATCGCGATGACCCGTCACATCAAGCGCGGCGGCAAGGTGTGGATCAACATCTACCCCGACCGTCCGCTCACGAAGAAGCCGGCCGAGACCCGCATGGGTTCCGGTAAGGGTTCGCCCGAGTGGTGGGTCGCCAACGTCAAGCCGGGTCGGGTCCTCTTCGAGGTCTCGGGCGTCTCCGAGGAACTCGCTCGCGAGGCCCTGACCCGTGCCATCCACAAGCTGCCCCTCAAGGCACGCATCATCAAGCGCGAGGAGGGCGACGCATAATGGCCGTCGGAACCAAGGGGCTCGAGTCGATCGAGCTCGACACCTTCGAGGACGAGCGCCTCGTCGACGAGCTGAAGAAGGCCAAGGAAGAGCTGTTCAACCTGCGCTTCCAGGCCGCCACCGGTCAGCTCGAGAGCCACGGGCGCCTCCGCGCCGTGAAGAAGGACATCGCTCGCATCTACACGGTCATCCGTGAGCGCGAGCTCGGCATCCGCGCCACCCCGGCTCCGGTCGAGGTGCCTGCGAAGGCCGAGAAGAAGACGAAGAAGGCTGCCAAGACCGAAGCGGATGCTCCGGCCGAGGCCGCAGAGACGAAGGAGGCCTGAACATGGCTGAGACCAAGAAGGCTGCTGCAGCCGAGGTCGCCGTCGAGGCCCCCGAGGCTCGTGGCTACCGCAAGGTGCGCCGCGGCTACGTCGTCAGCGACAAGATGGAGAAGACCATCGTCGTCGAGGTCGAGGACCGCGTGAAGCACCCCCTGTACGGCAAGGTCATCCGCCGCACCTCCAAGGTGAAGGCGCACGACGAGCTCAACACCGCCGGCATCGGCGACCTGGTCGTCATCTCGGAGACCCGTCCGCTCAGCGCCACCAAGCGCTGGCGCCTGGTCGAGATCCTCGAGAAGGCGAAGTAGGCCGCGGCCTGCTTCTGAGAAGGAGACTGAAGTGCTTCAGCAGGAATCACGAGTCAAGGTCGCCGACAACACCGGTGCGAAGGAACTCCTGACCATCCGCGTCCTCGGTGGCTCCAGCCGTCGCTACGCCGGCGTGGGCGACATCATCGTCGCGACCGTCAAGGACGCGATCCCGGGCGGCAACGTGAAGAAGGGCGATGTGGTCAAGGCCGTCATCGTCCGCACCGTGAAGGAGACCCGTCGTCCCGACGGCTCCTACATCAAGTTCGACGAGAACGCCGCGGTGATCCTCAAGAACGACGGTGACCCCCGTGGCACCCGCATCTTCGGGCCGGTCGGCCGGGAGCTTCGCGACAAGAAGTTCATGAAGATCATCTCGCTGGCGCCGGAGGTGCTGTAACCATGGCGAACATCAAGAAGGGCGACCTGGTCCAGGTCATCTCGGGCAAGAGCCAGGCCCGCGGCGGCGACCGCGGCAAGCAGGGCAAGGTCATCGAGGTGCTGGTCGACCAGGAGCGCGTCGTCGTGCAGGGCGTGAACTACGTCACCAAGCACGTGCGCGTCGGCCAGACGCAGCGCGGCTCGAAGACGGGCGGCATCGAGACCCACGAGGCCCCGATCCACGTCTCGAACGTCGCACTCGTCGACCCCGAGACCAAGAAGCCGACCCGCGTCGGCTTCCGCACCGAAACCGTGACGAAGGACGGGGTCGAGAAGACCGTCCGCGTTCGTTACGCCAAGAAGTCAGGTAAGGACCTCTGATGACCGACACTGCCGTGGAGGCTGGCAAAATCCAGCCCCGCCTGAAGCAGAAGTACCGCGGCGAGATCGTCGCGAACCTCACCGAGCAGTTCGACTACTCGAACGTGCACCAGGTGCCGGGTCTCGTGAAGATCGTCGTGAACATGGGCGTCGGCGAGGCCGCGCGCGATGGCAAGGTCATCGACGGCGCGATCGCCGACCTCACCCAGATCACCGGCCAGAAGCCGCAGGTCACCAAGGCCCGCAAGTCGATCGCGCAGTTCAAGCTGCGCGAGGGGCAGCCCATCGGCGCCCACGTGACGCTGCGCGGCGACCGCATGTGGGAGTTCCTCGACCGCCTGCTGTCGCTCGCGCTCCCGCGCATCCGCGACTTCCGCGGCCTCAGCGACCGTCAGTTCGACGGCAACGGCAACTACACCTTCGGTCTCACGGAGCAGAGCGTGTTCCACGAGATCAACCAGGACAAGATCGACCGCGTCCGCGGCATGGACATCACCGTGGTGACCACCGCGAAGAACGACGACGAGGGGCGCGCGCTGCTGAAGGCGCTCGGCTTCCCGTTCAAGTCGAGCGAGTCCGCCAACTGAACCCGGATGCCGCGGACGGCCCCTGAGCTCGTCGAAGGGGATCCGCGGCATCCACCCGGTCCCCGGCACCCGCCGGGAACCACCACCACAGGTCAGTCCCCGTGCAACGGGTCCTGAAACCTGGTGAACGTAAGGAAACGAACGTCATGACGATGACCGATCCGGTCGCTGACATGCTGACCCGTCTGCGCAACGCCAACTCCGCGCACCACGACACCGTGTCGATGCCGCACTCGAAGCTCAAGGGGCACATCGCCGAGATCCTGAAGAACGAGGGCTACATCGCCGGCTTCGAGATCACCGATGCGCGCGTCGGCAAGACGCTGACGCTGCAGCTCAAGTTCGGCCCGAACCGCGAGCGTTCGATCGCGGGCATCAAGCGCGTCTCGAAGCCCGGTCTCCGGGTGTACGCGAAGTCGACCGAGCTGCCCAAGGTGCTCGGTGGCCTCGGCGTCGCGATCCTGTCCACTTCCAGCGGTCTGCTCACCGACCGCCAGGCCGAGAAGAAGGGCGTGGGTGGGGAAGTCCTCGCCTACGTGTGGTAGTTCCATGTCACGAATCGGACGACTCCCCATCGACATCCCCGCCGGTGTCGACGTCAAGATCGACGGCTCGGCCGTCACCGTGAAGGGCCCGAAGGGCGAGCTCTCGCTCACCGTCGCGAGCCCGATCGAGGTCAAGGTCGAGGAGAACCAGGTCATCGTCACCCGCCCGGATGACGAGCGCGCCTCGCGTTCGCTGCACGGCCTGACCCGCACGCTCATCGCGAACGACATCGTCGGCGTCACGCAGGGCTACTCCAAGGCGCTCGAGATCGTCGGCACGGGCTACCGTGTCGCCCAGAAGGGCAGCGCGGTCGAGTTCGCGCTCGGCTTCTCGCACCCCGTCACCGTCGAGCCGCCGGCCGGCATCACGCTGGTCGTCGAGGGCAACAACAAGCTCACGGTCTCGGGTATCTCGAAGCAGGCCGTCGGCGAGACCGCTGCGAACATCCGCAAGATCAAGAAGCCCGAGCCCTACAAGGGCAAGGGCATCCGCTACGCCGGCGAGGTCGTGCGTCGCAAGGCCGGAAAGGCTGGTAAGTAATCATGGCTGTGAAGAGCAAGTCGGCTGCGCGCTCGCGCCGCCACACCCGCCTTCGCAAGAAGATCGTCGGCACCGAGGTGCGCCCGCGTCTCGTCGTGACCCGCTCGGCCCGCCACGTCTTCGTGCAGGTCGTCGACGACAGCAAGGGCCACACCGTGGCATCCGCCTCGACCATGGAGGCAGACCTCCGCGCGTTCGAGGGTGACAAGACCGCCAAGGCCAAGAAGGTCGGCGAACTGGTCGCCGAGCGTGCGAAGCAGGCCGGCATCGACGCGGTCGTGTTCGACCGCGGCGGCAACAAGTACGCCGGTCGGGTCGCTGCGATCGCCGAAGGTGCGCGAGAGGCAGGGCTGGAGCTGTGAGCGAGAACACGAAGGAGACCGAGGTGACCACCGCAGAGGCGCCCGTCGAGACGGCCGCATCGAGCGAGCCGCAGCGCAACGAGCGCGAGGGTCGTCGTGGCGGCCGTGACCGCGGCCAGGGCCGCGACCGCGGCGCCCGCGACGCGGACAAGAGCCAGTTCCTCGAGCGCGTGGTGACCATCAACCGCGTGTCGAAGGTCGTCAAGGGCGGTCGCCGCTTCAGCTTCACGGCGCTGGTCGTCGTGGGCGACGGCAACGGCACCGTCGGCGTCGGCTACGGCAAGGCCCGCGAGGTGCCGACCGCGATCTCGAAGGGCGTCGAGGAGGCGAAGAAGAACTTCTTCCGCGTCCCGCGCGTCGGCTCGACCGTTCCGCACCCCGTCCAGGGTGAGGCGGCCGCCGGTGTGGTGCTCCTGCGCCCGGCCGCGCCCGGTACCGGTGTCATCGCCGGCGGTCCGGTGCGTGCCGTGCTCGAGTGCGCCGGCATCCACGACGTGCTGAGCAAGTCGCTCGGCTCGTCGAACACCATCAACATCGTGCACGCCACCGTCGAGGCGCTGAAGCAGCTCGAGGAGCCGCGTGCCGTCGCCGCCCGTCGTGGTCTCGACTACGACGAGGTCGCGCCGGCTCGCATCCTGCGTGCCGAGGCCAAGGCGGCCGAGGCCGCCGCAGCAGCGAAGGCAGGTGCCTGATGGCCAAGCAGCTCAAGGTGACCCAGATCAAGTCCAAGGTGAGCGAGAAGCAGTACCAGCGCGACACGCTGCGCAGCCTCGGTCTGAAGAAGATCGGCCAGAGCGTCGTTCGCGAGGACACCCCCCAGGTGCGCGGCTATGTCCGCACGGTCGCGCACCTCGTGAAGGTTGAGGAGATCGACTGATGGCTGACGAGAAGAACGTCGCCGAGGAGACCCCGAAGAAGGCTCCGGCCAAGAAGGCGCCGGCCAAGGCCGCCGCCGACAAGGCTCCGGCCGAGAAGGCTCCTGCGAAGAAGGCGCCGGCCAAGGCCGCTGCGGCCAAGGCTGACGAGGCCGCGGCTGAGAAGGCCCCGGCGAAGAAGGCTCCTGCGAAGAAGGCGCCGGCCAAGGCCGCGGATGTCGCCGAGAAGCGCGAGCCCGTGCTGAAGGTGCACCACCTGCGCCCGGCTCCTGGTGCCAAGAAGGACAAGACCCGCGTCGGTCGCGGTGAGGGTTCGAAGGGCAAGACCGCCGGTCGTGGCACCAAGGGCACCAAGGCCCGCAACACGGTGCGCCCCGGCTTCGAGGGCGGCCAGCTTCCGTACCACATGCGTGCGCCGAAGCTGCGCGGCTTCAAGAACCCGTTCCGGGTCGAGTACCAGGTCGTGAACCTCGAGAAGCTCGCGGAGCTCTACCCGAAGGGCGGCGACGTGACCGTCGCCGACCTGGTGGCCAAGGGCGCCGTGCGCAAGAACGAGCGCGTCAAGGTGCTCGGCAACGGCGACATCCAGGTCAAGCTCAACGTGACCGTGGACAAGGTCTCCGGCTCGGCCGAGCAGAAGATCGTCGCCGCCGGCGGCACGGTCCAGTAAGACCAGAAGCACCATCGAGTTCGAGCCTGTCGGGACCTCGCGTATGATTCACGGGGGTCTCGACAGGCTCGAGCCGCATCAAGACTGACTCCACGACGGAGCTACAGGAGGACGAGTGTTCAACGCCATCGGGCGCATCTTCCGCACCCCCGATCTTCGACGCAAGATCGGTTTCACGCTGGGCATCGTCGCCCTGTTCCGGCTCGGCTCGTTCATCCCCGCACCGTTCGTGGACTTCACGAACGTCCAGGCATGTCTGGCGTCGACGCAGGGCGCCTCGGGTCTCTACGAGCTCGTGAACGTGTTCTCGGGCGGTGCGCTGCTGCAGTTGTCCGTCTTCGCCCTCGGCATCATGCCGTACATCACGGCGTCGATCATCGTGCAGCTGCTGCGCGTGGTCATCCCGCACTTCGAGACCCTCTACAAGGAGGGTCAGGCCGGTCAGGCCAAGCTGACGCAGTACACCCGGTACCTCACCATCGCCCTCGGTGTGCTGCAGTCGACGACGCTCATCACGGTCGCCCGCTCGGGCGCGCTGTTCAGCGGCGCTTCGGCGACCGAGTGCTCACAGCTCATCACGAACGACGCCTGGTACGCGATCATGCTCATGGTCGTCACGATGACCGCCGGCACCGGCCTCATCATGTGGCTCGGCGAGCTCATCACCGAGCGCGGCATCGGCAACGGCATGTCGCTGCTCATCTTCACGTCGATCGCCGCCACCTTCCCCGGTTCGCTGTGGGCCATCGCCCAGGCGCGCGGCTGGGACATCTTCGCCCTCGTGCTCGTGGTGGGCCTGCTCATCGTCGTCGCGGTGGTGTTCGTCGAACAGTCGCAGCGTCGCATCCCGGTGCAGTACGCGAAGCGGATGGTCGGCCGGCGCACGTACGGCGGTAACAACACGTACATCCCGATCAAGGTGAACATGGCGGGCGTGGTGCCGGTCATCTTCGCCTCGTCGCTGCTGTACCTGCCGGCGCTCATCGCGCAGTTCAACCAGCCCGCCGCCGGCGAGGAGCCGCAGCCCTGGGTGATCTGGATCCAGAACTACCTGACCAAGGGCGATCACCCGCTCTACATGCTGCTGTACTTCCTGCTCATCGTCGGGTTCACGTACTTCTACGTCGCGATCACGTTCAACCCCGACGAGGTCGCCGAGAACATGAAGAAGTACGGCGGCTTCATCCCGGGCATCCGCGCGGGCCGGCCGACCGCCGAGTACCTCGACTACGTGCTGACCCGCATCACCTTCCCGGGGTCGCTCTACCTCGGCCTGGTGGCCCTGCTGCCGCTCATCGCGTTCGCGTGGTTCGGGGCGAACCAGAACTTCCCGTTCGGCGGTGCGTCGATCCTCATCATCGTTGGCGTCGGCCTCGAGACGGTGAAGCAGATCGACGCCCAACTCCAGCAGCGACACTACGAAGGACTTCTGCGATGACCCTTCCGTTCGGCAGAGCTCAGGACGAGCGACAGGCTCAGGACGGCGTCTCGTCCACGCGTTCGGCCCGGTTCCTCATCGTCGGGCCCCAGGGCTCCGGCAAGGGCACGCAGGGTATCCTCGTGGCGCAGGCGTTCGGGGTTCCGCAGGTGTCGACCGGCGACATCTTCCGGGCGAACATCTCGGGCGGCACCGATCTCGGCAAGCGGGTGCAGTCGATCATCGAGGCGGGCGACCTGGTGCCCGACGAGCTCACCAGCGAGCTCGTGCGCGACCGGCTCTCGCAGGCCGACGCGGCCGAGGGGTTCCTCCTCGACGGGTACCCGCGCAACCAGGGGCAGGTCGCCGACCTCGACGCGTTCCTCGCCGCTCGCGGCGAGGCGCTGGACGCGGTCATCGAGCTGGATGTCCCGCGTGAGGAGTCGATCGCCCGCATCAGCCAGCGCGCGATCGAGCAGGGCCGCACCGACGACACCGAAGAGGTCATCGCGAACCGGCTCGCGATCTACGAGCGCGAGACGGCGCCCATCCTCGACGTGTACCGTGCGCGCGGCGTCGTCGACCGCATCGACGGCGTCGGCACGCTCGACGAGGTGACCGACCGCATCTTCCAGGCGCTGGCCGTGCGCGGCCTCGTCGCGGTGCACCCCGGCAGCGCGGCCGCGAGCGCCTGAGCGGCGTGTTCCGCTCGTCGATCTACAAGTCGCCGGCGCAGCTTCGCGCGATGCTGCCCGCCGGGCGGGCGACCGCGGCCGCACTGGCCGCGGCGCGTGCCGGGCTGCGGGTCGGCGCGACGCCGCTGGAGCTCGATGCGGCGGCCGAGCAGGCGATCCTGGCGCTCGGCGGGCAGTCGAACTTCAAGCTCGTGCCGGGCTATCGGCACACGCTCTGCGTGTCGGTCGACGATGCGGTGGTGCACGGCATCCCGGGCTCGCGGCCGTTCCGGCCGGGCGACATCGTCTCGATCGACGGCGGCGCCGAGGTCGACGGATGGAACGGCGACGCGGCGTTCACGGTCGTCCTCGATGACCCCGATCGGCCCGACGTGGTGGCGGCGCGCCGTGAACTCGCCCGGGTCACCGAGCAGTCGCTGTGGGTCGGCATCGCCCGGCTCGCGCAGGCGACGCATCTGAACGAGGTCGGCACGGCGATCGAGGAGTACGTGCGCGCCCAGGGCGAGGCGTCGACGGGCTCAGGGCACCGGTACGGGATCCTCACCGACTACGTCGGCCACGGGGTCGGCCGTCAGATGCACGAGGAGCCGCCGGTGTTCAACTACCGGGTCGAGCGCCGCGGGCCCGCGGTGAAGCCCGGGCTCGTCGTCGCCATCGAGCCGATGATCGTCGCCGGCGGCATCGAGACGTTCGTGCACGACGACGACTGGACGGTCGCGACCGCCGACGGCGCCGATGCCGCCCACGTCGAGCACACCGTGGCCGTGCACGCCGACGGCATCTGGGTGCTCACCGCCGAGGACGGCGGCGCCGCCGGGCTCGCGCCGTACGGCGTCGTGCCCGTGCCCATCCCCTGACCCGGGAGCAGAACCCGCCGCCGCGGGGCTACGCCTCGATGAGCCGGGTGAGTTCGGCGACCAGGCCGGGGTAGTCGACGGCGCCCTGCACCAGGCGCAGCACGTTGCCGCGCTCCGAGAAGGTCTCGACGAACTGGTCGAACACCTCCTGGAACTCGCTCCGCCCGCTGTCGCTGAACGCGATGAGCGCGACCACGTGCACCGGGGTCCCGGCCCAGTCGATCGGGGTGTCGTCGACGGCGATGGCGATCGCGGTGCGCGCGGCGGTCATCGTCATCGCGTGCGGCACGGCGAGGTGGTCGGCGAACGCCGTCGACGACATGCGTTCGCGTTCGACGGCGCCGTCGACGTAGCCGCGGTCGACCACGCCGGCCGCCATGAGCCGATCGCCGAGCAACCGGATGACGCCTTCGCGGTCCAGGCCGCCCATGCCGCGCACGAAGAAGCCGGGTTCGATCGTCTCCGACAGGCGGGCGGCGAGCCGCGCGGTGCGGCGCGCGCGACGCATGGCGACGATCTCGGCGCGCACGCGCTCCAGGTCGTCGGCGGTGGGCAGCGGCCCGACGAGCACGACGCGCTCCGAGGCATCCGTCGGAGGAACGACGGCGACGACCAGGTCGGCGGGCGTGGCATCCGTCAGCAGCACCCCCTCGCCGGCGGCGGTCGCGACCCGTTCGGCGAGCGTCTCCCGCAGATCGTGGTACGCGGGCGCCTCGATGCGCACGCGCACCTCGTCGCGCTCGGCGCGCCGGCGGTCGAGTCGGGCGCCGAGGTGCATGGCGAGGTAGGCGATCTCGTCGTCGTTCACGCGGATGCCCTCGGTGCGGCGCAGTTCGGATGCCACGTACACGCCGAGCTCGTAGATGAGCGGGTAGGCCGCTTTGATCTGCGCGGTGAGCGGGTTGCGCGAGAACGACGCCTCGGCCGAGCGCTCGGCGAGGTGGTCGATGTGCAGGGCGAGGCGTTCGATGAAGTCGTCGCCCTCGAGCTCGACCAGGTACTCGGATGCTGCGCGCGCGACGATGCTCCGCACGAGCGAGGTGCGCGGCGAACTCGGGCGCTCGTCGGGCGCGGCCGCCCCGTCGAGCCGGCGGGTGGCCGCGCGGGTCCGCAGCAGCCGGGCGAGATGGGCGCGGTCGGATGCCGGGAGCCGAACGCCGAGGCGCTCGTCGACGAGTCGGGCGAGCAGGGTCTCGAGCGGGTCCGGGGCGTCGGCGGATGCCGACACCGGCTGGGCTGGTTCGGCGGGTTCGGCGGGTTCGGCGGGTTCGGCCTCCAGCGTGCGGTCGCGCGTGATGCGGTCCACCGCGATCATGAGGTGCAGCAGCACGTCGTCGAGCGCGTACTCGTTGGGCGCGTACCCGGCCGTGCCGAGCCGGGCGACGAGCGCGTCGCGGAACCCCGGCAGCTCGGGGAAGCGTCGGCGCAGCGCGGCGACCCCCACTCGCCCGCGGGCCGTCTCCTCCCGCAGCAGCGCTCCGAGCAGCCGCCGGCGCGCCGACTCGGGCCCGACGAGGCGCACGATCGAGCCGTGGCGTTCGAGCGACAGCCCGGTCCCGCGCAGGCGGGCGCGCACCCGGGCCAGGTCGGACTCGATCGTCGAGTCGCTCACGTGCATCGAGCCGGCGGCCGTGTCCACGTCGATGCCGTCGGCGGCGTCGACGAGCCGGTGCACGAGCTGCGCCACCCGGCCCTCGGGGCGGTCCGCCGGCCGGTCGTCGGCGCGCGCGAGGTCGGCTGCGGCGCGCTCGGCGAGCGCCGCGCGGTCGAGCCGGTAGCCGTCGGGGCCGGAGCGCACCACTCGCGGCCCGGTCGCGTTCGCCTGCGTCGCCCAGGACCGGATGCTCCGCGAGGACACGCCGAACCGGGCCGCGAGCTCCGACGCCGTCATCCAGTCGCCGGAGCGCGCGAGCTCGTCGACGAGTCGCCGCCATCCCTCGGGCACCCCGCCAGTCTTCCATCGTGCGCGGCGCCGGGCGGGACATCCCGAGCCGATTTCCGGGGGGCCGGAAGCGGATCGGGATGGCGCGCGGACGACCGACGGGAGCAGGATCGGAACCGGGCGGCACCCGCCGCCCCGAGGACGACGGCGACCGGGCGGTCGGCTGCGAACGACCGGCGAAGGAGGCGGACGATGCGCGTCATCGTGGTCTGCGGAGCCGGTGCGTCGAGCACCTTCGTCGCCTTGCGCGTCCGGCGCCTCGCCGCCGAGCGCGGGCTCGACGTCGACGCGCGCGCCGCGAGCGAGGCGCTCCTGGCCGAGGCAATCGCCGACGCCGACGTGCTGCTCGTCGGAGCGCACCTCGCCGAACGGCTCGACGAGCTGCGGCGGATCGCCGACGAGGCATCCGTCGCGCTCGCGATGCTGCCCGACGGCGCCGCGCACGACGACGGCGCGACCGCACTCGACCTCGCCCTCACCACGCACGCCGGAGCCGGGTCGTGACCCGCGGGCGCGCGACCATGTCGATCGGCGCCACCGGCCGATATGGTGAACGAGGGAACGGACACCAGCGACGGGAACCGGAATCATGGCAGAGCGGACAGTTCGGATCGGATCGACCCACGGCCTGCATGCCAGGCCGGCCAAGCTCTTCACCGAGGCCGTCGTCGCATCGGGGGCGAGTGTCACCATCGCCAAGGCGGGCAAATCGCCCGTCAACGCGGCCAGCATCCTCTCCGTCATCGCACAGGGCATCGACCACGGCGACGAGGTCACGCTCGCGGTCGACGGCGGAGACGAGCAGGCGGTGCTCGACGCGCTCGTCGAGCTGCTCAGCACCGATCACGACGGCTGAGCGGCGTCCCGTTCCCGTCGATTCGAGGGGGAGGGCAGCGTGAAGGAGATCGCAGGGACCGGCATCGGCCAGGGGGTCGCGCTCGGCACGGTCGTCAGGATGGCCGAGCGACTGCCCGAGCCGGTCGACCGACCGAGCCATCTCGACCCGGCCCGTGAGGAGGAGCGCGCCCGCGCCTCGCTGTCGGTCGTCGCAGCCGAGCTGCAGCGGCGCGGCGGGATCGCGGGCGGGCAGGCGAAGGACGTGCTCGAGGCGCAGGCGCTGATGGCGAACGACCCGACCCTCGCCGACGACATCGTGCAGCGGCTCGCGCAGGGCAAGACCGCCGAGCGCGCCGTATTCGAGGCGTTCGCCGCGTTCCGCGAACTCCTCGAAGGCATGGGCGGATACCTCGGCGAACGCGCCGCCGATCTCGACGACGTCTCGCAGCGGGTCGTCGCCGACCTGCTCAAGGTGCCCGCGCCGGGGGTGCCGAATCCGGGGCATCCGTTCGTGCTCGTCGCCCGCGACCTCGCGCCGGCCGACACCGCGACCCTCGACCTCGACCAGGTCCTCGGACTCGTCACGATCGACGGCGGCCCGACCTCGCACACCGCGATCCTCGCGCGCGAGAAGTCGATCGTCGCGGTCGTGGGCGCCGCCGGAGCATCCGAGCTCGCCGACGGCGACTCCGTCATCGTCGACGCCGAGCGCAACCTCGTCGTCGCCGACCCCACCGCCGTGCAGGCCGCCGAGGCCCGCGAACGCATCGCCGAGCGCCAGCGCGTCGCCGCCGCGCCCGTGACTCCGGGGGCGCTCGCCGACGGCACGCCGGTGCCGCTGCTGGCGAACCTCGGCTCCGCCGACGGCGCCGCCGAGGCGTTGCGACTCGGCGCCGAAGGGGTCGGGCTGTTCCGAACCGAGTTCCTCTTCCTCGACGCCGACCGGGCGCCGAGCATCACCGAGCAGCAGGAGCAGTACACCCGACTGCTCACCGCGTTCGCCGGCAAGAAGGTCGTGGTGCGCGTGCTCGACGCCGGCGCCGACAAGCCGCTGTCGTTCCTGAACGCCGCCGACGAGGAGAACCCCGCGCTCGGGCTGCGGGGCATCCGCGCGCTGCGCAGCTCCGAGGTCATCCTGCGCGAGCAGCTCACCGCGCTCGCCGCCGCGGATGCCGCGACCGACGCCGAGGTCTGGGTGATGGCGCCCATGATCGCGACCGTCGAGGAGACCCGCTACTTCGTCGCCCTCGCGCGGGAACTCGGCATCGCCGTCGCCGGCGTCATGGTCGAGACCCCCTCGGCCGCGCTCATCGCCGACCGGGTGCTCGCCGCGAGCGACTTCGCCTCGATCGGCACCAACGACCTCACCCAGTACACGATGGCGGCCGACCGGCTCCTCGGCACGGTCGCGAACCTGCAGAGCCCGTGGCATCCGGCCGTGCTGAAGCTCATCGCCGAGGTCGGCGCCGCAGGCGGCGCGCTCGGCAAGCCCGTCGGCATCTGCGGCGAAGCCGCCGCCGACCCGCTCCTCGCCGTGGTCCTCGTCGGCCTCGGCGCCACCAGCCTGTCGATGTCCCCATCGGCACTCGCAGACGTCCGCGCCTCCCTCGCGCGGTACGGCCTCGACGACGCACGCGCGATCGCCGAGGCGGCCCTGGCCGCTGAGGGAGCGGCCGAAGCCAAGCATGCGGCCGCCACGGCCGCCGCCACCGTCGGGGCGCGCGAGACCGCGCCCTGATCCGCATCCGAACGAGAGGCTCCAGCCATGACAACGACGTCCGACACGGCGAAGCGGCCCGGGGGAGTCCGCGTCGCCGTCCAGCGGTTCGGCACCTTCCTCAGCGGCATGATCATGCCGAACATCCCCGCGCTCATCGCCTGGGGCATCATCACGGCGTTCTTCATCGACGTCGGGTGGACCCCGAACGCCGACCTGGCCACCCTGGTCGGCCCGATGATCCACTACCTGCTGCCGATCCTGATCGCCTACACCGGCGGCCACATGGTGTACCAGGTGCGCGGCGGGGTCGTGGCCGCGATCGCGGTCATGGGCGCGATCGTCGGCTCCGACCACCTGGTCGACCAGTTCAACGCGACGCTGCCCGAGGGCGAGGCGCCCCTCGGCTACGTGCACATGTTCATCGGCGCGATGATCATGGCCCCGCTCGCCGCGTACACGATGAAGTGGCTCGACAAGCTGTGGGACGGCAAGATCAGGGCCGGCTTCGAGATGCTCGTGAACATGTTCTCGGCGGGCATCTGGGGCTTCGTCATGGCGGTCGTCGGATTCTACCCCATCGCGTGGGTGGTCAACGGCATCATGACGGTGCTCGGCAACGCCGTGAACTGGCTCGTCGAGACGAACCTGCTGCCGCTGACGAGCATCATCATCGAGCCGGCGAAGGTGTTCTTCCTGAACAACGCGATCAACCACGGCGTGCTCACGCCGCTCGGCACGCAGGAGGCCGCCGACAGCGGCCAGTCGATCCTGTTCCTGCTCGAGGCGAACCCTGGTCCTGGTGTGGGGCTGCTGCTGGCGTTCACGCTGTTCGGCATCGGCGCGGCGCGCGCGTCGGCGCCCGGTGCGGCGGTCATCCAGTTCTTCGGCGGCATCCACGAGGTGTACTTCCCGTACGCGCTGATGAAGCCGGTGCTGATCGTCGCGCTCATCGCCGGCGGCATGACCGGCGTCACCACGAACATGCTGCTCGGCGGTGCGCTCAGGGCGCCGGCCGCGCCCGGCAGCATCATCGCGGTGCTCGCCCAGACCGCGCCGGGGGCGTACGTGGCGGTGATCCTGTCGGTCATCCTGTCGGCGGCGGTCACGTTCGTGATCGCCGCGGTGATCCTGCGCGCCTCGCGCAAGCGGGATCTCGCGGCCGAGGCCGCGGGCAGCGACACGTTCGGCGCCGCGATCTCGCGCACCGAAGCCGCCAAGGGCAAGCAGTCCGACTACCTCGAGGGTCTGCGCGCCGAGGGCATGGAGGACGTCGAGAACGCAGGGGTCGTCGCGGCCGCCACGCTCGAGCGCAAGCCGATCGAGCACATCGTGTTCGCGTGCGACGCGGGCATGGGCTCGTCGGCGATGGGCGCGAGCGTGCTGCGGAACAAGATCTCCAAGGCGGGCATCGAGGGCGTCACGGTGGTCAACAAGGCGATCGCCGCACTGGATGACTCGGCCGACCTGGTGATCACGCAGAACCAGCTCACCGACCGGGCCCGCCAGAAGACGCCCGACGCGCTGCACATGTCGGTCGACAACTTCATGAACTCGCCGAAGTACGACGAGGTCGTCGACCTGCTCAGGTCGGAGAAGGACCGCTGAGCGGTTCCGTTCGCACCGGCTGGATGCCTCGGGCGCAGGGGGAGCGCCCGGGGCATCCGCACCACCCGTTCGACCGCACCACCCGCTCACGAAAGGACCTGACATGACCGAGGCGATTCTGGCGCCGGGGGACGTGCGCATCGTCGCACGGGCCGAGCACCGCGAGGCGGCGATCCGCGAAGCGGGCCGCATCCTCGTCGAGGCGGGCGCGGTGCGCCCCGACTACGTCGATGCGATGCTCGAACGCGAGCAGACCGTGTCGACGTTCATGGGCAACGGCCTGGCCATCCCGCACGGCACGAACGAGGCGAAGGATTCGATCGTGCGCTCGGCGCTGTCGTTCGTGCGCTACGAGGAGCCGATCGACTGGGGCGGCGAGCCGGTGCGGTTCGTCGTCGGCATCGCGGGCGTCGGCGACGAGCACCTCGAGATCCTGTCGCGCATCGCGATCATCTTCTCGGACGAGGACGAGGTGCAGAGACTGCTCGGCGCCGCGTCGGCCGACGAACTCGTCGCGCTGCTGTCGGAGGTCAACGGCTGATGAAGGCCGTGCACTTCGGCGCCGGCAACATCGGCCGCGGATTCGTCGGGCTGCTGCTGCACGACGCCGGCTACGAGGTGGTGTTCGCCGACGTCGACGCCGCCCTGATCGGTCGGCTCCAGGCGGCCGACCGGTACGTCGTGCACGAGGTCGGGCCGGGCGGGCGCGACCGGATCGTCGAGCGGTTCCGCGCGATCGACAGTGCGGCGGATGCCCCGGGCCTGGTCGCCGAGCTCACCACCGCCGACGTGGCGACCACCGCGGTCGGGCCGCGGGTGCTGCGGTTCATCGCGCCGCACCTGCTCGACGCGCTGCGCGCGCGGCCCGGCGACCTGCCGCCGCTCATCGTGATGGCCTGCGAGAACGCGATCAACGCCACCGACCTGCTGCGCGACGAGATCGCCGCGCTCGCCGGCGCCGAGGAGTGGCCGACGCTCGCGCACCGGGCGATCTTCGCGAACACCGCGGTCGACCGCATCGTGCCGGGCCAGCCGGCCGAGACCGGGCTGGACGTCATCGTCGAGACGTTCTTCGAGTGGGCGATCGAGCGCCCGCCGTTCGGCGACGCGCCGCCCGAGATCCCGGGCGCGCACTTCGTCGACGACCTGGCGCCGTACATCGAGCGCAAGCTCTTCACGGTGAACACCGGCCACGCCGCCACCGCCTACCTCGGCCACCTGCTGGGGTACGAGCGCATCAGCGATGCGCTCGCCGACGCCGAGGTCGCGGCGGGCGTGGAACGCGCGCTGACCGAGACCTCCGCCCTCGTGGTCGCCAAGCACGGCCTCGACGAGGCCGAGCAGGCGGCCTACCGCGCGCGCATCCTCGAGCGATTCCGCAATCCCGAGCTTCCCGACACGGTCGAACGCGTCGGGCGGCAGCCGTTGCGCAAGCTCTCCCGTTCGGAGCGGTTCATCGGGCCGGCGGCGGAGCTCGTCGAGCGCGGCATGCCCGTGGCGGGGCTGCTCGACGCGGTCGCGGCGGCGTTGCGCTTCGACGTCGCGGCCGACGCCGAGGCGGTCGACCTGCAGGCGCTCCTGCGATCGGATGCCGCGCCCGAGGTCGTCCGCGAGGTGACGGGCATCGAGTCGGGGCATCCGCTCTTCGACCCGCTCGTGGCGATCGTGGCCGGGGCGCAGGCCGATCAGCGGGCCCGCTGAAGGGCGGCGGAGGGGGCGAACGAAGCCCTCGGCTGGCGATTCGCAGCCGGATCGCATATAGTAGACCCTTGGTGTGTTGCACGCCAGCTTCGGCATGCCTCTCGGGGCGCCGCAGGTGCATCCATCATCGCACGACCGACAACCTGTACCCACCGAGCGATAGTGAGGCTATGGCCAAGAAAGACGGTGTCATCGAGATCGAAGGTTCGGTCATCGAGGCGCTCCCGAACGCTATGTTCCGCGTCGAGTTGACCAACGGCCACAAGGTCCTGGCCCACATCTCCGGAAAGATGCGGCAGCACTACATCCGCATCCTGCCCGAAGACCGTGTGGTCGTCGAGCTCAGCCCGTACGACCTCACCCGAGGCCGCATCATCTACCGCTACCGGTAACAGGTCTGTCGGAAAGTAACGGCCCGCGGAAACCCGTGGGCACGAGGACAGCGAAGTAAGGAACCACGACTGTGAAGGTCAACCCCAGCGTCAAGCGCATCTGCGACAAGTGCAAGGTCATCCGCCGCCACGGCCGCGTGATGGTCATCTGCGAGAACCCGCGCCACAAGCAGCGCCAGGGCTAGTCGCCGAGCGGATGCCCCGCACGAGGCATCCGCGTTCGCGCACGCTCCACAACTGAACACTCACTCGGCAATGCCAGAATCCGTCGGCCGCCACGCGGCCGCGGAGGACACCTCGGGAGGAGGCCCGGGCACCGGCATTGCTCCACACCTCCACTCACTCACAGGAGAACGCCGATATGGCACGTCTGGCAGGAGTCGACATTCCGCGCGAGAAGCGCGTGGAGATCGCTCTCACCTACATCTACGGCGTGGGTCGCACCCGCGCGCTCGAGACTCTGAAGGCCACCGGCATCAGCGGTGACATCCGGGTCAAGGACCTCACCGACGACCAGCTGGTCGCGCTGCGCGACCACATCGAGGGCACCTACAAGGTCGAGGGCGACCTCCGCCGCGAGGTGGCCGCCGACATCCGCCGCAAGGTCGAGATCGGCTCGTACGAGGGCATCCGCCACCGTCGCGGCCTCCCGGTCCGCGGTCAGCGCACCAAGACCAACGCCCGTACCCGCAAGGGTCCGAAGCGCACCGTCGCCGGCAAGAAGAAGCCCGGCCGCAAGTAACCGCTCGTCGCCAGATCTAGGAGATTTCGAACATGGCAGCACCCAAGGCGGCTACTCGCAAGCCGCGCAAGAAGGAAAAGAAGAACATCGCCGTGGGCCAGGCCCACATCAAGTCGACGTTCAACAACACCATCGTGTCCATCACCGACACGAACGGTGCCGTGATCAGCTGGGCCTCGTCGGGTGGCGTGGGCTTCAAGGGTTCGCGCAAGTCGACGCCGTTCGCCGCGCAGCTGGCCGCCGAGTCGGCCGCCCGCCAGGCGCAGGAGCACGGCATGAAGAAGGTCGACGTCTTCGTCAAGGGCCCCGGCTCGGGCCGCGAGACCGCGATCCGTTCGCTCCAGGCCGCGGGCCTCGAGGTCGGCAGCATCAACGACGTGACGCCGCAGGCGCACAACGGCTGCCGCCCGCCGAAGCGCCGCCGCGTCTGACGCTCCGTCGCCCCCGCGCGGCCGACGCCGCGGTGTCGGCCGCGCGCGGGGCATCCGTTCTCTCATAACTCAAGATCCCCGTACTCGCAGGTGTCATATAGCGGACACCCTGCCGAAAGGAATCCAAACGTGCTGATCGCACAGCGCCCGACGCTCACCGAAGAGAACATCTCGGAGTTCCGTTCGCGGTTCGTGATCGAGCCCCTCGAGCCCGGCTTCGGCTACACGCTCGGCAACTCGCTCCGCCGCACCCTGCTCTCGTCGATCCCCGGCGCCGCCGTGACGAGCATCCGCATCGACGGCGTGCTCCACGAGTTCACCACCGTCCCGGGTGTGAAAGAGGATGTCACTGAGATCATCCTCAACATCAAGAACCTGGTCGTCTCCAGCGAGCACGACGAGCCCATCACCGCCTACCTGCGCAAGCAGGGCGCCGGTGAGGTCACCGCGGCCGACATCTCGGCTCCGGCCGGCGTCGAGGTGCACAACCCCGAGCTGGTCATCGCGACGCTCAACGACTCGGCGAAGCTCGAGCTCGAGCTGACCATCGAGCGCGGCCGCGGCTACGTGTCGGCGTCGCAGAACCGCAACGAGTACAGCGAGGCCGGCCAGATCCCGGTCGACTCGATCTACTCGCCGGTGCTGAAGGTCACCTACCGCGTCGAGGCCACCCGTGCGGGCGAGCGCACCGACTTCGACCGCCTCGTGGTCGACGTCGAGACCAAGCCCGCGATCTCGCCGCGCGACGCGATCGCGTCGGCCGGTCGCACCCTCGTCGAGCTGTTCGGCCTCGCCCGCGAACTGAACACCGCGGCCGAGGGCATCGAGATCGGCCCGGCTCCGGTCGACGCCGTGCTGTCGAGCGAGCTCTCGATCCCGATCGAAGACCTCGACCTGTCGGTGCGCTCGTACAACTGCCTGAAGCGCGAGGGCATCAACACGGTGTCCGAGCTGGTCGCCCTCAGCGAGTCGCAGCTCATGAACATCCGCAACTTCGGCCAGAAGTCGGTCGATGAGGTCAAGGACAAGCTCACCGAGATGGGCCTGTCGCTGAAGGACTCGGTTCCCGGGTTCGACGGCGCCCACTTCTACACGGGCTACGACGACGAGAACTAGGCCCGAGCGCCGCACCAACCCCCACTACTGGAGATAACGAACCATGCCGAAGCCCACGAAGGGCCCCCGCCTCGGAGGCGGACCCGCGCACGAGCGCCTGCTCCTCGCGAACCTCGCCGCGGCGCTGTTCACGCACAAGCGCATCACGACCACCGAGACCAAGGCCAAGCGCCTGCGTCCGCTGGCCGAGCGTCTCATCACGTTCGCCAAGCGCGGCGACCTGCACGCGCGCCGTCGCGTGCTCGCCGTCATCGGCGACAAGGCCGTCGTGCACGAGCTGTTCACCGTGATCGCGCCGCAGGTGGCCGACCGCGAGGGCGGCTACACGCGCGTCATCAAGACCGGGTACCGCAAGGGCGACAACGCGCCCATGGCGGTCATCGAGCTGGTGCTCGAGCCGGTCGTGAAGAAGCAGCGCGCCGCGAAGCCGGCCGAAGCCTCGGCGCCCGCCGCTCCCGCCGAGGAGGCGCCGGTCGAGGAGACCGCCGCTGACGAGGTCGTGACCGAGGCCGAGGCCGCGGTCGACGAGGCCGCCGGCGCGGAGGCATCCGAGGAGTCGACCGAGGCTCCCGCCGAGGAGGCCGAGGCCGCCGAGGCCAAGTAAGCCTCGCCGCAATCGCGCGAAGGGCCCCGATGCGTCGCATCGGGGCCCTTCGCCGTGCCCGGGCGGCGCCCGGCCGAGGCATCCCACGTGGTCGCCCCCACCGACCCGCTTCACGCGACTGCCAGCATCACGCGACCGCCAGATTCACGCGATCAGGAAGGATGGCGGCACTTTCGGCGCGTCGCCGACCGGCGCACGGCGCGCCGCGTGGGGATTCCCGATCCGCGGGAGCGGACGGGAGGACGAGGGGGAGGACGAAGGGGAGAGGGCGGGGCGGGGGAGAGGGAGAACGGGGCGGGATCTAGGCTGGACGGGTGGAGGGAACGACGGGCGGTGAACCGGGCGCGGATGCCGCGGACGAGGTCGTCCGGCTGCGCCTCGCCGTCGCGTACGACGGCACCGACTTCGCCGGGTGGAGCCGCCAACCCGGGCTGCGCACCGTGCAGGGCACCCTCGAGGACGCGCTCGGCACGCTGTTCCGCCGCGCGGCCGTCGCGCCCCGGCTGACCGTGGCGGGCCGCACCGACGCGGGCGTGCACGCGACCGGCCAGGTCGCCCACCTCGACGTGCCGCGCGCGGCGCTCGCGGAGGTGACGCGGCCGAAGCGCGGTGCCGGGCCCGGCGCCGCGAGGGCCGGGGCGGCCCAGGCAGCCCAGGCGGCTCAGGCAGCCCAGGCGCCTGAGGCATCTGAGTCGGCTGTGGCGCCCGGCGCGGCCGTCGCCGGCACCGTGCTCGCGAAGCGGGTCAACGGCATCCTGGGCTCGCGCGACGCCGACGTCGTGCTCGCCGCTGCCGACCTCGCCCCCGAGGGATTCGACGCGCGGTTCTCCGCGACCTGGCGCCGCTACGAGTACCGCATCGCGGACGCGGCCGCGCTGCACGACCCGCTCCAGCGGCGACGCACGGTCTGGCACCCGCGAACGCTCGACGTCGCGGCGATGCACGCGGCCGCGCAGTCGCTGCTCGGCCTGCACGACTTCGCCGCCTACTGCAAGCCGCGCGAGGGCGCCACCACCATCCGCACCCTGCAGGCGTTCGGCTGGACGAGGGGCGACGACGGGGTGCTCACGGCCGCGCTGCAGGCCGACGCGTTCTGCCACTCCATGGTGCGCGCACTCGTCGGGGCGTGCGTCGCGGTCGGTGAAGGCCGGCTCGTCGCATCCGAGCCCGAAGCCCTGCTGCACGCCGCCGAGCGCTCGAGTGCGTTCGTGGTGATGCCCGCGAAGGGGCTCGTGCTCACCGAGGTGGGCTACCCGCCGGATGCCGAGCTCGCGGCGCGGGCGGTGCAGACCCGCGCACGACGCGAATTGCGGGTCGACGGGGTCGTCGGCTAAGCTATCTCTTTGGTGCCGTCACTGCGCGGCATCCGATGTTGAGCCCTCCACCGTGGCGTTCGCCTCGCATCGTGAGCGAACACCCCCCGGAGCGGGATTCACGAACCCCTCACTCGATCAGAAAGCAGCACTACTGTGACGCGCACCTACAGCCCCAAGGCGAGCGAGATCCAGCACGACTGGGTCGTCATCGACGCCACCGACGTCGTGCTCGGCCGCCTCGCCAGCCACACCGCAGCCCTGCTGCGCGGCAAGCACAAGCCCACCTTCGCGAACCACATGGACACCGGTGACTTCGTCATCATCGTCAACGCCGAGAAGGTGGCCCTCACCGGCCAGAAGCTCGAGCAGAAGAAGGCCTACCGCCACTCGGGCTACCCGGGCGGCCTCAAGGCGGTCGGCTACGCCGAACTGCTCGAGAAGAACCCCGTCCGCGCCGTCGAGAAGGCGATCCGCGGCATGCTCCCGAAGAACTCGCTCGGTCGTGCCCAGCTCAAGAAGCTGAAGGTCTACACCGGCCCGGAGCACCCGCACGCGGCTCAGCAGCCGAAGCCGTACACCCTCACCCAGGTCGCCCAGTAAGCACCTCGCAGCGCGAAAAGGATTCAGACACCACCATGGCGAAGATCGCAGACCAGATCGAAGCGGCTCCCGAGAGCTACACGACCGAGAGCGCCCCGGCGGCGGCTCCGGCCACCCCGCGTCCCGTGCTGAACGTCTCGGGTGCGGCCGTCGGCCGCCGCAAGCAGGCCATCGCGCGCGTGCGCGTCGTGCCGGGTTCGGGCAGCATCACGGTCAACGGCCGTGAGTTCGCGGCCTACTTCCCGAACAAGCTGCACCAGCAGCTCATCACCGACCCGTTCACCGTGCTCGAGCTCGCGGGCTCGTACGACGTGATCGCCCGCATCACCGGCGGCGGCCCCTCGGGCCAGGCCGGCGCGCTGCGCCTCGCGATCGCGCGTGCGCTCAACGAGATCGACCGCGAGAACAACCGCCCGACCCTCAAGAAGGCCGGCTTCCTCACGCGCGACGCCCGCGTCATCGAGCGCAAGAAGGCCGGTCTCAAGAAGGCCCGCAAGGCTCCCCAGTTCTCGAAGCGCTAAGCGCGAGAGATCAGGATGCCTCGGCTCTTCGGAACCGACGGGGTCCGGGGCCTGGCCAACCGTGAACTCACGGCTGACCTGGCCCTGGGCCTCGCCCAAGCGGCTGCCGCCGTCCTCACTCAGGGGCGTCACGCCGACGAGCGCCGCGCCGCCGGCCGGCGCCCGACCGCCGTCGTCGCGCGCGACCCGCGCGTGTCGGGCGAGTTCCTCACCGCCGCCGTGGCGGCCGGCCTGGCCGCATCGGGCGTCGACGTGCTCGACGCCGGCGTCATCCCGACGCCCGCGACCGCCTTCCTCATCGACGATGTCAATGCCGACTTCGGCGTGATGATCTCGGCGTCGCACAACCCCGCGCCCGACAACGGCATCAAGTTCTTCGCGTTCGGCGGCACGAAGCTGCCCGACGTCGTCGAGGATCGCATCGAGGCGTTCCTCGGCAAGCCCAAGCTCGCCCCGATCGGCGACGGCGTCGGCCGTATCCGCCGGTTCGCGGACGCCGAAGACCGGTACGTCGTGCACCTGCTCGCCAGCCTGCCGAACCGGCTCGACGGCCTGAAGATCGTCATCGACTGCGCGCACGGCGCGGCCGCCGGCGTCTCGCCCGAAACGTTCCGGGATGCGGGTGCCGAGGTCGTCGTCATCGGCGCCGACCCCGACGGCATCAACATCAACGACGGCGTCGGGTCGACGCATCTCGAGGGACTGCAGGCCGCCGTCGTGGAGCACGGCGCCGATCTGGGCATCGCCCACGACGGCGACGCCGACCGTTGCCTCGCGGTCGACGCCGACGGCAACGTGGTCGACGGCGACCGGATCATGGCGATCCTCGCCCTCTCGATGAAGGAGCGCGGCCGTCTCACCGATGACACGCTCGTGGTCACCGTGATGTCGAACCTCGGCCTGAAGAAGGCGATGGCCGAGCACGGCGTGCGGGTGATCGAGACGAAGGTCGGCGACCGCTACGTGCTCGAGGCGCTGCACGAGCACTCGCTCGCGCTCGGCGGCGAGCAGTCGGGGCACGTGATCATGACCGAGTTCGCCACCACGGGCGACGGCGTGCTGACCGGGCTGCACCTGGCGGCCGAGGTCGCGCGCACCGGCCGGTCGCTCGCCGAACTCGCGTCGGCGATGACGGTGTATCCGCAGGTGCTCGTGAACGTGCGCGGGGTGAACCACCACGCTCTCGACGGCGACGCCGAGATCGCGGCCGCCGTCGCGGCGGCGACGGCCGAGCTGGGCGACACCGGGCGAGTGCTCCTCCGGCCGTCGGGCACCGAGCCGATGGTGCGGGTGATGGTCGAGGCATCCGATCAGGAGGCCGCCGACCGCCACGCGAACGCCCTCGCTGAGATCGTCCGCGCCCGCCTCTCCCTGTAGCCGCCGCTCAGAGCCCGCGCGGCCCCGGCAGTGTACGCAATTCAGGTGCGGAGGCGTGTCGCGGCGCGTTCTGCTGTGCGACAGGCCACGACACGCCGGTGTGCTCCTGAATTACGTCTCGTGCGGGTGTGGGTGTGTGGGTGCGGGTGCGGGTGCGGGGGTGCGGGTGGGGGGTTAGAGCTTGCGGAGCAGCACGCTCTTCACGGCGTGGTCGGCGCCCTTGCGCAGCACGAGCGTCGCACGCGACCGCGTCGGGCGGATGTTCTGCAGCAGGTTCGGCTCGTTGATCGACCGCCAGATCTCGCTCGCGCGCGCCCTGGCCTCGGCCTCGGACAGTGACGCGTACCGGTGGAAGTACGAGTTCGGGTTCGCGAACGCGCCGCGCTGCAGCTTCAGGAACCGCTCTTCGTACCAGCGCGCGATGTCGCTCGTGCGCGCGTCGACGTAGATGGTGAAGTCGAACAGGTCGCTCACCGCGAGCCGATGCCCGGGGCCGGGCGGTTGCAGCACGTTGAGCCCCTCGACGATGAGCACGTCGGGCCGGCGCACGGTGATCTGCGCGTCGGGGACGATGTCGTAGGCGAGGTGCGAGTAGAACGGCGCGACGACCTCGGATGCGCCGGCCTTCACCTCGCTCACGAACCGCAGCAGCGCCCGGCGATCGTACGACTCGGGGAATCCCTTGCGCGCCATGAGCCCGCGCCGCTCGAGTTCGGCGTTCGGGAACAGGAATCCGTCGGTGGTGATCAGCTCGACCCGCGGCGTGTACTCCCAGCGGGCGAGGAGTTCGCGGAGGAGTCGCGCGATGGTCGACTTGCCCACCGCCACCGAGCCCGCGACGCCGATCACGAACGGGGTCGACTCGCTGCGCTCGCGGAGGAACTCGCTCGTGACCCGGTGCAGCGCCTTGGTGCCGCCGACGTAGAGGTTCAGCAGCCGGGAGAGCGGCAGGTAGACCTCGGCGACCTCCCCGAGGTCGAGCGGTTCGCCGAGCCCGCGCAGCTGCACGAGTTCGGTCTCGGTGAGCGGAGCGGGCACCGACGGGGCGAGTGCCGACCAGTCCGACCGGTCGAGTTCGATGAACGGCGAGAGCTGCGGGGCCGACGGACTGTGGCGATCCAGCACCCGGTCAGTCTACCGGCGGCCGGATGCCCCGCTTCGCGCCGCCCGGTCGGCAGCGCCGCGAGGCATCCGGGCCGATCGTCGTCGGTGCACCGAGCACCCAGCGGCGGCAGCCTAGAATCGAGCGCATGTGTGGAATCGTCGGATACGTCGGCGCGCGTGAAAGCGTCGACGTGCTCATGGGCGGCCTTCGTCGCCTCGAATACCGTGGCTACGACTCGGCCGGCGTCGCCGTCATCGACGACGGCGGGCGTCTGGAGACCGCCAAGCGGGCGGGCAAGCTGCAGGTGCTGGCCGACGAGCTCGAGCGGCATCCGCTCGCTCCGGGCACCACGGGCATCGGGCACACCCGCTGGGCGACGCACGGCGGGCCGACCGACCGCAACGCGCACCCGCACCTGGGCGACGACGGCAAGCTCGCGCTCATCCACAACGGCATCATCGAGAACTTCGCCGAGCTGAAGGCCGAGCTCGAAGCCGAGGGCTTCGCGTTCGAGAGCGAGACCGACACCGAGGTCGCCGCCGTGCTGCTCGGGCGCGAGGTGCGCGAGACGGGCGACCTGCGCGAGGCGTTCCGCCGCACCGTCAACCGGCTCGAGGGCGCGTTCACGCTGCTCGCGGTGCACCGCGACGAACCGGGCCTCGTGGTGGGTGCGCGTCGCAACTCTCCGCTGGTCATCGGCCTCGGCGAGGGCGAGAACTTCCTGGGGTCGGATGTCGCGGCCTTCGTCGAGTACACGAAGCGGGCGCTGGCGATCGGCCAGGACCAGATCGTGGCGATCACCGCCGACGGCGTCGAGGTCAGCGACTTCGCGGGCGACCCGGTCGAGGTGCAGCCGTTCGAGGTCGAGTGGGACGCGTCGGCCGCCGAGAAGGGCGGCTGGTCGTCGTTCATGCGCAAGGAGATCTCCGAGCAGCCCGACGCGGTCGCGAACACGATCCTGGGCCGGGTGGTCGACGGGCAGGTCGTGATCCCCGAGCTCGACGGGTTCGGCGACGAGATGCTCCGCGACATCCGCCGCATCACCGTCATCGCCTGCGGCACCGCCGCGTACGCCGGCATGGTCGCGAAGTACGCCATCGAGCAGTGGGCGCGCGTGCCGGTCGAGGTCGAGCTCAGCCACGAGTTCCGCTACCGCGAGCCGGTGCTCGACGAGCACACCCTCGTCGTCTCGATCAGCCAGTCGGGCGAGACGATGGACACGCTGATGGCCGTGAAGTACGCGCGCGAGCACGGTGCGAAGACGATCTCGGTCTGCAACACGCAGGGCGCGACGATTCCGCGCGAGTCCGACGGCGTGGTGTACACCCATGCAGGCCCCGAGGTCGCGGTCGCGTCGACGAAGGCGTTCGTCGCCCAGATCACGGCGCTCTACCTGTTCGGCCTGCACCTGGCCCGGGTGCGCGGCACGCTCGACGAGGCGACGCTCGCCGGGTTCGTCGACGAGCTCCAGCAGGTGCCGGCCCAGCTCGCCGAGGTGCTCGCGGAGTCGGAGCGGGTGGCGCAGCTCGCGCACTGGATGGCCGACACCCGGTCGGTGCTGTTCCTCGGCCGGCACGTGGGCTACCCCATCGCGCTCGAGGGCGCGCTGAAGCTGAAGGAGCTCGCGTACATCCACGCCGAGGGATTCGCCGCGGGCGAGCTGAAGCACGGCCCGATCGCGCTGATCGAGCCCGGCCAGCCGGTGTTCGTGGTCGTGCCGAGCCCGCGCGGCTCGCAGAACCTGCACCCGAAGGTCGTGTCGAACATCCAGGAGATCCGCGCCCGCGGCGCCCGTGTGATCGCGATCGCCGAGGCCGGCGACGTGGCGGTGCTGCCGTTCGCCGACGAGGTGATCCGCATCCCGCTGGCCGGTCCGCTGTTCGAACCGCTGCTCGCGGTGGTGCCGCTGCAGATGTTCGCGATGGAGCTGTCGGAGGCGAAGGGCCTCGACGTCGACCAGCCGCGCAACCTCGCGAAGTCGGTCACGGTCGAGTAGCTCCCCGGCGCACTCGCGCGGGTGGGCTCGCGCAGGTGCGCTCGCGCAGGCGGTTCGGATGCTCCGCGCGGAGGTCGCGGAGCATGATGGGGTGCAGGCGGAAGGGAACCGAGGTGATCAGGGGCATCGGCATCGACGTCGTCGACATCGCGCGGTTCGGGCGCAAGCTCGAGCGCACGCCGGCGCTCGTCGATCGCCTGTTCGCTGAGAGCGAACGCGATCGCCCGCTGCGGTCGCTCGCGGCGCGGTTCGCCGCGAAGGAGTCGCTCATCAAAGCGCTCGGCGGCCGGGTCGACGTGCGCTGGCACGACATGCGCGTCGTGCAGGACGAGCTCGGCAACCCCGACTTCGACCTATCGGGTTCACTCGGCACGTGCCTGGCCGGCCTCGGCATCGACCGCGTGCACCTCTCGATGAGCCACGACGCGGGCATCGCGAGCGCCTTCGTGGTGCTCGAGGCATCCGAGCCGAACGGAACGCCCGGATGAGCGCGACGCGACCCCTGCGCGAGGCGATCGTCGATCTCGACGCGATCGCGGCCAACATCCGCACCATCGCGGCCCGGGTCGCGCCGGCCGAGGTGATCGCCGTCGTGAAGGCGAACGCGTACGGGCACGGCGCCGTGCCCGTCGCGAGGGCCGCACTCGCGGGCGGAGCGGCCCGGCTCGGCGTGGCCGACCTCGACGAGGCGCACGAGCTGCGTGCCGCCGGCATCGACGCGCCGATCCTCGCCTGGCTGCACGACCCCGGAGCCGACTTCGCCTCGGCGGTCGACCGCGGCATCGAACTCGGCATCTCGAACCCCGCCCAGCTCGAGCACGCCGCCGCCGCGACGGGCGGCACACCGGCGCGCGTGCACCTGAAGATCGACACCGGCCTCAGCCGCAACGGCGTCGCGCCCGAGGAATGGCCGGCCGTCGTGACGCGCGCGGCCGACCTCGAATCGCAGGGCCGGCTCGCGGTCGTCGGCGTGTTCAGCCACTTCGCGAACACGTCGCGCGAGTCCGACGCCGCCCAGCTCGCCGCATTCGAACGGGCGCTCGCCGCCGCCGATGCGGCCGGACTGCGACCGGCGCTGCGGCACATCGCCTCGTCGGAACAGGCGCTGCGCGACCCGTCGTCGCGCTACGACGCCGTGCGCATCGGCATCGGCATGTACGGGCTCACCCCGTTCGGCGACGGCACGACCGGCAGCGACCTCGGGCTCGTGCCGGCGATGACGCTGCGCGCACGAGTCGCAGCCGTGCGCCGCGTGCCCGGCGACACCGGCGTCTCGTACGGGCACCTCTGGCGCAGCGACGGGGCGACCACCCTCGCGCTCGTGCCCCTCGGCTACGCCGACGGGATGCCGCGCCACGCCACGGGTGCAGGCGCCGAGGTGCTGATCGGCGGGCGGCGACGCCCCATCGTCGGTCGCGTCGCGATGGATCAGGTCGTCGTCGACGCCGGCGACCTGGCGGTCGACGTCGGCGACGAGGTGGTCGTGTTCGGCGACCCGACGACGGGCGCACCGACCGCCGACGAGCTCGCGGAGGCGGCCGGCACGATCGGGTACGAGATCGTGACCCGCATCGGACCGCGGGTGTCCCGCTCGTACACCGGCGCAGCCGGACGCCCCGCGGAGGCCGGCGCATGACCGTGCGCGTCGAGGTGCCTGACACCGCCGCGATGGAGCACCTCGGACGCGAGCTCGGCGAGCGGCTGCGCGCCGGCGACCTGGTCGTGCTGACCGGTCCGCTGGGCGCGGGCAAGACGACGCTCACGCGCGGCATCGGCGACGGGCTGGGCGTGCGGGGGCCGGTGCAGTCGCCGACGTTCGTGCTCGCGCGCACCCACCCGAGCCTCGTCGGCGGGGCCCCGCTCGTGCACGTGGACGCGTACCGGCTCGGCGCGGCAGCCGAGCTGTGGGACCTGGACCTCGACTTCGACCGGTCGGTGGTGGTCGCCGAGTGGGGCGCCGGCCTCATCGAGGACGCGGCAGACAGTCGGCTCGACGTGGTCATCGCGCGCCGGACCGGGGGCGAAACGGATGCCGCGGGGTCCGAGGCATCCGATCGCGACGCCGGCGGCGGCGACGCCGAACTCGACGACGCCGAACTCGACGCCGACGACTTCGACGCTGACGAGCCGCGCACCGTCACGATCACGGGCATCGGCCCGCGCTGGGCCGGAACGCCCTACGCGCCCGGCGCGTGATCGACACCGCCTAGGCTGGAATCATGCTGCTCGCGATCGACACGTCGACCGGCACGAGCGTCGCCGTCGTCGACCGCGACCGCGGTGTGCTCGCCCAGGCGTCCAGCGACGACCCGATGCGCCACGCCGAGGTCGTCGGCCTCCTCATCCGCGAGGCGCTGGACGCGGCCGGCGTCGAACCCGCTCGGTTCTCGGGTGTCGCGGCGGGCATGGGCCCCGGCCCGTTCACCGGCCTGCGGGTCGGCATCGCCGCCGCGCACGCGTTCGCGCTGGGCATCGACCGGCCGTTCGTGCCGGTGGTGAGCCACGACGCCGTCGCGTGGGCGTGGTACCGCGACGGCGGGCGGGGCCCGGTGCAGGTCGTCACCGACGCGCGCCGCCGCGAGGCCGCCGTCTCCGACTACGACGGGCTCGACGCCGACGGCCTGCCCGTGCGTGTCGAGGGCCCTCGGCTCACGCCGCGCGACGACGTGCCGGCCGCGGTCGGTGCGCGGGTCGAGGCATCCGTCGTGCCCGCCGCCGGAATCGGCATGCTCGCCGAGCTCGCGCACGCGGCCGGCCGGCTGCCGCTCACCGCCGACGAGCCGCTCTACCTGCGGGCGCCCGATGTCACCCCCTCCGCCGGCAAGAAGGTGCTGCGATGAGCGTGCTGCTGCGTCGTGCCCGCCCCGACGACCTCGACGCGATCATGACGCTCGAGCGGTCGACCTTCGTCGACGACGCCTGGCCCGTCGAGGCGATGGCCCGCGAGCTGGCGAACCCGCACGCCTACTACCTCGTCGCGGTCGACGACGACGCGCCCGACGACGTGTTCGGGTACGCGGGGCTGCTCGCACCCTCGGGCGGCGACCAGGGCGACGTCCAGACCATCGCGGTCGACGCGGGCCGTCGGGGTGCCGGGCTCGGCCGCACGCTCATGCACGCGCTCATCGCCGAAGCGCGACGGCGGGGCGTCGAGTCGATCTTCCTCGAGGTGCGCGCCGACAACCCGATCGCGCGCGGCCTGTACGCCTCGCTCGGCTTCGTCGAGATCGGGGTGCGCCGACGCTACTACCGCGACGGCGTCGACGCGGTGCACATGCGCGCCGACGTGCCGCCGGCGGTGACGCGCCCGGCGGAGGCCGGCGAGCCGGTCGAGCTCGCTGAGCCCGTCGAGCTCGCTGAGCCTGTCGAAGCGAAGCACCCTTCGACAGGCTCAGGGGGCCTCCCTTCGACGGGCTCAGGGAGCCATCCTTCGACGGGCTCGGGGAGCCTCCCTTCGACGGGCTCAGGGAGCCTCCCTTCGACGGGCTCGGGGGGCGTCCCTTCGACGGGCTCAGGGAGCCACCGTTCGACGGGCTCGGGGGGCGTCCCTTCGACGGGCTCAGGGGGCCTCCCTCGAGCGGAGGGAGCGCGATGAACCGCACGGCCCCCCTCGTGCTCGGCATCGAGACCTCGTGCGACGAGACCGGCGTCGGCATCGTGCGCGGCACCGACCTGCTCGCCAACACCATCGCCTCCTCGATGGAGGAGCACGCCCGCTACGGCGGCGTCGTGCCCGAGGTCGCGGCGCGCGCGCATCTCGAGGAGCTCGGACCGGCCATCCGGCAGGCGCTCGCCGAGGCATCCGTCTCGCTCGCCGACCTGGACGCGGTGGCCGTGACCAGCGGGCCGGGGCTCGCCGGTGCGCTCATGGTCGGCGTCGGCGCCGCGAAGGCGCTGTCGATCTCGCTCGGCGTGCCGCTCTACGGCGTCAACCACCTCGTCGGGCACGTCGGCGCCGACCTGCTCGACGACCGCGCCCCGCTCGAGACGCCGACCATCGCGCTGCTGGTGTCCGGCGGCCACACTTCGCTGCTGCTCGTGCGCGACCTGGTCTCCGACGTCGAACTGCTCGGCGAGACCATCGACGACGCGGCCGGCGAGGCGTTCGACAAGGTCGCGCGGCTGCTGGGGCTGCCGTATCCCGGCGGGCCCGAGATCGATCGCGCCGCGATCGGCGGCGACCCCGACGCCATCCGGTTCCCGCGCGGGCTGACCAAGCCGAAGGACCTCGAGCGGCACCGCTACGACTTCAGCTTCTCGGGCCTGAAGACCGCGGTCGCGCGGTGGGTCGAGCGGGCCGAGGCGGCCGGCGAGGAGGTTCCGTTGGCGGATGTCGCGGCGAGCTTCCGCGAGGCGGTCGTCGACGTGCTCGTCGGCAAGGCGATCGCCGCCTGCACCGACCTCGACGTGCCGCGGCTGCTCCTCGGCGGCGGCGTGGTCGCGAACGCCCGGCTCCGGCAGGTGGCCGGGGAACGGGCGGATGCCGCGGGCATCTCGCTGCGCATCCCGCCGTTCTCGCTCTGCACCGACAACGGGGCGATGATCGCCGCGCTGGGGTCGAAGCTCATCATGGCGGGGCACGAGCCGTCGGGCCTCGGATTCGGCGCGGACTCGACGCTCCCGGTCACCGACATCCGGGTCTGATCGGCCGCATCGTGCCGCGTCACGCGGGGTCGCGACCCTCGCGCCGCGCGCGATCCGCGCGGTATGGTGAGCGGAAACACACACCGGGATGAGGGGCGCCGCCCGGCGCTCCGCCGCCAGCACGCCATCCCGCCTCACGAGGGGACCAGCTCAGTGACCGATCCGAACACTCCCGACCAGTCCGGCGCCCAGGTGCCCCCGGTCCCGCCCGTGCCGCCGGCCGCACCCGAGCCGCCCGCCTACGGCGCCCCCCAGCCCGCTGCTCCGGCGTACCAGGCGCCTCCTGCTCCCGCCGCACCCGCGTACGGTGCGCCCGCCGCTCCCGCGTACGGTGCACCCGCGTACGGGGCGCCGCCCGCGACCAAGACCAACGTGCTGGCGATCGTCTCGCTCGTCTCGGCGTTCTTCATCTCGCTCGTCGCGGTGATCACGGGCCACATCGCCCTCAACCAGATCAAGAAGACGGGCGAGCAGGGCCGTGGCCTCGCGATCGCCGGCCTGGTGATCGGCTACATCGGCCTCGTCATCGGCCTGATCGTGATCGTCATCTGGATCATCCTGATCGTGGCCGCCGCATCGTCGGGGTACTACACCACCACCACCTACTGATCGACGCGCGCCGATCGCATCGGAGGAGGCAGACATGACCGATCCGAAGAACCCCGAAGAACCGCAGGTGCCCGAGGTGCCCGTCGAGCCGACCGTGCCCGCACCCGAGGAGCCGACGGTGCCGACGCCCGACGAGCCGACGGTGCCCGCTCCGGCGGAACCGACGATCCCGTCGCCGGCCGAACCGACGGTTCCCTCGGCGCCCGAACCGCCGGCTCCGCCCGCCGCGCCGTCGGTGCCCGAGGCGCCGGTGCCGCCGGCCGCCCCCGAGGCGCCGACGCCGCCGGTCGCGCCGCCTGCGCCGCCGGTCGCGCCGCCTGGCCCGCCTGCGCCGCCGTCGTACGGTGCCGAGGCGGCCGCGGCAACGTCGCCGTACGGTGCGCCGGCCCAGCCGGCGTACGGTGCCCCCGCGCAGCCCGCGTACGGGGCGGCGCAGCCCGCGTACGGCGCCCCGGCCCAGACCGCGTACGGCGCCGCGCCCGCCGCGAAGAGCCCGGTGTTCAGCATCATCTCGCTCATCGCGGGCATCGTCGGCGTGGTGGGCTCGCTCGCGGTGGTGTTCATTCCGTTCGTCGGCGGCATCCTGCAGCTGTTCATCCCGGCCGCGGCCGTGGTGCTCGGCTTCATCGGCAAGAAGAAGGAGCCGCAGGCCAAGGGCATGTGGCTCACCGGCATCATCCTCGGGTTCGTGGGCATCGCGATCGGCCTGCTGTCGATCCTGCTCTGGGCGATCGCGTTCGCCTCGTTCAGCACCTACACGACGTACTGAGGTCGCGCGGATGACCGAGCGCGAGGGGGTTCCGCCCACGGGCGGGACCCCCGACCCGTCTCAGCAGGAGCCCGATGACGCGGCGCACCCGGTTCCGCCGGCCGAACCGAGCCCGTCGGCCGGAGCGCCGCCGCTGATCGACCCGCCGTACGCGGCCGTCGCACCGCCGTCGCGGGTGCCGCCGCGGGAGATCCCCGGCGACGACCCGCTGGCGCCGTTCCGCCCGGCGGAGCCGACGTTCCGTGCCGACCCGGCCGTGGTCGAGGAGGCGCCCATCCCCGAGGCGCAGGTGCCCTCGCGCGAGTTCGAGGAGGTCTACGACACCGGGCGCATCCACCAGCTCCCGACCGGGCAGCTGCTCATCGTGCACCGCCCCGACACGATCTCGGCGGCCTCGGACGACGAGGCCGAGGAGGAGACGCAACGCCGGGTGTACAGCTGGGTCGCAGCGGTGCTCGGTGTGCTCGGCGCCGCAGCCTCCCTGTTCGTCGGCTGGATGCTGCCGCTCGCGATCGCGGCCATCGTCTTCGGCGTGCTCGGGCTGCGACGCGAGGAGCACGGCCGTACCCTCGCCTTCGTCGGCATCGGCACCGGCCTCACGGGCCTCGTGTTCTCGGCCGTCTGGATCGGGTACTACGCCATCGTCTTCGGCGCGCTGCCGAGCTGACCGCGGAGCATCCGATCAGCCGCGCTCGACCAGCAGCGCGACGTGGCGACCCTGCTCGCGAGTGAGTACCAGGGTGCCCGACTCCGCCCCTTTGAGCTTCAGCCGGGTGCGCAGCGCAGCCGGGTCGACGTCGACGCCGCGCTTCTTGATCTCGAGCACGCCGATGCCGCGCTCGGCCAGCGCCTGACGCAGCCGGCGCTCATCCGCCGGCAGACGCTCGATGATGCGGAACCGCTGCGCGAACGGCGAGTCGAACGCACGATCGGCCGTGAGGTAGGCGATGCCGGGCGAGCCCATCCAGGCGCCGTTCGCCCGCGCGAGATCGCCGATGAGACGTGCGCGGATGACGGCCCCGTCGGGTTCGTACAGGTATTCGCCGAGCGGGCCGTCGGGCGCGTCCTCGGCGTCGGCCGGGCCCGAGAGCTCGGATGCCTCGTCGCCGCGCACCACGAGCGCGGCGCGCCGGATGCCCGGTCGGGCGAGCGGCCCCGTCCACACCGCGAGTTCGACGACGTCGCCGTCGACCGACACCCACTGGGCCTCGGTGTCGGCCGGGATCACGTCGCGATCGGTGCCGGGGCCGAGCTTCACGCCCACGGGCAGGCGTTCGGCGAGTCCGAACGCGAAGTCGAGCGGGGGCGAATAGTCGGAGGGGTCGGCGAGGCGGCGGGTGCGCCCGCCCGACGTGACCCGGCGGGCGGGGTCGAGCCACGCTCCGCCGATGCCGCCGAGCGGTACCTCTTCGGCCCGCGCGTGCAGCACGCGGGCGTGGGGGAACGGGGTGAGGTTGAACGCCGCGATCGCGGCCGTGACCTCGTCGGCGTCGGCGGCGGTCACCTCGAGTCCGAGCGCGGCGAAGGCGAGCGCGTCGCCGCCGATGCCGCAGCCCAGGTCCGCGACGTGGCCGATGCCGGCGCGGGCGAACCGGCCGGCGTGCAGGGCCGCCACGCGCAACCGGGTGGCCTGCTCGAGGCCCGCCTCGGTGAACAGCATGCGGTCGGCGAACTCGCCGAACTTTGCGTGGGCCCGGGCGCGCAGTTTCGCCTGGCTGAGCACCGCCGCGACGAGCGCCGGCGCGTGCCCCTGCTTGCGGAGGTCCTCGACGGTGCGCAGCACGTCGGCCTTCGAATCCCACTCGGGCACGGCGTCGAGCAGGCGCAGGCCCTCGGGGGAGAGCAGTTCGACGAGCTCGGTGCGGTCCACTCGGGTACGGTAGCAGCCCGCGCCGGGGGGCGCTGATTGGCACTCACGTTGCACGAGTGCCAGAGGTTCTCTAGACTCCCTTTAGCACTCTCGCTGTGAGGCTGCTAACCAGTCTTCGTCAGACAGTCCGTCTAGAAAAGGGGTCAACCGTGTCGGTTTCCATCAAGCCGCTCGAGGATCGCATCGTCATCAAGCAGGTCGAGGCCGAGCAGACCACGGCCTCGGGTCTGGTCATCCCCGACACCGCCAAGGAGAAGCCGCAGGAGGGCGAGGTCGTGGCCGTCGGCCCCGGCCGCATCGACGACAACGGCAACCGTGTTCCGCTCGACGTGGCCGTCGGCGACCGCGTCCTCTACTCGAAGTACGGCGGCACCGAGGTGAAGTTCGGCGGCGAGGAGTTCCTCGTGCTCTCGGCCCGCGACGTGCTCGCGGTCGTCGTGCGCTAGTCGACGCGCTCGTTCGAACGGCCCGGATGCCTCGCATCCGGGCCGTTCGCCGTTCCCGGCCGGGTCGCCGAGCGGGATGCCTCGCGGTCGGCGGGATCTCGACGGGGAACGGCAGGCGGAGCATCCGGTCGTGTCCGTGGGCGCCCGTAGGCTGAACCGGTGCCATCGACCGCGTCGCCCGACCCCGCCACCCCCACCGTGAGCCGCAGCGGGCTCCTGTTCGCCATCGGGTCGTACGTGCTCTGGGGGTTCCTCCCCATCTACTTCATCGCGCTCGCGCCGACCGGTCCGGTCGAGGTCGTGGCGTGGCGCATCCTCCTGTCGCTGGTGTTCTGCGCACTCGTCATGACCGTCGCGCGCACGTGGCGGCCGTTCCTCGCGCTGCTGCGCGATCGGCGCATCGTGTTCACGATGGGGCTGGCCGGCGTGCTCATCTTCGTGAACTGGCAGACCTACGTCTTCGCCGCCATGACCGACCAGGTCGTCGAGGCCGCGCTCGGGTACTTCATCAACCCGATCGTCACGGTGTTCCTCGGCGTGCTCGTCCTGCGCGAACGGCTCACGGTGACGCAGTGGGTCGCGGTGGGCATCTCGCTCGTCGCGGTGCTCGTGCTCGCGATCGGCTACGGGCAGCTGCCCTGGATCGCGCTGGTGCTCGCGTTCTCGTTCGGCTTCTACGGGCTCATCAAGAAGCGGGTGGGGCCGCGGGTCGACGCCGTATCGGGGCTCACGCTCGAGACGCTCTGGCTCGCGCCGGTGGCGGGTGTGCAACTCGCGCTGGTCGCGGCGACGACGGGCCTCACGATGGGCACGGCGGGCGCATGGCACACCACGCTGCTGCTCGCCGCCGGGGCGGTGACCGCGATTCCGCTCATCCTGTTCGCGGCCGCGTCGCGACGGCTGCCGCTCACGCAGATGGGGTTCATCCAGTACTTCGCGCCGTTCATCCAGTTCGTCGTCGGCGTGTTCGTGCTCGGCGAGCCGATGCCGCTCGAGCGCTGGATCGGGTTCGCGCTGGTGTGGGTGGCGCTCGTGATCCTGACCTTCGACCTCGTGCGCGGGGCGCGCGCCGCGCGCCGGATCGTGATCGAGCCCGCGTGAGGCCGGCGCCCGAACGGCGACGGGGCCGGTCGGGCGTACGTCCAGGACGAGCTTCCGCACGCCGGCTTGCGGGTGATGCTCGACGCGGGGAACTCCGGCGAGATGCACCGAGCCGCCGTATGTTGCGCCGCGTGTCGGAGGTGCCGGTGGAGCGCTCGATCCGGGAGCTCCGTCAGATGAAGAATCCTTGCGTCCGACGGCGATCTCGTGCGTCGAAATCGGCGTCGGCCCCTGTTCTGGTGACGATACGGTCACGGAATCGCAGGTGTTACGCGGTTGTGACCGGGTTTGCATTGTTTGCAGGGGAAGCGCCGCATACTGTCGATCCACGGCCCGTTTCGACGGGCATTCGATTCATCCTTCAGTCCCAAGGAGCAACATGAGCGTATTCGGCAAGTCCCGGCCCGCTCGCTCGCGCGGCAAGGTCTGGACGGGAGTCGCTCTCACTGCGACGAGCGCCCTCCTCCTGTCCGCGTGCGCGACCGGCGAGCCCGAGTCGACCGAGGATGCCCAGGGTCCTCGCGAAGAGCTGGCGCTGACCATCGGCACCGCCCTTCCGCAGACCGGCAACCTCGCGTTCCTCGGTCCGCCCGAAGAGGCGGGCGTGGCGTACGCGGCGCAGCAGATCAACGAGTACGCCGAGACCTCGGGCCTCACGCTCGACGTGGTCTTCGGCGACTCGGGCGACACCGACAACAAGGCCTACGAGACCGAGATCCCCCGTCTCCTCAACGAGAACGTCTCGGCCATCATCGGCGCCGCGTCGTCGGGCACGTCGCTGCAGTTCATCGACCAGGTCGTGGGCGCCGGCGTCATCCAGTTCTCGCCGGCCAACACCTCCGACGCGTTCACCACGTACGACGACAACGGGCTGTACTTCCGCACCGCGCCGTCCGACGTGCTGCAGGGCGAGGTGCTCGGCAACCTGATCGCCGAGGACGGTGCTCAGACGCTCGGCATCCTCGTGCTGAACGACTCGTACGGCACCGGTCTCGCGAAGTACGTCACCGAGGCCTTCGAGGCCGCCGGCGGCGAGGTCGTGGCCGCGCCGACGTACAACACGGGCGACACCACGTTCGACTCGCAGATCAGCCAGCTGCTCGCGGCCGACCCCGACGCGATCGCCCTGATCACGTTCGAAGAGGTCAAGACGATCCTGCCGAGCCTGTTCGGCCAGTACCCGTCCGACAAGCTGTACTTCGTCGACGGCAACCTGTCGAACTTCGGCGACCAGTTCCCGGCGGGTGCGCTCGCCGGTGCGAAGGGCACCCTGCCCGGTCTCTCGATCGACTCGATCTCGGACTTCACGGCCGAGCTCGACGCGTTCCTCGAGGAGACCGGCGGCGAGCCGCTCGACGACTACAGCTACGCGGCCGAGTCGTTCGACGCGACCATCCTGCTCTCGCTCGCTGCGCTCGCGGCGAACTCGACCGACTCGGCGGCGATCGCCGAGAAGCTGATCGAGGTCTCGGGCGGCTCGGGCGACGGCGAGAAGTGCTCCACGTTCGCGGAGTGCGCCGACATCATCCTCGGTGGCGGCGTGGCCGACTACGACGGCATCTCGGGCCCGATCACCTTCGACGAGGTGGGCGACCCGACCGAGGCGTCGATCGGCATCTACCAGTTCGGCGAAGACAACACCTACTCGGCCTACGAGGGCTGATCGTCTCGCACTGACCCGAACACACAGCGGAGGGGCCCCGGCACGAGCCGGGGCCCTTTCGCGTGCCCGGGTGCGCGCGCCGCGCCGCGCCCGCGCCCGCCCGCGCGCGCGAAGCGCCGCCGCCGCGCCACTTCGGCGGGCGCTGCGCCAGGTGATGTGGCGCGGAGGGCGCCGAGGTGGCGCGGAGCGTGCGGGCGGGTGGTGCGGGCGGGTGCGGGTGGCGGCCCCTGCGGGCGGCGTGGCGAGTGCCCGCGGGCGGCCCCTGGTTGTCCGTTTGGCACGGCGCTGCGCCACTTCGGCGGGGTATGCGCCAGGTGATGTGGCGCGGAGGGCGCCGAGGTGGCGCAGCAGCCTGCGCGTGAGGCAGGTGGCCGGGCCGGGCGGGTGCAGACACTCGCACCGGGCGGGCGGCGTCGCGGCGGCCGGCAGGCCAGTGCACAGCAGGCAGTGCGCAGAAGAAGGGCGGGGCCGGCGTCAGCCGGCCCCGCCCTGTGTCGGGTGTGCGACGGGTCAGGTGCCGAGCGTGCCCAGGTACAGCTCGGTGACCTTCGGGTCGTTCAGCAGGTCGCGGCCCGAGCCCGTGTAGGCGTCGCGGCCCTGGTCGAGCACGTAGCCGCGGTCGCAGATCTGCAGGCAGCGGCGGGCGTTCTGCTCCACCATGATGCAGGTCACGCCGGCCTTGTTGATCTCGGAGACCCGGATGAACGCCTCGTCCTGACGGACCGGCGACAGGCCGGCGCTCGGCTCGTCGAGCAGCAGCACCTTCGGGTCCATCATGAGCGCGCGGCTCATCGCGACCATCTGGCGTTCACCGCCCGACAGCGAACCGGCCCGCTGCTTCAGACGCTTGCCGAGTTCGGCGAAGATGCCGGTGACGAACTCGAGTCGTTCCTTGTAGGCGCCGGGTCGCTGGTACAACCCCATTTGCAGGTTCTCTTCGATCGTCAACGACGGGAACACGTTGTTCGTCTGCGGGATGAAGCCCACCCCGCGCGCGACGAGCTTGTTCGCCTTCAACCCGGTGATGTCGTCGCCCTCGAGCGTGATCGAGCCGCTGCGGACGTTCACCTGCCCGAAGATCGCCTTCAACAGGGTCGACTTGCCGGCGCCGTTCGGGCCGATGATGCCGATGAGCTCGCCCTGGTGGGCCACGAGCGAGCACCCGTTCAGGATGTTCACCCCCGGCAGGTATCCGGCGTGGACGTCGTCGACGACGACGACGGGGGTGCCGACGGTGGTCGCGGTGCTCACTTGTCCTCCTCCTCGGACTCGGCGAGGGCCTCGGCGAGGATCTCGTCCTGGGCTGCGACGGTGTCCGCGGATGCCTCGGCATCCGTCGTGGCATCCGCCTCGTCGGGCGCGTAGCGTCCGGTGACGACGCCGAGGTCGAGCTCCTGGTGCGCGCCCAGGTACGCGTCGACGACGGCGGGATCCTTCATGACCGAGTACGGGTCGCCCTCGGCGACCACGCGGCCCTCGGCCATGACGACGACCCAGTCGGCGATGTGCCGCACCATGTGCATGTCGTGCTCGACGAACAGCACGGTCATGCCCTGATCCTTCAGGTCGAGGATGTGGTCGAGGAGCGACTGCGTGAGCGCCGGGTTGACGCCGGCCATCGGCTCGTCGAGCATGACGAGCTTCGGCTCGCTCATGAGCGCACGGGCCATCTCGAGGAGCTTGCGCTGGCCGCCCGAGAGGCTCGCCGCGAAGTCGCCCGCCTTGGCGTCGAGCTTGAACTTCGCGAGCAGTTCCATCGCGCGGGTCTCGAGCTCGGCATCCTGGCTGCGCCAGGCTGCGGGCACCATGCCCGGCCAGAACCGTTCGCCGCGCTGGCCCTTGGCGCCGAGCTTCATGTTGTCGAGCACCGTGAGCAGGCCGAGCGCCTTGGTGAGCTGGAACGTGCGCACCTGGCCCATGCGCGCCACCTTGTAGGCGGGCACGCCCGACAGCGCGTGGCCGTCGAAGGTCCAGGTGCCGGCGTTCGGCTTGTCGAACCCGGTCAACAGGTTGAACAGGGTCGTCTTGCCGGCACCGTTCGGGCCGATCAGCGCGGTGATCGCACCGCGCGGGATCTCGAGGTGGTCGACGTCGACGGCGGTGAGGCCGCCGAACGTGCGGCGGACGCCGTCGGCGACGATGATCGGGTCGACCTTCTTCACACCGGGAGCCGCGTCGCCGACGTGGAGCCCGGTCGTCTTGGCGCGGGCGACGGGAGCCGTGGGCGGCGCGGTCACCGCGTCGGCCGAGGCATCCGTCTCTGGGGTCGGCTCGCCGGGAGCCGGGATCTCACTTGACAAAGGTCAGCTCCTTCTTGTTGCCGAGGAGGCCCTGCGGCATGAAGATCACGAGCAGCATGAGCGCGACGCCCACGAGGATGAAGCGCAGCGTGCCCGCCTGGATCTGGGTCATGAACGGCAGCACCCCCGCCTGCACGAGCGCCGGCAGGAAGTTGCTGAGGAAGGTCTGCAGCACCCAGAAGATCAGGGAGCCGAGCAGCGGGCCGAACACCGTCGCCGCACCGCCGAGCAGCAGCGCCGTCCAGACGAAGAACGTGAGCGAGGTCACGTACACTCCGGGGCTCGCTGCGCGGTCGAGCGCGTAGACGATGCCGCCGGCCGCGATGAGCACACCGCCGAGCACGAGCGCCTGCATCTTGTACGCGAACGCGTTCTTGCCGAGTGCGCGCACCGCGTCCTCGTCCTCGCGGATGCCCTTGAGCACGCGGCCCCAGGGGCTGCGCATGAGCATGAACACCACGAGCACGGCGATCGCGAGGGTCACGAGGCCGAGGATGCGGGTCCACCACTCGTTCTCGTTGTAGATCCACGGACCGAAGCCGTAGCGGCCCGGCGGGATCGGGTTCGCGTTGCGGAAGTCGCGCTGGAAGCCCGAGAGGCCGTCGGCGGAGCCGGTGACATCCTCGAATGCGGTCGTGAGGAACAGGAGCCGCACCACTTCGGCCGCCGCGATCGTCACGATCGCGAGGTAGTCGCCGCGCAACCGCAGCGTCGGGATGCCGAGGATGAGCGCGAACACCACGGATGCTCCGAGGCCGGTGAGGATCGCGAGCCACCACGGGAACCCGAAGGTGAGGGACGAGATCGCGTACCCGTACGCGCCGACGGCCATGAAGCCGGCGACACCCATGTTGAGCAGGCCCGCGAAGCCGAAGTGCACCGCGAGGCCGAGCGCGGCCAGCGCGTAGCCGATGGTCGCCGGGCTGAGGATCGACGACGCCGTGTTGGAGAGGATCTGAAGCCAGTCCATGATGCCTACCCGATTCTCTCTCGCCGGCCGAGGATGCCCTGGGGCCGGAACAGCAGGATGACGATGAGGATGAACAGGGCGCCCGCGTAGCGCAGGTCCTGGGGGATCCACAGGCCCGACACCTCGACGAGCAGGCCCACGATGATCGAGCCGATGAGGGCGCCGAACGCGGTGCCGAGACCGCCGAGGGTGACCGCGGCGAACATGAGCAGCAGGATCTGCGCACCCATGTCCCACTTGATGCCGGGGCGGAAGTAGGCGTACAGGATGCCCGCGAGACCCGCGAGGGCGCCGCCGACGATCCAGACGATCCGCACCACGTGGTCGACGTCGATGCCCGAGGCGGACGCGAGCGACGGGTTGTCGGAGATCGCGCGGGTCGCCTTGCCGATCCGCGAGAACGTCAGCCAGATCGCGAACACGACGATCACGACGATCGAGATCGCGAGGCTCGCCATGTCGATGACGCTGAGCTGCACGACGCCGAACAGCGGGATCTTCTCCTCCGTCGCGAACGGCAACTGCACGGTGCCGCCGCCGATGAAGAACTGGAAGATGTACCGCAGCGCGAGCGAGAGGCCGATGCTCACGATCATGAGCTGGACGACGCCGACCCGCTTGCGACGCAGCGGCCGCCAGAGGATCACATCCATCAGGTAGCCGAACACGCCGCTCAGCACGATCGCTGCGGGGATCGCGACCCACAGCGGCAGCGAGAGCGTGCCGATGCTGCCGGCGAGGAACGCCGCCGCCACCGCGCCGAACGTCACCATCTCGCCGTGTGCGAAGTTCGAGATGCCGGTCGTGCCGAACACCAGCGAGAGCCCGACGGCCGCGAGCCCGAGCATCAGGCCGAAGCTGATGCCCTGCACCGAGCGCTGCACGATCTGGTCGAACATGCTCGTGGTGTTGCGCTCACCCTCGCCGATGAAGAAGTTCGCGGTGACGCGGCCGCCGGGGCCGACGGTGACCTCCTTCACGTTCGGCGAGTCGTCCTCGGGATCGACGACGGCGATGCCCTCGGGAAGGGTCTCCTCGTCGAGCGTGACGGTGTAGTCGGCGTTCTTCTCGGGAACGCTGACGTGCCATTGCCCGTTGGCGTCGGTCTCGACCTCCTGCGTGCCGCCTGGGCCGTCGATGACGAGGACCACCCCCTCGAGCGGTTCGCCGTCGAGTTGGACGTTGCCGCTGATGCGGTACGGGTCGCCGTCGGCGGCGTTCGCCGCGACCGGCGCGATCGACATCAGCGCGAGCGCGGCGGCGATCGACGCGAGGAACAGGCCGACGAGTCGGGGGATGCGTCGCCCGGGCGGGGACGCGACGACACGGGATGGGGATCTCACAGAACCTCCAGTTGGGACACCACAGCCGTCGTGGGTCTCGTCGGCTGCGAGGGAGACCCTAGAAGCGTAATGTGTCAACGGCATTTCGGATGCCCCGTCTTCGAAGGTCCTGCACGGATCGCAGCCGAATCGTGAGAATTCGGATGCCTCGCGCGCACGTTGCACGGGGAATACTCCCAGCCGTGCTCGCCTTAGAATCAGAAGACACCGTGGAGGCGGGCGGCCGCGCGCGGTGCATCCCGATGGCGATCACGTGGAGAAGAGGCGCGCGCACATGGACCAGCACGACCCGTTCGGTTTCACCGGGCTGACGTACGACGACGTGCTGCTCCTGCCGGGGCGCACCGACGTGATCCCGAGCGAGGCCGACACGTCCTCGCGGCTGACCCGGCGCATCTCGGTCTCGACGCCGCTGCTGTCGGCGGCGATGGACACCGTGACCGAGACCCGGATGGCGGTGGCGATGGCCCGTCAGGGTGGCATCGGCATCCTGCACCGCAACCTCTCGATCGCCGAGCAGGCCGACATGGTCGACCGGGTGAAGCGCAGCGAGTCGGGCATGGTCACCAACCCGGTCACCACGACGCCGGATGCCTCGGTCGCCGACGTGGACCGGCTGTGCGGCACGTACCGGGTGAGCGGCCTGCCGGTCGTCGACGAGGACGGCGTGCTCGTCGGCATCATCACGAACCGCGACATGCGGTTCGTCTCCGACTTCGAGAAGCCGACCACGAAGGTCGCCGAGGTGATGACCAAGATGCCGCTCATCACGGGGCACGTCGGCATGAACCCCGACGAGGCGCTCGCCATCTTCGCGGAGAAGAAGATCGAGAAGCTGCCGCTCGTCGATGACGCCGGCCGGCTCACCGGTCTCATCACGGTCAAGGACTTCGACAAGAGCGAGCAGTACCCGAACGCCACGAAGGACGCCGAGGGGCGCCTGCGCGTGGGCGCGGCGATGGGCTTCTTCGGCGACGCGTGGGAGCGCGCCGAGGCCCTGCGCGACGCGGGCGTCGACGTGCTCGTCGTCGACACCGCGAACGGCGAGTCCGCGGGCGTGCTCGACATCATCCGCCGGTTGAAGGCCGACCCGTCGTTCGACCACATCGACGTCATCGGCGGCAATGTGGCCACGTACGAGGGCGCGAAGGCGCTCGTCGACGCGGGCGCCGACGCGGTGAAGGTCGGCGTCGGCCCGGGTTCGATCTGCACCACCCGCGTGGTCGCCGGCGTCGGTGTGCCGCAGATCACGGCCGTCTACGAGGCATCCAAGGCGACCAAGCCCGCGGGTGTGCCGCTCATCGCCGACGGCGGCCTGCAGTTCTCGGGCGACATCGCGAAGGCGCTCGTCGCGGGCGCCGACACCGTCATGCTCGGGTCGCTGCTCGCCGGCACCGACGAGAGCCCCGGCGACCTCGTCTACCAGAACGGCAAGCAGTTCAAGGCGTACCGCGGCATGGGGTCGCTGGGCGCGCTGCAGACCCGCGGCAAGAAGACCTCGTACTCGAAGGATCGCTACTTCCAGGCCGACGTGCCGAGCGACGAGAAGCTCATCCCCGAGGGCATCGAGGGGCAGGTGCCGTACCGCGGGCCGGTCGGCGCGGTGGCGTACCAGCTCGTCGGCGGCCTGCGTCAGTCGATGTTCTACGTCGGCGCTCGCACCATCGAGGAGCTGAAGACGAAGGGCCGGTTCGTGCGCATCACGCCCGCCGGGCTGAAGGAGTCGCACCCGCACGACGTGCAGTTCGTCGTCGAGGCGCCGAACTACACCCGGTGAGCGCCCGGTCGGCGGGTGCGAAGCGCCCCGGGGTCTACTCGACGTCCTACCTGCTGGCGGCCGCCGCGATCGCCGCGGCGACCGCGATCCTGCTCATCGGCGGCAACTGGATCTCCTACGCGACGGCTGCGGTGCCCTGGCTGAACGGGGTCACGCTCGGGCTCTGGGTGCTGCCGTTCGCGCTCGCCCTCAGGCTGCTGCCGCTGCCCGGTACGACGCTGCTCGTGGCGCTGATCGCGGGCATCGTGATGGGGCCGTTCCAGCCCGACGGGTTCCGCGCCGTGTACGTCAACCTCTGGTACGCGTTCTTCTTCGAGGTCGTGTTCGCGGTGACGCTCTACCGGGTCTGGAAGACGTGGCTGTTCGTGCTCGCCGGGGCGCTGGGGGGCGCGATCTGGGGTGTCACCGTGGCGCTCGCGATCGACGCGGCGTCGATGGTGCCGGGCGTCGTCGCGGCGACCATTCTCATCCCGACCGTGAGCGGTGCGCTCGGCGCGTGGCTCGGCGTGGTCGTCGCCGACGCGCTCATCGCGCGTGGGGTCGGCACCACGACCCGCAAGCGGCTCGAGCAGCGGCGTCGGGCGGCTGCGGTCGGGTAGGCGCGCTGCTCGCTACCGGTCGCGCGCCTCCGCGAGGCGCGTGATCGCCTCGGAGAGCACCTCGGGCGAGCAGGCGAAGTTGAGTCTCGCGTGCCCCCGCCCGACGGATGCCCCGAACTGCGGTCCGTTGCCGAGCGCGACGCGCGCGTGCTCGAGGGCGTACGCGGCGGGGTCGTCGCCCCAGCCGAGTGCCGACAGGTCGAGCCAGGCGAGGTAGGTCGCGTCGGGGATGCGGTAGCGCACCCCGGGCAGCTCGTCGGCGAGCAGGTCGGCGAGCAGCCGGCGATTCTGATCAAGGCTCGCGAGCACCCCGTCGAGCCACGGCCCGCCCTCGCGGAACGCCGCGATCGACGCGATCGAGCCGAACTGGCTCATCCGCCACTCGACCTCGTACGGGAATGCGGCGCGCACGCGGTCGCCGCGCTCGGACGCCGTCACGACGAGCGCCGACTTGAGCCCGGCGATGTTGAACGCCTTGGATGCCGCGGTGACGGCGACGCCGTGTTCGCGCGCCGCGTCCGACACGGTGAGGAACGGCGTGTACGGCGTCGCCGGCTGGGCGAGCGGGCCGTGCACCTCATCGGCGACGATCGTCGCGCCGTGCCGGGCGGCGATGTCCGCGAGGGCGCGCAGCGCGTCGGCGTCGGGGACGAACCCGAGCGGATTGTGCGGGTTGCAGAGCAGCATCGCGCGAGCGCCGGCGGCGAACGCGGCGTCGATGCCGTCGAGGTCGAGCGACCAGCCCTCGTCGATGCCGCCGGACATCGGCACTTCGACGACGGAGCCGCCGCCCTCGGTGACGAGGTCGAAGAACGGCGGGTAGATGGGCGCCGTCACGATGACGCCGTCGCCGGGCGTGATCGCCTGGCGCAGCACCTCGACGATGCCCATGCTCACGTCGCCGGTGGCCGTGACTCGCGCGGGGTCGACTTGCCAGCCGAGGCGGTCTGCGGCGAAGCCGGCGAACGCCTCGGCGATCGGCCGGCTGCCCGGTGCGTACCCGGTGTCGGATCGGTCGACCGCCGCGTGCAGCGCCCGCGCGATCGGCTCGGCCAGCGGGTAGTCCATCTCGGCGACGGGCAGCGGCAGCACGTCGGTGGGGAACGCGCGCCACTTCTCGCTCGTGCGGGTGCGGAGCAGGTCGATCGGGTCGGCGGAGACACGAGGCATCCACCCAGTCTGCCAGCGCACGCGACGCCGCGGGCGCGCACGGCGCGCCCGACGGTGCGTTAGTCTGGTCGGCTGCCCGGTGGGCGGCGCGGCCGCGGCCGCCGACACCGATCGGATGCATCGACCATGGGCTTCATCGACGTCAACGGCGTCTCGTTCTCACTCCCCGACGGCCGGCCGCTGCTCGCCGACCTCGCGTTCCGCGTGCCCGAGGGGCGCACGACGGCCCTCATCGGCGCGAACGGCGCCGGCAAGTCGACGCTGCTGCGCATCATCCGCGGCGACCTGCGACCCGACGAGGGCAGCGTGCAGGTCGACGGCGGCCTGGGCGTCATGGACCAGTTCATCGGGACCGGGGGCACCGCGGCCGGCACCGAGGCGTCCGTCGCCGGCCTGCTCGTCTCGGTGGCGCCCGAACGTGTGCGTGCCGCCGCGATCGAGCTCGAGGCATCCGAGCAGGAGATCATCGAACGCGACGACACCGCGAGCCAGCTGCGCTACGCGAGCGCGCTCGCCGAGTACGCCGAGGCGGGCGGGTACGACCAGGAGGTGCTGTGGGATCACTGCACCATGGCCGCCCTCGGCGTGCCGTTCGAGCGCGCCCGCTGGCGTGAGCTCGCGACGCTGTCGGGCGGCGAGCAGAAGCGGCTCGCGCTCGAGGCGCTGCTGCGCGGGCCCGAGCAGGTGCTGGTGCTCGACGAGCCCGACAACTCGCTCGATGTGCCGGGCAAGCGCTGGCTCGAGGCCGAGTTGCGTGCGACGTCGAAGACGGTGCTGCTGGTGTCGCACGACCGCGAACTGCTGGCCACGGCGGCCGACCGCATCGTGACGCTCGAGGCGTCGCCCGCCGGCAGCTCGGCCTGGGTGCACGGCGGCGGGTTCGACGGGTACCACGAGGCGCGCGACGCCCGCTTCGAGCGCCTGGACGAGCTGCGCCGCCGGTGGGACGAGCAGCACGCCGCGCTGAAGACCCTCGTGGCGACGATGAAGCAGAAGGCGACCTACAACGACGGTATGGCCTCGCGGTACCAGGCCGCGCTGACTCGGTTGCGCCGGTTCGAGGAGGCCGGCCCGCCCGAGGAGCGACCGCCGGCCCAGGCGGTGTCGATGCGGCTGCGCGGCGCGCGTACCGGCAAGCGCGCCGTCGTGTGCGAGGGGCTCGAGCTCACCGGGCTCATGCGCCCGTTCGACCTCGAGGTCTGGTACGGCGACCGGGTCGCGGTGCTCGGGGCGAACGGCTCGGGCAAGAGCCACTTCCTGCGGCTGTTGGCGGGCGGCGGCAGCGACCCCGACCCGTCGCAGGGGCATCTCACGACGGTCGGGCGAACCCTCGAGTCGGTGCCGCACCGAGGTCGGGCGACGCTCGGGGCCCGCATCGTGCCCGGCTGGTTCGCGCAGAGCCACGGCCAGGCCGGTCTCGAGGGGCGCACGCTGCTCGAGATCCTGCACCGCGGCGACGAGCACCGCGACGGCCTGCCTCGCGAGGCGGCGAGCGGTGCGCTCGACCGGTACGGGCTGGCGCTCGCGGCCCAGCAGCGGTACGAGTCGCTGTCGGGCGGGCAGCGGGCGCGGTTCCGGATCCTGCTGCTCGAGCTCTCGGGCGTGACGCTGCTGCTGCTCGACGAGCCGACCGACAACCTCGATCTGGTGTCGGCCGAGGCGCTCGAGGACGCGCTCGGGCGGTTCGACGGCACCGTGCTCGCCGTCACCCACGACCGCTGGTTCGCCCGGTCGTTCGACCGCTACCTGGTCTTCCGCGAGGACGGTGAGGTCGTCGAGGCGGATGCCCCGGTGTGGGACGAGGGGCGGGTGGCTCGGGCGCGCTGAGCGGAGCGTGCCCGCCCGCCGGCTCGGCCCGTGTCATCCGATCGCGACCGCGACGCACGCGGTCACGAAGAGGAGCTGCTCGATCGTGCGCGGAACGAGGGGTGACGACAGGGTGCCGAGGCGGTCGCCGAGCCGAGCTGCGCGCACGTTCGCCGGGAACACCGCGATGAGCAGCAGGGCGAGGCAGGCGGCGGCGATGCGGTGCGTCGCCGGCACCAGCAGGCCGATCGCGCCGGCCGCCTCGAGCACGCCGGTCGCGGCGACGATGAGGTCGGGTCGCGGCAGGGCGGGCGGCACCATCGCGGCGAGTCCGCGGCGCAGCTTCGGGTTCAGACGGCCGGATGCCCCGATCAGGAACATGAGCACGAGGCCGCCGGTGAGCGCGGCCTGCCAGCCGGTGAGCACGGTGGTGCCGAAGGCGGCGAGGAACGCACCCAGGAGTGCGGTGCCGGCCGTGCCGATGACGAAGGCGATCGGCACGGGGGAGAGGAAGCTCTGCGCCCACGGGTTGCGTCGCGGTGCCGACGTGCGGGCGGTGGGTGCCGTGGTGCTCATGGCGGACTCCTTGGGAAAGACGTGAACTTGTCAATGCCTAGATTGCCTCGGATGGTCGAACTTGTCAATGCCTAGATCGGCGACGTATCCTCGACGCATGGCGTACCACCACGGCCGACTCCGCGAGACCCTCATCGACGAGGCCGTCGCCGCGATCGAAGCCGACGGCGTCGACAAGCTGAGCCTGCGCGACCTCGCCCGCCGGGCGGGCGTCTCGCACGCCGCGCCCGCCCACCACTTCGGCGACCGCACCGGCCTGTTCACCGCGATCGCGGTCGACGGGTTCAACCGGCTCGCCGCCGTGCTCGAGGCATCCGGCGGTGACTTCGTCGAGGCCGGCGTGGCCTACGTGGGGTTCGCGACCGCAGAGCCCGGCCGCTTCGAGGTGATGTTCCGCAGCGAACTGCTGCGCTCCGACGACCCCGCGCTCGCCGCAGCGCGCGAACGGGCGGGCGCGGTGCTGCGCGCCGGCGCCGGCGCCGAGTCGGGCGACGCGCGGGCGAACGCGCTCGCCGCGTGGTCGCTCGTGCACGGATTCGCCACCCTCTGGAACTCCGGCGCCATCGACGCGGCCGGGCAGGAGCCCGACGCGCTCGCCCGCTCCATCGCCGGGCGACTGTTCGGTTCGCCCGACCGGGTCGCGCAGGCGACCCGGGGCGGCGACACCCCGGTTCGATAGGCTGGGCGGGTGACCCAGGAGATCGAGATCGGCCGTGCCAAGCGCGGTCGCCGCGTGTACGCCTTCGACGACGTGGCGATCGTCCCGAGCCGTCGCACCCGCGACCCCGAGGACGTCTCGGTCGCGTGGAGCATCGACGCCTACCAGTTCGACATCCCGTTCCTCGCCGCCCCGATGGACTCGGTCGTCTCGCCGACGACGGCCATCATGATGGGCGAGCTCGGCGGCCTCGGCGTGCTCGACCTCGAGGGCGTCTGGACGCGGTACGACGACCCCGAGCCCGTGCTCGCCGAGATCCGCCGACTGCCGCAGGCCGAGGCCACCCGGCGCATGCAGGAGATCTACGCCGAGCCGATCAAGCCCGAACTGGTCACCGCGCGCCTCGCCGAGATCCGCGCGGCCGGGGTCACCGTCGCCGGTGCGCTCTCACCGCAGCGCACGCAGGAGCTGTACGAGACCGTCGTGGCCGCAGGGGTCGACCTGTTCGTCATCCGCGGCACCACGGTCTCGGCCGAGCACGTCTCCAAGAACCAGGAGCCGCTCAACCTCAAGAAGTTCATCTACGAGCTCGACGTGCCCGTCATCGTCGGCGGCGCGGCCACCTACACCGCGGCGCTGCACCTCATGCGCACGGGTGCGGCGGGCGTGCTCGTCGGCTTCGGCGGCGGCGCCGCGTCGACCACGCGCAAGGCGCTCGGCATCCACGCGCCGATGGCCACGGCGGTCGCGGATGTCGCGGGCGCACGCCGCGACTACCTCGACGAGTCGGGCGGCCGCTACGTGCACGTCATCGCCGACGGCGGGCTCGGCACCTCGGGCGACATCGTGAAGGCGATCGCGTGCGGCGCCGACGCGGTCATGCTCGGCTCCGCGCTCGCGCGCGCGACGGATGCCCCGGGCGGCGGCCAGCACTGGGGCGCCGAGTCGCACCACTCCAAGCTGCCCCGCGGCAACCGCGTCGAGGTGGGCACCGTCGGCTCGCTCGAGGAGATCCTCTACGGGCCGGCCTCCGTCGCCGAGGGCACCGCGAACCTCGTCGGCGCCCTGCGCCGGTCGATGGCGACCACCGGGTACTCCGACCTCAAGGAGTTCCAGCGGGTCGAGGTCGTCGTCGCCCCCTACCAGAGCGAGTAGCGTCCCCATCGGGTCGAGGCGCCCCGACGGAAAGACGGCGCGCGCCGTGGCATCCGTCGTACCCCTCGGGTAGCGTTGAGGAGGCGGCGCAGCCCGCCGCCGCAGGCTGTGGAACGGGGAACGACATGGCGCGTCTGAAGTCGGTGGCACGTTCGAACAAGCTGGGGCCCGATGAGCGCGCGGCCGCGATCGAGCGATTGAAGTCGAAAGAGCTCGACATCCTCGTCGTGGGCGGCGGCATCGTCGGCACCGGCGCGGCGCTCGACGCGGTGACCCGTGGCCTGTCCACGGGGCTCCTCGAAGCCCGCGACTGGGCGTCGGGCACCTCCAGCCGATCGTCGAAGCTGGTGCACGGCGGCATCCGCTACCTCGAGCAGCTCGACTTCCGGCTCGTGCGCGAGGCGCTCATCGAACGCGGTCTGCTGCTCCAGCGACTCGCGCCGCATCTGGTGAAACCCGTGCGGTTCCTCTACCCGTTGCAGACCCGCGTCGTCGAGCGGTTCTACGTCGGCAGCGGCATGATGCTCTACGACATCTTCAGCTGGACGGGCGGACGCCCGCCCGGGGTCCCCCACCACCGGCACCTCTCGAAGACCCAGGTGCAACGGGCCATCCCGTCACTCGCTCCCGACGCCCTCGTGGGCGGGCTCACCTACTACGACGCCCAGGTCGACGACGCACGCTACGTCGCCTCGCTCGCCCGCACCGCCTCGTACTACGGCGCCCACGTGGCCAGCCGGGTGAACGTCGAGGGGTTCCTGAAGGTCGGCGAGCGGGTCGTGGGCGTGCACGCGCACGACCTCGAGACGGGCGAGCGCTTCGACATCCGCGCGAAGCAGGTCGTCAACGCCACCGGGGTGTGGACCGACGACACGCAGCGCATGGTCGGCGAGCGGGGCACGTTCCACGTGCGCGCCTCGAAGGGCATCCACCTCGTCGTGCCGCGCGACCGCATCCACTCGGCCATGGGCATGATCTTCCGCACCGAGAAGAGCGTGCTGTTCGTCATCCCGTGGGGCCGGCACTGGCTGATCGGCACGACCGACACCGACTGGCACCTCGACAAGGCGCATCCCGCGGCGACCGCCGCCGACATCGACTACCTGCTCGAGCACGTCAACCGCGTGCTGCGGGTGCCGCTCACGCGTGAAGACGTCGAGGGCGTGTTCGCCGGACTGCGGCCGCTGCTCGCCGGAGAGAGCGACCAGACCTCGAAGCTGTCGCGCGAGCACATCGTCGCGCACACCGTGCCCGGGCTCGTCGTGGTCGCCGGCGGCAAGTGGACGACGTACCGCGTCATGGCGAAGGACGCCATCGACGCAGCCGCCGACGCGCTCGACGGTCGGGTACCGGCGTCGACGACCGAGGACATCCCGCTGCTCGGCGCCGAGGGCTACCAGGCGGCGTGGAACAAGCGCGGCAAGATCGCCCGCGCCTTCGGCGTGCACAAGGTGCGCATCGAACACCTGCTGAACCGCTACGGCACCCTCACCGACGACCTGCTCGACCTCATCCGCAACGATCCGAAGCTCGGCGAGCCGTTGCCCGGCGCCGACGACTACCTCGCCGCCGAGGTGGTGTACGCGTGCACGCACGAGGGTGCGCTGCACCTCGACGACGTGCTCGCCCGCCGCACCCGCATCTCGATCGAGGCCTGGGATCGCGGCGTGTCCGCCGCCCCCGTGGCAGCGAAACTGATGGCGAAATCGCTCGGCTGGGACGCCGAGCGCGAGCAGCTCGAAGTCGAGCGGTACCTGCAGCGCGTGGCCGCCGAGCGCGAGTCGCAACTGCAACCCGACGACGAATCCGCCGACCGGGTGCGGCTCGAGGCGCCCGACATCGTGAAGGTCGACTGAGGTCGGTTCGAGCCCAGCACACCGCGGGTAGACTTGCCGCGCCGTCGCACACGCGTGCGGCATGGTCGAGGAGTCGTGAGCATGGTGGAGATCAGGCGGGTGAATCTGCCGGGCGTGGGCCTCATGCACTCGTTCACGACGACCGACGGCGTCGAGCTCTCGGTGATCGCCCACCGCATGGGCGCGAGCGACCTGATCGCGAAGGTCGGGGGCGAGCCGGTCGTCAACATCCGGCTCGAGGAGGACGAGGCCCGGACGGTGGCGGACCTCCTCGGCGGGACCCGCATCGTCGAATCGATCGCGGAACTCGACGATCTGCCCGGCATCCCCATCTCGTGGGCGATCGTCGACGACGACGACGTGATCGGCGGCCGGCCCCTGGGCTCGCTTCCGACGATCGACGGGGTGTCGCTCGTCGCGCTCGTGCGCGGGCACCGGGCCATCCCCTCCCCGCCCGACGATTTCATCGTGCAGTCGGGTGACATCCTCATCGCGGTCGGCCCGGAGGAGGGCATCCAGCGGGTGTTCCACGCGATCATGCACGATGTCGGCGAGGACGCCGACGCCTGATGCTCCGCATGATGCTGCGCCCGCGCTGGGTGCTCGCGCTCCTCGCCGCGCTCGCGGTCGCCGCCGGGTTCGCGCTGCTCGGGCAGTGGCAGCTCGAGCGGGCGGTCGAGCAGGCGACGGTGGTCGAGCGGCCGACCGAGGAGGTGCGGCCGTTCGCCGGGGTCGCCGAGCCCGACGGTCCGACCCTGCAGACGTCGACGGGGCAGCGGGTCGAGGTGCAGGGCGCGTACGTGCCGGGCGACACGGTGCTCATCGATGGTCGGCTCAACGACGGCGTGCTCGGCACGTGGGTGGTCGCGCACCTCGAGGTGACGGATGCTCCGCCGGGGGGTCTGCCGATCGCGCTCGGGTGGGCGTCCGACGTCGAGACGGCGCAGTCCGCACTCGATCGCTTCGAGGCATCCGTCGACGCTGCCGAACCGGTGCGCGTGATCGGGCGCTTCCTGCCGAGCGAACCGCCCACCGACCCCGATCACGACGGCGACCCGCACGCGATGTCGACGGTGTCGGTGGCGGCGCTGATCAACCTGTGGGCAGATTTCGACGACCGCCCCGTGTACTTCGGCTACGTCACCGCGGCCGAGCCGGCGCCCGGGCTCGAGGCGATCTCGTCGCCGCCGCCCGAAGCGGAGGCCGAGCTGAACTGGCTGAACATCTTCTACGCGGTCGAGTGGGTGGTGTTCGCGGGGTTCGCGATCTTCCTCTGGTACCGGCTCGTGCGCGACGCCGTGCAGCGCGAACGCGAAGAGGCCGAGCTCGCCGCCGCGCAGGCGACCGCGGCCCCGGAGTCCGCCCCGCAGTCGTGACGTCCCCATGCTCCGAGCCTGCTCACGGATCCGCCACGTAGGATGGATCCATGCCCCTCGAGCCGAAAACCGCCGATCTGCCGCGCATCCGCGGGGCGCTGAAGCTCTACCAGGTCGCATCGGTGATCACCGGTGTGCTGTTGCTGCTGCTCTGCGCCGAGATGATCCTGAAGTACGTCTTCCACCTCGAGCTGTTCGCGTTCGGGTCGGGCGGCTTCCTGAGCTTCCAGCCGGTGCTCGAGACGGTGACGGGGCTCGAGTCGACCGGCGACGGGGTGAACCTCTCGACGGGCATCCTCATCGTGCACGGCTGGTTCTACGTCGTCTACCTGTTCAGCGACTTCCGCCTCTGGAGCCTCATGCGCTGGCCGTTCAGCCGGTTCATCCTGATCGCGCTCGGCGGCATCGTCCCGTTCCTGTCGTTCATCCTCGAGGCGCGTATCGGCCGCGAGGTGCGCACCTACCTCGAGCGTCGTGAGGCGGATGCCGCGGCGCAGGCCGCGACGAACGACGGCGCCGAGGCATCCGATTCCGATCAGCCGTCCGTGGAGGCAGCCCAGTGACCGAATCCCAGACCGAGCCGGGCGCCGCCCCCGACCAGGGCACCGCGCACCGCCCGGTGCTCGTCGTCGACTTCGGCGCCCAGTACGCGCAGCTCATCGCGCGGCGGGTGCGCGAGGCATCCGTCTACTCCGAGATCGTGCCGCACACGATCACCGCAGAAGAGGTCGCGGCGAAGAACCCGATCGGCATCGTGCTGTCGGGTGGCCCGTCGTCGGTGTACGAGGAGGGGGCGCCGTCGCTCGACGAGGGGATCCTCGAACTCGGCGTGCCGACGCTCGGCATCTGCTACGGCTTCCAGGTGATGGCGCGCCAGCTCGGCGGCGAGGTCGCGCACACCGGTCTGCGCGAGTACGGCTCGACTGAGACGACCGTGCGCGCCGACGACGGCAACGTGCTGCTCGGCGGCCAGCCCGAGCACCAGGTCACGTGGATGAGCCACGGCGATTCGGTCTCGGTCGCGCCCGAGGGCTTCGAGGTGCTCGCCTCGACGGCGTCGACGCCGGTGGCCGCGTTCGCGAACGACGAGAAGAAGTTCTACGGCGTGCAGTGGCACCCCGAGGTGAAGCACTCGCAGTTCGGGCAGAGCGTGCTGGAGAACTTCCTGCACCGAGCCGCGGGCATCGCACCCGACTGGAACCCGGGCAACGTCATCGCCGAGCAGGTCGAGCGGATCCGCGAGCAGGTCGGGTCGGCGCGCGTCATCTCGGCGCTGTCGGGCGGGGTCGACTCGGCCGTCTCGACCGCGCTCGTCCAGCGCGCCGTCGGCGACCAGCTCACCGCGGTGTTCGTCGACCACGGGCTGCTGCGCAAGGGCGAGCGCGAGCAGGTCCAGCAGGACTACGTGGCCGCGACCGGCGTCAACCTCGTCACGGTCGATGCCGCCGACACGTTCCTCGACGCGCTCGAGGGCGTCACCGACCCCGAGCAGAAGCGCAAGATCATCGGCCGCGAGTTCATCCGTGCGTTCGAGCAGGCCGAGCGCGACGTGATCGCGTCGGCGGCGGCGTCCGGTGAGAAGGTGAAGTTCCTCGTGCAGGGCACGCTGTACCCCGACGTCGTCGAGTCGGGCGGCGGCACCGGCACCGCGAACATCAAGAGCCACCACAACGTCGGCGGCCTGCCCGAAGACCTGCAGTTCGAGTTGGTCGAGCCGCTGCGCACCCTCTTCAAGGACGAGGTGCGCGCCATCGGCCGCGAGCTGGGGCTGCCCGAGGCGATCGTCGGACGCCAGCCGTTTCCGGGGCCCGGCCTCGGCATCCGCATCGTGGGCGAGGTCACCCGTGATCGTCTCGCTCTGCTCCGCGAGGCCGACGCGATCGCGCGCGAGGAGCTGAGCGCCGCCGGCCTCGACGCCGAGATCTGGCAGTGCCCGGTCGTGCTGCTCGCCGACGTCCGCTCGGTGGGGGTCCAGGGCGACGGCCGCACCTACGGCCACCCGATCGTGTTGCGGCCGGTTTCGTCCGAGGACGCGATGACCGCCGACTGGACCCGCCTGCCCTACGACGTGCTGGCACGTATCTCGAACCGGATCACCAACGAGGTGCCCGAGGTCAACCGGGTCGTGCTCGACGTCACGTCGAAGCCGCCGGGCACCATCGAATGGGAGTAGGTCTCCCGTGACGTGCGCGAGGGGCGCGGGCCGGACGGCCCGCGCCCCTTGTCGTGTTCGGTCGCCGATAGGGCGCGCCCCGGCCTCCGACATTCGTCGAATGTCGGAGGGGCGAGCCGACACGCCGATCCATCCGGGCCCCCACCCGGCGTGTCGCCCCGCACCTCCGACATTCGACGAATGCGTCGGTGGCCGGGTGTGGCCGCGACATGGGTCGGCAGTAGGGTGAGCGAATGCCCAAGTATGTGCGACCCACTCGCGCCGACGGCGTGTTCAACGGACTCGTCAGCCTGTCGACCCGGCTCGGTCTCCCCCTCGCCGGCAGCCGGGTGCTCGCGGTTCGCGGCCGCACGAGCGGCGAGTGGCGCACCACGCCCGTGAACCCGCTGCGCATCGGCGGCGAGCGCTACCTCGTGGCCCCGCGCGGCACGACGCACTGGGTGCGCAACCTCCGCGCCGCAGGCTCGGGGCGCCTGCAGCACGGCCGCCGCGTCGAGGAGTTCACCGCCGTGGAGCTCGCCGACGCCGACAAGCCGCCGATCCTGCGCGAGTACCTGCGGGCGTGGGCGTGGGAGGTCGGCCGGTTCTTCGACGGCCTCGACAAGGACTCGCCCGACGAGCGGCTGCTCGACGTGGCATCCGACTTCCCGGTCTTCCGCATCACGACCGTGAGCGAGTGATGCATCGGCTGTCACCAATGCCCATGCGGGCGGGTGCCGCGCCGACCGTCTCCGACGAGGGGCCGCAGCGACAGCTCGATCAGCAGTCGCCGCCTGAGATCTGGGGCAGGCTCGTGCACGATGCGCTTGCGCTTCCCGGCGTGGTCGAGGGCCACAGTGCGGTGTCGCCGGTGGGCTCTCGCGCATTCCTCCTCGCGGACCTCGTCGAGGCGCCGTCGCCGGAGCGGTCGCTGGCACCTCCTGAGGATCGTCTCGAGCCCGCGCACGTGCACGGGGTCGGCGATACGAGCCTGCATCTCGTATTGCCGCCCCGCCGCGGTACCGAGATCGTTGCCGCCGGATGGGGCATCCCACATGCATACGGTGACTACGGCACCGAATGGTTCGTGTACGGGCCTCGCAACGAGCGCGAGCTCGCGTTCGTGCTCGAGCTGATCCGCGAGGCGCTCGACTTCGCGCGGGTGGGTACCTCGGGCTGACCGGATACTCGGCGCCTGGTGCGTCCGAAATGTCGGATGGTTGGTACGACACACCGCGCCCACGAGCGCGCGCGGCGGCGAGTCGTCGCGGGTGTCCGACATTCGGGAGTCGTCCGTCCTCAGTAGCGTAAGGCGCGGTCCGATGCGAGAGGATGAGACCGTGACCGGAATCAGGGGTTCGAAAGTCGCTGTCATCGGTGCGGGCGCGGTGGGCACGAGCATCGCGTACGCCTCGCTCATCCGCGGGTCGGCGCGCGAGGTCGCGCTGTACGACATCGCCGCCGAGAAGGTCGACGCCGAGGTGCTCGACCTCGCGCACGGCACGCAGTTCACCGGGGCATCCGTCACCGGCGGAGCCGATCCCGCCGTGCTCGAGGGAAGCGACCTGGTGATCGTCACCGCCGGTGCGAAGCAGCAGCCCGGGCAGACCCGGCTCGAGTTGGCGGGCACGAACATCCGCATCCTCGAGCAACTCCTGCCGCAGGTGCAGGAGCGCGCGCCCGACGCCACGATCCTGCTCGTGACCAACCCCGTCGACGTGCTCACGGTCGCCGCCCAGCAGATCACGGGCCTGCCGAGCGGCCGCGTGTTCGGCTCGGGCACGGTGCTCGACACGTCGCGCCTGCGCTGGCTGCTCGGCCGCCGGCTCGGTGTCGGCACCGCGAGCGTGCACGCCGACATCGTGGGCGAGCACGGCGACACCGAGTTCGCGCTGTGGTCGACGGCGATGATCGGGCCGGTGCCGCTGCTGGAGTGGGCGGGCCCGAACCGGCTCTCGACCGCCGACCTCGACGAGATCGCCGCCGAGGTGCGCGACGCCGCGTACCGGGTGATCGCGGGCAAGGGGGCGACGAACTACGCGATCGGTCTCGCCGTCGCCCGCATCGTCGAGGCGGTCGTCGACGACGAGCAGGTCGTCATCCCCGTCTCGACGGTGCTCGACGACTACCGCGGCATCTCGGGCGTCGCGCTCAGCGTGCCGTGCCTGGTCGGCGCGCAGGGGCCGACCCCCGTCGTCGGCACCTCGTTCTCGTACGCCGAGGACCAGAAGCTGCGGGCGTCGGCGCACGCGATCCGCGAGACGCTCGCGTCGGTCGGCGTGAGCGCCTGAGGCGGGGTCCCCGCTCGCCCGCCCGACAGCGGCCCCGCCGCCCGTTGCGCCAGTTCGGCGCGCTCCGCGCCAGTTCGGCTGGCGCGGACCCCGCCGAAGTGGCGCAGCGGCGAGGGGCGCAGAAGAAAACTTCGCGGCAGGTGTCGATCCGCGCCCTTCCCGTTCGACGCATCGGGTGAGAGGGTCGACACGCGACCCGAACACACGAGGAGACGACACGATGTCGAAGTACATGCTGATCATGCGGGCCGACGAGACCGGCGTGCGGGCGTACGAGCAGATCCCGTTCGAGCAGGTCATCGAGGCGATGGGCCGCTACAACGAGCAGATGATGAACGCGGGCGTGCTGATCGCCGGCGAGGGGCTGAGCGACGCGAGCGAGGGCTTCGTCGTCGACTTCTCGGGCGAGGAGCCGCTCGTCACCGACGGCCCCTACGGCGAGATCAGGGAGCTGTTCAACGGCTTCTGGATCATCGAGGTCGCCTCGAAGGAGGAGGCTGCCGAGTGGGCGTCCCGCGCACCGCTCGGGCCGGGCGCGTACCTCGAGGTGCGTCGCGTCAACGGCCCCGAGGACTTCCCCCAGGACAACGAGTGGATCCAGAAGGAAGAGGGCTGGCGCGAGGAGCAGGCCGAGCGCGCGGCCGAGGGCTGAGCGCGGGTCGCCGCAGGGTATGACGGATGCCACGGGCGCGCGCCGCGCGGATGCCTCGCCGTCGGGATCGACCGACGACCAGGTCGCGCGGCGCGCCGTCGCGGCGGTGTGGCGCATCGAGTCGGCGCGCATCGTCGCGACGCTCACCCGGATGACGCGCGACTTCGGCCAAGCCGAGGACTTGGCGCAGGAGGCGCTCGCCGAAGCGCTCGAGCAGTGGCCGTCGACCGGCGTGCCCCGCAACCCCGGCGCCTGGCTGACCGCGGTCGCCAAGCGCCGGGCGATCGACGGCTGGCGCCGTCGCGAACGCTACGACGAACGGCTCGCCGCGATCGCGCACGACCTCGAGGCCGAGCAGCAGGAGGCGGCGGATGCTGCGCCGTGGGATCCCGACCGCATCGACGACGATGTGCTGCGGCTCGTGTTCACGGCGTGCCACCCGGTGCTGTCGCGCGAGGCGCAGGTCGCGCTCACCCTGCGCGTGGTCGGCGGCCTCACGTCGGAGGAGATCGCGCGGGCGTTCCTCGCCCCGACCGCGACCGTGCAGCAGCGCATCGTGCGCGCGAAGAAGGCGCTGGCCGATGCACACGTGCCGTTCGAGGTGCCGGCCCGCGACGAGTTCGGGACCCGCCTGGCTGGAGTGCTCGCGGTGGTCTACCTCGTCTTCACCGAGGCGCATGCGGCGACGAGCGGCGACGAGTGGATGCGCCCCGACCTCGCCCGCGAGGCGATGCGGCTCGGCCGGGTGGTCGCGTCGCTCGTGCCCGACGAGCCCGAAGCGCACGGCCTTGTCGCCCTGATGGAGCTGACGGCGGCGCGGTTCCCGGCCCGAACGGATGCCTCGGGGCAGCCGATCCCGCTCGACGCCCAGGACCGCGCCCGTTGGGACCGCACGCTCATCGCCCACGGCCGGGCGGCACTCGCACGGGCGGGCAGGCTCGCCGAGCGACGCCGCACCGGGCTGGGCGCGTACGCGCTGCAGGCGACGATCGCCGAGTGCCACGCGGTCGCGCCGTCGGTCGACGCCACCGACTGGCCGCGCATCGTCGCGGCGTACGACGGACTGCTGCGGCTCGCGCCGTCACCGGTCGTCGGGCTGAACCGCGCGGTCGCGGTGTCGATGGCGCCCGAGCCCGACGGCGGACCGTCGGTCGCGCTGGCGATCGTCGACGACCTCGCGGGTGATCGCCGGCTCGCGGCATCCCACTTGCTGCCGAGCGTGCGGGGCGAGCTGCTCGCCCGACTCGGCCGCGACGACGAGGCCCGTGCCGAGTTCGAGCGGGCCGCGCAGCTCGCGCAGAACGCGCGCGAGCGCGCGGTGCTGCTCGCCAAGGCCGCGTCCCGCACCTGAGCCCGAGTGCGCACGATCCGCCCGCTCGCGCTGCCCTCCGCTGCGCCAATTCGGCGCCCTCTGCGCCAGCTCGGCTGGCGCGGACCCCGCCGAAGTGGCGCACCGGGAACGACGACGGCCCGTGATGGGCGGCTGCGGCTAGTCGCGTGCGATGGCGAGCATCCGCAGGATCTCGAGGTAGAGCCAGATGACGGTGACCATGATGCCGAAGGCGCCCGTCCAGCTGTACTTCTTGGGGGCGCGGTTGCGCACGCCCTGCTGGATGAAGTCGAAGTCGAGCACCAGCGAGTATGCGCCCATCAGGATGACGAGGACGCCCACGATGAGCCCGACCGGGATGCCCCACAGTTCGGCGCCGAGCAGACCCCACGGGTCGTTGTTGACGCCGGTCCACATCAGGATGACGTTCACGAGCGAGAACACGAGGTAGCCGACCATCGCGACGAGGAAGATCTTGGTGGCCTTCTTCGAGGCACGGACCTTGCCGCTCGCGAAGAGCGCGAGGGTCACGCCGACGACTGCGAGGGTACCGATCACAGCCTGGCCGACGATGCCCTGCCACTGGCTCTCGAACATCAGCGAGATGCCGCCGAGGAACAGGCCCTGAGCGGCCGCGTACGCGAGGATCAGCGCGGGCGACGGTTCCCTCTTGAAGATGTTCACCATCGCCAACACGAAGCCGATGATCGAGCCTACCCAGAACAGCCAGGGCGCGGCGGGGGTGACCACCCAGCCGATGCCGGCGGCCACGAGCATCACGCCGAAGGCGCCAAGCGTCTTGGCGATGGTGCCCTCGTAGGTCATGACCTCGCGGTCGGGAAGCGTGGCGGGCTGGTCGAACAGCTCTTTCAGGTCCTGCGCGGACATGTCCTGCGCGGTGGCCACGGCGCCCTGCCTCGAGAACGCCTCGTTGCGTGAGAAGGCGGGGTTGTCGAGTGCCATCGGATGGTTCCTCTGCTTTCGGCGATCGTCGGTTGGAGGGGAATCCCTGCGGATGGAGCATCCGCTCAGACCAATCTACCGGGCCGGGCGCTCGGCCCGCCCGTCTCAATCCGTGACAACGCCGTGAATCCGCGTGCTGTTCCCGCGCCCGCCCGCCCCGCCCTCGCTACGCTCGGAGGATGGAGCGCGACCATGCGGAGCATCCGCTCGTCATCGGGCATCGCGGCGCGCCCGGCTACCGGCCCGAGCACACGCGTTCGAGCTACGAGCTCGCGTTCGCGCTCGGCGCCGACGCGGTCGAGCCCGACCTGGTCGCCACGCGCGACGGCGTGATCGTGCTGCGGCACGAGAACGAGATCTCGGGCACCACGGATGTCGCGACCCGCGCCGAGTTCCAGAGCCGCCGCACGACGCGTGTGATCGACGGGGTCGAGGTCACCGGCTGGTTCACCGAGGACTTCACGTGGGCCGAGCTCGCGACGCTGCGCGCTCGCGAGCGACTCGGCCCGCTGCGGCAGGCGAGCGCGTCCTTCGACGGGCGCTACCCCCTCATGCGGTTGCGCGACCTGTTCGAGGTGATCGAGCGGGCGTCGGAGGAGCAGGGGCGGATGCTCCGGATGGTCGCCGAGTTCAAGCACGTGACCTACTTCGACGGCCTGGGCCTGCCGCTCGACGAGCTGTTCGCAGCCGAGCTCGACGCCGTCGGCTGGGGTCGCGGCGACGAACGTCTGATCATGGAGGCGTTCGAGCCGACGGTGCTCGACCGGCTGCGCGACCTCGGGATCCGCGGCCAACGGGTGTTCCTGCTCGAGGGCGCGGGCGCGCCGGCCGACCTCGTCGCCGCGGCCGACACGGGTGGTGCGCCGGCAACCCCGTACGACGCGTTCGCCACCGAGGCGGGGCTGCTCGGGCTCGCGGGGCGGTTCGACGGGGTCAGCGTCGGCAAGGCGCGGCTGGTCGGCCCGGCGCCGCGACGACGGCCGGCCGCGGAGGGTGTGCTCACCGGCGCCGATCTCGTGGACGCCGCGCACGGCGCCGGGCTCGCGGTGTTCACCTGGACGCTGCGTCCCGAGAACCGGTTCCTCGCGCCGGCGAATCGTCGTGGGTCGACGCGCACGGTGTGGGGCGATTGGGCGGCGGAGTTCGCCGACGTCATCGAGACCGGCGTCGACGGCGTGTTCTTCGATCATCCCGACCTCGGGGTGATCGCCCGCGAGGAGGCGGGGGAGTAGACGGCAAGCGGCGTGGGCCCGCCGGCGGGAGCAGGGGCGGGCGGGGCGGCATACGTCGGGCTCGGTCGCGCGAATAGGATGAGCGGATGACGAAGGCGACCCGGCGCGGCATCCTCGCCGTGGTGGTCGCCCTCGTCCTGGTGGGCTTCGGGGCGGGCATCGGCGTCGTCGTGGGCGACACGCTCGGCGTCGGTCGCGGCGACCGCGACCTCGCGGTGGCCTGGGCCGCCCGCGTCCTCCTGGTGCTCGCGCTCGCGTGGGTCGTGATCGGCGCGGCATCGGTGCGCACCCGGCTCGTCCGCCGCCCGGGCGCCGCGGGCGCGCGGGCGTCCTGGCTCGCGGCGTCCCGCCCGTGGCGGGCACGGGAGTCGACGCTCGGCCTGGACTCGCTCGACCTGTGGCTGCTGTTCCTCGTGCCGGTCGCGCTGCTCGTCGCGACCCGGGCGGTGCAGACGTCGTTCCTGTCGTGGACCCACCTCGCGGTCGTGCTGGGCGCGTGGGCGGTGTTCGCGATCGTCCTGCGGCTCTGCGTCTGGCGGCGCTCTCCGTGGCCGGTGATCGCGGCCGTCGGCGGGGTCGTGGTGCTGCGCTGCATCGTCACCCTCGTCGCGCTGTCGTTCACCGGCCCCGGCGGGTACTGGGACGCGTTCTGGACCGACCCCGTGGCGCGCGTCGGCTCCATCGCGATCGCCTTCGCCCTGTTCGTGTGGGTGTTCGTGGCGGCCGGGTGGGCGCTGTCGACCCAGATCGGCGTGCGCCGTGCGACGGGGTCGGTGCTCGCGGCGGTCGGCGCCGGGCTGGCGCTGCCGTCGCTCGTCGTCGCGATCGTCGGGCTCGAGCGGTCGTCGACGATGTGGAACGACGAGCTGGGGATGCTGCCGTGGGGCGTGGCGCGCATCCTCGGCGTCACGACGGCCCTCGAGCTCCCCGCGTCGACGGGCTGGTTCGCGGCCGGCTTCGGCACACTGCTCGCGGTCGTCGGCGTGCTGCTCGCGGTGCGGTGGCGGCCGCGCACCGCGACCTGAGCGCGGCCTCGGTCTGAGCTATCGCCTCGGCCCGAGCGCCGAGCCGAGCTCAGCGCCGACTCGAGCTCAGCGCCTTCCCGAGGTCACCAGCTCGCGACGAGCTCGAGCCCCTCGGCGTCGATCGCGGCGCGGAGGGCGGGGTCGCGCAGCAGTCGCAGCTCCCACGCGCGCACCGCCCCGGCGTCGCCGGCGAGGGTCCCGTCGGGCGCCGGGTGCAGGAACAGCTCGCTCGTGCCCGCGGGCAGGCCGCCGAGCATCCGGCGCACGTCGTCGAGCAGCGCGCGGTAGTCGCCGAGATCGACGGCGCGGCGTCGGTTCGTGATCATCGCCGCGGGGATCGGCACGCCCGTGGCATCCGCCGCTGCGACCGCGTGCGCGTGCGCGGTCGCGACCTCCGCGGAGACCTCGGTGCGGTGCCCGCCGCCTGCGGCGAGGTAGGGCGCGAGCGAGCGGGGCAGCCGCAACCCGAGCCCCTCGCGCGCGCAGAGCGCGAGCGCTTCGGGCAGGAACGAGCGCCCGGTGAGCCCGTACAGGGTGCCGGCGTGCGAGTCGATCGCCGCGGGCCGGGCACCGAGCGCGCGCAGCTGGTCGAGCTGCGCGGCGAGTTCGGCCGCGACCTCGTCGGGTTCGGCGCGCTCGCCCACCTGCCGGGCGTCCTCGGGCAGGGATGCGTCGTCGGCGTCGCCGAGCGAGCGGCCGGAGGTGAGCGGATGCCACGACGGTACGCCGCGCTCGCTCGACAGGGTGGCGTGCAGGCGCGGTTCGAGGCCAGCGGTGCGCACCGCGTCGACCGCAGCGCGGGCGAACGGCGAGACGACGATCGCGGTCGTGGCGGTGATCGCCCCGTCGGCGGCGAGCTCGGCGATCGCGGCGCTCGTCGCCTCGTCGCGGCCGAGGTCGTCGGCCGTGAGCACGAGGCGACGCGTCACCCGTCGACCTCCTCGGCGGCGCGGGCCGCGGTCTCGGCGAGATCGGCGCCCGTGTCGGCGCGTCGTTCGTCGAGCCCGTCGGGCACGCGGATGAACCGGGCGAGCACCGCGCCGATCACCGTGAGCACGAACGGGTAGACGCAGAGGAACACGCGGAACGCGAGGTCGGGCGCCGTGCCGGGGTCGTCGCCCGACCAGTAGCCGAAGAATAGGCCGAGCGAGGCGAGCGCGAGGCCGGTGACGATCCCGTTCAGCCGCCCGAAGAAGCCGAACGCCGAGAGGAACAGCCCCTCGCGGTGCTCGCCGTGGCGGCGCGCGTCGTCGTCGAGCACGCGCGCGACGATGAGGTCGTTCGTCGCGAGCATGCCCGAGTAGCCCACGCCGACGAGCGCGCCCGCGAGGATCGCGGTGAGCAGGCTGTTCGCGAAGAACAGCGGCACGAAGCTCGCCGCGAGCAGCACGAACGCGAGCCGCCAGGTGAAGGCCGCGCCCTTGCGGCGCACCACCTGGGTCCAGCCGACGAGGCCGAGCACCGACACGAGGATCACGGCGGCCTGGAGGAACAGCGCGTCCGAGACGGGCAGCCCGAGCGAGTAGCGCACGTAGAGCTGCAGCCCGGCGAGCACCAGCGCCATGGCGGAGCCGTAGCAGGCGCCCGCGACGCCGATGGTCCAGAACCGCGGGTTCGCGAGGATCGCCCCGATCGTCCGGAAGAACCGCGGCCGCTCGACGGTCGAGTACCGCGGGTTCTCCTTCGCGCTGAACGCCATGAAGAGGATGACCGCTACCGCGATCGCGCCGTAGATCGTCGCCGTGACGGTGAAGCCGGTCGTCGTCGCCTCGGTGCCGAACACCTTGGTGGTCAGCAGCGGCGTCACCGCGAGCGAGATGACCAGGGCCGCCAGCTGGAACCCCTGGCGCAGCGAGTTGGCGACCGCGCGCCGCCGCTCCTGGGGGAACAGCTCGGGCAGCAGGGCGCCGTAGTTCGCGTTCAGCATGGAGTCGAACGCCTCGCAGAGGATCGCGAACACGGCGAACCAGATCACCAGCCCGAGCCCGTCGAGCGAGGCCGGCGCCGAGAAGAACGCGATCATGGATGCCGCGAGCAGCGGCGCCCCGATGACGAGCCAGGGCCGGCGGCGACCGAACCGCGTGCGGGTGCGGTCGGAGAGGTACCCGAGCACCGGGTTGTCGATCGCGTCGACCACGGCGTAGACCACCATCACCGCGCCGTAGACGCGGACGTCGAGGCCGAGGATGTCGACGTAGAAGAGGATCATCGACCCCTTGATCATGTTGATCGGGATCGAGGTGCCGAACATGCCGATCGCGTACCGCCACGGCGGGGTGGCACGGGCGGCGGGCGGAGCGGACGCGGACGCGGTGATGGGGTCGGGCATGGCTCCTCGTTCGGGTGGACGACGCTGTCGGGTGCGCGCAGCCGGAGGGTCGCATGCGCACGTGGCGGCCAGGCTACTCGCAGGTGGACGGTTCGGGTGTCGGATGCCCCGCCTAGACTTGACGGGACATGACGCTGATCCTCGACCCAGACGATCCCGCGGGCTGGCGCGAGGCCGCCGCGCCCGCTTCTTCCGGCCCCTCCGGCTCGCATCTCACCGACGGGCTCAACCCGCAGCAGCGCGAAGCCGTCGAATACCGCGGCCCCGCACTGCTCATCGTCGCGGGCGCCGGCTCGGGCAAGACGCGCGTGCTCACCCACCGCATCGCGCACCTCATCGAGACCCGCGAGGCGTGGCCGAGCCAGATCCTCGCGATCACGTTCACGAACAAGGCGGCCGCCGAGATGCGCGAGCGCGTGCAGCACCTGCTCGGCGACGGCGCGTCGGGCATGTGGATCTCGACGTTCCACTCGGCGTGCGTGCGCATCCTGCGGCGCGAGGCCGAGTCGCTCGGCATGTCGTCGACGTTCACGATCTACGACTCGGCCGACACCCGCACGATGCTGAAGCGCATCATCAAAGAGCTCGACGCCGACACCATGGGGTTCACGCCCGCCGGTGCGCAGGCGAAGATCTCGAAGCTGAAGAACGAGCTCGCCGACGCCGACGCCTACGCGCGCAACGCGAACCTGAACGACCCGCAAGAGGCGGTGTTCTGCGAGATCTTCCGGCAGTACTCGCGGCGGCTGCGCGATCAGCACGCGCTCGACTTCGACGACCTCATCGCCGAGACGGTCTACCTGTTCCGGGCGTTCCCGAAGGTCGCGGCGCTCTACCAGCGGCGGTTCCGGCACATCCTGGTCGACGAGTACCAGGACACCAACCACGCCCAGTACGCGCTCATCCGCGAGCTCACCCGCCCGGTCGAGAAGGCCGTCGTCGACGAGCTCGACGCGCACGGCATCCTCGTGCGCGGCCTCACCGACGAGCACGGCGAGATCCCCGGCGCGTCGCTCACCGTGGTCGGCGACAGCGACCAGTCGATCTACGCGTTCCGCGGCGCCGACATCCGCAACATCTCGGAGTTCGAGCGCGACTTCCCGGGCGCGAAGGTCGTGCTGCTCGAACAGAACTACCGGTCGACGCAGAACATCCTCTCGGCGGCGAACGCGGTCATCCAGAACAACTTCGACCGCAAGGACAAGAAGCTGTGGACGGCCGACGGCGACGGCGAGAAGATCGTCGGCTACACCGGGTACACCGCGCACGACGAGGCGCAGTTCATCGCCGACGAGATCGAGACGCTGCACCGCGCCGGCGTCGCCTACCGCGACATCGCGGTGTTCTACCGCACCAACGCGCAGACCCGTGCGCTGGAGGAGATCTTCGTGCGGTCGGCGCTGCCGTACCGGGTGGTCGGCGGCACCAAGTTCTACGAGCGCGCCGAGATCAAGGACGCGATGGCGTACCTGACGGCGGTCGCGAATCCGCTCGACGAGCTCGCGCTGCGTCGCATCCTGAACACCCCCAAGCGCGGGATCGGGCCGGCCACCGAGACCGCGATCGCCCAGTTCGCCGAGCAGAACGAGATCTCGTTCCGCCAGGCGATGCGCTCGGCCGCCGAGCTCGGGCTCGGCCCGAAGGTCCGTGGGGCGATCGCCGGGCTCGCCGACGTGCTCGACCAGGCGGCGGCGATGCTGGTGCCGTCGCAGCGCGGGCTCGACGAGGGCACCAACGAGGGCGCCGCGAAGGTCAGCGACGTGCTCGTGTACCTGCTCGAGGCATCCGGGCTGATCGCAGCGCTGCGCAACAGCCGCGACCCGCAAGACGAGACCCGCGCCGAGAACGTGGAGGAGCTCGTGGCCCAGACCCGCGACTTCGACCGCGAGAACCCGGGCGCGACCCTCGTCGACTTCCTCACCCAGGTGTCGCTCGTGGCGGCGGCCGACGAACTCGACGACGCATCCGGAACCGTGTCGCTGATGACCCTGCACACCGCGAAGGGCCTCGAGTACCACGCCGTGTTCCTGACCGGCCTCGAAGAGGGGCTGCTGCCGCACCAGATGTCGGCGACCGAGCCCGGCGGCCCCGCCGAGGAGCGACGGCTGTTCTACGTCGGCATCACGCGCGCGCGCAAGCGCCTGTACCTGTCGCTCGCGATGAGCCGCGCGCAGTTCGGCGAGGTCTCCGTCGCGATGCCGAGCCGCTACCTCCAAGAGATCCCCGAGCACCTCGTCGACTGGAAGCAGTCGCCGGGGATGGCGACGAGCCGCGGCGGCACCCAGCCGCGCGCCCTGAACGCCCGCCGTCCCGGCGGCGGTCCGGGCGGCGCGTGGGGCACCCGCGACCGCGACCTCGAACGGTTCAGCGTCACCCGGTCGGCCGCGACGAAGACCGAGTGGGCGAACAAGGTCACCGCGAACGTGCGCGACAACGGCGACCTCACCCTCGACGCGGGCGACCGGATCCGGCACTCCGACTTCGGCGAAGGGACCGTGAACCAGGTCACCGGCGAGGGCTCGAAGCGCATCGCGCACGTCGCGTTCGACCGGGTCGGCGCGAAGAAGCTGCTCATCAAGATCGCACCCATCGAGAAGCTGTGAGGCCCGAAGCTCGATGAACTGGCCCGTGCGTGCGAGTCGCACCGTCTACGAGAACCGATGGATCCGCGTCGTCGAAGACGAGGTGGTGAAGCCCGACGGCGCCGCCGGCATCTACGGCGTCGTCGAGATGGCGAACCCGGCGGTGTTCGTGGTCGCGGTGACCGACGCCGACGAGGTGCTGCTCGTCACCATCGACCGCCACACGGTCGGCGAGACCGTCGAGGTGCCCGCGGGCGGCACCGACGGCGAGGACGCGCTCCTCGCCGCGCGACGCGAACTCCTCGAGGAGACCGGGTACGAGGCATCAGACTGGCGCGAGATCGGCCGCATGCACGCGCTGAACGGCATCGCCCGCGCACCCGAGACGGTGTTCCTCGCCACCGGGCTGCGCGCCGCCGCCGACGCGGCGCACCACCAGGGCGAGGAGGGCATCAGCGACGTGCGGGCGGTGCCGTGGGCCGAGGTGGTGCGGATGCTCCGGGCCGGCGAGATCACCGACGGCGAGACGGTCGCCGCGCTCATGTACGCGGCGATCGCGCTCGGCCGAGTGGCGTGAGCGGCCGACCGGCATGAGCGGCGGGCGGGCCGAACCGGCGGGCGGGACGCCCGGCGGTGAGGGGCGGCCCGCGGATGCTCCGGGCGCGCGCCGCGCCTGGTGGCGCGACATCCGGGCGCTCGATATCGAGGTGGCCGCACGTGCCGCCGTCGCGGCCGCGGTGCCGCTCGCGATCCTCCTCGCGGCGGGGCGCGTGGAGTGGGCGCCGTACGCCGCCTTCGGCGGCATGACCGCGATCTTCGGCCGCGGCGAGGCGTACCGCGGCCGGGTGCGCACGCTCACCGTCGCGGCCGTCGGGCTCGTCGCGAGCGTCGGCGCCGGCCTCTGGCTCTCGGTCTCCGACGCCGGCACCGCGGGCGTCGCGGTCGCACTCGTCGGCGTGCTCGTCGGGGGCCTGCTCACCGTCAACGTCGCACGCCTCGGGCCCCCGACCCCGCTCTTCTTCGTCTTCGCGCTGCTCGTCTGCGCGAGCGTGCCGGCGCCCGCCGACGAAGGCTGGACCCGGGTCGGCATCGCCGCCGGGTCGGCGCTGTTCGCGTGGGCGGTGAGCCTGTCGGGGTGGCTGCTGCGGCGCCTGTTCGGGCCGGGGCGGTTCAAGCCGCTGCGCGCGCCGACGCCGGTGCGGTGGGCCGCGCTCGCCGACCCGCGCGTGTGGCTCGCGATCGGCCAGCACGTCGTCGGGGCGCTGGCCGCGGGTGCCGCCGCCCTGCTGCTCGGCATCGGGCATCCGTACTGGGCGGTGGTGAGCGTGTCCGCCGTGATCCCGCCGGCCGGTGCGGCGCACTCGTTCGCGCGGGCATGGCACCGCGTGCTCGGCACCGCCGTCGGCGTCGGGGTCACCGCGCTCGTGCTCTGGCCCGATCCCGCGGCGTGGGTGCTGGTGCTCGTGGTCGCCGTCGCGCAGTTCGGCGCCGAGGTGTTCGTCGGGCGGCACTACGGCACCGCGCTCGTGTTCATCACGCCGCTCGCGCTCTGCGTCGCGCACCTCGCGCAGCCGACGGCGGTCGGGCCGTTGCTCGTCGACCGGCTCGTCGAGACCGTGCTCGGGTGCGGGGTCGGCATCGTCATGGTGCTCGCCGGGCGCGCGATCGGGTCCAGGCGCGGATGAGCGCCGGTGCTCGGGCGCGCGATCGATACCCTGAACGAGTGAGCGATCCGGCCCTCGAGCACTTGCGCACCGACCGGCTGCGGCTCGATCGCCCGGACGGTGCCGACCTCGCCGACCTGCACGACCTGCACGCCGATCCCGCGGTGTGGGAGCATCTGCCGTCGGGTCGGCACACCGATCTCGCCCAGACGCGTGCGATGCTCGCCGGGATCGACGCGGGGTGGCGCGACGTGGGTCTCGACTACTGGGTCGCCCGCGATCCGGCCGACGGCCGGCTGATCGGCATCGGCGGCTGCAGTCGGCGCGGCGAGTGGTGGAACCTGTACTACCGGCTCGACCGCAGGGCGTGGGGCGATGGCTTCGCGCAGGAGCTCGCCCGTGCGGCGATCGGCGCCGCGCGTGAGCTCGACGCCAGCGTGCCGATCGTCGCCTACCTGCTCGAGCACAACGAGGGCTCGCGGCGCGTCGCCGAGCGGCTGGGGTTCGAGCTCGTGTCGAGGGGGCCCGACGCGGGCAACCCCGACCCCGATGCCGTGCGGCTGGTGTTCGCCGACCGGCCGCTCGCGCCCGAGACGATCGAACGCGTGCTCGCGTAGGGGTTCGTCTCCGTCCGTGCGTGTCCCGCGCTCCCGCGTCAGCCCGGCAGGTCGGAGAGCGCGAGATGCACCGACGCGACCGCGCTCGAGCCTTCGCCGACGGCCGCAGCGACGCGCTTCATCGACCCCCGGCGCACATCCCCCGCCGCGAACACTCGCGGCAGGCTCGTCTCGAACGGCAGCGGGGCGCGACGCATCGACCCCCACGCGGGGTCGAGTCGCACGATATCGGTCCCGGTGCGCAGGAATCCGTGGTCGTCGCGGTCGAGCTGACGGATCCAGTCCGTCGCGGGGTCGGCGCCGATGAAGCAGAACAGGCCCCGGCACTCGACGACCTCGCTCGTCGCGCCCGACAGCGTCACGCGCTCGAGCGAGGAGTCGCCGTGCAGCCCGGTGACGCGGGTGCCGGTGTGGATGCGGATGCGCGGGTCCTCGGTGATGCGGTCGACGAGGTAGCTCGACATCGCCGCCGACAGCCCGTCGCCGCGGACGACCAGCCGGACGGAGCATCCGTTCGCAGCGAGCGCGAGCGCCGCCTGCCCCGCGGAGTTCGCACCCCCGATCACGACGACCGGCTCGCCCGCGACCTGCCGGATCTCCAGCGGGGTGGCGGCATGGTAGATGCCGCCCCGCTCGAACTCGTCCCACCGGTCGATGGGGAGGCTGCGGTACTGCGCGCCCGTCGTGACGATGACGGCGCGGGCGTGCACCCGGGTGCCGTCGGCGAGCGCGAGAGCGAGGGGATCGGTCGACCACTCGAGGGCGGCGGCCTCGCAGGGCGCGAACACTCTGACTCCGAACTTCAGCGCCTGCAGCGAGGCCTGGTCGGTGAGGGTGTCACCCGAGACCCCGAACGGGAATCCGAGGTAGTTCTCGATTCGCGAGGTCGCGGCCGACTGGCCGCCGGGTGCGATGGAGTCGAGCAGCACGGTGCGCAGCCCCTCGGACGCGCCGTAGATCGCGGCGGCGAGCCCGGCCGGCCCGCCTCCGACGACGGCGAGGTCGGCGGGCGTCTCGTCGTCGTTCGTGTAGGCGAGCCCGAGGGCCGCGGAGACCTCGCCGGGAGTCGCGTTCGAGAGGGGCTCGCCCTGGATGATCGCGACGGGCATGTCGTCGCGTCGGTACCCGTGCGTCGCGAGCAGCTCGGCGTTGCCGGGGTCGTCGGCCTCCACCCACGTGTAGACGAGGTCGAGCCGTTCGGCGTAGCGGCGCAGCGCGAGGCCGGCGGACGCGCTCGATGAGGCCACGATCTTCAGCGAGAGCGCGGCGGGCCCGGCGCGCAGGAACTCGCGCCTGGCCCACAGCGTGTGCAGCAGCAGATCGCACAGTTCGTCGTCCTCGGCCATGAGCCGCTGAAGCGCCGGACGGTCGATCCGCCGGATGCGGCCCGGGGAGACGACCCGGCCGGTGAGGAAGGGGCGCTGCCCGTTCAGCAGGCCCAGCTCGCCGAGGAACCCGCGCGGCCCTATCGTGGCGATCTGCGTCTCGGGCATCCACGGCAGGGCGTCGCGCACCACCTCGGTCAGGCCGGTCTCGACGAGGATGAGATCGGCCCACGCATCGCCCGCGCGGAACAGCACCTCGCCCTCGGCGGCATCGGACGGCACGCCGTAGGCGAGCAGTCGCTGCCACTGGGAGTCGGTGAGGTCGGGCTGAACGGTGGTGTCACCCATATCGCCATCCTCCTGCGTTCCGCCGTCGAACGGGAGGGGGCCGGCGAATCCGGCGGCCGTCCCCGAGATGCCGACGCGGGCGCGCGGCGCCGAGCCCGGAGCATCCGTCATGCGGCCGGAGTCGCGGCCGCGACCCGCGCGCGGAAGGGGTTGCGGGCGGCGACCGATGCGCGGCCTCGCGCCGATCAGCGCCCGATTCTGAGGCGGACGGCTGGGGGAGTAGCATGGACGGCGGCCCGCGCGGATATCTCGACATCGAGAGAGATTTCGAGGCCGGGCAACTCACCCACCATCCCTGCGCGTGACCCGCGCGGACCGATTGGAAGCAGAGCGTGGATCTTTACGAGTACCAGGCCAGAGACCTCTTCGAGAAGTACGGGGTGCCGGTGCTCCCCGGCATCGTCGCCGACACGCCCGAAGAGGTGCGTGCGGCCGCCGAGCAGCTCGGCGGTGTCGTCGTGGTCAAGGCCCAGGTGAAGACGGGCGGCCGCGGCAAGGCGGGCGGCGTCAAGGTCGCCAAGAACGCCGACGAGGCCGAAGCGGCCGCCAAGGCCATCCTCGGGCTCGACATCAAGGGCCACGTCGTCAAGCGCGTCATGGTCGCCGCCGGTGCCAAGATCGCGCAGGAGTTCTACTTCTCGGTGCTGCTGGACCGCGCCAACCGCTCGTACCTCTCGCTGACCAGCGTCGAGGGCGGCATGGAGATCGAGCAGCTCGCCGTCGAGAAGCCCGAGGCGCTCGCCCGCGTCGAGGTCGACCCCGGCACCGGCATCACCCCCGCCAAGGCCCGCGAGATCGCCGAGGCCGCGAACTTCCCGGCCGACCTGGTCGACAAGGTCGCCGACGTGTTCGTGAAGCTCTACGACGTCTACGAGTCCGAGGACGCGACGCTCGTCGAGGTCAACCCGCTCATCCTCGATGAAGACGGCAACGTCATCGCCCTCGACGGCAAGGTCTCGCTCGACGAGAACGCCGAGTTCCGCCACGCCGGCCACGCGCTGCTCGAAGACAAGGCCGCCGCCGACCCGCTCGAGCAGAAGGCCAAGGAGCTCGACCTCAACTACGTCAAGCTCGACGGCGAGGTCGGCATCATCGGCAACGGCGCGGGCCTGGTCATGTCGACCCTCGACGTCGTCGCATACGCCGGCGAGAACCACGGCGGCGTGAAGCCCGCGAACTTCCTCGACATCGGCGGCGGTGCGTCGGCCGAGGTCATGGCCAACGGCCTGTCGATCATCCTCGGCGACCCGCAGGTGAAGAGCGTGTTCGTCAACGTGTTCGGCGGCATCACCGCCTGCGACCAGGTCGCCAAGGGCATCGTCGGCGCCCTGGCCGAGCTCGGCAGCGAGGCGAACAAGCCGCTCGTCGTGCGCCTCGACGGCAACAACGTGGTCGAAGGCCGCCGCATCCTCGAGGAGGCCGCGCACCCGCTCGTCACCCTCGCCGACAACATGGACCAGGGCGCCGACAAGGCCGCCGAGCTGGCATCGACGGCGGCGTAGCCGCTTCGCCGACGAAAGGACACATGCAATGACGATCTTCCTCAACAAGGACAACAAGGTCATCGTCCAGGGCATCACCGGCGGCGAGGGCTCGAAGCACACCGCCCGCATGCTGGCGGCGGGCACCCAGGTCGTGGGCGGCGTCAACGCCCGCAAGGCCGGCACCACCGTGCTGCACCAGGACAAGGACGGCAACGACATCGAGCTGCCCGTCTTCGCGAGCGTCGCCGAGGCGATCGAGCAGACCGGCGCCGACGTGTCGATCGCGTTCGTGCCGCCGGCCTTCACGAAGGACGCGATGGTCGAGGCGATCGACGCCGAGATCCCGCTGCTCGTCGTGATCACCGAGGGCGTGCCCGTGCAGGACTCGGCCGAGGCGTGGGCGTACGCGAAGGAGCAGGGCAACAAGACCCGCATCATCGGCCCGAACTGCCCGGGCATCATCAGCCCCGGCGAGGCGCTGGTCGGCATCACCCCGGCGAACATCACCGGCAAGGGCCCGATCGGCCTCGTCTCGAAGTCGGGCACGCTGACGTACCAGATGATGTACGAGCTGCGCGACCTGGGCTTCTCGACCGCCATCGGCATCGGCGGCGACCCGGTCATCGGCACCACGCACATCGACGCGCTCGCCGCGTTCGAGGCCGACCCCGAGACCAAGGCGATCGTCATGATCGGCGAGATCGGCGGCGACGCCGAGGAGCGCGCGGCCGACTTCATCAAGGCGAACGTCACCAAGCCGGTCGTCGGCTACGTCGCGGGCTTCACCGCCCCCGAGGGCAAGACCATGGGCCACGCCGGCGCGATCGTGTCGGGCTCGGCGGGCACCGCCCAGGCGAAGAAGGAGGCCCTCGAGGCCGCCGGCGTCAAGGTCGGCAAGACCCCGAGCGAGACCGCGCGCCTGCTGCGCGAGGTCTACGAGGCGCTCGGCGCGTAAGCGACGCATCCGCTCGAAGGGCGCGGCATCCGACCGGATGCCGCGCCCTTCGCGTTCCGCGCCCGCGGCCCGTCCGGCCCCCGGCCCCCGGCACCCGGCTCTCGGCCTCCGACCGTGTACGCAATTCAGGTTCGCGCACGGCGTGTTGCGCCGCACCCCGGCGTGTCGCAGTGCCGACACACCTCCGCACCTGAATTGCGTACACCGCGCGAGGGGGAGTACAGCGCACCGGCGGGGCGGGGACCTGGCGGTGCGGGGACCCGACGGGGCGGGGACCCGGCGGGGCGGGGCGGCTACGCTGGGCGCGTGGAGCGCGACATCGAGGATGCCTCGGCCGACGACGAGGCCGCCCGGTTCGTGCCCGCGCCCGGGCCCGACTCCCGCATCGCGCATCCGCACACGAGGGCGGGCCGGATCCTGCGGGCGAGCTTCGCCACCGAGGCCGCGGTCTACGGCGTGATCCTCGTCGCCGGTCTCGAGGTGGTCGCCGGCTTCTCGGGCAAGACGTCCTGGAGCGTGTTCACCACGGTGATCGTGACCGTCGTGGTGTTCTGGGCGGCGCACGTCTACGCCGGCACGCTCGCGCACCTCGGTCTCGACCACGAGCGGGTCGTCGGCATCGGCGAGGCGTTCCGGATGTCGCTGCGGCGGTCGGCCGGGTTGCTCGCCTCGGCCCTCATCCCGTCGCTCATCCTGCTGCTCGGCGCCACCGACCTGGTCGACGACGACACCGCGCTCTGGGTGGCGCTCTGGTCCGGGGTGCTCGTGCTCGCCGTCCTCGGCTGGATCGCGTTCGTGCGCCGCGGCGCCGCATGGTATGTCTGCCTCATCGGTGCGATCGCGACGGCGTCGTTCGGGTTCATGATGATCCTCGCCAAGGCGTTCATCCACTGAGTTCCCGCCGCCGCGCGCGCCGGGCGCTATGGTCATCGCAGGGGGCGGAGATGGCGAAGACCGCGGCGGAACTCGAGGCGCGCATCGCGGAACTCGAGGCTGAGAACCGGGCACTGCGCGAACGCGACACGGCGCTGATCGACGACGGTGCCGGGGGGACGGGCGCCGGCCGCGCCGGCGAGGCATCCGGCCGCATGCCAGGGCGGTGGCGCGCGCCCGTGTCGGCCGTGCTGATCGTGCTCGGCATCCTGCTCGCGCCGGTGGCGCTCATCGGCGGCTGGGCCAGGCTCGAACTCGTCGACACCGACCGGTTCGTGCAGACCTTCGGGCCGCTGGCCGAGGACCCGGCCGTGCAGGCCTACCTCGTCGACCAGGTCACGACGGTCATCGACGAGCAGGTCGACATCGATGCGCTCACCGCGAGCGTGTTCGACGGGATCCGGTCGCTCGACCTGCCGCCGCGCGCCCAGGATGCGCTCGGCCTGCTCGAGGGGCCCGCGGCCGAGGGGCTGCGATCGCTGGTGTCGCAGGTGGTCGAGCGCGTGATCACCTCCGAGGCGTTCGCGGATGTCTGGAACCAGGCGCTGCGGATCTCGCACACGCAGTTCGTGGCGGCCGTGCAGGGCGACCCCGACGCGGCGTTGCAGCTCGCCGGCGACGGCACCGTGTCGGTGCAGCTCGGGCCGATCGTGGCGGAGGTCCGGCAGCAGCTCGTGGATCAGGGCGTGGGGTTCGCGTCGGCGATCCCGGCGGTCGATCGCAGCATCGAGATCGTGCAGGCCGATTCCCTCGCGCTGGTGCGCACGGTGTACACGCTCGCGGTGGCGGTCGGTCTCTGGCTGCCGTTCGTGTCGCTCGGACTGCTGGTCGCCGGGGTGCTCGTCGCTCGGCGCCGCACCACCGCCCTGGTGTGGACGGCGGGCGGATTCGCGTTCGCGATGCTCGTGCTCGGCGCGGGGGTCGGCATCGGGCAGGCGTTCTTCGTCGCCACCGTGAGCCCGTCGATCATGCCGAGCGACACCGCCGACGCACTGTACGAGCAGCTGGTCGAACTGATGCGCGGTTCGATCGCGGCGCTGTTCCTGCTCGGTCTGCTGGTGGCCTTGTTCGCCTGGTTCTCGGGGCCGTACCGACCGGCCCGCGCGGTGCGCGGTGCGGCGGCGTCGGCGTTCGACGGGTTGCGCCGGGCCGGCGATCGGCACGGGGTCGGCACCGGGCGGTTCGGCGAATGGCTCGACCGGTGGCGGGTCGGCGCCTACGTGCTCATCGCGGTCGTCGCGGCGGCCGTCGTGCTGTTCACCCGGCCGATCACCGTCGGACTGGTGGTGTGGACGGTCGTCATCGCGCTGGTGGCGCTGCTGGCCGTGCAACTCCTGCGACGCCCCGCGCCGCAACCCGCGGAGGGAGCCCTCGCGGGCTAGGCTCGCGGAGGAATGTCACGCCTCACGATCTCGCTCCTGGCCGCCCTCGAGGCCGCCGTCGCGGCGTTGGTCGGGCTCGGCGTGGCGGTCGTTCCGCTCATGGTGCTCTGGTCGATGCACTTCGGGCTCGAGGTGGATGCTGCGGCGTTCCTGCGGGCCGCGGGCGATGTGTGGCTCGTGGGGCACGGGGTCGACCTCGTGGTCACGCTCGATCCGCTGACCGCCGAGCGCACCGGCGTCGCCGGGGCCGGCGACCCGTTCCCGATCACGTTCGCGCTGCTCGGCTTCGCGTTCGCGACGGTGCTGTTCGGCCGGCGGATCGGCCGGCGGTCGGCCGCCGCCGGGCACGCGATCACCGGTGCGATCGCCGCGGTGGCGGTGTTCGCCGGCGCCGGCGTCGCGGTCTCGGTGCTGGCGCAGCATCCGTCGGCGACGACGTCGACCTGGCAGGCCGGACTCCTGCCCGCGTTCGCGATGGCGCTCGGGGTGGCGATCGGTGCGATCGGCGAGGGGCTCCGGCAGATCGACGAGGGTCCGGATGCCGCGACCGCCGACTCCCGCGCCCACCCGCTGCTCGCCGTCGTGGATGGCGTGCCGCCGGTCCTGGTCGGGGCCGTACGCGCGGCCGTGCGGGTCGGCGCCGGCGCGTCGTTCGTGATCCTGGGCCTGGCCGCCGCGGTGGTGGCCGCGCTCATCGCCGTCGACTACGCGACGATCATCGGGTTGTCCCAGACCCTCGGCCCAGGCATCGACGGAGGGCTCGCGCTCTTCGTCGGCGAACTCGCGCTGCTGCCGAACCTCGTCGTCTGGGCGGCGGCGTGGCTGCTGGGCCCCGGCTTCGCGATCGGTGCGGCGACGTCGGTGTCGCCGAACGGCACGCTGCTCGGGCCGCTGCCCGGCGTGCCGTTGCTCGGCATCGTGCCGGCCGACGGGGTGCCGTTCGGCATGCTGTGGCTGCTCGTGCCGCTCGTGGCGGGGTTCGCGGGCGCCACCACGGTGTGGTCCTCGTTCGCCGCGCATCGTGCCACGGCGGGCATGGCGCAGTCGTGGTGGTCGCCGGCGGCGATCGCGGCGGGCGCCGGGGTTGTCGCCGGCGTGGTGCTGGGTCTGCTCGCCTGGTGGTCGGGCGGGGCGGCCGGGCCCGGGCGGCTCGCGGTCGTCGGACCCGAGCCGCTGCCCGTCGCGCTCATGGCCGCGCTCACCGTGTTCCTCGGCGCCCTGGCGGGCGGGTTCACCGCGCGGGCGCTGCATCACGACCCCGACTCCGACCCCTTCACGATGCCCGAGAAGTCCTTCGCGATGCCCGAGAAGTCCGCCGAATCGGGCTCGAACGGCGGCGATGCTCGGCGCGTCGCCGAGGATCTGCTGAGCTAGCCGACGATCAGCCGAGGTCGGCTCCGACCTGCGCGCCGCCGGCGCCGCACGATGCGCATCCGAGCAGCGGGTACCCTTGTGAGGTGCTGAAGCTCGTGGTGCTCATCTCCGGCGGCGGTTCCAACCTGCGGGCACTGCTCGAGGCATCCGAGGACGCCGAGTTCCCCGCCCGTGTGGTCGCCATCGGCGCCGACCGCGACGCCGACGGGCTCGTGCTCGGCGAGGAGTTCGGCATCCCGACCTTCACCGTGCCGTTCACCGCGTACGAGTCGCGCGAGGCGTGGGGCGACGCGCTGATCGAGCAGATCCGCCAGTGGGCACCCGACCTGGTCGTGCTGTCGGGGCTCATGCGGCTCGTGCCGCCGCGGGTCATCCGCGCGTTCAGCCCCAACCTCATCAACACGCACCCGGCCTACCTGCCCGAGTTCCCGGGCGCGCACGGCGTGCGCGACGCGCTCGCCGCGGGCGTCGACCAGACCGGTGCGAGCCTCATCGTCGTCGACGACTCGGTCGACGGCGGCCCCATCATCGCGCAGGAGCGCGTGCCCGTGCTGCCCGGCGACACCGAGGCCGCATTGCACGAGCGCATCAAGCCCGTCGAGCGACGACTGCTGATCCAGGCCGTGCTCGACATCGCCAACGCCCACCTCGACCTGAAGGAGCTGACCGCACGATGAGCGGCGCCACGCACGACCCGAGTCTGTACCGCGAGCGCGACCTCGTGCCGATCCGCCGGGCGCTCGTCGCCGTGAGCGACAAGCGCGGGCTCGTCGAGCTCGCGACCGCGCTCGTCGAGGCGGGCGTCGAGGTCGTCTCGACCGGCGGCACCGGCGCGGCGATCGCCGCCGCGGGCCTCCCGGTCACGCAGGTGGCCGACGTCACCGGCTACCCCGAGCACCTCGACGGCCGGGTGCGCACCCTGCACCCCGGCGTGCACTCGGGCCTGCTCGCCGACCTGCGCCTCGACGACCACGAGCGTCAGCTCGCCGAGCTCGGCATCGCACCGTTCGAGCTCGTGGTGGTGAACCTGTACCCGTTCGCCGCGACGGTGGCGTCGGGTGCGACGCCCGACCAGGCGATCGAGCAGATCGACATCGGCGGCCCGGCGATGGTGCGCGCCTCGGCGAAGAACCACGCGAACGTCGCCGTCGTGGTCTCGCCCGACCGGTACGACGACGTGCGCGCAGCGCTCGCCGCGGGCGGCACCACGCTCGCACAGCGCCGGGAGCTGGCCCGCGAGGCGTTCCGGCACACCGCGACCTACGACATCGCGGTCGCCTCCTGGATCGGCAGCGTCGTCGCGCCCGACCAGCCGGCCGGCGACGCCGATGCCTCGCCGTTCCCGGCGTGGATCGCCGGCAGCTGGCTGAAGCAGACCGACCTGCGCTACGGCGAGAACTCGCACCAGGCCGCCGCGATCTTCGCCGCGCAGGGGCCGGGCGCCCCCGGCATCGCGCAGGCGACGCAGCTGCACGGCAAAGAGATGTCGTACAACAACTTCGTCGACGCCGACGCGGCCGTGCGCGCCGCCTTCGACTTCGCCGGGCCCGCGGTGGCGATCGTCAAGCACGCGAACCCGTGCGGCATCGCGGTGGCGTCGCCGGCCGCGGCAGGTTCAGCGGGGGTCGACCCGATCGCCGACGCCCACCGCCGTGCCCACGAGTGCGACCCGGTGTCGGCGTACGGCGGGGTGATCGCCGCGAACCGCACCGTGACCCGTGCGATGGCCGAGACCGTCGCGGGCATCTTCACCGAGGTGCTCGTCGCACCCGGCTTCGAACCCGAGGCGCTCGAGATCCTGACGCAGAAGAAGAACCTGCGCCTGCTCACCCTGCCAGAGGGGTTCGCTCCGACGGCGCTCGAACTGAAGCAGGTGTCGGGCGGACTGCTCGTGCAGCAGGCCGACCGGCAGTTCGCCGACCCGTCGACCTGGACCCTCGTGGCGGGCGAGCCCGCCGACGAGGCCACCCTCGCCGACCTCGCGTTCGCGTGGACGGCCTGCCGCGCCGTCAAGTCGAACGCGATCCTGCTCGCGTCGGGCGGCGCGTCGGTGGGCGTCGGCATGGGCCAGGTCAATCGGGTCGATTCGTGCAAGCTCGCCGTCGACCGTGCGGGCGACCGCGCCGCGGGGTCGGTCGCGGCATCCGACGCCTTCTTCCCCTTCGCCGACGGGCCGCAGATCCTCATCGACGGCGGGGTGAAGGCCATCGTGCAGCCCGGCGGGTCGATCCGCGACGACGAGGTCGTCGCGGCGGCCGCAGCCGCGGGCGTCACCATGTACTTCACGGGCGAGCGGCACTTCTTCCACTGAGCGGTTCCGCGTGACCGGATGCCACGGCCCCGCGCCGTGGCATCCGTCGTACCCTTGAGGTGAGGCGCTCACGAGGCGCCGAACCGCACCCGCCCACGAGGCGAACACGAGGAGACGATCGATGACGATCACCCATGCCGCGACCCCCGCGGCTGCCACCGCATCCGCAGCCCACGCCACCACGGTCGACCTGCCGCTCGACGCCCCCGAGCACGAACGCGTGCTCGTGACCCGGGGTCGACGCTCGAAGCTCACGATCATCGTGGCCGTGCACTCCACCGCCCTCGGCCAGGCGCTCGGCGGCGCGCGGCTCTGGCGGTACGACCACTGGACCGACGCCCTCGCCGACGCGCTGCGGCTCTCGCAGGCGATGACGTTGAAGAACGCCGCGGCCGGCCTCGCTCGGGGCGGCGGCAAGTCGGTCATCTGCATCCCGCCGGGCGTCGAACTCGACGATCGGCGCCGCCGCGACGCCATGCTCGACCTCGGCGATGCGGTCGAATCGCTCGGCGGCGCCTACATGACCGCCGAAGACGTCGGCACCAGCGCCGAACTCATGGCGGTGGTCGCCGAACGCACCGCGCACGTATGCGGGCTGCCGCCCGAGCAGGGCGGCGTCGGCGAGCCGGCCGACGCGACCGCTGCGGGCGTGCACGCGTCGATCCTCGCCACCCTCGACCACGTCTTCGGCTCGCGGGAGGTGCGCGGCCGCCACCTCGTCATCGCGGGCCTCGGGCAGGTGGGCGGCCGGCTCGCCCGCCGCCTCGCGGCCGAGGGCGCGCGGCTCACGGTGACGGATGTCGCTGAGGACACCCGCGCGCTCGCCGACGAGCTCGGCGCCGCATGGGTCGAGCCCGACGAGGCGCACCGCGTCGAGGCCGACGTGTTCGTGCCGTGCGGGCTAGGCGGGGTGCTCACGCCGCAGGTTGTGGAGGAGCTGCGGGTGCGCGCGGTCGCCGGGGCCGCGAACAACCAGCTCGCCACGCGCGAGGTCGCACGCCTGCTGCGCGAACGAGGCATCACGTGGGCGCCAGACTTCGTCGCGAATGCCGGCGGCGTCGTGTACCTCGATCTCGCCGCGTCGCCCGACGTGACGCCGGCCGAACTCGACGCGCGGCTCGAGGGCATCGGCGAGACGATCGCGGACGTGTACCGCGACGCGGATGCCGCCGGCACCACGACGCTCGAGGCCGCCGAACGGCTGGCTGCGGCGCGACTGGAGGCCGCGCGGGTCTGAGCGGCACCGGGCGCCGGAGAGGGGTCTCGTCCGCCACTAGGCTCGACGCATGCCGTCGCCCTCCCCCGCGAATCCGCCCGCCCGATACACCCCGCCCGTGACGCCCGGCCGCCGCGCGCTGGCCGTGCTCGCCGCGTCGGCGGCGGTGGCCGCGGTGGCTTTCGCGACCAGCCTGCTGGCACTGTTCGTCGCGAACGGGCAGTCGCCCGAGGTGTTCCCGCGGGCGACCGGGCACTTCCTGCTCACGGCCGTGCTCACGTGGGCGCTGCTGGCCGTGGCGAACGCCGTCGGAGCGGCGCGCAACTGGTTCCTCGGCGTGCTGTCGGGATTCGCCTCGGCGGTGCTCGCGGCGCTCATCGCGACGAGTCTCGCCGTGCTCGGCAGCGCCCGCAGCGATTCGCCCGAGCTGTTCCTCTTCGTGCTGGGCTCGCTGGTGAGCCTCAACCTCGTGTTCATCGTCACCGTGATGGTGGCCGAGCCGCTGCTCGCGCCGCGCGTGCTGCGCGGCATCCTGCACCACCGACCGCGCCGTCGCGCCCGACGCATCGCGCTCGTGCGCATCCCGGCCTCGAACCTCGCCGAAGGCGAGCTCACCCACCTCGATCGTCAGCAGATCGACCAGGCGAAGGCCGACGAGCAGTGGGACAACTACTGCGCGGCGCTCGTCGCCGAAGGGTGGGAGACGGTCGAGGTCGACGCCGCACCCGATCTGGCCGACTCGGTCTTCGTCGAGGACGCGGTCGTCATGTTCGGCGACCTCGCGGTGCTCGCGAGCCCCGGCGCCGCATCGCGCCGACCCGAGGTCGACGCGGTCGAGCGCGCCGTGCGGGCGGTGCCCGGTGTCTCGGTCGCGCGCATCCAGGAGCCCGGCACCCTCGACGGCGGGGACGTGCTGAAGGTCGGGTCGACGGTCTACGTCGGCGCGTCGAGCCGCACGAACGCCGAGGGCATCCGGCAGCTGCGCGAGCTGCTCACCCCGAACGGGTTCATCGTCGTCGCGGTACCGGTCACACGGGCGCTGCATCTGAAGAGCACCGTCACCGCACTGCCCGACGGCACCGTGATCGGGCACCCCGACCTCGTCGACGAGCCCGGGCTGTTCCCGCGATTCCTCGCCGTGCCCGAGCGCGAGGGCGTCGCCGTGGTCGAGCTCGGCGACCAGACGCTGCTGATGTCCGCCGCGGCTCCCCGCACCGCCGCGATGCTCGCCGGGTTCGGCTACCGCGTGGTCACCGTCGACATCTCGGAGTTCGAGAAGCTCGAGGGCTGCGTCACGTGTCTGTCGGTGCGGGTGCGGTAGCGGCTGCGGGTGCGGGTGCGGGTGCGCACCTCGCCGGTCGACTCACGGAGCGTCAGGCCGCCGCGCGAGGGCGGGCGGTGCCGACGCCGTCGTGCAGTTCGATCACCCGGTCGGCGCGATCGACGAGGGCGGGGTCGTGCGTGGTGACGACCGCGGCGACGCCCTCGCCGTGCACGAGCGTGCCGATGAGGTCCATCACGGTGGCGGCGGTGCCGCTGTCGAGCTGACCGGTCGGCTCGTCGGCGAGCAGCAGCGACGGCCGCGCGGCGAGCGCGCGGGCGATGCCGACGCGCTGCTGCTGACCGCCCGACAGCTCGCTGGGGCGCTGCTCGGCGTGCTCGGCGAGCCCGACGAGCGCGAGCACCTCGGCCACGCGGGCGTCGCGTTCGGCCGGGGCGAGGCGCTGCAGCCGCAGCGGCACCTCGACGTTCTCAGCGGCCGAGAGCACCGGCACCAGGCCGAACGACTGGAAGACGATGCCGAGCCGGTCGCGGCGCAGCGTGGCGAGGTCGTCCTCGCCGAGCGCCGACAGGTCGGTGTCGCCCAGCAGCACCCGGCCGCTCGTCGGACGGTCGAGGCCGGCGAGCAGGTTGAGCAGGGTCGTCTTGCCGGCCCCCGAGGGGCCGGTCACGACGAGCAGTTCGCCGGGCTGCACCTCGAGCGAGACGCCGTCGACCGCGCGGACGGCGCCGGCGCGGCCCTCGAACACGCGGGTCACGGCTTCGGCGCGGAGCGTCGTCATCGATCGACCTCCTCGGTCGGGTCGTCGGGCGCGGTCGGGTCTTCGGGCGCGGCCGGGTCTGCGGGCGCGGCGGATTCGGATGCCGCGCCGCCATGCGGCAGCGGGTCGCCCGTCGGCGACTCCGGCGCTGATGCGTGTGTGGCATGAGCGTGGGTGGGGTCGCCCGTCGGCGACTCCGGCGCTGATGCGTGTGTGGCATGGGGGTGGGCGTGGCGCGGGGCATCCGTGCCGGGCCACACGCCCACGTGGTCGGTCTCGAGGGCGAGTCGCACGCGGTCGCGCAGCGACAGCGCCTCCACGAAGTCGTGCGGCAGCTGCAGCCGGCCGACCCGGTCGAGCACGGCGAATTCCTCGGCGACCTGCTCCTCGTCGCCCGAGGCGCCGACCCGGGTCGAGCGCAGCACCTCGGTCGAGGTGCGTCCGTCGCGGATCTGCACGGTGCGCCGCACGTGCTCGGACACGGTCGGGTCGTGCGTGACGATGAGCGTCGTGACGCCGAGGGCCTCGTTCACGCCGCGCATCGCCTCCAGCACCTCGGCGCTGGTCGACTCGTCGAGTTCGCCGGTCGGCTCGTCGGCGAGCAGCACCTCGGGGCGGTTCGCGAGCGCGACGGCGATCGCGACCCGCTGCTGCTGACCGCCGCTGAGTTCGCCGGGGCGCCGGTCGGCCAGGTCGCCGACGCCGACGAGGTCGAGCAGTTCGTCGATGCGGGTCGACCGTTCGCGGCCGCGCGCGGTGCGGGCGACGTCGATCGCGAGGGCCACGTTCTCGGCGGCGGTGAGATAGGGCAGCAGGTTGCGGGCGGTCTGCTGCCAGACGAAGCCGACGGTGTGCCGCCGGTACGCGACCCGCTCGCGCTCGCGCATCGCGAACAGGTCGTGGCCGACGACCTTCGCGACCCCGGCTGTGGCGGTGTCCAGGCCGGAGAGGATGGTGAGCAGGGTCGACTTGCCCGACCCCGACGCGCCCACCACGGCGACCATCTCGCCGGGTTCGACGCGCAGGTTGAGCCCCTGGAGCGCCTGCACTTCGACGCCGTCGGCGCTGAAGATGCGCACCAGGTCGACGCACAGGATGTGCGGGGATCCGTCTGCCACGAGGGTCATCCTTCCTCCTCCTTGCGCAGCGCGCGAGCGGCGCCCACGCGCCCGCCGAGCGTCGACGCCGCCCACGCCGCGACCGCGGCCACGACGATCGCGCCCGCCAGCACCGCGCCCACGAGCACCCAGTCGATCGTGATCGCGGGCTGGCGGTCGCCCCCGGTGAACGAGGCGAGATCGATGCCGGCGAGCACCACGTACGGCATCGCGATGCCGAGCGCGGTGCCGACGACGACGGCCGCGACGATCATCGGGCCGAGTTCCCAGGCGACCAGTCCGCGCTCGCCGCGGCGACGCAGGCCGAGGGTCGCGAGCAGGGGGAGCAGCCGTTCGCGCGCGGGGCGCCCGACGACGAGGGCGAGCACGAGCGCCAGGGCGGTGAGCAGACTGGTGAGCGCGATCGCGATCATGAGGCCCGCCTCGAGCCCGCGCGCGTTCGGCCGGTCGAGCAGGTCGGCGGTCAGTTCGTCGGGGGTGCGCACGGATGCCCCGGGGCCGGCGATCTCGCCGAGCTCCGCCGTGACCGCGGCGGGATCGGCGCCGGGGGCGAACCGCACCAGCACCGTCCGGGGGACGAGGGTCGAGGTGAACGGGTCGGCGTTGACGCGGTCGATGAGGATCCAGTTCGGACGCGGCGAGAACGCGGTGCGCCCGTCGACGGCGGCGAGCAGGTCCATCTCGGCGTCGTCCATCTCGGCCTGCGCGGCGTCGGCGATCTGCTCGGCCACCGAGGCGGAGGTCAGCACCGGCACCGCGTCGCCGTCGGCGACCTCGCGGGCGAGTTCGCGGGGCAGGTCGAGCACGCCCTCGCGGCCCGCCTGCACCGCCGACATCTCCGCGACGTCGACCACGATCAGGGTCGTCGGCTGGAGCTTCCCGTCGAGCCCGAGGTACACGGGCGTGGTCGAGTACACGGGCGCGATCGCCTCGACCCCCGGCACGTCGCGGAACTGCTCGAGCTGCGCCTTCGTCAGCGGCACCCCCGAGACGCTCGCGTCGGCGCCCACCGTCGCCGACGACGCGCTCGCGGCTCCCGTGCGCACGGTCGTGAGCGCGATCGCCGAGCTCACCGCGACCGCGACGCCGACGACCACCGCGAGCACCGGCACGAGCCCCGCCGACGGGTCCCGCAGGGCCCGAGCCGACCCGAGGAAGGCGACGAGCCCACGCCCCGCCTTCGCCCGCCGCACCACCGCGGCGAGCGGCACCGGGTAGCACCGCAGCACCACGACGCAGCCTGAGAGCGCGATGAGCAGCGGCACCGCGGCCAGCAGCGGGTCGATGCCGGTCGCCGTGGGGCCGCGGACGAGCAGCAGGCCGACCGAGACCGCGGTGACGACGAGCACCAGCGCCTCCCACACCCAGCGCAACCGGCTGGGCCGGCGACCGAGGTCGGCGCGCGCACGACGCAGCGGCGTGAGGGCCGGTGCCGCGGTGACGAGCAGCACCGCCGGGGCGAGTGCGAACACGGCGGCCACGAGCCATCCGCCCCAGGTCGTCTGGCCCGGGGTGAGCCGGAGCGCGACCGCACCGCCGGCGAGCGCCGCGGGGATCCCGATCGCGAGGCCCTCGCCGCCGAGCGCGCCGCGCAGCCAGGCCGTGCTCGCCCCGCGCGCGGCGGCGAGCTCGAGCCCGGCCCGGCGACGCTCGAACACGACCCTGGCGCCCAGCACGATGACCGCGACGAGCACCCCGATGGGGCCCGACGCCACCGTCGCCAGCACCGCGTCGACGGCGGTCGACTCGGCCCGCTGCGCGGCGAGGTGCGGCGGCAGCCCGCTCGCGAACGCGACCTGGCCGACGGTCGCGTAGTTGCCCGTCCAGCTGCCGTCGCCGAGCGCATGCCCGGTGCTCTCGAACTCGTCGATCTGGGTCTCGATCTCGACGGAGTCGCCCGACCGGATCGCCTCGGTGCGCACCGGGAGCCAGGTCGACAGGGTGATCGGCAGCGGCTGGTCGGCGATCACGGGCCAGGCGAGCGGATCCATGAACGCGGTCGCGGTGTACTCGGGCGGGCCGAGCCCGTTGTCGGCGACCGAAGCGTGCAACGCGGTCGGTAGGTGCGACCAAAGTCCGGCCTCGGCGTCGACCGGTTCGAACGTGCCGGTCAGCCGCACCGCGAGGGTGCCGTTCGGCGCCACGATCTCGCGCACCTCGCCCGCGCGCCAGTTCAGGTCGGCGGCGACGACGGTGTCGAGCACGACGTCGAGGGGGCCGGGCAGCGGCTCGGGCGTGGTGTCGATGAACAGGTACTCCCCGGGCTCCGGCGTCGGCGCCGGCGGCGCGGGCGGCGGCGGCGCGGGCACCTCGGGCCATGCCCCGTCGGCCAGGTCGACGTGCGATCGCAGGCGGGGGTCGGCGGCGAGTTCGATCCGGTAGACCGGGCCGCCGCCGCCCGAGCCGGGCACTCCGGCGATCTGCGGGTTGACGGTGACGACGGCGAGGGGGTCGCCGATCGTGCTCCGCAACGGCTCGGGGAGGGCATCGCGCAGCGCGACGAGCCGCTCCTCCTGGGCGCCCCACGCCGCGTCGACGTCGGGGTCGAGCGTGGTCGGCTGCGTCGGCGGGCCGAGCTGCGGGCGGTCGCGGGTCGCGGTCTGCAGGTCGAGCTCGGTGGGCGATGCCGCGGCGAGGCGCGCGTCCAGGGCGGCGGTGTGCAGGTTCTCGACGGCGCGCGGCGCGGCGACGGCGAGCAGCGCGGCTCCGGAGACGAGCAGGGCGAGCGAGATGGATGCCACGGGCGCGGCCGCGAACGCACGCCAGCGCAGCCCGGCGGAGGACCGACGCGAGCGGCGGGTGTGCGCGACCGGCGCGTTCACGATGCCTCCTCTCCGTGCCGGACGGCGTGTCGAGCCCGCGCCGCGGTGGTCGCGGCGGACGCGGCCGCGACCCCGAGGGCGAGCAGTGCCGTCACGACGACCGCGCCGAGCAGCCAGGCCCATTCGCCGCCGCCCGACACGAGCAGGGTTTCGCGCGCCCCGGGTACGGCGGCGCGGGCCAGCACGGGCACCACGAGCGCCGCGACCCCGAGTCCGACGACGAGGCCGCCGGCGATCGCACCGACCGCGGCGACCGCGAGCTCGGCGAACCGGGACCGGCCCTGCGCGCGAGCGGGCATCCCGAGCGCGCGCAGCACCGCGAGCTCGCCCGCGCGGGATCGCCCGATCGCGGCGACGAGGGCGGCGAACGCGGCGATCGCGAAGGCGACGGCGCCCGCGGCGCCCCACGCGAGCGCATCGACGGCGGGTCCGACGACGCCCTCGGTCGACGCATCGGTGCGCGTGGATGCCGACAGCGGCAGAGGTTGTTCCCGGTCGAGCGTGTCGGCGACCTGCTCGGGCGACTCGCTCGCCAGCCAGCGTTCGGCGTGCTCGGGCACCCCGCCGCCCGCGCCGAACGCGGCGGCCTGCGTCGCGCCGAGATCGGCGAGGATCGCGCCGCCGCCGGGCAGTGCCGGCGCGGTCGCGATGACGAGCGCATGCACCTCCGAGCCGCCCGCGACGATGCGGAAGTCGAACTCGTCGCCCGGGTCGGCGAGGATGGCGGCCGCGAGCCCGGCGTCGAGCACCACCGGGACGGGGCCGTCGACGGTCGCGGCCACGACACGGCCCGACGGCGTGCGGGCCGACAGCTCGATGTCGCCGGTCGGGGCGTCGGCGAGGGGCGAACCGTCGACCTGCACGCCCACGACCGTCACGCGCGGGTCGCCCGCGCCCTCGACGTTCGGGCGACGAGCTTCGATGCCGATCAGCGTGAGCCCCGGCGCGGACGGCAGCGCGGCGCTGAGCTTCCCGCCGCCGGCCGCGAGCGGCACCCCGCCGAGGTCGAGCACGGTCGCGGCCCCGTGCGGCCCGAGCAGCCACGCCGACACGGCGATCTCGCCCGGCGCGGCGGAGACCGCGGCGACCGTGACGTCGACGGCGAGGCGACCGGCTCCCTCGGGCAGCGGGATGCCGCCGGGTTCCTCGGCGGCGGAGGCGAGTCCGGCGGCCTGCGCCGTGCCGGGCAGGTCGCCGGTGATCGCAGCCAGGCTCGCGGCGTCCACGGCGACGAGTTCGCGCGCATCGGACCCGACCCGGACCTCCGTGCGCAGCGCCGGCATGTCGGCATCGACCCCGGCCAGGTCGGCGAACGGGGCGGCGGACGCGAGCGGGTCGGCTCCCGTGACGAGGGCTCGGCCCGCGAGCTCGACGCGGACGTCGCCGCCGGTGCGCAGGGCCGCGGCGCGGGCATCGGTCGCGTGCCAGGCGCCGGCGAGCGCCGCGGCGAGCGTGAGGGATGCGACGCCGATCACCGTGGTGAGCGTCGCGGCGGCGTACAGTTCGGGGGCGCGCGCGAGCCGACGCATCGGCAGTGCGGGTGAGAGCCGGGGGCGGCGTGCGGCGGCCCGCGCCGCGACGGCGCCGGCGGGCCGCGAGAGCACGAGGGCCACGAGCGCGAGCGCGAGCAGCACGAGCACCGGCGCCGAGGCGGCGAGCGGGTCGACGTTCACCCCGTCGCGCCCGACGACGAGCGGCGACCCGAGCGAGAGGAGCCGCCACAGTGCGAGCCCCGCGAGCGCGACCAGCAGCACCGTGCCGCCGATGGCGCCGCCACGGGCCGCCCGCCCCGGTTCGTCGCCGGCGCCCCGCACGAGCGGGCGACGGGCGCCACGACGCGCCACGCCGGCGAGCAACGCGACCGCCACGGCGACGACCGCGCCCGCGGCAGCCCACGCCGCCGTCGACGCCCGCGGCTCGCCGGGGCGCACGAACCCGAGCAGTGCCTCGGCGAGCAGCGCGCCGACCGCCGCAGCGGGCAGCGACGCCCACACGGCCTCCGCCGCGGTGCTCGCCGCCAGCCGGTTCGCGGTGGCGCCGCGGGCCCGCAGCAGCACGGTCTCGCCGCGGCGCGACTCGGCGAGCAGCGCCGCGAGTCGCCAGAGGGCCGCGACTGCGGCGATCGCGGCGAGGGCGAGCGGCAGCGGCGAGATCGCGCGCGCCGCGGCGGCGGCGACCAGCAGCCGTGCGAGCGTCGAGTCCAGGTCGCCCGCCTCGGCGATGCCGGTGTCGCCCATCGCCGGGTCGTCCTGCAGCGCCGGCGCGACGTCGGGGATCGATGCGCCGAGCGCGCGCAGCGCGTCCAGGTCGGCACGACCGGGCGGCACGGTCGCGGTCCACCGCGCGAACACGGCGGCGGGCACCTCGGCGAGCACGGACTCGTCGACGAGCAGCGGCCCCACCGCGTCGCCCTCGGCGCCGGCGGCGGCGAACGGGTCGCCGAACCAGGCCGGATCGGTGGGGTCGGCCGCCTGCCAGAGACCGGTCACCGTGACCGGTGCCGCGTCGTCCCCGACGGCGAGCACGTCGCCGACGGTGACGCCGAGCCGCTCGGCGGCGCCGGCCTGCAGTGCGCCCTCCGCCGCGCCCGCGCCCCAGTCGCCGGCGACGAGTTCCGCGCGCTCGGGCAGGTCGGGGTCGGCGAGCAGCACCAGCCCCGAGGCATCCGCCGTCGCGGCCGCGCCGCCGACCGCGACCGCCGCGGACGCCACCGAGCGCGCCCAGGTCGCGCCGTGGGCGGCGACCTCGCGATCGAGCACGGATGCCGCGGCCGCAGCCTGCTCCGAAGCATCCGCCGCGAGCCGAGTCTGCCAGCGCACCGCGCCCGCCCGGCCGTCGACCGATGCGAGCTCCGCGCCGATCGCCGTGGGCGGCGCCGTCGCCGTCCAGTCAGCCAGCGCACCCGTCGTGAACGCGGCGAGGAACGAGATCAGCGCGACCCCGCCGAGGACACCGGCCCGCGCGCGAGCGCGCGCGGTCGCGATGCGAGCGGATGACACCCGGGTCTCCTCGTCGTCGGGGTGACCGCCCGGGAAGGAACGAGGGTCGGGCGGAGACGATGCGGGCCAGCCTATGCCCGGAGGGGATGTTGCGTGCAATCGCCCGACACCCATAGTCTGAAGGGCTGGCTGCGCGCGATCCGCGAAGCCGATCGATGAAGACGCTGGAGGACACCATGCAGATTGCCGACACCGACGCCCCTACCACGGCGGTTTTCGGCTCTGCGCGCCGTCGCCTCGCGCACGTCGAATACGCCGGGTAGCCGCCGCCCACCGTCTCGCCGGACCGGCTCCGGCCCCGAACTCCATCGGTGCGACGCATCCGTCGACCGCCCTCGCGACCGTTCGCGATACTCGATCCCGCTCTTCGTCCGACCGCTGCGCGCTGCCGCGCACGACCGGACCGCCATTCCGGAAGGATTCCGCGTGACCACCGCGCACGACCACCAGCACCCGCCCTCCGACCAGCAGGCCGCGCCGCGCCTCGGCGCCGTTCGCACGCTCTGGCGCCTGCACACCTTCGTCGGCCCGGCGATGCCCGCCATCGTCGGCAGCATGTTCGCCTATCTCGCCGCGCAGCTCATCGCGCTCGCCGTGCCGCAGGTGCTCGAGCAGATCGTCGACGGCCCGCTCGCGCACGGCGAGCGCGACCAGGTGGTGCCGCTCGCGCTGCTCGTGTTCGGGCTCGGCGCCGCCGAGGCCGCCATGTTCGCGCTGCGGCGCTGGCTCGTGATCGGGCCGACGACCAAGATCGAGGCGCGGATGCGCAACGCGCTCTACGCGCGCCTCCAGGACCTGCCGGTCAGCTTCCACGACCGCTGGCCGAGCGGCCAGCTCCTCTCCCGCGCGGTCAGCGACCTCGGGCTCATCCGGCGCTGGCTCGCGTTCGGGCTCATCCTGCTCGTCGGCAACCTGCTGGTGCTCGTCGCCGGTGCCGTGATCCTCATCTCGATGAGCTGGGTGCTCGGCATCGTGTTCCTCGCCTGCGCCGTGCCGCTCTGGATCGTCGGCTACCGCTTCGAAGGGCGCTACTCCGAGGTGGCCCGCCGCAGCCAGGATCAGTCGGGCGACCTCGCGACGATGGTCGAGGAGTCGGTGCACGGCATCCGCGTGCTGAAGGCCTTCGGCCGCGGCAAGCACGCGCTGCGCTCGTTCCGCGAGCAGGCCGAGTCGCTGCGCTCGACCGAGATCGAGAAGGCCAGGCTCGACGCGAACATCTGGGTGTGGATCCTCATCGTGCCCGCCGTCGCGCTGTCGATCTGCCTCGCACTCGGCGTCTGGATGGCCTCGCAGGGGCAGCTCTCGGTGGGCCAGCTCGTCGCGTTCTTCGCGACCGCGGCGGTGCTCGCCTGGCCGATCGAGTCGATCGGGTTCCTGCTCGCGTTCTCGCTCGACGCGCGCACCGCGACCGACCGGTTCTTCGACATCATGGACACCGAGAACGAGATCACCGACCCCGAGCGCGCCGCCGCGGTCGAGCGCCCGCGCGGCGAGCTCGCGTTCAACGACGTCCACTTCCGGTACCAGGACTCGCCCGACCGGTTCGGCGACCTGCTCGACGGCGTCGACCTCGTCCTGCAGCCGGGGGAGACGATGGCGCTCGTCGGACTCACCGGTTCGGGCAAGACGACCATGACCGCGCTCACGACGCGGCTCTACGACGTCACCGACGGTTCGGTCACGATCGACGGCGTGGATGTCCGCGCGCTCACGCGCGACGAACTGCGGCGTCACATCGCGATGGCCTTCGAGGACGCGACGCTGTTCTCGGCGTCGGTGCGGGACAACGTGCTGCTCGGCCGCCCCGAACTCGGCCGCGAGGCAGCCGACGCCGACCCCGCGGTCGCCGCCGAGGCCGAGCGGGTGCTCGACGAGGCCCTGCGCATCGCGCAGGCCGGCTTCGCGTACGACCTGCCCGACGGCGTCGACACGAAGGTCGGCGAAGAGGGCATGAGCCTCTCGGGCGGGCAGCGGCAGCGGCTCGCGCTCGCGCGCGCCGTCGCGGCGAAGCCGTCGGTGCTGGTGCTCGACGACCCCCTGTCGGCGCTCGACGTCGCCACCGAGGCGCGGGTCGAGGCAGAGCTGCGCACGGTGCTCGCCGAGACCACGGCGCTGATCGTGGCGCACCGCCCGTCGACCGTGATGCTCGCCGACCGGGTCGCGCTGCTCGAGGAGGGGCGCATCACGGCGGTCGGCACCCATTCCGAGCTGCTGCGCGAGTCCGAGCACTACCGGTACGTCATCTCCAGCCTCGAAGAGGACGAGCGGCGCGCGGAGGCCGAGGCATCCGACCGATTGCTCGACGACGACCGGAAGGAGGCGATCCGATGAGCACGGTGATCGGCGTGCAGGGCGAAGAACGCCACGAGTACACGAAGGCCGAGTCGAAGGCGCTGCGCATCCGCAGCCTGCGGCTGCTCGGCTCGCTGCTGCACCCCGTGCGGCGGCTGCTGTGGGCGACGCTCGCGATCGTCGTCGTTTCCACGGCCGCGCAGGTCGCGGGGCCCGCGATCATCGCATTCGGCATCGACCAGGGGCTTCCGGCGCTGCTCGCGCAGGACTGGATGCCGGTGGGCCTCGCCGGCCTCGCCTACCTGCTCACCGGTGCCGTGGGCGCGTTCCTCATCGCGGCGTACATCCGGCTCGCGGCGCGGATCAGCCAGGCCGTGCTCATCGACCTGCGGACGCGGGTGTTCCTGCACACGCAGAAGCTCTCGCTCGAGTTCCACGAGTCGTACACGTCGGGCCGCATCATCTCGCGCCAGACGAGCGACCTCGACGCGATCCGCGAGCTTCTCGACGAGGGCATCAACCAGCTCATCCGCGGCGTGCTCTACATGGTGTTCACCGCGATCGCGCTGGTCTGGCTCGACTGGCTGAGCGGGCTGGTGCTGCTCGCGGCGCTCGTGCCGCTGGCGTTCCTCACCCGCTGGTTCCAGTTGCGCTCGCAGGCGTACTTCCGCCGCTCGCGGGTGGCGAGCGCGAAGCTCATCGTGCAGTTCGTCGAGACCATGACCGGCATCCGGGCGGTGCAGGCGTTCCGCAAGGAGTCGCGCAACGAGCGCGAGTTCGGCGAACTCGTCGAGGACTACCGCGACGTGAACGCGCGCGTGCTCGGGCTGTTCGCGATCTACAACCCGCTGCTCAACCTCATGGGGTACGCAGCGGTCGCGGCGGTACTGCTCATCGGCGGGTTCCGCGTCGTCGACGGCGGCATCGAGGTCGGCGTGCTGCTGGCCGCGGTGCTGTACACCAAGCGGTTCTTCGACCCCATGGAAGAGCTCGCGATGTTCTACAACTCGTACCAGTCGGCGGCGAGCGCGCTCGAGAAGATCTCGGGCGTGCTCGAGGAGGAGCCGAGCGTGCCCGACCCGTCCGAGCCGGTCGACCTCTGGACGGCATCGGGCGACGTGCGCTTCGACGGCGTCGAGTTCGCGTACACGCCCGACCGGGTCATCCTGCCGCGCTTCGACCTCGAGATCCCGGCGGGCCAGACCGTCGCGCTCGTCGGGTCGACCGGTGCCGGCAAGTCGACGCTCGCGAAGCTCATCGCTCGCTTCTACGACCCGTCGACCGGAACGGTGAGCCTCGACGGCGTGGACCTCGCGCGGCTGCACCCGAAGGACTTGCGGCGCGCGATCGTCATGGTCACCCAGGAGGCGTACCTGTTCAGCGGGTCGGTGGCCGACAACATCGGCCTGGGCCGGCCGGATGCCCCGCTCTCCGAGATCGTGCGGGCGGCGAAGGCCGTCGGTGCGCACGAGTTCATCGAGTCGCTGCCGAACGGCTACGACACCGACGTGAACAAACGCGGAGGCCGGGTGAGCGCCGGGCAGCGCCAGCTCATCTCGTTCGCGCGGGCGTTCCTCGCGAACCCGGCCGTGCTCATCCTCGACGAGGCGACGAGCTCGCTCGACATCCCGAGCGAGCGCGCCGTGCAGGACGGGCTGCAGACCCTGCTCGCAGGGCGCACCGCGGTCATCATTGCGCACCGGCTCTCGACGGTCGCGATCGCCGACCGGGTGCTCGTGATGGAGCACGGCCGCATCGTCGAGGACGGCTCGCCCGACGAGCTCATCGGCGGCGGCGGCCGGTTCGCGGCCCTGCACTCGGCCTGGAAGGACTCGCTCGTGTAGTGCCGCGCGCCCCCGCGCCCGGGTCGCGACCGCCCGCCCGCCCGCCCGCCCCCCGCCCGCCCCCGCCGGCGCCCGCCCGCGCGCGCCGGCGCGCGCCCGCCCCCGCCGGCGCCGTGCCCGGCGCGCGCCCGCGCCGCTCCTCGCGCGCGCCACGTCGGCAACCTCCGCGCCACATCGGCTGGCGCAGAGGCCGCCGAAGTGGCGCAGCGGCACGAGCCGGGGCCGGGGCCGGGCGCCGGGGCCGGGGCCGGGCCGGGGCCTGGGGCCGGGGCCGGGGGCACCGGACAACTGCGGGCGGTCAGCGGCGCGAGCGCAGCGGCGTCCGCACCAGGCCGTCGCCGCGGGGCAGCTCGCGGCGGCGCGCCTCGGGCAGCCACCACACGAGGTTGCCCCAGACGAGGATGAAGACGACGACGGCGACCGACGTGCGCGGCAGCGGGTCGAGCCCAGACAGCGCGAGGTCGACGACGAGGCCCGCCGCCAGCGAGTACGCGCTCGCGATCAGGGGGAGCGACATCCAGTCGATGCCGTTCGAGCGGGTGCGCGCGGCACGTCCGAACCGCACGGGCAGCCAGCCCACCGTGAGGGTGAACGCGGCGAGGATCGCGCAGACCGTGAGGATCGGCAGATCCGAGGCGAGCGGCGGCTGCAGCACCCGTTCGACCCAGTCGGGCACGCCGGCCGGCCACTGCGCGGCGGCGAGCTGCAGCGCGGGCAGCACGCCGCCGAGCAGCGCGAAGACGGCGAGCAGGCCCGCGCTGCGGATGCGCCGGCCGCGCACGGTCGTGCGTCGGGCCGCGCTCGTCGATCGCACCGAGAGGGCGACGAGCACAACGGTCACGCCGGCGCACAGCACGATCATCACGAGGTTCACGCGGGCGAGTGCGATCCACAGCGGCGCGAGGCTCGCGAGGGCGACGAGGCCGTAGCGCAGGGTCGGGCCGATCGCGTGCCGGCGGGCGTCGGAGACCTGGCGCCGCAGGTCGCCGTCGGGCAGCGCCCGCGCCACCGCCGCCCACCGCGCGAATCCGCGGGCGACGCCGATGCCGAGCGAGACGACCACCACGCCGAGCACCGACCAGGCCACGCCGACCGCGAGCGCAGAGGGTGCGAAGGTCGTCCAGGTGAGCAGCCAGGCCGCCGCGGCGACGATGCCGGCCACGGCGGCGAGCCGCGCCGGATCGGCCGCGGTCGGCAGCACCACGAAGACGGGCCGCAGTACGGCGAGCACGAGCTGCATCACCACGAGCACCACGCGGTTCGCCGGTCGGGCGGCGCGGTCGAGCTGGCGCAGCGCGCGCGAGGCGAGCGCGAACCGGTACGACGGGGCGAGGTTCCAGAGCGTGTCGGTTCCGGCGCGCATGCGCGCCCGCAGCCGGTCGGCGTCGTCGGGCGCGTCGGGCGCGACCGTCCGGGAGAGCGGCGCAGCCACGGGGTCGGGTGCCGCTCCGTCCGGCTCCGCGGCTCCGGATGCCCCCCGGGCGCGCCGTCCCTCACGAGCCGCCGCCGCATCGGCACGCGCAGATCGCGCCGGCGAGGCATCCGCGCTCGAGGTCGTCGCCTGCCGCTCCGCATCCCCGCCGACCGCGCCGTCGAACGGCGACTGCTCTCGGTAGCGCGGCTCGTCGGCCTGCTCCAGCACCGTGCCCTGCACCCGCCGCACGCGATCGGCGACCTCGTCGGCCGGCAGCTCGCGGCCCAGGTACCTGACCAGCCCGGCCGACCCGTCGAGCCGGCCCCACCACCAGTCGTTCACCCGCCACTCGGCGGCGAGGAACCCGAGGAAGTTGCCGACGCCGTACCCCGCGAGCTTGGTCTGCCGGTCGAGCGGCACCGCCTCGGGCGTCCGCAGGTCGTCGGCGATGCGCGTCGCCGACAGCCGCGGCGTGCGCAGCAGCGTCTGCAGCCGGGTATGGAACTTGTCGTCGAGCAGTGCGGTGTACGCGCGCGGGTTCGCCGGCTCCTCGTCGACGCCGATCGCCCAGTACGTCACCTGCGAGAGCGAGGGCGGCACGCCGCCGGCGTTCATGAGCGGCGCGAGATCGACGGCGGAGAGCGAGCCGGCGACCCGGTGCACCGCGCGCCACGGCGACGATGCCCACGGCTCGGGCGGGGCTTCGCCGCGGTCGGATGCCTCGCGCTCGACCTCGGCGCTGCGGTGCACGAGGTCCGTCAGGGCGGAATCCAGCGCACGCCAGTGCGGGGCGGTGCGGATCTCGTGCTCGGTCGCCGTCCAGCCCGAGAGCCAACGGTCGGCGTCGGCCACGGTCGGCGCGTCCCGCGGGCCGAGCCGGCGCAGGCGATCGAGCAGCACCTGCTCGACGAGTGCGTCGCGGCTGCCGGTGGCGTCGACGAGTGCCGCGTACCCCGCGCGTCGCACCGAGGCGAGCACCAGCCCGCGGCGGGAGCCCGGGGCATCCGGAACCGTTTCGAGCGCGCGCGCCCACGCGAGCACGCAGTTCGCGGCATCGGTGAGGGCGACGGGTCCGGCGAGGGTCGCGTCGCACCGGGCGGCGTCGTCGGCGAGGTCGACCCAGTGGGCTTCCGCCCGACGTTGGAGCACGCCGAGCGACTGCCGGTCGATCGGGGGATACGCCCGCCGTCGGCGGCCCGGACTGTGCAACTGCCAGAGCGAGGGCTGGGCGAGCGCGTCGCCGAGCTGTTCGGCGACCTGCGCGCCGAGCGATCGCACGTAGGCGCGCCGGCGCTCGCGCACCGCCTCGAGGGTCGTGGCCGCGCCCGCCGCGAGCGCCGCCCCGCTCAGCCGGCGGCCGTCCTCCACGAGCCGCTGCCCGTTGAACCGGCCGAGCTCGGCGGCCTCGTGCGCGACCGACTCGCGCCGGAAGCTGCGCGAGAGCATCGCCCCGATCGCGCGGAAGTACCGCGACGCACCCGGATCCCACGGCGCCGGGCCGCCGAGCGGCGGGTCGGGCTCGGGGTCGAGGAACAGCAGCGTGCGATCGGCGAGCCGCCCCGACGGCAGCAGCTTCGCCGCCCGCAGGGCGCGGTCGATGGGCACGTTGTCGAACACCGCACCGTCGATCACCCGGTACGGCTCGCCGCGGCGGGCCCGGTGCACCGCGAACGCGAACCGCAGGTCGCCGCGCTCGGCGACGGTGCCGGGCTCGGGCGGCGGCGGATCGGCTGCGGCCGGGTCGCCCGGCAGATCGGCGTCGCCCGGCCCCGGCCACTCGGTCGACGGGATGCGGGCAGGCTCGAAGCCGCCCGCGAGCGACGACGTCGAACGGGCCGCGAGCGCGAGCTGCCAGAGCTGTTCGAGGTCGTCGGCGAGCTTGCCCGGATAGTCGGGCGCGCCGCGCCGGGGGATGAGGTTGTCGAGGTGGTGCCGGTCGCTGCCGACGAAGTGGAAGTGCCCGCGGCCGTCCGAGGCATCCTCTTCGTATTCGTCCTGCGCGTCGATGACGGTCGTCGAGAGTTCGACGCTGACGTGCTCGGCCACCAGGTCGTCGTGCCCGCCGCGTGCCAGGTACAGGTCGCCGAGCGCGGTGCGCACCCGCCGCCGGAAGTACCCCTCGCCGCGCATGATGGCGAGGATGCCGCGCTCGCCGGGCTCGTTCAGCAGGCCCCAGAACCCGCCGACCGTGCTCCACGTGCGCAGCAGCCCGTCGAGCGACATGCCGGCCCGCTGGGCGACCGCGTACACGACGGCGTTGAGCCCGCCCGCGCTGGCGCCCGCGAGCAGGTCGACCTCGACGCGGTCGTAGCCGGCGAGATCGAGCAGGGCGGCGTACTCGGCGACGCGCCGCTCGATCGCGGGCGACGGCTCGGCGCCCCGCGAGCACGGCACGATCGCCCACGTCTCGTCGCCGACGTCCACGAGACGGATGCGACGCAGCAGGTCGACCTCGGCGGCGACTCCGCCGATCCAGACCGCGAGGCTCACCCCGCCGCGCATCGCGAGCGCGATCCGCAGCGTCCGCGTCGCCGACGGCAGCGGCTCGTGACCGGTGCGCGCGCGGATCGCGGCGCACTCCTGCGCGATCGAGCGGCCGGGCGGCAGGAACACGACCCGGACGCGGCGTCGTTCGCGGCGCGGGGAAGCGGCTGCGGCCATGGGGTCCTCTCGGCAGGTGGCGCATGCGATGGCCGCCGATCCGCGCGGCCCGATGGCTCCGAGTGTGGCACGCCGGGGCGGCGGGCGCACCGGTGCGCGCCCTGAGCAGGGGCGCGGGCGGGCGAGCGGCCGCCGCGCCCCCGAGCGGTGGCCGACCGGGTGTCCCCTGAACGCGGGTCGGGCCCTGCACTGTCCGGCCGCGCCGAAGGCCGGTATCCTCACGTTGCAACGGGGATGATCCCGGGGTGGCGCGTGCGCGCAGCGATCGGAGTGAGATCAGATGCCGGAGACCGACACAGCACCGCTCCGAGTCGCGATCGCCGACGACGCGCTGCTGCTGCGCGAGGGCATCCAGAAGGTGCTCGAGTCGGGCGGCATCCAGGTCGTCGCCTCGGTCGGCACCGGCGACGAACTGGTCGACGCGGTGCACGCCGGCGGGGTGGATGCCGCGGTGCTCGACATCCGGATGCCGCCGTCGTACCGCGACGAGGGCATCATCGCGCTCGAGACGCTGCGCGCCGAGCAGTCGCAGGTCGGCGTGCTGCTGCTGTCGATGTACGCGACCCCCGAGTACGCGGTGCGCGTCATGGGCGCCGGCAGCGGCACCGGCTACCTGCTGAAGGAGCGCGTCTCGGAGCCGCAGACCCTCGTGCGCGCCATCGAGACCGTCGTCTCGGGCGGCTCGGTCGTCGACCCCGAGGTCGTCGAACAGCTCGTGCAGCGCACCCGCGCGGACGACCCGCTCGCGCGCCTCACCGAACGCGAGCGCTCGGTGCTCGAGCTCATGGCGCAGGGCTACTCCAACGGCGGCATCGCGCAGACCCTCTTCCTCGGCCTGAAGACGGTCGAGACGCACGTGCGCAGCATCCTGCAGAAACTCGATCTCGAGGAGTCTCCCGAGCACCACCGTCGCGTGCTCGCCGTGCTCACGCTCCTCGGCGAACGCTGATGGCCCCCGGCCGGAACGGCCGGATCGTGCGCCGCAGCGCGGTCATCGCGGGGGCGATCGCGCTCAGCCTCGCGATGGAGGTGTCGGGATTCCTCGCCACCCCGGCCGCCGAACGCGGCGAGGTGTCGTACGCCACGATGCACGCCGCGGTGCCGATCGTGTTCGCCGTCTGCGCCGGCGTCGCCTGGCGGATCGGCCCCACCCGGCTGCCGTCGCGGCTGATGATCCTGTTCGTGGTGCTGTGGATCCCGCAGTCCTTCTACCGGGTGATCGAGGACGTCGGCTGGCTGTGGCCGATCGTGCGCGGCATCGACCTCGGCTGGGCCGTGGTGGCCGGCATCCTCGTGCTCGTCTACCCGCGCGGCTGGCTCGACGACCGGTTCGGGCGGTGGGTCGCGGGCATCGCGTTGTCGGCCTCGGTGGTGAACCTCCTCGGCGTGCTGCTGCTCGCCGGCCCGGGCGACGTGCCGTGCGAGTGCGCGCCCAACCCGTACCAGGTCGCCGACGCGCCGCTGCTGTTCACGATCGGCGACTACACGTACCGGTTCATCGGCGTCGCGCTCGCGTTCGCGATCGCGGTGCGGCTGCTCGTGCGCTGGATGCGGGGGAGCGTGCCCGCCCGCGCGGTCGCGTTCCTGATGCCGGTGGCGCTGCTGGCCTGGGTGACCACGCTCGCCGCGCAGGCGATCGTGTACGCGATGTCCACCACCAGCGAGACGGTGCTGCAGACCGTGTCGCTGCTGGCGATCGCGTCGGTGCCCGTGAGCTACGTCGCCGGCGTCGCGCACGCCGGCAACATGCGCTCGCGGGTCGCCGACCTCATGCGCATCACCCGCGAGGGCGCCGACCGCGGCCTCTGGGCGGAATCGCTCGCACGAACCCTGCGCGACGACTCGGTCCGCGTCTTCTGGTGGGACGAGGAGCGCGGGCGCTACGAGGACGCGCAGGGCGTGCCGATCAGCCCGGCGGACTCCGACCCGCGCGGCACGCACAGCATGCTGCCGGTCGCGTCGCCGCAGGGCGTGCCGATCGCGCTCATCCGTCACGACCGCGTGCTCACCGAGAACATGCGCCTGCTCGAGGGCGTGTCGAGCGCTCTCCGGCTCTCGGTCGACAACGGGCGGCTGCGATCCGAGGTCGAGCGCACCCTCGACCAGGTGCGTCAGTCGCGCCAGCGCATCGTCGAGGCCGGCATCGAGGCGCGGCGGCGCATCGAGCGCGACCTGCACGACGGAGCCCAGCAGCAGCTCGTGCTGCTCGGCATGCGGTTGCGCATCGCGGCGAACCGGGCGACCGAGCTCGGTGACGCCGACCTCGCCCACGAACTGGACCGGGCGATCGAGATCCTGAACCAGGGGTTGCGGGAGCTGCGCGAACTCGCGCACGGCATCCACCCGAGCCTGCTCTCGTCGGGCGGGCTCGCACTCGCCGTGCCCGAGCTCGCCGGCCGCTGCCCGATCCCCGTCGAGGTCGACGTGCAGGCCGAGGGCCGGCTGCCCGAGATCATCGAGACCACCGCGTACTTCGCGATCGCCGAGGCGCTCGCCAACGTCGCCAAGCACTCCGAGGCGACCCGCGCCTGGATCCGGGCGCACGTGGTCGACGGCGAACTCGTGCTCAGCGTGCGCGACAACGGGCGCGGCGGCGCGTCGCTCGAGGCCGGCACCGGCATGCTCGGCATCGGCGACCGGGTGGACGCCGTCGGGGGGCGCATCGACCTGGTCAGCCCGGCCGGGGCCGGCACCACCATCACCGTGCGCATCCCGTTGCCCTGATCCGCGGCGCCGGCCGCTGCGGGCCGGGCGCGATGCGGTGCCGGGCGGTGCCGGGCGGTGCCCGGCCGCTGGCTCGGGAGGCTACGGCCGCCAGCGTGCGGACGCGAGGTCGATGCGGTAGCCGTCGACGTCGTCGGTCGGATGCAGCGGGGTGCCCTCGGCCGCATAGTGCTCGCGTGCCCGCTCGGCATGACCCGCCGGCGGGCGGCCTCCGGCGCGGACGACGCGCCACCACGGGACATCCGAGCCGTACCGGGCCATCACCTGCCCGACCGCGCGCGCACCGCGCGAACCGAGCAGCGCCGCGATGTCGCCGTAGGTCGCGACCCGCCCCGCCGGGATGTCGGCGACGACCGCGAGCACCGCCTCGACGAAGCCGACGGGGTGAGGCATCCGGCCCGCTAGGCCTGCAGCTGCAGCGCGCCGATGACGTCGCCGTACGCGGTCTCGCCCACGTCGACGAAGCCGATCTTGTGGAAGAACTTCTCGGGGCCGAGCTCGCCCGGCTCCCACAGCACGGTGATGCGGTCGAACCCGCGGCGCACCGCCTCGTTCGCGAGCGCCTCGGCGAGGAACCGCCCCACGCCCTTGCCCTGCACGTCGGCGTCGACGTTGATGCGCCAGATGCAGGCCCGGAAGAAATCGTGCGCGTTCTCGGGGTCGAAGTTGCCGTGGATGAACCCGACCACCCGGTCGCCCGAGAGCGCGACGCGCTGCCACGCGGTCGCGGGATTCACGACCGACGCTTCGGCCGAGTAGGTGACCGGGGCGATGAACTGCTCCTGGCCGGGCTTCAGCGACAGTGTGTTCGCCGCGACGATGTTCGACGCGTTCAGTTCCTCGAGTCGCAGCTCAGCCATGCAGCGAGCCTAACCGAGGGCCGCCCCGGGTGGTCAAGCGGATGTCGCAGGACCCGCGCGGATGTCTCGATGTCGAGATATCCACGCGACGCGGTAAACTGGCCCGCGGCGTGCTCACGCCCACCGCCGGTTCCCGCGCCCCGCAACGAACGGGCTCACTTCCCGCCCGCACTCAAGGAGACATCCCTTTGTCCAAGATCAAGGTTGAAGGCACCGTCGTCGAGCTCGACGGCGACGAGATGACCCGCATCATCTGGCAGGCCATCAAAGACCAGCTCATCCACCCGTACCTCGACGTGAACCTCGAGTACTACGACCTCTCGATCCAGAAGCGCGACGAGACCGACGACCAGATCACGGTCGACGCGGCCAACGCGATCAAGAAGCACGGCGTCGGCGTCAAGTGCGCGACGATCACGCCCGACGAGGCGCGCGTCGAGGAGTTCGGCCTGAAGAAGATGTGGCGTTCGCCGAACGGCACGATCCGCAACATCCTCGGCGGCGTGATCTTCCGCGAGCCGATCATCATCTCGAACATCCCGCGGCTCGTCCCCGGCTGGAACAAGCCGATCATCGTCGGCCGCCACGCGTTCGGCGACCAGTACCGGGCCACCGACTTCCGCTTCGAGGGCGAGGGCACCCTCACCATGACGTTCACCCCGAAGGACGGCTCGGAGCCGCAGTCGTTCGAGGTGTTCCAGTCGCCCGGCTCGGGCGTCGCGATGGGCATGTACAACCTCGACGAGTCGATCAAGGACTTCGCGCGCGCCTCGCTGAACTACGGCCTGGCCCGCAACTACCCGGTGTACCTGTCGACGAAGAACACGATCCTGAAGGCCTACGACGGTCGCTTCAAGGACCTGTTCCAGGAGGTGTTCGACACCGAGTTCAAGGCGAAGTTCGACGAGGCCGGCCTCACCTACGAGCACCGCCTCATCGACGACATGGTCGCCGCCTCGCTGAAGTGGGAGGGCGGCTACGTCTGGGCCTGCAAGAACTACGACGGCGACGTGCAGTCCGACACGGTCGCGCAGGGCTTCGGCTCGCTCGGCCTCATGACCTCGGTCCTGGCCACGCCCGACGGCAAGGTCGTCGAGGCCGAGGCGGCGCACGGCACCGTCACGCGCCACTACCGTCAGCACCAGCAGGGCAAGCCCACCTCGACGAACCCGATCGCCTCGATCTACGCCTGGACGCGCGGCCTCGCGCACCGCGGCAAGCTCGACGGCAACCAGGAGCTCATCGACTTCGCGTCGACGCTCGAGCAGGTCGTCATCGAGACCGTCGAAGGCGGCGCGATGACGAAGGACCTCGCGCTGCTGGTCGGCCCCGAGCAGGGCTACCAGACGACCGAGGAGTTCCTGAACTCGATCGCCGCCAACCTGCAGGCGCGCCTGGCCGCCTAACCCCCACCCCCGCCCCCACCCCACCCCGCCCCCCCGCGCCCCCATCCGCAGGTGCGCAATTCAGGACGGCGCCCGGCGTGTCGCGCCGACACGCCGGGCCCACGCGCGACACGCCGAGTGCGCTCCTGAATTGCGTACAGGGGTGCGGGGGAGGGGCGGGCAGGATGGGAGCATGGCACGCCTCGTGCGGATGGCCCGGCGCTCCTGGGCGGTGACCCTCACCCTCGCGGTCGGGCTCGCCGGCATCGTGCTCGCCCTGTTCGGCGCGGGCGCGGCGGTGCAGTGGCTCTTCAGCGGCTACGCGCTCGCGATCGCCGCGTGGCAGGCGGTCGGGATGCTCCGCCGGCTGGCGCACGGCAACTGGGGCCTGGACGTGCTGGCGATCGTCGCGATCGTGTCCACGGTGCTCGTCGGCGAGTACGTGGCCGCGCTGGTCGTGGTGCTCATGCTCACGGGCGGCGAGGCGCTCGAGGACTCCGCCAACCGGCGGGCGAAGCGCGAACTCGACGCGCTGCTGCAGCGCAGCCCGCAGCGGGCGCACCGCATCGAGGCCGACGGCATCGTCGACGTCCACGTCGACGACGTGCGACCGGGCGACGTGCTGCTCGTCCGGCCGAGCGAGATCGTGCCGGTCGACGCGGTGCTCGTCTCAGGAGCGACCGCGGTCGACGAGTCGCAGCTCACCGGCGAGAGCGTGCCGGTCGACAAACGCCAGGGCGACCGGGTGCTGAGCGGGTCGGTGAACGGGCAGACCGCCGTCGAGGTGCGCGCCGAGGCGACCGCGGCGGACTCGCAGTACCAGCAGATCGTGGCGCTCGTGGCGCAGGCGTCGGAGTCGAGGGCGCCGGTCGTGCGCCTCGCCGACCGCTTCGCGGTGCCGTTCACCGTGTTCTCGCTCGCGCTCGGCGCGGTCGCCTGGTGGGCGTCGGGCGACCCGGTGCGCTTCGCCGAGGTGCTCGTGCTCGCCACCCCCTGCCCCCTGCTCATCGCGGCGCCGGTTGCGTTCATCGGCGGCATGAGCCGCGCGGCGCGCAACGGGTTCGTGGTCAAGTCGGGCGGGGTGCTCGAACAGCTCGCCTCGGCGCGCACGGCGGTGTTCGACAAGACCGGCACGCTCACCCGCGGCGCGCCCGCGCTCACCGAGGTGCGCCCGCAGCCGGGGTTCGGCGCCGACGAACTGCTCGGGTTCGTCGCGAGCGCCGAGCAGTACTCGTCGCACGTGCTCGCGGCGTCGATGATCGCCGCGGCGCGGGAGCGGGGCATCCGGTTGGCCGAGGCGACGCACGCGACCGAGCAGGCGACCAACGGCGTCGTCGCCCGGATCGACGGCCGCGAGGTCGTCGTGGGCAAGTTCGCGTTCGTCGCGGCGCACGCCGCCGACGCCGAGCGCACCGAGATCGCGCCGGGGGAGCTGGCCGTGTACGCGGCGGTCGGCGGCCGGTACGCCGGTACGCTGCTGGCCGCCGACCGGATCCGTGCGGAGGCGCGTCCGACGCTGGAGCGGCTCGCCGCGCTCGGCGTGCGCCGCACCATGATGCTGACCGGCGACGCGCAGGCCACGGCCGATCACATCGCGGCGGAGCTCGGCCTCTCTCGGGTGCGCGCCGACTGCCTGCCGGTCGACAAGGTGCACGAGGTCGAGGCGATCGACGAGCGTCCGGTGATCATGGTGGGCGACGGCGTGAACGACGCCCCGGTGCTCGCGGCGGCCGACGTCGGCGTCGCGATGGGGGCGAAGGGGGCGACGGCCGCGAGCGAGTCGGCCGACGTCGTGATCCTCGTGGACGACCTGTCGCGGGTCGCGAAGGCGGTGGAGGTCGGGCGGGACACGGTGCGGATCGCGCTGCAGAGCATCTGGGTCGGCATCGCGGTGAGCGTGGGGCTGATGGTCGTGGCCGCGTTCGGGGTCATCCCGGCGACCGCGGGCGCGGTGCTGCAGGAGGTCGTCGACCTCATCACGATCCTCGCGGCGCTGCGCGCGATCGGGGGCCGGCTGGATGCCCGGGCGGCACGGCAGGCTCGTGGTGCGGCGGTGGGCGAGGCGCCGGCGGCGGGCCGCGCAGCGTCCGCGCCCGGGCCGACGCCGCGTGCGGACGCCCCCTGATCACGAGTCGGTAACGGCGCCGGAATTCTCCGGAAGAGGGTTGCGCCTGTTTTGTTCGTAAGGTTTACTAACAAACGTGACTGCAACGGATGCACCCCGCGGAACGGCCCCGGCCGAGCCCGCCGTGATGACGGTTCCCCCGGCCGTCGGGTATGCTCCCGAGCTGCGCACCACCCCCTCGGGCGCCGTCGGCCGGGCCCTGCGCCCCACCGCCAAGGTCCTCCCCGAGCACGCGCGCAGCCACAACCGGTCGCTCGTGCTGCAGACCCTCTACACGTCGGGTCCGCTCAGCCGTGCCGACGTCGCACGGGAGACCGGCCTCACCCGCGTCACCGTCTCCGACCTGGTCGCCGAGCTCATCGGCGAGGGCCTCGTCGTCGAGCTCGGCACCCGCGAAGACGCCCGGCCCGGCAAACCGGCCACCCTGCTCGACGTCGACCGCGCCGGATTCCAGATCGTCGGCATCGACCTCTCCGACCACGACCTGCTGCACGGCGCCGTCGTCGACCTGGACGGTCGCGTCCTCGCCCGCGCCGACGTCGCCCTCGACGGGGCATCCGGCGAAGACGCCGCCGACCTCGTCAGCGAGCTGGCCGCCCGACTGGCCGCGCTCGCCACCGCGCCGCTGCTCGGCGTCGGCATCGGCAGCCCCGGTGTGGTCGACCCGGCCGGCGTGGTGCGATCGGCGCCGAACCTCGGCTGGACCGACCTGCCCCTGCAGGCCCGGCTCGCCGGCGAACTCGGCGTGCCGGTGCACGTCGCGAACGACGCGAACGTCGCGGTGCTCGCCGAGCACGGGGCATCCGGTGCCGGTGATCTGCTGCTCGTGAAGGTGGGCCACGGTGTCGGCGCCGGCCTCATCATCGGCGGCCGGCCGGTGATCGGTCCCGGCTTCGCCGCGGGCGAGATCGGCCACGTCGTGATCGGCACCGACGGCGGCCCGCGCTGCGCGTGCGGCAAGCACGGATGCCTCGAAGCCTGGCTCGCCGTGCCCCGCCTCGCCGCCCAGCTCGACGAGGCCGGCGCACCCGCCGGCGACGACGCGCAGGCCGACGCGGCCGCACAGGCCGCCCACGAAGAGGTGCTCCGCGAAGCGGGGCGCCGGCTCGGCATCATCCTCGCGCCCGTCGTGGGCGCGCTCAACCTGTCCGAGGTCGTGCTCAGCGGCCCGGTCGAACTGCTCGACGGTCCGCTCCTGGAGTCGACCGTCGACGCGATCCGGAACCGGACGATGGCGGAACAGCACCGCGACCTCCGGATCCGGATGACCACGCATGGGCAGGACATCGTCCTGCGCGGCGCGGCCGTCATGGTCCTGTCCGGACAACTCGGCGTCTCGTAGCAGGGACCCCGAGGCACCAAGGGCGACAGCCCCCCTGCTGTCACTCCATCCATGAAAGGAAGCAACGCAATGAGGAAACTCGGCATCGTGGCGCTCGGCGCCGCCGCTGCGCTCACCCTCGCCGGTTGTGCCGCCAACGGAGGCACCGACGCCTCGAGCGAGGAGGGCGCCGAGATCCGCGTCTGGCTCGTCGGCATCGACACGCCCGACGCGGCGCGCGAGTACCTGGTCGACACCTTCGAGGAGCAGAACCCCGGTTCGACCCTGGTGATCGAGGAGCAGTCGTGGGACGGTCTGGTCGACCGCCTCACCACCAGCCTCTCCGGCTCCGACAGCCCCGACGTGGTCGAGGTCGGCAACACGCAGGCGTCGGCGTTCACGTCGGCCGGCGCGTTCCTCGACCTGACCGACCACTTCGAGGAGCTCGGCGGCGACGACCTGCTGCCCGGCTTCGTCGAGGCCGGCACCTACGACGGCAAGTTCTACGCGGCGCCGCTGTACTCGGGCTCGCGCCTCGTCTTCTACAAGAAGGACGCGTTCGACGCGATCGGCGCGACCGTGCCGACCACGCTCGACGAGTACGTCGCCACCGGTGCGGCCCTCGCGACCGCCAACCCCGGCAAGTCGGGCATCTGGTGGCCCGGCCAGGACTGGCGCAACGCCCTGCCCTTCATCTGGGAGAACGGCGGCGAGGTCGCGGTTCCGGACGGCGACCAGTGGGACGCGCAGCTCAGCTCGCCCGAGTCCATCAAGGGTCTCGAGCAGGTGCAGCAGGCCATGAGCACCGCCTCGGCCGCGCCGAAGGACGCGAACGAGACCAGCCCCGAGGTCGGCTTCTGCGACGGCACCACGCTGCAGCTGTCGGCTCCGAGCTGGGTCAAGTGGTCGATCCTCGCCCCGGTCGACGCCGAAGCCCCCGGCTGCCCCGACCAGGAGGCCAACCTCGGCGTCTACGCCCTCCCGGGCAAGGACGGCGGCGCGGCGCAGGTCTTCGCCGGCGGCTCGAACATCGGCATCTCGGCGAAGTCGGCGCACCCCGAGCTCGCGCTCGAGGCGCTGAAGATCATCCTCTCGGACGAGTTCCAGACGATCTACGCCGAGAACGGCCTGGTTCCGGCCAAGCTCTCGCTCGCCGACAAGCTCGGCACCGACGAGGTCGCCCAGGCGATCGCGGCGGCCGCCGGCAACGCGAAGCTGACCCCGGCCTCGCCGCGGTGGGCCGACGTCGAGGCTGCCCGCATCCTCGAGGACCTCTTCGTGAACATCGCCCAGGGCGGCGACGTGAAGGCGCTCGCTGAGGAAGCCGACGCGCAGATCGAGGACATCCTCAACAGCTAGTCGGTCCGCCGACTGCGCGGCGACGCGGCGCCCCCGATCCGCGTCGCCGCACCCCCAACCCGGGCGCACGTCGACCACACACGACGAGCGTCCGGACCGGGGGCGGGGCCCGGCCCCGCCCCCGGATCCCCTCGATACCCAGGAGTACCACCATGACGACGGTCGATCCCGGCCTCGACGCCGCCGCCCCGAGCGCCGTCGGGGGCGAACGACTCACGGCGCCCGCCCCGCGCCCCAAGCGGCGGCCCCGCCGCGTCCGCGGCGGCCTCACGCCCTACGCGATGCTCGGCCCCGCCATCGTGGTGCTCGCCGCGATCGTGGGCTGGCCGCTCATCCAGCTCATCATCACCTCCTTCCAGGAGTTCGGCCGCGCCCAGGTGTTCGGCGCCCCGCCCGCATGGGTCTGGTTCGACAACTACCTCGACGTGTTCACCGACCCGGTGTTCTACGGCGTGCTCGCGCGATCGGTGCTGTTCGCCGCAGGCTGCGTCGTGGTGACCATGGTGGCCAGCACCCTGATCGCCCTCATGCTGACCCGGCTGCCGAAGGGCTTCCGGCTGCTGCTGACCGTCGGCATGCTGCTGGCGTGGGCCATGCCCGCGCTCACGGCGACCGTCGTGTGGGGCTGGATGTTCGACACCGCGTACGGCGTCATCAACTACGTGCTCGTCAACTGGTTCGGCCTCGCCGAGTTCAACCAGCACCAGTGGCTCATCAACCCGCTCAGCTTCTTCATGGTCGCCGGCATCATCGTCGTCTGGGGTGCGATCCCGTTCGCAGCGTTCACGCTGTACGCCGGACTCACCCAGGTGCCCGACGAGGTGCTCGAGGCCGCCCAGCTCGACGGCGCCGGCGGCTTCTCGCGCTTCCGGCTGATCATCTTCCCGTACTTGAAGCCGATCTTCCTGATCGTGACGATCCTGCAGGTGATCTGGGACCTGCGCGTGTTCACGCAGATCTTCGTGCTGCAGGACATCGGCGGCATCAGCTCGCAGACCAACACGCTCGGCGTGTACATCTACCAGAAGTCGATCGCCGGCGGCGACTTCGGGCACGGCGGTGCGATCGCGGTCATCACGGCGATCCTGCTGATGTCCATCTCGATCTACTACATCCGCCAGGTGCTGAAGGAGGAGGAGCTGTGAGCGCCACCGCGACGACCACCCGTGCGGTCACCGCACCCCACGCCGATCGCACCGCCAAGCGCAGCGGCGGCGGACGCCGCCGTCTCGGCACCGTGATCTACAGCATCATCTCGGTCGTGCTGTTCGTGCTGTTCGTGTTCCCGGTGTACTGGATGATCAACACGTCGTTCCAGCCGAACAACGCGATCCGCAGCTCCGACCTGCACTTCTTCCCCGACAACTTCACGCTGCGCAACTACGCGACGGTGCTGTTCGATCCGGGCCGCACGCCGTTCCTGCCGGCGGCGGCGAACTCGCTCATGGTGACCGTGCTCACCGTCGTCATCGCGCTCGTGTTCGCGTTCCTCGCGGCGGTGGCGGTCACCCGGTTCCGGTTCAAGAGCCGTCGGGTGTTCATCCTCACGATCCTCGTGATCCAGATGATCCCGGGCGAGGCGATGATCGTCTCGGTGTTCCGCGTCATCGACGGCTGGCACCTGCTGAACACCATCATCGGCCTCACGATCGTGTACATCGCCACGGTGCTGCCGTTCACGATCTGGACGCTGCGCGGCTTCGTGAACGGCGTGCCCGCCGACCTCGAGGAGGCCGCGATGATCGACGGCTGCTCGCGTGCGGGTGCGTTCTGGCGGGTCACGTTCCCGTTGCTCGCCCCGGGCCTGGTGGCCACCGGTGTGTTCGGGTTCATCCAGGCGTGGAACGAGTTCATCATGGCGCTGGTGCTGAACGCGCGGCCCGAGATGATGACGCTGCCGGTCTGGCAGCGCACCTTCCTGGTCGCGAACGGCACCACCAACTGGGCGGGCATCATGGCCGGCTCGGTGCTCATGGCCATTCCCGTCATCGTGTTCTTCTTGATCGTGCAGGGTCGCATGACGAGCGGCCTGGTGAGCGGAGCGGTCAAGGGATGAGTGTCCGTCGCGATGTGCTTGCGACCCTGCTGCCCGGATTCGACGGCCCCGACGCGCCCGCGTGGGTGCTCGATCGCCTGCGCGAGGGCCTGGGCGGGGTCTGCCTGTTCGGCTCGAACGTGGTGGATCCGGCGCAGGTGCGCGCACTGACCGAAGCCCTGCGCGCGGCGAACCCCGCCGCGGTGGTCGCGATCGACGAGGAGGGCGGCGACGTCACGAGGCTCTTCTTCGACCGCGGCGCCCCGTGGCCGGGCAACGCGGTGCTCGGCCGGCTCGACGACGTCGAGCTCACCGAGGCGGTCGGTCGCGAGGTCGGCGAGGCGCTGCGCGCCGTCGGCGTCACGATGACCTTCGCCCCCGACGCCGACGTGAACTCGAATCCCGAGAACCCCGTCATCGGCGTGCGCAGCTTCGGCGCCGACCCCGAGCTGGCCGCGCGGCACACCGCCGCGTGGGTGCGCGGTGCGCAGTCGACGGGCGTCGACGCGTGCGCGAAGCACTTCCCGGGGCACGGCGACACGGCGACCGACTCGCACCTCGCGCTGCCGGTCGTCGACGTGCCGGTCGAGACGCTGCGCGACCGCGAGCTCGTGCCGTTCCGTGCGGCGGTCGACGCGGGGGTCCGCTCGATCATGACGAGTCACATCCTGCTGCCGCAGCTCGATGCGGAGCATCCGGCCACCCTCTCCCCGCATGTGTTGCATCGCCTGCTCCGCGGGGAGCTCGGGTACCAGGGGGTCATCGTCAGCGATGCCCTCGACATGCACGGGGCGAGCGGCGTGCACGGCATCCCCGAGGCGGCCGTGCTCGCCCTCGCCGCGGGCTGCGACCTGCTCTGCATCGGCTCGGCGGTCGCCGAGCGCACCGTCGACGAGATCGTCGACGCGGTCGAGCGCGCCGTCGCGGCCGGTCGGCTTCCGGCCGAGCGGGTCGCGGAGGCGGCCGCGCGGGTGCGCGCGCTCGCGGACGCCTCGCGCGACCGGGACGGCTCGGATGCCGCGAACACTTCGGATGCCACGGATGCCACGGATGCCACGGCTGCCGCGGATGCCGCGGCCTCGCCGTCGGCCGTCGCGGTGACGCCCGCTCGGGTGATCGAGGCGTTCGACGTCGCGCCCGGCGCGCTCGATCGGCTCGCCGGCGCGGGCCGGGTCGGCACCGTCGTGCGGGTCGACACCGTCGCGAACATCGCGGTCGGCGTCGTGCCGTGGGGTCCGTTCGCCGCCGAGGCGGCGGCGCCCGGGTCGTGGCTCGGCGGGGCATCCGTCGTCGCGCTCGATGCCGAGCACCCGCTCGGCGACCCCGCCGCCCTGCCCGGCCCCGTCGTGGTGATCGGCAAGGACCTGCACCGCCACGCGTTCGCGGTCGCGGCGATCGCCGCGCTGCGCGCGGTGCGCGACGACGTCGTGACGGTCGACGCGGGCTGGCCCGACGGCGACCGCAGCCAGGCCGACATCGCGACCTTCGGCGGTTCCCGGCTCGTCGGCGAGGCGCTCATCGCGCTCGTCGCCGACGCGCTCGACGCCCCAGGGGTCGCCGAGGCGGTGGCGGAGTGAGACTCGGCATCGACATCGGCGGCACGAAGACCGCTGCCGTCGCGATCGGCGCTGACGGTGAGCTCACCGACCTGGTGCGCATGCCGACCGGCTTCGGCGCCGACGAGGTCGTGGCCACGGCGCTGCGCACCGTCGACCGGATGAGCGAGCTCGCGGGCGTGGCACCGTCGGCGTTCGCGTCGATCGGCATCGGGATCCCCGGCGCGGTCGACAGCGTCACCGGCCGCGTCGCGCACGCGGTGAACCTCGGGCTCGAGGGGCTCGACCTGGGGCCGCGCCTGAGCGACCGGCTCGGCGTCGAGGTCCGCATCGAGAACGACGTGAAGGCCGCCGCCCTCGGCGCCCACCACCTGCTCGGCGTCGCCGACGGACTCGTCACGCGCTCGATGGCCTACCTGAACCTCGGCACCGGCCTGGCCGCGGGCATCGTGCTCGACGGCGAACTGCTGCGCGGCAGTCGGGGGGTGGCCGGCGAGATCGGGCACATCCCCGTCGATCCCGCCGGCGAGGTCTGCGGGTGCGGGCAGCGCGGCTGCCTCGAGATGACCGCCTCGGGGTCGGCGATCGCGCGGATGTGGCCCACCGAGCATCCGCTGCCCGCCCGCGACCTGTTCGACCGCGCCGCTGCCGGAGACGCCCGCGCCATCGCCGTGCGCGAGCGGTTCCTCACCGGAGCCGCTGCCGCGGTGCGCCTGCTCGCCCTCACCGCCGACGTCGACGACATCGTCATCGGCGGCGGCCTGTCGGCCCTCGGCTCCGACCTGCTCGACGGGGTGCGGAGTATCCTCGTCAGGTGGTCGGAGCGCTCGCCGTTCCTCGCCTCGCTCGCACTCGAGCGCCGGATCCATGTCATTCCGACGGGCTTCCCGGCCGCCGCCGTCGGCGCCGCGCTCGTCGGCGAACCGAAGGAGTACGCCGTTGGCTGAGATCGTCATCGTTCCGGGCGAGGCCGAGGCCGGCGACCTGGTCGCCGGCGCGATCGTCGACCTCATCCACCGCAAGCCCGACGCCGTGCTCGGTCTCGCGACCGGGTCGACTCCGCTGCCGATCTACCGGGCGCTCGCGCAGCGCATCCGCGACGAGTCGGTCGACGTGCGCGGCGTGCGCGGGTTCGCGCTCGACGAGTACGTGGGGCTGCCCGCGGGGCATCCCGAGAGCTACCGCGCCGTCATCCGCCGCGAGGTCGTCGACCCGCTCGGCCTCACGCCCGAGCTGGTGCGCGTGCCGAACGGCGACCCGGCCGGCATCGAGCACGCCGGCGCCGACTACGAGGCCGCGATCACCGCGGCCGGCGGCGTCGACCTGCAGATCCTCGGCATCGGGCGCACGGGGCACATCGGGTTCAACGAGCCCGGGTCCTCGCTGGCGTCGCTCACCCGGGTGAAGACCCTGACCGAAGAGACTCGGCTCGACAACGCCCGGTTCTTCGACTCGCCCGACGAGGTGCCCATGCACTGCATCACGCAGGGCATCGGCACCATCCTGCGCGCCCGGCACCTCGTGCTGCTCGCCTTCGGCGAGGCGAAGGCCGGCGCGATCGCCGCGGCCGTCGAGGGCGCCGTGTCGGCGGCGCAGCCCGGGTCGGCGATCCAGCTGCACCCGCATGTCACGGTGCTGGTCGACGAGGCGGCCGCGTCGAAGCTCGAGAACCTGGGCTACTACCGGCACGCGTGGGCGAACAAGCCGGCCTGGCAGGGCATCTAGCGAGTCATCCGGCCGCCGCCGTCGCACCTCGCGCGCCGCACCGCGAGCTCAGCGTTCGCGTTCAGTGGGGGAGCAGCTCCCGCAGCGCGGCGAGGTACCCCTCCTCGTCGAACTGCTCGAGCACGGTGCGCTGCACCATGAAGCCGGGCGCGATGCCGAGCATGACGGGCGCCATGCGCTCGGCCCAGGCGGCGGGGTCGCCCTCGACGCGGTCGGGGTTGGCCTGCGCCCATGCGGCGGCGTGATCGCGCACCGTCGCACGCAGCCGCTCCAGCACGGGCTGCACGACGGCGCGGATCTCGGGGTCGATCGCGGCCTCGCCCCACAACTGCGGGATCATGTGCGTGAACCGCTCCCGGCGCATGCCCTCGATGAGGGTCGCGAGCACTTCCGCCGGCGGCAGCGGCTCGCCGCCCGCTCGGCGCTCGTCGAGTTCGCCGAGCCGTGCCTCGAGCACCTTGCCCGCCGAGGCGATGAAGAGCTCCTTCTTGCCCGCGAAGTGCCCGTAGATCGCGCCGGCCGACAACCCCGATTCGGCGATGACATCGCTCATCGCGGTGCGGCTGTAGCCGTGCTCGGCGAAGCAGCGCAGGGCGGCGTCGATGATCTCGTCACGGCGCGCGGTGCGGTACGCCTCGCTGACCTTGGGCATCAGGTGTCTCCTCGGGCTGGTTTGACAAGCCTACGTCCCGCACGTATAAAGAACGAGCATTCGTTTTTATTTCAGGAGGTTCGGATGCCTCGAGCCGACGCCGTTCGCACGGCACCGCCCGCCGCCGGTCGTGCACCGCACGCACCGCACACGCCGATCGGCCGGCTCGTCGGCGTCGCCCTGGCGCTCGCGGCGGTGGTCGCCGTCGTCGTGCTCGCCTTCGCGTGGCCGAGCGTCACGGCCGAGCCGCGCGACCTGCCGATCGCGATCGTCGGCACCGACCAGGCGATCGACGCGGTCGAGGCGGCGATCGACGAGCACCAGCCCGGCGCCGTCGCCCTGCAGTCAGCCGACGACCGGTCGGCGGCCGTCGATGCGATCGAGCAGCGCGACGTCTACGGCGCGATCGTGCTCGGCGAGCACCCCGAGGTGCTCACCTCGTCGGCCGCGAGCCTGCCGGTCTCGCAGATGCTGACCGGCATCGGCCAGACCCTCGAAGCGCAGATCAACGCCCGAGCCGCCGCCGAGGCCGCCGCCGCGGGGGCTCCGGTCGCGCCGCCGCACATCGACGTTCCGGCCACCGATGTCGTGCCGCTCGCCGACAGCGACCCGCGGGGCAGCGGCCTCGCCTCGGCGATGTTCCCGCTCGTGATGGGCGGCATGATCGGCGGCATCGCGATCTCGATCGCGATCATCGGTGCGTTGCGCCGCGTCGTCGCCGTCGCGATCTACTCGGTCGTCGGAGGAGTGGCGCTGTCGGGCATCCTCGGCGGCTGGTTCGGTTCGCTGCAGGGCGAATTCTGGCCGGATGCCGCGGCGATCGCGCTGGCCCTCGCGGCGATCGCCGCACCCATCACCGGATTCGTGGCGCTCATCGGGCGCGCCGGCATCGCGGTGGGCCCCATCGTCATGATGCTGTTCGCCAACCCGATCTCGTCGTCGACGATGCCCGCGGAGTTCCTGCCCGCACCGTGGGGCGAGGTCGGCCAGTGGTTCCCGCCCGGTGCCGCGGCGACGCTCGTGCGCGAGCTGAGCTACTTCCCGAACGCCGACACGACGTTCCCGTGGCTCGTGCTCGGCGCCTGGACGGTCGGCGGACTGCTGCTGTCCGTCGTGGGGCACTTCCGCACCGCCGGCGGTGCCGAGCCCGACGCGATCGCCGCCCACGAGGACGACCCCGCCGTCCCGGAGCCGCTGCCGGAGTCGGTGCCCGTGCCGGCGTAGCTCGAGGCATCCGACCCCGCCGCCGCCCTGCACGCGAAACCGCCCGGCGCCGTGCAGGCGGGGCGGGCAGCGGCTATGAGAGCTGCTTGCGCCCGTTGATGATGCCGCTCACCGCGGCGACCACGGCCACGACGATCGCGACGACCGGCTGGCCCATGAGCCACCACGCGATCGCGACCGCCGAGAAGATCGCGATCTCGATGAGCGCCTTGCCGAACGCGTCGATCGAGAAGACCGCCTTCGGCGACAGGAACAGCCCCCAGAGCGCGATCGCCGCCAGCGGGGCGACGATCCCGACGAGCACACCCGGCCACGGCAGCTCGAAGTCGACGAACCCCCAGACCGCGAGGCTCACGAACGCGAACAGCTCCAGCAGGAACCGCAGGATGTCGTTCGGGCCGATCTTCAGAGGGGCGGGGGTGGCGTCGTTCACGACGGTCAAGCCTAATCGAGCCGCGCCCGGCGAGGCCTCCGCGCCCGGCGAGGCCTCCGCGCCCGGCAGGGCCTCCGCGCTCAGCGGAAGATGATCGTGCGCGCCCCGTCGAGCAGCACGCGCCGCTCGGCGAACCACTTCACCGCCTGGCTGAGCGTGCGGCTCTCCTCGTCCTGACCGATCGCGACGAGCTCGCCGACCGAGCGCGAGTGGTCGACCCGCACCACGTTCTGCTCGATGATCGGGCCCTCGTCGAGGTCGCTCGTGACGAAGTGCGCGGTCGCGCCGATGAGCTTCACGCCGCGGGCGTGCGCCTGCCGGTACGGGTTCGCGCCCTTGAACCCGGGCAGGAACGAGTGGTGGATGTTGATGCACCGCCCGGCGAGCGCCTCGCACAGCTCGGGGGAGAGGATCTGCATGTAGCGGGCGAGCACCACGAGCTCGATGTCGTGCTCCTCGACGGCCTGCAGCACGCGCCGCTCGAACGCGGCCTTCTCGTCGGCCGAGGTGACGGGCGCCGACTCGAACGGCACGCCGTAGAAGTCGACCAGGTCGCGCAGCGTGCCGTGGTTCGAGAGCACGAGCGGCACCTCGACCTGCAGCTGGCCCGCGCGCTGGCGGAACAGCAGGTCGTTCACGCAGTGCCCGGCGGTCGAGCAGAGCACGAGGGTGCGAAGCGGGCGGCCGACCTCGTCGAGGTGCAGGTCCATGTTCCACCGCTCGACCGCGGGTGCCAGCGCGGCCTCGAACTCGGCGCGTCCGGCGGGCGACTCGACCTGCACGCGCAGGAAGAACCGGCCGGTGTCGCCGCTGGCGAACTGCTGGCTCTCGGTGATGTTGCCCCGCGCGGCGACGATGGCGCCGCTGACCGCGTGCACGATGCCGGGACCGTCGGTGCAGCTCAGGGTGACGACCCAGTGGTGCAGGCGTTCGGGGGAGGCATCCGTGGTCATCCGATGATCGTAGCGCCCGCGTAGACTGGGCGACGGTCGGCGGTCGACGTCGGCCCTGGGCGCGCACACGAGCGCGTAGTCGACCCGCGGCGGTGAACGATCCCGCGCGGGGAACGCCGTCGGAGAGACATCCTGATGTCCGTCACCGAATCCGCGCGCGCCGGGAAGCGCACCACCGTGCCCTGGTCGGCGCTGCTCACCCTCGCGGGCGCCGTCTTCCTCTCGATCACCCTCGAACTGCTGCCCACCGGCCTGCTGCCCGAGATGGCCGCGGGCCTCGACGTCGGCGAGTCCGCGATCGGGCTGACCGTGTCGGTGTTCGCCCTCACCGTCGTGCTGACCAGCGCTCCGCTCGTCGCGCTCACCGCGCGGGTTCCGCGCCGGTTGCTGCTCGTCGTCGTGCTCACCGTGCTCGGCGCCTCGACCATCGCGACGGCGCTGGCGCCGACGTACTGGGTGCTCGTGGCGGTGCGGTTCGCGGGCGGCCTCGCGCACGGCGTGTTCTGGTCGATCGTCGCGGCCGAGGCGTCGCGGCTCGTGCCCGATCGGCTCATCGCGCGCGCCGTTGCGATCGTGATCGGCGGCGGCACGCTCGCGATCGTGCTCGGGGTGCCGGCCGCGACGGTGCTCGGGCAGGCGTTCGGCTGGCGGGTCGCGTTCGCGGTCGTGGGCGGGCTGACGCTCGCGGGGGCGATCGCGGTGCGGCTCGCGCTTCCGAAACGGGCAGGTTCGGGCGCGGCGGTCGCGGATGCCGCGTCGCCGCCTTCGACCGGCACGGATGCCGCGCCCGCCGTCGCGGTGCATCCGACCGCCGCGCGCTTCCGGCGCAGCGACCCGGCGCTCGGCGCGGTCCTCGTGGTGTGCGCGGTGACGGCGCTCACGATGCTCGGCCAGTACGCGGTGTTCACCTACATCGCGCCGCTGCTCACCGACCTCATCGGCGTCGGTCCCGCGGCGGTCGGCCCGCTGCTGTTCGTGTACGGCGCGGCCGGTGCGGTCGGACTCGTGATCGCCGGGTCGCCGCTCGCGCGGCGGGCGACCGCAGCCATCCTCGTGTCGATGACGGTGATCGCGGTCGCGCTCGCGATGATCGCGCTCGTGCCGGGGGAGGCGGCCGGCATCGCCGCGCTCGCCGTCTGGGGGCTCGCGTTCGGCGCGTTGCCCGCACTGCTCCAGGTGCGGCTGCTGCGGGCGGCGCCCCCGTCGCACCGAGATGCGGCGAGCGCGCTCTACACGACCGGGTTCAACACCGGCATCGGCGGCGGTGCGCTCGTCGGCGCACTCGTGTTCGACGGCGTCGGCGTCGGTGCGCTGCCCTGGGTCTACGTCGTGCTGCTCGTGGCCGCTGCGATCGTGCTCGTGATCGGGCAGCGTCTCGCGCGCTGACCCGCGGGGCGGGACGAGTCGCGCCGGTGCGCGACGCAGCCCGCGCTCAGAACAGGTCGAACCAGGTCGCGGCCGCTGCGGGGCCCGAGCGGTCCCCGACGACGTAGCGCACCTCGACGCTCGAGGCGAGCCACCAGCGCAGGAAGCTGTTCGACTCGCGTGCCGTTCCCGCCGCGTCGAGCGTGTGCAGTGAGACGTCGCCGTCGATGTCGAGCGCCACGGTCGCCCCGGGCGCGCCGGTCAGGTCGATGCGGAGGAGCCGGAGCGCCGCGGAGGGCGCGTCGAGCACCACCTGGTGCGGAGCGGACGCCGGCGAGGTGTTGCCCGCGAGGTCGGTCTGCGTCGCCGTGAGGTCGGTCGTCCCGGCCGGGAGGCCGTCGATGAGCAGTGACCAGGCCCCCGCCGGGTCGGCGGTGGCGGTCCAGGTGCGTCCGGCCGCGCTGACGACGACGGATGCCCCGGGCTCGGCGATGCCCGCGACGATCGGGTCGACGAGGCCGCCGGCGGTGTCGATCGAGCCGATCTCGGGGGCGAGCGCTTCGGTATCGACCGGCTCTGGCTCCGGCTCCGGCTCTGGCTCCGGCTCCGGTTCGGGCTCCGGGCTCGGCGAGGGGCTGGGGCCGGGATTCGGGCGGGGTGCGGGGTCGGCCGGAGCCCCCGGCTGCGCGCCCGTCCCCGGCGCCGCGTCGACGTCGGGGCTCGCCTCGGGCTCGGGGCTGAGTTCGGGGTTCGGTTCAGGGGTCGGGCTCGCCGCGGGCGGCGCGCTCGGCGTCGGCGCGACGCTCGGCTTCGGGCCCGTGGCATCCGTCGATTCGGGCGCGGCCGCCTGCGCGGCCGGGCCCGACGAGGTCTCCGTGCTCGACAGCACCGCCGGAAGCACCACCGTCGCGGCGACCGCGGCGGCCGCGACGAGGAGAGCGCCCGTGCCGCCGATCGCGATCAGGCCCCCGATCCCGCCGGCGACGCCGGCGACCCCGGATGCGACGCCCGCACCCGCGGCGGCGCCGCCCGCCGCAGCACCGGCGCCGGCCGTCGAGCCTGCCCCCGCCGCCGCGCCCGATGTCGTCGCGCCGGCGCCGCTCGCGCCACCCGCGCCGCCCGCGCCGCTCAGCCCGGCCGCGCTCGCCGCGACCGCGGCCTCGCCGCCCTGCAGCCAGGCGGTGTACGCGGTCGCCCCCGAGATCCCGGCGACCAGCGGCAGCAGCACGAGCGCGAGGCGCGACCCGACCTCGCGGGCCTCGGCGGCGACGATGGTGCACTTCGCGCAGTCGTCGAGGTGCGCCTCGAGCTTCGCGGTGTCGCGCGCGCCGAGCTTGCCGCGGGTGTAGCTGCCGAGCCGGTCGACCGTCCACCGGCAGTCGGGCGCGTCGGTGCCGCGCAGGTGCGCGGTGATCCACGCCTGGCGCAGTCCTTCGCGGGCGCGGTAGGCGAGCGCGGCGGTCGAGTTCGCGCTCATGCCGATGAGCGGCGCGATCTGCGCGGGCGTCATCGCCTCGACCTCGCTGTACCAGAGCACCTCCTGCCAGCGCGTCGGCAGCGAACGGAACGCACGGGCGGTGAGCCCGGCGTCGAGCGCCTCGAGGGAGGCGGCCTCGGAGCTCGACGGGTCCTCGAACGATTCGAGCGTGTCGAGCGTGGTCTCGTGGCGGGCGCGGCCCCAGCTCGCCGCGGTGTTGCGGATGGTCGTGAACAGGTACGGCCGGAACGCGCCGGTGGGGCCGCCGCCCTTGCCGATCGCGTCGTAGATGCGGGTGAACGACTCGGCGACGAGGTCGTCGGGGTCGAGCGAGCTGAACGAGCGCGCGACGGTGCGCCCGGCGGCGGCATGGCGTCGCCAGAGCTCGGCGTAGGCGTCGGCGTCTCCCGACCGCGTGCGCATCACGAGGTCGGCGTCACCGGTCGCGGCGGCCTGTCGGGCCATGTCGCACCTCCGTTCGGGTCGTCGGCTCCGCTGGAGAGACGCGCGGGAGCGGGTTTCATGACGCGAGACCAGGGGTGCGCCCAATTCCAGCAGATTTTCGGCGCATCCGCGTCATAGCCGGGGACGGACTGCATCTCTTCTGGTGGAGGGGCACGACGGTCGGCCCGGGTGAGCTGGGGGAACAGTCATCCGGGCCAGGCCGCCGCCCTCCGGCGGGGATGCGGCGTCGAACGCGAGCCGCTCGCGCGAGTGCGGAACCCGAACCCGCGCTCAGGCCAGCCGCGTCCCCGCACCCCAGACCGCCTCGACGGCGAGGTCGTCGTCGAGCAGCACCGCGTCGGCGGCGAATCCGCGATCGAGCCGGCCGAGGTCGTGCGCCCGCCCGATGGCCGCGGCCGGCGTCACGGTCAACGCGCCGATCGCCTCCTCCAACGGGATGCCGCCGTCGCGCACCGCGCGTCGCAGGGCCGCGTCGAGCGTGAGCGTCGACCCCGCGATGCTGCCGCCCTCGACGAGCCGGGCGACGCCGTCGACGACCTCGACCTCGAGCGAGCCCAGGTCGTACCGCCCGTCGGCGGCGCCGGCGGCGGCCATCGCGTCGGTGATGAGGGCGACCCGGCCGGGCGCCCCCCGGAACGCGAGCCGCACTACGTCGGGGTGCACGTGCACGCCGTCGTTCACGATCTCGAGCGTCACGTGGTCGGCATGCATCGCGGCGACCACCGGACCGGGAGCCCGATGGTGGATGCCGCGCATGCCGTTGAACGCATGCGTCAGGATCGACGCGCCCGCCTGGAACGCGGCCAGTGCGGTGTCGAAGTCGGCGCCCGTGTGCCCCACCGCGACGCGCACGCCCGCCTCGACGAACCGGTCGATCGCGTCCAGCGCGCCGGGATGCTCGGGTGCGATGGTCACCTGGCGCAGGGCCCCGCCGGATGCTTCGAGCAGCCGCTCGACCGCGGCCGCATCGGCCTGACGCAGCAGCGCCGGGTCGTGCGCACCGCGGAACTCGTGATCCAGGAACGGGCCCTCGAGGTGGGCGCCCAGCACACGCGGGTCGCGCCGCGACGCCTCGGCGACGACCGCGAGCTGCTCGGCGAGCCGATCGACGGGCGCGGTGACGAGGGAGAGCACCGCGCGCGTGGTGCCGTGCGCGGCGTGCATCGACAGGCCTCGCTCGATCGCCTCGGCGCCCTCGTCGTACGCGACCCCCGCTCCGCCGTGCCCGTGCAGGTCGATGAATCCCGGCACGAGCAGCCGCCCCGCGGCATCCGTGACCTGCGCGTCGGGCGCGAGCGCGTCGCGCCATCCGTCGCCCAGGCCGCGCGCCGCGACCCGGTCGCCCTCGAACCGCACCCAGCCGTCGTCGCTGCGCTCGGCGCCCGTGATCACGCGGGCGGAATGGATGACGGTCGTCGTGCTCATCGCGTCCACGGTACGCCCCGCATCGGGTAGTAGGTCACCCCGAGCGCGTCCCAGCGCTCGCCGAGCCGGGCCACCCGTTCGAAGAACGCGTCGTGGTCGCGCTCGCCGCCCGCAGGCATCGGCGACCAGGCGATCTCGGCGATCGCGGTGATGCGCGGGAACACCATGAACTCGACCTCGTCGAAGCGCGACAGCGTCTCGGTCCAGATCGGCGCCTCGACGCCGAGCACCTGCTGCTCGCCGACGCCGGGCACGATCGCGGTGGGTTCCCAGGCGTACGCCTCGTCGAGGGTGGTCGGCCCCTTCGCCCACTGCAGGCCGACCGTGCGGCCGAGCGCGGTCTGCGGGTCGTCGACGTACTTCATGTCGAGGTACGCGGCATCGGCGGGCGACATCACGACCTTCCCGCCCTGCTCGACGAAGGAGCGGGTCTGCGCGACCACCTCGTCGTTCTCGGGCTCGACGTAGTTCCAGTACTGGCCGATCGTGCCCGCGGGCAGCTCGGTGGAGCTGCCCGCCTCATGCCAGGCGATCACCGTCTTGCCGGTCGCCGCGGCCGCCGCGGTGATGCGGCGCACCAGATCGAGGTAGTCGGCCTCGGGCGTCGCGTGCGACTCGTCGCCGCCGACATGGAGGTACGGGCCGGGGGTGAGCGAGGCGACGGTGCCGAGCACGTCCGCGAGGAACCGATCGGTGGCCTCGGCCCGCTCGGGCGACGCGCACAGCGACGAGAAGCCGACCTCGATGCCCTCGTACGGTGCCGGGGCGACGCCGTCGCAGTTGAGTTCGGGATCGGCGCTGAGCGCCGCGTTCGTGTGGCCGGGCAGGTCGATCTCGGGCACTACCGTGATCTGCCGGTCGGCGGCGTACCCGACGATGCGGCGGTAGTCGTCGGCGGTGTAGAAGCCGCCGCCGTCGCCGCCCACCGACGTGGCGGCGCCGATGCCGGTGAGTTCGGGCCGGCCCGGGATCTCGATGCGCCAGCCCTGGTCGTCGGTGAGGTGCAGATGCAGCACGTTGAACTTCAGCAGCGCGAGCTGGTCGAGATAGCCCTCGACGTCCTCGACGGGGAAGAAGTGGCGGGCCACGTCGAGCATCGCGGCCCGGTAGGCGAAGCGCGGGGCGTCGGTGACGGATGCCGCGGCGGCCGTCCAGCCGCCGGCGGGCTCGGTGGCATCCGGTCGCTCGATGGCCGGGGGCAGCAGCTGCCGCAGCGACTGCGTGCCCCAGAACGCACCTGCCGCGGTGTCGGCGCCGATGCGCGCGCCGTCGGCGGAGACCTCGAGCGTGTACCCCTCGGCGGCGGCGTCGGGCGCCTCGCCGGGTGCGACCACGATGAGGATGTCGGATGCCCCGGGCTCGGCGTCGTCGTCGCCGGATGCCGTGGCCGCGACGACCGGGATCTCCCAGCCGGTCGCGGCCCGCAGCCGTTCGGCGAGGAGCTCGGGCGCCGCGCCGGCGTCGCCCTCGACGCGGACGCGCGTCGACTCGGCGAGCCGGAACGGCGCATCCTCCTCGTGCAGCTCGAACGAGACGGGCAGTGGCGTGATGCCGGGCATGGGGGTTCCGTTCTGGTCGGCGGGAGTGCAGCCGGCGAGCAGCGTGGTCGCGAGCAGGCCGCTCGCGAGCAGCGCCGAGGTGCGTCGTCGCATATGGAAGGAGTCCTAACAAACTCGGGAGCTCCATCTTCCCACGGACGGCGGCGCAGCGACAGAGCGAACGAGGCTCCGCGGCATCCATTGGTATGCTTGCCGGGTCGCGACTGGCGTTGAGATGGTTCACCATCGGGGAGCGACCGGCACGCATCGACCGCACGCCTGGGCCGGTACGGATGCTTCGTGGCGCGAGTCGCCCGAGGCGCATTGTTCTCGTACCCCTGAGCCCGTCGAAGGGCCGCACGTCCAGAAGGAGCCGGTCTTGGCCGAATCAGTCTTCAACCAGCCGCTGTCCGTCGTCGATCCCGAGATCGCCGAAGTCCTCGAACTCGAACTCGGTCGCCAGCGCGACTACCTCGAGATGATCGCGAGCGAGAACTTCGTGCCCGTCTCGGTGCTGCAGTCGCAGGGCTCGGTGCTCACCAACAAGTACGCCGAGGGCTACCCCGGCCGCCGGTACTACGGCGGCTGCGAGTTCGTCGACGTCGCCGAGAACCTCGCCATCGCGCGCGCGAAGTCGCTGTTCGGCGCCGAGTTCGCGAACGTGCAGCCGCACTCGGGCGCGTCCGCGAACGCGGCTGTGCTGAGCGCGATCGCCACCCCCGGGGACACCATCCTCGGTCTCGAACTCGCGCACGGCGGCCACCTCACCCACGGCATGAAGCTGAACTTCTCGGGCAAGCTCTACAACGCCGTGTCCTACGGCGTCGACCCCGAGACGTTCCTCGTCGACCTCGACGTGGTGCGCGACAAGGCCCGCGAGCACAAGCCGAAGGTGATCATCGCCGGCTGGAGCGCGTACCCCCGCCAGCTCGACTTCGCCGCATTCCGCGAGATCGCCGACGAGGTCGGCGCGACGCTCTGGGTCGACATGGCGCACTTCGCCGGTCTCGTCGCCGCGGGCCTGCACCCGTCGCCCGTGCCCTACGCGCACGTCGTGTCCTCGACCGTGCACAAGACCATCGGCGGCCCCCGCTCGGGCTTCATCCTCACCAACGAGGCCGACCTCGCGAAGAAGCTCAACTCGAACGTGTTCCCCGGCCAGCAGGGCGGCCCCCTCATGCACGTGATCGCGGCGAAGGCCACGGCGTTCAAGATCGCCGCATCCGACGAGTTCCGCGACCGCCAGGAGCGCACCCTGAGCGGCGCCCGCATCCTCGCGTCGCGCCTCACGGCCGACGACTCCAAGGCCGCCGGCGTCGACGTGCTCACCGGCGGCACCGACGTGCACCTGGTGCTCGCCGACCTGCGCGACTCGCAGCTCGACGGCAAGCAGGCCGAGGACCTGCTGCACGAGGCGCTCATCACGGTGAACCGCAACGCGGTGCCGTTCGACCCGCGCCCGCCGATGGTCACCTCGGGCCTGCGCATCGGCACGCCCGCGCTCGCGACCCGCGGCTTCGGCGACGCCGAGTTCACCGAGGTCGCCGACATCATCGCCGAGGTGCTGAAGGGCGGCGCCGACATCGCCGCCCAGCGCGCCCGGGTGCAGGCGCTCACCGAGCGTTTCCCGCTCTACCCCGGCCTCCAGCAGTAGGCGCGCCGATGACCGCTGTGAAGCTGGACGGGGTCGCCACCGCGGCCGCCGTGAAGTCCGAGCTCGCCGGGCGCATCGCCCACCTGCGGGCGAACGGCGTCGTGCCGGGCCTCGGCACGCTGCTGGTCGGCGACGACCCGGGCTCGCGCTCGTACGTCGCCGGCAAGCACCGCGACTGCGCCGAGGTGGGCATCGAGTCCATCCGCGTCGACCTGCCCGCGTCGGCGACGCAGGCCGATGTGATGGCCGCGATCCGCGACCTGAACGCCGCGCCCGAGGTGACGGGGTACATCGTGCAGCTGCCGCTGCCGGCGGGCCTCGACGAGCACGCGGCGCTCGAGGCGATCGACCCGTCGAAGGACGCCGACGGGCTGCACCCGACGAACCTCGGGCGGCTCGTGCTCGGCATCGAGGGCGAGCTGCGCTCGCCGCTGCCGTGCACGCCGGCCGGCATCGTCGAGATGCTGCGCCGGTACGACGTGCCGATCCGCGGCAAGCACGTGACCGTGATCGGGCGCGGCCTCACGGTCGGCCGCCCGCTCGGGCTGCTCTTCACGCGCAAGGGGCTGGATGCCACGGTCACCCTCACGCACTCGCGCACGCTCGACCTGGCCGCCGAGGTGCGCCGGGCCGACATCGTCGTCGCGGCCGTCGGCGTGCCGCACCTCGTGCGGCCCGACTGGGTGAAGCCGGGCGCGGCCGTGCTCGACGTCGGCATCACGCGCGTCGAAGACGAGGAGACCGGCAAGGGCAAGCTGACCGGCGACGTCGACCCCGCCGTCGCGGACGTCGCGGGCTTCCTGTCGCCGAACCCCGGCGGCGTCGGCCCGATGACCCGTGCGATGCTGCTCGCGAACGTGGTGAAGGCGGCCGAGCTGAAGCTCGGCGGCTGAACCCCGGCGCTGCGGCCGCCGCGGCCGCCGCGGCGCTCGCCGTCACGGATGCCCCGGGCCGACGCGGTCCGGGGCATCCGTGCGTTCGCAGTCCGTTCACCCGACCGCTACCGGCTCGGCACCCGACGGTCGCCCCTCGCTCCTAGCGTCGGGGCATGCCCGCCGATGCACCGCTCCGCCGCGTCACGGCGATCATCCCTGCTCGAGGGGGCTCGCAGGGTCTGCCCGGGAAGAACGTGGCCAGGGTGGGCGGGCTGCCGCTCGTGGCGAGGGCCGTGGGGGCGGCCCTCGCCGCGAAGCACATCGACCTGGTCGTGGTGTCCACCGACGACCCGGTGATCGCCGACGTCGCGCACGCGGCGGGCGCCGAGATCGTCGAGCGTCCGGCCGAGCTCGCCGGACCCGACGCGTCCAGCGAATCCGCCCTGCTGCACGCGCTCGACGCGCTCGGCGGGGAGGACGCGCCCGACATCGTCGTGTTCATCCAGGCGACGTCGCCGTTCATCCGGCCGGCCGATCTCGATCGGGCGATCGAGCGGGTCGCCGCAGGCGAGCACGACTCGGTGTTCTCGGCGGCCCTCACCCACCGGTTCCTCTGGCGAACGGATGCCACGGGCGCCGCGTACGGCGTCAACCACGAGCCGAGACGTCGCCCGCGCCGCCAGGAGCGTGCGGCCGAGTGGCTCGAGACGGGTGCGTTCTACGTGCTCGACGCCGACGGGTTCCGCAGGGCCGGGCATCGCTTCTTCGGTCGTGTCGGACTCGAACCCGTCGACCCGCGCACCGCGATCGAGGTCGACGACCCGCACGACCTGGAACTCGCTCGCGCGCTCGCACCGACCCTCGACGGCGGCCTGCCCGGCTCCGCGCCGCCGATCGTCGACGTGGACGCGGTGGTCACCGACTTCGACGGCGTGCACACCGATGACACCGCGACGGTCGACGAGCACGGCGTCGAGAGCGTCCGGGTGAGCCGGGCCGACGGGCAGGGTGTGGCGCGGCTGCGCCGCGCGGGCATCCCGGTGCTGATCCTCTCGGCCGAGGAGAACCCCGTCGTGGCACGCCGCGCCCGCAAGCTCGGCGTCGAGTGCCGTCAGGCGGTCGGACGGAAGGGCGAGGCGCTCGCCGAATGGGCGCTGGCACGCGGCATCCCGCTCGATCGCATCGCGTACCTCGGCAACGACCTCGGCGACCTGCCGGCGCTCGCGCTCGCGGGGTGGCCCGTCGCGGTCGCCGACGCCGTGCCCGAGGTGCGCGAGGCGGCACGCCTGGTGCTCGAACGGGCGGGCGGGCACGGCGCGGTGCGCGAGCTCGCCGACCTGGTGCTGGGCGCTCGCGCGCGGCGCGAGCCCGATGCATCCGATTCGCCTGAGGCATCCGATTCTCCTGCGACATCCGGCCCGCGCGACGCGACCGCCGTGCCGTTCGATCCCGATTTCCTTCCCGTCGCCCGCTGACCGAACCAGAGGAGCATCATGTCCGTGCGCATCGGCGCCCGCGAGATCGGGCCGTTCGAACCCGTGTACGTCATCGCCGAGATCGGCTTGAACCACAACGGCGATGTCGAGGTGGCCAAGCAGCTCATCGACGTCGCCGCCGACGCGGGCGCGCAGGCGGTGAAGTTCCAGAAGCGCACGCCCGAGATCGCGACGCCGCCGCACATGCGCGACCAGCTCCGCGAGACGCCGTGGGGCACCATGACCTACCTCGAGTACCGGCGTCGGGTCGAGTTCGGCGAGGCCGAGTACCGCGAGATCGCCGCGCACGCCGGCGCGCGGGGGCTCGACTGGTTCGCGTCGCCGTGGGATGTCCCGTCGGTCGAGTTCCTCGAACGCCAGGGCGTCGTCGCGCACAAGGTCGCGTCCGCGTGCCTCACCGACCTCGCGCTGCTCGACGCGGTGCACCGCACCGGCAAGCCGGTGATCCTGTCGACCGGTATGTCCACGCTCGACGAGATCGACCTCGCCGTCGAGGTGCTGGGCACGGATCGGCTGGTGCTGATGCACGCGACGTCCAGCTACCCGATGCCGCCCGAGGAGGCGAACCTCCTCGTCATCGACGCGCTGCGCCGCCGGTACCCCGGCGTTCCGGTCGGCTATTCGGGTCACGAGCGCGGGCTGCAGATCTCGATCGCCGCGGTCGCGCTCGGCGCCGCCGCGGTCGAACGGCACATCACGCTCGACCGCGCGATGTGGGGCAGCGACCAGGCCGCGTCGCTCGAGCCGCAGGGGCTGGCGCACCTGGTGCGCGACATCCGGGTGCTCGAGGCGGCGCTCGGCGACGGCGTGAAGCGCGTCTTCCCGGGCGAGGAGGCGCCGAAGGCGAAGCTCCGGCGGATCCTGCAGTCGTGAGGTCGGTTGCCTCGCGGCGGCTGCTGGTCGTCGCCGACTCCGACTCGTACCTGAAGTGGGGAGCCGCGCTCGCCTCGACGCTGCCGCCGGGGCGATGGCGCACCCGGGTGGTCGTGGTGCAGACGCCGGTCGCGCCGAGCGGCCGCCAGCTCGCCGCCGCGCTCGCCGGCACCAGGTTCGCCCCGGGCGACGTCGCGACGGTCGACTTCGCCGAGCTCGGGGATCTGCTCGACGCGTTCGCGCCCGACGCCGTGCTGCTCGCCCTGCGCGGGCCGTTCGTGCGGGTGGTCGCACCGCGCATCCTGCGGCGGCCGCGGCGGCCCGTGCTGCTGAGCGGGTTCCCGGGGCTGACGATCCCGGTCGCGCGCAAGGCGATCGTCTACCGCGAGCAGACCGACCTGGTCGTGCTGCACAGCCGCCGCGAGGTGCGCGAGTTCACGGGGCTCGCCCGCATCCTCGGGCTCAGGGCGTCGTTCGGGTTGGCGACGCTGCCGTTCCTCCGGGTGCGCGGCGGGCTGGAGGGCGCCGGGCCGACCGCATCGGATGCATCCGCCGGCACCGGCGGCACGGGTCTGGACATCGTCTTCGCCGCGCAGGCCAAGGTGCCGGCCGAGCTCGACGACCGGTTGCGCCTGCTCGGCTGGCTCGCGGAGCACGCCCGTCGCCACCCCGAGCACCGCGTGGTCGTGAAGGTGCGGGCGCGGGCGGGGGAGGCGCAGACCCATGCCGAGCAGTACGACTACGGCGAGCTGGTCGAGCGGTTGCGGCGATCGGATGCTCCGCCGCCGGCGAACCTCGTCGTCGAGGACGGACCCATGGCCGCGCAGCTGCGTCGCGCGGGGGCGCTGGTCACGGTCGGTTCGACCGCGGCGATCGAGGCGGTCGCGGCGGGCGTGCCCGTGTTGCTGATCGACGAGTTCGGGGTCGCGCCCGAACTGATCAACACGGTGTTCATCGGGTCGGGGCTGTTCGGCAGTGCGGACGACCTGGTCGCCGGACGCTGGCGGCGGGTCGACCCGGGATGGCGACGTGACAACTACTTCCACGGCGACGACGCCGACGACTGGGTGCAGCGGCTCGAGGAGCTCGCCGCCGCCCGTGACGGCGCGCCGTTGCCGATGCTTCCGCGCACCCGGGATCGCGCGGGCGGGGCGCTGCGGGCGGCGTACGATCGCCGCCGGATGCTCGGTCGCTTCGATCGTTCGTTCACCGGTCGAGCGGCGATGGCGGTGGGGCGTCCGGCGCGCTGGCTGGTGCGTCGGTTCCGTCGGATCCGAGGCGCGGGTCGACGGTCAGTCGAGGGGAGCGGTGTGCTCGGCGACGTGCCGGAGGTAGGCGTCGGCGTTGCGCAGGAGGCTCGCGCGCTCGTCGTCGGTGAGTTCGCGGCGGACTTTCGCCGGAACCCCCGCGACGAGTGAGCCGGGCGGCACGACGGTGCCTTCGAGCACGACGGCGCCGGCGGCCACGAGCGACCCTGCGCCGACGACCGCGCCGTTCAGCACCGAGGCGCCCATGCCGACGAGCGAGCCGTCCTCGACGGTGCAGCCGTGCAGCACCGCGTTGTGCCCGACCGACACGTCGGCGCCGACGGTGAGCGGGTAGCCGGCGTCGACGTGGCAGACCACGTTGTCCTGCAGGTTCGCGCGCGCGCCGATGGTGATCGGCTCCGCTTCGGCGCGCAGGACCGCGTTGTACCAGACGCTCGAGTCGGGGCCGAGCCGCACGTCGCCGACCACGACCGCGCCGGGAGCGACGAACGCGGTGTCGTGGATGGCCGGCTCGGGCACACCGGCGAGGCGGATGATGCGGGCGGACGGGTCGCTGGTCATGCGCCCAGCCTATGGGCGGATGCGACGTCGCGGCGTCGTAGGATCGGCGCATGACGCAGGCTTCGCACCCTTCTCATCCCGCGGTCGATCGAGTCGCTGCAGCGCTGGCGGCGCGGGGGCTCACGCCCGAGATCACCTGGTTCGACGACGCGGTCACGACCGCTCAGCTGGCCGCGGAGGCGCTCGGCATCGAGGTCGGCCAGATCGCGAACTCGCTGGTGTTCACGCTGGACGGCGAACCGATCCTGGTGCTCACCTCGGGTGCGCACCGGGTCGACACCGAGTGGCTGGGCGAGCAGTTGGGCGGCACGATCGCGCGGGCTTCGAAGGACGTGGTGAAGGATGCCACGGGCCAGGTCATCGGCGGTGTCGCCCCGGTCGGCCACCCCGCGCCGGTGCGCACGGTGGTCGACACGATGCTGGCCGACCACGAGGTGGTGTGGGCTGCCGCCGGTCACGCGAGGACGGTGTTCCCGACGACGTTCGCCGAGCTGGTCCGCATCACGGGCGGCACCCCGCACGCCGTCGAGCCCGCCCAGGTTCGCGCGGCGTGACGACTCCCGTCGTCTCCTGGCCGATCGTCGCGGCACCGCTCGTGCTGCGGCCGCCGACGGCCGACGATCTCGAGCAGGTGCTGCGCTGGCGCAATCGACCCGAGGTCACCAGGTGGCTCCTGCGCACGACCGTCGACCCGGACGCGTTCCGCAGCGCGTGGCTCGCCGGCGTCGACGATCCGCACGATCATGCCGTCGTCGCCGATCTCGACGGCGTGATCGTCGGCACGGGGTCGCTCGAGGTGGTCGACGCGATGGGGCAGACCGACGGGGCGGCGTGGCGTCGGGCGGAGGGGAGTCTCGGCTACCTCATCGATCCCGCGTACGCGGGCCGGGGATATGCGACCACGATCGCGCGGTCGCTGCTGGACGTCGCCTTCACCACGCTCGGTCTGCACCGGGTCACAGCGGGCTGCTTCGCCGACAACACCGCGTCGTGGCGGGTCATGGAGAAGGCCGGCATGCGTCGCGAGCAGCACGGCGTGCGCGACTCGTGGCACGCCGAACTCGGCTGGATCGACGGCTACACCTACGCGGTGCTCGCCGACGAGTGGCCGCCCCCGTCGTCCTGACGCCCACCAGCCCCGCCCCCTGCCCGGCCGACCACTCCGCCCCGGCCGCCTCCGGCACTGATGCGTCTGTGGCATACCGGTTGCCGCTGCTGCTCGTCCCGCCTCCGGCACTGATGCGTGTGTGGCATACCGGTTGCCGCTGCTGCTCGTCCCGCCTCCGGCACTGATGCGTGTGTGGCATACCGGCTGCTGCTGCTGCTGCCCGTCCCGCTTCCGGCACTGATGCGTCTGTGGCATACCGGTTGCCGCTGCTTCTCGTCCCGCCTTCGGCACTGATGCGCTCCTGGCATCACGGCCGGACGTCCGGATCGTGGCCGGTGATGCCACCCACGCATCAGTGCCGGAGGCGGATGGGGGCGGGTTGGGGTGGGGTATGCCACAGACGCATCAGTGCCGGAGGCGGATGGGGGCGGGTTGGGGTGGGGTATGCCACACACGCATCAGTGCCGGAGGTGGATGGGTGCGGGTTGGGGTGAGGTATGCCACACACGCATCAGTGCCGGAGGTGGATGGGTGCGGGTTGGGGTGGGGTATGCCACACACGCATCAGTGCCGGAGCCGCGCAGGATGATGCGCTGCGGCGAGGCGCAGGGCGAAATGCGATCTCGGACGGTCGGACGAATGGTGCGGTCGGGTGTCGGTGGGAGGGTGCAGCATTCGGTCGAGGAGGTGCGGATGGTGCACGAGCGATCGGTGAACGAGACGGATTCCGGGGACGAGAGCGGGGGCTTCGGCGAGGCCCGGCCCGGCGCCGAGGTGGGCGGTGACGCGGTGACCGAAGTCGACGTGCCGGGCATGGTGCTCCGGGTGCGGCGTCTCCGCGACCTGAGTCAGCGCGAGCTGGGTGCGATGGTGGGCGTCGATCAGTCGCAGATCGCGCGGATCGAGGGCGGGCGTCGCCGAGTCGACGTCGCGACGCTCGCCGGCATCCTCGCCATCGCCGGTCTCCGCCTCGCGATCGTGGATGCGCACGGCGAACCGGTCGCGACCGTTCCGCGCGACGTGGTGCGGGACAATGCGGGCCGGCGGCTCCCCGCACACCTCGATGCGAGGCCGCTCTCCGACCACCCGATCTCGGCGATGCTCGACACGCACTACGACCGGCCCCGACCGCGCGCCTGGTATCACCACCGTCCTCGGCGGGATCGCCGACGCCGTCGGTACTCGCTCGGCCCGATGGACGATCACCCGACCGGAACCAGCCTCGCCGCGTCGGATCGTGAGCGCCGCGACGCCCGACGCGCCCGAGCGTTTCGCCGCGCCTCGGAATCGTCCGACCCGGCATGCGGATGCCCCGTCGAGTGCTGGGTTTCACCCCGCTGCATCGACGACTGCACCTGTCGATGCGAGCCGTGAACGACCGGCGAGGCGGTGCGACTACGCGTCGCGGCGGGCACCGGCGCTGGGCTGCTCGGTGAAGATCACCGGTTCGCCGTAGCCGCGCTCGGCGAACGCGTCGCGAACGGCCTTCGAGACGGCCGGCACGAGGTCGACGGCGACGAGCGCGATCGCCGACCCGCCGAAACCGCCGCCGGTCATGCGCGCGCCGACCGCGCCGTGCGCCTGCGCCACCGAGACGGCGAGGTCGATCTCGGGCACGGTGATCTCGAAGTCGTCGCGCATCGACGCGTGCGAGGCATCCAGCAGGCCGCCGATCGCCAGCGGCCCCTGCTCGCGCAACGTGCGCACCGTGTCGAGCACCCGCCGGTTCTCGGTGATGATGTGCCGCACCCGGCGGAACGTCTCGTCGTCGAGCACCCGCTGCGCCCGAGGAAGGTCGCCCGCATCGAGATCGCGAAGGGACGACACACCGAGGGCATGCGCTCCGGCCTCGCAGGACGCGCGCCGCGCCGCATACCCGCCGGTAGCATGCGCATGCTCGACCTTCGTGTCGATCACGAGGATCGTGAGGTGCGACTCGGCGAGGTGCAACGGGATCACCTCGGCGTCGAGGCTGCGGCAGTCGAGGAACACGGCCGCGTCGGACTCGCTGAGCAGCGACGCGGACTGGTCGAGGATGCCCGTCGGCGCGCCGACGACCTCGTTCTCGGCGTGGCGACCGACCTTCGCGAGCGTCAGCCGATCGAGCCCGAGGCCCCAGTGCTCGTCGAGCGCGAGCGCGACCGCGCTCTCCAGGGCCGCCGAAGACGAGAGTCCCGCGCCGACCGGCACATCGCTCGTGATGAACAGGTCGACGCCGCTCGCCTGCGAGAGGTCGCCGCCGAATCGGCCCAGCGCCCACGCGACGCCGAACGGATAGGCGGCCCACCCGCTGACAGCGTCGGGTGCGAGGTCGTCGAGGTGGATCTCGACGGCATCGGGGGCGAACGACGTCGCGACCCGCACGACCCGGTCGGCTCGGCCGCCGAGCGCGACCCAGGTGCGCTCGGCGATCGCGAACGGGAAGACGAATCCCTCGTTGTAGTCGGTGTGCTCGCCGATGAGGTTCACCCGTCCGGGCGCCGACCAGACGCCGGCCGGCGCGTGCCCGTAGTACTCGGCGAACCGCTGCCGGGCGGTGACGGCGTCGATCATTCGCCCGCTCCTTCGATCGCGGCGCGCAGCGCCTCGGCCTGCGCCTCCGGTGGCACATCGCCGATCCAGGCGCCCATCGCGGCCTCGGATCCGGCGAGGAACTTCAGCTTGTCGGCCGCGCGCCGAGGGCTCGTGAGCTGCAGGGTGAGCCGCACGTCGTCGCGACGCTCGTGGACCGGGGCCTGGTGCCACGCGGCGATGTACGGCGTCGGCGTGTCGTAGAGCGCATCGACGCCGCGCAGCAGCCGCAGATAGAGGCGGGCGAGTTCATCGCGTTCGGCCAGCGTCGTCTCGGCCAGGTCGGGCACGTGCCGGTGCGGAACGAGATGCACCTCGATCGGCCAGCGGGCGGCGAACGGCACGTAGGCGCTCCAGTGCTCGCCGCGCAGCAGGACGCGCGGCCCGGCGAGCTCGCGCTCGATCAGGTCGGCCATGAGGGTCGGACCGTACGCGTCGATCGCGTCGAGCAGCCGCTGGGTGCGCGGCGTCACGTACGGGTACGAATAGATCTGGCCGTGCGGATGCCCCAGCGTCACGCCGATCGCCTCGCCGCGATTCTCGAACGGGAACACCTGCTGCACGCCGGGCAGCGCCGACAGTTCCGCGGTGCGCTGCGCCCACGCCTCGATCACCGTGCGCGCGCGAGAGACGGTCTGCGTGCCGAACGACCCCTCGTGGTCGGGCGCGAAGCACACCACCTCGCAGCGGCCGACCGAGGGGAGCGTGCGCTCGAGCCCGACCGCGCGGGTCGCCGCGAGCGCGGCGGCGGGATCGGCAGCAGGGGTTCCCGGCTCGGCGAGCGCAGGACCGAACGACGGGGAACGGTTCTCGAACACGGCGACGTCGTAGGTGCTCGGGATCTCGGACGGGTTTCCCGGCGACTGCGGCGCGAGCGGATCGAGATGCGCCGGCGGCAGGAACACCCGGTTCTGGCGCGCGGACGCGATCGACACCCAGTCGCCCGTGAGGGGATCCTGGCGCATGTGCGCGGTCGCGGGGCGAGGATCGAGCGCGCGGGCGTCGACGGCCCGCTCGGCGCCGAGCGCGGTGTCGGCGTCGTCGAAGTAGATGAGTTCGCGGCCGTCGGCGAGGCGCGCGCGGTGCATGGCGATGCGAGGGTCGGCGATCACCCCGCACACGCTACGGGATTTGCGTTTCGCAAACAAGCTGGTTTCCTATTGCAAAGCAACGCGGAGCCGGTGAGAATGCCGTGGTGACCGTAACCCTCGACTCCGCGCGCCGGCGCGAGCTCGCACTCGCCCTCGTCGGCGAACGGGGCTTCGTGCGCGTGACCGACCTGGCCGCCGCGTTCGGCGTCACCCCGGTGACCGCGCGCGCCGACCTCGATGCGCTCGAGCGCGGTGGAGCGATCCGTCGCGTGCACGGCGGCGCGGTGCCCGCCGCGACCTCCGCCGTCGACCTCAGGCCCGAGCGGGAGCCCAGCTTCGAGGAGGCGCTGGCCACGAGCGTCCGCCCGAAGGAGGCGATCGGACGCGCGGCGGCGGCGATGGTCCGAAGCGGCCAGAGCGTCATCCTCGACGTCGGCTCGACCGCACTGCAGGTCGCCCGGGCGCTGCGCTCCCGTGACGACCTCGTCGATGTCACCGTGTTCACGAACGGGCTGTCGATCGCGCTCGAGCTGGAGCGCGAGATCCCCCGGTTCACGGTCGTCGTCACGGGCGGCTCGCTGCGTCCGCGCCAGCACTCGCTGGTGCATCCGCTCGCCGGATCGATGCTCGACCACATCCACGTCGATCTCGCGTTCCTCGGCTGCAACGGCGTCGACCCGGTGCGGGGGATCACGAATGCGAACCTCCCCGAAGCCGAGGTGAAGGTGCTGATGCTGCGTGCGGCGGCTCGAGCCGTCGTGATCGCGGATGCGTCGAAGCTCGGCGAGGTGCACCTGGGCCGCGTCGGCGGCATCGACGAGGTCGACCTGCTCGTCACCGATGACCAGGCGCCGCCGCTGCTCGTGCGCGACCTGGAGGCCGCAGGGCTTGCCGTGCAGGTCGTCCCGACCGAGGCGTCGGCGGCCGATCTGACGGCCCGCGCAACGCCCTAGAGTATTCTCCATGATCCTGCCGACCGGCGAACAGCACGTCCTCGAGACCTCCACCGCGAGCGGCGACCTCCGCGCCACCGTCACCGGCGTGGCTGCCGCGATCCGCGAGCTCACCATCAACGGCATCGACCTCGTCGCGCCCTACCCCGAGGATGCGACGCCCCCGTTCTGCGCCGGCATCGTGCTCGTGCCCTGGCCGAACCGCATCCGCGACGGCCGCTGGAGCCACGGCGACGACGTGCACCAGCTCGCGATCACCGAGCCGAAGCTCAACAACGCGATCCACGGACTGCTGCAGTACACCGAGTACGACGTCGTCGAGCGCGACCGCTCGCAGGTGACCCTTTCGGCGACGGTGTTCCCCCAGCTCGGGTACCCGTACCTGCTGCGCACCGCGGTGCGGTACGAGCTCGTGGCCGACGGGCTCCGGGTCACGCACTACGTCGAGAACCTCGGCGGCGAGGCCGCACCGATCGCGGTCGGCACGCACCCGTTCCTGAAGATCGGCGGCGTGCCGACCGAAGACCTCGTGCTGCGCCTCGACGCGGCCAGCCACATCGAGGTCGACGAGCGGCTGCTGCCCACCGGCGAGGTGCCCGTGGACGACACCGAGTGGGACTTCCGCGAGGGGCGCCGCGTCGGCGATGTGTCGCTCGACGACGCGTTCGGCGAGGTCGCCAGCGACGAGGACGGCTTCGTCGAGCACACGCTGACGGCGCCCGACGGCCGCAGTGTCTCGGTCTGGGCCGAGGAGGAGTTCGCGTTCGTGCAGGTGTTCACCACCCGCGAGTTCCCGGGCGAATCCGGCGACGTGGCGATCGCGGTCGAGCCGATGACGGCGCCGGCCGAGGCGTTCAACTCGGGGCGCGGCCTGCGCTGGCTCGACCCGGGCGAGGAGTGGCACGCGAGCTGGGGCATCCGCTTCCGCGGGTTCGCAGCCGAGTAGCGCCGCGCCCGCTCAGGCCGCGCACTCGCCCGACGACACGGCCTCGGTGAGCGTCGACGCCTCGGCGGCCAACGGTGCGAGCGTCGCCGGCGAGATCGCGTACCCGACGTTCGCCACCTGCTCGCTCTTCGCGAAGACGACGCCCGCGACACGCCCGTCGAGGTCGAGCACCGGCCCACCCGAGTTGCCGTGCTCGACCCGTGCGGCGAGCGTGACCACGTCGCGGGTGGACGACACTCCGTCGACCTCGACGGTCAGCGGGCCTGCGGCGAGCACCCGCGCCGGCTCGAGCGTGAGCGGACCGCCGAACGGGTGCCCCGCCACGATGGCGTCGGCGCCGGTCGCCGGCGTCGCGGCCAGCTCCAGCGGCGTCGCATCCAGGTCGGGCGCGTAGACGACGGCCAGGTCGTTCGCCGCGTCGAACGCGACCACCCGGCCGGCCACGGGCAGGCGTCCGGGAGCCTCGACGATGGGCTCGGTGACTCCGGCGACCACGTGCGCGTTCGTGACGACGTGATCGGGCGAGACTGCGAAGCCCGAACCGACCAGGTCGCGGCCGCACCGATAGGCCGGCCCGGTGATGCGCACCACCGATTCGGATGCTTCGGCGATCGCCGCGCCGTCGACCGCGACGTCCGGGATCGCGGGCGAGGTCGTCGGTCCGCCCAGCACCTCCGTGATCCACGGCACCGCGCCGTCGAGCGTCGCGGTGCGGACCTCGGCGACGAAGCGGTCGACCGGCTCGGGCGTGAGGCTGTCGATGCCGCGCAGCACGAACGACGACGACAGCGCCGGGGAGAGCACGGGCACGCCCATGCGCGCGACGCCGGTGCCGACGATCGTCGCCGCCAGCGCCGCCACGAGCAGGCCGGCGATCGCGCCGAGGATCCGGTCGAACCAGCCGAGCTTCACCGCCCTGGCGCCGCGCCGCAGCGCACGCCCGATCACGGCGCCGATCGCCGTGCCCGCGGCCAGCGCGAGCAGGCCGACCGTGAGCGCCGCGGCGACGCGCAGATCGGGGACCGGCACCCAGCCGACCACGAGCGGCATGAGGAACCACGCCGCGATCCCGCCCGCGAGCAGTCCGACCAGGCCGCCGGCCGTCCGCAGCAGACCCGCGCGGAACCCGTTCACCACCGCACTCACCAGCAGCACCACGAGCAGGGCGTCGACGATGAGGGTCCAGGTCACGGTCGTCCTCTCGGAGTGGGCGGGCTCCCACACTCTCGCATCCGGCTCCGAGGGTGCTGAGGACGCGCCCCGCGCGAGTGCGAGGTCGCGGTCGGTTAGGGTCGAGGGGGTCCGCTCAGCGCGGGCCGTTGGTTCTCCGCCTGCACACGATGAGGAGTGACGGATGCGCGTCGGGATGTTGCTGAACTACGCCGGAGGCTTCCGTGAGGTCGCCGACGAGGTGGCCGAGCTCGAGGCGGCCGGGGTCGACCTGATCGCGGTGCCCGAGGTCTACACGTTCGACGCGGTGAGCCAGTTGGGGTTCCTCGCCGCGCGCACCTCCCGCATGACGCTGATGAGCGGCATCCTGCAGCTGTACACCCGCACTCCCAGCCTGACCGCGATGACCGCAGCCGGCCTCGACTATGTCAGCGACGGCCGGTTCGAGCTCGGCATCGGGGCATCCGGGCCGCAGGTGATCGAGGGCTTCCACGGCGTGCCGTACGACGCGCCGCTCGGGCGCACCCGCGAGATCATCGAGATCTGCCGACAGGTCTGGCGTCGCGAGCCGCTCGTGCACCAGGGCCGCAACTACCGCATCCCGCTGCCCGAGGGCGAGGGCACCGGCCTCGGCAAGCCGCTGAAGCTGATCAACCACCCGGTTCGCGAGCGCATCCCGATCACGGTCGCCGCCCTCGGCGCGAAGTCGGTCGAGCAGACCGCGGCGATCGCCGACGGCTGGCTGCCGATGTTCTTCCACCCCGAGCGGGCCCGTGACGTGTGGGGTGCCGCGCTCGACGCCGGATTCGCGCGTCGCTCGGCCGACCTGGGCCCGCTGGACGTCTTCGCGAGCCCCGCGCTGGCGATCACCGACCGGCCCGAGCTCATCGAGGCGGCGTACGCCGCGGTGAAGCCGAACCTCGCGCTGTACATCGGCGGCATGGGGGCGCGCGGCAAGAACTTCTACAACGACCTGATCGCCGGGTACGGCTTCGCCGACGACGCCCGCCGCATTCAGGACCTCTACCTCGACGGCCGCCGCGATGAGGCGATCGCCGCGGTGCCCGACGAGCTCGTCCGCGCGATCAACCTGATCGGGCCGGCCGCCGAGGTCGCCGAGCGGGTCGCGGCGTTCGCCGCGGCCGGCGTCACCACGCTCACGGTCACCCCGCTCGCGCGGTCGTCGGCGGAGCGGATCGCCCTCATGTCCGGATTCCGGGCGCTGGTCGGCTGACCCCCGAACGGGCCTAGCGGTGGCGACGCGGCGGGGTTAGCGTGTTCTCACGCACACATCGACGTGTCGCGGCTCGCACACGACGGAGTGGGCGAAGGGGAAACCTGGGGAGGAGCCGCTGTGACGGAACGCTCGGAGCCGCGAGGTCGGCGACGGTGATGCCGTCGCCCGCGTGCTGATCGAGCGTCCCGCCCGGCGGTGCCCCGGGTCTTCGCGCCGGGCCTTCGCAACCGACCTTCGCGACAGACCTCGCGGGAGGCCGGTGATCAGCGTGTACACTCGATTAGTCGATCTGGACTAATCGGAGTGGAGTACTGCGCATGGCATCCGCTGCATTCCGGCTCACCCCGCTCGCCGTGACGGCGCTCGCCCTCCTCGAAGAAGGGCCGATGCATCCGTACGAGATGCTGCAGCTGCTGAACCTGCGCGGCAAGGCGGCCCTGTTGCAGATCAAGCCGCCGTCGCTGTACCACTCGATGAACCGGCTCGTCGAAGTCGGCTTCGTCACCGTCCACGGCACCGAACGCGAGGGCAACCGACCGGAGCGCACCGTGTACGCGCTCACCGCGGCCGGCCGGGCGGCGTACATCGCGTGGGTTCGGGTGCGGCTCGACGACCCGGCCAGCCCGCAGGAGTTCGCCGTCGCGCTCGCCGAGTGCCACAACCTCGGCCCCGACGAGGTCGCCGCGGTGCTCGGGCGTCGCTGCGACCGGATCGTCGCCGATCTCGCCGAGCTCGACGACCAGCTCGCCGCCGCACGGGCGCGGGCGCTCCCCGAAGCCTTCCTCCTCGAATCCGACCGGCGGCGCGCCGTGCTCGCCGCCGACCTCGCCTGGACCTCCGACCTGCTCCGTCGCCTCGACGCCGACGAGGTCGTCTGGTCGCTCGACGACCCGCGCGCGGGCGCACCCCTGCACGCTCGAAAGGAACACTCATGACCGAACCCCTCACCGGGTCGACCGCGGCTCAGGCCGCTCCGCCCGCCCGCAGTCCGTGGCCCGGGCTCTGGGCCCTCGTCATCGGCTTCTTCATGATCCTGGTCGACACCACGATCGTGTCGGTGGCGAACCCCGCGATCAAGGCCGCGCTCGACCCCGACAGCGCGAACCTCGACAACGTGGTGTGGGTGACGAGCGCGTACCTCCTCGCGTACGCGGTGCCGCTGCTCATCACCGGGCGCCTCGGCGACCGCTTCGGTCCGAGGACGATCTACCTGATCGGTCTCGCGGTGTTCACCGCCGCGTCGTTGTGGTGCGGGCTGTCCGAGACGCTCGAGGGCCTGATCGCCGCGCGCGCCGTGCAGGGTCTCGGTGCGGCGATGATGACGCCGCAGACGATGGCGGTCATCACGCGCACCTTCCCGGCGAACCGCCGTGGTGCGGCGATGGGGCTCTGGGGCGCGACCGCCGGTGTGGCGACGCTCGTCGGACCGCTCGCCGGCGGCCTGCTCGTCGACGGGTTCGGCTGGGAGTGGATCTTCTTCATCAACGTGCCCGTCGGGGTGATCGGCTTCGTGCTCGCCTGGATCCTGGTGCCGAAGCTCGAGACCCACCGGCACCGGTTCGACGTCGTCGGGGTGGTGCTCAGCGCCGTCGCGCTGTTCCTCATCGTCTTCGGCCTGCAGGAGGGCGAGAAGTACGACTGGGGCCCGATCTGGGGCCCGATCACGGTCTGGGAGCTCATCGCGGCCGGCGTCGTCGTCCTCGCGCTCTTCGTCTGGCAGCAGGCCCGCACCAAGAGCGAGCCGCTCGTACCGCTCGCGCTGTTCCGCGACCGCAACTTCTCGGTCGCGAACCTGGGCATCGCGACGGTCGGCTTCACCGTCACGAGCATGGCGCTGCCGCAGATGTTCTACCTGCAGCTCGCGCGCGGCCTCACCCCGACCGAGTCGGCGCTGCTGCTCATCCCGATGGCGGTGCTCGCGGGCGTGCTCGCCCCTCCGGCCGGCAAGCTGCTCGACCGCATCGACCCTCGCTTCATGCTGGTGCCCGCGCTCGCGCTGCTGTCGATCTCGCTGTTCTGGTACGCCGCGCTGATGGGGCCGGACACCCCGGTCTGGATGTTCCTGCTGCCGTCGGCCGTGCTCGGCATCGCGAACGCCGGCATGTGGGGGCCACTGGCCACCACCGCGACCCGCAACCTCGAGCCGCGGCAGGCGGGCGCCGGTGCGGGCATCTACAACACCACCCGCACCATCGGCTCGGTGCTCGGGTCGGCCGCGATCGCCGCGTTCATGCAGAACCGCCTCGAGGCGAACCTGCCCGGCGCGGGGGACGCAGCATCCGGCTTCGGCGACGCGGGCGGTGCGATGCCGCAGTTCGTGCTCGAGGGCTTCTCGCAGGCGATGGCGCAGTCGGTGCTGCTGCCGGCGTTCGTCATCCTGGTCGGCGTCATCGCCGTCTGCTTCATGAAGAAGCCGGCCGGCCTCGGCATACCCGCAGCACGCGACTGAGGTGTTGATGCGAGTGCCGACCATCCGTGACGGACGGTCGGCACTCGTCATCGAGGAGTACCCCCGGTGGGGCTCGAACCCACGACCCGCGACTTAAAAGGACGCTGCTCTGCCAACTGAGCTACAGGGGTGCGATGTCGCTTGCTCAGCGTAACTTATCGATGTGAAGACCTGCTCTGCATGCCGTCGATCGCTCCCCACTTCGGAATTCACCTACGACCGCATGGGTTCGAGCTGGAGGCTGGAGAGGTCCGCACCCGACTCCGCCGTCGGCCCCGCGGAGTAGGGTGTCGGGGATGCCAGCCGACTTCCACAAGCCCACCCGCTTCCCGCCGGCTGCGTTCGGTGCGTTCATCGGCGCAGAGGACCCGGCCAACCTGAGCCGGGTCGCCCACGACACCGCCGCGGCGCTGCTCGCGCGCGTGCGCGCCGACCCCGATCCCGAGATCGTGCGGCGGCTGGTGACCTACACCGACTCGCACGGCATCGATGCGGTCGCCGAGCTCTGGTCGCAGGCGTCGGCCCGGAGTCTGCCGGGCGCACTGTGGCGGCTCTACCTGCTGCGCACGCTCATCCGGCAGGATCCGCGCGGCATCGCCCTCGCGTACCAGCGGGGCGCCGAGGTGTCGCGCACGATCGACCAGGTCGTCGCCGGGGCGGTCGCCCCGACCGGTCCCGACGAGGTGCGCGACCTCGCCGACCTCATCCTGCACGGCGCGTTCGCGGGAGACTTCGCGGTCGCGCTCGAGCGCGCGGCCGCATTCTGCCGGGTCACCTCGGCCGGCACCGCCGACCTCGCCGATGATGCGGATGCCTCGGATGCGACGCATCCCGATCGCCCCGCCGAACTCACCCGGCGCGCCCTGCGATTGACCGAGTTGGCTGATGAGCTGGCGGCGTGCGCCCGGCTCTGGCGGCACGACGCGCTCGACTGATCGGATGCCACGGGGCCGCGCGCGGAGCATCCGCCCCGATCGTCGCAGCGCGGAATAGGCACCCGCCCGGCTCGGTTACACTCGTATGGCCGGGCCGCAGTAACCCCGGGCTCCAATTCTCGCCGCTTCGAGCGGCCTCGCGCCGAGAGGCGTTCTGCGGCCCGGTACTTCCGTCTTCAGGCGGGCGCCGCGCGGGTCACGCCCACTCGGTCGTGCGCGTCTCGAGGTCGACGACGCCGACGCGATCGTGCGGGGTGAACGTCCGGATGCGCGAGCCGGCTCGTACCCGGTCGTCGGTGCGCCAGATCTCGGCGAGCTCCCGTTCCGCCTCCGCCGCGCCCGCATCGCCGGCGTCCGCCGCGACCGTGAGCCGGGCGAGCCGGTCGGTGAAGGCAGCGAGCTCGTCGGGCACGCCGCCGGACGGCCCGGCCATCGCCCCCCAGCCGTCCCACAGCAGCAGTTCGCAGCCGTGCCGGTGCGCGATGTCGCCGATGACGTACCCCTGCACGAACCCGGGGCCGCCGAACGGCGCGCCGGGCCCCACGCCGTACGCCGCGAGGTCGGTGCGCCCGGCCCGGTACGCGAGCCAGGCCTCGGCCGCCGTCTCGAAGGGCGCCCCCTCGCCGGTCGGCAGGTCGGCGACGTCGAACGCGAACTCCGAGGCATCCAGTTCGGGGTCGAACCGGCTCCACCGGCCGTCGACGTACCGTTCGATCACGACGTGGTCGTACCGGTAGTCGGGCGTGAAGTAGTCGGCGAAGCCGAGCCGGGTGCGTGCCGGCACCCCGTGTTCGCGCAGGATCGACACGCCGAGCAGCGAGTGGTCGCGGCAGCAGCCGCCGACGCGCGCCGCAGCGGGGCGCGGGGCGTCGAGTGCGATGTCGGCGCGCTCGGTCGCGACCTCCAGGATCGAGGTGACCCACCGCAGGTCGATGTCGGGCTGCTGGTGTTCGCCGGCGGGTACCCGGTCGGCGCGGTAGTGCACGATCGTCGCGGTGACGGCGCGATGGATGGAGCTCGGTTCGGGAGCGATCGAGGCGACGAGGTCGCGGTACGGACCCGGGTCGCTGAAGGGGGAGTGACGGGCTGCGGGAGCGGCTTGCTCGGCGATGGAATCGGTCATGACCTCAGCGTCGAGTCCGCCCCGGGGGCGGAGTCAAGCAGCGACGGCGACGCCGGGATCGGCATCGCGATCTGCGCGGCGATCGCGTCGGGATCGTCGGGCCACGCCTCGGCGTACCACTCGCGCGGGGCGCCGGCGTCGGCGATGCCGCGCGGCGAACCTGCGACCGCGCGCACGGCATCGTAGAACCTGAGCAGCGCGGGGTACTCGAGCTCGCGGGCCGTGATGTCGACGACCGCGAACCGGGCGGCGGGCTCCTCGCGGAGGAGGACCTGCCCGCGCGGGCGCGCCGGCCCGTCGTAGGGCACGCACGTCTCGACCCGTCCGGCCAGCTCGAATCCGACCGGCTCGTGGAACAGCAGCCAGTGCTCCGACAGCGCCGTCGCGCCCTCGGCGTCGAGCGTCTCGCGGATCGCGACCACGTCCGAGAGCGCGCTCGGCACCAGTTCGTGCTGGCGCACCGTCCGAGTGATGGTCGCCACCGTCTGCGCGGGGCGAGCTTCGATCCGCACGGCGCGGTCGAGCTCCGCAGACGGGGCATCCGCCGGGTCCGCCGGGTCCGAGACCACCGCTGTGTCGGCGACCGCCGCCGTGTCCGCGACCGCCGCCGCGTACTCGACCGTCTGCGCGCGCAGCGCGAACCCGGCGCGTTCCTCCGCCCACCACGCGAGCAATCGGGGCCGCAGCTCGGCCGGAGGCCCGTCGAGCAGCGACCCGACGACGGCCAGCGGCACGTCGAGCCGGCGCAGCGCCGCGATGGACCGGCCGCGTGCGACCTGCTCGGGCGCGTATCGTCGGTACCCGGTCGCCGGGTCCACCTCGGCGGGCGTCAGCAGTCCGTTGGCGTCGTAGAGCCGCAGCGCCTTAACCGACAGGCCGGTGGCACGGCTCATCTCGCCGGTTCCGAGCGCACGCATGAGTTTCTCCTATGTCAAGTGTTAGGCCGCGAGTGGGTGGCTCGCGGGGGTTTGTGCGGGGTGCTGGTCGGTGTGGAGGGCATGGAAGACGATGCGGACGAGGCGTCGTTTCAGGCAGCGGAGGGCTTCGACGGTGGAGTCGCCCGTGTCGAGTCGTTTGCGGTAGTAGGCGCGGCCGAGGCTGTCGAGTCGGATCTGGGTGACGGCGATGCGGTGAAGGGCTGCGTTGAGTTGCCGGTTCCCGGTGCGACTCATCCGGACCCGCCCTTTGGTGTTCCCTGACCAGACCGGCAGGGGTGCGACGCCGGCGTTCATCGCGAAGCATGCTTCGGACCGGAAGCGGTCGACGTTCGCGGTCTCTCCGGCGATCTTCGCCGCCGTCAGAGCGCCGCAGCCGGGGATCGCGAGCAGGTGCGGGTAACGGTCCTCGACCAACGCAGTGATCCGCTTCTCGAGGTCGTCGATGCGGGAGCTGCCCGCGTCAATGTCCGCGAGGACATCGCGTGCCAGTTCAGCGACCAGTCCGTCGCGGCCGTCCAACCAGTCCGCGACGCGTCTCCGTTGCTTGCTGATCGCGAACCCTTTCACCGGAACATCGAACTCGGGATCCAGTTCATGCAGATGCCAGCGGAGTCGGTTGATCTGACGGGTTCGTTCGCCGACCAGGTCTTCCCGCCTGTCGACGAGCAGTTTCAGTTCACGGGTCGACTCGTCGTGCGACGCGACGGGGAGGTCGGGTTCGCGCAGCGCCGCGCGGGCCACGGCCATCGCATCGATCGGATCGGACTTGCCCCGTTCCCGGGACGATGCGCGGGACTGGGCCATCAGTTTCGGCGGCACCCGCACCACGTCCTGCCCCGCCGCGAGGAGGTCGCGCTCGAGTCGTGCTGACAGGTGGCGGCAGTCCTCGATACCCCACCGCAACTCGCCAGGGAACTCGCGTCTGGCCCACCGCATCGCCGTCTCGTGGCCACCGGTCGTGGCCTTCACGGTCTTCTCACCGAGCTTGCGGCCCACGTCGTCGACCGCGACGAACGTGTGCGTGGCCTTATGGACATCCGCACCGATGACGATCACCATGGGAATCGTCTCCTTCCAACATCCGAACGGGACAGGTTGGGCCGGTCGGCGGACAAACCTCAGTCGGGGGCGATGCCACGCTCCTATCAAGTCACGCCGGCCGGTCCATCACACCCGGCATCGGCAAAACGCATGCACGCCAACCCGAAAGCGGCAGTCACGCTACGAGCCAGACACCAGGTGATCAGGATCCAACCACCGCGAAGCGGCACTGTCACCCTGACACTGAGGTCACGGTAGCGCAGACTCGGCCGGAGCATCCCCGTAGCATCGAGGCATGCCCGACACCGTGACCCTCCTCATCGAGCCCCTGCCCGCCGACGCACCCGAATCCGCCATCGAGGGCACCTTCCGCGAGGTCGACGCGGCCGAGCCGGCGTTGCGCGTCGGCGAGCTGTCGACGCAGCGCGGCGACGGCATCTTCGAGACCATCGGCGTCGTCGACGGGCACGCGCAGGAGGTCGGGCCGCACCTCGAACGGCTGCGCAACTCGGCCCGCATCTGCGAGCTGCCCGAGCCGAACCTCGCCCAGTGGCGCGCCGCGATCGACCTCGCCGTCGCCGACCTGCCCGGCGAGGGCGAGTTCGCGCTGAAGATCGTGCTGAGCCGCGGCATCGAGCAGGGGCCCACGCCCACCGCCTGGCTGCACGCCGTCGCGGCGAAGGACTCGACCGCGGCGCGCGAGCGGGGCATCCGGGTGGTCACCCTCGACCGCGGCTACGCCCGCGACGCCGCCGAGCGCGCACCCTGGCTGCTGCTCGGCGCGAAGACGCTGTCGTACGCGACGAATATGGCCGCGCTGCGCGAGGCGGCCCGGCGCGGCGCCGACGACGCGATCTTCATCTCGAGCGACGGGTTCGTGATGGAGGGGCCGACCTCGAGCGTCATCCTGCGCATCGGCGGCGCCTACGTCACGCCCGCGACGACCGGCGCGATCCTCGCGGGCACCACCCAGCAGAGCCTGTTCGAGCACCTGCGTGCGATCGGCCGCGAGGTCGTCGAGCGCGACGTCGCACTCGACGAACTGCGCCGGGCGGATGCCGCGTGGCTGGTGTCGAGCGTGCGGCTGGCCGCCGGCGTCGTGGCGCTCGACGGCGAGCCGTTCCCGTTCGACGCCGACGAGACGCGGGCGTTCAACGAGTACCTGCTGAGCCCGCGCGACTGAGCGACCCCGGGGTTACCCGAACCGGCCCGAGACGTAGTCCTCGGTCGCCTGCACGCTCGGCTTCGAGAAGATCGTCGTGGTGTCGTCGTACTCGATGAGCTTGCCGGGCTTGCCGGTGCCCGCGATGTTGAAGAACGCGGTCCTGTCGCTCACGCGCGACGCCTGCTGCATGTTGTGGGTCACGATCACGATCGTGTACTCCTGCTTCAGCTCCTCGATGAGATCCTCGATCGCGAGCGTCGAGATCGGGTCGAGCGCCGAGCAGGGCTCGTCCATCAGGATCACCTCGGGCGACACCGCGATCGTGCGGGCGATGCAGAGGCGCTGCTGCTGGCCGCCGGACAGGCCCGAGCCGGGGCGGTCGAGGCGGTCCTTCACCTCGTTCCAGAGGTTCGCACCGCGCAGCGAGGTCTCGACCAGCTCGTCGGCGTCGGACTTCGAGATGCGCTTGTTGTTCAGCCGCACCCCGGCGAGCACGTTCTCCTTGATCGACATCGTCGGGAACGGGTTGGGCCGCTGGAAGACCATGCCCACCTGCCGGCGCACCATCACCGGGTCCACGCCGGCGCCGTAGAGGTTGTTGCCGTCGATGCGCACCTCGCCCGCGACCCGCGCACCCGGGGTGACCTCGTGCATCCGGTTCAGCGTGCGCAGGAACGTCGTCTTGCCGCAGCCCGACGGGCCGATGAAGGCCGTCACGGTACGCGGCTCGATGTCGAGGGTGATGCCCTCGACGGCGAGGAAATCGCCGTAGTAGACGTTCAGGTCGTTCACTTCGATGCGCTTGGACACTGGCTCTTCGATTCCTTCGGGGTGCGGGTGCGGGTCGGATGCGCCGGTCAGCGGCCGGACTTCGGCGAGAACGCCTTGGCGATCACCCGAGCGACGATGTTGAGCAGGGCGACGATGAGGATGAGGGTCAGCGCGCCCGCCCAGGCGCGGTCGACGTACGCCTGGGTGTCGGCGCCCTGGTTCATGTACTGGGTGTACACGAACACCGGCAGCGTCATCATCCGCTCGCCGAACAGGTTGTAGTTCATGCTCGTCGTGAAGCCCGCGACGATGAGCAGCGGTGCGGTCTCCCCGATCACGCGGGCGATCGAGATCATGATGCCGGTGACGATGCCGGCGACCGACGTGGGCAGCACGACCTTCACGATGGTGAGCCACTTCGGCACGCCGAGCGCGTACGACGCCTCGCGCAGCTCGTTCGGCACGAGCTTCAGCATCTCCTCGCAGCTGCGCACCACGACCGGGATCATGAGCACCGAGAGCGAGACCGACGCGGCGAAGCCGCTGCGGATGCCGGGATCGCCCGTGATGAGCGCGAACAGCGCGAACGCGAACAGACCGGCCACGATCGACGGGATGCCGGTCATCACGTCGACGAAGAAGGTGATGCCGTGCTTCAGCCGGCCCCGACCGTACTCGACGAGGTAGATCGCGGTGAGCAGACCGACCGGCACCGAGATGACGGCGGCCATGCCGGTGATCAGCAGCGTGCCGATGATGGCGTGCAGCGCGCCGCCGCCCTCGCCGACCACGTTGCGCATCGAGTTGGCGAAGAACTGCACGTCGAAGCGGGGCAGACCGTTCACGAGCGTGGTGAACGCGACCGAGATGAGCGGCAGCAGCGCGATCGTGAACGCGATGGAGACGAGCGCGGTGATCAGCCGGTCGGCGGCGCGCCGCGCGCCCTCGACGATGCGCGACAGCACCCAGATCACGACGGCGTAGCACACGACGCCGACGAACACGGCGCCCACGATGTCGAACTGCGACCCGTTCGCGGCGGCCAGGATGCCGAACAGTGCGGCGGCGGCGGCGAGGCATCCGAGGAGGACCCACAGCCACGCGAGGCGCGGGAGCCGCGCCGCGGTCAGCGAGTTCGCGATCCCCGTGGCGGGCGACGGCCCGCCGCGGGCCGGCGTCTTCGGGGGAGTGACGGTCAGGCTCATCAGTTCGCTCCCGAGAATTCCTTGCGGCGCTCGACGATCCAGCGCGCGAGCATGTTGACCGCGAGGGTGATCACGAAGAGGATCAGGCCGGTCGCGATGAGGATGTTGACCCCGACGCCGTGCGCCTCGGGGAAGTTGAGGGCGATGTTGCCGGCGATGGTGTTCGGGTTCTGCGACTGCAGCACCGCGAACTTGATCACCGCGGCGGGCGAGAGCACCATCGCGACGACCATCGTCTCGCCGAGCGCGCGTCCGAGGCCGAGCATCGAGGCCGAGATGATGCCCGGAGCGCCGAACGGGATCACGGCGAGCTTGATCATCTCCCAGCGGGTCGCGCCGAGGGCCAGGGCCGCCTCCTCGTGGAGGACGGGCGTCTGCAGGAACACCTCGCGGCAGAGCGCGGTGATGATCGGCAGCACCATGACGGCGAGCACCACCGCGACGGTGAGGATGGTGCGGCCGGTGCCGGACACGGGCGGCGCGAACAGCGGGAACCAGCCGAACCACTCGCTGAGCGTCGTCCAGAGCGGTTGCACGCCGGGGGCGAGCACCGTGATGCCCCACAGGCCGAACACCACCGACGGCACCGCGGCGAGCAGGTCGACGATGTAGCCGAGGCCCTGGGCGATGCGGCGCGGCGCGTAGTGCGAGATGAACAGCGCGATGCCGAGCGCGACCGGGATGGCCATCAGCAGGGCGAGGAACGCCGCCCAGACGGTGCCGAAGGCGAACGGCACCACGTATTGCCAGAAGTTCTCGGCGTCGCCCTTGAACGAGCCGGGCTCGGCGGTCAGAGCCGGCAGCGACTGGGCGAGCAGGAACGCGGCCACGGCCGCGAGGGTGAGGAGGATCAGGACGCCGGCGATGAGCGCCGCCTTGGAGAAGATGCGGTCGCCGAGTCGCTGTTTCGCTCGGACCGGCGGTGCGGCGGGGGAGGTCGTCATGGCCGGGGCTCTTCCTGATCTCGCGTGGATGCGGGGTGGCCGTGCGACGCGCGCATGCGGCCAGCCTGCCCGACCCGGCCTCCCGCCGCAACGGGGGCCGAGCCGGGCAGGCGCGGGGTCACTTGACGGTCTCGAGCGCCGCGGCGACCTTCGCACTGAGGTCGGCCGACAGCGGGGCCGAGCCGGCGTTCTCAGCGGCGATGGCCTGGCCCTCGTCGCCCGCCAGGAACGAGACGTACTCGCGCACCAGCTCGCCCTGTGCGGCGTCGGCGTACTCCTGGCAGACGATCGCGTAGCTGACCAGCACCAGCGGGTAGTGCGTCGGGTCGGTCGTCGTGCGGTCGAGCGCGATCGCGAGGTCGTTGCCGTCGCGGCCCTCGACGAGCGGCGACTCGGCGACCACGGCCGCCGCGGCCTCGGCCGAGTAGCCGACGAACTCGTCGCCGACCTTGATGTTCACCACGCCCAGGTCGCCGGCCTTCGAGGCATCCGCGTAGCCGATCGTGCCGACGCCGTTGCTGACGGCCTCGATCACGCCCGAGGTGCCCTGCGCGCCCTCACCGGTCTGGTAGGGGAACGGGTCGGCCGGTTTCTGGTCCCACACGTCGGGCGCGTTCTGGAACAGGTAGTCGGCGAAGTTCTTCGTCGTGCCCGAGTCGTCCGAACGGTGCACCGCGGTGATCGGGGTGGCGGGCAGCGTGGCCTGGGAGTTCAGCGCCGCGATGGCGGGGTCGTCCCAGCTGGTGATCTCGCCCTTGAAGATCTTCGCGAGCGTGGTCGCGTCGAGGTTGAGCTCGTCGACGCCCTCGACGTTGTACACGACGGCGATCGGGGAGATGTAGACCGGCAGGTCGATCGCCGAGGTGTCGGGTGCGCACGAGGCGAACTCGCCCGCCAGCTCCTCGTCGTTCAGGAACGAGTCGCTGCCCGCGAAGTCGGAGCCGCCCGCGATGAAGGTCTCGCGCCCCGCCCCCGAACCCGAGGGGTCGTAGTTGATGGTCACGCCGGTGTTCGCGGTCTGGAACGCCGCGATCCACGCCTCCTGGGCCGAGCCCTGGGACGAGGCGCCGGCAGCGTTGATGGTGCCCGAGAGCGACGAGGCCGCATCGGTGGGCTCGGTGGCGCCGCTCTCGTTCGCGGCGCACGAGGTGAGGGCGAGGGCCGCGGCGGCCGCCAGGACGACCGGCGCGCCGAAACGCTTGAGGTTCACGTGATTCCCTTCCGGGGTTCGATTGCAGGTGCGGGTCGGGGATGACCCGCCTGCGACGGTAGGCCGCTCGATTGACGAGCTTCCCCCGCGACGGTGAACGACCGGTGAACGACGGCTTGCGCCTCGGGGGCGCCGCCTCGGAATCGGCTGGGAACCCGGCTGCGAACCCGGCTGCGGTTCAGACCCGCGGCGAGTGCGTCTCGATCGCGATGATGCCCGAGCTCGGGTTCGTCGCGGACAGGTGCACCACGCTGAAGTCGCCCGGCTCGAGCAGCGCCGCGTCGTCGGCGTACCCGGCCAGTGGGGTGCCCGTCGCGAGCGCGATCTCGCGCACCAGCTCGCCCATCAGCGGCCGGTGGCTGCACACCACCGCGGTCTTGCCGACCCGCACCCGCTTGCCGATCACGCGGCGCACCTCCGCCTCGCCGTGGTCCCAGGCGTCCTGGCTGATGCCCGCGTCTCGCTTGATCGGGCGGCCGATCGCCGCCGAGAGCGGGGTGATCGTGGTCACGCACCGCACCGCCGGGCTCGACACGAGGCGCTGCGGCTTCCAGGCGCGCAGCATCGGCACGAGCGCCGCGGCCTGGTCGACGCCGCGGTCGGCGAGCGGCCGCGAGGCATCCTCGCCCTTCCATCTGGAGCGCTCGAGCGCTTTGCCGTGCCGCAGCACGATGAGCGCGAACGTCTCGGTCACGCCCTGGTCGACGAGCGCGGCGAACGCGTCGAGGATCGCGACATCGGGTTCGTAGGTGAGGTGCGTGCGCGCCCGCTTGATGGTGACCCACTCGAGCGCGGCGACCTCGGAGTTCGGCCGGAACGTCGAGCGCTGCACCGCCTCCTCGGTGGCGTGCGCCGCCCAGTAGTGCACGACCTTCGTGCGCCCGCTCGGCATCTTGTAGCGCGACACGCCGACCGGCACGCCGAGCGCGACGTCGAGCCCGGTCTCCTCCGCGATCTCGCGTACCGCGGTCTGCGGCAGCGTCTCGCCGGGGTCGACCTTGCCCTTCGGGATGGTGACGTCGCCGTAGACCGTGCGGTGGATGACGAGCACGTGGATCCGGCCGTCGATGAGGCGCCAGCACACGGCGCCGGCCGCGAAGACCGCCGTCTCGACCGCGCGCGTCACCGGCGGATCCCCGGTCGGGCCCGGTGCACGGTCCGCTGCATCAGCGTGGCCTGCAGGTCGTCGAGCGGATGCCCCGCCGCGTCGCTGGAGTGCCGCACCCAGGTGCCGTCGCCGTCGAGGTGCCACGAGCTCGTGCGGTCGTCCATCGCGAGGTCGAAGAACCCGTCGACCTCGCGCAGGTGGTCGGGGTCGGTCAGCCGCACGAGCGCCTCGACGCGGCGGTCGAGGTTGCGGTGCATCATGTCGGCCGATCCGATGTAGACCTGCGGGTCGCCGCCGCCGTCGAACGAGAAGATCCGGGAGTGCTCGAGGTAGCGCCCGAGGATCGACCGCACCCGGATGTTCTCGCTGATCCCCGGGATGCCGGGGCGGAGGCTGCAGATGCCGCGCACCCACACCTCGACGGGCACGCCGGCGTTCGACGCACGGTACAGCGCGTCGATGATGGCCTCGTCGACCATCGAGTTCACTTTGATGCGGATGCGGGCCGGCTTGCCCTCCTTGGCGTTCCGCGCCTCCTGGGCGATGAGTTTCAGCAGCCCCTTGCGCAGGTGCAGCGGGGCGACGAGCAGACGCTTGAACTTCTTCTCGATCGCGTAGCCGCTCAACTCGTTGAAGAGCCGCGTCAGGTCTTTGCCGACCTGGTCGTCGGCGGTCAGCAGCCCGAGGTCTTCGTAGACGCGGCTCGTCTTGGGGTTGTAGTTGCCGGTGCCGATGTGGCTGTAGTGGCGCAGCTTGCCCTGTTCCTGGCGGATCACGAGGGCGAGCTTGCAGTGCGTCTTCAGCCCCACCAGGCCGTAGACGACGTGCACGCCCGCCTTCTCGAGCTTGCGCGCCCAGGTGATGTTCGCCGCCTCGTCGAACCGGGCCTTGATCTCGACGAGCGCGAGCACCTGCTTGCCCGCCTCGGCGGCGTCGATGAGCGCCTCGACGATGGGGCTGTCGCCCGAGGTGCGGTACAGGGTCTGCTTGATGGCGAGCACGTGCGGGTCGGCGGCGGCCTGCTCGAGGAACGCCTGCACACTGGTCGCGAACGACTCGTACGGGTGGTGCAGCAGCACGTCCTTGCGGGCGACCGCGGCGAAGATGTCGGCCTGCTGGTTCGGCTCGCGCGGCAGCAGTTGCGCGTTGGTCGTCGGCACCTGCGTGGGGTAGTGCAGGTCGGGTCGGTCGATGCGCGACAGGTCGAACAGCCCGCCGAGGTCGAGCGGAGCGGGCAGCCGGAACACCTCTTGATCGGAGATGTCGAGCTCGCGCACCAGGAGCTCGAGGGTCACGTCGTCCATGTCGTCGGAGACCTCGAGGCGGATGGGCGGACCGAACCGGCGGCGCAGCAGCTCCTTCTCGAGCGCCTTGATGAGGTTCTCGGTCTCGTCCTCCTCGATCTCGACGTCCTCGTTGCGGGTGACTCGGAAGACGTGGTGATCGAGCACCTCCATGCCGGGGAAGAGGTCGCCGAGGTGGTTGGAGATGAGCTCTTCGAGCGCGATGTAGCGGGCGTCGTCGACGGTCTCGTCGGGGCTCACCTGCACGAACCGGGGCAGCATCTGCGGCACCTTCACGCGGGCGAACTCGACCCGGCCGGTGCGGCTGTTGCGCACCCGGACCGAGAGGTTGAGCGAGAGGCCCGAGATGTACGGGAACGGGTGCGCGGGGTCGACCGCGAGCGGCATCAGCACCGGGAAGATCTGGGTCGCGAAGAACTCGGCGAGGTGGGCGCGCTCGCCCTCGCCGAGCTCGTCCCACGAGACGACGCGGATGCCGGCGTCGGCGAGCGCGGGCTTGACGAGCTCCTGGTAGACGCGGGCGTGCCGTTCCTGCAGCTCGTGCGCCGCGCGCGAGATGTCGCTCAGCACGTCGCCGGGGGAGCGCCCCACGTTGGTCGGCACGGCGAGCCCGGTGACGATGCGGCGCTTCAGGCCGGCGACGCGCACCATGAAGAACTCGTCGAGGTTGGACGCGAAGATCGCGAGGAAGTTCGCTCGTTCGAGCACGGGCTGGCGCGGATCCTCGGCGAGTTCGAGCACGCGCTGGTTGAATGCGAGCCAGCTCAGCTCGCGATCGAGGTACCGCTCGGCGGGCAGTTCGGGCGCACCCTCGACGTCGAACGGTTCGAAGTCGTCGTCGAAGTCGCTGGAGGTGCGGTCGGCGTCGAGGGTGTCGGTCATCCCCACATCATGCCACCGGGGTGCGACGACGGGATGGCCGATTCCGGCGTGCGGCGGACGGTCGGATGCCGCGTCAGCTCGTCGTGGCCACCGAGGAGGGCTGCTCGTCCTCCTCGTGCACGTTGAACCGGTACCCGACGTTGCGCACGGTGCCGATCAGGCTCTCGAGGTCGCCGAGTTTGGCGCGCAGGCGCCGCACGTGCACGTCGACGGTGCGGGTGCCGCCGAAGTAGTCGTATCCCCACACCTCGCTGAGCAGCTGCTCGCGGGTGAACACGCGGGACGGGTGCGCGGCGAGGAACCGCAGCAGCTCGAACTCCTTGTAGGTGAGGTCGAGGGGCTTGCCGTGCACCTTCGCCGAGTAGCTGGCCTCGTCGATGACCACGCCCGAGGTCTGGATGCGTTCGCTCGGTCGGTTGGACTGGGCGCGCCCGATCGCGAGCCGGATGCGCGCGTCGACCTCGGCCGGACCGGCGGTCTCGAGCACGACGTCGTCGACGCCCCAGTCGGCCGTGACGGCGGTGAGGCCGCCCTCGGTGACGATGAGCAGCAGCGGCGAGGACAGCCCGGTGGTGCCGAGGATCTGCGACAGCGCCTTCGCGCCGGCGAGGTTCGTGCGGGCGTCGAGCAGCACGAGGTCGGCTTCGGGCGCGCGCACGAGCTGATCGGGCGACGCGGGGATGACCCGCACGCGATGGGTCAAGAGAGACAGAGCCGGGAGGACGTCTTCGTCGGCCGCCGGCGACAGGATCAGCAGCTGCGCCACGCACACCCTCCAGTAGTAAGGTGCCGACCATACTACGGGACGCGTGCTCGCATGCGTCGGAAACGGACGGGACATGACGCAGCAGCACTCGCGGGACGGCTGGGCGGGCATCGCTCTGGTGTGGGCGATCGCGGTGGCCGGGTCGGTCGTCGTGCTCGCGCTCGCCGCCTCCGGGGCTCGGCTCGGCGAGGCGGATGCCGCGTGGCCGGCGGTGTACGCGGCCCTCGGCGTGGTGTTCGCCGCCGCGGTGCTCGCGACCCTGCTGGTGCAGCTCGCGACCCGCCGGCCCGAGGGGTTCGTGCGCCGGGCGAGCGCGTCGGTCGGGGGCGCGGCGGCGGTCGTCGGCGTCGCCGCGCTCGCGGCGATCCCGTTCGCCTGAGCATTCCGGCGACGGCGTAGACTCGGAGCATGTCCGATCTCCTCGCCCTCGAACTCCTCTTCATCGGCCTGCTCGGTCTCGCGAGCCTGGCCATCGCGTGGATCAGCGGCGTCGTCGTGTACAAGCTGTTCAAGGGCCAGCGCTAGGCGCGCCGTGATCGAGCTTCCCGTCGACCTCCCGGCCGAGCTCGTCCCGCTCTCCTGGCTCATCGGGGTCTGGGAGGGGTCGGGCGTGATCGACTACAAGATCGGCGACGACTCGGTCACGCGCGAGTTCGGGCAGCGGGTGAGCTTCAGCCATGACGGGCTGCCGCATCTGAACTACACGTCCTACACGTGGCTGTTCCCCGACGACGAGGGCGGGGACCCGACGCCGCTGGCGACCGAGACGGGCTACTGGCGCCTGGCCAGACCGCTCGGCGAGGGCGACGCCGGCCCGGCGCTGCTGCCCGCGGTCGGCGACCATCCGTATCCCGACGCCGAGTCGGTCGAGCGGTTGCGCAACGATGCCGGCGGCTTCGACCTGGAGGTCTCGATCGTGCACCCGGGCGGGGTGAGCGAGCTCTACCTCGGCCAGGTGAAGGGCCCGCGCATCGACCTGGCGACCGACGCGGTGATGCGCACCGCCGGCGCGAAGGAGTACGCGGCGGCCACCCGCCTCTACGGGCTCGTCGAGGGGCACCTGCTGTGGGCGTGGGACATCGCGGCCCTCGGACAGGATCTGCGCACGCACGCGTCCGCCCGGCTGGCGAAGGTCGACTGATGGCCACCTCGCCGTTCCTCGGGCTCGCCGGAGCCGTCGCCGCCGACGGCGTCGACGAGGGCGTGCCCGCACACTACGGCAACCCGCTCGTCGAGCAGCGCCGGCTCGAGGCGGGCGACGCCGTCGTCGACCTGTCGAACCGCGGCGTGGTCACGGTCACCGGGCCCGATCGGCTGAGCTGGCTGCACTCGATGGCGAGCCAGGCGCTCGACCGGCTCGCCCCCGGCGAGAGTGCCGAGACCCTGCTGCTGGACGCGAACGGGCGCATCGAGCACGCCGCGCACGTCGTCGACGACGGCGAGACGACCTGGCTCGTGACCGAGGGCACCGCCGCATCCGGGCTGGCCGCCTTCCTCGACCGGATGCGGTTCATGCTGCGCGTCGAGGTCGCCGACCGCTCGGCCGACGTCGGCGTCCTCGCAGCCGCGACCGCCGACGCGCTCGACCGGGCGACCGGCGCGGATCCGGCCGGGCGCCTCGCTCCCGACTGGGTCGACCCCTGGGGCGCTCCGCGCGGGCACCGGTATGCGACGGAGCATCCCGACTGGCGCTGGGTCGAGCGCCTCGTGCCGCGCGACCGGCTCGGCGACGCGGCGCACGCGGTCGCCGCGGGCCGAGTGCAGGCCGCGGGTTCGCTGGCCGCCGAAGCGCTGCGCATCGCCGCGTGGCGGCCGCGCTTCGCGACCGAGGTCGACGAGCGCTCCATCCCGCACGAGCTCGACTGGCTGCAGAGCGCCGTCGACCTCGGCAAGGGCTGCTACCGCGGGCAGGAGACCGTGGCGAAGGTGCTGAACCTCGGCCGGCCGCCGCGCCGGCTGGTGCTGCTGCACCTCGACGGCAGCGACACCGTGCTGCCCGTCGCGGGCGAGCCGGTCGTCGCCCTGAAGGCGCGGCCCGAACCCGAGCCGGGCGCCGAGCCCGAGCGGCGCGCCGTCGGTGCGATCACCTCGAGCGCGATGCACCACGAGCTCGGCCCGATCGCGCTCGCCGTGATCAAGCGCGCGGTGCCGGCCGGCATCCCGCTCATCGTCGAGAGCCACGGCATCGACGTCGCCGCCGGCCAGCAAGAGGTCGTTCCCGCCGACGCGGGCCCCGAGGTCGACATCCCCCGGCTGCCGCGCCTCGGCGTCCGCCACTAGGCCGCGGGCGCCACGGCCGACCACGGCACGGTGAGCTCGCCGAGCCGCCATCTGCGGGCGCTGCCGGCCACGGGCCATCCGTCGCCCTGCAGTGTGCGCACCGCGGCGATCCAGCGCTGCGCCGGCCCGTAGACCGACAGCGGCGCGTGCACCGCCCAAGCCCGGTCGAGCGCGACGAGCAGGTCGTGGATGCGCTCGCCGGGCACGTTGCGGTGGATCAGCGCCTTCGGCAGGCGCTCGGCGACGATCGAGGGCGCGGCCAGGTCGGTCAGGCGCAGCCCGACGGTGAAGGTCGAGGGGCCGGATGCCTCGAGCCCCACCCAGCTCGCGATGCGACCGAGTTCGTCGCAGGTGCCCTCCACGAGCAGGCCCGCCGGGGCGAGGCGTTCGGTCATGCGGGCCCACGCGGATGCCACGTCGGCCTCGTCGTACTGGCGCAGCACGTTGAACGCGCGGATGATCGCCGGCCTGCGGCCGCCGGGCGTCGGCACCTCGAACCCGCCGACCTCGAACGACACGGCGAGGTCGGCCGCGAACGGCGTGCGGCCCGCGCGCACGTCGGCCAGCTGCGCCCGGGCGGTGCGCACCCGGCCGGGGTCGATCTCGAGGCCGAGCACCTCGACGTCGGGGCGCGCGCGCCGCAACCGGGTCGCGAGCTCGAACGCGGTGACCCCGCTCGCGCCGTAGCCGAGGTCGACCACGAGCGGGTCGTCGGCGCGGCGCAGGGCCGGCGAGTCGGCGATCCAGCGGTCGATGCGGCGCAGGCGATTCGTGTTCGTCGTCCCGCGCGTGATGGATCCGACCGGCATGCCCTCCAGTGTCGCAGGCCGTAGGCTGGGAGCCATGCCTCACACCCTCATCCTGCTGCGCCACGGCGAGAGCGACTGGAACCAGAAGAACCTCTTCACCGGCTGGGTCGATGTCCGGCTGAGCGAGAAGGGCCGAGCCGAGGCATCCCGCGCCGGGGTGCTGCTGGCCGAGCAGGGCGTCCTGCCCGACGTGCTGCACACCTCGGTGCTCACGCGTGCCATCCAGACCGCGAACCTCGCGCTCGACGCCGCCGATCTGGCGTGGATCCCGGTGCGTCGCTCGTGGCGGCTGAACGAGCGCCACTACGGCGCGCTGCAGGGCCTCGACAAGGCCGAGACGCAGCAGAAGTACGGCAACGAGCAGTTCATGCTCTGGCGCCGGTCGTTCGACGTGCCGCCGCCGCCGCTCGACGACGACGCCGAGTGGTCGCAGGTGGGCGACCCGCGCTACGCCGACCTCACCGACGACCAGATGCCGCGCACCGAGTGCCTGAAGGACGTGATCGCCCGCATGCTGCCGTACTGGCAGAGCGACATCGTCCCCGACCTCGCCGCCGGCAAGACGGTGCTCGTCACCGCGCACGGCAACTCGCTGCGCGCGCTCGTGAAGCACCTCGACGGCATCGGCGACGACGACATCGCCGAGCTCAACATCCCGACCGGCATCCCGCTCGTCTACGAACTGGGCGACGACTTCATGCCGCTCGGCCCCGGTCGCTACCTCGACCCCGAGGCCGCCGCGGCCGGTGCCGCCGCGGTCGCCGCGCAGGGCGACAAGAAGTAGCCGCAGACGTCGAACGGGCCGGTCGGAGGATCTCCGACCGGCCCGTCCGCGTGCGCGTGCGCGTGAGCGATCAGTCGTCGTCGGGTGCCCAGTCGCCGGTGGCGAGGTAGAGCACCTTCTTCGCGATCGACACCGCGTGGTCGGCGAACCGCTCGTGGTAGCGGCTGGCGAGGGTGGCGTCGACGGTGTCGCTCGCCTCGCCCTTCCAGGTCTCGCCGAGCACCTTGTCGAACACCTGCACGTGCAGCGCGTCGACCTTGTCGTCCTCGTCGCGGATCTGCTCGGCGAGCTTCACGTCCTCGGTGGTGAGCAGTTCGACGAGTCGCTGGGCGATCTCGACGTCGAGCCGGCCCATCTCGGCGAACGTGCCGCGCAACGACTTCGGCACCACCTTGTCGGGGAACCGGTAGCGCGCGAGCTGCGCGATGTGCCGCGAGATGTCGCCCATCCGCTCGAGCGAGGCGCTGATCCGCAGCGCGCTCACGACGATCCGCAGATCCCGGGCGACCGGCTGCTGCCGCGCGAGGATCGTGATCGCCAGCTCGTCGAGCGTGAGGGTCGCGTGGTCGATCCGGGGATCGTCGGCGATGACCTCCTCGGCGAGCGTCACGTCGGACTCGTTGAAGGCGCGGGTCGCCTTGTCGATCGACTCGGCGACCAGGCCGGCGATCTCGACGAGCCGGTCCTGCACCTCCCGCATCTCCTGCTGGAACACCTCGCGCATGTGGTCATCCTCTGTCTCTGGGGCGTGCGCTGCCGATCGGAGCGGACACGGGTCGTGCGCGGGCAGGCGAGCACGACCGGGTTCCCCGATCCCGCGACATCCTCCCCTCGCCGGGTGAACGGCAGGTGCCGCGCGGCTGAACTCTTCCCAACGTAGCGCCCGAACCGGCCCGCGACGGCGTTCCGACCCCGGTGCGCTGGCTATCGTGGGGACATGGACTCGACCGGTGTGGTCGTGGCCGCGCTGGCCTTCGGCGCGTTCCTCGGTGCCGCCTTCATGATCGTGCTGCACATGGCGGAGCGCCGCGGCAGCCAGGCCGCACGCGTCGTCGCCCCGACCATTCCCGAGGGCGTCGAACAGATGCTCGACGTGCTGGAATCGGCCGGGCTCGTCGTCGATCCGTCGAACAACGTGCTGCGCGCCTCGCCCGGCGCGCTGGCCCTCGGCATCGTGCGCGAACGTGCCGTCGTGCACCCCGAACTGCTCGACATCGTCGCGGCGGTGCGGCGCACGGGCGAGCCCGTCGCCGAGGAGGTGCAGGTCGCTCGCGGGGCGTTCGGCGAACCCACGCTGCGCCTGCGGGTGCGCGCGGCGCGGCTCGGCACCCGGTTCGTGCTGCTGCTGGCCGAGGACCGCACCGAGGCCCACCGCCTCGACGAGGTGCGCCGCGACTTCGTGGCGAACATCAGCCACGAACTGAAGACCCCGATCGCCTCGGTGAGCCTGCTCGCGGAGGCGATCGACACCGCCGCCGACGACCCCGCGCGGGTGCGCCGCTTCGCGAACCGCCTCGAGATCGAGTCCGAACGGCTGGCCCGCATCACGAACGAGGTGATCGAGCTGTCCCGGCTCCAGGCGGGCGACGCCCTGCGGCCCGACGAGCTCGTCGACCTCGATGCGGCGGTGCGGATCGCGGTCGACCAGAACCGGGTCGTGGCACGGGCGCGTGACATCGAGATCGCGGTGCGCGCGCACACCGGCGCGCGGGTCTGGGGCGATCGGCAGCTCATCGTGGTCGCGATCCACAACCTCGTCGCCAACGCGATCGCGTACTCGAACGACGGCGGCCGTGTCGGCGTGGGCGTCCGGGTCGACGGCGACATCGTCTCGATCGCGGTCACCGACCAGGGCATCGGCATCGCCGAAGCCGACCTCGACCGGGTGTTCGAGCGTTTCTACCGCGTCGACCAGGCGCGTTCGCGCGACACCGGCGGCTCGGGGCTCGGGCTCAGCATCGTGAAGCACACGGTGCAGAACCTCGGCGGCGACGTGCGGGTGTGGTCGTCGCCCGGCCGCGGCTCGACGTTCACGATCCGGCTGCCGCTCGGCGAGGCGCCGACGACCGACACGGATGCCGCGCCCCACGCCGGCGCCGAGGCATCCGCGAAGCCCGAGGCATCCGCGAAGCCCGAGGCATCCGGCCCGCCCCCGACCGACCGTTCCCGCCCCGCCGTCCCGGCCGCCACCCACCGAGGAGAACCCGAGTGACCCGCATCCTGCTCGTCGAGGACGAGATCGCCCTCAGCGACCCGCTGGCCTACCTGCTCGAACGCGAAGGGTACGAGGTCGAGGTCGCCGACGACGGCCTCGCCGCCGTCGAGGCGTTCGACCGGGCCGGCGCCGACCTCGTGCTGCTCGACCTGATGCTGCCCGGGTTGCCCGGCACCGAGGTCTGCCGCGAGCTGCGTCAGCGCTCCAGCGTGCCGATCATCATGCTCACCGCGAAGGACAGCGAGATCGACATCGTGGTGGGCCTCGAGCTCGGCGCCGACGACTACGTGACCAAGCCGTACTCCACGCGCGAGCTGCTCGCACGCATCCGGGCGGTGCTGCGCCGGCGCGGCGAGGCCGTCGACCTCGACGACGCCGTGCTCGAGGGCGGCCGCGTGCGCATGGACGTGGACCGGCACACGGTCGAGGTCGACGGAGCGCCCGTGCCGATGCCGCTGAAGGAGTTCGAGCTGCTCGAACTGCTCATGCGCAACCCGGGGCGGGTGCTCACCCGCGGGCAGCTCATCGACCGGGTCTGGGGGTCGGACTACTTCGGCGACACGAAGACCCTCGACGTGCACATCAAGCGGATCCGCTCGAAGATCGAGGTGACTCCGTCGGAGCCGGTGCAGCTCGTGACGGTGCGGGGGCTCGGCTACCGCTTCGAGGGCTGAGCCCTGCGGGCCGGGTCAGGGCACCAGGTGGCGGTACTCGGGCAGACGCCCGTCGAGCACCGGCACCTGGATCTCGACGCCCTCGGCGCCCTCGGTGGAGAGGAAGACGTCGGCCAGGCCGCCGGGGGCGGCACGCACGTCGGTGAGCAGCACCGGCTCCTCGTCGACGCCGAGCACGACCTGCTCGCCCGCCGGCACCTCGACCGTCTCGGGATCGCCGGAGGCGAGCCCGATCTCGAGCTCGGCGTCGCGGTCGCCGTGGTTCGACACGGTGAAGACCGCGTTCGCGTCCTCGCCGTCGTCGGCCTTCACGAGCAGGAGGTTGCGCACCTCGAGGTCGCCGACGTTCGCCGAGACGCCGTCGCTCGCGTCGTACTTCTCGGTGGTGGCCTGGTAGGTGATCAGCGAGCATCCGGAGCCGCCGACGGCGACAGCGAGAGCCAGAACGACGGATGCCGCGAGACGCGCCTTCACAGAACCTCCAAAGCGAGCGGGCGCACGCCATCGACCGTTCGTCGTGCGTGCGGGGATCGTCACGATCCTAGCGCACCGGGGGAGCGCGCAACGCGGCGGAGAACCTTAGCAGGTCGGTGCTGTGGTACCCTATAAGTTGCCGAAAGGACTCCTATTCATGCTGTTTGAGGTTGGCGAGACCGTGGTCTACCCGCACCACGGGGCCGCAACGATCACCGAAGTGAAGAAGCGCATCATCAAGGGTGAAGAGAAGCTCTACCTCAAGCTGAACGTCACGCAAGGCGACCTCGTCATCGAGGTTCCGGCCGAGAACGTCGACCTCGTCGGCGTGCGCGACGTCATCGGCAAAGAGGGTCTCGACAAGGTGTTCGAGGTGCTGCGTGCGCCGTTCACCGAAGAGCCGACCAACTGGTCCCGCCGATACAAGGCGAACCTCGAGAAGCTCGCTTCGGGTGATGTCATCAAGGTGTCCGAGGTCGTGCGCGACCTGTGGCGCCGCGACCAGGATCGCGGGCTGTCCGCGGGCGAGAAGCGCATGCTCGCGAAGGCGCGCCAGATCCTGATCTCCGAGCTCGCGCTCGCCGAGAAGACCGACGAAGAGCAGGCGTCCGGCCTGCTCGACGAAGTGCTCGCATCCTGACGCGAGTACGCGAACCGCGAAGGTAGCCCCGCCTCGGCGGGGCTACGCTCGTTTCGTGGAGCAGTCGACCGTCGCCGTCATCGTCGTCGCCGCGGGCAGCGGCACCCGGCTGGGTCGGGCCGAACCGAAGGCGTTCGTCCCGCTCGCCGAGCGGACGATCCTCGAGGTCGCCCTCGACGGCGTCCTCGGCATGCGCGAGACCCCGCACGTGGTGCTCGTGGTGCCCGCCGACCTGGTCGACGCGGCCCGCGCCGCCGCCGTCGCATCCGCCGAAGCCGCCGGTGCGCCGCTCGACGTGGTCGCGGGCGGCGCGACGCGCCAGGAGTCCGTCGCCCGGGGCCTCGCCGTCCTCCCGCACGTGGTCGACACCGTGCTGGTGCACGACGCGGCACGCCCGCTCACCCCGTCGCCGGTGTTCGACGAGGTCGCCGCGGCGGTCCGCGCGCGCGGGCACGGCGTGATCCCGGCGCTCGAGGTGGTCGACACGATCAAGCGCGTCGACTCGGGGCGGGTGCTCGAAACGGTCGATCGGTCGACCCTCGCCGCGGTGCAGACCCCGCAGGGCTTCCCGCGGGAGACGCTCGATCGCGCCTACGCCGAGGCCGCGGCCGAGTTCACCGACGATGCCGCGCTCGTGCAGGCGGCCGGCCTGGCGGTCGATGTCGTGCACGGCGACGCCCGCGCGTTCAAGATCACCGTCCCCGCCGACCTGCACCGTGCCGAACAGCTCGTGCGCGCAGCATCCGGATCGCGACGCGCACCCGCCGCACCGCGCGTGGGCAGCGGCACCGACGTGCACGCGTTCAGCGACGACCCGGCGACGCCGCTGTGGATCGCCGGGCTCGAGTGGCCGGGGGAGCGCGGGCTCGCCGGGCACAGCGACGGGGATGTCGCGGGGCATGCGATCGTCGACGCGCTGCTGTCCGCGGCCGGGCTCGGCGACATCGGCGGCATGGCCGGCGTCGACGACCCCGTGTTCGCGGGCGCGCACGCCGCGGTGTTCCTCGCCGAGGCGCGCCGCCGCGTCGAGGCCGCGGGGTTCCGGATCGGCAACGTGTCGGTGCAGGTGATCGGCAACCGGCCGAAGCTCGCCCCGCGTCGGGCGGAGGCCGAACGCGCCCTGTCCGACGCGCTCGGCGCCCCGGTGTCGGTGAGCGCCACGACGACCGACGGGCTCGGGCTCACCGGGCGCGGCGAGGGCGTCGCGGCGATCGCGACGGCGCTGCTCGTCCCCGTCGGCTGAGCGCCTCGGCCCGGCTCGCTGACAGCTTCGCGGAGCCGCTCGCCGGTACGCTTGAGCGGTGAGCATCCGCCTGTACGACACCAAGGCCCAGTCGCTGCGCGACTTCGCGCCCCTCCGCGAGGGTCGCGTCGGCATGTACGTCTGCGGGCCCACCGTGCAGTCGAGCCCGCACATCGGGCACCTGCGCAGCGCACTCGTCTACGACCTGCTGCGCCGCTGGTTCGCGCACCGCGGGTACGACGTCACGTTCGTGCGCAACGTCACCGACATCGACGACAAGATCCTCGACGCGGTCACCGGCGAGCCGTGGTGGGCGCTCGCCTACCGCGTGGAACTCGAGTTCACCGCCGGATATGCCGCGCTCGGCATCCTCCCGCCGACCTACGAGCCGCGGGCGACCGCGAGCATCCCGCAGATGCAGCAGCTCATCGCGTCCCTCATCGAGCGCGGCCACGCGTACCCGGCCGCCGACGGTTCGGGCGACGTGTACTTCGACACCGCGAGCTGGCCGGCCTACGGCGAGCTCACCCGGCAGTCGCGCGACCACATGGAGGCCGCCGCCGACGCCGATCCGCGCGGCAAACGGGACCCCCGCGACTTCGCGCTCTGGAAGGGCCGCAAGTCCGACGAGCCCGAGGACGCCTCGTGGGCGTCGCCGTGGGGCGAGGGCCGGCCCGGCTGGCACATCGAGTGCTCGGCGATGTCGCGCCGGTACCTCGGCGACGAGTTCGACCTGCACGGCGGCGGGCTCGACCTGCGGTTCCCGCACCACGAGAACGAGCTCGCCCAGTCGACCGCGGCGGGGCTCGGGTTCGCCCGCTACTGGGTGCACAACGGGCTGGTCAACGTCGGCGGGCAGAAGATGTCGAAATCGCTCGGCAACTCCGTCTACGCCGCCGAACTGCTCTCGATGGCCTCGCCGCTGGCGGTGCGCTACCTCCTCGGCGCGGCGCACTACCGCTCGACGCTCGACTACACCCCGACCTCGCTGGCCGAGGCCGAGGCCGCGGTCGACCGCATCCGCACGTTCCTGTCGCGCGTCGAGCGGCGGCTCGCCGGCACCCGGTTCGCGGGTCAGGGCGCGCCGGTCGTGCCCGACGCGTTCGGTGCGGCCATGGACGACGACCTCGGCGTGCCGCAGGCGCTCGCCGTGCTGCACGAGACGGTGCGCGCCGGCAACCAGGCGCTCGACTCCGAAGATCTCCCCGCCGCCGCCGAGGCGCACGGCCAGGTGGTCGCCATGGTCGGCGTGCTCGGCATCGATCCGCGCGATGACCACTGGCGATCGGATGACGCGGGGCCCGCGTCATCCGCCCTGGCCGCCCTCGTGGCCCGACTCCTCGACGATCGCCGCGCGGCACGCGAGGCGAAGGACTGGAGCGCCGCCGACCGAATCCGCGCCGAGCTCACCGCAGCCGGCATCACGCTCGAGGACACCTCGACCGGAACGCATTGGAGCCTCGAATCATGAAGGGCAGCAGCGGCAAGCCGCGCAGCGGCGCCGTCCGCAAGGGCGGTCACAGCAAGCAGGTCGGCACCGGAGGCCACGGGCGCAAGGCGCTCGAGGGCAAGGGACCGACCCCGAAGGCCGAGGATCGCGCCTGGCACAAGGCGGGCAAGGCGAAGGCCGCGCGCGAGCGCTACGCCGCCGCTGGCGGCAAGGGCGTGCCCGGCCAGCGCGGCAAATCGTCCGCCGGCGCGCCGCGCGGGGCGACCGGCGCGTCGCGCCGCGCGAAGACGGGCGACGAGTCCGAGATCGTGACGGGCCGCAACTCGGTCGTCGAGGCGCTGCGCACCCGCATCCCCGCCACCACGCTCTACCTGGCATCCCGCATCGAGATGGACGACCGGGTGAAGGAGGCGTCGAAGATCGCCACCAACCGGGGCATCCCGATCCTCGAGGTCACCCGGCCCGAGCTCGACCGGCTCGCCGGTGAGGGGTCCGTGCACCAGGGCATCGCGCTGAAGGTGCCGCCGTACGAGTACGCGCACCCGATCGAGCTGCTCGACGAGGTGCTCGCGGGCGACGAGACCCCGCTGTTCATCGCGCTCGACGGCATCACCGACGCCCGCAACCTCGGGGCGATCATCCGCTCGACCGCCGCGTTCGGCGGGCACGGCGTCATCGTGCCGCAGCGCCGCTCGGTCGGTGTGAACGCCGGCGCCTGGAAGACCTCGGCGGGCGCGGCGGCCCGCATCCCGGTCGCGATGGCGCCGAACCTCACCCAGACGCTGAAGGCGATGCAGCAGCGCGGCCTGTTCGTGCTCGGGCTCGACGGCGGCGGCGACGTGTCGCTGCCCGGCCTCGACTTCGCCGACCGGCCGATCGTGATCGTCGTCGGCAGCGAGGGCAAGGGGCTGTCGCGGCTCGTCACCGAGACCTGCGACGCCGTCGTGTCGATCCCGATCTCGTCGGCGACCGAGTCGCTGAACGCCGGCATCGCCGCGTCGGTCACGCTCTACGAGATCGCGAGGCTGCGCGCCGCGCAGGCCTGATCGGGCCCGGCGGGCGGAGCCGGCTAGACCTTCAGCCGCCAGTCGTCCTCGTCGTCGGCATCGACGACGGGGATGGCCGCGGTATCGAGCGGCACGACCGGCACCACGGCGGTGATCGCCTCGGTGGGCGGGCCGATCACGGTGGCCTCGTCGCGCCGATGCCGCAGCACGGTGTTCACGTAGGAGGCCACGGCCTCGGCCAGCGGGATGTCGTGCCCCGCCTGCTGCGCCAGGAACCAGCGGTGCTCGAGCAGCTGGTGGAACACCTCGGCGGGCTCGAGCTTGCGCCGCAGATCCCCCGGGATCGCGCGGACGACCGGTTCGAAGACGCGCATGAGCCACTCGTGCGCGACCATCTCCTCGTCCAGCTCGGTCTTGCCGTAGGCGGCACGGTACGAGTCGAGGTCGTTCAGCAGGCGCCTCGCCTGATTCTCGCCGGCGTCCAGCCCGGTGAGCCGCAGCAGTCGACGCTGGTGGTGCCCGGCGTCGACGACCTTCGGCTGGATGCGCACGGTCGTGCCCGAGTCATCCGTCTTGATCGCGAGCTCTTCGATGTCGAAGCCGAGGTCGTTCAGCCGCTGCACCCGCTCGTTGATGCGCCAGCGCTCGGTGCTCGCGAAGGATTCGGAGCCCGTGAGCTCGGTCCACAGGTTGCGGTACGCGTCGACGATGCCGTTCGAGATGCGCACCGGGTCGAGCTCGTCGGCCACCCGGCCTCCCGCCTCGAGGTCGAGCAGCTCGCCCGCGATGTTCACCCGGGCGATCTCGAGGTCGTTCTCGCGCTGGCCGTTGGACAGGCCTTCGTAGAGCTTGCCCGTCTCGGCGTCGACCAGATACGCGGCGAACGCGCCCGCGTCGCGGCGGAACAGCGTGTTCGACAGCGACACGTCGCCCCAGAAGAACCCGACGATGTGCAGGCGCACGAGCAGCACCGCGAGCGCGTCCACGAGGCGGGTGGCGGTGTCGGGGCGCAGCGTCTGCGAGAACAGCGCCCGGTACGGGAGCGAGAAGCGCAGGTGGCGGGTGACGAGCACCGGCTTCAGCGCCTCGCCCTCGTCGTCGGTGCGGTTCGTGATGACGGCGACGGGTTCGACGCACGGCACCTCGAGCCGCTGCAGGGTGCGCAGCATCTCGTACTCGCCGCGGGCCAGCTCGGCCGTGGTCTCCTTGATCGCCACGACGTGCCCGCCGAGGTGCGCGAACCGCACCAGGTGGCGCGAGATGCCCTTCGGCAAGGCGGCGATCGTCTCGCTCGGCCACGCCTCGAGCGGCAGGTGCCACGGCAGGTCGAGCAGGGCGGGGTCGGCCATCGCCGAGGTGATCGAGAGTGAACCGCTCATACGTGATCAGCGTATCCCGAAACGGCGATGCCGGCCGGGCCGCAGCCCGACCGGCATCGCCGTTCGCTGGAATCGCGTGGGATCAGTGCACGATCGCCTTGTCGCTGAGGCGCTCGCCCGACTCGGCGTCGAACACGTGCACGTGGTTCGGCACCGCGGTGAGGTACACCGTGTCGCCCGCGAACGGGTGGATGCGGCCGTCGACGCGCGCGACGATGTCGGTGCGCTTGCCCTCGATGTCGGAGTGGCCGTAGAGGTAGCCGTCGGCGCCGAGCTCCTCGACGAGGTCGACGACGACCTTGAGGCCCTCGCCCTCGCTGCTCGACACCACGATGTCCTCGGGGCGGACGCCGATGGTGACGTGCGCGGCGTTCGCGTTCGAGAGCGTGTCGCGGTCGACCGGCACGATGGCCGAACCGAACCTCACGCCGCCGTCGGCGAGGTCGGACTGGAACAGGTTCATGGCCGGCGAACCGATGAAGCCGGCGACGAACACGTTGTTCGGCTTCTCGTAGAGGTCGCGGGGGGTGCCGACCTGCTGGAGCACGCCGTCCTTCAGCACGGCGATGCGGTCGCCCATGGTGAGCGCTTCGGTCTGGTCGTGCGTGACGTAGACCGTGGTGACGCCGAGGCGGCGGGTGAGCGAGGCGATCTGGCTGCGGGTCTGCACGCGGAGCTTGGCGTCGAGGTTCGACAGCGGCTCGTCCATGAGGAAGACCTGGGGGCTGCGCACGATCGCGCGGCCCATGGCGACGCGCTGACGCTGACCGCCCGAGAGGGCCTTCGGCTTGCGGCTGAGGTACGGCTCGAGGTCGAGGAGCTTGGCCGCCTCGAGGACGCGCTGGGCGCGCTCCTCCTTGCCGACGCCGGCGATCTTGAGCGCGAAGCCCATGTTCTCGGCCACGGTCATGTGGGGGTAGAGCGCGTAGTTCTGGAAGACCATCGCGATGTCGCGGTCCTTCGGGGGCACGTCGGTGACGTTGCGGTCGCCGATGAAGATGTTGCCCTCGTTGACCTCTTCGAGGCCGGCGAGCATGCGGAGCGAGGTCGACTTGCCGCAGCCCGACGGGCCGACGAGGACGAGGAACTCGCCGTCCGCGATCTCGAGGTCGAGCTTGTCGACGGCCGGACGCGTGCCGCCCGGGTAGAGGCGCGTGGCCTTGTCGAACGTGACTGATGCCATGGTGCTGGTTCTCCTTCACCGGCAGGTACGTGCCGGACGATCCGTTGTGAATGGAATGCGTCGACGATGACGCCTCCTCAGTATGCCACGCACGCGGGCGCAGCCCGGACACGCGGAACCGGCGGCGACCGCCCGGATCGCTTGGCGGATTCACAGGCACCGTTCCTACTATCGTGGGTGCGTTCGCATGCATCAGCGCGCGCCTTCACAGCAGCCACCCGGAGATCATCGATGAGCAACGGCGGTTCCACGCAGCCTCGCCCCACCCGAAACGAACGCAGAGACGCGGCCAGGGAGAAGGCCCGACTCCTGCGCGAGGAGCAGAAGAAGCGTGAGCGGCGCAACAAGATCCTGATCCAGGGCGGCGTCATCGTCGCGGTGCTGGTGATCGCGGCCGTCATCGGTCTCGCGATCTTCAACAGCGTGAAGCCGGCCGGGCCCGGGCCGCGCAACATGGCCAGCGACGGCATCGTCCTCACGGGCGTCGACGGGGCGATCACCGCCGTCGAGACCCCCGCGATCCCGGCCGGGGGCGAGCCGACCCCGACCGTGCAGGACGACAGCGGCAACGTGGCGAACATCGTCATGTACATCGACTACCTGTGCCCCTACTGCGGCCAGTTCGAGACCACGAACTCCGACACGCTGCGCACGCTCGTGGAGGAGGGGGCGGCCACCCTCGAGGTGCATCCCATCGCGATGCTCGTCAACAAGTCGGCCGGCACGCAGTACTCGCTGCGTGCGGCGAACGCCGCGGCATGCGTCGCCGACCTCTCGCCCGACGCGTTCTTCGACTTCAACTCGCTGCTCTTCGAGAACCAGCCCGAAGAAGGGTCGACCGGCCTCACCGACGACCAGCTGAAGCAGCTGGCGAGCGACGCGGGCGCGGCATCCGGCGTCGGCGCCTGCATCGGCGAGACCCGGTTCAAGGCCTGGGTCAACGACGCGACCACGCGTGCGCTCACCCAGCCCGTGCCGAACTCCGAGCTGCCGGCCGTGCAGGGCACGCCCACGGTGCTCGTGAACGGCAAGCTCTACCAGGGTTCGCTGGACGACCCGAGCGAGTTCCAGCTGTTCGTCTCGCAGGCCGCGAGCGAGAGCTACACCGAGTCGACGCCCGCGCCGACCGAGACGCCCGCGCCGACCGAGACCCCCGTGGAGTGACGCCGCACGGGTGAGTCCGCTGCGAGGGGCGGCGCCGTACGGCGCCGCCCCTCGTGCTCGTCCCGGTAGGATGCCGGAGAGGCATCCGCTCGCCGGCTTGGCGCAATTGGTAGCGCACCGCTCTTGTAAAGCGGTGGTTGCGGGTTCGAGTCCCGCAGCCGGCTCTCCAGAAAGGCCCGGTCAGAAGCCATTTTCTGACCGGGCCTTCGTCGTGCCGGAGGGCCGCGTGGGGCGAACGTGGGGCAAGTCGGTTCGTGGGGCATCCGCCTGCCCCATCTCCCGCTGCCACATCGACCACGTGACGACGGCCGCGAGGCGCAGGGTGGGGAAGTAGCCGATGAGGGTGCGGTCGGCGCTCTGCTCGGCGTAGGTGACCGAGCGGATGAGGCGCTCCTTCTGCTCGGCGCCCATGCCGATCTCGACTTCGCGGAGGATCGCGATGCGGCGGCCGCGGTCGAACATGATCCATTCGCCGCGGCGCACGCTGCGCAGGTCGGGTCGCCAGTACCTCACGACTCGAACATACCTTCGAGTGTCAGGCGAGCGGAGCGAGCTCCCCGTCGAGGAGGAGGAACGGTGCGACGGACGTGCCGTCGTAGAGGCGCCACGAGGTCGCGGGCGCAGGCTGCGAGCCGGGTTCGACCGCGTACTCGTCGAGGGAGTTCACCGGCTGGAGGGTGACGCCGCTCATCAGGGTCGCGGGCGCGGCCCCCATGTCGTTGAGCAGGTTGACGGTGAACTGCTGTGCGGCCGCCGAGACGGGGGTGCCTTCGCCGCGGTCATGCGTGGCGTCGAGCGCCCACGACCATTGGCAGGTGCCGAACCCGACGGTGAACCCGCCCCCGGCGTACCGCTGCGCGACGATGCCCCACTCGATGTTGCCGGGCATGGTGTAGTTCTCGCCGTTCGCGTCCGAGAGGCCGCCGGGGGCGGCTCGGGTGTAGGCGGCGAGGATGCGGTAGGAGCCTGCGGGCTGGGTGGGGTGGGCGTGGTCGGCCTCGAATCCCATGATGCGCGTGAGGGTGATGTCGGAGTCGACCAGTGACGACCCGCCCCACACCTTGAGCCCCCCGTAGGGGTTCTTCGGGACGGTGACGTCGTAGTCGTAGACGCCGTTCATGCCGAAGTCGGTGCCGGTGAGGAACCATTCGGGTCGGCGGTCGGGCCAGCGGGTGTCCTTCCACGTCCCAGTCCACATCACCGGGTCGAACGGCGAGCCCGCGGTGCGGGTGTAGCCGGTTGGGCCGGGCATGGTGTCCTTGTAGCACGCCATCGTGACGCGGTCGCCGTCGTAGATGTAGCGGGCGCGCCAGAACACCTCGTTGCCGCTCATGAAGATCGAGCGGCCGCCGTGCTCGTCGCGCCACGTCTCGACGGCGTCGCGCATCGGCGTCGTCCAGTATTCGTCGTGGCCGGACGAGAGGAAGATCTGCCCCTTCTGCAGCAGCGGGACGCCCTGCTGGTCGAGGTCGACGGAGGAGACGTACTTGATGCTGTAGCCCTGCCGCTCGAGGAAGCGGATCAGCGGCATCTCACACGCCATCCAGAACGTCTGCGGCACGGTGCCGCGGGTGATGACGGGGCGGTGGTAGTCGACCACGAGGGAGCGATCCATGATGTTGCCGACGCCGACCCCAGTCCCGTAGACGTTCTTCCCGTCGACGGCGGCCTTGGTGCCGTAGTGGTTGTACGCGGCGCCCCATGTGGAGTCGCTGGTCTTGTAGATGATGTCGGCCTCGGCGTCATCGTCGCGCACGACGAACGAGATGTAGAAGGCGTTCGGCGCGTAGGGTGCGACCGAGCGCACGAGCGCGACGTACAGGCCGCTCGTCGCGTCGGACGGCACGTCCCACTCGGCGGTCACGCTCCACGACGTGCAGGTGGTCGCGCCGTTGGTGTCGGGGATCACCTCGGCCTCGGGTTGCGTGGTCGGCGTGTTGGTGACGGTGGCGACCTTGCGGAATCCGTCGCCGCCGTACCAGCCGACGCGGTAGATGTCGATGGTGGTCGATGCGCCGTCCACGCAGAACTGCACCGTCTCGCCGATGTTCACGCTGATGGAGCGGGCGAAGCCCTGCGCGTGGATGTCGCCGTGGCCCGAGGTGGTGAGGTTCGCGAAGGTGTCGCGCCCCTCGGTGAGCGCGTTCTCCGCGGCGATGTCGATCGGCACTTACTTCTCCCGAACGATGATGTCGATGCCGTAGAAACCGGCGTTCGTGGACGCGAACAGGTCGCCGCTCCCGTACCAGCTCCGAGCCTCTTGGAAGGGGTTCGCGATGCCAGCCGCGAGGTGGAGGTTGGTGCCGTCGGTCGCCCCGACGGAATCTTCATCGATCGTGGGCGAGTACAGGTAGTAGCCGTCCAGGCTGTACGCGACGATCAGGCCATCGAGGGAGTTCGCTGGCAGGGCGGTCGCGAAGTAGAAGTCGTTCCACCCGGCCACGAGCGGCGCGCTCATGGCGGTCGCAGACCCGTTCGCGGCGGGGGTGTTCGGGGTGTCATCACCGAGGAAGACGCTGCCGGACTCGGCGGCACGGCGGGATGCGCCCACGGAGCCCGTGCGCCCGATCAGGGTCGACCCGGCGGGCACGTAGATCCGCATGCCGACCAGATCCCAGGCGCGGGCGGGGGAGTTGGTCAGGTAGAACTGCTGACCCATCCAGCTTCCCGAACCGCCGTCGTCGTGAGAGGTGAGCGCGTAGGTCGGCACGGTGCTGCCGAAGATGGTGTGCTCGGTGGCGTCCGGCTCGTCTGCCGCAGCCACGGTGCCGGAGTATGCCTGCGTGTCGGTGCCCGCGCTGTTGGTGGCGGTCACGGTGAAGGAGTACGCCCCGGAGGCCGAGGGGGTGCCGCTGAGCACGCCGCCGGTGGAGAGCGAGAGTCCGGCGGGCAGGGTGCCCGCGGTAACGGCCCAGGTGATCGGCGTGGTGCCGGTCGCGGCGAGGGTCTGCGAGAACGCGCTCCCCTGCGTCAGGGCCGAGAGGGTGGTGGTGGTCACGGTCGGCGCGGTGTCCGCCGGCGGGGGCTCTCCGTCGGTTGCGGCCGCGAACCAGAGGTCGCCGTTGACCATGTTGGTCGGCTGAGTGTCTCCGCCGAGCCAGATCACGAAGTCGCCCGCGGGGCGGGTCTCGCTGCCGGTGTCGACGATGACGCGCACCACGCCCGCCGGGCCGGTGTCGCCGGTGTCGCCCTTGTCGCCCTTCGCGCCGTCAGCACCATCCGCGCCGTCCGCGCCCGGTGCGCCGTCGTCGCCCTTGTCACCCTTGTCACCCTTGTCACCCTTGTCGCCCTTCGCGCCGTCCGCACCCGGTGCGCCATCGGCGCCGTCGGCGCCCTGCGGGCCGGTGATCGCGGTGAGGGCGACGAGGTTCGTCCACGTCGAGTCGCTCGGGAGCTTCCACTGGACGTAGCCGCCCGACACGCGCAGTTCCGGCGACTCGCCGTCACCTCCGCCGCCTTCGATCGGGTGCTCGGAGAGGTAGTCCTCCACGGCGTCGGCGATCGCGCCGTCCGGGATGGCGCCTGCTTCGAGGTCGGCGACGGTCTCTTCGAGCGCGCTCACGCGGGAGGTGATCTGCGCGACCCACGTCGGCTCCGTGCCGGGGTTCGCGGGTACGGGGATGACGCTGGCGAGGTCGATGGTGCCGCCGGGGGTGCCTGCGATCGAGAAGGAGCGGTCGGGGAAGTTGCCGACCTTCACGGTGACGTTCCACGTCCACCCGGTCGGGATGATCTCGGGAGAGCCGCCGTAGGCGAGCGTCACGCCGGGGTTGGCTGCGTCGTCGGGGAGGATGAGGTGCCCGTCGGCGTCGGTGACCGCGATGATCGTGGGCTGATACACGGTGATCGGCTCGGACGCGGTCGGGACGCGGAAGATCGCCGGGCTGATGCTGGGGGTGAAGGTGACCTGCCCGCCGATCACGCCGGTCAGGTCGGGCTGGGAGCCCGCGTCCGCCCCGTCCGGGTCGGCGCGCACGAGCCGGCCGATGACTCGGAACGTCTGGACTTCGGGCGGGAACGTGGCGGCCACGGGTGACTCCTAGAGGAAGAACGGGGTGTTGCGGTGCGACGCAAGCGGGACGATGTCGAAGTAGCCCTGAGCCTCAGCGAGGTCCGCCTCGGCCGCGCGCGCGAACCACTCCTTCGCGACCTCGAGCAGGTCGCCGCCGCGACCTTTCGTATCCAGGCCGAGGTCGTCGGTCTTGACCGACCGGCCCATCGCTGCGTAGATCGCGGAGAGGCGGAGGTAGGCGTTGCCGGTCGCGCGGGCGATGTTCCCCGACGACTGCGCGAGGAGCGCTTCGAGCTCCACGTCGGAGAAGTTCGCGTACCCGTCCTCGAGGGTGAACCCGGTGTCGCCGACGTTGACGCGAAGCTGTCCGACGGGCGTGTTCGGGTCGAGGGGGTACAGTCCGGCTGCCATGTGTGCGGAGCGTACAGCGGACGCGCGCCAAAGACCCCCGCGGGCAGGACACGCGGGGGCCGTTGGGGGTCGTGGATCAGTCGAGCGCGGCCTCGAGCGCTTCCACGCGCGCGATGAGGTCGGCGAGCACGCCCGCGCCGACAACGACGAACGGCTGCGGGGCGGGGCCGGCGTACTCGTCGGCTTCGACGTAGGTGAGAGCGATCGGCTTGGGTGCTGACATGGGTTCCTCCGGAGGTTGTGACTGGTGCTGCCTAGGCGTGGCGCAGCGTAGCCGGGACAGGTGGGTTAGGCGACGTGCTTCCACGCGCGTCGAGTGGCGATGAGCATGATCACCTGAGAGGACACCCCATACTCGCGTGCGAGGCTGGCGCGGGTCGCCCCTTCGGCCGAGCGCGCGCGGATGTCGACGACAGCGGATTCATTCAACTTGGATGCGTGGTGATCTTGACCCCGCTGAATCCGCGGAGAGATGCCGCGGGCGGCGGGGGTGCATCGCGGCCCGATCGGCCAGGGCGCGTCTGCCCACGTGCGTTCCTTGTCGATGTGGATGATGGCGGGTTGTGTGACGCCGAACTTCGCGGCGAGAGTCGATCGCGGCTCGCCGCTCCAAAGGAGGCGCTTGATCTCAATGACATCTTCTCGCGTGAGAATGGAGTTCCCCACCTTCTGTCCCCGCGCGCGAGCCAGGCTTCGAGCGGCGTTTGCCTTCGTCATACCGCGCCGCTTCGCGGCCTCGCTCATTCGACGCTTGGCGTCTTCGGAATGCCGAAAGCCCAGCGAGCCGCCACCGGCCGACATGTTCAGGCCGTACTCGCCTCGGAACGTGCCGAGTTCGCGAACCCAGAACACCTCCCGCTCGTCGAGTAGGCTCGCGTCGTCGACGGCCTCGAGAACGCGGCACCGGATGGCGTCGACGCCATGCTTCCGAATCCACCGGTAGACCGGCGTGTTGATCCGACGGGCCTGCGTGGCCGAGCTGAGGTGCTGCTTGAAGCGGCTCGCGGCGCCGTTCAGCGTCTGCCCGACATATCGGATGCGTTCGGGGTCGTCCACGTGGTAGAGCCCGTAGATTACCGTCTTGGGTTCGGGTATGTTGATCATGTCGCTCCCTTGTAGCGGCCACGCCCCCGGTCGATGCCAGTCGATGCGGGGGCCTTTACGTGCTCAATCCTAGCCCGGATAGCTAGCTAATGTGAAGCAACCCCGGCCATTGGCCGGGGTTGCTTCGTTGGTGAGCCTAGGCTCAGGCCGGGTTGACCTTGAGGACATAGGCGTCATCCCACAAAACCGCACCAGTGAAGAGGCGGAGTCTGAACGAGGCAGTGTCGGCGGTGAACCCGCCCTCCCAGATGCCGATCTTGCCGCCGCCGGGGCGGTAGCCCTGGTCGTTGCGCACCCGGATCTCGGGCTGCTCGTAGCCGCGGAGGCTGAGCCGCTCGAGGACGGGGCGCTCGGTGGTGTTCGGCGCCGGGAACATGCGCCACTGGTTGCCCGAGAGGCGCGGCGACTCGATGATCTCCACGTTCGGGAACAGCGCCTTGAGCTCCGCGTCGGGGGCGAGCGTGAGCGCGCCGTCCTGCACTGTGATCACGCGGCCGATCTGCGCGATGTCGTACTCGAGGAAGCGCTTCTTGCCGGGCGCCACGAGCACGATGTACTTCGAGATCGCGCCGATCTTGTTCCCGTTGATCTCGCGGTTCTCGATCTCCACCGAGCCCGCGATCAGGGCGAGCGCCGAGACCGGCGAGTTCGCGATGACCTCGGAGCCGTCGATCAGCGTCGCGCCCGAGAGGCCCTGCGACGCCTGCTCGAGGGCCGCGAACACCTCCGCGTAGTGCGTCTTGCCGACGGTCTTGAGGAACTGGTTCGGCAGATCCTCGATCTCGCCGAGGTCGTCGTTGATGACTGATTCGAAGGTTACGTCCGCCCGGAAACCGCGCTTGCGCAGCGAGGAGTAGTAGCTTTCCTCGTCGTTCGTCACGGTGACCATCGGGTAGGGCGTGCCCTCGGGGATGACCGCCGCGGCGCCGTGCTCGTCGACGCCCGCACCCTCGACGCCATCGCTGGCGATGAGGCCGCGCAGGACGACCGGGCGGAAGTCCTTCACGGTGCGGTGGCCGGCGAGGTTCTCCACGGGCTCGAGCTCCTTGGGGAGCTGCGGGATCATGTTGACCGACAGCACGTGCGCGATCGAGTAGCCGATGTCGGTCGAGGTGAGCAGCTCGGCGAGCTGCGCCTCGGCGACGCGGCTGCGGCGGGCCTTCTCCATGAGCGCCATCGCCTCGAGGGCCTTGGCCTCGGTCACGCCCGGCTGGGGCTTGATCGCCCCGTCCAGGGTGAACTGGTCGTCGTAGCTCTCGAGGAGCTGCTTCAGGTCAGCCATTAGGCACCCACCTTCACGGGGAGAGTTCCGGCGACCTTGGCGTAGGTGGCCGGGTAGTTGACGACGCCGACGCGCGTGTTGCTCGCGGCTTCGAGGGTGAGCGCGCCTGCGCCGGTGGCGTAGACGACGGCGCCCTGTGCGGTCGTGGTCGGCGCGGGAGTCGTGCCGGTGGACACGATGCTCTCGAACTCCCACGTGCCATCGGTGGCGACGCCGGTGGCGTAGGTGCCGACGGCGGTGGCCTTGTCGTTGCCGACGCCGGGCTGGGTGACGCCGGTGATCTTGACGTCGCCGTAGAGGGTCTTGTCGAGATCGGGGCGGGCCACGCCGATGGTGTCGGTGAGGGTGACGCCGAACCGGTTCGAGCCGGCCTGCTTGACGAGGGTGTTCTGGCGCGTGGCTGCGCCGATGCCCCAGGTCTCGACGAGCGCGTCGGTGTGGGCGAAGACTTCCTGCGTTGCGATGTGTGCCACGTCAGGCCCCCGTTCCGGTCAGGTAGAAGCTCTTCTTCTTGCTCGAGCCGCTGTCGTTGCGCTCGATGGTGAAGGTACTGCCGGGCTCGTCGCCCTGCTGCGCCTTGGCCTCTTCGACGACCTTCACGGCCTTCGCGAGCGCCTCCGTCACGTCGTTGCCCTTGCGGGCCTCGGCGAGGAGGTCGGCCTCCTGCGAGGGGAACAGCTTGGCTTCGCGGATCGCGCGGGCCTGCTCCTCGTAGGAGTCGAGCGCCTTGGTGACGGCCGACTCGACGACAGAGGCTTCCACCTCGGCCTGAGCCGCCTTCTCCTCGGCGGTCTTCGCGTTGGTCACGAAGTCGACGAACGGCTTGAGGGACTCTGCGAGGGCTGCGGCGAGCTCCGCCGCCAGCGCCTTGCGCTCCTTCTCATCCATGTGTGTCTCCTTCTTCTTCTCCTCCGCCGAGGCGGCGGCAGGTGTGTAGGACTCGCGGGCGCGCTCGATCTTCTGAGCGAGCCGGGAGCCTGGTCGACCTGGGTGGTCGACAAGGTCGATCGAGTTGGACGTCGCGGGGAGGATGGCGACGATCTCATCGGTGTCTTCGTTGATGGCGGCGGCGGCGTAGATCGAGAGTTCCGCCTGCCCCTCTTCGGCGAGGGATTCGACGACGTCGACCCAGTGGCTCAGGATCTTGATAGGCGCGACGAGGCCGACACCTTCCTCATAGCGGGCGTCTTCGAGAAGGAAGCCCCACTGGTCGCGGGGGTCGCGCTGTTCGCCGCGCCACTCCTTGTGCTTGAACCAATCCTTCGTGCCGGCGGGGAACGCTTTCATCTCGGCGGCGGCTTCGAGGATCTCCTCGGTGTACTCGCCGGATGAGCCTTTGCCGGGCGTGATGAGCACCGCTTCCCACACGGCACCGTTGCGGCGCAGCGTGGCGGTCTCGCTGAGGTGCGCGTTGCGGGTCTTCGTCACGTGCGCGGAGCGTACATCGGACATCTAGCTATTGCACAACTCGTGCATCATCGAATGTCCGAGCCGGAGGAGTCCTGCCCGCCGGTGCCGTTCGAGCGCCCCTGGTCGGGGGCGGCGGTGGAGGCGGTGGAGGCGGTGGCGGGCTTGGTGGCGGCGAGGGTCTTCGTGTTGTTCGGCAGGAGCACCCCGTCCGGCACGTCGCCTGCGAGCGGGTTGCCGAGGATGGCTTCGAGTTCCGCCTTCATGTCGTCTTCGCTGTACAGGCCGGTGTTCCACTTGAGGACGGCGGCCTGCACCTTGCGGTAGACGTCCGAGTCGTCGGTGAAGGGGATGAAGTAGGCGACGGCGTCCTTCGCGCCCATCCAGCGCAGCACGCGCTCGTCGAAGTCGATGTGCTCGTCGCGGCGCACCTCCATCAGTAGGCGGGTCGGCAGGTCGAGGGAGGCTGCGGAGCGGAAGCTGGCGTCGGTGGAGTCGGCGGTGAGGGCGGCGTTGGACACGTCGAGCGCGGCCGCGACGATCGCGGTGAGCGCGCGGAGCGAGGTGAAGTCGTAGCCCTTGCCGGCGCTGGCGAGCGGGACGAGGTCTTGGGTCGCGCCGAGGACGGCGGTCGAGCCGGGGGTGGTGGCGTCGGCGTACTTCATGCTGGCGTTCTCGCCGGCGCGCGGCGTGCCGACGGACGCCTTGAACGCGAAGGTCGCCATCGCCTGCGTCATGGTGCGGCCGTCCATGAATGCGTCGCGCGCAATGCCGTTCCAGATGTACGCGGCCAGCGCATCGGGCGAGCCGTACATCATGCCGACCATGCTGTTGGCGTGCTGGTCGAAGATGACGTGCGCCTGGTCGACGATCTCGCTCTTGCCGCCGACGACCTTGATGCTCTTCACGCGGTGCTCGACGTACTGATCGGTGAAGTACCACCGGATCATCTGGTCGGTCTTCCCGGTTTCGAGATTGCGCTTCGTCCATTCGCGTCGGTAGGCCCAGATTTCGCCGAGCCCGTCGGGGTCTTCGATCTGGCCGGTGATCTGCTCGAGCGGGATGGGCTCGAGGATCTTGCGCCGCTCGTTGCCGATCCAGAACGCGACGCCGTCGTGGTAGAGGCTGCCCTCGCGCCTGCGGCGCGCGGTCTTGCCAAAGAAGGCGCGCTGGTTGCGCGGGTCGTCGATGAGTTTCTGGATGTCGCGGACGCCTTGCGAGCCGCCCTTGGGGACGCCCTTGTACTGGATGCCGCCGCGCCAGATGTTCGAGTGGCGAAGGCGAAGGCCGCGCCCGATCCACGGTGCGCCGACGACGGATTCGCGGATCTGGCCCGACCACTTCTTGAGGTCTTCGAGGGAGAGGCCGAGGGGGTCGTCGTGATGTCCCGTGCCGCGGAACTTGAGCCAGCCGATGTCCTCGCGCTTGATGAGATCCATGACCCGGTCGAACGACTCGCGCAGGAACTCCTTGGAGTGGCCGCTGTCCTGCGCTTCGAGGGCGCCCATGAGGGTCTCGGCGAGGTGTTCGAGTTCTGTGCTCACGCGGGCGGAGCGTACATCGGACGCGAAATGGGTGGGAACCGGTGCCGAATGGGCTCGAAATGGGGTGCTAAACGGTGGAGGTCGCGCGCCAATTCACAGCGGGTACGTCGGATCGAGTCGGCTCATCGCCAGCATCTCCCAGGGGGACGCCTGCACGATGTCGCCCTTCTGCAGGTGGCCGAGCGGGTTGCCGGTGAGCGGGGCGGAGTCGAGCACGGCGTAGATGAGGGCGTCGAGGCGGTCGGGGGAGCCGTGCATCTCGGTGCGCATATCCTTCTTGGGCGTGATCTTCACCGCGCCTCGGTCGTCGAGTTCGAAGGTGACCATGAGGAGTTGGTCGCGCAATGCCGTGTCGGCGTAGTCGATGTCGACCGCGCCGGCGCGAAGCTGGGTGCGGAGGTAGTCGTGGTTCTCGGCGCGCGCGTTGAACCAGCGCGAGCGGTCGGCCGAGGCGCGGCCGCCGTCGATGCGAATGACGACGTAGCGCTTGTCGTCGAACTCGGCGAGGCGCATGAGCATGGAGGCGACGCCCGAGCCGAGGCCGCCCGCGTCGACCCGGACTTCTGTCGCGCCGGTGTGCTGGGCGATCGCGTGGACGCGGCGTGCGCTCGTGACCTCGTCTTCCTTCGACCACGTGCCGGTGGTCTCGCGCTGTTCCCCGCCGTCGTCGTAGAAGATGGTGCGGTCGAACACTCGGCAGCGGCCCCCCTGGTTGACCATCACGACCGATTCGTCGTTGCCCTTCGCCGCGAGGTCGACGCCGAGCAGGATCGGGGCGCCCGGGGCGTCGATCTCGGCCTCGCGAGCGTTCTGGACGTCGCTTTCGGCGAAGAACGCGCGGTCGTCGCCGTTGGGGAACTCGCCGAGCACCTTCGCCTTGAAGCGCGCGTCGGGCTTGCCGGTGAGGTTGCGTTCGGCGTCGGCCTGCTCGTCGTAGACGATCTCGCCGCCGGTCTTCCACATGCGCTCGCGCTCGTACACCCAGCGGGCCGAGGTGAGGCCCTTGAGGAGCAGGCGCTCCTTCTCGGGCTCGCCGGGGTAGACGATCTCGCCGGTGAGGGTGGGGATGTCGTAGGCGGTGATGGTGTGGAGTTGGTACTCGCGTCGGTAGCGCTCGTCGGTGAAGCGGTCGTAGAACGGGGTGCCGCGGTTGTCGGGGTTGCCGATGCCGCCCATACGGGCGTCGCCAGAGGTCATGAGCGCGTCGATCGCCGTGTAGATGGGTTCCTTCACACCGCCGGCCTCGTCGAGGACGATGAAGTTGCGGCCACCGGTCTTGCGCAAGCCCTGGAACGTCGAGACCGCGTCGCTCGCGCCGGGGACGCGCGCGACTGCGAGGGTGGCGTTACCACCGGGGGTGGCGTAGCGCCACTCGTCCTGCTCGGTGATCCAGCCCGGCCACGGCATCGGCACGCCGTCGGCCTGCGCCTTGAGCTTGACGTACCCGTAGGTCTCCTTGAGGTAGGCGTAAACGCCGAGGCGCACCTGTGTCAGCGTCGGCGCGGTGATGATCGCGAGCGACTCTTCCTTGGGGAACGCGGTGATCCACCACAGCGCCCAGCGCGCGGCGCTGTGTGTCTTGCCCGTGCCGTTCGCGGACTTGACGAGGGTGCGCGGGTGCTTTCCGAAGAGCACCTCGTCGGAGATCTCGGCCATCTTCTCGTACATCCGCTCGCCGAGCACGTCGGAGAGCCACGCGGCGAAGTCGCGCTGGTAAAGCGCTTTCCGAGATCGCTGCTGGATCTCGGCGATCGCCGCGTCGAAGACCGTGTTGTCGAGCATCACGCCTCGATCTGGTGGCGGAGGATCTCGGCCTGGGCGTGCTGCATCGCTTCGACGATGAGGCTGTCCCACAGTTCGGGGTCGACCTTCTCGCGCAGCGCGCCCTTCATGTAGGCGAGGGAACTGTCCACGACGCGGCCGAGCTGCTGGCCGATGGCCTCGTTGTAGGTGTTCAGGTCGTGCTCGGTGGTGGCGAGCATCTTGTCCTCTTGCGCCATCACCTCTTTGATGAGCGAGAGGATGACCTTCGCGTGGTCGACGTCGAGGTAGCGCGAGCGCAGCTCGCCGAGCATCTCGCGGATGAACAGGATGTCGAGTCGCTTTTGCTGCAGCGCGGTGAGGTAGTCGCCGGAGTTGGCGAGCTCGTGGAGTCGCAGGATGATGCGTGCGGGGGAGACGGTGCCGCGCAGGCGGCGTGACATCTCCTCGGGGGTGACGCCGGAGACCTGCAGTTGCAGGATCTGGCGGTCGATCTCGCTGATCACGCTCTGGCGTTGGAGATCGGTGACGGTCGACATGCCGCCGGAGCGTAGCGCGGACGCGGCGAACGGGCCGCCCGCGTCGTTGCGTGCGGCCCGTTCGCCGGTGGCTTACTTCTCGGGGATCGCTCGTTCGAGTGCGTCGAACGCGGCGAGTTCGGTGTCCGAGAGCCCTTCCGGGTTGGTGTCGATGACCGGAACCGGGGCGGGCTTGGGGTCTTCGTAGACGAACGGGGCGCGGATGACCGCCCAGTCGACGATCGCCTGCATGAGGGCGCGCGAGTCCTGCCGGCGGCCGTTGGGGCTGAGCGCGCCGACCACGAACGTGCCTTCGGGGGCGTGCTCCATCCAGATGGTGTTCTCGTGGATGGGCAGCGCGACGTGCTTGGACAGGGCGGCGAAGTAGTCCTGGATCATCTCGTTCGAGAAGGCGTGCTTGGCGCGGAGTTCGTAGAACACTCCGGCGAGCACGCGCACGAACAGCGGGCTACCGAGCAGGCTGAGCGAGCGGAGACGTTCGGCGGTCAGTTGGCCGACGACGAGGTTGTGGTACTGCGGGAACGCGGCGACGAGGATGTCGAAGAACTCGATCGCGCGGGCGGCCACGTCGGTCTCGTTCATCTCCTTGTCCATGCGCGCGGTCACCCGGCCTTCGAGGCCGACGTTCACGGTGCGCACCGTTTCCATGACGTGCCGGGCGGACAGGACGTGGGGGCTCTGCCGGGAGAGTCGGTCGACCTCCATGTCGACCCGGCCCTCGAGGAGGGGGTGCTTGAAGACGGTGGGCAGGGACCGGTTGACGACCTTGCGCGTGTCGAAGCGGGCCTTCACCGACGCGGTGATGCCCTGCGCGTTCTCGGCGATGTCGTAGAACATCTGGCGCCACACCTGCATATCGTCGGTGACCTGCACCTCGACGGTGACGCGCTCGGTGTAGAAGCGCTCCCGCTTGGCTTCGAGTTCGCGGATGCGGCGCTCGGCTTCCTTGGTGAGGGGGCCGCGGACGTTGCCTTCGGCGCGCTTGGCTTCCACCTTCTGCGAGCGGGCCTTGTCGAGGTCGTCGTCGAGGATCTGGATGGCGATGTGGAAGCCGAGGATGCGGTGCTGGCCGTCGAGGATGTGGATGTCGCCCTGGGCGCGCTTGGGGTAGGAGAGCACGCCGAACTCTGCTCCGGCGACGGAGTTCGTGGGCTCGAATGAGAAGACGCTGGGGGCGCGCAGGATGATGCCGGGCGAGACCCACTCCTCCTGCTTGATGAAGTAGTTGGCGAAGTCCTGCGCGTGTTTAGGTGTGATGCGCCGGTTTCCGGGGTTCTCGGCGGCGGGGTCGGGGCGGGGGACGAGGTTGACGATCTGGTCGGGAGTGAGCGCAATCGCGTACACCGTTCGGCCACCCTGCTTGTAACGGGTGGCGAAGAGTGACTCCTCGGTTCGATAGCCCGTGACGACCCGTTCGGTCGCGTCGGTCATCAGATTCATGTGGTTCCCTTGGATTTGATTACGGTTCGGTTACGGTTGCGGAGCATTTGCTGGCAATTGAAACTCTACACCGAGGCGTCTGCGAAGCGTAAGAGAATCCGCTCGGAAACGATTGCACGGAACCCATGCAACTATGGGCTTAACCCCGAACTGAATTGGAGAGAAATGGCTGTCAACGTGCGTGAAATCGATGGGCAAAGGTCGGTTGAAATCGACCCCCAGGGGGCCTCCGTGTACCTCGTGGGGCGCGGTTTCGCGCTGGAGTTCGACCGTGGCGTGTTCATCAACGCCGTGTGCCGCGCTTTCGGACTGGTGGAGATGCCGCGGTTCGAGAGCGCCGTCTCGGTGGAGGGGGGTGTCGTCGAGAGTGTCACGATAGCCAGATAATCTGCCCCAAAAAGGGGTACACACGAAACGCCCTCCCACGGCTCCAAGGGGAGGGCGAACGTGTGTCCGGGGGAATTCAGACTGTGCTAGGGTCCGCCAACATGCCGGTGACGGTGTGCCGCAGATCCTCGAGGGTGCCGTCGTTCACGAGGATGTGATCGAAGATGTCCGGCCCGACGGAGTTCTCCGAGGCGTGGGTGGCGGCAGAGGTCTCCAGGAGGCCGGGCCGCTCGACCCACACCGTCGTGCCACCCATTTCGTTGACCTTGTCGATCTCGTTCGGGAAGCGCAGCCCGGTGCAGGCGACGCTCTTGCCGTCGGCGAGGATGGCGTTGACCTTCCGCTCCATCGCGTTGACCCAGACGTTCTCGCCGAGCATGTTCCGCCCGACCTCCGTGCCGAGGGCTTGAAGGAGGCGGCGGGCCTCGGGGAACCGTGCCTTGGTCTCGACGTAGCCGAACGCCGTGATCGCCTCGGAGTAGCGGATCTCGATATCTGCGACCTCGACGATCGGGTCGAGCGCGAGCATCGCCTCGTGGAGCGCGTCGGACATGCCGACCTTGACGAAGCCGTGCGCGTCGACGAGGTGATCGGCGACGGCGTCTTTCCCGGCGCGCAGCTTGCCGCCGAGCCCGATCAGCCGGCCGGTCATGCGGCGCCCACGAGCAGCCGGGCGTAGTCCTCGACGAATCGCAGCGCGTGCTCCCAGTCGCGGACGCGCCAACGGCCGATAGCCTCCGGGCCGCCGTTGTAGGGCTGCGCGAAAATGACGTGCGTCCACTCGGGCTCGGCGGCGCCGGTCACGCGGGGCTTGTCGTCGATCAGCACGTCACCGCGCACGAGCGTCTTGTCGTGGGTGAGGATGACGCGCTCACCCCAGCCCTCGCCGAAATGGCTCTCGACCCAGTTGATCTTGTCGCTCGCGCAGGACTCGTTCAGCGGGTCGGGTGTGGAGCAGAACCAGACGTCGTGCCCGGCGTCGGCGAGGCGGTGGATCGCAGCGACCGCGCCGGGGATCGGACGGAGTGCGGCGTAGAAGCCGAAGGTGCCCTGAATGCGCTTGATCCGACGGCGCAGACCAGCGCGGGCGTCGTCCGGTGCGTCGGGGCTCGCGCCGTCCCCCTGTGTCCAGTCGAGCCACTCGCTGTCCTCGACGGGGAGCCAGCCGAGGCCGTCTTCGATGCCGCCGATCCAGTCGGCGGCCACACCGTCGAGATCACAAAGAATCCTCACTGTCCCACCCCCTCGATCTCGCCGCGGCGAAGCTGGAAGTCGGAGACGACGCGCGTCGGCTGCCCGGTGGAGACGATCGAGCGGCCGTCGCCGAGGCTGCGGACGTAGGTCACGTACAGGGTGTCGCCGAGGACGAGGCGCTCACCCTTCTGGAAGCTATCGGCCATCGAAGATCGCCTCCTGCGTTGCGAGGGCGCGGTGGGCGGCGAAGTGGGCGCGCAAATGGCTGAGCGCCCAGCCCGCGGCGTGGCGGCGCCCCTCGACGGTGGCGGTGAACCAGTAGCCGAGCAGGCCGCCCGCGAGCGCGCGGACCCGCACGCGACGCCTCGGTGGGCGCACGTCGGCGAACGTGGTGGTCATGGGGTTCCCTTCTGGAAGAGGTGGAGGTTCGCCGCACTCTCGCGGCGGTGGCGGCCGGTGAGGCCGGAGCGGAGGAGCACCCCGAGCGGGTCGATCCGAGACTCGATCGCAACGACGTCCCATACGACGCGGTCGCGGCGGGTGGCGATCGTGACGTGGTCGCCGGGCTGGATCTCGCTGTCGTCAGGCTGCACGGGGGCCTCCGGGCGGGTTGTCCCTGTCCCAGTCCTCGGCGAAGCGGCCCAGGGAGCCGAATGCGAACGCGGCCAGGGCGAGGATGATCGCGGGCATCACGAGCCCGGTGATGAGCGCGATCATCGCGCACACGGCGCTGAGGTAGGTCAGCAGGTATGCCGTGACCATTGCGGCCTTCATCCGCGCACCTCCTCCAGCACGATCCGCCCGTCGTCGACGGTGACGGTGTAGCGGGCGTCGGGGCGGCCCGACAGCCACCGCCGCAGGGCCACCCGCCCCTTCTCGTCGGGCTTGACGATCGCGACCGGCCCGCTCATTCGACCGGCGCCTTGAATGTGGCCGCCCGCACCGAGTTGTCCTTGCCGAAGACGCGGACGATGCGGCGGTTGGGGCGGATGTCGATGCCGGTCAGGTCGTCGAACCCGAGGCCGCCATTCTCGGCGAGGGCCTTCGCCGTTTCGAGGGCGGCGGTGAAGCCGTCGGCCGCGGCGGCGGCCGCGGCCGCGATCTCGGTGAGCGCGGCGGTCACCTGCTCCGTGGTTTCCTGCGCGGCGGTCGGCTGCGCGGCGGGCTTGCGGGCGGTCTTGCGAGCGGCGGGCTTGGCGTCGGTCATGGTCAGTGCTCCTTGAATCGGATCGTGATGCGGGGGTCGGTGAGCAGGAGGCGCTCGATCTTGTCGCGCCGGCCGAGCGTGCGCTCGGCGATCGGGGTGGGCGTCTTGGCGGGCTTGCGGTGCTGGAACTCCGCGGGGTTCGCGATCTCCCCGAGCGTGAGGGCCTCGCGGAATGCGCGCTTTCTGGCCTTGCGGTTGGCGTTACTCACGCGGCCACCGCCTCGGTCGGGGTGGCCGCTTCGCGGATGATCGCGGGGAGGTCGGCGATGGTATGGAGCGTGCCGCCCCAGCCGAAGACGGGGGTGGCCTGCAGGCCGTTCTGCCGGAGCCGCTCGGCGGCTTCCGTGTCGACGGTCACGTCGACCTCGTCGTAGGCGATGCCCTCACGGTCGAGGCGGGCCTTCGAGGCTCGGCAGGGGGCGCAGTTCGGCTGGCTGTAGACGGTGAGCTTGTTGCTCATTCAGCTGGGTTCCTTTCGGTTTCGCGGTAGGCCGCGGCGCGGGGGTGGAGGAGGAGGGATCGGAGTTCGGCCTGCAGGATCGCGGCGCGGAGTTCGGCGGTGGGGAACCAGCCCATGTCGAGCAGCCCGGTGGGGCCGTAGATCGCGAGGTGAACCTCGGGCTCGTCGGGGAGGTTGCCCCGGCCCGACGTGACCTCGATCTCGAGGGGCGCCGGGCCGGTGGCTGCGATGCGGGTCACTGCTCGCCGGCCTCGTAGTCGAACTCGGGCAGCAGGTTCTCCGGCTTGATGAGGACGCGGTGGTGGTAGACCGACACGTCGACGGTCTCGGTCTGCTGGATGGTGACGATGTCGTTGTCGCCCTTCACCACGAAGTGCTTGGCGTACCGGTCGGGGCCGATCTTGCAGGTGATCTCCAGCGCCCCGGCGAGGAAGGAGTCGGCGGACTCGACCGAGCAGCGCCCCTCGACCTGCAGGGCGACTTCGTTGGCGAAGCCGGTGGTGACGGTGATGCGCCGCTCGATCTCGAACTGCTCGGCGGCCTGGGAGAGGTTGTAGCTGGCGGTGTCGGCGTCCGTGGTGCAGCCGGACAGGCCGAGCGTGGTCGCGACGGCTGCGGTGGCGGCGAGGGTGAGGGCGGTGGTCTTCTTCATGGGGTCTCCTTCTCGATCTGGGCGATGGCGAATGGGATGAGGTCTTGGATGGGGGAACCGAAGTGGATGATCGGCTTGTCCGGGTCGGAGACGACCTGGCCGGAACCGAGCGAGTCGCTCACGCTGCCTCCTCCCGCCGCCGGGCGATCCGGTCGCGGCGGCGCTGACGCCGACGCTCCAGATCATCTAGATAATTCGCAGTCTCGGTGAAGGTGGTCGGCTCGCCGAAGAGCTGGTCGAGGCAGCGCTGCTGTTCGTCCTCGTCGAGCCCGCCGTAGGTGCGGATCAGCTTCTCCACCGCGCGACGCTGCTCGTCGGTGGGCGGGGGGATCACCGCGTAGAAGCCCTGGATCGTGCTGCCCTTGGCTCGGCGGCGGGCCTTGATGTAGTGGGGCCTGTCTTCCGGGACTGCACTGCTCACAGCGACTCCTCGACGAACCGGTTCCAGTGGGCCGCGAGCGTCTCGGAGACCTTGTGGCCGATGTGCTGCGCGTAGGCGAATCCCGGCTCGGCGCGATCGCGGAGCTCGAACGTCGCGGTGAAGCGCGTCCCCTCCTCGGGAAGCTCGAGGATGACCTTCACCGGCGCGCTCGGCGGCGGGGTCCGCTCGGCACGCGGCGGAATGAACTGCGGGGTGCTCACAGGATCTCCCATCCGAGGTCGTTGATCGCGGCCTCGAGGTCGGCGAGGGCTTCGGCGTAGGTGGGTGCGGTGCGGGTGAGGTCGACGTGCTCGCCGGTGCTGAGGCGGCCGAAGAGGGCGGCTTCCCAGGTGGTGCGGGTGTAGACGACGTCGGTCTCGACCTGCTCGGTGAGGGAGATGTCGCGGCGGGAGACGTGGGGCTTGGTCATTCGGCAGTCCTTTCGGTGATCTCGGAGTAGTAGCGGTCGGCAACCTCTCGAAGATCGACGCCAGGATGACGGCTCACATAGGCATGGGCGCGATTGCAGGCGAGGCATCCGCGATGCCCCCGCCGGAGCACGTTCGCCGTGAGGTTCGGCTCCACGAGATCGTGACCGCGCGGGCACTGCGCCTTGGAGATGTTGTGGTCAGTGCCGTGCTCGCGCTTGTCGCGGTGGTTGGCGCTCGGCGTGTCCCACCGCAGGTTCTCGAGGCGGTTGTTCGCGGGGTTGCCGTCGTTGTGGCAGCCTTCGGTGCCCTCGGGGGCAGGGCCGACGAACGCCTCGAGCACGAGACGGTGGACGAGGGCCGGCTTCTGGTTCCCGTCGAGCGCGAGGCGCACCATCTGATGCCCGCCATTCAGCGTCGATGGGCGGAGAGCGACGCCCTTGCGGAAGCGACCAAGTCGGTCGTGGCGGTCGATCGTCCGGACTTGCCCGCCGTCGCTGACGAGGTGGGTAGCCTCGAATCCGACGACTCGCCGCCAGCGCTCAGAGCTTGCGGCCATGCATCCGCTCCCGAGTGCTGTTATATGAAACCTTCTCGTCGATCGCGGCCGCGAGGTCGATGCCGAAGCGGGCGGCGAAGTCGAAGGAGCGGATGACGATGTCGGCGAGTTCGCTCGGAACTCCTTCCGGCTTGCGGGGCGTGCCGTCCGCGTATTCGCGGGTGAGGGTGATCGCGTTCGGGTTGTGCGCGCTGTCCTTGCCGAGGTGGTAGTACGTCTCGTCGACTGGGTGGCCGTTCCTCAGTTCCTCGATCGCCTCGGCGGTTTCGGTGTCGATGAGCGCGAGGGTGGCGATCTGGTGGTCGCGGAGGTTCGCCTGCGCCCAGTCGAGGTCTGACTGATACCGATTCCACCCCTCGGATACCCGGTTCCAGTAGCGGGCTACGTCCTGCATGAGGTCGGTGCTGCGGTCGTGGAAGCCCTTGGCGGCGTTCTGGTCGCCGATCTCGGCCTGCAGGTTGCGGAGGGTGTTGAGAGTGATGGGGTGGAGGTGGGTCACTTGAGCGGGCCTTTCGGGTTGTCGTTCCCGCGGGTGTAGCGGGTGCGGCGGCGCCAGGAGTTCTCGAAGGAGTGGTCGGCGCCGGTGGGGACGGTGCCGTGCGGGACGTCGCAGTTGGGGCAGAAGTGGAGTGTGCTCGAGGGGTTGGGCTCGGCGAGGGTGGTGGCCGCGGGGCGCATGGGGGTGCCGCAGGTGCAGACGGGGCGGGTGGGGGTGGCGCTCATCGGCGGGCCGCCTCGCGGGCGGCGCGGATGTCCCGCTTGCGGGCTTCGTGGGTGCGGCCGAGGCGGTAGAACCAGTAGGCGAGGCCGACGTGGTGGTCGTTGCGGTGTCCGCCGAACTCCTCGTCGATGGTGCCGTCGGTGAAGCCGCTGATCCATGAGATGAGCAGGTAGGCCCAGGCGGCGGCCCCGAGGAGGAGGACGATGATGCCGATGATGTTCTCGACCATCAGTCGACCGATCGCACGACGGTCTTGGCCTTGGTCTTGGCCTTGGGGGTGGCCTTCTTCTTGGTCGGCTTGGTGGGCTGCGGGGCGACGGGCGGGGTGGCGTAGGCGTTCTCGCGGACGGAGACGGTGAAGCCGTCGTTCGTGATCTTGAGGCGGCTGATGGGGCCGTTGTAGTCGGCGGGCTCGCTGACGAACGTCGAGGTCGGGGTCTGCTTGGTGAGCTTGGCGACGCGGTCGGCGGTGGCTTGGCGCCGGGCGGCGGCGGCCTGTTCGCGGCGGTGGTCGCGCGCGGTGGTGAGGTCGGCGAGGAAGCGGGCGGTGTCGTAGGCGGTGGCGGGGTTGCTGGTGGCGGGGACGCCGGTGTAGCCGCCCTGGGGCTTGGCGTAGCCGGTGATCTCGAGGGCTTCGAGGACGAGGGAGAGGGTGTAGTGGCGGATGTGGGCGGCGTCGTGCTCGGCGAGGGCGTTCTTGAGGTCGGCGAGGGACTTGAGTTCGTCGAGCTTGCGCCTGCTGATGAAGGGCATGTTGAAGTGGTGCTCCTCTCTCCTCGGCGGGGGGGGTCCGTCCCACCCGCTGCGATGGGTACAAGTTAAGCAGATTAGCTAGCTAATGTGAAGCTAATTCGTTCGATTCGGGTGAATTCTTTGAAGGCCGACCCCGCGGCCGGGAGAGAGGACGGCGGCGGGGTCGGCGTGCGGCAGTGTAGCCGGGACGCCGGGAGGGCTCCGCCCCACTGGACCGGTGGGGGAGGTGGGAAGTGAGCACGGGGGCTGCCCCGCCACCGGGTACGCCGGCTTCCTGGTCGGCGTTTGTATTCTTTGCTTCGCGGGCTCGCGCCGGTGTTGTTTCGGTGGCGAAGCTGTGGGGGCAGCTGTGGGCGCGGGGCGAATTGGTGACGCGGATTGCCTGTATTTGTAGCGCATTTGCTAGCTAATCTGATATGCTAATAGCATGATGTTGAACGGAAGTCAGCCCCTTGCCCCCGATGCAATCACCGTCGCGCGGTATGACCGCGACGCGCCCGCGGTGCCGCGTGGCGACTATGGCCGCTACCCGACGAACTACCGGCTCACCCTGATCGACGGTCGCACTCGCCGCGTCTATGTCGACGTGTACAGCAACGGGGGCGGTACCCCGTATGTCGTCATCCGCGGCGAGGTCGCCTACCTCACCGATGAGAGCATCCGCCGGATGGAACGCGACGCGTGCACGCGGCCTCGCGACGGGTACCCCGGTCACCAAGGCATGGCGGGGTACGGGTATTGCGTCAATTGCGAGCGCGCCCTGTAAGCCTGTGCCGCGCTTGAGTGCTCATCCCCATCCAATCGGATGAGCATTCAGTGAGTTGCACAGACTCGACACACAACTAGCTAAAGGGAGACACACATGTTCGATCGCAACTACGCGCCCAGCTCCGCCGACATTGACGCATGCACCGAATCGGCACTCACGACGCTCGCGTGGTCAACTCCGACCGGATGTCTGCACCGATCCGGCGTCAACGCGGTTTGCTACGCATGCGCGCCCGACTGTGAGTGCATCGTCTGCGACCGCGACGCTGAACAGCTGCCCGAATTCCTCGACGGTACCGGGGCGGACTGGGAGGATGACGCGCGCGCCACGATGCGCGGCATCGTGGCAGATTTCCTCACCCCTGACCGGGACGATGACGCGGATAACGAGCGTCACGCGGACGCCTTGCACGGCCTCACCTATGAGCAAATCGGGCATGACCTGATCCTGACCGCTAACCGGCATGGCGCGGGATTCTGGGATCGCGGGCGCGGTGAGCGTGGCGCGTACCTCACTGAGCAAGCGCACGCCGTGGGAAGCATCGGCGCGTACCTCACCGACGCGCGAACTCTCGCACTCGACTTCTGACGCTGTGCCGCGCTTGAGTGCTCATCCCATCCGACCGGATGAGCATTCAGTGAGCCGCACAGACTCAACACACAACCGAACGGAAAGGCAAGCCATCATGGCCGAACGCGTCACCCCCAAACTCTCGACTATCGCACACGTCGGCACTCTCGCGAATCAGCGCGCGTACCGAGTGAACGTCACCTACCCCGGCGAACCGACCCGCTCGGTTTCGTTCGTCGGCACCGATGGCGACTACGGAACCGTCGTCATGGTCATGCACGACGGTTCGCAGCACCGAGTGACCGACCCCGGCCGTTTCGGCGCATTCGGCCCGGAATGGGTGCGCCGATTCTACGCCTGAACCGTGCCGCGCTTCACAGCACAGCCGCCCCGTTGTGTCTGTGCTGTGACTGAGCTTGCACGGCTCGCACCGAACACACCGAACGCCGACCAAGGGAAACCACTATGAGCACTCTCGACACCCTCACTGCCGCCGGATGGAAAGCGCGCGCGGGCGACTTTCACGCGTTCCCGTGTGACGCCTGCCACGCGCCGGCGACGTTCGTTCGGATGGATGCGCCCGACTGCCCCGCGTGGTCGCTCGCAGGGGTCGGCGGTTCCCGCTCAGACGCGTTCGGTATCTACTGCCCCGCCCACGCCTGACCCGTGCCGCGCTAGCGCGCTCAGTCTCACCCCCTGAGCGCGCAATGAGCCGCACGGTTCACACCAGACACACCAGACACACCGAACCTAAGGAGGGCAAGCCATGCCCGAATACGCGACGATCAAGTTTCGAGCCAAGCTGCAGGATGGCCTATCACGCTGGCAGGGCGACACCCTGCACACCGACCTCAGCGGCTACACCGTGCCGACGATCAAGCCTGCCCACGTCATCACCCCACGCACCGAGCAGGGGACGCGCCACGCGCTCATGCTCAGCACGCGCCCTCAGGATGCCGACATCATGCGCGCGCGCTTCCAGCGTCTGCTCAGCGCTCACGGGCTCGACCCCTACCGGATCTTCGCCGGCGACGATGCCGCGCACCCTGAGACTGTGACGATCACGCCCATTGGCAACGGTTTCATGGCTGATATCACGCTCAGACTCGACCTTTGCGCCAAGTAGACCCACAGCACAGCACAGCACAGCACAGCCCTAGGCGGGCGCTTCACAGCGCGCCGCCGGCCCTCACAAGCCACTAGGGCACGATGCCGCCCCGGCATCCGCACCAATCCCAAACGGGCGCACAACGCGCCATCAAGAGATAGGACACACCAATGAGCCACCGACAGAGCCCGACCCGCGCCAACCTCAACCGCGACCGACAGGCCGCCCGCCGCGACCGCGACGCCGCCCGCCGCCGCGCCCGCCAGACCAAGGCCGTCATGACCGGCGCAATCTCGGTTGTGAGGTAGCAGGCATGAAAACGTACCGCGTCACCGTCAAGAACGGCGGAAACTTCACCAACCGCACGGTCGAAGCGCGCAACGCACTGTCCGCCTGCAAGAAAGCCGCGCGGCACGGCGGATTCACAGCCCGCGACGTGGCATCCGCCTACGTCGAACAGGACGCCCGCATGACCTTCTTCAGCATCCGCCCCGGCATCAGCTACAGCGTCTTCAACGACGACGCGCCCGCCTGAACCCCCTGCACAGCCCTAGCGCAAAGACGCCTTGCCCCGCTCACAGCGCGGCAGGATGACCGGATGCAAGCCCCGGCTAGGGCACGCGAAACCCTCGCAACACCAACCGAAGGAGAACCAGAATGGAATTCCGACTCACGATCAAGCTCGGAAACGCGGCCATGCTCACCCCTGCCGACATCGCCGAACAGCTCGAGCGCGTCGCCGCCGACCTGCAGAACGGCATCGCGGCAGGCGACGCCTACGCGCCCGCCGACCTCGCAGGCCCGTTCGGAATCTACAACCAGAACGGAAACCGCGTCGGAGCCTGGGAGGTGACCGAGTGACCGACGCACTGGGAGAGCTGGCCGGCCTCGCGATCTACGCCGCCGCCGTGCTCGCCCTCACGATCGCCATTCCGACCAAGAAGCGGGGGAGGGGGTGACACTATGCGATTCAGACTCGAAATTCAGGGACTCCGAACCGCCGATCAGATCGCCGCCGATCTGCGGAAGCTGGCCGATGAGCTCAGCAACCGATACGACGGCACCATTCCGCCGGCAGTCGATCAGACCCCGATCAGCGACCGAGGCTCGTGGTCGATCAGTCACGACGACACGTGACCGCCGAAGTTCACAACCGCCGAAGTTCGTGAAGTTCATGACCGCCGAAGTTCGTGAAGTTCATGACCGCCGAAGTTCGTGAAGTTCATGACCGCCGAAGTTCGTGAAGTTCACGACCACCGAGGTTCACGGCCGCCGAGGTGGCCTGTGGATAAAGTTATCCACAGCCGCCGACTCCCTCAGATCAGCCCCCTATAGCTAGCTATTTCTTAGTATTTTTATATATACATAATTAGTAAGTGTATAGAGTACGTCTCAGAGAGGCCCCGATTTCCGGGGTTCTCGCGGTTCGACATTTTTCGAGTCGTGACACATAGAGCTAATTTCGCTTGATATCCCGAAAACACCCGATTGACATAGCGAGTCATTAGCTAGATAATTGACTACAGATACCAACAAGGCGATACCCCGATGTAGGTCGTTTTTAGCCGGATTTGCAGACGGCTACAGATTCGGCTCATCGGCCCGTGTGGATAACTCGACGTGAAAGAAGGCACCCATGCTCAGCACCAGACCCACCTTCACCATCGGTCAGGCCGTCTTCTTCGACGGCATGCCGGCCCTGATCCTCGACGTTCGGCCCGACCAGAGCGGCATGAACGTGGGGGATGGTCTGACCATCAGCACGTACCCCGGCATGCTGGGGTACATCGGCAGCCATCACAGCCAGCTCGACCCCCTCGAGGAGTCGACCCTCTCGCGCCCCTTCGCGGCCCGCCTGGCTGACATCCGCGCCTATTACAAGATCGGAGCGTAACCCCGTGATCCTGACCACCCCCGAGCAGCACGACCGCCGCGCCGCCCATTACGACCGCGCCGCCGAAATCCACGCCACCGCCGCCCGCGACTACTGGGCCGATGCCGCCGTGATCCCGGACTCGCTCAGCCCGACGCGCGCCGCGCGATGGATGACGCCCGCCGGCCTCGCGCGGTTCACCGAGCACGCCGACAAGCGCCGCGCCGACCTCACCGAGTACGCCCACATGCGGGAGGCCAGCGCCGCCGCCCGCCGCCGGAAGGCACGCGCCCACCGGGGAGAGGCCGGGCTCCTGCGCCTCTTCGCCACCTACGGCATCGGCACCACCCACACCGAGGGGAGCGCCGCGTGACCGCCGACACCCTGACCGTGCCGCACACCTGGGGCGCGCCGTCCGTCTGGCCCGTCACGCGCCGCGTGGGCGAATGGGCACTGGTCAAGAAGGGGAGCGGTGACTACAGCATCTATCACGTCCCCAGCGACCCCGCAGCGCCGCCGAAGAGCCTGCCCGGTGCCGCGTACCGCGCCGATGAGGTCACCGGTTCCCGAGCCAGTACGCCGCACATCACCTATCGCGCCGGCCTCGCACTCGTGAAGGAGCTGCACGCCGCGTTCCCGACCATCCCCAGCCACGAGCGCACCGACCTGCTGCCGTTGCTCGAATGGCTCAACGCCCGGAAGGAGGGCGCACGATGAGCAAGCGCGCGAACCGCCGCATCACGACCGGCCCCGTGACGCACGACTACCGCCCGAACCCGCGTTCGAGCTATTGGGCGACATACACCCTGTATCGCAACGGACGACGGATCTACACCGTCCCCCACGGCATCATCTGGCAGGCCCGATGAAGCGCCGCGCCACCTTCACCCCGCCGACCACCACCCGCCGCGAGCAAGCCCGAACCGCTCGCACCCCCGAACCGACCACCACCAAGCCCACCGCACCGAGCACCACCCCGAAGAAGGGAAGGCACGCGAAATGACCGAGACCACCACCCGCCCGCGCCCCTGGCAGCGATTCAACGAGCACGCGGAAGAGCACGCGCTCTACGGCAGCCAGTCGCCCAAGGGGCACACCCCCGCCGACTCGGGCGAATGGGCCGCGAAGGTGCGCAACCTGCACCCGTCCGCCGAGATTCACGAGCCCGCCCCGTCGAACGGCTACCAGAGCGCGCCCTACGTGCTCTTCGCGACCTACGACATGCGCGACAACGGGCGCGCCCTGCCGGACGCCTCGCACCCCTACGCGCTCGCGTGCTATTGCGAGGGTGACGTCACGTACTACCTGTACAAGACCGCCGCCGACCAGGCGCGGGCGCTCTGGCTGCTGGAGCGTGCGCTGTGAGCCGCCTCACCGCCGCCAACGTGCAGACCGTCGCGGATAACCTCGCCATCCCCGCCCGAGAGCTCGGGCTCATCAGCCCCGCCGAGAGTATCGGCGTCGCCGTGGGCACCTCGACCGCCGGCATCCCGTGGGTCGCATGGCTGCGCACGCCCGACCCCGAGCGCTACACCTTGCGCCCCTCCTTCCTGCCGAACCCGCTCGGATCGACCGCCCGCGAGGCGCACGCCACCCTGACCGCCGCGCTGGCGGCGCTTCGCGAGGCGTCCGCCATCGACCGGGCGCGCCTCATGACGATCAATCAGCCCGCGATCGACCCCGCGGATTGGCAGGCGTTCGAGCGCGGCGAAATCCACGCTCGCGAGTTGCAGCGCCGCCACAACGCCCCGAAGGAGGGCACCCGATGACCGCCCTCCTTCTGACCCTCGCCGGCCTGACCGCGTGGGCGCTCGCGTCCATCGCGCTCGGCCTCATCATCGGCGCGGTCATCCGCACCGCAGACATTCGAGAAGGGACGTTCTGAAATGCGCACCGACCGGGAGGCAATCTCCCAGATCAGCGCCGCAATCGAGGCGAACGGCACCGCCCGCGCTGATGAGTACGACGTGCGGGCGATCCTGGACGCCACGCACGAGTTCACCCCGCGCGCCGGCTTCGTGCAGACCGCGACCGTCGAAGAGTTCTGGGAGGCCGTGGGGCGCAATGAGAAAGCCCCGACCGAGGCCGGGGCTTTCCATCCCCGCTGAGGCGGGGAGCAGACGATGCCGGATCACCCCCGCGAAGGCGGGGAACAGGGTTGCCCCTGAATCCGATAACCGGATCATCCCCGCGAAGGCGGGGAGCAGGGCACTACTGCGAATGACTCTCGGATCATCCCCGCCGGGGCGGGGAGCACTGCACGACACACACTAGCCACCCGACAGATGGGAGCACAAGACCATGACCACCGCAACCAGCTACACCGCCCGCATGGACGCCGCACGCGCCGCGCTCGCGGGATACGACGAGGCGGCCAAGGCGGGCACTCCGCACTTCCGCCACGCGTCCAGGATCGCCGCCGCCCTCCGCGCCCTGATCGAACCGCCCGCCACGGACGAGAACGCCGAGGCGGTCGCGGTGCGGGTCGCGCTCGACTACTCGAAGCGCGAGCCGTTCCGCGCGGCACGCCTGGCGGAGGTGTCGAGTTCGGTCAAGCAGATCGCGACCGCCGCCGTCCACGCTGGCATCCAGGCCGCATGGGAAAGCTGGGAGCCGGACGACTACGCGCCCGCGCCCGAACCCGAGTTCGCGCCCGACGGGGAGGAAGATGAGTTCCGCGACCTGTGGAACGCGAACACGCCGCGCGTTTCGGGGTGCATGTACTTCGCGATTCCCGGCGAGCCGCCGATCCATCTCGACGACGAGCAGGCGCGGCACATCCTCGCGTACCTCTCGGAGCAGAAACGATGACCCCGTTCAGCAGCGGCAGGCACGCCCGCCTGACCGCCGACCCCCACCCGTGGATCGAGCGCACGAGCTCGCGCTACCTCACGGCGGATGCGTACTACTCGGGCGAGCCGCGCGAGTTCCGGCCCCGCCCCGAGTTCGACCGCCCCCTCACGAACCCGGCCAACCCGATCCGGCGCGAGTACCGCGCGAGCCTCGCCGCGGACATCCCGTACACCGACCCCGAGTCTTGGCTCGCGAACCTCGACAGCCTCGAACCCGGCTCGGATGCGTGGAAGTGGCGCGACGAGCCCGACACCCTCGATCACGCCGAGCGCGTGCTCACTCGCCTCGCCGCACTCACCACGACCCCGAAGGAGAACTAGACATGCGCTACCGCATCATCATCGACACGCAGGATGCCGAGCAGGAGCCCGAAGCCCCGTTCACGCTCAACGTGCATCGCGACGACGACGACGGCACGCCGAGCGTGCTGCTCCACGAAATCGGCACCGGGGGCGGGGCGCTGATCGGTTCCGACATCCCGAGCATGCTCCGCGACCTCGCGGATGCCTGGGGTAGCCGCGAGGTCATCCACGAGGGCGACGACGAGTCGGCCATCCGCAGCGCCGCAGAGTGGCGCGAGTCCGAGAAGGAGGGCTAGACCATGAAGACCGCCGATCAGATCGCCGCCGACATCACGGACGGCCTCACCCGCGACGACTTCGAGACCCGCGCCGACGTGCGCGCGCTCATCATCGAGGCGATCGAGGCCGACCGCGCGCAGCGCGCCGAAGAATTCACCTGGCAGGTGATCGCCATCACGAGTCCGCGAGAGCCGGAGGCCATCGTGGGCACCTACCGGAGCAGGTTCGAGGCCGAGGCGGTGGCCGACCGCTGGAACTCGGTAAACAACAAGTACGGCATCACCTACCGAGCGGAGGAAGACGCATGACCACCGCCGACGCCGAGGCGGCACGCGAGCGCATCCGCGCGTTCCTCGAGTTGTGGGATCGGTTCGAGTACGGAGACCACCCCGTCGACACCCTGCCGCCGGAGACCCCCGGTGCTGAGCGACTGAGCCTCACGGTGGCCGACCTGCGGGCGGTGATCGCGTGACGCTCCGCACCTACGACCTCAACAAGATCGCGGCCGCGCTCGACGGGGCGCGGGGCGCGACCGGCCGGCCGCTGTCCGCCGAGGCCCGCGCGCTGGTCTTCGCGGTGATGGACGACACCGCAGGCCCCGACTGGGCGACCGAGCGCATGAAGCGCTGGGAGAAGGCGCGCGGCCTCGTCGTCAGCCCCGCACACGGCGGCATGACGCTCTGGCAGGCGGTCGTCGCCCGCTGGGGTACGTGGTACGCCGAGCCGACCGTATGCCCCGGCGCAACCGCCATCCTCGAAGCCCTCGAAGCCGTGAACGCGGCACGCACCACCACCAACCGCTGACAGAACGGAGACCCACACCATGAAGAAGATCATCGCCTTCGCCGTCGCGACGCTCGTTGCGGCGAGCCTGGCCGCCTGCACCCTGCCGAAGAAGGCCGACGCCGAGCCCACGTTCCCGCCGCTGCCGCCCGCGGCGCAGGCGGAGAAGGACAACCCGACCCCCGAGCCCGCGCCCGAGCCGCCCGCCCCGGCGCTCGGCACGATCAAGAATCCCGCGCCGGTCGGCGTGCCGATCACCTCGACCGGCTTCGACGGCACGACCTACGACACCACGGCGGCGCTCACGGTGAACCCGGCGAACGAGTACATCGCGCAGACGAACCAGTTCAACGACGCCGCCCCGGCGGGCTACCACTACATCGTCGTCACCCTGACCATCACGAACACGAGCGCCGACGCCGCCAAGGGTATCCGTCCCGGCACCGCCGCCTACGACGTGTCGGTTGTCGATGAGGCCACCGGGCAGTCGTTCTCGCACACGTCCACCGTGCTGCCGAACAGCATCAGCGGCCAGAACGAAATCTACTCCGGCCAGACCGCCGTCGGTGAGCAGGCGTACCTTGTCCCCGATACCGCTGGCGCGCTGCTGATCGCCTCGGGCGGCGTGTTCGTCCGCCTCTAGACCCCCACGCCCCCCCACGAGAACCAAGGAGCCAGCAAATGACCAGACTGACCACCAACCAGAAGCACCTGCTCGACGCGGTGACCCGCGCGGATGAGCAGTACCGCAAGGAGAAGGCGGAAGCCTTCGAGCGCCACAACCGCCTCGCCGAGCAGGAGGTGGAGGCCAGCCGCATCCGCCGCGACATCGCCGCTTACCAGGCGTTCGAGGGCGGGGTGCGGGTGACCGGCTCGAACGGGCTGGCGCAGAAGGAGGCGGGCCTGCACACGACCGCGGCGAAGACCGCCTACGACGCCATCGAGTCGGGCCGACGCTTCGCCGCCGCCCCCGCGGTGGTGGCGGACGGGGAGGCGTTCGACTTCGACCCGGAGACCGGCGTCCTCACGGTGGACGGCGTGGAGTTCGTCGTCCGCAAGAACCTCGCGGGCAAGCGGGTGCTGGAGCCCACGGTGGACGCCGAGCCCGACGCACCGGCGGTCTTCGCGAGCGGTCGCGACGCGCTGGCGCTGGCGTGGCTCGACGCGCAGGGGGTGGCGGCGTGACCGAGCACCGCGACCCCGGCACGGTGCCGCTGCGCACCCTCGAAGATCGGATCGTGCGCCTTGCGGCGTGGCCGGTCGATCTGCACGACGCCCTGATGGGCGACCCGCGCTGCGGCTGCGGCGCGCCGGACGGCAACTGCGACTGGGACGACGTGCGCACGCTCGAAGCGGTCTACGTGGAGCGTTCGCGCGATGCGGCGGGGGTGGCGGCGTGACCGACTACCGCAACAACGCCGCCGAGCGGATCGCGCTGGCGATCACGGCCCCGCAGACCGAGCACGAGGTGCCCGCTCTCGTGCTGGCGCAGATCGCGCAGGCCGAGGCGACGCTCGCGCTCGTCGAGCAGCAGAAGGCGACGAACATCGCACTCGCGGGTATCCTCGTGGCACTCAGTCACAAGGGCGACCCGGACATTCGAGACTGGGCCGTGGACGCCGCCGCCGAGGTTCACGGCGCACTCGCTGACCAGCCCTTCCGGGAAGCGCTGGGCCTCGCATGACCCGCGAAGAGTCGATGGCCCGCCACCCCGCCGGCAAGCGCCGCTCGGAAGGGCTCGGCGCGGTGATCGGCAGAGCGTACCTGCCGCCGCGCGGGATGGCGACGGTCTACGCTTCCGACTCGCCCACGCACGTCACCGTGATCCCCGACAGATTCCCCGACCGCCGCCTCTGGATGCCGCGCGAGCGCGTGCAATTCAGAAAGCCCATCGACACCGACCGGAAGGTGCCCGCATGACCTGGCACACCCTCCCCGCCACGCGCGACACCCCGCTGACCCCCTCGGAAATCGACTACCTCGAGCGCCGCCTCGAGCGGTGGTCGCAGTGCAACGAGCTGGGCGCGTGGGCGTTCCTCGAGGCGCGCGGCATCCGCATCGAAGACCCGGCCACGGGCGCGACGCTCGCGATCCTGCCCGCCGACCTCGACACGTTCGACGACTTCGCGCAGGGCGCGGATAGAGCGGTGGCCGCGTGAGTGTCGACAAGTGCGTCGGCGTGAGCGAGGGGCACATCAGCGCAATCAAGCACAGAAGGGTGCGAAGAACAGCATGAAGCTCACTCCGAGACCACAGCAGGAGCACGACATTCAGCGCGTCCTCGCCGAGCCGACGCACTCCGCCCTGATCGGCTCGCAGCCGGGTAACGGGAAAACCCTTCTCGGCACCGAGATTGCGCTGCGCGGCCCGTTCGAGCGAGTGCTGTTCATTGGGCTCGTCGGCACGTTCAAGCAGTGGGCCGAGCGCATCGACGCGCAGTCGGACGGCGAGGTGACGCTGCGCCGGATCGACTCGACCAAGGCGGGCAAGCAGGCGTTCGCTGACTTCCTCGCGGGCGAGCCCGGCTTCTACTTCTCGGGCTCGCAGTACCTCATGCGCCAGGACTGGGAGAGCCGGCCCGCGTTCGAGGATGACGGCACCCCGCAGTGGAAGCGGGCGAAGAAGGACGATCCGGCCTCCGGCGTCGTGGCCGGAGACCTGATCCTGCGGGAGCGCAAGGAGGGCGCTATCGGCCCCGCCGCCGAGCCGATCCGACTCACCGAGTCGGTGCATTTGAACACTTTCCGGCGGAAGATGAAGAAGCCGCTCGACCTCCTCGTATTCGACGAGGTGCAGTTGATCTCGAACCGGAAGTCGAACGGGTTCCAAACCTTCCACTCGATCACGACCGACTGGAAGGTGGCGATGTCGGGCACGTGGTTCGGCAACTCGCCGGCGAACATGTGGGCGGTCGGGGATTGGCTCTGGGACGGCAAGATCAACCCCGCGACCGGGAAGCCATGGGTGGAGACCTCGTTCAATCGCTGGCAGGCGCAGTTCATCGCGCTGGAGCCGGTGCTCGGCAAGAATAAGCAGCCGCTCAAGACCCCGCGCGGCACGCCGATCACGAAGGTCGTGGGGGAGAAGGTGCCGGGTGCGTTCGCGGCGAGCCTGCCGTGCTACATCCGCCGGGAGAACGAAGAGCAGCCGCCGGGGCCGAAGGTCGTGTATTGCGACCCGACGCCGCAGCAGGCCGCTCAGATCGCAGACCTCGAGGAAGACCTGCTGACGTGGGTGAAGGGCTGGGATGGCGAGGACATGCCGCTAGTGGTCGACCTGCCGCCGACGCTGTACATCCGGCTCCGCCAGGTGGCGATCGCTGAGCTCAGCTACGGCGCTGACGGGCGGGTGACGTTCGCCTCGAACGCCGCGAGTGCGAAGCTGAAGCCGCTGCGCGGGCTCGTCGACTACTGGGCGGGCCAGCAGGTCGGGATCTTCACCGACTCGAAGATCGGTGCGCAGTTCGTGGCGAACAGGATGCGGATGGCCGGCTACGCCGCCGAGGCGTACACGGGTGACCTGAGCGAGCGCGAGCGGGAGAGCTTGAAGGCGCGGTTCATCGCGGGCGAGGTGCGCTACCTCGTCGGCACCATTCAGTCGATGGGTACGGGGATCGACGGGCTGCAGACAGCCTGCAGCAAGGTGATCTGGCTGAACGAGGTGCCGGGGAACCCGTCGGCGAACGAGCAGGCTCTTGCGCGGTATTTCCGGCAGGGCCGCACGCGCGAGCATGGCGAGTTCGAGCACGTGAAGCTGCTGATGCGCGGCAGCGTGGACGTTCAGACGATGGAGACGCTCATTGAGAAGGCGTGGCAGATGAGCGCATCACTCAGAATTGCTAGCTAATGGCTCGAAAGTGAGGTTAGGATGGCGGACGTGAAGAAGACCTGCGTCGTCGACGGCTGCTCGAGGCCGATCCACGGGCGCGGCATGTGCAACGCGCATTACAGCCGGTGGCGCCGGAATGCCGGCGAGCTGCTGGAGGCGCGCCGACCGCCGGTCTACATGATCGACGACGATCTGGCCCGTCAGATGTTCGCGTCGGGTTCGACGGCCGCTGATGTGGCGAAGAGGTTCGACGTGTCGCTGCGCACCGCGGATCGTGCGAAGAAGCGCCTCGGCTTCGCGCAGCAGCGGCTTCGTGATCTGAGCCCGCTCGATGAGCGGCTGGCGGTGGCGGCGGAACTGATCGAGCAGCGCTACCCGATGTCGGAGATATGCCGGATCGCGAGGCTGCGGGATGAGACGGTGGTGCGCCACTTCGGCTACCGCTGGACGAAGGAGGAGGTGCGTGAGTTCTCCTCGATGAACCTGAAATTGACCCGCCTGCTGGGCCGGGTTCCGAGACACACCAATCGAAGGGAGAAGGCCGCATGACCGACATCAAGGCGCTGATCAGCGAGGCGGAAGGCTGGATCGACGCGGCCACGATCGCGCACCACGCCGGGAGCGCTCACGACACCATCCGCCGCTTGCGCGACGCTCTCGAAGCGCAGGAGGCCCGCATCCGCGAACTCGAAGCCGAGAACCGTCAACTGTTGATCGTTGGCAGGCCGGATCGTAAGGCGAACCGTCGATACGGAGCGGTGCTGCGGGAGCGTGACGCTCTCGCCGCGCAGATCGAGGCGGCGCGCGACCTTTGGCTCGCTGCCCATCGACCGGGGAAGGCCGAAGAGCTCCTCGCCATCCTTTCCGCCGATTCCGAGGTTCGTGCCCGCATCCTCGCGGAACACGACGACAGGGTGCGGGCGGACGAGCGGGCCCGGATCGCCGGGGACGAGTGGCATCCGCGTGCCGAGAAGCGAGAGGCTTCCGCTCTCGCCGCGCAGATCGAGGCGGCCGACAAGGCTCTCGACAAGTCGCTGTGCGGCTCGATGCCCGACCACGACGTGGTCTACGGCATCCTTTCCGCCGATTCCGAGGTTCGTGCCCGCATCCTCGCGGACGTGAAGGCCGAAGCATGGGACGAGGGCGACGCGGCGCGGCAGGCGTTCTACCGCGCTGCATACGACGTGGAGGTGCCGGAAGGGGAAGCCCTCGCTCTGCTCCCGAAGAACCCACACCGCGCCGACCGTATCGAGCAGGAGGCCGAGTGATGAGCACCGAAGCACAAGCCGTAGCCCAGCAGACGTACATGATGTACGTCGAGCGCAACGCATTCGTGGCCGGTGCCGAGTGGCAGGCGTCCCGCCCGGTCACAGATGCCGAAGTGGACGCACTGAAGGTCGGTGACGCACTGCTGCGTGAGACTGCCGAGAAGCAGCGTGAGCACATCGCGCGGCTCGTGAAGCAGCGTGACGCTCTCGCCGCGCAGATTGAGGCGGCGCTGCGGCTGCTCGCGCCGGGTGTCCGGGCCGACCCGGATCGCGTCGCGGGCATCCTCCCCGCCGGTTCCGAGGTTCGTGCCCGCATCCTCGCTGAGCACGACGCGCGAGTGCTCGAAGAGGCGGCGGATGAGTTCGCAGTCGTCCCGCACCCATACGAGGGCGGCGTGACCGGCTGGCTCCGCGCCCGTGCCGCCGAGAAGCGAGAGGAGGCCGATCGTGGCTGAGACGCCGAATCACATCACGATCACCGTGGACGAGGATGCCCTGCGAGCACAGGTACAGCGTGTCATCGGGGAAGAACTCAGGGAAGCAGCCTTCGCGCTCCGCCGCGCCGCCGACGCTCTTGATCCCGAATGGATCGCTGAGCACAACGCATGGGTGGAGGCTGACGCGCTCAAGCGGTGGGAAGCCGAGCGAGAGGAGGCCGACCGTGGCTGAGTACACGCCGACGACGGACGCACTGCGAGACCTCTGGGTGGATCACCTGCTGAATCCTCTTCCGCGAGCCGTGGTCATCGAACTGGTGCCCGAGGTACAAGCGGCGTTCGATCGCTTGCTGGCGTCCGAGCTTGCTGCTGCTGAGCGGCGGGGAGCGGTGAAAGCGCTCGATAGGGTTCGGGCCGAACTGCGAGTTGAGGCCATGCTGCACGCTGGAGCCTTCACCCCGAACGAGGTGTTCGCGTTCGCAGCGACGTTCACGCCTGAGTGGTTCGACGCCACACAGATCGAGCAGGAGGCCGAGTGATGAGGCTCGAAGACCTATTCAAAGCGCGGGCGGGCACCATCATCCTGCGCCAGTACGAGGGCTATCCGCCCGAGGTGTTCAGGAAGACGCACGGCGGGTTCTGGATCGAGTTGGCTGACGATGACACGGCTGACTTCTACCGGGAAGCGAGCGGAGTCGTCTGGTCTGCTCACGCGACATTCACTGTCGTCTGGGCACCCGAGGAGGCCGAGTGATGAGCACCGAACCGCTGCGCATCTGGTGGAACAAGAACCTGCACGGGAAGATCAGTCCCGGCAAGCTCGCCGCCCATGCCGCCCATGCCGCCCTGCGCGCCTACGGCATCGAGTACGACCATCCGATCGTCGTGCTCGCGGCTGGCAGGGGCCGCATCGAGTCCATGCCGATCACCGTGCGCGACGAGGGGCGGACGGAGTTGGAACCGGGCACCCTGACTGCGGGTGTCGAGCGATCGTGGCAGGCGTCCCGCCCGGTGACCGACGCCGAGGTCGAGGCGGCGGCACGTGCACTCAACGTGGAGGGGTGGACGTGCAACGGCGGTGAGGACGAGCCGGGGAATTACGACTCGTGCCCTGACTGCAAGCGCGTGTGTGACCCGCTCGCCCGCGTCGCTCTCGAAGCCGCTCGTACCACCCGAGGAGCCGACAATGCCGACCGATGACCTGCGCGACCGCATCCGTGACGAGGTGAGCGGCATCCTGATCGGCTCAGGCTTCTACGCCACGACGATCGGCCTCGAAGCGGGGCGTGAGGTGGCCGACGCGATCCTCCCGCTCGTGGAGGAAGCCATCGCAGCAGAGCGGGAGCGCTTGCGCGTCCCCGTCGCCCCGCTCGGCTACGACGTCACCTACGACATGGTGCAGGAGGTCTGGGACACGTTCGTGAAGCCGTCCCAGTCGAATGACGCAGCGCCCCAGTCGGCGGAGATGCGCGTGCTCATAGCGATCCTGCGCGGGTACGCCGCCGCTATCCGTACCCCTGAGGAGCCGACCGAGGCAACACCCGAGGAAGCGGCGGCGTGGGCGCGGCGCGTGATCGACATGAAGCAGGGCACCCCCGAGGAAGGAAAGAACCGATGAGCAAGACGATCTGGAAGCATCGCATCGTGGCCGCCGAGCGCCAGACGATCCCCGGTGTGACCGACCTCAGAGCGCGGATCGTGTACGTCGCCGAGCAAGACGGGCACCCGCACCTGTGGTTCGAGCACGACCCCGAGGTGGCGTTCCTGAACCATGCCGTGCTGAACTTCGCCGTCGTTGGCACCGGGCACCCTGCGCCCGCGAGCGGACGGTACGCGGGGTCGTTCCAGGCGTACCACGGTGCGGTCGTGTTCCACGTCTACGACCTCGGCACCGCCCCCGCTTCCCCGACCGATGGGAACGAACGATGAGCGCGCAGACGCGAGCCGTTGACCGTCTGCGACCTGTGCGACGGCATCATCCCCAAGGCGAAGCCCGACGAGATGGGCTCGATCACGCACGGGTTCATCGCCCACAAGGTCACGGAGCGCACCAAGTGGTCTGGCCCCCGCCGAACCGGAAGCGCCGGATGAGCGGCGTCGAGGCGCACGAGCAGCACCGGCACTACGACTTCCACGCCGAGTGCATCCTGCGGCTCGTGGAAGGCGCGATCGAAGACCGGCCCGCCCCTGTCACCCCGCGTACCCCTGAACCGACCAAGGAGGAAGACCATGCCTGAGCGCAAGTACAACGACACCCAGAGCAACCCGCTCTACCCGCACATCTACCTGGAAATCCCCGGCACCGAGGACTTCCAGCGTGTGGCCGACTTCGACGATGGCGGCGGCTACGACTGGACGACGTGGGTCGCTTGGTACTCGCCGTCGCGTCGCCGCTACTTCATCGCGTCGGGGTCGGGGTGCTCGTGCAACTCGCTCTCACAGGACATCTACACCATCGAGGACTTCACGGCCCTCGCATCGAAGGAGGCGGTGAAGGAAGACCTGCGCACGTTCATCGCGGGTCGATGCGAGGGCTGGCGAGTCGCGGAGCGTCCGTCGATCAACGACGAGCTGGCCGCGATCAACGCTTTCAAGCCGACCAAGGAGGAGCGATGAAGCGCTACCGCATCTGGCTGGGGCACTACACCTACATCGAGGCGCACAGCACCTCGAGGCGGCACCTTCAGGCGGCATGGTACGACAGTTTCGGACTGTGGGTGCCCGAGGACAGAATCGAAGAGATGGAGGACACCACCGCATGACCGACCTGAGATCCGTGGAGCAGTACATCGCCTGGCGCGAGGAGCAGGTGCTGGAGGGGCGCGACTACTCGCTCGAGGCGTTCCGCGAGCACGTCCTGAGCGAGAGAAGGCGCGAGGCGCTTGCCGCCATCTACGAGACCACCGCACCCTACGTCGGCGCGATCGCTCCCGCCGACATCGTTTCAGACGTCCATCGCATCGCCATCGAAGCACTCAAGGAGGAAGCATGAGCACTACCGCAGAACTGATCTACGACGCGATGCCGGTCGAGGTGCCGGACGTCGGGCCGGCGCGTCTCGCGCCCGCCCCGGCCCCCGCGCCGAGAGCAGCCCCCGCGCGCCCGAAGAAACGCGCCGGCCGGAAGACGAATGCCCAGCGCATCGAGGCGAAGATCGCCGAGGAGGCGGCGGCTCGGCGCGCCGAGCAGGAGAAGAAGCGCGCCCGCCGCATTCAGCCGGACACGAAGGGCGTGCTGCGGCTAGTACTGGTGATCGCGGGCGTGGTGCTGGCAACGGCGTTCACGATCTCGTACGCGACGACGGTCGCGGTCGCCGAGTGGATGATGCTGCCGATCCCGGCTCTGGCGTTCATCGTGCCGGGCGCGTTGGAGCTGCTGGCGATCTTCTCCACTGTCGACTACCTCGTGACCCGGTCGCGAGGCGGTTCGGGGAAGGTCGCGATGCTGGCGATGTGGGCGTTCTCGTGCGTCCTCGTGCTGGCGAACGCGGCGCACACGATCGCCGAGTGGGGGGATGACTTCGCCTTCACGAACTGGCAGGCCGTCATCGGCGTGGTGCTATCGGCGTCTGCGCCGCTCATCACCATCTACATCTCGAAGCGGATCAGCGCCCTCGTGTTCGCCGCGCCGGAGCAGGACGCCTGACGCGACCCCCGAAGGGGGAGCCGGATTTCCTCCAGAAAATGCTGGACATTAGCTAGCTAATTCTGTAGCGTTTGAGATGTCGCAGAGAGCGACACACAAACCGAAGAGAGGGGAGAGACGATGTCCGGAGCAGGTGGACTCCCAAGGAGGCTGAAGCGGGGGGCGACCCCCGCGGCGTGCGGATCATCTAGCAAAGTCAGCGCTACACTACGGGGCGCTGCGGGAGACGAGAGGGTGGCGGAACATGGAAACTGAGCGACTTCTGAACGAGCGGGCGGTGCTGCGCGAGCAGGCCGACCGGATCAGCCAGCGACTCACCCTCATCGACGACGCGCTCCGCGCCCTGGGCCACGGCTCGCACGCGGTCGGCCCGTGGAAGGTGCAGGTGCAGACGAACCGCCGGCTCGACACCGCGGCGCTGGCGAGCCAGTTCCCCGCCGAGTCGAACCCGCACCTCTACAAGGCGGCGCTGGACACCGAGGCGATCAAGCAGCACCTCGCACCCGCCGTGCTGGACGCCTACTACCGTGACGGCGCGCCGCGCGTGGTCGTCAAGTAGGCCCGCGATGACCACGCCCACGCAGGCCGCCTACTTCGAGCGCATCCGGCTCGCCATCATCGGCCAGCCGCGCACGCAGCAGAAGATGATCGGGCCGTCCGAACTCGGGACGGACTGCCTTCACTGCCTCGCCGCGAAGCTGGCCGGTTGGGAGCAGATCGAGGACGCCGATGCGTGGCTGCCGTTCATCGGCAGCGCCTTCCACCAGTACGTCGAGCCTGCCTTCGATGACAGCGTCAACCACTGGATCATCGGCGACAAGCTCCGCGAACTGCAGCGGCGCGAGCCCGGCCGCTACCTCGTCGAGCATCGCGTGATGGTCGGCACGGTCGCAGGCGCCGAGGTGTGGGGCACGTCCGACCTGTTCGACACCCACACACACTGCGTCGTCGACCACAAGCTCGTCGGCCAGTCAACCCTCACCAAGGCCAAGCGAGCCCCGTCGACCGTCTACCGGAAGCAGGCACATCTCTACGGGCGCGGCTACGCGATGCAGGGCCACAAGGTCGAGCGGGTCGCGATCAGCTTCCTCCCGCGCAACGCCATCTCCCTGAACCAGGCCGTCTGGTGGGAAATGGACTACGACGAGCAGGAGGCCATCGACACGCTCGCCCACGCTGGCCGGGTCGCCGCCCAGCTCGACGCCATCGCCGCGATCTCACCCGAGGCGCGCGACATCTGGATCTCCGGGCTCGACCGAGCACCGGGTTGCTGGGATTGCCAAAGATTCCAGGATTTCCGGCCCAAGGCGCGGAGCCTCGAGGAGTTGATCGGCTAATGGGCGCATGCGCTTGCGGTTGCGGCGAGGAGACCAAGACCAACTACGTGAAGGGGCACAACGGACGCCGACCGCTGACCGAGCGCTTCTGGGAGAAAGTTCGACCCGCTGGCGTCGATGAGTGCTGGGAGTGGGCTGGCTCTCTGAGCCGCGGCTACGGGCAGATCAATTCAGGGGGGCGGATGCTCAAGGCGCACCGGGTTGCGTGGGAGCTCCTGAGAGGCCCCATCCCGGAGGGCCTGACCATCGACCACCTCTGCTACAACCCGCCTTGCGTCAACCCTTGGCACATGGATCCGGTCACGATCGAGGAGAACTCCCGGAGAGTGCGAGCGAACCAATTCAAGGGTCAGGAAGCGTGCAAGCGTGGACACGCGTACACACCCGAAAACACCCGGCTTCGCGAATGGGGCGGACGATCATGTCGCCAGTGCGATCGAATGCACGCTCGCAAGTCGAAGACCAAGAACATCGCACTGCGCCCCGCAGTGGCGAATCACGACCCCCTCGCCGAACTCCTCGGCTAGGGCAGACAAGGAAACGAGGACAACATCATGAGCATCGACAACCTGGACAGCCTGCTCTCCGGCGGCACCAAGTCCGCCAAGTTCGAGAACCCCGGCGACACCATCACCGGCGTCATCACCGAGGTCACGACCCGTCAGAAGACGGAGTTCGGCACCGGCAAGCCGCAGTTCTGGGACGACGGTTTGCCCCAGCAGCAGATCGTCGTCACCATCCAGACGACGCTCGCTGAGGACGAGGACGACGACGGCCTGCGCGCCATCTACATCAAGGGGTGGGGTGCGCAGCTCAAGGCGTTCCGCGCCGCGGTGCAGGCGGCCGGGGCGAAGCCCGAGAAGGGCGACGACTTCACCGCCACCTTCACCGGCTACGGTCCGAAGGCCCCGACCGGTGGCTTCCCGCCGAAGACGTACCAGTACGCGATCCGCAAGCTCTCGCAGATCGACGCGCTCGTCGGCGGCCCCGCGGCCGCCGCACCCGCCGCGCCGACCACCCCGGCCGCGGCGACCCCGACGGCCGCGAACCCCGCGGCCGAGCAGGCGAAGGGCCTGATCGGGCTCGGCCTCTCGGACGAGCAGATCACCGCCGCGACCGGCCTCGACGCGACCGTCGTCGCGTTGATCCGTTCGCAGACCGGTGGCGCCCTCGCGGCTGCCGCCGGCGCACAGACCGGCTTCTAAGCCGGAACAGCCCTCGTAGCTCAGTACGGTAGAGCGCGCTAGCGCGGCGAGGTCGCGGGTTCAAATCCCGCCGAGGGCTCCACAATAGCTAGCTAATCGACTCACTCGGAAGGACTACATCATCGCAGCGCAGATCCTCACGGGCGTAGAGAAGGCCCTGGCATGGGCCGCTATCGGCGCACATGTCATCCCCTGCCGAGAGCGCGACGGCTACGACGACACCCGCAACAAGATCCTCCCGGCGAAGATGCCCTACACCCGCAACGGCCTGAGCGACGCGAGCACCGACACTGCCGTAATCCGCCGCTGGTGGAGCCGCTGGCCGGATGCGCTGGTAGGCATCGTGGCCGGGCCGAGCGGCCTGGTCGCCGCCGACGTGGACATGGGGGAGGGCAAGGACGGCTGGTACTCCATCGACGAGGCCGGGCTCGAGCTGCCCGCCACGTTCTCGTATAAGACCCGCTCGGGAGGCGACCACTACGTCTATCTCGACCCGAAGACGGTCGCACTCGGCCCGACGCAGGGCCACGTCACCCCGAACGGCGTCGTGCTGCATGACGTCGATAGGCGCGGGGGCAACAGCTACTTCATCACATGGGGCGACGAGGTGCCCGCAGACCGGACGGCGTTCGCCGCCCCGCCCGCGTGGCTGCTCACCCCCGCCGAGGCGACCGGCACCCCGTTCGACGGCACAGTCGTCGAATGGTTCGCCAAGTGCGCGCCCGGCGAGCCCGACTTCATGTTCGAGCAGGCGGTCTCCTCCATCCCGACCGAGGACTTCGGTCACCCGAAGATGATCGCCCTGCAGCGCGCGATGGTGGGTCTGGCGACCGAGGGGTGGTCTGGTGCGGTGTGGGCGCTGAACCGGCTCCGCGAGGAGTGGCTGCGCCACCCCTACGACACGCAGGAGAACCGCGACGACTTCGACCGTGGCCTGCGGGATGCGATCAAGAAGTACGGCCGGTTCCCCCCGGCGCCCGCTGACATCCTCAGCGTCGACACGCTGCCGCTCATGGCGAAGCTCTCGCCCGAAGAGCTCGAGGCCGTCACGACCCTGCCCGCCGACGCCGAGAACCCGGCGGCGCTGCGCCAGCGGGGCGCGCGGGTTGCGACGATCGCGCTCGGTGCGGGCCTGTCCACGCACGAGGCCGCGGTGCTCGTGCTGCGCTGCGCCGCGTCGGCCGCGCTCCGTCAGCACGCCGACGGCGGGGTTGGCGAGGCGTGGGCGATCGTGCGCGACGCGATCCAGTCGCCCGTGCTCGAAGACAGCCCCGTGGTCATGCCCGAGGGCGCTCCTGCCCCCGAGCAGGTCGACGAGTCCGGCCGGAAGCAGCCGGCGTTGCTGACCGTGCTGGAGCGCGCGCGCCTCGAAGACGAGCGCAAGGAGCTCGCCGCCGAGCAGCGCTTCCTCTGGTGGGGTGACGAGTTCATGTGGGTGCAAGCCCAGCTCAACTCCCCGATCACGGAGCAGTACTACCGGCTGAACCGGTGGATCATCCTCAGCGTCATGCTCTCGCCGTATGCGGTGATCGTGACGAAGAACGGCACCATCCTGCCGCTGAACTTCTACGGCATGATCCTCGGCCCCTCCGGCACCGGCAAGTCGGAGGCGATCGCGCCGATCAAGACGCTGGTGAGACTGAACGTGACCGACAGCCCCGACATCGGCGGGAACGCGACGTACAGCGGCTTGGTGGAGAAGCTGATCGAGCGCGACCACAAGGCGTCGTGGTTCCACGCCGACGAGGCCGACCGGGCGCTCAAGGACTGGTCGAACGACAAGGGCGAGTTCCGCGGCATGAAGCAGGGCATCACCGACCTGTACGGCGGCGACGTTCCCGCGATCCAGCGGGCCACGAAGAAGGAGATCTCGGGCATCCACGCCCGCGCGTATCTCTCGGTGCTGCTGACCGGCGTGTTCGACCGGGTGACTGACGCGATCGAGCCGGGCGACTGGGAGGACGGGTACATCAACCGGTTCATCTTCGCCATCGGTGAGCGCAAGCCCCGCACGCGGGAGTCGAAGCGGCCGGGTCTCATGCGCAAGGGTGCAGGCCCGGCGCGCAGCAGTGAGCAGACGCCGGTCGCGAAGTGGGCGCAGGAGTGGTGGAGCCGGTTCGAGCAGGTGCGCAAGGCCATCGAGCCGGAAGACCCGAAAGACCCGATGTGGGTGGGCGCGACCGACGAGGTGCTGGACAGGCACGTCGACACGATCGAGTCCCTGGAGGCGATCGCGAGGGCGAGCGCGCACCCGGAGCGGCTCGACCCGACGTTCACGAGGCTCGAGAAGACGATCCTCAAGTGCGCGGCGCTGGCGGCCCTCATGGACCTGTCGCCGGACATCGAGATGAAGCACTACCTGATCGCCCTGGAGCAGGCCGAGGAGTGGCTGGCGAACGCGCTGCTGCTGGTCGCCGCGACCGACGAGTCGCCGCGGGTGCGAAGGGTGAACCGCCTGGTCGAGATCATCCGACGGGCAGGCGGGTTCATGGCAATGACGGATGTGTACCAACTCGATGGGTTCGACGACTACCGAGACGTCGACAGCCTCATTGAGCAACTCAAGAAGCAGGGCAGGGCGGTTCGCGAGAACGCGGGCACGCCGGCCGAAGTAATCAGGCTGACGAAAGGACGAGCGTGATCGAGGTAGTGAAGGAGGCGGCGCGGGCCTACGCGCACCGCGACGAACTGAACGCGGAGGAGAAGACGGACGCGGCTCGCTCGCTCGGTAAGCGGGGTGTGTGGTCGATCCGGCAGATCGCCGGGATCGTCGGGCTCCCGGCCTGGACGGTGGCGCGCGAGGTGCAGGCGAAGGCTGACCGCACCGGCGGGAAGTTCTCGCCGGAGTCGCTGCAGCACCTCGTCGCGGCGCTGTCGACGCCGCACCGCGAGGCGATGTGGGCGGCCGTGCTGCGCGCCGAGGCGGCCGGAACCGGCGTCGCGATGCTGGCCCGGCTGACCGGGCTTCCACTGGCGACGGTGAAGTGGCGCGTGAAGAGAGGGCCGGTCGCATGAGTGTCACCATCCCGATCCCGGTCCACCCGTGGCCGCTCACCCCGGAGCGTCTCGCACTGCTCAAGCAGGCGAAGGCCGCGATCGACGTGCCCTTCAAGATCGTCCCGGTCGAGAGTGTCCCCGGTTCGCCGGGCAACGTGCTCGCCTTCGGGGAGCTGCCGCCGCACCTCTGCTCGGTCGCGCTGATCCGCCCGGAGAACGTCGACAACCCGGCGTCCGTGCTGGCCGCACTGCGCGCGGTGCTGACGTCGGCCGACGGCCTGTTCGACGAGGCCGACTACCTCGCCGCCCTCCTTCCGGGCACCCGCGAAGTGACCGACCCGCTGGAGCTGCTCGCGCTCGACGACCTGCTCGAAGAGCGGGCGATGCGCCGCGAGGCGGTGGCCGCATGAAGCGCGCGCTGTGGGAGATCGTCGACGGCGTCTTCATCGCGGTGTTCGTGCTGCCGCTCGCGGCCATGCTGCTCGTGTTCGTGTGGCTCAACGAGCGGGGGCGGCGGTGACGGAGGGCTGGCCCGCCTACTTCCGCACCTATCGCGCCAACCTCGACGCGGCCCGGCCGAAGGAGATCGTGCAGGAGCCGGTGCGCGTGCTCGAGGTGGACGACGACCCGTCGCTGGACGGGCTCGGGCGCACGATCACCGGGCTCATCAAGAAGGTCGAGGCGGCCGGGTGGGAGTGGCGGCTGCGGCGCGCGCTGGTCCACCACCCGGACACCCTCTACCTGGCCGACGGCGAGAACCACTCGCGGGGCGACGTGAAGAAGCCGGCGCAGGACGTGACGTACTGGCACCTGCGGGCGTGGTGGCCGCGCGCGCGGGTGGCGTTCCGTGTCTCCTTCGAGGAGCGCGTGACGCCGAAGGGCGGGCGCTCGTTCAAGGCGCTCGACTATTCGGCACTCGACCCCGTGGGCCAGCCGACAGAGCTCTACGCGGACTACAGCCCGGCGGGCTACCTCACCCGACAGGAGAAGGACGAGCCCGAGCGCGCGTGGCGCCAGCGGGTCAGCGACCTCCAAGAGGCCCGGCGGCGAGCCGACCTCACCTACAACGACGGCGCCGACTACATCGACCGGCGCCCGACATTCGCAAGCGCCAAGGACTTCACCACGTGGCTGAACGACTGGCTCGAAATCGCCGCGCGAGCGGCCCAAACGAAAGGAGCAATTGCAGCATGACCCGCACCGACACCCCCGAGTACACGGTCGACGAACTCCGTGCCATGCCGGAGGAGCAATTCGAGAAGGTCGTCACTGACAGCCTGGTGGAAACGAGGAATTGGAACGGTTCGTTCCAGCACCCCGACGTGATCCACCGCACCGGCGCCGCGCTGGTCACGGCGCTCGCGCTCACGAACATCCGCATCGAGAGGCGCCGCACCGACCCGCGGTTCGGCCCGGAGGACATCGACCGCATCGAGTCGTTCCGCGCACATCTGCTAGCTGTTGTGGAGTCGACCGACCGTCGCATTGACCACCTCTCCACTTCCACGTCGCGGACGGTGCGCCGTTGGAAGGACTTCGCCGAGGAACTGATCGAAGTCGTCGAAGACTCGCACCTTGCGTGGGCGCTCGACGAGATCGACAACCCCTTCGGCGACACGGCTCGCGAGTGGATCGAGCGCCGGCGCATCAAGGAACCGAGCCGCAAGCGCGAGGAGGTTGACCAGTGGGCCGCGTGACCGAGGTGTGGCTTCCGGTGCAGGGCTACGAGGGCCACTACGAAGTCAGCGATCGCGGCCGCGTGCGTTCGCTCGATCGATACCTGACCGATGTGCGTGGAGTGGTGCGTATCGCTCGCGGGAAAGTCCTGTCGCCCGCGACCGCGGCGCGGGGGCGAATCGTCGTCAACCTCCACCTCGATGGTGTCGCGAAGACGCACTCCGTTCATCGACTGGTCGCACTTGCCTTCTTGGGTGCTGGATCCCCTGGTGAAGTCGTTCGGCACCTCGACGACAACCCGAAGAACAATGTGCGCGAAAACCTCGAGTGGGGGACGGAGTCGGAGAACATGTTCGACCGCGTCAGGAATGGCATCCACCACTACGCGAGGCGCTCTGCCTGCGTTCGTGGGCACGCATATACCCCGAGCAACACTCGGATGCGAGGGGCGGCCCGCTTGTGCCTCGAGTGCATCCGCATCAACAATCTCGAGCGCTCCCGACGACGACGCGAGGCCCGGAAGGCGGTGGCGGCGTGAGCAAGCCGCAGATGACCGAGCGGCAGGCGGCCGCGTGGCCCGAGGCGATCGCCGCCATCAACGCTGTCGACGGGGTCGACCTCCCCGAGGGCATCGGGTACTGGGACGTGATCTGGGGTGAGGAAACCCGCCCCGGCCGCGGGCACTACCTCGACGCCCGCTACAACGACGGCGAGCACTTCGCCCAGATCACGATGGACGTGTACGGCTACCCGAACACGAGCGTCGCGGAGCTCGACTGGCTCCACGCCTCGGGCTGGGAAGAGTGCCCCTGCGGCTGCAACGACGAGGAGGCCGGCGAATGAGCGGCATCGTCGTCGACCTATACGCCGGAGTCGGCGTCTCGCAGGCCGTCCGCCGCCTCGGCGGGCGCGACCTGGGCGTGGAGATCGAGCCCGCAGCCATCGCGATCCGGGAGGCGAACGAGTTCGAGACGATCTACGAGGACGTCTGGGATGCGGGCAATCTGGCCGTGATCCTCGAAGGGCTCGCGGTGTTCAACGCGGGGCAGGCGTGGACGCTCTGGGCGTCGCCGCCCTGCCAGCTCTGGTCAATGGCGGGCAAGGGCGCCGCGCGCGAGCACCGGGCGGCGCTCGTCGAAGCGATGCACGCGGGCATCTACGAGGACATCGACGAGCTCCGCGCGTTCGGCGCCAGCCTCGGCGACGAGAACTACGCGCACGTGCTCGTGCCGCTGCACTACGTGTTCCGCTACCGGCCCGACTACGTGGCGTTCGAGCAAGTCCCGCCCGTGCTCTCGCTCTGGATGGAGATGCTGTCGGAGTTCGAGAAGATGGGCTACTCCGCGAAGGCGGCGAACCTCCAGGCCGAGCAGTACGGCGTCCCGCAGACCCGCAAGCGCGCGATCCTCGTGGCCCGCAAGAAGGAGTTGGGCGAGGTGCAGCTTCCGACCCCGACGCACTCGAAGTACCACGTCCGCGACAAGACCCGCCTCGACCCCGGCGTGCTGCCGTGGGTGTCGATGGAGGAGGCGCTGCGCGGCGTCGAGGGCTCCGTCTTCGTCTCTGCGCAGTCGGTTGCTGGTGGTGACCGCGCAGAGCGCCCGTCTTCCGAGCCGGGCTTCACGGTGACCCAGACCACGAGCCGCGTGGCGCGCTGGCCCGAATCCCGCCCCGCCCCCACCGTGACCGGGGGGGGCGTCCGAAGTGGCGGCGCTGAACCCTTCGGCCCCGGCGGCCGGCGTGCGATCCGAGCCGCTCGTTTTGAGGAGCAACTACACCGACGGGGCGACGGGTGAGCGGGGCGAGCGCCGAGTCCACGAGCCAGCGCCGACCGTCACATCCAAGGCTGGCCGAAACTCCTGGGTGTGCGATGACTGAGAAATGGCGAGCCATCCCAAGCGCTCCGGATTATGAGGTGTCCAACCTCGGGGCGGTGCGGAGGCTGACCCCAGGCCCGGGTGCCGTAGTAGGGGCGATCCTGAGGCCCTGGAAGAAGAATACGGGGCACTTGATCGTCGGCCTACAGGTGGATGGGCGACCTCGAAGGCTTGGTGTCCACCGTCTCGTCCTCGAAGCATTCGTTGGCCCGTGCCCCGAAGGCATGGAGGGTTGTCACAACGATGGCGACCCGACGAACAACCGCGTCGGGAACCTTCGATGGGATACGTCGAGCGCAAATAGCCGAGACATGGTCAGGCATGGCCGAAACAATGTCAGTAAGTCCGCTTGTCCTCGCGGTCACGCATACGCGGGAACAAACTTGCTCGTCATCCCATCCCGACCAGAGGCTCGCTATTGCCGGGCGTGTAATCGGGAAAGGAGTCGCGCATGGAGCGAGGGTCGCCCGTTCTCGGCGGCGAACTCCGACGCCATCTACGCGAGCTTGGTGGGGTCGGCATGAGGGCCGTCAAGCGCATGGGCCGGGGCATGGTCGACCGCTACGGCGACCGCCCCGGCCGCGGGGCCGACGAGCCCGCATTCACAATCCGCGCGAGCGCGGGAGGCATGGAGCCGGGCGGGTTCGTCTGGCAAGAGGAAGGAGACGAGATGAGCGACATTCGATTCCACGGAGCGGGTATCACCTCTGAGCAGACGGCGGGGCAGATCCCGCGCAAGTCGGCCGAGCCCGCGCACACGATCACTGGCAAGGGAACGTCCGTGTGGTCGTCGCGGCCCGCGACGACCACGGCGGCGGGCTCGAACGTGATCGCAGGCCCCGGCCGCAGCGAGTTCGAGAAGGGCGGCGTCTCGCGCCAGAACAGGCCCGGCTCGGTGAAGGTCACCGTCGAGGAGGCGGCCGCGTTGCAGTCGTTCGACGCCGACCTGACATGGGACGCGGTGAAGCCGAACGGCCGGAAGGTCACCCAGGGCGAGAAGTACCAGATCGTCGGGAACGCCGTGCCGGTGCTGCTGGTCGAGCGCGTGCTCGAGGCGCTCTGGGCGCCTGCGGCCGAGGCGGAACTGGCGGCGGCCGCGTGAGCGTGCTGCTGGCACTCGATCCGGGCGGCCGCACCGGCTGGTCGCTGTGGCGATTCGACGCGATCACCCCGATCACGCACCTCGAGCACGGCACGGTGGAGGGCGGCCTCGACGGGTTCATCGCGTGGTGGAAGGTCGAGGGGTGGCAGCCCGATGTCGTGGTCTCGGAGACCTTCGTGCTCGACGGCCGCACGCCGAAGCCGGACATCACGCCACTCAAGATCGAGGGCGCGCTCTCGGTGCTCTTCCCTGGCTGGGTTGGGCAGCGGAACGTGATGAAGCGGCACGCCCCCGACGCCTTCCTCAAGGAGCATGGGCTCTGGTGGCCCGGCAAGGGGCACGACCGCGACTCGGCGAGGCATGCGATCGCTTGGGCGAAGACGAACCTGCACCGCCCCACGCTGGACGCCTACTGGGGGCGAAGGCGGGGGCTGGAAATCGCTGCGTGAGCGGTGCGGCGTAGACATCGACGTAAGAACGAGGGCGAGCGCGCTGGATGGTTGGGCGCGATCCGTCCAAGTCGCCCTCGTCGCCGCACAGCAAACGGCCCCCGGAAACGGGGGCCGTTTGCTAGATGATGACCACCTCCTACTCGAGGGCGGGCTCCTCGATGGCCGGTTCGACCACGGGGATGGAGAAGAAGATGCCGACGAGCGCTGCGAGGGATGCGAGCACGGTCGAGATCTGCGCGAGGGCGGCGACGCCCAAGTCCTGCGAGATGACACCGAAGAACACGAGCGCGGGCACGACGACACCGGCGGCCGCGTACAGCGCGGCTCGGCCGACGTTCAGGAACCACGAGGCGACGCCGGCGGGCGAGAAGTTCACGAGCTGCAGGATCGCGGCGAGCAGCGCGAGCGCGCCGCCGAGCAGGGCGAGGATCTGGCCGCCGACGCCTTCGGTGATGACGCCGAGGTTCACGAGCAGGGGGACGATCACCGCCACCGCGGCGTAGATGGACTGGCGGCGGTTGATCGTGAAGATCGCGCGCAGCCGTTCGAGGAGCGACATGTGTTCCTTCCTTCCGGGATTAGCTAGCAATTGCGGAGCGTAGCGGGGACGGGGTCATGCACCGAGGATCGTCAGGCTGCCGAGGTCGAAGCCGTCAGGGGTGACGTCGAAGACGAGGGTGCCGGGCAGCGAGTCGCGGCCTGCGATGTTCTTGTACCAGTCGGAGCCGTTGTCGAGCGTGGGCGCGCCGAGCCAGTGCCGCTCGCGGCCGGTGGCCTGGTTGATGCCCGCGACGCCAGCGCCCCACGTGTGGTAGTGGGCTGTGACGAGCACGTCGGCGTGGGTGACGGCCTGCGCACCAAAGGCTTGACTCTGCCACCAGTCGATCGCCTTGCCGGGGCCGAACTGGTTCCCGTGGATGAGGCCGACCGGCGTGCCGTCGACGTCGATGCTGAGGGACTCGTCGTACTCGGCGGGGAAGTGCCAGCGTGCGTCCCAGTCCTTCGCCTCGGCGAGCTTGGCGACCTGCCGGTGGACGAACAGGCCGAAGTCGTCGGCGGGGGTGCCGAGGCTCTGCCTGCCCCGGCGCCACGCGGCGTGGTTCGAGGGCACCGCGCCGATGTCGACCGGGCCAAACGCCTGCGCGAGCCGAACGAACTTGAACATCTCGGTGGCGTAGGCGTCGAGCTGGTCGGGGAGGGAGAGGTCGTTGGTGAACTGCGGGTCGCCGCCGGACTCGAAGCCTTCGATGCCGTCGCCTCCGTCCAGCAGCACGACCCGCTTGGGCGCGCGCTCGGCGAGCACCCCGGCGAGCACCCGGCGGGCGTGCTCGAGGCGGGCGAGGAGTTCGGGGGTGCCGCCGCGGCGGCCGGTCTTCCCGATCTGCCAGTCGGCGAGCACGACGACGGTGGAGCGCTCGTGCCGGGATGGCAGGAGGATCGGGGGCGCGGTGCGGCGCTCGGCTTCGCGGTAGAGCTCCGAGAGCGCCCGCTCGTTCGCGCCCTTGCGGCGGAACCGGGCCTTGTAGGAGTAGAGGTCGATGACGTCACGGTCGCCGTCCTCGGTGCGCTTGGAGGTCTGCCACGTCGAGCAGTAGACCGTGTCGTCGAGGATCTCGAACTGCGCGGGGTCGAGCTTGAACTTGGCGAAGACGTGATCCCAGTCGCCGAGGTCGAGCGGCCTGTCGCTGCGCACATCCTCGAAGGAGCCGCCGTCGGGGCCGAGCTCCATCTTGCCGCCCGCGAGCGGGTCGGCGTCATCGCCGGCCGCATTCCCGGCTTCGGGTTCGCGCCCCGCGTGGTTCACGCGGTGGCGTCGGATGCCCCCCTCGGAGACGCCGATGCGCCGGCCCCAGGCGACGTTCGACAGCGAGTCGTCGATCCTGACGTTGTTCTCTGCTTCCCACGCGCACGCGACGCATTGGCTGATCTGGGGCATGACCCTCCTTGGTGGTGCGGTGGTGCGGGTGGCTCAGGAGCCGATGGGGAACAGGTCGCGGAACAGTGCGACGGCTGCGATGACGAACGCGCCGATCGCCGTCCACGGGATGCGCTGGGGCTTGCGCTCCTCGAGCGTCCGCTCGACCGATTCCTTCCAGGCGCGCAGCGCGCCGATCTGCACGGCGTGTTCGCCGAGCACTTTCACCACGCCCCCCACTTCGGCCTTGACCTCGTCGAGGGCTTTGTTCGTGTACTCCTGGCCTTTTTCGATGCGGCCGAGAGCCACGTAGATCCCTCCGGGGGTCTCGTCTTCGGTGGGGGGCATGGTCGTCACCTCACGCGGCGGGGGTGATGGTGAACTTGGTGGGCTGGTCGTCGATGTTGGCGTTGACCTTGGCGAAGTCGTCGGCGACTGCCGCGTCGACGGCCTTGGCGATTGCTGCGACGTCGACCTGCACGCCGGTCGCCTTGATCGCGTCCGCGATGGCTGCGGCGATGGGGGCCGCGTCGATGGTGATGGCTGCCGGGGCGGGCGAGGTGCCCCACTTCGCGCGCAGGTCGTTCACCTCGTCGGCAGTGAGGTCGGCGTACTTCGCGCCGTTCGCTGCGTAGGCGACCCACGTCGGGAGGCTGATGGGGATGAGTGGGGTGTTCGGCTTGTCTTGCCAGAGGATCGCACCCGCGCTGGGCTGCCCATCCTTGATGCGGTAGAACGCGCCTTGTGACATGTCTGCTCCTTCGTCGGGGATCGGGGTGGTGCCGCCGCCCGCGGGCGCGGATACGCCTGCGAGGGTTTCGGTGCCGTGACGGAGCGTCCAGCCGCGAAGCGGGTGGCCGAACTTCGCCTGGTAGCGGGAGAGGCGGATGAGGCCGATGTTGCGGCCCCAGTGCTCGTCTACGCTGCTGGATGCCATGAGCAGCACGGGGTCGGCGTCCTGCTGGTAGATGTAGGCGACGTGCCCGTCTCCGCCGACGCCGGCCCAGTAGACGATCGCGCCTGCTGGGGCGCTGGCGTAGTCGGTGCGCAGGGGGCCGGAGGCGTTGCCTGCGAGAAGCGCGCTGCTGAACGCCTGGTTGAAGTTGCCGGAGTTGTTGATGTACTCCTCGCACAGGCCCGCCCATGAGACATGCTCGCCTGCGGCGGCCGCGGACGGGTTCTTCGACCAGGCGATGACTTCGCTGAACGTGCGTGGCATGGCTCCCCTAGGTCTTGATGATGAAGTTGAGGGTCATGTAAGGCTGGAGGTTGTTGTGCGCGCCGCCGCCGCCGGTCGAGGCGATGTTCGCCGTGTTGTTGTTGGTGTAGTTCGGCGTCGAGGAGCGCTGGTAGCCCTGGTCGTCGAACGCGCCCGCCGGGTAGTTCGCCGCCTGCGACTTGATGTTGTGGCTGTGCGAGGGCATCTCGGCGACGGTGAGCGTGTGGGTCTTCTCGCCGCCCGTCTTGCCGACAGTGTTGAACTCGGTCTCGCCGGACGAGTAGCCGACAGGTGCGCGCCCGCGCAGGTCGGGCAGGTTGAAGGTCGAGGTGCCGTCGCCCGTGCCGTAGGTGGTGCCGAGCACTGCGAACAAGGCCGCGTAGGTGGTGCGGGAGACCGCCTGCCCCTGGCAGAGCAGGTAGCCGGACGGCGCGGACGCGCCCGCGAAGATCTTGACTTCGCCGGTCGGGTTGCGCGTGGCGAGGCTGTTGAGCGCGGTTTCGAGCGCTTCGGCGATCGGGTTGAAGAATGCGCGCAGCGACTGGATCGTCGTGCCCGGCGTGATGAGCGGGATGCCCCAGACCGGTGTTCCAGCCATCTGCCCTCCTTGTTAACGTCGCGGAGCGTACACGGGACATCTAGCTATTGCGCGTCATCCGGCTCCGGCTCGACGGGCGCGGGCGCGGCGGACGCGAGCAGCGACCCGAGCAGTGCGATGGCCGACGGGATCGCGTCGAGGGGGAGCGTGGTCGTCGAGTACCCTTCGGGGCCTTCGTAGCGGACGGCGACCATCCCGTCGGTGAGGGATGCGGCCAGGGACGACCCGCTCGGGGTGGTCATCGAGTACGAGACGGTGTGGATCTCGACGGTGGTCTCGGTCTGTTCGATCACGTGTAGGGCTCCTAGATCTTGATGATGAAGTTGAGGGCGATGTACGGCTGGAGGTTGTTGTGCGCGCCGCCGCCGCCGACACTCGATGTGGGGTGGTACTGCGTATAGCCCACCTCCGCCGGGCGCTTCGTGGATGCGATGCCGCCGAAGCCAGCGGCGTCCGCCTGGGTGTCGCTCTGGAAGGTGTGCGTGTGGCTCGGCATCTCGGCCGTGGTCAGGGTGTGGGTCTTCGCGCCGCCGGTCTTGCCGACCGCGTTGAACTCCGTCTGGGCGGAGTCGTAGCCCACTGGGGCGCGGCCGTTGAGGTTCGGCAGGTTGAACGTGGTCGACCCGTCACCGGCGCCGTAGGTGGTGCCGATCGCGGCGAACAGAGTCGGGTACTGTTCGCGGCCGACGGCCTGACCGCGGCAGAACAGCCAGCCCGCCGGGGGTGTGGCGGCGGTGACCGCGGACATCTGGACGGTGCCCGCGGGAAGGAAGGCTGCGAACGTCGCGGTGAGCAGGTTGACGTCGACGACCGCTCGGCCGTCGTTCTGGTAGATCTGCCCGGCGACGTCGAGCGAGCCCTGCTCGCGGAACTTGCCGATCCCGACGCCCTCGGTGGAGTCGAGGTGCATGAAGATCGCGGCGGTCGGGACGGTGAGGATGGCCGATGACACGAGGAAGTCGTCGAGCACCTCGACGAGCACGTCGTGGGCTTCCTCGATGGAGTAGGTGCCGACGGTTCGGCTGCCGCTGAACGTGACCCCGCCGGGCGTCCAGGTGTCGATGACCGTCCAGGTGAACGTGCCGCGGTCGCGGGTGGAGATCCGGTAGGCGAGGGCGTTCTTCTCCGTCGAGGCGACCGTGAGGGACTGCACGGCGGCGTCGAGGTTCACCCGGATGTAGGTGCCTTCCTCGGCGGGGGTGCCGTCCGAGCCGGCGCGTTGCACGCTGACTGCGTTGATCGCCGGGGCCGCGTAGGGCAGTACGGTGAGGTCGACCGTCTTGGATGCGGTGCGGCCGCGGGAGTCGGTGATGGTGGCGACCACGGGCACCGTGCCGGACAGGGCGATCGGCGCGGTGGTGCCGGAGACGGCGTTTATGGTCTGCCCGGCGACGGTGATCTTGTAGCCGGTGATCGTGGAGCCGTAGGCGCCCGCCGCGCCGGAGATGGCGAGGGAGAGTTTGGTGAGCCCCTGCACGTAGGCGCCGACGTTGGCCGCGAGCCCGGCGGTCGCTTCGGAGTGTGCGACCGCCGAGAAGGTCGGCACGACGGAGGCGGGCGCGGACAGGGTGAACCCTACGTCCCTGGTGCCGATGTTCGTGCCGCCGTTGTAGGTGATGACCCGGATCGTGCCGACGCCGCTGGTCGCGTTCGGGATCTGGGTGAGCAGCGACAGCGGCGGCGTCCACGACGCGGATGTGGTCGCCCCGGTGGCGATGTTCACCCAGCCCGACGAGCCGAACGCGTACTGCACCGTGTGGGTGAACGCGGTCGATGCACGAGGGAGGTTGATGGTGTAGGCGGTGCCTGCCTCCATCGGGGAGGTGAAGGTCGGGGTGGTGGCGCGGGGGATCGTCGTCAGGCCGAGGTTGCCGCTGACGGAGCGGTCGCCGAGTTCTCCCCAGGAGTTGTTGTCGTCGAAGCCCGCCGAGACGGCGATCGTTTTCGTGCCGTCGGCGTTGTGTCCGACCGTGGTCGTGCCGGCTGCCAGTGTGAGGACGGTGTACGCGCGGAAGTCGTAGCTGGGGATGGAGCCGGAGTAGACGGCCCCGTTGATGTTGACCGACCAGTAGTGCGGGCCGTCGGCGTATCGGCCGGACGTGCCGTTGTTGGGTTTGTGGATTTCGAGGTTCCACGACACCGCCGACGTGTTCCCGCCGACATCCTGCGAAGCCTGCCATGCGTTCAGCCGGAACGTGTAGCTGTAGTTCATTCCGGCGTCGTAGTTCGCCATTAGAGCGCCCTCACCACCGTTCCGGTGCCGTACTTCTCGAACTGGTGGTTGCCCATCTCGACGGTCTCGCCGATGAACGACTTCGCGACGAACTGGCCCGCGGACAGCCACGCGGCCGCGATGCCGTTCTCGCGGAACTCGAGGCGCTCGTTGTCGATGGCGGTGGAGAACGGGGAGTTCGGCGCCGAGATCTCGAGCCCGTCTTCGTCGAACCGGAAGTAGGTGCGGATCTCCGACACCTCACCGGCCGCGGTGCCCGCGGCGGCGAGGGCTTCGTCGGCGCGGCCGGTCGCGTTGATGACGAACTCGTTCGCGGAGAGGTCGAGCAGGCCGCCCACCCCGGCTTCGAGGTGGCTGACGGTGATCGCGCCTGCGGCGATCTCGTTGCCGGTGATGGTACCGGCGGCGATCTCGTTCGCGGTGATGCTGCCAGCCTGGACGGTGCCCGCCTGGATGATGGTCTCGGCGAGTTCCGGGTCGAGGGTGACCAGTGCCACACCGCGCACTTCGATGCTCGCCGCGGGGGACGGTTCGGAGGAGCGGCCGAGGCGGTCGATCGCGCGCAGCCGCACCCACACGGTCGACCCGATGAGCAGGCCGGACAGGGTCGCACTGCCGTTGACCGGGATGGGTGCGCCGAACGGGTAGTAGTCCCCGTCCTCGGCGTCAGACCATTCGGCGCGGTAGTGACGGAACCCTTCGGCGGGGACGGGTTCCTCGGTGCCGGGCCGGACGTTGACGACGCCGAGTTCCGAGAGCAGCGCGGGGGCGAGCGGGGCGTCGAGCTCCGGGAGTTCGAGCAGGGTGACCTCGACGAACGCGAGGTCGCTGAGGTCGCTCCATGCGCCGACCGTGTTGCGGGCGCGGACGCCGACGAGGTGGGTGCCTTCGGTGTTGATGTCCTGCACGGTGGCGATCGGGCTGACCGGCTCACCCGTCTCGGGGTCGTAGACGATGTGGGCGCGAGCGTAGCTGCGGAGTTCGCCGCCGGGCGGCTGGTGCCACACCTCGTACTCGGCAACCCCGTCGACCAGTTCCCAGTCGACGAGCAGGCGCGCCCGCGGTTCACCCGCCGACGTCCAGTACGGTTCGACCGTCGCGGTCGGCATCGCGGGTGCGTCGGGTGCGGCCTTGTCGGTGGCGATCTCCTCGCGGACGGCGACCTGCTCCTGTCGCAGGGTGGTGGCCTGCACGGCGGTCGACGCCGCCTTGGAGGAGGCGATCTTCACCGCGGACTCGACGCGGCGGGTGCGCTTCTCGCCGCCCTGCACCTGCTTCTCCAGCGCCCGCAGGTACCGCGCGAGTGCGGGGTCTGCGACGAGGGGAGGGAGGTTGCTCACGGGCGCGGAGCGTACAGCGGACGCTACGCCGGCGCTCCTTCAAGCGGTGCGGCCTCCCAGTCCTCGACCGGGCGGCCCGCCCACACCGCGTCCCAGTCCTCCACCGTTGCGCCCGCCCACGCCTGCTCGAAGTCGGCGTCGATGGTGTCGGCCACAGCGGTGCCGCCGGTCGTGGCGGCCGTGGTCGTGGCCGACGTGATCCGGTACCACGTCCCGTCGATCTGCATGCGCGCGCCGGCGATGTTGCCGAACGCCTGGTTGGTGAAGTCCTCGCGGGTCTTGGCGGCCCACATCTCGTCCCACTGGTCGACCGTCCAGCCCTCGTACTGTTCATCCCAGTCGTCGGTGCTGAGCCCGGCGTAGTCGGCCTCGAAGTCCGCGTCGGTGGGGTACCGGTAGGAGCCGATGTCGCCGATGCGGTGGATGCCGCGGGACTGGAACCCGATGGACGCATCCGGCATGCAGAACGCGGCCACCGCCCGCTGCGCGGCATGCCAGGCGTCGGCGTAGGAGTCGAGGAAGCGGCCGGGGATCTCCACCCCGACCTCCTTCGACGCCTGATCCCCGTCGACGCCGGGCACCGCGAGCTCCACCCGATGCCGGATGTACCGCACCCCGGAGCCGAGGAGCCGCAGGCTGGAGTAGTCGTCGCTGTCCGCGGGCATCGACAGGCTGTACGGGGCGTACTTCTCCTCGGCGGGCGCGGTGACACGAAGCAGGAGCCGGGTGCCGCCTTCGATCGGCTCGACGGTGACGGAGCCGCCGCCGTCGTACCACTGCTGGGGCGGGATGATGAGGTTGTCGCCGCCGGAGATCGTGTAGCAGGACTCGGTGACGTTATCCAGCCACACCTCGCTCACGCAGGTCGGCTGCTCCACGTCGACCGCGCTGAACCCGGCGCCGGTGCCGTCTTCCCCGGTGGGCTCGAGGTCGAGTTCCACTTCGAGGGTCTCCCCGGCGCCGACCTGGATGACGTCCACGTCCGTGTTCCACCCGCCCGCCGGGTAGATCAGGCCCCGCTCGACCCACTCCTTCTCGTCCCAGTACGCGACGACCGACTGCGCGAGTTCCCCGGTGGCGATCGTCCACGACTGCTGCGACGTGCGGTGCATCTGCGCGACCCGCTCCCGTGGGAACCGGACGACGACGTTGTTCGAGACGAGCGCGACTTCGATCTGCTGGGTGTGGCAGATCTCCTTGAGCACGTCCCAGACGTTGCCCTCCCAGCCGGGCATCACGACGGCGCGTTCGGCGATCTGCTCGTCGACCCACACCCCCTCCTCGATGCCGCACGCGCCGAGCACACCGCGGAGGTAGTCGCCGAGATCCCCCGTGAACGCGGCGATCGCGCGTTCCACGTCCAGCGCGATGAGCCGGGAGTCGGCGGTGATGGTCGCTGCGCCGTTGCTGCTGCCGGTGATCTCCGTGATCCGCCCGGTGGTCTTGCCCCGCTCGGGGTCGGACATCTCGACGGTCTTGTTCCAGAGGCGGCGCGTATTGCCCCGTAGCGGGACGGTCGCGCTGAACGAGCCGACGCCGCCCTGCGTGTCGGCTGCGCTGAGGGGGGAGGCGTCCTCGATGACCGAGTAGTTCGCGCTCGACCATTCCGGGGTGCCGTTCAGGAGCAGGTCGGCGCTCACAGCCAAGCCCCGGTCTCGGCGAGGGTGGCCGAGGTGAAGACCGCCTCACCCATGCGGTGGATCATCATCACCGTCTCGCCGGGCAGCTTCGTCCACTCGCAACCGGAGTGCCCCTGCCCGCTGATGAAGTCGCCGCCGCCAGGGGTCGCAAGCGAGGGGAGCACCTGCACGACGAGCCCGTACAGGTCGAACGAGTCGCCCACGTCGAGCACGTCGAGATCGAAGAAGATCTCGACCCACGCCTGCTCGCCGCCCTCGATGACCGTGTTCACTCGCTCCGGAGTGTTCACGCCGAGCACGGCAGGCTTGACCACAGACCCGGTGGGGACGGTGCGCTGGTGGCGGCGCACGCCGACCACGTCGGCCGCGTTCTCTTCGCCATGCACTCCGATCCACGCCTCACGACCGGGCGGGATCGGGATGAAGATGCTGTCGCTCACGGACGCGGCGCGCTTGGTGTAGCGGGCGCCGAAGGTCGGGTATCCGTGGCCGGGGTCGGGGTTCGTGATCCGCACCGGGCGTGCGTCGAGCAGCAGCGGCGGCACGCCCTTGGTCGTCACCCACGGCGTCGCCCACCGCGCAGGCAGCGCGTTCGTGTCCATCCACGCCGGGTCCGACCAGTAGAGGAGCCCGTCGCCGAAGAGCCCGTCAGCGTAGTCGGTGATCTTCCGCAGGTCGGCGCGCCGCTGGTTCGGCCAGGTGAGGTCGTAGGTGCGGTGCGACCCGAGCGAGCGGCGCACCCCGACGCCGCCGTTGAGGTAGTCGGCCGACTCGATCGAGCCCGCCCGGTCGTACACGGCGCCTGGCGACCACGCCGGGACGTACTGCATGTGCTCGCGCGTGCCGAACCAGATCTGTGCGCTCACCGAACCCTCCTCCTGCTGGTGCTGGCGTTCTGCGCCCCGACGAGGGACTGCACCGCCGCGCCGGGAAGCGTAATGCCGACGGCGTCGCGGACCTGCCCGAGCATGTCGTAGATCGGCAGCAGCATCGCCGGGTCGAACGACGACCCGCCACCGGCCGCGACCGGAGCCCGACCGGACTTCGCCATCTGGTGCGCGTAGGCGAGGTTGCGCACGCCGATCGCCTTGGTCGCGGCCTTCGAGAACACGAACTCGCCGCCGTGGACGATGCCCTTCGGCTCGTACTTCCCGCCGTCGCCGACGTAGCCACCCGAGGAGTACCCAAACACCTGGCCGCCCTGCCCTCCGGGGCCGAGCGCGATGCGGAAGTTCTGGTCGCCCGTCTGATCGCGGATCGTCTGCTGCATCCGCATGAGTTCCGCGTATGAAGGCAGGCGGTACTTGACCTGCACGACGGGCTCGCCCGCCGCTTCCTCGAATGCGCGACTGAACCCGCCGCCCGCGGCCGCACCGGACTGCCTGGCGCGCGCCTCGAACTCGGCGAGAGCCTGTAGGGCGGGGTCGGTGTTCGCGTCGACGGTGATGTCGCGGGGCACCCGCTGGATCGCGAGGGTCATGCCGTCGAACGCGACCGCATACTTGTCGACCTCGTCGCGGTTGTAGCCCATCTGCGTCGCCTGCTGGATGAACTCGGCCTTGAGCTGGCGGGCGGTCGCTTCCACGTCGGCCTGCGACGCACCCGAGGAGGCGAGCGCGGCGAGGTAGTCCTGGTAGTTGCCGACGAGCCCGAGCAACGCCGACCGGTTCTCGATCGCCGCATCCGAGTTGCCCACGAGAGTCTTCGACGACTTCGCCTGCTCGTCGGCGAGCTTGCTGTTCGCGTCGGCCAGTTTTGCGTCGAGCTCACCGAGTTCTGCGCTGAGCTTCCCGGCGCGGAGCGTGTCGCCGTACCCTTCGGCGACGGTGAGCCAGAACTCCTTCATGCTCCGGTCGGCGGTCAGGTCGGCGATGTCGTTGTGCAGGTCGCGGATCGCCTTGGCCGAAGACTCGGTGGCCTTCTGGATCTTCGACCATCCGGACGCGATCGTGTCGAGGCCCTGCTGGCCGCCGAAGCGGATGTCGAAGGCGCGCTTCATCACGCTGGAAAGGTCGTTCGCCCAGTCGACGAGGGTGCGGATGCGCTCGACCGTGCCGCCACCGCCGCCGCCCCCGCCGAGGGCTTCATTGAAGTCGGTCGCGCTATCGGTGCCCTCGTCAAGCCCATCGGCGACTTGCTTGCCCGCCTTCTGGCCGGTGAGGCCGAGGAGGCGGATCTGGTTGGTCGCGCCTGCGCCGGCGAGGATCAGTTTACCGAGCGCCCCATTGTTGCCGCCGGAGGAAGCGACGAGGCCGGGGATCGCGCTGCCGCCGCCGGCGAGGCCGCCGAGCGCGTTGGCAAGGGCGGGCTGTAGCGCTCGGATCTGGTCGATGGTGGCGTTGCCGCCGTCGACCGCTGCCTGCGAGAGGCGGAGGAAGTATCCCCAGACCGCTTCCTCGCCACCGGCGGCCTGCAGTTTCACCACCTGATCGAAGTCGGCACCGATGGCTTCCCAGGCGGCCACGAAGTCCGCATTGCCGACGAGTTCCTGGAACGCTTCCGACTGGATGAGCTGGTTCTTGAGCCAGGCGAGCGTGTTCTCGCCGAGGTACGCCGTGTTGTCCGCGATTGCGCCGTTGACCCCGTCGTAGGCGGTGGGGACGATCCCGAGCACCTTCGCGGTGTTCTCGATCGCGGCGCGGTTGTCGTCGAGGTGGTCGGTGTTGTCGTCGGCGGCGAGGCTGACTTCCACGAACGACCCGAGCATGTCGAGGTTGCCCTGCATGAACGCCTCGGCCCGTGCCGCCGCATCGGAGGTGAGGGCATCCGAAAGTCCAGCCGAGGTACCGACGTAGGTGCTGAACGCCGAGGAGGCCGACGCGCTGGCTTGTGAGAATGCGGTTGCCAGGGTACCGAGCGCGACGACCGCGAGGCCGATACCGGTCGACGCCAGCGCGACCCGGAAGACCCGCAGCGCGGTGGCCGTACTGCCGACTGCGGTGGATGCCCCGACGGCGGCGGATGCGAAGCCCTTGAAGCCGCTGGTCGCTTCGGCCCACCCGAGGGATACGATCGCGCCGCGCAGGGCGGCATACGACCCGACCGCAAGCGCCGTCGCCGCAACAACGGCCAACAGTGCCGCAGCCGCTCCACCGGCGGCCAGGGTGATGCCGACGAACCACTGGCCCGCCTGGGTGGAGATCAGGTCGGTGAACCAGTTGATGAGGTTCGCGAGGTTGGTGATCGCGTCCTTGAGGAACGGCGCCAGCGCATCGCCCGCGGCCGCACCGAACTCGGCGATCGCGTTGAGGAGGATCTGCCAGCGGCTTGCGAGGTCGTCGACGACCTTGGCGTAGGAGTCGGCGAGATAGGTGCCGTCCTGGTACGCCTGCGCGGTGGTGGAGAGCTGCTCGTTGTAGAACTCGGTGTTGTTCGCCAGCGCCGTCAGCAGGCGCACCTCGCGCGTCTCGACGAACCCGAGGCCGTCGAGGGTCTGCGTGAGCGACTGCGCCTTGGAGAGCCCCTCGATGAGCGAGGAGAACGCCTGCTGCGGTTCCTCGCTCCAGGCTGCGGCGAACTCGGCTGCCGTGGTGCCCGCGACCGAGGCGTAGTTGGCGAGGGCTTCGCCATTCTCGTCGACGGCGCGGCGGATGTCCTGGAAGATGCGCTGCGTCGCACCCTGCGACGCCTCCAGGCCGATGCCGAGCGAGGCGAGCGTGGATGAGAGGGCGATGACCTGATCGGCGGTCAGGCCCGCCTCGTTGCCCGCGATGGCGAGTCGCTGCGAGTAGTCGAGCACGTCCTGCTCGGTCGCGACCGACGTGTTGCCCGCGTACAGGATCGCCGAGCCGAGGTTGGCGTACTTGTCGGCCGACACGTCGAGAAGCTGGCCGATGCGGCCGAAGCCCTGCGCGGTCTGCTCGTTTGTGGTGCCCGCGGTTGCGGAGAACTGGATGACCTGCCCGGAGAAGTTCTCCAGGTCGCTCGCGGCGATGTCGAGCTGCGCGCCGAGGGTTGCCACGGTCGACACGTCACCGAACGCGGCCGGGATCTCTCGGGTGAGGTGGGCGAGTTCGTCGCGAATGATCCCCACCGAAGCGCCGGACAGCCGCGCCGTGCGCTCGACGCCGGTGAACGAGGACTCGAACGATGCCGACGCGACCGCAGCCCCGCCGACCACCGCCCCGAGCGCGACCGCAGCGACCGTGGCGGTGGTCGCGACGTCGTAGAGCGCGTACCGCAGGCGAGGCAGCGAGTTCGCCATCTCTTCCTGCTTGATGAGCTGCTGCGCGAGCGCCGACGTCGACGCCTTGTACGAGACCGTATTGCGGTTGAGTTGCGCGTCGTACTCCGCCAGCCCATTTCGGGCGCGGACGGAGGCGGCTTCCTGCGCGACCATCTGCTGCGCGAACGTGGTGTCGGCGGCGCGGGTGGCCGACCCCCCGCCGTAGAGGTCGGATTGCGCCAGGAAGCTTCCGGGGCGGAACGTGTTGGTGGTCTTGGCGCGCTCGGCGTTGAGCCTTTGCTCGGCGAGCCGCTGGGCGTTGATCGCGTCGCGCTGCGCGCGACGGGCGTCGATCCCGTCCCGGACGGCGATGTTGAGTTGGCGCTCCGCCTTCGCCCAGTTCTCCGCCTCGGCGGCGGCGCGTCGCTGTGCGGCCGCCTGCTTTTCGGCGCTCTCGTCCCCGAGAAGGCTGCCCTTGTTGCCCTGGCGGTACGCCTCGAGGTCGGCCGCAGTAAGCCCCCGAGTCCCCTTGCCCGCGGCGAGCCACTGGCTCGGCGACATGTCCTCGGAGATCCCGAGCGCGACTTCGCGGCGGAACTCGCGGTAGGCGTCGGTGGCCTGCTTGACCCTCTTATCGAGGTCTGTCCATTCCTTGCCGACGTCTCGTGTCGCGTCACCCGACTGGCCGGCGGACTTCGCGGTCTTCTGGAGTTCATCGTTGAGGTTGTGAAGGTGCTCGGAAAGTTTCTCGGCGGTCTTGCTCGCCGAACCGGTCTTCTTGTGCAGGTCGTCGACGGTGCGCGCGAACTCCTCAGCGCCCTCGACGAGGTACTTGACGATGAATTTCGCGGTGGAGGACAGGTCGTCCAACGGTCCTCCTCCGGCGTCGCCTACTCGGGTCGGCGCGGAGCGTACACGGGACGCCGCCCTAGCCGATCCGGGGTGCGGGCCGCTATCTTGAGGGCATGGACTTCTTCATCGCGGCACTCTTCCTGGGGCCGATCGCGTTCGTCGTCACGTTCCTCTACCTGCTGCTGCGCGGACGGAAGCCCGAGGAAATCGAGGCCGATGCGCAGCGGCGGGCGATGGCTCGCGCCCGCCGCGAACTCGCGGTCGAGAAAGCCAAGCAACAGCTAGCTAATCCTCCGCAGGAATGACCGGTACCGACTCGTCGCGAGCCTTCTCCCGCTTCGCGCGAAGCTCGTAGAACGAGTCGCGGAACTCGGAGAGTTCCCGCCGCGAGTACGTGTGGGCCTCCACGATGAGCGACACCCCGGCGGGCTCTTTCGCCGCGCCGCCCTTCTTCTTCGCCGCCCGTTCGCGAGCCTTCTCCTCGAACGCATCCTTCTTCTGCGTCGCGAAGCACACCTCTTCGCGCACCGTGAAGTAGATGTCGTTCGACTCGTTGCCGCACACGTACTTCGGGTAGCCGCACTGGTGGCACCGCTCCTTCTCGAGCATGTGGAACGCCTGCGCCAGCAGGATGTCCCACTTGCTCCACCGCTTGCGGGTGTCCGTCCCGAGGATCACCGCAGTCGGCCGGACGCCGAAACGGATCGACGCTTCGATCTGCTGCGCGTACCCAGCGCCGGCCCCGAAGGCTAGGTACGCTGCGAGAAATCCACCTGAGCGGTCGCCTGCTCGGCGATCGCCCCCTGGAACTGCAGCTTCGCGACCGCGGCCAGCAGTCGGCCGCTCTCCGTGTCGGGGAGGTAGGCGAGCAGGTCGCGCGCATCCTCGATCGTGACCGCCTTGTTCGTCTCGCCCGACTCGACGTCGTGGATGGAGACCACCGAGCGGTAGAGGATCTGCGCGTCGAGTTCGTCGACGAACTCATCGGCGCGGTCGTCGGTCACCTTGCCGCGGATGCCGAGGTGCTGCTTCGCAGCGCGGCGGGCGTCCTTCTTGATGACGGCGGGGACGGCCTGGAGGGCGATGTCCAGTGCGGTCTCGTCGAGCTTCGCGGCGAGGGCTTCCATCTCGGCGATCTTCGCGGCGATGGCCTCGTCGTTGGCGCCGTCCTTGTTCAGGAGCTTGAGCTCCGCGAGTTCCCTCGCAGCACCCCAACCGCGGCGGCTCTTCACGAACCCGTTCGCGTCGAGCACATCCTCGAAGCCGCCGAGTGCTTCGCCGGTGACCTCGTCGGTGAACACGCGGATGGTCTCGTGGCGCAGCGGACGCTTCTGCAGTCGGGCTTTCAGGTCGAATGACTTGCGGCCGGTCTCTGCGGCCTCCTCGGCGACCTGCTGGATGTCTTCGCTCATGGGGGTGTCCTCTCTCTCGTGGGCGGGGCGGAGCGTAGCGGGGACGCGAGGCTGATGGCAGCCTCGCGTCCCCGAGGTGGATTACGGCGCGGTGACCGTCACGTCGATCGGCGTGCCCGCAGCCGAGCCCGCGATCGACACGGTGAGGGTGGCGGTGCCCGCGGCGCGGGGGATGAGGATGCCGTGCTTGGTGACGGTGAAGATGTTCTCGTCGCTGGACGCGTAGTCCGCACCGACCGTCACGTTGACGCCCTCGTAGGTCGCCTTGAGGTACAGCGGCGTGCCGACCACCACGTCGAAGCCGTCCTCGCCGTCCGGGGTGAGGGTCACAGCGGTCGGGACCGCCGACGGCACGACGTAGTTCGACAGCAGGTTGTCCTGCAGCACGAGGCCGATGCCGAGGGTGCGGCTCACGTCGTTGCGGTTGTGCTGCCGGTCGTCGGTGATGACGCGGAACAGGTTGACGACCTGGCCCGGCGCGATCGCCGCCGCCTGGTTGGTGATGAAGCGCTGCGCGATGGCGAGCTTGGTGCGCGGCTTGGCGAGGGTGTTCCACACCTGGACGCGCAGGCCGCTGGTCTCGCCGCGGCTCGGGGTGAAGATCTCGATGCTGCCCGACGCCGAGTCGAACGAGCGCGACTGGGCGCCCGCGGCGTCGGCGAACGAGCGGTCGTCGCTCTGCTCGGACGCCTCGAGGCCGAAGTCGGTGCCGTCGATCTTCGTCTCGGCCGAGATGTTCAGGAGGGACTGGAGTTCTGCGAGCGTCGGCCCCGACACCCACCGGTCGTCGGTGATCGCGGTGTCCGGGCCTGCGAACCAGCCCACCGCCTTGTTCGACTGTGCTCTGACATCGGTCATTGTTTCCGCTCCTTACGCCGTAATCACGTGCGCGATGTTGACGATCGACTTGGGGACGAAGTTCAGTCCGAGCGTCTGGTCGTCGCTGTCGGGGAACGCCGGGACGGGGTGGTCGGTCCAGACGTAGTAGAGGTCGATCTCGTCGCCCACGGCGAACTCCTCGGACGAGTCCTTGCCGCCGCGAACCCGGTGGATGATGAAGTACGGCGCGTCCGCGTCGCGGGTCAGGTCGCGCACGAGGTTGTACAGGCCGTCGGCGTCGGGGTCTTCGTCGCGCAGCACGTTCAGTTCCGCGTCGAAGTTGTACTGCGTGAGGGACTCCGAGTTGCCCTTCGAGCAGACGGTCTTGTTGCTCGACGTGTCCGACCCGGTGAGGCCGAGGTTCAGGTCGTCGAGCACGGCGCACGAGATGTTGCCGCCTGCGCCCGCGTATGCCTGACTCGGCTTGGTGATGCCGTGGTAGATGTTCAGCGCGGCGGCGGTCGGGTTCTCGTAGTCGACGAGACCGGTGGGGGTGACGATCCACGGCACCCCGTCGATCTCATGTGCGGCAGCGAGAACGATGGTCTCGTAGCCTGGTACCAGTTTGGCAGCGGACATTCAGCGGCGCCCCTTTCGCGTGGCGGTCGTGCGGGCGGCCGGCTCGTCGCCCGCCTGGGTGGTCTCGGGCTCGACCGCGGTCGCCTCGACGACCTGCTCGATCTGGTCCTCCGTGATGGGGACGTAGGCGAGAGGCTTGGCGTCTTCGGCGACCTCTTCGAGGTTCGGGAAGACGCGCGCGAGGGCTTCCGGGTAGACGCCTATGGCGCCGTTGATCCGGTTGCGGTACGTGCGCACGGCGTTTGACATGGCGCGGAGCGTACAGCGGACATCTAGCTAATGCACGCCAGATCAGAGGTTGATGAACACCCGCCCGAACATGCCCGACTCGAAGCGACTGGGCCGGGCTTCGGTCTCGGTGCGGGCGTAGCTGAACCCGCCCGACGAGGTGATGACGCCGGAGGTCGGGGAGGGGCGCTTGTCGACGAGGCGGCGCTGCACTGCGGCCCGCGTCCGGCGCACGTCGGCTGCCACGCCGCCGTAGACCACGATGGTGAACGAGAGCACGTGGGGCTGCTCGTCCTCGCCTGCGCCCGCGGCTCGCCCGCGCGTCGAGGCGAACGGGGTCGCGAAGCGCGCGACGATGTACGGCCGCAGGCGCGGGTCGGTCGCCGAGTAGCGCTGGAGGTCGGTGCCGTCAGGGACGCCGGTCTCGAACACCTGCCCGCCCGCGAGGGCGCCGATGCCGTCGGGGCCGAGAATCCAGTCGATCTCCTCGTTGCCGTCGTAGCTCATGCGATCTTCTCCCCGGCGACGCGGTCGAGGTGACCGGCCATCTCGTCGATGACCTTCTGCAGGGTCGCGTTCAGCGAGTCCATCGCAGCGATCCGGTCGGTGCCTTCCTCTTGAAGCAGGAAGTACGCCTCGGGGTCGAACCAGCCCCACTCGCCGACCGCTTCATCGTCGTCGGCGGTGACTTTCGACTCGACCTGGCTGAACATCTCGCCCGTCTCGTAGCGACCGTCGAACAGGCCGCGCCCGGTCGCCACGCGCTCCCAGCCGGTCGGGGTGTCCTTGTCGAGGATGATCTCCTTCATCCGCTCCTCGGCCGCGACGATGACCTCCTGCAGGGCGCTCGTCAGTTCCCGCCGCTTCGAGTACGCGAACGCTTCCGCCTGGGCGATCAGGCCGCTCTTGTCGAACCCGCGCCACGCCATCAGACGTCATCCCCTTCGGTCGAGCAGAGGATGGTGCGAAGCGCCGCGTGCGACGAGTTCGTCGCAGCGAGCACGGTGAACGTCAGCTTCGACAGCACCGGGTCTTTGCCGCCCGACCACTTGAGGAGCATCCCCTTCTCGATGAGCGGGTCGTCCGCCTTGATCTCGCACTGGAAGCGATAGCGGCGCTTGGTGATCCACTGGCCCGACGCCGCGCGCTCCAGGGGGAGCTGGAACTGCTGGGCGCGTCCGGGGCGGGCGGCGATGACCGTCGCGAACGTGGTCTCGCCGCCCAGACCGGTCTCCGGGTCGTAGGGGTCGCCGACCGGGACCGCAACCGACGGGTCGAGCAGCGTGAGTTCTCCATTGAACTCCTGGCGCACCTCATCGAGGATCTCCGCCGACCAGTCGCCGCCATCCGCGGACGGCGGCGGGGGCAGCGAGACAGGGAACATGGCGCGCAGCGTAGCCGGGACGCGGGCTACATCGGCATGGCGAGGAGTTCGACAAGTCCGGCCGTGTCGTGAAGATCGAGCGCGGCGATCGCTCGCGTAAGCCGCGCGCCCTCATCGCCCGCCTTGTCTTGCACGACTGCCATGAGCGGCTGGCGGGACGCGATGCGCTTCGCTTTCGCGATCATCTGCTTCTGGGGCCAGCAGAACCACTGCCAGTAGTCGCGCCCATGCAGCATCTCCGAGTCGAGGTGGCACGACGGGCAAAGCAGGTGGAGATTCGACGGCTCGTTCGAGCCGCCTTCGATTCGCGCGAGTATGTGGGCGCGCTCGAGATATCCGACATTGGCACCGCAGGCCCAGCAGTACTCGGCGTCCACGCTCAGCCCCGCCTCTTCGAGCAGGGGCGCCCAGTAGGCCAGTACCTTCGCGGCGGCGGGTGCGTTCTTGCGCGGCAGCACGTCGCGCGTCGGCGTCTCCGCGTCCGATACGAACAGGTCGAGCCATTCGGGATCGAGCATCGTTTCCTCCTTCTATGCGGCAGCCTCGAACGGTTCGCCCCAGCGCCAGATCTCGGCATCCTCGCGCTTGATGATCCAGCGGCCGCCCTTCACGCGCTGCCGACCGGGGAGGTCGCCGCTCCGCAGCGCGTCGGTGATGGTTTCGGGGTGGCGCTTGGTCAGCGCCGCCACTTCGGCGACGGTCATGAACTCGATTGGCCTCATGAATAGATCCTCCTTGTGAGACATTAGCTAGATAATTCGGCCCCACGCTAGCACGCCTAATCCCGTATGATCCAGTCATGCCCTATGTCGAGACTCTTCCGAGCGGACGCTACCGCGCCGCCTATCGCGATCGCGAGGGGAAGAAGCGGTATGTGAGGGGCACGTTCACCCACAAGCGAAAGGCCGAGATCGAGGCGGCCGCGGCCGAGAAGGCCGCCCGCTCCCTCGGCTGGCGCGACCCGCTCGCGGCCGGGCGCACGTGGGGGGAGTGGTGCGCCGACTGGTGGGAGACCCGCGACGTCGAGCCCGGCACCCTGCACCGCGACGAGCCCTCGCGCGACAACCATCTCCTTCCGAAGTGGCAGGACGTGCCGCTCATCGACATCACCCGCGGCGACGTCAAGGCGTGGGCGATGGAACTCCGCAAGACCGGACTCGCGCCGGCGACGGTGCAGAAGCGCATCTCCCTCCTTTCCGCGAGCCTCACCGCCGCGGTGGAGGCCGAGGTGCTCGACTTCAACCCGGCGCGTGGTGTGAAGGTCGCGCAGCCGCAGGTCGACAAGCGCCGCTACCTGACGGAGGAGGAGCGCGACCGGCTCCTGCAGCAGTTCGAGCCGCCGGTGGCGAACTGGCACGACGAGGGCATCGTCGCCACCCTCCTCGGCACCGGCATGCGCTGGGGCGAGGCGATCGGCCTGCAGATCCCGCGCGTCGACTTCGACCGCGAGCGGGTGTGGGTCATCGAAGCATGGGACGACGACCAGCGACGCCTCGTCCCGTACCCCAAAGGCAAGAAGCAGCGCTGGGTGCCGATGACCCCCTGGGTGGCCGAGGTGCTCGAGCGCGAGATCGGCGGCCGCCGCAAGGGGCACGTCTTCCTCAAGGGGGGCGAACACGTCTACGACTACTCGAACTGGCGCCGCGGGGTCTGGCTCCCGGCGGTCAAGCACGCCGGTCTCGAGGGCACGAAGATCCACGACCTCCGGCACACCTTCGCCACCCACGCGCTGCAGAGCGGCGCGTCGCTGGACGAGGTTCGGCGGATGCTCGGGCACAGCTCGTCCAAGACCGCGGAGATCTACGCGAAGTTCGCCGAGGAGTTCGGCGAGCATGTCGTCGCGTCGCTCCCGACTCGGCGGCGTGGGGCAAACGTGGGGCAGCGTGGGGCAGGACGGGGCTGGAAGACGCTGGATGAGCTCGCTGCCCAATTGGGCCGAGATCCGCATGAACTCGCGGATCTACTGGGATTGACTGCCTAAGATTGGAGGACGCGGGACGGCCCTGACCGCTCTTGTAAAGCGGTGGTTGCGGGTTCGAGTCCCGCAGCCGGCTCTTGCACGACCACTCCCGCCACCGCGCCCCGCTCTGGGCGGCGCTCGTCGCGGCCGCCGCCTTCGGTGCGCTGATGTCGGTGCAGTCCCGTATCAACGGCGAGCTCGGTCGCCGACTCGACGACGGCTTCACGGCGGCCGCGATCTCGTTCGGCACCGGGCTGGTGCTGCTGGCCGTCGCGCTGGCGTTCTCGCGTCGCGGCCGGGCCGGGTTCGCCGGCGTCGGCCGTGCGCTGCGTGAGGGCCGGCTGTCGTGGTGGATGCTGCTGGGCGGCCTGGCGGGCGCGTTCCTGGTGCTCAGCCAGGGGCTCACCGCGGCGCTGCTCGGGGTCGCACTGTTCACGGTCGCGATCGTCGCCGGCCAGACGGTGAGCGGGCTGGTCATCGACCTGATCGGGCTCGGCCCGGGCGGCCGGCATCCGATCACCGCGCCGCGCACGATCGGCGCGACGCTCGCGCTCGCGGCGGTCACGGTGGCCGTGTCGGCCCAGCTCGGCACCGGGATCGCGATCTGGTGGGTGCTGCTGCCGTTGCTCGCGGGGCTCGGCACGGGGTGGCAGCAGGCGGTGAACGGGCGGGTGCGGGTCGAGGCGGCGAGCGCCCTGACCGCGACGTTCCTGAACTTCGCGTCCGGCACCGCGGTGCTCGTGGCCGCCGCGCTCGTGCGCATCGCGATCGCCGGTCCGCCCGACGCCTTCCCGACGGAGCCCTGGCTCTACGTCGGCGGTGCGCTGGGGTGCGTCTTCATCGCCGGCTCCGCGGTCATCGTGCGCCGCACCGGCGTGCTGCTGCTCAGCCTCGCCACGATCGCCGGCCAGCTCGCGTCGGCGCTCGCGCTCGACCTGCTGCTGCCGGTCCCCGGTCGCCACGTGGATGCCGCGACCGTCGTCGGCACCCTGCTCGCGTTCATCGCGGTGGGGATCGCGAGCGGGCGCCCGGCGTTCCTGCGGCTCGGGTTCAGGCGAGGCTCGTGAACACGGCGGCGGCGTCGATCGCGCGGTGCCGCACGCGGCTCACGCCCTCGGGGACGCCGCCGACGTAGAGCCAGCCGAGCAGGTGCTCGTCGGGGGCGAGCCCGTGCACGGCTGCGACCGGTTCGGTGCGGACGTGCGGGCCGGTGCGCCACATGACACCCCAGCCGGCCTCGTCGAGCAGCAGGCTGAGGGTGTGCGCGACGCCCGCGGCCACGGCGTCCTGCTCCCATCCGTGCACCTTCGGATGCTCGTGGCGACGCGCCGCCACGGCCAGCAGCAGCGGAGCGCGCAGCGGTTTCGCCGCGAGCGCGGCGCGGTCGTCGCCGACCAGCCCCGCCGCGTCGGCGAGCGCCTCGCCGAGCCGCGCCCGGGCGTCGCCGCGGAGGGCGATCACCCGCCACGGCTGCAGCGCCGCGTGGTCGGCGACGGTGCCCGCCGCCGACAGCAGGTGCAGCAGTTCGGTGTCGTCAGGCGCGGCCGCGGTCACTTTCGCGACGGAACGGCGGCGGCGCACCGCCTCGAATGCACCGGCCGCGGTCGCGACCGGTGCGGCGACCCCGGTCACGACTCGGGCGAGAAGCCGAGTGCGATCGAGTTCATGCAGTAGCGGTCGCCGGTGGGCGTGCCGAACCCGTCGGGGAACACGTGGCCCAGGTGCGACCCGCATCGGGCGCAGCGCACCTCGGTGCGCTCCATGCCGAGCGAGGTGTCCTCGAGCAGTTCGACCGCTTCGGGGCGGACCGACTCGTAGAAGCTCGGCCAGCCGCAGCCCGAATCGAACTTCGTGCCGCTCTGGAACAGCTCGGCCCCGCACGCGGCGCACGTGTAGACCCCGGCGCGGTGCTCGTCGAGCAGTTCGCCCGTCCAGGGACGTTCGGTGGCCGCCTCGCGCAGCACTGCGTACTGCTCGGGTGCGAGCTCGGCGCGCCACTCGTCGTCGCTGCGCTGGACGTCGTAGGTCATCTCGGATCCCTTCTCGCGGCGGACCGTCCGCCGCAGGCGCGGCGGAAGTCCCCCGGTCGAGCCTAATCGCGCCCGGCGCGGACTCCGCCGACAGGTGCAACACTGTTGCGGCGCTTCCTGTTCCGGTGATGCGCGGTGTTCCGGCGCACACGCCGGGCGGCTCGGGCGGCTCCCAGGCGGCCCGTGCCTAGGATGTCCAGCAGGCGGGACGCCCGGTTCCGTCAGCGAGGGAGGCGAGCATGCAGGGTGCGGCGCGCGCCGAGGCGGATGCATCCGCCGACGGCCGACCCGATGCATCCGCGGCACCCGCCCTCGACGAGCGCAGCCGGCGCATCCTGGCCTTCGAGCACCGCGCGTTCCGCGACGAGGGCGCGAAGGCCGAGGCGATCCGCGCCGAGTTCGACCTCTCGGCGCCTCGCTACTATCGGATCCTCGGGGAGCTCATCTCCTCGCCCGACGCACTTCGACACGACCCGATGCTCGTCAAGCGGCTGCTCCGGCTGCGCGACGCGCGTCGTGCGGCCCGCCTGGTCCGCACCCCGACCTTCGGCCGGCCGCTCGACTGAGCCGCCCGCCCCGACCGACAGGACCGACACCAGCACATGGCGCAGAAGTTCCCCCGCGACCGGTTCGACAGCGTGCCGCACGGCATCGACCGCGTCGGCGCGCACCGCGCCCCGAGCCGGCGAGGCTCGGGCTGGATCGCGTTCGGGTGGGCGGCGCTGGCCACCGTGGTGCTCGCGGGCATCGGCATCTGGGGCGTCGTCACCCTGGGCGACCGCATCGGCTCGAGCGGCGAGGCCGCGGTGCCGACCGCGACGCCCGAGCCGACCGTCACCGCCGAGCCGACGATCGCTCCCGACCAGCCCGTGACGGTGCTGAACGGCACCACGGTCAGCGGGCTCGCCGCGCAGGCCGCCGAGATGCTGCAGGCCGCGACCATCCCCGTCGGCACGACGGCGAACGCGAGCGAGAACGACCTCACCGAGACCTACGTGTACTACGCGGCGCCCGAGCTCGAGGGTGCGGCGCGCGGCGTCGCGCAGGCCATCCCCGAGGCCGAGGTGCGGTACGACGCGAAGTTCGCCGAGATCGGCACCCCGCTCGTGCTGGTCGTGGCGTCCGACTTCGCCACGGCGATCGGCGCCGCCGGCTGAGCGGTCGCGCTCGTGCGCGGCGAGGCATCCTGCTCACCCCGCGACCGACGCGAGGCCGAATCGTTGCCATTCTGCGATCATTCGGGCGTCGCATCCTCTTGTGCCCGCCCGCGGGCGGATGCCTGAATGGGATTTGGTCGCTCATCCCGTGTGGAACACCCGTCGCCCCGGCGCACTGTCAGCACGAAAAGGGGGGCCCGGTACAGGCGACAGGCACGTGCTGACACACCGCAATACATTGGGAGCAACGCATGGCGAACGGAACCGTCAAGTGGTTCAACGCTGAAAAGGGTTACGGGTTCATCACCGTCGACGGCGGCGGACAGGACGTCTTCGTCCACTACTCCGCCATCGACATGTCGGGCTACAAGGTCCTCGAAGAGGGCCAGCAGGTCCAGTTCGAGGTCGGCTCGGGTGCGAAGGGCCCGCAGGCCGAGGCCGTCCGCCCGGTCTGAACCACTGCGTTCCGGAGCGCGCCGCCCCGACGGGGCGGCGCGCTCCGTCGTGTTCCCGGGGTGGAGCGGATGCCTCGCGGCGCCCGCCGGCACGCGGCGTGTCGGGCCTCGGGTCCGCCGGCCGGCCGCGATCCCGCCGCTAGCATGACGCCATGGGACGGGACCGGGGGGTGCGCCGCTTCGGTGCCGCGCTGCTCATCTGCGCGGTCGGGCTCGGGCTGCTGTCGTGTTCGGGCACGACCGATCCGCCGCCCACCGAGACGCCGGCCCCGACGCCGTCGCGCGCCCGGCCCGCCTCCGAGCCGGCGCCCGTGCCGATCGCGTTCGCCCCGCTGCGCGGAACCCTCGCGGACGGCGCCGCCCTGGCGCATCCGTCGATCGCGGTGAAGATCGACAACCACGAGGAGGCCCGTCCGCAGATCGCGCTGAACCGAAGCGACATCGTCTTCGAGGAGCTCGTCGAGGGCGGCATCACCCGGTACGCGGTGGTCTGGCACTCGGACGTGCCCGACGAGGTCGGTCCGGTGCGCTCGATCCGGCCGATGGATCCCGACATCATCACCCCGTTCGGCGGGCCGGTGGCGTACTCGGGCGGTCAGGAGGTCTTCGTCGACATGATGATGTCGACCGGGCTGCCGAACCTCGTCTTCGACTACGACGACACCGGCCTGTTCTACCGGGCGGACGATCGCCCCGGTCCGCACGACGTGATCCTGCTCGCGAAGGAGGGCGTCGGTCGGCATCTCGACCTCGCGCCGCCGCCGAACCAGTTCGTGTTCGGCTCCGCCGACCCCCTGGCCGCGCCGGGGTTCGCGGCCCAGCCGACCTCGCACCTCGCCCTCGTGTTCTCGGACGCGCGGTTCCCGTCCTGGGACTGGGACGCGGCTGCGGGGGTGTGGCTCCGCTCGCAGGAGGGCGCACCCGACTCGGAGGCGTCGGGCGAGCGCGTACGGGCGACGAACGTGGTGACCCTGCGCGTCGGCATCGACTGGTCGTGGGGCGAGGTGCCGCGCACCGTGCTGGACGGCGGCGGCGAGGCCTGGGTGTCGGTCGCCGGGCGCACGGCGCACGGCAGCTGGTCGAAGGCGGCGCGCGAGGCCCCGATCGTGCTCACCGCCGACGACGGGTCGCCGCTGCGGCTCGCCCCCGGCAACACCTGGGTCGAACTGGTGCCGAACGACGGGTCGGTCGCCTTCGCGCCCTGAGCGAACGGCGGCACCGGATGCCGCGGGGCGACGTCGCGCGCGCTTGCACTCGTCGAGGGTGAGTGCCAGAATCGTCTTTAGCACTCGGTCGTTTCGAGTGCTAACACCATTCTTCAGACGTCCGGGAAGGGACGAGAGAAACACATGGCAAAGATCATCGCTTTCGACGAGGAGGCCCGCCGCGGGCTCGAGCGTGGACTCAACCAGCTCGCCGACGCGGTCAAGGTGACCCTCGGCCCGCGCGGCCGCAACGTCGTGCTCGAGAAGAAGTGGGGCGCCCCCACCATCACGAACGACGGCGTGTCGATCGCCAAGGAGATCGAGCTCGACGACCCGTACGAGAAGATCGGCGCGGAGCTCGTCAAGGAGGTCGCGAAGAAGACCGACGACGTCGCGGGTGACGGCACCACCACCTCGGTCGTGCTCGCCCAGGCGCTCGTGCGCGAGGGCCTGCGCAACGTCGCGGCCGGCGCCGACCCCATCTCGCTGAAGCGCGGCATCGAGAAGGCCGTCGCGGCCGTCTCGGAGGAGCTCCTCGCCGCCGCCAAGGAGATCGAGACCAAGGAGGAGATCGCCGCGACCGCGTCGATCTCGGCCGCCGACACCCAGATCGGCGAGATCATCGCCGAGGCGATCGACAAGGTCGGCAAGGAGGGCGTCGTCACGGTCGAGGAGTCGAACACGTTCGGCACCGAGCTCGAGCTCACCGAGGGCATGCGCTTCGACAAGGGCTACCTGTCGGCGTACTTCGTGACCGACCCCGAGCGCCAGGAGGCGGTCTTCGAGGACCCGTACATCCTCATCGCCAACTCCAAGATCTCGAACATCAAGGACCTGCTGCCGATCGTCGACAAGGTCATCCAGACCGGCAAGCAGCTGCTCATCATCGCCGAGGACGTCGACGGCGAGGCGCTGGCGACCCTGATCGTCAACAAGGTGCGCGGCATCTTCAAGTCGGTCGCGGTCAAGGCTCCCGGCTTCGGCGACCGCCGCAAGGCGCAGCTCCAGGACATCGCCATCCTCACGGGCGGCCAGGTCATCTCGGAGGAGCTCGGCCTCAAGCTCGAGAACGTCACGCTCGACCTGCTCGGCCAGGCTCGCAAGGTCGTCATCACCAAGGACGAGACCACCATCGTCGAGGGTGCGGGCGACCCCGAGCAGATCGCCGGCCGGGTGGCCCAGATCCGCCAGGAGATCGAGAACACCGACTCCGACTACGACCGCGAGAAGCTGCAGGAGCGCCTCGCCAAGCTCGCCGGCGGCGTGGCCGTCATCAAGGCGGGTGCGGCGACCGAGGTCGAGCTCAAGGAGCGCAAGCACCGCATCGAGGACGCGGTGCGCAACGCGAAGGCCGCCGTCGAGGAGGGCATCGTCGCCGGTGGCGGCGTCGCCCTCATCCAGGCCGGCAAGGCCGCGTTCGCCAAGCTCGAGCTCACCGGCGACGAGGCGACCGGCGCGAACATCGTGAAGGTCGCCATCGAGGCGCCGCTCAAGCAGATCGCCCTCAACGCGGGCCTCGAGCCGGGCGTCGTCGCCAACAAGGTGTCGGAGCTCCCCGCGGGTCACGGCCTGAACGCCGCGACCGGCGAGTACGGCGACCTGCTCGCGCAGGGCATCATCGACCCGGCGAAGGTCACCCGTTCGGCGCTGCAGAACGCCGCGTCGATCGCGGGCCTGTTCCTCACCACCGAGGCGGTCGTGGCCGACAAGCCCGAGAAGACCCCGGCTCCGGTCGGCGACCCGACGGGCGGCATGGACTTCTAGTCCGGCACCCGTTCGAGCAGACGAACACCCGAAGGGCGTCTCCCGCGAGGGAGGCGCCCTTCGGCGTGTTCCGGGCGGTCGGCACGGCTTCGCGCGTGCGCCGTCGGGTGTGACGGAATCGTTGTGCCGTACGATCCGGCGGAGACGACGGGGTTGCTAGCTTCGTGCCATGACCCGTCGACGTGCCGGCTCGCCCGCGATCGCCATCCTGACCGGAATGCTCGCGCTCACGGCCTGCACGGCTCAGCCGGACGCCTCGACGCCGCACCCCTCGGCGCCGTCGACGATCCCGACGCCGACCGCCGAGCCGGCGGAAGCCGGCCCGCACGCGCGCATCCCGGTCGACTGCGACGGACTCGTCGCCACCGACGCCCTCCGAACGCTCGTCGGCGAGGCGGGGCATCCGCTCGCGCCGATCGTGCCGATCGACCGGCTCGACCCCGACGAGGCGGCCGCCCTGCAACTCGGCGCCGTCGACTGCCGGTGGACGAACGGGCTCGGCTTCTCGACGTGGACCGGACCGGAGGCCGGCCGGCAGACGGTCGCTCTCAGCATCCTCCCCGAGGGCCTCGACGCCGCGATCGAGTACGTCGATCTCTACCGGAGCGCGGACCCGACGTACGGCGCACACGTCCAGGGCCCGCGGTGCATGGCCGCGACGGACGCGTCCTGGACCGGCTTCTGCGAGCTGTACGGGGTGATCGGCCGGAACTGGGTCGAGTTCACGGTGCAGGGCATCGTGTTCGACGCCCGCTCCGACTCGGACCTGGTCGCCGCGTTCCGTGCGGTCGCCGACCCGATGGTCGCCGCACTCGCCGCGACCGAGCCCGGGCCGCGATGGACGCCCGCGGAGTCGACGAGCTTCGCTGCGTGCGAAGACCTCGTACCCGCGACCTCGGTCGCCGAGATCACCGGTCTCGCAGCGGTCGGGTTCGGCGAGAGCTGGGACGGGCCCCGGGTCGGGCAGTACTTCTGGGCGTCCCGCGAGACCGGCGCGAAGCGATGCTCGGTCTTCTTCACCGACCGGGAGGGCGGGTTCGGCGAGGTCGGCGTGCTGCCGGGCGGCAGCTGGGGATTCGACCGGGCGGAGGCCGCCTGGCTGGCCGACGGCGGCGTGATCGTGCCGGTCGCCGGCGTCGAGCCCGGCGACGCGGTGCTGCGCTGCGCGGACGCCGCGGCCGAATGCGTCCTCGACGTCCGCACGGGCGGGGACTGGGTGCGGGTCGAGTTCCCCGAGGTTCCGCCGGAGACGGTCGAGTACCTGCCGCCGAACGACTACGCCGCCGCACGCGAGTCGATCATCCGGCTCGCGGAGGCGCCGGTCGCAGGCCTGGGCGCATCCGACGGCGCCTGAGCGGTCGCGTGCGTCGACGCGCGGGTCAGCGCAGGAACAGCCGGGTGTTCGCCAGCTCGGCCTCGGCGTACTGCGCGGCGGCGACCGCCAGGGCGCGGCTGAGTGCGGCGAGGTGCTCCTCGACCTGGGTCTGGGTCGCTCGCCAGTCGGCCACCGCGCTCTGGAACGCGGTCGAGGCCTGCCCCGACCAGCTCTCCGGCAACGAGGTGAGCCGGCCCATCAGCGTCGCGATCTCGGCCTGCACCCGACTGATCGCCGCCTGCGTGGAATCGGTGGCGGCGCGCACCTGCTCGCTGTCGACATGGAAGACGGTCATCGTTCGGTCCCTTCGGTGAGGTCCGCGGATGCGGACGTCGCCACGTTAGGGATCGCGGTGGACGCGCGGGCGCGGCATCCGGTCGTCTGGGGAGGACGAGCCGGGCGCGAGTCGCTGGGGAGGAGTGCTCAGCCGACCGACTGCGGCGCCGACGGCGAACCGGCCAGCGGCAGCGAGACGCGGAATGTCGCGCCGCCGCCCGGCGTCTCGACGACGTCGACCGTGCCGTTGTGGGCGGCCACGATCGACGACACGATCGCGAGGCCCAGGCCCGACCCGCCCGTCTCGCGCGTGCGCGAGGTGTCCGCGCGCCAGAACCGCTGGAAGATCTTCTCGCGGATCTGCGGCGGGATGCCCTCGCCGTGATCGACCACCTCGAACATCGCACGGTCGGTCGAGTCGTCGACGGACACGCGGATCTCGAGGGGGCTGCCCTCCTGCGTGAACCGGATCGCGTTCGCGACGAGATTCGTGAGCACCTGGCGGATCTTGTTCTCCTCCGCCAGCACGATCGCGGGTCGCACGGGTTCCGACGGCGCATCCGAGACGATCTGCGGCCCGGTGGACGCACCCGGGCCGAACAGGGCGTCCCGACCGGTCGCGACGGAGCTCTGCTCGCCGGCCGGGCGCTTGCCGCCGGGTTCGCGCAGTCGACGACCGCGCAGTCGGGCGAGCGTCGCCCCGGCGAACGCGATGGTGCCGGCCCGCGCGCTGCGCGGTGTCTCGGGCTCGAGATCGACCGCGAGGGCCGGGACGGTGCCGATCGTGCCGCCGTCGCCCCGGTCGCCGGGTGCGATCACAGTCACGGTGCGGTCGGGATGCGCCGCCATCGTGTCGAGTGCGGCATCGCGAGCGAGGGGCACGAGGTCGACCTCGACGAGTTCGAGCGGCTTGGCCTCGTCGAGCCGGGCGAGCGCGAGCAGGTCCTCGACGAGCCCGCCCATGCGCACCGCTTCCTTCTCGATGCGATCCATCGCCTGGGCGACCTCTTCTGGCGTCTGGAGGGCGCCCATCCGGTACAGCTCGGCGTAGCCGCGCACCGACACGAGCGGGGTGCGCAGCTCGTGCGAGGCGTCCCCGACGAAGCGGCGCATCTGATCGATGGTGCGAGCCCGGTCGCGGAAGGCGCGGTCGATGCGGTTCAGCATGGTGTTCAGCGACCGGTTCAGCCGCCCGACCTCGGTGTTCGGGGTCGCGCCGCCGAGCCGCTGGCTGAAGTCGCCGTCGGCGATCGCCGCGGCGGTGCGTTCGACCTCGCGCAGCGGCGCGAACGTCGAGGTCACCAGCATGCGGGTGAGCAGGGCGCCGATGAGCACCACGCCGAACCCGAAGCCGAAGAAGATGGTGAGGTACGCGGCCAGCAGCCGCTCGCTCTCGACCGTGGAGATCGCGATCAGCACCGGGACGTCCTGGCCGGGCCGATCGAGCGACTGCAGCGAGACGATCGCACGGAACGTGCGGTGCCCGGCGCCGTCGGGCAGCTCCAGGACCTTGTAGTCGCCGTCGTTGGTCTCGAGCACCTGCACGAGCGTGAGGGTGCTCGGGATCTTGGGGCGTTCGGCCGCGGGGCGCAACGACCAGTTGTCGCCGCGGTAGGTGCCGTCGGTTTGGTACACCGCGACGAACACGTCGTCGGAGTCGCGGAAGTCGAGCTTGCCGAGGCTCATCGCCCAATCGTCGTCGTCGCGTTCGCCCTCGTCGGATTCCGACGACTCGAAGTACTTCTCGAGCGAGCCGCCCGCGATCGAGCGCAGCTTCGACTCCATCTGGCTCTCGACGTATCCGCGCAGCATCGCCGCGGTGCCGATGCCGGACACGAGCAGACCCAGCGTCAGCACGAGCACGGTCACGCCGGTGATCTTCGTGCGAAGCGAGATGCGGTTCCACCGCTCGGAAAGGGTCTGATGCATGGCGCGGCGAGTCTACGGAGGCTCCCTGTACCGGTGCTGTGCCCGCGCCCGGCTACCCCTTCGAACTCTTCAGCATGTACCCGAAGCCGCGCTTGGTCTGGATGAGCGGCTCGGTCGAGTGCTGGTCGAGTTTGCGGCGCAGGTACGAGATGTAGCTCTCGACGATGCCCGCGTCGCCGTTGAAGTCGTACTCCCACACGTGGTCGAGGATCTGCGCCTTCGACAGCACCCGGTTGGGGTTCAGCATGAGGTAGCGCAGCAGCTTGAACTCGGTAGGGCTGAGCTCGACGGGCACGTCGCCGACGAGCACCTCGTGCGTGTCCTGGTCCATCGTGAGCTCGCCGGTGCGGATCACCGCGTCCTCCTCGGCGTGCATGGTGCGCCGCAGGATGGCCTTGATGCGCGCGACGATCTCGTCGAGGCTGAACGGCTTGGTGACGTAGTCGTCGCCGCCGACGGTGAGGCCGGTGATCTTGTCCTCGGTGTCGTCCTTCGCGGTGAGGAAGAGGATCGGCGCGGTGTAACCGGCGCTGCGCAGCCGCTTGGTCACGCTGAACCCGTTCATGTCGGGCAGCATGACGTCCAGGATGATCAGGTCGGGCTCCTCCTCGAGGACGGCCGAGATGGTCTGGGCGCCGTTGCCGACGGCACGGACGGCGAATCCCGCGAACCGCAGGCTCGTGGTGAGCAGGTCGCGGATGTTGGGCTCGTCGTCGACGATGAGAATGCGAGGTCCGTCGCTCATGGGGTCATTCTGCTGCGGATGCGCTGCACTCTTCCTGACAAACGACCGAGTGTCCGCTATCCGCGCAATCCACGCGGCCTGGAGGACTGGCCGCTCGGAGGGCCGGATGGAAGACTCGGGGCATGTCGTCTTCGGAGCGGGTGGTCATCGCCGGCGGCGGGCTCACGGCGGCGCGCGCCGCCGAGTCGCTGCGCGGCGCGGGGTTCGACGGCGAGGTCGTGGTGGTCGCGGAGGAGCGGCGGCTGCCCTACGAGCGGCCCCCGCTGTCGAAGGGCTACCTGCAAGGTGCGGATGCCTCGTCGGCGGTGTACCCGCTGGATGCCGCGTGGTACCGCGCGAACGACGTCGAGGTGCGCCGGGGCGCGCCCGCGACCGCGCTCGACCCGGGCGCGCACACCGTCGAGGTCGCCGGGGAGACGCTGCCGTACGACCGACTGCTCATCGCCACCGGCGCGACGCCCAGGCGGTTCGACGGCCCCGGCGCGGGGCTGCGGGGCATCCATCATCTGCGTCGCCTGCCCGACTCCACGCGGCTGCGCACCGCGCTGCGCTCGGGCGATCGTCGCGTCGCGCTCGTCGGCGGCGGCTGGATCGGGCTCGAGGTCGCGGCCGCGGCCCGCGGGTACGGCAACGAGGTCACCGTCGTGATGCGCGACGAGGTGCCGCTCGCGGCGGCGATCGGGCCCGAACTGGGCGCCCGGTTCCGCGCGCTGCACGAAGCGCGCGGGGTGCGGTTCGCCGCGGGTGCGGCGGTCGCCGCGGTGCGCGGCGAGGCCGGGCGCGCCCGCGCGGTGGTGCTCGGCACCGGGGAGGAGCTCGACGCCGACCTGGTCGTGTTCGGCATCGGCGCAGTGCCCGACACCCGGCTCGCGGCGTCGGGCGGGCTCGAGCTCGACGACGGCGTCGCCGCGGATGCCTCGTTCCGCACCAGTGCGCCCGACGTGTACGCCGCCGGCGACGTCGCGAACGTCTGGAACGCCCGCCTCGGGCACCGGCTGCGGGTCGAGCACTGGGCGAACGCCGACGCGAGCGGCAAGCTCGTCGGGCGCGTCCTTGCCGGCGAGTCCGTCGAGTACGACGAGATCCCCTACTTCTTCACCGACCAATACGACCTCGGCATGGAGTACTCGGGGTACGGCGAGCTCGCCGTGGGCGCGTCGCCGGTCATCCGCGGCGACCTCGACGCCGGCGACGGCGGCGAGTACGTCGCGTTCTGGCAGCAGGGCGACGTCGTCGTGGCGGGCATGAACGTCAACGTGTGGGACGTGAACCAGGACGTGCAGCGGCTCATCCGCTCGCGGCGTGCGGTGTCGGCCGCCGAGCTCGCCGACCCGTCGGTGCCGCTCGGCGCGCTCGCCGGACCGGAGACCCCGTGATCCCGGGTCCCGCCGCCGCCTCGGCCGGCCCCGGAGCGCTCGTGCGCCGCATCGGCCCGCGCACCTTCGACTTCTCGCGGCAGGTCGCCGTGATGGCGATCGTGAACCGCACCCCCGACTCGTTCTACGACCAGGGCCGCACCGACGCCGCCGACCTCGCCATCGCGGCGGGGCTGCGGGCGATCGAGGCCGGCGCCGACTGGGTCGACGTCGGGGGAGCGAAGTTCGCGCCGGGCCCGGCGATCCCGATCGCAGAGGAGATCGAGCGGGTGGTTCCGGTGGTCGAAGCGCTGGCCGCGTCGGGCGCGGTGGTGTCGGTCGACACGTTCCACGCCGAGGTCGCCCGTGCGGCGCTCGCCGCCGGCGCCCACGTGATCAACGACACCACCGGGCTGCACGACCCCGCGATGGCCGACGTGGTGGCCGAAGCCGGAGCATCCGTCGTGGTCACGCACAGCCTGGCCGCACCCCGCCAGCCGTACCCCTCGCCGCGCTACGACGACGTGGTCGCCGAGGTCGTCGCGTTCCTGCGCGAACGGGCGGAGCTCGCCGAGGCGCGGGGCGTGGCATCCGATCGCATCATCGTCGACCCCGGCCACGACCTGAACAAGCACACCCTCGACTCGCTCGCGCTCACCCGGCGCCTCGACGAGGTCGTCGCACTCGGGTACCCGACGCTCGTCGCGCTGTCGAACAAGGACTTCGTCGGCGAGAGCCTCGGCCGCCGCGACCGGTCGCAACGGGTCGAAGGCTCGATCGCGGCCGCCGTGTACTGCGTGCTGCAGGGGGCGCGCATCGTGCGCGTGCACAACGTGCGCGAGACCGTCGACGCCGTGCGCATGATCGAGGCGATCGAGGGCTGGCGCGAGCCCGTGTTCCTGGAGCACAACCGGTGAGCGGGCGGTGCCGATGAACCGGCCGGATGCCTCGCCCGCCGTCGATCGTGCGACCCTGGTCGACGCGTACGCGATCGAGGACCGCACCACGCCCCGCGTGCGCATGAACTTCGTGATGAGCCTCGACGGCGCGGTCACCGTCGACGACCGCAGCGGCGGGCTCGGCGACGCGAGCGACCGGCTCGCGATGGGCGTGCTGCGCTCGCTCGCCGACCTCGTGCTCGTCGGGCTCGGCACGGTGCGCGCCGAGGGGTACGGCGGGGTTCGGGTCGGCCGCGAGGGCGTCGCGTGGCGGCGCGAGCACGGCCTGCCCGACCAGCCGCGCATCGGCGTGGTGTCGCGCGAGCTCGACATCGACCCGGGGCATCCGTTCTTCACCGAGGCCGTGACCCGGCCGATCGTGCTGACCCACGCGGGCGCGCCCGCCGCCCGTCGCGAGGCGCTCGGCGCGGTCGCCGACGTGCTCGTCTGCGGCGAGGCATCCGTCGACCTCGGCGAGGCGCTCGCCGTGCTCGCCCGAGCCGGGCTCGCGCAGGTGCTCTGCGAGGGCGGGCCGCATCTGTTCGGCAGCCTGCTCGAGGCCGACCTCGTCGACGAGCTGTGCCTGAGCCTCAGCCCGACGCTCGTCGGCGGCGTCGCCGGCCGCATCGTGCAGGGCGCGCCGGAAGCGCCGCGCGAGATGCGGCTCGTGCACGCGCTGCCCGCCGGCGACCTGCTGCTGCTGCGGTACGCGCGCGAGCGCTGAGCGGGCACGCCCCGCCGGGCGCCCGCTGCGTGGCCCGCTGCGCCACTTCGGCGCGGTCTGCGCCAGACGGATCGGCGCGGAGGGCGCCGAACTGGCGCAGCAGCGAATGCCGGGAAGCGCTCAGGCCGCCGCGTCGAGCGTGTGCGCGTCGAGGATCGTGTACGAGTAGCCCTGCTCGGCGAGGAACCGCTGCCGGTTCTGCGCGAAGTCCTGGTCGACGGTGTCGCGCGCGACCAGCGTGTAGAAGTTCGCCGACAGGCCCGACTCCTTGGGCCGCAGCAGACGGCCGAGACGCTGCGCCTCCTCCTGCCGCGAGCCGAACGAGCCCGACACCTGGATCGCGACCGTGGCCTCGGGCAGGTCGACCGAGAAGTTCGCGACCTTCGAGACGACGAGCACCTTCGTGCGCCCGTCGCGGAACTCCTGGAACAGCCGCTCGCGCTCGTCGACCGGCGTCGAGCCGGTGAGCTGCGGGGCGCCGAGGGCCTCGGCGAGCTCGTCGATCTGGTCGAGGTACTGGCCGATCACGAGGATGCGCTCGCCCTCGTGGCGCGCGACCAGCTGGCGCACGACGTCGAGCTTCGCGGGCGCGGTCGCGGCGAGCCGGTAGCGCTCGTCGTCGGCGGATGCCGCGTACTGCAGCCGCTCGGACTGCGGCAGGTCGATGCGCACCTCGTAGCACGCGGCGGGGGAGATGAAGCCCTGCGCTTCGATCTCCTTCCACGGCGCGTCGAAGCGCTTGGGGCCGATGAGCGAGAACACGTCGCCTTCGCGGCCGTCCTCGCGCACGAGGGTCGCGGTGAGGCCGAGGCGGCGTCGCGCCTGCAGTTCGGCGGTGAGCTTGAACACGGGCGCGGGCAGCAGGTGCACCTCGTCGTAGACGATGAGGCCCCAGTCGAGGGCATCGAGCAGCGACAGGTGCGCGTACTCGCCCTTCCGCTTCGCGGTGAGGATCTGGTATGTCGCGATGGTGACCGGCTTGATCTCCTTCACCTGGCCCGAGTACTCGCCGATCTCCTCCTCGGTGAGCGACGTGCGGCGCAGCAGCTCGTCGCGCCACTGCCGGGCCGACACCGTGTTCGTCACGAGGATCAGCGTCGTGGTCTTGGCCGTCGCCATCGCGCCGGCGCCGACGAGCGTCTTGCCCGCGCCGCACGGCAGCACGACCACGCCCGAACCGCCCTCGAAGAAGTTGTCGACCGCCTTCTGCTGGTAGTCGCGCAGCTGCCAGTCGCGCTCGTCGAGGTCGATCTCGTGCGGGGTCCCGGGGGTGTACCCGGCGAGGTCTTCGGCGGGCCAGCCGAGTTTCACCAGCTCCTGCTTGAGGGCGCCCCGCGCCCACGCCGCGACCAGGAAGCTCTCGTCGTCGATGCGCTCGCCGAGCAGGGGGGCGATGCGCTTCGCGCCCGACACCTCGGTGAGCACGGCGATGTCGGAGCTCTGCAGCCGCAGCGCACCGTCGTCGGTGCGGTCGATCACGAGCCGGCCGTAGCGGGCGACGGTCTCGCGCATGTCGACGGCGACGGTCTGCGGCACGGGGAACTTCGCGTACCGTTCGAGCGTGCCGAGCATGTCTTCGGCGGTGTGGCCGGCCGCGCGCGCGTTCCACAGGCCGAGGCGGGTGATGCGGTAGGTGTGGATGTGCTCGGGGGCGCGCTCGAGCTCGGCGAAGATCGCGAGGTCGTGGCGTGCATCCTCGGCGAGCGGGTTCGCGACCTCGAGGAGCACGGTGCGATCGCTCTGCACGATGAGGGGGCCGTCTGACATAGCCGACCAGTCTACGCCCGTTCGGTGGGAGGGCGGCCGGGTCGGGCGGGCCGCCGGCGCGGCGGAGCGGGGCGCGGTGCGATGATCGCCCGGATGCCGCGGAGCGCGCTCAGGCGCCCGCAGGCGCCGGCCCGACCGCCGCGATCGCCGAGAGCGGCAGTGTGCGCTCGATGTCGGCCTTGCGGTCGCGGGCGCGGAGCCGCCCGTTGGCGACGCTCGCGGGCGCGAGCAGGTAGTCGGCGGTCTGGCCGCCGGGCATGCGCACGGTCACGGTGAGCGTCTCCTTCGCGCGCGCCGCGGCCTCGAGCTGGCGGGCGAGCCAGGCCTGCTCGGTCGCCGGACCGTCGGCGGAGACCAGGATGCGGTCGAGCAGCTCGCCGATCGGGTCGGTCGGCGCCGAGGGCTGCGGCGGGGCGGCGGCGAGCCGGTGGCGAGTGAGTCGCAGGATCCGCCCGGTCGCGTCCTCGGCGGCCACCGGGTACTTCGCGTCCGAGAGCGCCCAGAAGACCACGTCGGGCGGGAACCGCGACAGCAGCCGGTGGTCGCCGGTGCGGCGCAGCGCCACCGGGGCGAGCGACTGGTCGACCTCGAGCTGGCCGACGAGCGCCGCGTCGTCGGACCGCACCGAGGACTTCGCCGGAGCGTCGGCCGGGTCGGCAGCCGCCACCCGCACCGCGCCGAACCGTCGCGCGGCCTCGGCGACCAGGTAGTCGAGCGGCTGCGGCACGCCCGTGCGGGAGATCGACTGGAGGAAACTGCGGATCGACTCGGCCGATTCGCCCGCAGCGAGACCGCGGTTCACGGATGCCGCGCTCACGCGGTAGCTCGAGGCGAGATCGCGGCCTTCCACGTCGGCGAAACTGCGCAGGCGGGCGTCGAGCGCGGGTTCGAGGGGGCCGGGGGAGACGATCGAGAGGTCGTGCTGCAGGTACACCTTGTCGACCTGCTTCGGGAAGTGCGCGGCGAGTTCCGAGGCCGCACGGTCGAGGTCGCCGGCCAGCACCAGCCGAGCGCTCTCGACGGGCTCGCGCGAGACGGCGAGGCCGAGGGCGTCGGCCTCGTCGGCGAGCCGGCGCAGCCCGTCGTCGAGCCACGGCCCGCCCGCCGGGTAGAACCAGGCGACGTCGTCGCGCAGCGCCGCGGCCGACAGCGATCCGGTGCGGCGGGCGACGAGTTCGCGCAGCGGGGCGGGGATGCGATCGCGCCAGCACTCCGCGAGCAGCCGCCACCGGCTGGCCGGGTCGGCGAGCACCCAGGACGCCCCCTGCTCGGACTCGTACCAGTACGCGCCGTCGCGCGTGATGAGGCCGGCTTCGGTCGCGCGCCGGGCGAGCGCCGGCACCTCGTCGAGCGACAGCCCGGTGGCCTCGGCGATGCGTTTGGAGTCGGGCAGCGACAGCCCGCCCTTGGCCAGCTCGCGTGCGGGCTGCAGCCCGAGCGCGGCGATGAGTTCGGCGGTCGCCGCGAGCGTCGCGTAGGCGGCCTCGGCGGCCCGGCGGGCGAGCAGCGTGCGGTCGACGGCGTCGACAGCCTCGAGCACGGGCGGCGCGGGGGCGACGAGGGCGACGAGCTCGGGCAGGTCGGCTCCGAGCCGGGGCACGAGTCGCTGCGCGACCGCGCCGGGCACCTGCACTCCGCCGTCGTCGTCGAGCACCAGCAGGAGCAGCCCGTCGAGGTCGGCGAGCAGGGCGTCGGCGTGCGCGGTCAGCCGGTCGGATGCCTCGAGCCGCCGCAGTTCGTCGGAGACGGCCGTCGCGGTGACGGGGGCCTCGCCCTGGGCGAGGGTCGACGCGACGGCGAGCAGTGCGAGGTGCGGGCGGTCGAGGCGGGCCACGGCGTGATCGAGCGAATCCGCCGTGGTCAGCGCCTCGGCGAGGTCGAACAGGTCGTCGACGCCCGAGCGGTCGAACTCACGCGCGGCGAGCGCAGCCGCGAGGGAGTCGCGCGACATCGCGCGGAGCCTGGCGGCGAGTTCGAGCATGGCCGCTCGTCAGGCCGATCCCCGTGACTCGCGCGCCCGCCGGACGCCGTTCACGATGAGGAGTGCGATGAGCAGCAGGAACCCGATCGGCAACCCGAACCACGGCAGCATCACGACGAACGGCCAGATGCCCTCCTGCAGCCAGTCGGGCCGATTCGCGTTCACGAGCGTGCCGATCATCACCGCGAAGAAGGCGACGATCGAGAGGCCGACGGTGCCGGCGACCATGTACGCGAGGATCCGCTCGCTGCGGTGTTCGACGACGGGACTCTGGGAGGACACAACACCAAGGATAGGACAGGGCGCGAACCCCGCGCCCGCCGTAGACTGGGGGTCGGGCCGGTGCGATCCGGCGTGCCCCGAAACAAGCGAGCGAGGTTCCATACGATGCCCACCGGCAGGGTCAAGTTCTACGACGAGGAGAAGGGCTTCGGCTTCATCAGCACCGATGACGGCCAGGAGGTCTTCCTTCACGCGTCCGCGCTGCCCACCGGAGCCACGGTGCGCAGCGGCACACGACTCGAGTTCGGCATCGCCGACGGCAAGCGCGGTGCGCAGGCGCTGTCGGTGCGCGTGCTCGAAGCGCCGGTGAGCCTCACCAAGATCAACCGCCGGTCCGCCGACGACATGGCCGTCGTGGTCGAAGACCTCGTGAAGTGGCTCGACGCGGCCGGCACCGACCTGCGCCGGGGCCGCTACCCCGACAAGGCGCGCGGCCGGCAGATCGCGGCGCTGCTGCGCAAGGTGGCGGACGAACTGGATGCCTGAGCCCGAGGAGTCCGTCGCGACCGACGACGCGCAACCCGCCCCGGTGGCCGATGACGTGCTGCTCGCGTCGGCGGCGCTCGCGCAGCGTGCGCTGCTCGAGGTCACCCCGCCCGAGACGGTCGGGTCGGTGATCGGCCACGTGGTCGAGGGCGAGCACGTGCTCACGCTGCTGTTCGCGGCCGATCTCTCGGGGTACCCGGGGTGGCACTGGAGCGTGACGCTCGCGCGGGTCGAGGGCGCCGAGCCGACCGTGCTCGAGACCGAGCTCATGCCGGGCGACCGGGCGCTGCTCGCGCCCGAGTGGGTGCCGTGGTCCGAGCGTCTGGCCGAGTATCGCGCCGCCCAGGCGGCGGCCGCCGTCGGCGCGGCCGGCGATGACTCCGGATCGGCCGAGGGCGATCTCGACGACGGCGACTTCGGCGACGCCGATCTCGACGAGGGTTCCGACCCGGCCGACGCCGATGAGGGCGACGAGTTCGATGATGACGACGCCGACGACGACTTCGGCGACGAGGATGCGCACGAGTTCGACGGCATCGACATCGACGTGCTCGACGAATCCGACGACCCGTTCGAGGTCGGCGCACCGGTCGAGGTCCACGCATCGGTCGAGGGCGGCGAGGATCCCGATCAGTCCGAGGTCGGCGCCGAGCCCGAGGCATCCGTCGACTGACGCCGCCGCCGTCGCGAGACCTGCACGACGACGAGGCCGGCGAGGCCGAGCGCGACCCCGACCCAGCAGGTGACGCCCACCCAGCCCAGGCCGGCCGACGCCAGCGCACCCGCGAAGATCAGCGACGCGACGAGCGCGAGCGCCCAGAGCACCGTGCCGGCCAGCAGCGCCTTGCGCGCGTCGGCTCGCGCGGGGGCCGGGTCGGGCCGGCGCTCGCTCTCGCTGAGCCAGAGGCGCACGCGGCTCAGCCGATCCGCTCGAGCACGTAGTCGATGGAGGCGGTGAGGGCCCGCACGTCGTCGGGCTCGATCGCCGTGAAGGTCGCCACCCGCAGCTGATTGCGGCCGAGCTTGCGGTACGGCTCGGTGTCGACGACGCCGTTCTCGCGCAGCACCTTGGCGATCGCGGCCGCGTCGATCGCCTCGTCGAAGTCGATCGTCACGACGACCTGCGAGCGGTGGTCGGGGTCCGCGACGAACGGCGTCGCGACCGGCGACGCCTCGGCCCAGGCGTACAGCAGCGACGAGCTCTCGCGCGTCCGCGCGTCGGCCCAGGCCAGGCCGCCCTCGGCGTTCATCCACTCGAGCTGGTTCTCCATGAGCAGCAGGGTGGCGAGGGCGGGCGTGTTCAGCGTCTGGTTCAGCCGCGAGTTGTCGACCGCGTTCTTCAGCGACAGGAACTCGGGGATGTAGCGTCCGCTCGCCGCCACGCGTTCGATGCGCTCGACCGCCGCGGGCGACAGCAGCGCGAACCAGAGCCCGCCGTCCGAGGCGAAGTTCTTCTGCGGGGCGAAGTAGTAGGCGTCGAACTCGGTCGCGTCGACGGCGACGCCGCCCGCCGCGCTGGTCGCGTCGATCACGGTGAGCGCACCGTCGTCGCCCGCGACCCGGCGCACCGGAGCCATCACCCCGGTCGAGGTCTCGTTGTGCGGCCAGGCGTAGACGTCGACGCCGGCGACCGCCTGGGGCTCGCTGCGGGTGCCGGCCGCCGCGGTGCGCACGTCGGGCGCCTCGAGCCACGGGGCGTTCGCCGCCGCGGCGAACTTCGAGCCGAACTCGCCGAAGGCGCACAGCTGCGCGCGACGCTCGATCAACCCGAAGGCGGCCATGTCCCAGAAGGCGGTCGAGCCGCCGTTGCCGAGGACGACCTCATAGCCGTCGGGCAGGGCGAACAGGTCGGCGAGGCCCTCGCGCACCCGGCCCACGAGTTGCTTGACGGGAGCCTGGCGGTGCGAGGTGCCGAGCAGCGCGGGGCCGACCGCCGCGAGGTGGGCGAGCTGCGACGGGCGCACCTTCGACGGGCCGCAGCCGAATCGTCCGTCGGCGGGCAGGAGGTCGCTGGGAATGACGAGGCTCGGCATGGGCACGATTCTAGTCAGCGGCCGCGCGGCGGCTCGCCCGATCGCCCTCGGATCACGGGTAGGCTGGTCGACGACGAAACGGAGGGGCGGAGTGACCGATCTCATCGACACGACCGAGATGTATCTGCGGACCATCCTCGACCTCGAGGAGGAGGGCATCGTGCCCCTCCGTGCGCGCATCTCGGAGCGGCTCGGGCACTCCGGGCCGACCGTGTCGCAGACCGTCGCCCGCATGGAGCGCGACGGCCTGGTCGTCGTCTCCGACGACCGTCATCTCGAGCTCACTCCCTCGGGCCGCAGCAAGGCCGTGCACGTCATGCGCAAGCACCGGCTGGCCGAGCGTCTGCTGGCCGACGTGATCGGGCTCGACTGGGAGTACGTGCACGACGAGGCCTGCCGCTGGGAGCACGTGATGAGCGAACAGGTCGAGCGCCGGCTCGTCGAACTGCTCGGCGGGCCGACGGAGTCGCCCTACGGCAACCCGATCCCCGGGCTCGAGGAGCTGGGCCTGCCGCCTGCCGAGCGCTTCCTGCACGGCGTGCGCAACCTGCTCGACACGCTCTCCGACACCGATCAGCCCGTGCGCGGCGTGGTGCGTCGACTCGCCGAGCCGGTGCAGTTCGACCCCGAACTGCTGGCCCAGCTGAAGGAGGCGGGCATCGTGCCGGGGGCGACGGCCGAGTTCAGCCCGGCCGGCAGCTACGTGCGGGTGACGGTCGAGGGCGTCGAGGGCGGTCTCGAACTGCCCACCGAGGTGGCCGGGCACCTGTTCATCGGCGACTGATCTCGGCGGCCGATCCGGCTTCGGGCGGCGCCCGGTCTCGGGCCGATCGTCCCGAATCGTGACCGTTCCGTTACCCGGATGTGACATTCGAGGGGTCGTCACGTATCCTCGTTCGAGTTCGCCGGCAGAAGCCAGTCGGCGGGCCGAGGTCGAGACGCCCCTGGTTCCACCGCTCGACCGGGAAACCCGTGAAGCGCCGCAAGGCGAGCCAGGTGGGCCGGCCTCAGGGCCGCGGGCGACGGAGGTACCCTCTTTTGGCTCGTTCCCCCTGGCGCCGCCTCCGCGGCACCGGCCCCCGGCGATCGCTCCGATCGACCGCCAAGGCCGCGAAGACCCGAACCGCCCCCCAGATCCCCCTCGCCCCGGCCGACACCGGGCCCGAATCGCCCGCCGTCGCCGACCTCGGTGCCGCCGTGCGCGCCGGACGCCGCACCGCCGAGGCGACCCCCGCGCTCGCGTCGACCCGGCGGTTGCGCCGCGGCGGCGTCGCGAACGTCGCCGTGATGGCGATCTCGGCCGGCATCGTCGGCACGCTCGCGATCCCCGCGTACGCGTTCGCGCCCGGCAGCAACGGGCCGCAGTTCGCCGAATCGGCCGAGGCCCGTCTCACCAAGGCCAACCCGCAGTCGGTCGAGGTGGCCGAGGACGTGATCGCCGCACCGGTGACCACCGACGGACTCGCCACCACGACGGGCGACGAGATCCGCGCCGCCGCCGAAGCGGCGGCCGCCGCCGAGGCCGCCCGCCAGGCCGCCGAGGCGCAGATGGCGTCGTACGCGGCCGGATACACCGGGCCGTCCGTGAGCGACCTCCTCGCGAACCCGCCGTACCCGTCGTACGACCTCGCCGCGGTGTACAACGTCGCAACGCAGTACATCGGCACCCCGTACGTCTACGGCGGCGCGACGCCGGCCGGCTTCGACTGCTCGGGCTTCGTCATGTACGTGTTCGCGCAGTTCGGCATCTCGCTGCCGCACTCGTCCGCGGGTCAGGGGGCGGCGGGCAGCACGATCGCGGAGTCGGCAGCGGTGCCGGGCGACCTGGTCATCATGTCCGGTCACGACGGCTTCTACGCTGGCGGCGGGATGATCCTGCACGCGCCGTACGAGGGCGCATCGGTGCGCATCCAGCCGATCTGGACGAGCGACTACCGCATCGTGCGCATCGGCGTGTGAGTGCGCATCCTGCGTGAACATCGCGTGACGCGCACGCCGAACGGCGTGCCGGGGGGTTCCGGCACGCCGTTCGCGGTTTAGCCTGGACCTCGACGATCCGAGCCATCCGAGGAGGCGGGCGATGATCCGAGTGCAAGGCATCCATTCCACGGGTGCGCGCGCGCTCTTCGATCAGCGCCGCAGCAGTCAGCCTCGCGGGCAGCGCGACCATCATGCCGACGGGCACCGTTCTCTGGACGGTGCCCGTTCTTCGTCTCCGCAGGGGTCCGTCCCTTCGGCGCGCGTCGCGATATCCGCACCCCGACCCGCTCGGATCGTGTCCTGTTCACGCGGCTGGAAGCCATCCAGCACCGATCGAAAGGCACTCCGTGCGCACACTCGTGCTGAACGCGGGCTATGAACCGCTCGCCGTCGTCTCGTTCAAGCGGGCGCTCCTGCTCGTCATGCACCAGAAAGCCACCGTCATCGTCCGCGACGACGACCACCCGGTCCTCGGCACCAGCGGCCCGTGGGACCGCCCGAGCGTCATCGTGCTGACCCGGTACGTGAGACCGCCGCGGATGGCGCACATCCCGGTGAGCCGGCGCGGCGTGCTGCGCCGCGACGAGCACCGGTGCGCGTATTGCGGCAAGTCCGCGGCGACGATCGACCACGTGCTGCCGCGCTCGCGTGGCGGCCGCGACACCTGGGAGAACCTGGTCGCGTGCTGCCTGCGCTGCAACAACGCGAAGGGCGACCACACGCCGGCCGAGATGGGGTGGGACCTGCGGTTCACGCCGCAGATGCCGCACGGACACGATTGGGTCGTGCGCGGATTCGAGCGACCGCTGCCGCAGTGGGGCGAGTATCTGCAAGCCGCGTGATCGTGACATCGGGGCGTGCGTGCCCTATGGTTGGACGAGTTCGAGGCACCGAGTCCCGCTTCGAGCCGAGTACCGAGCCCCCGCGTCGTGCTGCACCGCGACGCGTCTGTTCCCCCGGAGGTGCAGCTCTTGAGCGGTGACGACATCGGCGGCGCCCAGCCGTCGAGGCGTGATCTGCGCCGCGCCGAGTCGTCGGGAACCCGTGCTGCGGGCGGTGCGCCCGCTGGGTTCTCCGGTCCGACCTCGGGCGCCCACCCCGCCCGCCGAGACCTGCGTGCCACGCCGCCGCCGATGCCGCTGGCATCGCAGCCGGCCGCGCCGCAGCCGTACGCGAACCGGGCGGGCGTCGCCCAGCCGGCCGTACAGCCGGGCCCCGCGCAGCCGGCCGCTGCGCCGCTGTTCTCGCCGCAGCCGACTCCTCCGCGGCCGACCGTGCCGCCGGCGAACCCCGTGCCGCAGGCGAACACCGTTCCGCCCGCTGCGCCGCGACCCGGTTCGGTGCCGAACTTCGACGTGACGCCGCAGCCCCGCACCGCACCGAGGCCGGGCCTCGCGCCGCGCTCGACGGCCGCGCTGCAGCCGAGCGCCGCCGCGGAGTTCGACCTGCTCGCGAAGCCCGAGGCGCCGCAGCCGTCCCCGCACGTCTCGCGGGCCGAAGCTCGTCGTGCCGAGGCCTCGCGGGCGGGCGGCGTCGCATCGGCGCCGGTCGCCTCGCGCGCCGAGCAACGACGATCGGATACCTCGCGGCCGATGCCGACCGCGACGTCGGCGACGTCGGCGCCGTCGACGCCGTCGACGTCGGCGCCGTCGCCCGCCACCGTGCCGGCCGCAGCGCCTGCCTCCGCGGTGCCGTCTGTCTCCGCAGCGTCTGCGTCCGCGGCGGCGCCTGCAACCTCGGCGGCGTCTGCAACCACGGCGGCGTCTGCGTCCGCGGCACCGGCCGCTTCAGCCCCCGCTGCCTCGACCCCACCCGCCGCACCGGCGGCTCCGTCGCATTCCGTCCGTCCCGCCCGTCCCGTCGCCGAGCGTCGGCGGCGCAACGGCCCGGCGAGGGTCTTCGCGACCGTGCTCGTGGTGCCCGCGATCGTCGGCACGGTGGCGCTGCCGGCCTACGCGTTCGCACCGGGCACGGGTGCCGGCGGCCCGTCGAGCTTCTTCCGCAACACGCTCGCCGGAGCGCAGGCGTTGGACGTCTCGATCCTCGCCAGCGAGGGGGCGGTGTCGACCGATGCCTACGCGGTGACGACGAAGGCCGAGATCGACCGCATCGCCGCCGAGCAGGAGGCCGCCGATCAGGCGGCGTGGGCGGCGAGCGTCGCCAACCACTCGGGCGCGTATTACACCCCGGCTCAGCAGGCCGAGGGCGACGACTATCCCTGGTGGGACCAGACGCCCGACGACTACGGCGGCGGGTTGTCTCCGCTGCGGTACTACTTCCGCGAGTGCGTCGACTTCGTCGCGTGGCGCATGAATCGCGACCAGGGCGTGACCTCGGCGCCGTGGAAATGGGACTGGTCGAACCTCGCGTCGGGCAGCGCCTACGCGTGGGCCGACGAGTGGGTGTCGCGCGGCCGGCAGACCAGCAGTGAGCCGATCGTCGGTGCGGTCGCCTGGTTCCCGTACAACCACGTCGCGTACGTGCAGGCGGTGAACGGCGACGGCACGGTCACGATCGAGGAGTACAACCAGAACAGCGACCACTCGTACCACGTGCGCACCATTCCGGTGGGGTCGGCGCTATACCTCTACCCGCCCGCGTAGTCGTGCTCGGCCGAGCACGGCCCGCTCCGCTCGCGCCCGGCAGGACGTGCGGCCGCGCCTTCAGGCGCGCAGCACGCAGGCGGGCGCTTCGGTCGCGATCGACGCGACGACCGAGACCGGCACGCCCGCGGCGTCGAGAGCGACGATCGCGAGCGAGTCCGAGCCCTGGTCGGCGACGACGAGATGGCGCTCGTCGGCGGTGAGCTCGAGGTCGCGCGGGTGGCGGCCTCCGGTCGCGAGCGAGCCGACGTGGGTGAGCGAGCGGTCGGATGCCTCGTAGCGCAGCGCCTGCACGCCGTCGAGATCGCGGTCGCCGACGAGCACGACGCCGCTCCGGGTCATCCGGATCGTGGATGCGCCGAGCCCGCGCGGCGCGACGTCCGGCCCGAGCGGAGCGGTCGAGACCTCCTCGCCGGAGGCGAGGTCGACGACGCTGACGGTGCGGTCCAGCTCGTTCGCCACGATCGCGACGTCGTCGACGACGACCAGGTGCCGCGGGCCGGCTCCGGCGTGCAGCACGAGGTCGGCGGATGCCTCGTGCACGAGCCCGCCGTCGGCGTCGAGCCGCACCACGCGAACCCGGTCGGCGCCCAGGTCGGGCACGAGCACGCGATCGCGGGCGGGGTCGGGCACGATCTGGTGCGGATGCGGGGCCTCCTGCCGGTCGGCGCGCGGGCCGCTGCCGGTGAAGTCGACGGCGGAGACGAGCGCGGCGTCGGCTCCGGCACGGTGGGCCGTCACCCGGCTGCCGGAGTAGTTCGCCGTGAGCGCGAACCGGCCGGTCTCGTCGAACGCGACGTGGCACGGGTCGGCCGCGCCGGTGGGTGCGGTCGGGGCCAGCGGGGCGAGGGTTCCGCCGTCGAGCCGCCACGTCGAGACGAGTCCGTCGGCGAGCTCGTGCACGATCGCGACCGTGTCGCCGCGCCGGGCGAGGAACATCGGGTTCGGGCCGACCTCGACCGGCTCGCCCAGCACGGCCGTGCCGTCGTCGGCGACCTCGAGCCGCCGCACGCCCCGTGCCGCGGCACCCAGTGCACCGATCGTCGACGCGCCGATCCAGAACCTCGTGCCGCTCATGCGTTCCTCTCCCCGGCGCCGGTCGCCGCGTGCCACCCTACCGGGCGCTCCGCGAGCGGCCGTTCGGGCATCGGAGGAAGGCGACGCGTCTGGCCAAGTAGACTCGTACGGCCCCGCCCTCGTAACTCAGGGGATAGAGTGCCGACCTCCTAAGTCGGAAGCGCAGGTTCGAATCCTGCCGGGGGCACGCACGTACCGCACACCCGGCCCCGCGACATCCGCCCGTAACACGGCGGTGGCAGACTCGCCCGGGTGACCGACCTCGCCATTCCCGATCGCAGCATCACCATCGAGCGGGGCGATCTCGCCGACCCGCGCACCCTGCGTCTGCTCGCCGACCACCTCGCCGACATGCACGCCGAGTCGCCGCCCGAGAGCGTGCACGCGCTCGACGTGTCGGGGCTCGCCGCACCGAACGTGACGTTCTGGGTGATCGCGGCCGGCGACGACCTGCTCGGGTGCGTGGCCCTGAAGGAGCTCGATCCGGGCCACGGCGAGCTGAAGTCGATGCGCACGGATGCCGCGGCGCGCGGCCTCGGGCTCGGTGCGCGTCTGCTCGAGCACGTGCTCGACGAGGCCCGCCGTCGCGGGTACTCGCGGATGAGCCTCGAGACGGGTCCGCAGGACTTCTTCCGTCCGGCGCGGCGGTTGTACGCGAAGTACGGCTTCACCGAGTGCGGGCCGTTCGCCGATTACGGGCCCGACCCGTTGAGCGTGTTCATGACGATGGAGCTGGCGGCGGTGCCGGGCGCTCCTCGCTGACGATCCGCGCGACGCGGCGTGCGGCCCAGCGCCCGCTGATCGGGCCGACGACGATGAGCAGCAGCCAGCACCAGCGACCCCATTCCGCGCCCCACAGGTAGGCGACCGGGATCGAGAGCAGGAACACCGCCGGCGTCGACATCGCGTCGATGAGGTTCACGGTGTCGGCCCGTCGGGGGAGCGGGTGCCGCAGCAGCCGGTCGCGGCGCGCGACCAGATAGACGGCGCTCTGCGCCATGACGGCGACGCTGATGTTCACCGCGTAGACGGCGACCGCGAGCGGCTCGTCGGCGGTGGCGGGGTCGCTGATGCCCTGCGTCGAGAACGGGATGAACACGATCAGCGCGAGCGCGACCAGGTTCGCGGTGATCGTGCCGCTCGAGAATCCGGTGAACTCGCTTCCGAGGCGATGGTTCACCCGCCAGAAGACGGCGATCACGATGAAGCTCACCGCGAACCCGAAGAACTGCCAGCCGAGCCCGCTCGTCACCCAGCGCGCCGGCGTCGCCCAATCCTCGGCCGGCGGCGGGTCGATGTTCACGACCAGCAGGGTGAGGGCGAACGCGTAGGCGGCGTCGAAGAACGCGACGGCGCGCGAGAACTCGACGCTGTCGCGGTCGTAGCGGGCGGTGGCGCGCGCGCCGGCCCCCTCGGCTGTGCTCACGCCCCGAGTCTCCCGCGGCGCGCTGACCCAGGCGGTGCGACGCGCCGCCGCGCCGCCCGTCGCCCGAGCTCAGTCGGGCTCGATGCGCCGCCATCCGGCGAGGTAGGCGAGTTCGTTCTCGCCGAGGCGGATGGACCCGACCGGAACGGGCATGCGTTCGAGGTCGCAGAGGTCGAGGATGCGCCGCACCACCGGGTGCGGCAGCGGAGCCGTGGGCCGTTCGAGGATCTCGCGGCGCAGGGGCGATTCCAGCTGCGGCCACCACTGGCCGATCGGCGGCAGCGACGGCGCCGCGGGCGGGCCGGGGCGCGACTCGAGCGGGGCCGGCGGTTCGAGGACGGTGGTCATTGCGCCCGCTCCTCGTGGATGCCCGAGCCGTCGTCGTCGCGGACCACGACCGCCTCGGCTTCGTCGGCCTCCTCTTCGGCGCGTTGGTGCTGTTCGGCGGCCCGTACGGCCTCGTCGGCGAGGTCGCGATCGGGCGTCGGATCGTGGGCGTCGGGTCCTGACATGGCGGGTGCTCCTCATGCTCGGGTCGGTGCGGCGCTCGCGGCGATCGGGGCGCACGGCGCCGACTCCACCACGCTAGGACGATCCGGATGCCGCGGCCAGCCCTTGACCGGGTCGACCCCGACTGCTACCCGCAGGCGAGCGGAGCGACCATGATGGACGGATGGACCTGCCGGTGATGCCGCCCGTCAAGCCGATGCTGGCCAAGTCGGTGAAGGAGATCCCCGACGTCCGCCACGTCGAGCCGAAGTGGGACGGCTTCCGCACGATCGTGTTCCGCGACGGCGACGAGGTCGAGCTCGGCAGCCGCAACGAGAAGCCGATGACCAGGTACTTCCCCGAGCTCGTCGAGGAGCTGCGCCGCAACCTGCCGGAGCGCTGCGTGGTCGACGGCGAGATCGTGCTGGTGCGCGACGGCCGGCTCGACTTCGAGGCGTTGCAGCAGCGCATCCATCCGGCGACGAGCCGCGTGACGCTGCTGGCCGAGCAGACGCCCGCGTCGTTCGTCGCGTTCGACCTGCTCGCGCTCGGCGACGACGACCTCACCGGTCGGCCGTTCCGCGAGCGGCGCCGGCAGCTCGAGGCGGCGCTCGCCGAGGCATCCGACCCCGTCTTCGTCACCCCCTCGACCGGTGACCTCGACGTCGCCCGCGACTGGTTCACCCGCTTCGAGGGCGCCGGTCTCGACGGTGTCGTGGCGAAGCCGCTCGACGGCGCGTACCAGCCCGACAAGCGCACGATGTTCAAGATCAAGCACGAGCGCACCGCCGACTGCGTGGTCGCCGGGTACCGGTGGCACAAGACCGGGCCGATCGTCGGGTCGCTGCTGCTGGGCCTCTGGGGCGACGACGGCCGGCTGCATCATGTGGGCGTCGCGGCGTCCTTCTCGATGGTGCGGCGCGCCGAGCTCGTCGACGAGCTCGCACCGCTCGTCGAGACCGACTGGTCGCAGCATCCGTGGGGTGCCTGGGCCGACCAGGAGGCGCACGCGACGAACCGCATGCCGGGCGCGGTGAGCCGCTGGAGCACCGGCAAGGACCTCTCGTTCGTGCCGCTGCGGCCCGAACGCGTCGTCGAGGTCGCGTACGACCACATGGAGGGCGATCGGTTCCGGCACACCGCGCAGTTCCGCAGGTGGCGGCCCGACCGCGACCCCGAGTCGTGCACGTACGCGCAGCTCGACGCGCCCGACGGCCTCGACCTGGGGGAGATCCTGACGCTCGACCGGGCCCGCTGAGCTGCGAGGCCCGCTGAGCCTGTCGAAGCCCGCTGAGCTGCGAAGCCCGCTGAGCCTGTCGAAGCGGCTCCCTTCGACGGGCTCAGGGGGCGTGCGGTCGAAGCCCGCTGAGCGTGTCGAAGCGGCTCCCTTCGACGGGCTCAGGGGGCTTGCGGTCGAAGCCCGCTGAGCGTGTCGAAGCGGCTCCCTTCGACGGGCTCAGGGGGCGTGCGGTCGAGGCGGCTCCCTTCGACGGGCTCAGGGAGCTTGCGGTCGAAGCGGCTCCCTTCGACGGGCTCAGGGGGCTTGCGGTCGCGGCGGCTCCCTTCGACGGGCTCAGGGAGCGGAGGGGCTCAGAGCACCGTGCGCAGCCCGGGGGTGAGGGCGGTGTGGTGCTCGAACACGAGGTTCGTCTCGGTGAGGGCGACGGCGGGGTTCGCCGACAGGTTCTTCAGCACGAACTGCCGCACGTGCTCGCTGTCGCGCACGCGCACATGGATCAGGAAGTCCTCGGTGCCGCCCAGGAAGAACAGCTGCGCCACCTCGGGTTCGCGGCGCAGGTCGTCGGAGATCTGCTCCATGAGGTGCCGCGCGCCGGGCCGGATGCGCACGCTCACGAGCGCCTGCAGGGTGTAGCCGAGCGCGGCGGGGTCGATCTCGGCGGTGTAGCGGCGGATGACCCCGCGCTCGCGCAGCGACCGCACCCGCGCCAGGCACGTCGACGGCGAGATGCCGACGGCGCGGGCGAGGTCGACGTTCGGGATCCGGGCGTTCTCGTGCAGCCGGGCGATGATCTCGCGGTCGAGGTCGTCGAGCTGCGCCGGGCCGGTGCTGCGCGGTTCTTGCGGTGCATCCGTCATGGCGAGGCATCCTTCTGAATTTTCACTCAGTCTAGGATGCCTCGACGGAATTCTGTGCGGTCGATCTTTCGGATCGGCGAACGAACGCGCACGATGGTGTGGCCCCTTCAGCGAATCGGAAGCGAGCGGAGCACTCATGCACATCGGCGTGCCGACAGAGATCAAGAACAACGAGTTCCGCGTGGCGATCACGCCCGCGGGTGCGCACGCGCTCGCCGCGCACGGCCATCGCGTCGCGGTCGAGACCGGTGCGGGCGTCGGCGCCGGCTACACCGATGAGGAGTACCGGCTCGCGGGCGCCGAGATCGCCCCGAGCGCCGCCGACGCGTGGTCGGCCGAGCTCGTGCTGAAGGTGAAGGAGCCGATCGAGAGCGAGTACCGCTACCTGCGCAGCGACCTCACGCTCTTCACCTACCTGCACCTGGCCGCCGACCTGCCGCTCACCCGGGCGTTGCTCGCGGCCGGCACCACGGCGATCGCGTACGAGACCGTGCAGCTGCCCGACCGGTCGCTGCCGCTGCTCACTCCGATGAGCGAGGTCGCGGGCAGGCTCGCCCCGCTCGCCGGTGCGGCCGAGCTGCTCGCGTCGCGCGGCGGTCGCGGGGTGCTGCTCGGCGGCGTGCCGGGCACCGCGCCCGCGAAGGTCGTGGTCCTCGGCGGGGGCGTGGCCGGCGAACAGGCCGCGGCGACCGCGCTCGGACTCGGCGCCGACGTCACCGTGCTCGACATCTCGCTGCCGAAGCTGCGCGAGATCGACGCGCGGTACGACCACCGCATCAAGACCCTCGCCTCGTCGCCGTACGAGATCGCCCGCCAGGTGCGCGATGCCGACCTGGTGGTCGGCGCCGTGCTCGTGCCCGGTGCGGCGGCGCCCAAGCTCGTCACCGACGAGATGGTCGCCTCGATGAAGCGCGGTGCGGTGCTCGTGGACATCGCGATCGATCAGGGCGGATGCTTCGAGGGCTCGCGCCCGACCACGCACGCCGAGCCGACGTACCGGGTGCACGAGGCGATCTTCTACTGCGTGGCGAACATGCCGGGTGCGGTGCCGGCGACCTCGACCCCGGCGCTCACGAACGCGACCATGCCGTACGCGCTGAAGATCGCCGACCTCGGTTGGCGCAAGGCGCTCGCGCTGGACTCCGCGCTCGCCAAGGGCCTGAACACCACCGACGGCAAGCTGACGAACGAGGGCGTCGCCCGCGCTCACCGACTCGACGCCACGGACTTCGCGCTGCTCGCGTGAGGCGGGGCGCTCGCCCGCACGGGGGAGCGGGGGGTCGTGTGCGAGGTCCGCGGCGATGCTTCCGGGATTCGGGGCGCGGGCACCGTATGGTATCCGTGTGCAACGGCTCGATCGCGATGACGGTGAGGAGGGGTTCCTCCCGCCCGAGCAGGATGCCGCCGCCGACGAACTCACCCCGGATCCCATGTCGACCAACGCCACCAGCCCCGACGCCCTGAGCCTCGGCGACCCGGCCCTCGTCGCCGGCAACGTCGCCGAGCCTGCGCACCGCCGCTGGCTGACCGAGCTCGCCGCGGTGGGCGGCTCATCGCCGCTCGTGCGGTTCGTCGACACGCCGCGCACCCGCATCGAGCTCTCCACGACGCATCCGGGCGGTCTGCCGCAGTTCATCACCGGCAAGTCGACGCTGCTGTCGAGCCTGATCCGCGACGAGCTCGCGCTGCGGAACGCGAAGCTCGCCGCGGCCGAGATCACCCAGAAGGGCATCGAGCTGCGCTCGGTGCGCGGCATCGAGTCGGTGCATCTGGCGATCGGGCTCGCGTCGTGGCGCAACGAGGGCGATGAGTTCCTCGCGCCGGTGCTGCTGCGCCCGCTCGCGATCCGCCGCTACGGGCGCGACTTCGAGCTGAAGCTGAAGGGCCAGCCGTTCCTCAACCCCGCGCTCGCGCGCGAGCTGCGCGAGCAGTTCCAGATCACGCTCGACGCCGACGCGTTCGTCGCGCTCGCGCTCACGAACGGCGTGTTCAAGCCGCAGCCGGTGATCGATCGGCTCCGCGGGCTCACCTCGCACCTGCCGTGGTTCCGGGTGGCGCCGCGACTCGTGGTGTCGAGCTTCGCCGAGGTGGGGCCCGCGATGGCCGCCGATGCGGTGCGCCTCGACCACCCCGTGATCGACGCGATCGCCGGCAACCGCAGTGCGCGCGCCACGGTTGCGGTGCGCCCCGAGCCGGCGCCCATCGTCCCGCAGGACGAACGACCTCCGCAGGGCGACCGCCTGCTGCTCGACGCCGACCCCGAACAGGAGCGGGTGATCGCCCAGATCGAGGCGGGCGCCTCGCTGGTCGTGAAGACGCTGCCCGGAACCGGCGGCACCCAGACCATCGTGAACGCGGTCGGGGCGCTCGTGCAGAAGGACCGCCGGGTGCTGGTCGTCGGTCCTCGGCGGGCGAGCCTCGAGGGCATCGCGCACCGGCTCGCCCAGGTCGGCCTCGGCGGCGCCGCGGTCACCACGGCGAACCTGCGTCGCGAGCTGGTGCAGTCGATCTCGCGCAACGAGAAGGCGGAGCGGCCCCGGGTCGCCGACGTCGACGACGCGCTCGTGCGGCTGCGCAAGGTGCTGGTCGACTACCGCGGTGCGCTGAGCCGACCCGATCCCGCGCTGGGCGTCTCGGTGCTCGACGCGCTCGGCGAGCTCTCTCGGCTCGCGCTGCTGCGCCACCCCCCGCAGACCACCGCCCGGCTCGACCACGACTGCCTGATCGCCCTCGCGGGCGGCCGCGAGGCGGTGGCGCGCGACCTGGTGCGGGCCGCCGCGCTCGGCGAGTTCAAGTACGGCCCCGGCGACTCGCCCTGGTACGGCGCGGTGTTCGCCACCGCGGCGGCGTCGACGGCGGCGCACGACCTGGCGCGTCGGCTGGCGCACTCCGACGTGCCGCGCCTGCTCGACCGCGGTCGCACGCTCATCGGCCAGACCCGGCTGCGGCCCTTCGAGTCGATCGCCGAGCTCGGCGTGTTCCTGCGACTGCTGCTCGCGATCCGCGAGACCCTCGACCGGTTCCAGCCGTCGGTGTACGACCGCCCGCTGGGCGAGCTCATCGCCGCGACCGGGTCGCGCCGCGACGCGCAGGGCATGTCGGGCGCGAACCGCCGGCGGCTGCGCCGGCTGGCACTGGAGTACGTGCGCCCCGGGGTGCACGTCGGCGACGTCAACGCGGCGCTGCGCGGCATCCAGCAGCAGCGCACCCTCTGGCAGCGCTACTCCGATGCGGGCGCGGTGCCCGCCGTGCCGGTCGGCATCGACGACGTGCACGTGCTGTACCGCACGGTGACCGCCGACCTGGCGAGCCTCGACGTCCCGCTCGGGCTCGAGGGCACCGCGCGCCAGCTCGCGGCCCGACCCATCCGCGAGCTCACCGACCTGCTCGACGGGCTCGCCGAGGATTCCGAGGTGCTGCAGAACCTCCAGGAGCGCACCGCGCTGCTGGCCAGCCTGCGCGAGACCGGACTCGACCCGCTGCTCGTCGACCTGACGAAGCGGCACGTCCCCGAGAGCCGGGTCGCCGACGAGCTCGAACTCGCCTGGTGGCAGTCGATGCTGGAGCAGGCGCTCGCCGCCGATCAGGCGCTGCTCGGTGCGAACACGGTGGTGCTCGATCGGCTCGAAGCCGACTTCCGGCTCGTCGACGAGGCGCACGCCTCGGCGGGCGGTCCGCTCGTCGCGTGGCGGCTCGCCGAGAACTGGCGGGTCGCCCTGGTCGACCACGCCGACGAGGCCGACGAGCTGCGCCGGATGCTCCGCGGCGACCGGGTGCGGCCGACCGAGCTGCACCGGCGCGCGCCGCATCTGTTCCGCCTGCTCGCGCCGGTCTGGCTCGCCTCGCCGTACGAACTGGCCGAGATCGACGACGCCATTCCGTTCGACACGGTGATCCTCGTCGATGCGGGGGCGACGACCTTCGCCGAGAACCTCGGCGCGATCCGCCGCGCGAAGCAGGTGGTCGCCTTCGGCGACCCGGTGACGCAGACGCCGACCCTCTTCGACACCGGCATCGACGACCCCGACGCGTCGCCGGCTCCCGCACCGCGCACGGTGCAGGGCGTCGACGCGCTGCACGCCGACTCGGCGCTCGCACGCCTCGGCGAACTGCTGCCGACCATGACCCTGACCCGCAGCTACCGCGCGGGCGGCGAAGACCTGGCCGAACTCGTGAACCGCCGGTTCTACGGCGGCCGCATCCAGTCGCTGCCGTGGGCGGGTTCGTTCCTCGGGCACGGCAGCCTGCGACTGCACTACGTCGACGGCAACGGGCTGCCCGACGCGGTCACGGGCACGGTCGAGAGCGTCGATGCCGAACTCGCGAAGGTCGTCGAGCTCGTCATGGAGCACGCGGTGAAGCGCCCGCGCGAGTCGCTGATGGTCATCACCGCGAGCGCCCGGCACGCCGCGCGCGTGCACCAGGCCGTGCTGTCGGCGTTCGCGAAGCGCTCCGACCTCACCGACTTCATCCTGAAGGACCGCGCCGAGCCGTTCACGGTGCTCACCCTCGAGCAGGCGGTCGCGCAGAGCCGCGACCGGGTGATCTTCTCCGTCGGGTACGGCCGCACGCCGCACGGCCGGCTGCTGTCGAACTTCGGGCCGCTCGGCGAGCCGGGCGGGGATCGGCTGCTGGCGGTGGGCATGACCCGGGCGCGCCGGTCGATGGATCTGGTCTCGGCGTTCCGTCCCGACCACATCGATGCCGACCGCCAGTCGCACGGCGTGCTGGCGCTCGCGCAGGTGCTGAGCCAGACCGAGGAGCGGCAGGCCCGCGACGAGGATGCGCACGGTGCCGAGCCGATGCTCGCCGACCTCGCGGCGCGTCTCGAGGCGCTCGGCGTGCGGGTGACGCTCGGGTACCGCGGGCGGCTCGCGCTGGCTGCCGCGAACGCGGGCAAGGCGGTGGTGGTCGAGACGGATGCGTCGTTCGGCGACCTCAGCCTGCGCGAGTCGCTGCGGCTGCGCCCCGACGTGCTGCGCCGGCTCGGATGGCACTACCTGCGCGTGCACAGCTTCGAGCTGTTCGGCAACCCCGACGCGGTCGCCGCGCGGGTCGCGACCCTGCTCGGCAAGGCGGACGCCGTCGAGCGGAGCGTCGCCGAGGCGTCGTGAGCACCGAGCCGCGATCGGAGGCCGGAGCCGACGGGGCGCCGCGCCAGCGCGTCGAGCGCGCGCCCGGGCGCGCGCGACGGGCGCGCCTGACGCCTGCGCCCGGCAGCGACCCGTCGCCCGAGCAGGCGGTGCCGGGGGCGCACGAGCCGGATGCTCCGCGCAAGCGCGGGAACGCGAGCGCCGACGACGAACGCATCACCCGGGAGCGGCCCCCGCACTGGTGACCGTGCGGTTCGCGTCCGCCGTGCGCCGACCTACCGGTCGCCGCGCGAGCCGCGCTCGGCCGCGAGCAGGTCGCGGATCTCGGCGAGCAGGGTCACTTCGCTCTCGGGCTCGTCGGGATCGGGCGCGCCGGACTTGCGCTTCTGCTCGGCGCGCTCCTTCAGGGTGTTCATCGGCAGCACGAACACGAAGTAGACCACAGCCGCGACGATGAGGAACGTGAGTATCGCGCCGAGCACCGCACCGAACTTGATCTGCGCGCCCTCGCCGTACAGCGATGGGATCGTCACGACGAGGGCGTCGTCCAGGCTGTCGGCGCGGAAGATCGCGCCGATCAGCGGATTGATGAGATTCGCGACGATCGAGTTCACGACTGCCGTGAACGCGGCGCCGATGACGACCGCCACGGCCAGTTCGATGACGTTGCCGCGCAGGATGAATTCCTTGAAGCCTTTGAACACAGCGCCCCCTCGTTCGTCGGTGTGCAACAGACCTACGCCACGCTAGCCGAGGACGACGACGAGCCCGAGCCCGACGACGAGCCCGAGCCCGACGAGCCCGACCCGGCGGTGCTCGACGTCGACGAGGCATCCGACTTCGACGAACCGCCCGACGAGGCATCCGACGCCTTCGACCCGCCGCCGCCCCCGGAGCCGCCCGACCGCGAATCGGTGCGGTAGAAGCCCGACCCGTTGAAGGTCACGCCGATGGTGTTGAAGAGCTTGCGCAGCCGGCCGCCGCACGCCTCGCACGTGGTGAGCGCGTCGTCGGTGAACGCCTGGTGGATGTCGAAGGCGTTGCCGCACTCGGTGCAGCGGTAGGAATACGTGGGCATGGGGATTCTCCGGGTGGTGCGTCGGATGCTTCGGGGCAGCGCCGCGCGGTCAGAACGCGACGATGCGGGTCGGTGTCACGACGCCGTTGACGGGCTGGTCGTGCAGCTCGCGAGGGACGTGCTCGACGAACTCGGAGTCGAACACGACGGCGTACACCGGAGGACATTTTCCCATCGAACCGAGGGTCTTGTCGAAATAGCCCCGGCCCCAGCCCAGTCGCATGCCCGTCGCGTCGATGGCGGCGGCCGGCACGATGATGAGGTCGACGTCGTTGATCGCCATCGGCCCGAGCAGTTCGCCGTGCGCCTGGGGCACGCCGTGCAGGCCGATCGACTCGGTTTGCTCCTCCCCGACGGTCCAGTCGAGCAGGCCGTCCTCGCGGGTGATCGGGAACAGGACGCGGATGCCGCGGGCCTCCGCCCAGTTGACGAAGGGCCGGGTGTCGGGCTCGGTCGGCATCGAGAGGTAGCACGAGATCGATTCGGCCTCGGTCATGCCGACGAGCTCCTGCAGCCGGGCGGTGAACCCCTCGGCGGCGTGTTCGCGTTCGTGCGCGGGCAGGTTCTGGCGGCGCTCGCGGAGCTCGGCGCGCAGGATCCGCTTCTGGACGTCCGGATCGTCGGGCATGGCGACATCCTAGGATGCTCCGTGCCGCGCCGAACCCGCATCGACCGGTCGGATCGGCCGGATCCGCTCTCCGCTGCGCGGAGCGCGCCCGGTACGCTGTCCGCATGACGAAACGGATCACCAAAGCGGTCATCCCGGCCGCAGGACTCGGCACCCGGTTCCTGCCGGCGACCAAGGCGATGCCGAAGGAGATGCTCCCGGTCGTCGACAAGCCGGCGATCCAGTACGTGGTCGAGGAGGCGGTCTCCGCGGGCCTCGACGACGTGCTCATGATCATCGGGCGCAACAAGAACGCCCTCGCGAACCACTTCGACCGGGCCACCGAGCTCGAGTACACGCTGACGGCGAAGGGCGACGAGTCCAAGCTCGAGCGGGTGCAGGAGTCGAGCGGGCTGGCCGATGTGCACTTCGTGCGCCAGGGCGACCCGAAGGGGCTCGGCCATGCGGTGCTGCGGGCGAAGAAGCACGTGGGCGACCAGTCGTTCGCGGTGCTGCTGGGCGATGACCTCATCGACGCACGCGACCCGCTGCTGACGCGGATGCTCACCGAGCACGTCGAGCGTGACGCGACGGTGATCGCCCTGCTCGAGGTCGACCCCGACAGCATCCACCTCTACGGCGCGGCCGAGGTCGAGGAGACCGGCGATCCCGACGTCGTGCGGGTGACCGGGCTGGTCGAGAAGCCCGCGAAAGAGCACGCGCCGTCGAACTACGCGGTGATCGGCCGCTACGTGCTGAAGCCCGAGGTGTTCGAGGTGCTCGAACGCACCGAGCCGGGCAAGGGCGGCGAGATCCAGCTCACCGACGCGTTGATGGAGATGGCGGGCGACGTCGAGGGCACCGGTGGCGTCTACGGCGTGATCTTCCGTGGCCGTCGGTACGACACCGGCGACAAGCTCGACTACATCAAGGCGGTCGTCCAGCTCGCCGCCGACCGCCCCGACCTCGGCCCCGACCTGCGTTCCTGGCTCGCCGAGTTCGTGGCGCGGGGCGCCGACCCGCGCGACTGAGATGCCGGCCGCGCTGCTGCCGACCCTTCGCGACGACGAGGTCGTGCTCCGTCCCATCCGGGCCCGCGATGCCCGTCCGCTCGAGCAGGTGCTGCTCGACAACCGCAGCTGGCTGCGCCAGTGGGAGGCGACCTACCCCGGTGGCGGCACGATCATCGACACGAAGGCGAGCATCCGCAATCTGCTCGCGCACGCGCGGGCGGGCAGCGCGCTGCCGTTCCTGATCGAGTACGAGGGGCGACTGGTCGGCCAGTTGAACGTCTCGTCGATCACGCACGGATCGCTGTCGAGCGCCTCGATCGGGTACTGGGTCGCGCAGGGCTTCGCGGGGCGCGGCATCACCCCGACCGCGGTGGCGTTGGCCACCGACTACTGCTTCGGGGTGCTGCGGCTGCACCGTATGGAGATCTGCATCCGGCCCGAGAACGCGCCCAGTCTGCGCGTCGTCGAGAAGCTCGGGTTCCGCTACGAGGGGCTGCGGCGACGGTTCATCCACATCGACGGCGACTGGCGCGACCACTTCTCGTTCGCGCTCGTCGCCGAAGAGCTGGGGCGAGGCGGCGTGCTCGGCCGGTGGCGCGACGGTCGGGTGCCGTCCGCCGCCGCGCACATCCCCGACAGCGATCGAGCGGCGGCGGTGACCCCACTTCGCGTGTCGGATCGCTGACACACCCGGCCCGGGCTCGGTCGAGCGCGCGGCGTCCCCTAACGTTGACCCATGGACGTGATCGGCGGGGGTGTGCTGATGGCGGCCGCCGCAGTGCTCTGGGTCGCGTACCTGCTGCCGAGCTGGCTGCGACGCCGGCAGTATCTGGCGACCGAGCGCAATGCGGTGCGGCTCGGGCAGACGATCCGCATCATCGCCGAGACGAGCGAGACGCCCGAGCCGGTGCGGCTCGAGGTGTCGGCGCGCGAGGTCGCCACGCAGCAGCGCATCCTCGCCGAGCACGAGGCGACCGCCCGTGCCGAGGCGGAGGCGGCCGAACAGCTCGCGATCGCCGAGCGCGTCGCGGCCGAGCAGGCGGCTCGCGACGCGCGCGAGCTCGCGCTGCGCGCGCTCGCCACGGCGCCGATCGACGTCGTGCGGGCAGAGTCGCAGTCGGATGTCGCGCAGTCGGATGTCGCGACCGCCGCTGCCCCGGCACCCGATCTCGCGGCGCAGCGCCGCCGACTCCGGAGGCGTCGTGGCCGGCGCAGCCTGCTGCTGCTCGCCTCGCTGCTCGCGCTCGTGGTCGGCCTGGTCGGCCTGCCGTTCGGGCTGCCGTCCGCGGTCGCGATCGTGGCGGCCGTCGGCGTCGTCGTGGCGTTGGCCGAGCTCGCCCGGCTCGCGCGAGCGGGGCGTGCGATCGTGCCGGTCGCCGTCGCGCCGGCGGAGCCGGTCGTCGCCGAGCCGTTCGAGCCCATCGAGCTCCCGGCCGAGGAGGTGCACGAGCCGGGGTGGACTCCGCAGCCCCTCCCGCGCCCGCTCACACTGTCGCGGGGCACGATCGCCGCCGCGGCGATGGCCTCGATCGAGGCGGCCGAGCAGTTGCGCCGTGCCGGCGTGGAGGCCGAGCTCGCCGAACGGGCCGCCGAGATCGCGCCCCAGCCGCCGCGCCTTCCTTCCCGACCGGCCGAGCCGGCGGCGGAGGCGGAGCCGACGTCGGGGTCGGTGTCGGCCGTCGCCGAACCGGCGAGTCCCTACGCGCGCATGGGCATCGTCGGCGAGACGACCCCCGGCATCGACGACCTCGACGCGGTGCTCCGCCGCCGCCGTCGGGCGGTCTGATCGAGTGAGGTCGGCTCGATTCGTTCGGGGCTCGCACGGGTGATATGGTGTTACCCGGTCACGGGCCCATGGCGCAGTTGGTAGCGCGTCTCGTTCGCAATGAGAAGGTCGGGGGTTCGAATCCCCCTGGGTCCACCAGTCCGCAACATCGAAACTGCCCCGCCTGACGGCGGGGCAGTTTCGTTTCCGGGTGCGGCCGTTGGAGCAGTGTTCGGCTCGGCCGCCGACCTCACCGGCTCAACGCGTCAACTCGGGTCTGAGCACGAGTTCGCACCATTCGGCGAAGCCGGTTCCGATGCCGCCCGGTGCGACGCTCGGGTAGACGCCCGCGGCTTGTGCCTCGGCCATCTCGATCATCCCGGTGATGCTCGCCGGGCTGGCCCCGAATGCGGCGTACTGGGCGCCGTACTCGTCGAGCGAGGTCTGCCGGAAGCGGATCGTTCGCCCGAGCGTGTCGGACATGATCTGCGCCATCTCGTTCGGTGTGTGATCGACGGGCTCGCGGACGGGCACGCCGTCCTGGCCGGTCCAGGTCGGATCGGCCAGGAGTCCGGCGGCGGTTCGAGCGATGTCCGCGGTCGCCGCGGCGGCCAGTGGCCGATCCGGCTCGGCGGGAAGCACGAAGACGCCCTGCTCGCGGATGAGCGAGGCCTGATGCAGGAGGTTCTCCATGAAGAAGGCCGGCTGCAGCGACCGGTAGGCGGCACCGCTCGATTCGAGTACCTCGTCCATCGCCCAGGCCGCGCTGAGCATGCCGGCCGGGCCGGCGAATCCACGGCCGAGTGAGGAGACGGCGACGACGCGTGGGACGCCGTGGTCGCGGACCGCCCGCGCGATGGGACGGGCGAAGCCGAGGTAGTGCTCGGCGACGTCCACGGCGGCGAGGTCGGGTGGGACGAGCACGAACACGGCGTCGGCGCCGGACAGCGCGGCATCGAGGACGATGGGATCGGAGTGGCTGCCGGCGATGACGTCTGCGTCGCTGCGAAGCGTCTGCGCGAGGGCGGACGGGTCGCGTGCGATGACGCGCAACGGCAGCTCATCGGCGTACAGAGATTCGGCGACGGAGGCACCGATCGTGCCGGTAGGGGTCGTGATGACGATCATGGTCACCATGCTTGCGTGCGTACATCGGGTGGAGAAGGACCGCTTCGGTCGCGACTCGTACCCTGGAGGCATGAATCAGGTGGAGTCCCGGCCCCTGCGCTACTTCGTCGCGGTGGCCGAGGAACTGAACTTCACGCGTGCGGCCGAGCGGCTCGGGATCGCCTCGCCGGCGCTGTCGCGCGCCGTGTCCGCGCTCGAGGCGGACCTCGGAGTTCGGCTGTTCGAGCGGTCGACTCGGAGGGTGGCGTTGACCGAGGTGGGCGTGGAGTTGCTCGTCGAGGCGCGCACCGCCCTCGGCGCGCTCGACGCGGCCACGGAGCGGGCACGGCGGTCAGCGCGGGTCCGCGGTGGCAAGCTCGTGCTGGCGGTCAAGGCCGACGTCGAGGGCGGCCTGCTCGAGGAGGTGCTGAGCAGGTACGACGCCGAGCAGCCCTCGGTCCCTCTCGAGGTCGTCTTCACAGGCTGGCGCGAACAGCCGGCGCTCGTCCGGTCGGGTGAGGCCGACGTGACGATCGTGGTCGAACCGTTCGACACCGAGGGCCTCGACTCGGAGCCCCTCCTCAGCGAACCCCAACTCCTGGCGCTTCCCGCCGACCACCCCCTCGCCGGTCGGCACGGGATCCATCTGACCGACCTCGAAGCGGAGCACCATCCGGCCGCTCCGGGCAGCCACGTCTACGTGCCGCGCGGCGGAGGCCTTCCGCCGTTCGGTGACCTGACGCAGATGCTCCGACAGATCGAACTCGGACGCATGCTCGCGCTCCTGCCCGCCTCGGTCGCCGAACGGAACACGCGTTCGCAACTCGAGTGGCGCCCGGTGGTCGATGCGCCGCCCGCCACGTTCGCGGTCGCCTGGCCCGAGAGATCGAGTTCGCTCTCGGTCGCCGCGTTCGTTCGTATCGCCCTTGCGGTCGCGGCCGACCGCACGCGCATCACGAACGACCGCAGCCGGACCGCCCATCCCTAGGTGTCATCGCGAGCACGCCTCGAAGCGATCGGTGCGTCCCGGACGCTCGATCACGTCCGACGGGTTCACGATCTTGCGCGCGGCGATCTGTCGGCGAGCCGCTGCCGTTGCCAGGCATCCACGTCGGCGAGCCAGTCCAGCGGCGCGGAGGGGCCGACCCGCGAGTCGTCGGGGGAGCGGCCGTCGCGCACTGCGTGCAGGTAGGCGCGGTCCTGTTCGATTCGGCGGCGCAGTTCGTCCCGCCCGCCGATCGAACCGTGCCCCGGGACGACGGCGTCGACCTCGTCGGTGACCGCTTCGAACCGCGACAGCGCGTCGAGGTAGTCGTCGATCGGGTCTGGGGCCTCGAGATCGAGGAACGGCATCAGGATGTCGGAGAGCATGTCGCCCGCGACGAGCACGCCGCGCGACTCGACGAGGAGCGCGGCGTGGCCGGCGGAATGCCCGCGATGTTCGATGATCCGAATCTCGGGGCCGTCCCACGGCACCCGTTCGGTTCCGTCGGCCAGTCCGGTGAGGAGCCCCAGGAGTTCCATCGGGATCTCGTCGGCGTGCTCGGGCGGCAGGCCCTCGGCGATCTGCGCCGCCCAGTCCGGCTGCGACAGCAGGTCGTCCATCGCGGCCGCGCCGTGGGCGGTGCCGTACCGGGGCGCCTCGCCGAAGCCGGGGTGCCAGAGCACGTGGTCCCAATCCGGATGCGTCGAGAATCCGGCTACGACGGGCAGGCCCCGCTCTCGGAGGTCTTCTGCGATGCCGGCCAGCTCGTCCCGTGTGATGCCGGGGTCGACGAGCAGCACCCCGTCGTCGCCGCGCACTGCGACAGTGTTGCTCTGAAGGAACTCGCTCTCGTGCACGAACACTCCGTCGGCGACCTCGGTCAGCATGCCATGCCTCCGTCTCAGTGCGCCGGCACGGCGAATCGTGCGACGAGCCGATCGAGCATCTCGGCCCAGCCGTCGACCATCTCGTCGAAGTACTCGCGCTCCCAGTCGGCCCCGGTCCCGAATGCGCTCGAGACGACCCGGATGACGCAACTGCCGCCCGAGGTCGACTCGACGAGGAACTCGGTCGCGAGCGGGGTGACCTGCGACCAGTCATGGCCGCCGACCGGCGGCCAGGGTTCCTCATACGCGAATCGACGGGTCGGCGTGTAGTCGGTGACGACGCCCGTCGATTCGAACGCGCCGACGTCGAACGACACCTCGCCTCCGACCCGAGGTTCGAGTCGGGTGGGCACCATCCAGGTCGCGATGCCCTCTGCGGTGGCGATCGCGTCCCACACCTGCTCGGGGGTGGCGGCCACCTCGTACCTGCGTTCGAGTCGGTACTCGACGCGCTCGGTGAGCTCGGAGTCCTCGGAGTGCCCGGGGTCGGGTTGAATTGGATCGGTCATGACGACTCCTTCGGTCGTGGGTACGACGAGACGGTCAGACGGTGTGGTCGTCCGTCGTCGTGGTGGTATCTGGCGACCAGTTCGGCCAGGGCCGACTGGAGGTCGGCGGTGAAGGCGGCGCGGTCGCCAGCGGATCGGAATCCGATGACTGTGTCGACGGTCAGGGTCGGCAATCGTGCCGGGGGTTCCGTGCGGCCGGCGAGCGCACCCACCTCGGAGACGGTTCGCGCTCCGACCGCGATGAGGTACGCCGCCGAGAGCCGGTCGGCGACCGCGTCGGGATTGAGGTCGGTCGGCTGCAGCACGCCGGGGGCGACGACGAATCGCCGCGCGGCGCGACGGACGAATCGCTCGGTGATACCGCCCCACACGCGTTCTTCGGCCGACTCCACCAGCCCGTGGGCTTCGAGCGTCTTGAGGTGGTAGTTCACCTTCTGGCGGGTGAGCCCGATCGAGGCTGCGACCGTTGCCGCAGACCCCGGCTCCGCCAGCGCCTCAAGGATCGAGGCGCGGATCGGATCGAGCGCCGCCTCCACGACGGCGGGATCGGTGAGCACTCGGATGTCGTCCACAGTCATCACCCTACGGATTGACAAGAAATATTGTCAAGCGACAGCGCGGGCGCCACGATCGCACGGCGACGGAGCGCGTCATCCGGTCGAACACACCACCGTCGTCGCGCTAAGGTAAGGCTTACCTCATTTCGCCTACCTGGAGTGTCCCGATGCGCGCACGCCGTCTCATCCCCTTCGCGGCAGTGGCCGCGAGCGCAGCCCTCGCCCTCGCGGGCTGCGCGACCCCCGCCGCCGATGCCGGATCGGGCGACGTGGCCTGGAGCTACACCTCGGGCGACGGTGAGACGTACACCGCCGACCACGTGCCCGAGCGCATCATCGCGCACGCATACGCCGCGAAGGTGCTCATGTCGTTCGGCATCACGCCCGTCGGCATCTACGCGGACGGCGACCTCGACAGCGACGTGGGCCTGCAGGGCGTCGACTTCGACGGCATCGAGGTGCTCGGCGAGGAGTGGGGCAAGATCGATGTCGAGAAGGCCGCCGCGCTGCAGCCCGACCTCATCGTCGGCGACTGGTGGCCGGTCGAGCAGGCGTACTCGGGCCTGGAGGACGGCGTCGAGGAGTCGAGCAAGAAGCTCGGCGAGCTGGCGCCGGTCGTTGGTGCCGCTCAGGGCGACTCGATCGTCGACCTCATCGAGGGCTACGCCGAACTCGCCGAGTCGCTCGGCGCCGACACCGCGGTGATCGACGCGCAGCGTGCGGAGTTCGACGACGCGGTCGCCGCCTTCCAGGAGGCGGTGGCGGCCAAGCCCGGGCTCACTGCGCTCGCGATCAGCCCGTACGACGACAGCTACGCGATCGCCGTGCCCGAGTACGCGCCCGAGCTGCTCGACCTGCGCTCGTGGGGCCTCGACATCATCGTGCCGAGCGAGCCCGACCCCGACTTCCCGTACTGGCAGACGCTGAGCTTCGAGAACGCCGACGCCTACCAGGCGGACGTGCTGCTCTTCGACGACCGCAACCACCCGGCGAACGAGCAGACCCTCGCCGACCAGCCGATCTCGTCGCAGATCGCGGCGTTCGCCGCGGGCCAGACCACCACGTGGCCGGCCTACTGGCTGCACACCTACCCCGACTACACCGCCCAGTTGCAGGCACTCACCGCGTTCGTCGAGGGTGCGAACCCCGATCTCGTCGTCGAGTGAGGCGGGCGATCGAATGACGCAGGCCGCCACGCGCCCGCCCGTCCGCCGTCGCGGTGGGCTCGGGCTCGCGGCGGCACTCGCGGTCTCGGTGCTCGCGCTCGGCGCGGCGTGTGCGGCGAGCATCCTGCTCGGATCCCGGGCGATCACCGCCGGCGGTGCGCTCACCCCGACCGAGCTGACCGTGCTGCTCGACATGCGGGTGCCGCGGACCGTGCTCGGCCTCCTCGTCGGCGCGGCGCTCGCAGTCAGCGGGGCGCTGCTGCAGGGGGTGGCGCGCAACCCGCTCGCCGACCCCGGCGTGCTCGGCATCAACTCGGGGGCGGCACTCGCCGTCGTCCTCGCCGTGACCGTGGCCGGCTCGGGCGCGGTCGGCGCGGCGGTCTGGTTCGCGTTCCTCGGCGCCGGCCTGGCGACCGTGACCGTGTACGGCATCGCGTCGTTCGGACGCGAAGGCGCGACGCCGACCAAGCTCGCGCTCGCCGGCGTGGTCGTCACCGCGGTCGCGTCGTCGCTGACGTCGGCGCTCGTGCTCATGCACGTCGACGCGCTGAACGAGCTGCGGTTCTGGCAGGTCGGTGCACTCGCGGGGCGGTACTGGCCGGTGATCGGCCAGCTCTGGCCGTTCCTGGCGGCAGGCCTCGCGGTCGCGATGTTCGCGGCGCGTCCGCTGAACGCGCTCGCGCTCGGCGACGATCTGGCCCGATCGCTCGGCACGAGGGTGCGGATGACGCGGGGCGTCCTGTTCGCGGTCGTGGCGGTGCTGTGCGGCGCCGCGACGGCGGCGTGCGGCCCGATCGCGTTCGTCGGGCTCATGGTGCCGCACCTGGCGCGCCTCGCCACCGGGCCCGACTACCGCTGGATCCTGCCGTTCAGCCTGGTGCTCGGCCCGACGTTGCTGCTCGCGTGCGATGTGCTCGGCCGCGTGGTGGTCGCGCCCGCCGAGGTGCAGGTCGGCGTGATCGTGGGCATCGTGGGCGCGCCCGTGTTCGTCGCGCTGGTGCGGATGCGGCGGAGCGTCGAGCTGTGAGCGCCACCGGGCGGATCCACGCGAGCGCGAGGACGCGGCCCTCGGGTGCGTCGGTCGCGGCGGGCGGGTCGTTCCATGCCGACCGGATGTCGCGGAGTCGGCGCGCGGCGGTCGTCACCGCGTCGCTCGCGGCGGTGTGCGCGGTGCTGTTCGTCACCTCGATGACCGTCGGCAGCGTGCTGCTGCCCCCGCTGGACGTGCTCGCATCCGCGCTCGGCTTCGGCGACCCGGCGACCGACTTCATCGTGCGGGGCCTGCGCATGCCCCGGGCGATCACGGCGGTGCTGGTCGGGCTCGCGCTCGGAGCATCCGGCTCGATCTTCCAGCGGCTGCTGCGCAACCCGCTCGCCGCACCCGACCTGATCGGCATCTCCGCCGGCGCGAGCACCGCGACGGTCGCCGGCATCACCGTGCTCGGGCTCACCGGCGTCGGGCTCTCGGCCGCCGCGGTGGCCGGCGGGCTCGGCGTGGCCGCGCTGGTGTTCCTGCTCGCGTGGCGCGGCGGGCTCGCGGGCACGCGGTTCATCCTCGTCGGCGTCGGCGTGGCCGCGTGCTGCGAGTCGATCACCTCGTTCCTCATCGCACGTGCCGACATCACCGACGCGCGTGCGGCGATGACCTGGCTGGTCGGTTCGGCCGGCATGGCGAGCGCGACCGACCTCCTCGTGCTCGCGGTCGCGATCGTCGTGCTGCTGCCCGCCGCCGCGGCCTGGACGCGTCGGCTCGGGGTGCTCGAGCTCGGCGGCGATCGGGCCAGCAGCCTGGGCCTGCGGGTCGAGCGCGACACCGTCGTGCTGCTCGGCATCGCCGTCGTGCTGGTCGCGCTCGCGACGGCGGCCGCCGGGCCGATCGCGTTCGTCGCGCTCATGGCGGGGCCGATCTCGGCACGGCTGCTGGGTCGCGCGGGCGACCGCGTGCTCGCGGCCGCCCTGGCCGGCGCGATCATCGTGCAGGTCGCCGACCTCATCGCCCAGCACGCCCTGCCCACGCCGATCTCGACGGGCATCGTCACCGGCCTGGTCGGGGCGCCGTACATCGCCTGGCTCCTGATCCGAGCCGGAAGGGAAGGTGGCGCATGAGCGCCGACCGCGAACTCGACATCCGCGACCTGACGCTCGGGTACGACGGCGACGACATCGTGCGCGGGGTGTCCACGCGCATCCCGCCCGGGCGGATGACCGCGATCATCGGCGCCAACGCCTCGGGCAAGTCGACCCTGCTGCGGGGCGTCGCACGCCTGCTCGCACCGCGCTCGGGCGAGGTCGTGCTCGACGGAGCATCCGTGCACGCCATGCGCCCGGCCGACCTGGCCCGCATCGTCGGCCTGCTGCCGCAGTCGCCGATCGCGCCCGACTCGATCACCGTGGGCGACCTGGTCGGCCGCGGCCGGTACCCGCACCAGGGCTGGTTCCGCCGTTGGACGGCCGCCGACGAAGCCGCGGTCGACCGGGCGCTCGCCGCGACCGGCACCGTCGACCTGATGCAGCGTCGCGTGCTCGAGCTCTCGGGCGGTCAGCGCCAACGGGTCTGGATCGCGATGGCCCTCGCGCAGGAGACCGACATCCTGCTGCTCGACGAGCCCACCACGTTCCTCGACGTGAACTACCAGGTCGAGGTGCTCGACCTGCTCGCCGACCTCAACCGCGAACGCGGCACCACCGTGGTCATGGTGCTGCACGAGTTGGGCCTCGCGTGCCGGTACGCCGACCACGTCATCGCGATGCGCGACGGTCGCATCGTCGCCGAGGGCGCGCCGAACGAGGTGGTGACCGCGCCGCTCGTCGAGCAGGTGTTCGACCTGCGCTGCGAGGTGATCGCCGACCCCCTGAGCGGAACCCCGCTCGTCATCCCGATCGGGCGGCACCGCACGCGTGCGGCCGCCGCGGGCTGAGGGTCAGGCCGTCTCGGCGTGGCCGCCGCAGCGGTCGGCTTCGGGCACACCGGCCAACGCCTGCTCGATGTGTTCGCCGCAACCGGCCCAGGTGACCTTGCCGCAGACGTCGCACGCGACGGGGTAGCACATCCGGAGCATCCTCTCGTTGCGGCCGAACCCGTTCCGGCCGACTCGCAGCCTACCCCGGCCGAACTGGGAATCCGCACCGCCTAGGCTGAACCCGATGTCGTCCAGCGCGATGCCCACCGGATCCATCCCGCTCACGCCGGCCAAGCGCTGGCGGGCGTACTGGGTGTGCGTGGCCGTCGCCGCGCTCACCATCCTCGACCTCACCAAGGTCAACGTGGCACTGCCCTCCATCGAGGAGGCGTTCGGCGCGGGGTCGACCGAGTTGCAGCTCATCGTGTCGGGCTACGTGCTCACCTTCGGGCTGACGCTCGTGCCGGCGGGCCGGCTCGGCGACCAGCGATCGCGCAAGACGCTGTTCGTCGTCGGCCTGGCGATCTTCACCCTGTCGAGCATCGCATGCGCGCTCGCGCCGACGGGCGCGGTGCTGCTGGCCGCCCGGCTCGTGCAGGGCGTGGGCGCGGGCATCCAGATGCCGCAGGTGCTCGGCCTCGTGCAGGAGCTGTTCCAGGGCGCCGAGCGCGGCCGCGCGTTCGGCATCTTCGGCGCCACGATCGGCCTGTCGACCGCGTTCGGTCCCACGCTCGGCGGGTTGCTCATCCTCCTCGGCGGCCCGGCCGACGGCTGGCGGTGGATCTTCTGGATCAACGTGCCGCTCGCCCTCGGCGCGATCGCACTCGCCGTGTGGGTGCTGCCGCAGACCCGGCACCCGCAGCGCAGGCCGCTCGAGCTCGACCCGCTGGGGTTGGCGCTCTTCGCCGTGTCGGTGGTCTCGCTGATGTGGCCGTTCCTGTTCACGACGGGGTCGCCGAGCGATGAGCCGTCGCGGTGGTGGCTGCTGGTCGTGTTCGTGCTCGCGGTCAGCGCCTTCCTCGCGTGGGAGCGACGATACGCGGCGTCGGGGCGGCATCCGCTGGTGCCGTTGTCGTTGTTCCGCATCTCGTCGTACCGCAACGGCACGGCGCTCGCGACGGTGTACTTCGCGGCGCTGCCGTCGATGTTCCTGTTGACGACGCTCTACCTGCAGCACGGGCTCGGTCTCGCGCCGGTGTACGCGGGCATGGTGTCGATCGGGTTCGCCCTGCTGAGCGCGTTCACCTCGTGGCGCGGCGGCCTGCTGGTCGAGCGCTACGGTCGCAAGCTGGTGGTGTGGGGCATCGTGATCGTGCTGGTCGGCGTGGTGCTGCTCGTGGTGGCGGCGCTGTCGACCCCGGCGGCGATCACGCCGTGGGCGATGGCCGGCGCCATGGTGGTCGGCGGGTTCGGCGGCGGCCTCGTGATCTCGCCGAACCAGACGCTCGCGCTCGCCGACATCCCGGTGCGCCAGGGCGGGCTCGCGGGGTCGGTGGGCCAGTTGGGGCAGCGCATCGGCACGGCGGTGGGCACGGCGATCGCCCTGTCGCTGTTCTATTCGACGATCTTCCGCGAGGCGGGCTCCGGCGAACCCGACCTCGGCGTCTACCACGACGCGTACGGCCTCGGCATGCTGTCGGTCGCGGTGCTGGTGTCGGTCGCGCTGGCGATCGGGTTGGCCGACCTCGGGGTGCGTCGGCGGCATCGGCGTGAGTTCGACTGAGCGCACCGGCGACGAGCGCACCCACGACGAGCGCACCGGCGACGAGCGCACCGGCGGCGCGTCTGTGCCTCAGGCAGCGGCGGGCTGCGCCGGGGTGAGCAGGGCGCCGAGTTCGGCGCAGCTCAGTTCGCGACCGAAGATCGGATGCCCCGGCTCGAGCTCCACGCCGTGCGCGAGCGCTCCGCCGTCGACGGGGTCGAAGCCGATCGCGTCGATGATGCGTGCGACCACGGCGCGGGCGTCGGCGTCGTCGCCGACGACCGCGAGCGCTCGTCGCAGCGATGAGCCGGGCGGCATGCTGTCGTCTTCCATCTCGTGGTAGCCGAGGTGGTTGAGGCTCTTCACGAGGCGCGCGCCCGGGTTGCGTGCGGCGTTGATCTCGCTCGTGGAACGCGGGTCGGCGTCGATGTCGGGCAGGTTGCCGTCGATCGGCGGCCAGTAGTTCATGGCGTCGACGACGATCTTGCCGTCGAACCGCGGCCACGGGACGGTCGCGGCCTTGCCGAACGGCACGGCGACGATGACGACGTCGGCCGCGTCGACCAGCGCGTCGGGCGTCGCCACTTCGGCACCCGGCGCGACGACGCCGACGACGAGATCGAGGGCGGTCTGGCGCGGCGAGCCGGCGATGAGCACGCGGTGACCGGATGCCACGAGCAGCCGTGCGAGCGCGGTGCCGACCTTGCCGGCGCCGAAGATCCCGATGACGGGTCGCTCCATGTTCCGCGTGTCCTCTCCGAGTGGTCGGGTGCGAGGGGCATCCGATTCGATGCATCCGTATGCAGAAAACGCGCGCGACGCTGCGCCGCATTCCCATGCGGCTTGCGTCCATCCTCCCACTGGCAGCCGTTGCGCGGCTGGGAATAGTCTCGTGGCACGGCGGGTTCCGGCATGTCGATGCATGAGCATGGAATCCCCGTGGGGGATGCGACGGAGGGGATGCGCGGATGACTCGCCACTACGAGTTCGGGCTCGACACGTTCGGCGATGTGACGCTCGGCCCCGACGGCGAGGTGCTCCCGCACGCCCGGGTGCTGCGCAACGTCGTCGAAGAGGCCGTTGCCGCCGACCGGCTCGGCCTCGATTTCTTCGGCATCGGTGAGCACCACCGCCACGAGTTCGCCGTCTCCGCGCCCGACGTCGTGCTGGCCGCGATCGCGAGCCGGACCGAGCGGATCCATCTCGGCTCCGCCGTGACGGTGTTGAGCAGCGACGACCCCGTGCGCGTGTTCCAGCGGTTCTCGACGCTCGACGCGGTCTCGAACGGGCGGGCCGAGGTCATCCTGGGCCGAGGGTCGTTCATCGAGTCGTTCCCGCTGTTCGGCTACGACCTCAGCCAGTACCAGGAGCTGTTCGAAGAGAAGCTGCAGCTGTTCGCCGCCCTGCTCACCCAGGAGCCGGTGACCTGGACGGGCACCCTGCGCCCGCCGCTGACCGACCAGCTCGTCTACCCGCCGGTCGAGCACGGCCGGCTGAAGACCTGGGTCGGCGTCGGCGGCAGCCCCGAGTCGGTCGTGCGCGCCGCGCACTACGGCCTGCCGCTCGTGCTCGCCATCATCGGCGGCAGCCCGGCCCGCTTCGCGCCGCTCGCCGACCTGTACCGTCGGGCGCTCGAGCAGTTCGGCCACGAACCGCAGCCGATCGCGGTGCACTCGCCCGGCATCGTCGCCGAGACCGACGAGGCGGCGCTCGACACGCTCTGGCCGCACTACGAGGTCATCATCAACCGCATCGGCCGCGAGCGCGGCTGGGGTCCGGCGACCCGCGCGCACTTCGAGGCCGAGGCGAGCGAGCACGGCGCGCTGTACGCCGGTTCACCCGAGACGGTCGCGACGAAGATCGCCGCGGCGATGCGCTCCATCGGGGCGACCCGGTTCGACCTGAAGTACTCGAACGGCACGCTGCCGCACGAGGTCATGATGGAGACGATCGAGCGGTACGCGACCCAGGTGGTGCCCCGCGTGCGCGAGCTCCTCGCCGAGGCCGACGCAGACGACGCAGCTGCCGACGCCGGCTCGGATGCATCCGCTACACCGGCGGACGCACCGCCTGCTTCCTGACCGCCGCGCGGAACCAAGCGGCATCGGGCAGGCGCGTGAGGAACGTGCCGGCGAGGATGGTGATGAGCACGTACGCCGTCGCGAGCGGGGCGAGCTGCGGCGTCACCCCGGCGCCGACCGCCAGCCCCGCGATCACGATCGAGAACTCGCCGCGCGGCGTGAGGGCGAAGCCCGCCCGCCACTGACCCAGCAGGCCGACACCGGCGCGCCGCGCCGCGTACATGCCGGTGAGCACCTTCGTCGCGATCGTGACGACGGCCAGGGCGAGGGCGGGCAACAGCATCGACACCAGGTCGGACCAGTCCGTCGTCAGCCCGAAGAACACGAAGAAGATCGCCGCGAACAGGTCGCGCAGCGGCGTGAGCACCTGGCTCGCGTTCTCGGCCACCCGGCCCGACAGCGCGATGCCCACGAGGAACGCTCCCACCGCGGCCGACACGCTGACCTCGGCGGCGAGCCCGGCGACGAGCATCGTGAGGCCGAGCACGCCGAGCAGCAGCGGTTCGAAGTCGTCGGCCGGGAAGAGCCGCGACACGACGTGCCCGTGGCGCAGCGCGATGTAGAGGATGACGGCGACCACCGCCACGGCGATCGCGACCGAGATCGCACCCTGCACGAGGCTCACGCCCACGACGATCGCCGAGAGCACCGGCAGGTAGAACGCCATCGCGAGGTCTTCGATCACGAGCACGGCGAGCACCCCCGGCGTCTCGCGGTTCGAGAGCCGCCCGAGGTCGCGCAGCAGCTTCGCGATCACCCCCGACGATGACACCCAGGTGACGCCCGCGAGCGCGACGGCCGCCACCGGTCCCCAGCCGAGCACCAGTGCGAACGCGGCACCGGGCAGGGCGTTCAGCAGGCCGTCGACGAGGCCAGCGGCGCGCGAGGACTTGAGGCCGCCGAACAGCTCCTCCGCGGTGTACTCCAGGCCGAGCAGCGCCAGCAGCAGGATGACGCCGATCTCGGAGCCGACCTGGAAGAACTCCTCGCTCGCGTCGAGCGGCAGCACGCCGCCCTCCCCGAACGCGAGGCCGAGCAGCAGGTACACCGGGATCGGCGAGACGCCGAAGCGGATCGCGAGGCGCCCGAGCAGGCTCATGCCGAGAAGCAGCGCGCCGACTTCGATCAGGAGCAGCGTGGTCTCGTGCATGGAGGCGCCGCTCAGCCGGGACCGTTGGCGAGCAGACGCGAGACGCCGTCGAGGCCTTCGCGCGTGCCGACCGCGACGATCACATCGCCGGGCCGCAGCGGCTCGGTCGGCGTGGGCGACGGGATCACTGCACCGTCGCGGACGATCGCCACGATCGAGGCGTGCGTGCGGGTGCGCGCCTTCGTGTCGCCCAGCGTGCGGTTCAGGTAGGGGGAATCGGTCGGAAGCGCGATCTGCTCGGTGTAGAGCCCGGCCGTCTCGTCGGAGAGACTGGTCAACCGGCTCAGCATCACCGAGGCGCCGAGCACGTCGGCCAGTGCCGCCGCCTCGTCGTCGTTCAGCGGGATGCTGTCGCGACAGGCGTCGGGGTCGTCGGCGTCGAACAGGCCGAGGTCGCGTTCACCGTCGCGGTGCGACACGACGCTGATGCGCCGCCCGCCCTCGGTCACCAGGTCGTGGCGCCAGCCGATGCCCGGCAGGTCGACCTTCTCGATGCGAATTCCCACGGCGGCAAGTGTAACCCCGCGCAGGGGTGTCGGCGGCACGGTGCGGGCGCGCCGCCCGCCGTTCAGTCGCGGCGCGTCGCGGAGGTGCGCAGCTCCAGCAGGGCGGTGCCGCCGTCCTCGAGGAGCGCGAGCTCCGCGTCGACGGCCGCGAACTCGGCGAGGGATGCCACGTGCGTGCCGCCGCACGGAATGCGCGCCGTACCGCCCGGCAGCTCGCACACCCACTCGCGCAGGTCGGTGAGGCCGTCACCGCCGCGCTCGACCCGAACGGATGCCCCGGTGGCGACCCATTCGGCGAGCTGCGCCGTCATGGCGGCCCGGACATCATCGAGCTGCGCGGGAAGCCCGGCGATGTCGAAGCCCTTGCGACGCAGCGACGAGTTCAGCCGGAACCGATCGATCGAGCCGTTCGGCACGATGGTGGACGTCTGGATCGCGGCCTGATCGAAGTCGGGGGAGCCGAGCGCGTCGGTGCGGAACTCCTTCGACCAGTTGCCGGCCACCGCCCGGTTCAGGGCGAGCGCGGCCAGGTGACAGGCCGTGTGCCCGGCGGACAACTCGGCGCGAAGCGCAGCATCCGCCTCGATCTCGACCTCGTCGCCTTCGGCGACCGGCGCGTCGGCGGCGACCAGGTGCGCGACGACGAACGCCCAGCCCTCGGTGCCGCGCCGCACGGGCACGTCGGCGCCGAGGTGCAGCACGTCGCCGTCGGTCGCTCCGACCACCGCGTCGAGCACCTCGATCGCGGACGCGGTGCCCGCGCCGCCGTCCAGGACGCGCAGCACCGCGCGGTCGGCGGGCTGGTCGGGCCAGGATGCGTCCACCGGGTGACAGCTCGTGGCGGCGGTGATCACGGCGAGCCGGCCGTCGGCCGTGGCCTCGACGTGCACCACGCGCGAACGGGCGACGAGGTCGCCCGCGGGATAGATGACGATCGTGTCGGCGACCGGCAGGGTCACCGTCCGCCGCCCCGACCGAGCACCGTCGTCGGGATGGCGAGGGCGATCGCCACGCACAGGATGCCCGCGAAGAAGACCGGCGCCTGGAACCCGGGCACCGTCTCGGCGATGCCGAACAGCCACAGGCCGAACACGAAGATCGCCATCGCGATCAGGAACAGGACGCCGTTCATCTGCACTCCCTACGGTCAGCGGCGCGAGCACGGCCGCGCCGTCAGTCTATCGAGGCCGCGAGATCGGATTCCGCGTCGTCCGGTTGCACCGGGGCGACGCACCGCGACAGGCTGGGCGGGTGCGCGAGGACAGCAGCGGGGTTCCCGATTCCACGTCGATCCTGTCCGAGCGGCTGCGCGCGGCCGGCATGACCGGCATCGACTCGATCGAACCGGTGACCGGCGGACTCGCGGCCGCTGCCGGCCTCGCCCGCACCGCGGGAGGAACGACCGTGTTCGTCAAGGCCTTCGCCGAGACCCCGTCCGACGACGCCTTCGACACGGAGGCCGAGGGGCTTCACGCGCTCCGCACGCTCGGCGACATCGCGACCCCCGACGTGGTGCTCGCGACCCGCGACGTGCTCGTGCTGTCCGCGCTGCCGCCGCGGCCGAGCACCGAGGACTTCTGGGTGCGGTTCGCGCACGAGCTCGCCCGGATGCACTCCACGACCGCCCACGATCGGTTCGGCTGGCACCGCGACAACTGGCTGGGCCGACGTCGCCAGGTCAACGCGTGGGAGGACGACGGCTTCGAGTTCTTCGCCCGGCACCGCCTGCTGCGGTGGCTCGAGGAGCCCCGGGTGCACGCGGCGCTCGATGCGGCGGATCGCGCGGCGCTCGAGCATCTCTGCGCGCGACTGCCCGAGTTGCTGCCGAAGCGCGCCGCGTGCCTCACGCACGGCGACCTGTGGGCGCAGAACGTCATGGCCGCACCCGACGGGCGACCCGCGCTGATCGACCCGGCCGTCTCGTACACGTGGGCGGAGGTCGACCTGGCGCACCTGTGGACGACGGCGCCGCCGCCCGAGGCGCGCGCCTTCTTCGACCGCTACGCCGAGTTGACGTCGCTCGATGCCGGATGGCGCGAGCGCATGCCGATCATCCAGCTGCGCCAGCACCTCGCCGTGATCGCGCAGTTCGACGACGACTGGGGCGCCGCCGACACGGTGCGGGCCACGCTCGCCCCGTTCCGCCGTCGCGCCTGACGGCGGGGAAAGCAGCGAGTCGGCCCGGTCTCCCTCAGCCCACCGGCCCCAGCCATGCGTTCGCGATGGTCGAGTGCGCCGATTCGTCGTCGGAGGGGTGGAAGATGCCGGCGAGCACGTCGCGATACAACCGCCCGAGCTCGGACCCCGTGAAATAGGTCGACCCGCCGGCCACCCGCACCGCCTGGTCGACGACGTGTTTCGCGGTCTCGGTGGCCCGCACCTTGGCGCCCGAGAGCTTGGCGTACCAGAGCGCTCCGTGGTCGACGAGGGCGTCGACGTCGCGGGCGAGCGACACGAGCTGCGGCTCGATCGCGTCGTGCGCGAGGGCGGCGTCGGCGACGCGCCAGCGGATGTCGGGGTCCTCCGAGAGCGGGCGCCCGTCGTGCTTCATCGAGGTGCGTCGGCGCGCTGCGGCGACCGCGAGGTCGAGTGCCCGCCCGCCGATGCCGGTGTACACGGCTCCGAGGAGCAGTTCGAAGCACGCGAAGATGCCGAAGATGAACGGGTCGGCGTTCGGCCCCGGGTCGAGCCGCCGAACGATGCGGTCGGGTGCGGCGTAGGCGCCGTCGAGCACCGTCGTTCGGCTCTGGCTCGCGCGCATGCCGAGCGTGTCCCAGTCGTCGAGGATGCGCACGTCGGGGTCGTCGCGGTCGATGAAGCCGTAGACGATCTTCGGCGCGTCAGGCGACGCGGTGTCGAGGCCCATCGTGCCGAGCCGCGTCCACGCGGGCGAGAGCGAGGTGAAGATCTTGCGGCCCGTGTACCGGTAGCCGCCGTCGGCCTGCGGGTCGGCGGCCGTGCGCGAGCCGAACAGCATGAGGTCGTTGCCCGCTTCCGAGATGCCGAAGCCGAACACCTCGCCCGCGCCCGCCTCGCGCTGGAGGAACTCGAGCGTGTCGTCGCCGCGATCGCGCAGCACCTTCGCGACACCGGTCCACACGAGGTGCATGTTCACCGCGAGCGCGGTCGCGGGCGCGGCCCCGCCGAGTCGCATCTGCGCGCGCACCGCGTCGTCGAGACCCCAGCCGAGCCCGCCGAATTCCTCGGGAACCAGCGCCCGCAGGTACCCGGCCTCGCGCAGGTCGCGCAGATCGTCGTCGAAGAAGGCGTTGCGCGCGTCGTAGTCGGCGGCGCGGTCGCGGATCCGGTCCAGCAGGTCGTCGTCGAGCAGCGTCTCGGGCGTCACGCCGCCAGCCTACGCCGGGCGCACCCCTCTGCGCCCGGCGTCGGGCGGGTGCTCAGTGACCGGATGCCTCGTCGGCCGGTTGCGGCTCGGGCGCCGTCGTGGCATCCGATCCCCGGCGACGCGACCGGGTGATCGCGAGCACGATGCCGAGCACGATCGCGCCGAGCAGGGCGAGCGCGGCGAGCCACGGCAGCAGCGCGCCGATCACGACGAGCAGGCCCGAACCGAACGCGACCAGGGCGGTCCAACCGGCCACGAGGCCGTCCCAGAACGTCGCGGGCTCGGGCACCGGGGCGACGTCTTCGGTCACGAGTTCGAGCGACAGCGTCGAGAAGTCGACCTGGTCGACGAGCGCGTCGCGCTGTGCGGTGAGGCCGTCGAGCTCCGACTGGCGGGTGGTGAGCTCCGACTCGATCTCGATGAGGTCGGCGGTGGTCGTCGCCTGCCCGATGAGCGCCTCGAGCCGGTCGACCGATGCGCTGAGCGCCTCGATGCGGGCATCGAGGTCGGCGCGCTGCTGGGTGACGTCGGCCGCGTCGAGCGACACCGAGTTCACCGTGCCGAGCTCCCGCAGATCGTCGACGACGGCGTCGAGCCGCTCGACCGGGATGCGCAGGGTGAGTCGGGCGCGAGGCGACTGGGTGCCGCTGCCGGGCGTCTCGCTGCGGTGGTCGACGCGGCCGCCGGCTGCTGTCGCGAGCTGGGCGGCCTCTTCGGCGGCGGCGATCGGGTCGTCGGCGGTGACCGACATCCGGCCGGTCCTGATGACGCTGCGGTTCTCGTCCGGCGCGGCGAGCTCGACCCCGCCGACGTCACCGGCCTCGCTCTGCTCGACGGCGGGCAGGTCGGGCACCGCGCCGCTGTCCGACGAGGCGGGCGCGCCCATGCTCGAGCACCCCGCGAAGAGCAGAACGGTGAGTGCGGCGATCCCCGCCGCCGGGGCGAGCCGTCGGGCCGCCGATCGTATCGCTGCAGGTCTCATGCGGCCAGGCTATTGGCGGGCCCGGGCCGGGTGAAGACGCCTGAGGCGACGGTCCGATCACGGTTCGATTCCGCTTCGGAAACGATCGCCGCCCCACCCCAACCATTCCCGGCCATCGGGCGTTCCGCGGTCAGTCGGAGTCGGGGTCGCGGCCGGTGCGCTCACCGGTCTCGAGCGCCGCGATCGCGGCGAGGTCGTCGGCGTCGAGCTCGAATCCGAACACGTCGAGGTTCTCGCGGATGCGCTCGGGGCTCGACGCCTTCGGGATCACCACGTTGCCGAGCTGGAGGTGCCAGCGCAGCACGATCTGCGCGGGCGTGCGCCCGTGCTTCGCGGCGAGCCGGTCGAGGGCGGCGTCGCCGAGCACCCGGCCTCGGGCGAGCGGTGACCAGGCCTCGGTCAGGATGCCCCGCTCGGTGTCGAACGTGCGCACCGCGTGCTGCGGCAGCCAGGGGTGCAGCTCGACCTGGTCGATCACGGGCGCCACGCCGGTCTCGTCGACGAGCCGTTCGATGTGGTGCGGGTGGAAGTTCGACACCCCGATCGACCGCACCCGGCCCTCGTCGCGCAGCCGGATGAGCGCCCGCCACGTGTCGACGTACCGATCCTGCGACGGCACCGGCCAGTGGATGAGGTACAGGTCGAGCACGTCGAGGCCGAGCCGGCCCATGGACGCGTCGAACGCGCGCAGCGTCTCGTCGAAGCCGTGGTCGTCGTTCCACACCTTCGTCGTGACGAACAGCTCGTCGCGCGGCACGGGCGCGCGACGCACGGCACGGCCGACGCCTTCCTCGTTGCCGTACAGCGTCGCCGTGTCGAGGTGCCGGTAGCCCGCTGCGACGGCCGCGAGCGCGAGCCGCTCGGCGTCGTCGGCGGGCACCTTGTACAGGCCGTACCCGAGCTGCGGGATGCGATGGCCGTCGTGCATGCGCACGAGCGGCGCGAGGGGCAGGGGATCGCTGGTCTGAGACATCCGTACCGTCCTGTTCAGCTCGTCGGATCAGCTGGGCGTCAGCGGCACCGGCTCGGTGTCGGGAATCGGCGAGGCGTCGCGGCCGCGCAGGTCGGGATGCCACCGGCGCCCGATGACGCCCGCCAGCGTCGCGAGCCCGGCGAGCACCGCCGCCGCCCAGAACGCCCCGACCGCGGTGTAGCCGTCGATGAGGAAGCCCGCGAGCGCAGACCCGAGGGCCGCGCCGATCAGCTGCCCGGTGCCGACCCAGCCGTACGCCTCGGCGGTGTCCGAGAACTTCACGCTCGCCGACACGATCGCGAACAGCACCGCGAGCGCGGGCGCGATGCCGATGCCGGCGACCAGCAGCGTGACCGACAGCCACGGCAGGTTCATGCCGAAGGCGGCGAGCGACATGCCGACGAACACGATGAGCATGCGCCGCGCGGTCGCCCACGGGCCGATCTGCACGTGGCCGAGCAGGAGGCCGCCGGCGAGGCTGCCGATGGAGAAGATCGCGAGCACGATGCCGGCCTCGGCGCCGTCGTGGCCGAACACCGCGACCACGCCGGCTTCGACGGCGGCGCACGCGCCGATCATCAGGAACCCGACGACGGTCGCGAGCAGCACCGCGGGCCGGGCGAGCACCGCGCCCAGCCGGCGCTTCGAGCGGGGGATGCGCACCCGCCCGAGCTCGGGCGACGAGATGAACCAGATGCCGCCGACGACCATCATCACGGCTGCGAGCAGGATGCCCCAGATCGTGCCGATCTGCGTCGACACGAACGTGGTGACCACGGGGCCGACGACCCAGATGATCTCCTGCGCCGACGCGTCGAGCGAGAACAGGGGGGTGAGCTGGCGCGAGTTGACCATCTTCGGGTAGATCGTGCGCACCGCCGACTGCACGGGCGGGGTCGCGAGGCCCCCGATGAGGCCGATCACCATGTATGCGGGAAGGTTCGGCGGGATGACGCCGATCGCGACGACCGAGGTCGCGCAGATCACGAGCGTGGTGATGAGCACCGGCCGCATGCCGAGGCGCCCCATCAGCCGGCTCGTGAGCGGGCCGGCGACGGCCTGCCCGATCGAGGTCGCGGCGAGCACGAGCCCGGCGGCGCCGTACGAGTCGAGTTGCCGTTCGACGTGCAGCAGGAACGCGAGCGAGAGCATCCCCGAGGGGAATCGTGCCGTGAGCTGTGCGGCGATGATCCGCGCGACGCCCGGCACCCTCAGCAGTTCGCCGTACCCTCCCACGATCGTCGAGTCTATCGGGCGGTCAAGATATCAGCCCTGGCGAATATACGTGCAAACAGATACGATCGGGCCGTGCACGCACTCGACGTCCTCGGCGACCCGGTACGCCGGCGCATCCTCGAATTGCTCGCCGACGGCGAGCGTCCCGCCGGCGACGTGGTCGACGCCATCGGCGCCGAGTTCGGCATCACGCAGCCTGCGGTATCTCGGCACCTGCGCATCCTCCGCGAACAGGGGTTCGCGAACGCGAGGCCGGCCGGTGCGCGTCGCCTGTACGCCCTCGATCACGACGGCGTCGATCGCGCGGCCGCCGCCGTCGAGCGGTACCGCGTCCAGTGGGGCCGCACGCTCGACGCGCTGCACACCGAGGTCGCGCGCGGCGCGCGCGACCGCAGACGAGCGGCCACGACGTCGCACCCCGGGAAGGAGCGACCATGACCCCCGACGACTGCCGCATCGAACGCGCCGGCGACGCCTGGCGACTGCAGCTCGAAGAGCGCTACGCCACCGACGTCGACGATCTCTGGCAGGCGATCACCGACCCGGGTCGGCTGGCCCGGTTCATGGCGCCGTACCGCGGCGAGTTCCGCGTGGGCGGCACGTGGGAGGCGATCGGCAGCAGCGGCGACGTCTACTGCGTCGGGGTCGTGCGGGCGTGCGATCCGCCGCGCGGCTTCACCACGACCTGGCAGGTCCGCGGCGAGCCCGAGACCCGACTCGAGGTCCGGCTCGTGCCCGATGGCGACGGCACCCGGCTCGTGCTGCGCCACGACGGGATCAGCGACCCCGAGTACGGTCCCGGGTGGCACGTCTACCTCGAGGCGCTGGGCCGATACCTCGACGACCCGATCGCGCACGCCGAGCGCGACGACGCCTGGTGGGATGCCCGCTTCGCCGAGATCGCGCCCGCCTACGAGCCGCGGTTCACGAGCTGAGCGCCTTGCGGATGCGCTGGATCGACACCGCCTCCGCGGTGCGCAGCTCCTGCGCGAACAGCGAGACGCGCAGCTCTTCGAGCATCCAGCGCACCCGCACGAGCCGCGGGTCGGCGTCGGGGTCGATCGGGATGCGCCCGCCGGCATCGGCGAACGTCTTCGTCGCCTCCTCGACCTCGGTGAGCGAGCGGCGGTCGCGCCCGGGGTCGTCCTGCAGCTTGCGCACGCGCAGGATGATCGCCTCGAGGTACCGCGGCAGGTGCCGCAGCCGGTCGAGGCCGGTCGCCGAGACGAATCCGGCGGGCACCAGCGATTCGAGTTGGCTGCGGGCGTCGGCGAGCGGCGACATGAGGGTGAGGCTCGCGGCCTTCGAGATCGCTTTGTCGGCTTCGCGGGCGAGCTTCAGGATGCGCGCCGCGAGCGCCGCGGTCTCGAACATGCGGTCCATGACGACCGCCGCGACGGCATCGCGCACGGCGTCGAACTCCGCGCGGGTGCGCAGCAGCCCGTCGGGGTGCCGGGCGCGCAGCTCGGCGTCGACGACCGCGAGCAGGGCGTCGTCGAGCAGTGCCCGCGGCCCGGCGTACGCGCTCGCCGCGAGGGCGAGCTTCTCCTCGTTCGAGAGGTGCTCCTGCACGTAGGCGACCGGCGAGGGCGTCGCGAGCACGAGCAGCCGGCGGACGCCGCGTCGCGATGCGCGGTCGCGCTCCTCGGCGGTCGGCAGCAGCCGCAGCGAGACGGATGCCCCGTCGTCGACGATCGCCGGGTACGCGCGCACCACGTTGCCGCCCCGCCGGGTGTCGACGTGCGCCGGCAGCGCGTCCCACTCCCACGCGGTGCGACCGGTCGCCTCGGCGAACCCGCCGGTGTCGTCGGGCAGGTCGGATGCCACGGGCCCGCGCCGCCCGCCGTCGCGGCGCGCGGCCGCGGCATCCGACCGGCCGAAGGTCGCGGCGACCGCCTTGCCTGCGCGATCCGCGAGCCGCGCCTGGAGCGCGGCGAGGTCCTTGTCGCTGCCGGCCGTGCGGCCGCGATCGTCGACCGCGCGGAACGTCACCCGCAGGTGCGGCGGCACCCGGTCGAGGTCGAAGTCGTCGGCCGTGACCGGGGCGAACGTGAGCCGCTTGATGACGGCGGCGACGACCGCGGCGAACGGTTCGCGAGCGGTGCCGCGCTCGGGGCCGTCGGGGAGCTCGGCCGAGATCTTCGCCGCCCACTCGGCGGCCGGAACCACCTGCCGCCGCAGCACCTTCGGCAGGGTGCGCAGCATCGCGGTGACGAGCTCGTCGCGCAGCCCGGGCACCTGCCAGTCGAAGCCCGTCGCGTCCAGGCGCGGCAGCAGCACGAGCGGCACGATCACCGTCACCCCGTCGTCGGCGGCGCCGGGTTCGAACCGGTAGGCGAGCTTCAGGGTCTGGTCGCCCTGGCGCCACCGGTCGGGGAACCCGTCGTCGCGGGTCTCGGGCTCCTCGCCGAGCAGGTCGGCGGCGGTCATGGTGAGCAGGTCGGGCTGCCGGCGCTGCTCGCCGCGCCACCAGCGCTCGAACGAGCGCGTGTCGGTGACGTCGGCCGGGACGCGGGCGTCGTAGAAGGCGACGACCGCTTCGTCGCCGACCAGGATGTCGCGCCGCCGCGTCCGCTCCTCGAGTTCGCCGAGCTCACGGCGCAGGTCGCGGTTGCGCCGCACGAAGGCGAACACCCGCTTGTCGAGCGTGCCCCAGTCCCAGTCCTCCTCGACGAGCGCGTGGCGGACGAACAGGTCGCGCGCGAGCGCGGCGTCGACCCGGGCGAGCTGGATGCGCCGCTTCGGCACGATCGGCACGCCGAACAGCACGACCTTCTCGTCGGCGACGGCGGCGCCCTGCTTGCGCTCCCAGCGCGGCGAGCTGAACGAGCGTTTGGCGAGCGGGCCGGCCAGCGGCTCGGCCCACGCCGGGTCGATCGCCGCGTTCATCCGCGCGAAGAGGCGGCTGGTCTCGACGAGCTCGGCGCTCATGAGCGCCTGCGGCGGCTTCTTCGCGAGCGCCGAACCCGGGAACACGGCGAACCGGGTACCGCGCGCGCCCAGGAACTCGGCGATCTGCCGGCGGCCCTTGCGCTCGGCCTCGCGGGCCTGCCCGGCCCCGCCGCGGCCCGAGGAGGTACGCGCGTCGTCGCGGATGCCGAGCTGCGACAGCAGCCCCGCGAGCAGCGCTCGGTGGATGCCGTCGGGGTTCGACGCGACCCCGCCCGCCGAGCCGGTCGAAGCGGCCACGTGCAGCCCGAGCGGCTTCGCGAGCCGCACGAGCTGGCGGTACAGGTCCTGCCACTCGCGGATCCGCAGGTAGTTCAGATACTCGGCCTTGCAGAGCCGGCGGAACGCGCTGCCCGAGAGTTCGCGCTGGCGCTCCTCGAGGTGGTTCCAGAGGTTCAGCAGGGTGAGGAAGTCGCTGGTCGGGTCGACGAACCGAGCGTGCGCGGCGGTCGCCTGCTCGCGCTGCTCGAGCGGACGCTCGCGCGGATCCTGGATGGTGAGCCCGGCGACGATGGCGAGCACCTCGCGGCTGACGCCCTGCGCCTTCGACTCGAGCACCATGCGTGCGAAGCGCGGCTCGATCGGCAGTCGCGCGAGCTGCCGCCCGATCCGCGTGAGCCGCGGCCCCTCGCTCCCTGAGCCTGTCGAGCTCCCTGAGCCTGCGGAGCTCCCGGAGCCTGTCGAGCTCCCTGAGCCTGTCGAGCTCCCTGAGCCTGCGGAGCTCCCTGAGCCTGTCGAAGGGAGCCCGTCCTCCAGCGCCCCCAGCTCCCGCAGCAGCTCGAGCCCGTCCCGCACGCCGCGCGCGTCGGGCGGCGTGAGGAACGGGAACTCCTCGACCGCGCCGAGTCCGAGCGACGCCATCTGCAGGATGACCGCCGCCAGGTTGGTGCGCAGGATCTCGGGGTCGGTGAACTCGGGCCGCCGATCGAAGTCGTCCTCGGAGTACAGCCGGATCGCGATGCCGTCGCTCGTGCGCCCCGACCGCCCCGATCGCTGGTTCGCCGACGCCTGCGAGATGGGCTCGATCGGCAGGCGCTGCACCTTCGAACGCACCGAGTAGCGGCTGATGCGCGCGGTGCCGGCGTCGATCACGTACCGGATGCCCGGCACGGTCAGGCTCGTCTCCGCCACGTTGGTCGCCAGCACGACCCGCCGTCGCACCCCGGCGACCTTCGACGGCTCGAACACGCGGTGCTGGTCGGCGGCGCTCAGCCGGCCGTAGAGCGGCAGCACCTCGGTGAGCCCGGCCGCACCGCGCCGGGTCGTGTGTGCGCGTACGGCCTGCTCGGCGTCGCGGATCTCGCCCTCGCCGCTCAGGAACACGAGGACGTCGCCCGGCGCCTCGCGGTCGAGTTCGTCGAGCGCGTCGAGGATGCCCCGCTGCACATCGCGATCCTCCTCGGCCGCGCCCTCATCGTCGTCGCCATCGGTCCCTGAGCCCGTCGAAGGGCCGCGCTCGGCGACCAACGGCCGGTACCGCACCTCGACCGGATACGTGCGCCCCGACACCTCGATCACGGGAGCCGGCCGCTCCGAAGCATCCGCGAAATGCCTCGCGAAGCTCTCGGGGTCGATGGTCGCGCTCGTGATGATCACCTTGAGGTCGGGCCGCCGGGGGAGCAGCCGCTTCAGATACCCGAGCAGGAAGTCGATGTTGAGGCTGCGCTCGTGCGCCTCGTCGATGATGATCGTGTCGTACCGCCGCAGCTCGCGATCGCGGTGGATCTCGTTCAGCAGGATCCCGTCGGTCATCACCTTGATGGCGGTCTGCTCGCTCACCCGGTCGGTGAAGCGCACCTGGTAGCCGACGAGGTCGCCGACCTCGCTGCCGAGCTCCTCGGCGACCCGCTCGGCGATGGTGCGCGCCGCGATGCGGCGCGGCTGGGTGTGCGCGATCGAGGTGCGCCCGAGCTCGAGGCAGATCTTCGGCAGCTGCGTCGTCTTGCCCGACCCGGTGGCACCGGCGACGATGACCACCTGGTGCTCGCGGACGGCGCGCGCGATCTCCTCCCGCTGCGCGGAGACGGGCAGCTCGGGAGGGTAGGAGATCACGGGGATCGCGGCGGGCATAGCGTTCCATCGTACGGCGGCCGCGGTCGCGTGATCGCGGACTGCGAACGGGCTGTCGGATGCCGCGACCCGCGTGATGGGATGGGCGGATGACCGATTCCACCGTTCCCCGCGTGCAGCTCAACGACGGCCACTCCATCCCGCAGCTCGGGTTCGGGGTGTTCAAGGTCGACCCCGACGAGACCCGGCGCATCGTGACCGACGCGCTCGAGGTCGGCTACCGCCATCTCGACACCGCCCGCATCTACGGCAACGAGGAGGGGGTGGGCCGGGCGATCGCCGAATCGGGCGTTCCCCGCGAGGACCTGTACGTCACCACGAAACTCTGGAACGACGACCAGGGCGGATTCGACTCGGTGTCCGACGCGTTCGAGCGCAGCCTCGAGCGGCTGGGGCTCGAGTACGTCGACCTCTACCTGATCCACTGGCCGAGTCCGGCGCGCGACCGCTATGTCGAGACGTGGAAGGGCTTCGAGCGTCTGCGCGAGACCGGTCGCGTGCGTTCGATCGGCGTCTCGAACTTCCTGCCGCACCATCTCGAGCGCCTGCTCGCCGAGACCGAGGTCGTGCCGGCGGTCGACCAGATCGAGCTGCACCCGTACCACCAGCAGCCCGGCACGGCCGCGTTCGCTGCGGAGCACGGCATCGCGATCGAGGCGTGGGGTCCGCTGGGCCAGGGCAAGTACCCGCTGCTCGAACTGCCCGAGATCACCGCGGCCGCTGCCGCGCACGGCAAGACGCCGGCGCAGGTCGTGATCCGGTGGCACCTGCAGCGCGGGCACATCCTGTTCCCGAAGTCGAACCGCCGCGCGCGGATGGCCGAGAACTTCGACGTCTTCGACTTCGCGCTCGACGAGGCCGAGATGGCGGCCATCACCGGGCTCGAGCGGGAGGGTCGCGTGAGCGCGCACCCCGACGAGGTCGACTGACAGGCGGCCGACTCGACGAGCGCGGGAGGCGGAGTATCCGATCGGATGCCCCGCCTCCCGCGTGTTTCCGGGGATCTCGGGCTGATCGGAGCGTGCCCGGCGGATGCGACACGCCCGGGATGCACGCCCGATTTGGCCGGATGCCGCACCGCCGCGTAACTTATTCCATGTCGCCGCGGCGAGCGAGAGAGCGAAAAGCTCCTGGCAAGCAAGCGAGCGAAGATCTTAGCCAAATAACCTCGAAGGCGCAGCATTGCGACTCGGTGATTTCAAGCCTAAGATTGAACCTCCACTCCGATCCCGAATCCGGTTCTGAAGCCGGCTGGTTCCGACCAGTCTCGGGAGGCTGTGAAACAGCCGCGAGGAACGGGACTTCGGTTCCAGTTGCTCGGCAGCGGGTGGTATGGTTGACAGGTTGCCCTGGGGGCAGGCCGAGAGGCTGAAACCCCGGTGCGTCCGTTTCTTGAGAACTCAACAGCGTGCACTATGTTCAATGCCAATTTTTTGAACCCTGGCCTGCCTCTTTTTGGGGTGGGTGGGATTCCTTTGATTGATGGACAATTTGGCGAGAGTCAGTTGTTTCTCTGTCAGTGATTGAATTTTTTTTGGAGAGTTTGATCCTGGCTCAGGACGAACGCTGGCGGCGTGCTTAACACATGCAAGTCGAACGATGAAGCCTCACTTGTGGGGTGGATTAGTGGCGAACGGGTGAGTAACACGTGAGTAACCTGCCCTGGACTCTGGGATAACCCCGAGAAATCGGAGCTAATACCGGATATGACCCTGGATCGCATGGTTCGGGGTGGAAAGTTTTTTCGGTCTGGGATGGACTCGCGGCCTATCAGCTTGTTGGTGAGGTAATGGCTCACCAAGGCGTCGACGGGTAGCCGGCCTGAGAGGGTGACCGGCCACACTGGGACTGAGACACGGCCCAGACTCCTACGGGAGGCAGCAGTGGGGAATATTGCACAATGGGCGCAAGCCTGATGCAGCAACGCCGCGTGAGGGATGACGGCCTTCGGGTTGTAAACCTCTTTTAGTAAGGAAGAAGGGGCCTTGTGCCTTGACGGTACTTGCAGAAAAAGGACCGGCTAACTACGTGCCAGCAGCCGCGGTAATACGTAGGGTCCGAGCGTTGTCCGGAATTATTGGGCGTAAAGAGCTCGTAGGCGGTTTGTCGCGTCTGCTGTGAAATCTAGAGGCTCAACCTCTAGCCTGCAGTGGGTACGGGCAGACTTGAGTGGTGTAGGGGAGACTGGAATTCCTGGTGTAGCGGTGGAATGCGCAGATATCAGGAGGAACACCGATGGCGAAGGCAGGTCTCTGGGCACTTACTGACGCTGAGGAGCGAAAGCGTGGGGAGCGAACAGGATTAGATACCCTGGTAGTCCACGCCGTAAACGTTGGGCGCTAGATGTGGGGACCTTTCCACGGTTTCCGTGTCGTAGCTAACGCATTAAGCGCCCCGCCTGGGGAGTACGGCCGCAAGGCTAAAACTCAAAGGAATTGACGGGGGCCCGCACAAGCGGCGGAGCATGCGGATTAATTCGATGCAACGCGAAGAACCTTACCAAGGCTTGACATGACCGAGAACGCGCCAGAAATGGTGAACTCTTTGGACACTCGGTTACAGGTGGTGCATGGTTGTCGTCAGCTCGTGTCGTGAGATGTTGGGTTAAGTCCCGCAACGAGCGCAACCCTCGTCGCATGTTGCCAGCACGTAATGGTGGGGACTCATGTGAGACTGCCGGGGTCAACTCGGAGGAAGGTGGGGATGACGTCAAATCATCATGCCCCTTATGTCTTGGGCTTCACGCATGCTACAATGGCCGGTACAAAGGGCTGCGATGTCGTAAGGCGGAGCGAATCCCAAAAAGCCGGTCTCAGTTCGGATTGAGGTCTGCAACTCGACCTCATGAAGTCGGAGTCGCTAGTAATCGCAGATCAGCAACGCTGCGGTGAATACGTTCCCGGGCCTTGTACACACCGCCCGTCAAGTCATGAAAGTCGGTAACACCCGAAGCCGGTGGCCCAACCCTTGTGGAGGGAGCCGTCGAAGGTGGGATCGGTGATTAGGACTAAGTCGTAACAAGGTAGCCGTACCGGAAGGTGCGGCTGGATCACCTCCTTTCTAAGGAGCACTGGACCAGCTTGCTGGTTCCAGGAGGCCCATTGCAGGGCGAATGTTCCTGCTGGGTGCTCATGGGTGGAACATTGACATAGGCATCGATCGCAAGCGTGTTGATTCAGTACGCCGGCCCTTCGGGGTTGGTTGGAACGGTCGGGGCGGGCGGGGTCGGTGCGTGCACGCTGTTGGGTCCTGAGGGACCGGGCGCGACCTTTCGGGGTTGGCGGGTTTCTTCAGGCCTTCATGAAGCATCACCGGTTGGTGGTGTGGGGTGGGGGTTCTGGCCGTCTGTTGAGAACTACATAGTGGACGCGAGCATCTTAGAAACAACCTTGTTGTTGTTTCGGATTTGTTCTGCAGCATCTTCTCTCTTTGGGGGGAGGGTGTTGTTGACTTATTCATTGGTCGCCGCCGGCCCTTTCGGGGGTTGGTGGTTTCTTTGAACTCATGTGTGGTTTCAAGTTTCTAAGAGCGAACGGTGGATGCCTTGGCATCTGGAGCCGAAGAAGGACGTCGTAATCTGCGATAAGCCTCGGGGAGTTGATAAACGAGCTGTGATCCGAGGATTTCCGAATGGGGAAACCCCGCCAGGCCCTTTGGGTGACCTGGTGACTCCCGCCTGAATGTATAGGGCGGGTAGAGGGAACGTGGGGAAGTGAAACATCTCAGTACCCACAGGAAGAGAAAACAACCGTGATTCCGTGAGTAGTGGCGAGCGAAAGCGGAAGAGGCCAAACCGGTCATGTGTGATACCCGGCAGGGGTTGCATGGTCGGGGTTGTGGGACCTTTCGGGCTGTTCTGCCGGACAGCCGCGGTGATTGTGCATGGTATAGGCGAACCGGATTGAAAGCCGGACCGGAGTGGGTGTGAGTCCCGTAGCCGAAATGTCGTGCCGCCCGGAGAGGTATCCCAAGTAGCACGGGGCCCGAGAAATCCCGTGTGAATCTGCCAGGACCACCTGGTAAGCCTAAATACTCCCAGATGACCGATAGCGGACAAGTACCGTGAGGGAAAGGTGAAAAGTACCCCGGGAGGGGAGTGAAATAGTACCTGAAACCGTTCGCTTACAATCCGTCGGAGCAGCCTTGTAGCTGTGACGGCGTGCCTTTTGAAGAATGAGCCTGCGAGTTAGTGATTTGTGGCGAGGTTAACCCGTGTGGGGTAGCCGTAGCGAAAGCGAGTCTGAATAGGGCGATTCAGTCGCAGGTCCTAGACCCGAAGCGAAGTGATCTATCCATGGCCAGGTTGAAGCGACGGTAAGACGTCGTGGAGGACCGAACCCACTTCAGTTGAAAATGGAGGGGATGAGCTGTGGATAGGGGTGAAAGGCCAATCAAACTTCGTGATAGCTGGTTCTCTCCGAAATGCATTTAGGTGCAGCGTTGCGTGTTTCTTGCCGGAGGTAGAGCTACTGGATGGCCGATGGGCCCCAACAGGTTACTGACGTCAGCCAAACTCCGAATGCCGGTAAGTGAGAGCGCAGCAGTGAGACGGTGGGGGATAAGCTTCATCGTCGAGAGGGAAACAACCCAGACCACCGACTAAGGCCCCTAAGCGTGTGCTAAGTGGGAAAGGATGTGGAGTTGCACAGACAACCAGGAGGTTGGCTTAGAAGCAGCCACCCTTGAAAGAGTGCGTAATAGCTCACTGGTCAAGTGATTCCGCGCCGACAATGTAACGGGGCTCAAGCACACCGCCGAAGTCGTGGGATTCGCATTATCGATAGGCCTTCGTGGTCCAGTCGTGCGGATCGGTAGGAGAGCGTCGTGTGCCGGGTGAAGCGGCGGAGTGATCCAGCCGTGGACGGCACACGAGTGAGAATGCAGGCATGAGTAGCGAAAGACGGGTGAGAAACCCGTCCTCCGGAAGACCAAGGGTTCCAGGGTCAAGCTAATCTTCCCTGGGTAAGTCGGGACCTAAGGCGAGGCCGACAGGCGTAGTCGATGGACAACGGGTTGATATTCCCGTACCGGCGAAGAACCGCCCACACCAATCCAGTAATGCTAACCATCCGAACCATCACACCGTTCCCTTCGGGGGGCATCGTGGTGGGGAGCGTGGGACCCGGTCTGGTGCGGTGAGCGTATTAACAGGTGTGACGCAGGAAGGTAGCCCAACCCGGGCGATGGTTGACCCGGGGCAAGCGTGTAGGCCGAACCGTAGGCAAATCCGCGGTTCATGATGGCTGAGACGCGATGCGGATGAAAAGTGGGTGATCCTATGCTGCCGAGAAAAGCATCGACGCGAGGTTCCAGCCGCCCGTACCCCAAACCGACTCAGGTGGTCAGGTAGAGAATACCGAGGAGATCGAGAGAATCGTGGTTAAGGAACTCGGCAAAATGCCCCCGTAACTTCGGGAGAAGGGGGGCCCGAAACGTGAACCCACTTGCTGGGGGAAGCGTGGAGTGGCCGCAGAGACCAGTGGGAAGCGACTGTTTACTAAAAACACAGGTCCGTGCCAAGTCGCAAGACGATGTATACGGACTGACGCCTGCCCGGTGCTGGAAGGTTAAGAGGACCGGTTAGCCGCAAGGCGAAGCTGAGAATTTAAGCCCCAGTAAACGGCGGTGGTAACTATAACCATCCTAAGGTAGCGAAATTCCTTGTCGGGTAAGTTCCGACCTGCACGAATGGCGTAACGACTTCCCAGCTGTCTCAACCGCGAACTCGGCGAAATTGCACTACGAGTAAAGATGCTCGTTACGCGCAGCAGGACGGAAAGACCCCGTGACCTTTACTACAGCTTGGTATTGGTGTTCGGTGTGGCTTGTGTAGGATAGGTGGGAGACTTTGAAGCGGGCACGCCAGTGTTCGTGGAGTCGTTGTTGAAATACCACTCTGGTCACTCTGGATGTCTAACTTCGAACCGTGATCCGGTTCAGGGACAGTGCCTGGTGGGTAGTTTAACTGGGGCGGTTGCCTCCCAAAAAGTAACGGAGGCGCCCAAAGGTTCCCTCAACCTGGTTGGCAATCAGGTGGCGAGTGTAAGTGCACAAGGGAGCTTGACTGTGAGACTGACAGGTCGAGCAGGGACGAAAGTCGGGACTAGTGATCCGGCAGTGGCTTGTGGAAGCGCTGTCGCTCAACGGATAAAAGGTACCTCGGGGATAACAGGCTGATCTTGCCCAAGAGTCCATATCGACGGCATGGTTTGGCACCTCGATGTCGGCTCGTCGCATCCTGGGGCTGGAGTAGGTCCCAAGGGTTGGGCTGTTCGCCCATTAAAGCGGTACGCGAGCTGGGTTTAGAACGTCGTGAGACAGTTCGGTCCCTATCCGCTGCGCGCGTAGGAAATTTGAGAGGATCTGACCCTAGTACGAGAGGACCGGGTTGGACGAACCTCTGGTGTGCCAGTTGTTCCGCCAGGAGCACCGCTGGTTAGCTACGTTCGGGATGGATAACCGCTGAAAGCATCTAAGCGGGAAGCCGGCCTCGAGATGAGATTTCCATCCCCTTCGGGGGGAGAGGCTCCCAGTAGACGACTGGGTTGATAGGCCGGATGTGGAAGCAAGGACTAACGACTTGTGCAGCTGACCGGTACTAATAAGCCAACAACTTGACAACCACCCAGTTCGAAGAATTTCCTGGTTGCTCGCGTCCACTCTGTGGTTCCCTTCAGACGGAAACCCAACACACAATCGAACAGTGCACACAGTTCGAAACACAGACCACCAACCCCCACCCCCGGAGAAACACCCGGGACAGGACACGTTGGTTCTAGAGTTTCGGCGGCCATAGCGTCAGGGAAACGCCCGGACACATTCCGAACCCGGAAGCTAAGACTGACAGCGCCGATGGTACTGCAGGGGCGACCCTGTGGGAGAGTAGGACACCGCCGGACATACTTTCAAGAAGAGCCGCCCAGAGATGGGCGGCTCTTCTTGGTTAACCTCCCGTGTGCAGCCCGCGCCGGTGCCGGTCGATCGCGGGCATACGCTGGTCGCATGGCTGAGCGACTCGCGGACGCGGTGAGCCCGTACCTGCGGGCGCATGCCGGCAACCCGGTGGACTGGTACCCGTGGGGCGAGGAGGCGTTCTCGGCCGCGGTCGAACGGGATGTGCCGGTCATGATCTCGATCGGCTACGCGACCTGCCACTGGTGCCATGTGATGGCCCGGGAGAGCTTCGGCGATCCGGAGGTCGCCGCGCTGATCGACGAACGGTTCGTGGCGATCAAGGTCGATCGCGAGGAGCACCCCGAGGTCGACGGCGCGTACCTCGCCGCCGCGAGCGCGTTCACGCGCCAGCTCGGCTGGCCGCTGACGGTGTTCGCCGATCCGAAGGGTCGGGCGTTCTACGCCGGCACGTACTTCCCGCCGCGTGCCGTGGGCGGGGTTCCGGCGTTCCGGGATGTGCTGCTCGCGGTCGACGAGGCGTGGCGCGAACGGCGGGACGAACTCGACGCCACCGCGTCGGCCGTCGCCGAGGCGCTGGCGGAGGCATCCGTCTTCGGTCCCGAGACCGCGCTGCCCGAGCGCGCCGTACTCGAGCAGGCCGCTGCGCAACTCGCTGCCGGCGAGGACCCGGTGCACGGCGGTTTCGGCGGGGCGCCGAAGTTCCCGGTCGCCCCGGTGCTGGGGTTCCTGGCGGGCATGGGCGGCGAGCCGCGGGCGCTCGCGCGGCGGACCCTGCTGCGCATGGGCGCCTCGCCGCTGCGGGACCCGGTGGACGGCGGGTTCTTCCGGTACGCGACGCGAGCCGACTGGAGCGAGCCGCACTACGAGCGGATGCTGTCGGACAACGCCTTGCTGCTGGGCCTCGCGGCGGAGCTCGTCGCCGACGCGCGGCGCTCGGGCTCGACCGACGCACCGCGGCTCGAGGCGCTCGCCCGCGACCTGGTGCGGTTCCTGCTCGACACGATGCGGCTTCCGGGTGGCGGCTTCGCGAGCGCGCAGGATTCGGAGAGCACGATCGACGGCCTGCGCAACGAGGGCGGGTACTACGCGCGCGACCGGATCGGTCGCGAGGGGCTGGAGCCGCCGCCGCTGGACGAGAAGGTCCTCACGGGATGGAACGGGCTCGCGGTCGGCGCCCTGGCACGGGCCGGGGCGGTGCTCGGCGACGAGCGGGTGATCACGGCAGGCCGGGAGACGGCCGACTGGCTGCTCGAGCACCACCGCGGAGCGGACGGGAGGCTGCTGCGCGCGTCGCGCGACGGCATCGCGTCGACCGCGACCGCGACGTTGGAGGACTCCGGCATGCTCGCCGGCGGTCTGCTCGAGGTCGCCCTGGCCACCGGCGAGGCGCGCTACGCGGCAGCCGCACGCGACCTGGTCGATGCGGCGATCGAGGCCGGCGCCGGGACATCCGTGTTCGCCGCACCCGACGGCGCCGACCCGGTGCTGGCCGCCCGCGGGCTCGCGCTGCCCGCGGATCCGGCGGAGGGCGCCGCGCCCTCGGGCATCACGACCATCACCGACGCGGCCCGGCTGCTGCACGCGCTCGGGGCCGGCGATCGCTACCGGGAGGCCGCGGAGCGGGCGGCATCCGCGCTCGTCGACCACGCGCTCGCGCGCCCCATCGCATTCGGCGGCACGCTGCGCCTGCTCGTCGATCTCGGCACTCCGCTGGTGCAGGTGGTCACCGTCATCGCGGCGCCCGGCGACGCGGCGGAGCTCGTCGACGAGACGCGTCGGCACGAGGCATCCGTCGCCGTCGTCGTGACCGACGCGCAGGCCGCCGCCTTCGCCGAAGCCGGATTCGAGCTGTTCGAGGCCCGGAGCTCGGGTGGCGACGCGCTCGCCTACCGGTGCGAGGCGTTCGTCTGCGCGCTGCCCGTCGGCGACGCCGACCGCCTGCGGAGCCTCGCCGCATGAACCCGATCGAGTGGCTGTTCGACGCGACCCTCGTGATCGGCGACCAGCAGATCCTCTGGCGCGAGATCGTCGGCAACCTGTTCGGGCTCGCGAGCGCGATCGGCGGGCTGCGGCGCAAGGTGTGGGCGTGGCCGGTCGGCATCGTCGGCAACCTGCTGCTGCTCACGGTGTTCCTCGGTGCGGTGTTCGGCACGCCGAACCCGGTGAACCTGCTCGGTCAGGCGGGCCGGCAGATCATGTTCATCACGGTGTCGGTCTACGGGTGGATCCGGTGGTCGCGGCACCGGCACGTCGCCGAGACGGCGGTCGACCCGCACTGGGCCGGCTGGAAGGTGCGGTTGGCACTGGTCGCCGTCATGCTCGGCGGCACGCTGCTGCTCACCCCCGTGTTCCGTGCGCTGGGCTCGTTCGAGCCGGTGTGGGCGGATGCGTGGATCTTCGTCGGGTCGCTGCTGGCGACCTGGGGCATGGCGAAGGGGTGGACCGAGTTCTGGCTGATCTGGGTCGCGGTCGACGCGGTCGGCGTGCCGCTCCTGATCAGCGCCGGATACTGGGCGTCGGCGACGCTCTACCTGGTGTACGGCGCGTTCACGATCTTCGGGTTCTTCACCTGGATGCGCGTGCAGCGGCGGACTACCAGCTCGACGGCACCCGATCGAGCATCGACCACACCGCGCGACTGAGCTCGGGGTGATCGGCCGCGATGTCGCGCAGCACCTCGAACTCGAACCTGGCCGCGTCGCCCGCCTTCGCGGTCGGGTGGTAGGCGCGAGCACGCGCGGGACTCCAGCGCTCGGAGTGCAGGCGCTCTTCACGGAGCGTGGCGACGACCTGCTCGTCGACGGAGGGCAGCTCGGGCAGGAACGCCCACGGGTCTTCGCCGAGCCGGCAGCGCAGCTCGATGAGCGCGGCCAGTTCGTCGCGCGCCTCTTGGCGGAGCTGTTCCAGTGTCGTCGACTGCGGCATCGCGACCTCCCCTCGCACTCTCGATGCTAGTCACGCTACGGGGTACGTGTGACGCAGGGGTTACGTCGGGCGTCGCCGGATGTCGTCACGGTGACGCGCGGATGACGGCGCGTGAAACCCGGTTGAATGGACGCATGGAGCTGCGTGCACGATTCGAACACGCCCCCGATGCGGCGACCGTGGCGCTCGTCGACCGGCTGCGCGCCGACCTCGAACGGGCGCCGTACACGGTCGACGCGATCGAGGCGCTGTGGGACCGGCGCGCGGCGGTCGCGCGCACGCACCCGGGCGACGCGCTGCGGCGCGGATACCGGGTGCCCGCGGTACGGGCGCTGGCGGGCGTCGACGCGTCGGACGCCGCATCGGCGACGCTGGTGCGGCTGCTGCTGCTCGGCCTGCACGTCGACGCCGACGCGCTCGGCACCGCCCTCCCGACGCTCGGCGTCGAGGGAGCGATCGAACTCGGGCTCGCGGCATCCGACGCGGCCGAACCGGATCGGCTGCACCCGCTCATCGACCTGCGGCCCTACGCGTTCACCGACGCGGCCGGCCCGGGGCAGTGGTGGATCGCGTCCGACCTCGGCGAGCTCGCGCTCGGCGGCGCGCTGCCGGAAGACCACGTGCTCGGCGTCGGCGGCGCGTCCACGACGCTCAGCGGCCTGCTCGTGCAGCGGCCCGCCCACCGCACCCTCGACCTGGGGACGGGAAGCGGCATCCAGGCGCTGCACGCGTCGCGGTTCAGCGACCGGGTGGTCGCGACCGACATCTCGGCGCGGGCACTCGCCCTCGCCCGGTTCGCGGCGACGCTGAACCGCGTCGACACGGTCGAGTTCCGGCTCGGCAGCCTCTACGAACCGGTCGCGGGCGAACGGTTCGACCGGATCGTGTCGAACCCGCCGTTCGTCATCACCCCGCGGGTCGAGGGCGTGCCGAGCTACGAGTACCGCGACGGCGGACTCGTCGGCGACGGCATCGTCGAGGCGGTCGTGCGCGGCGCGGCCGAGCACCTCGCCCCGGGCGGCATCGCGCAGCTGCTCGCGAACTGGGAGTATCGCGGCGGCGCCGCCGGCGACGGACTCGAGCGGGTCGTCGGCTGGCTCGCCGAGACCGATCTCGAGTACTGGATCGTCGAGCGCGAACAGCAGGATCCGAGCGCGTACGCCGAGACCTGGATCCGCGACGGCGGCACCCGGCCCGGCTCGGCGCAGTTCGAGGCGCTGCACACGGCCTGGCTCGACGACTTCGCCCGACGCGGCGTCGACTCGGTCGGGTTCGGGTACGTGCTGCTGCGTCGGCCCGAGGACGGGCGGGCGCCGACGTTGCGGCGGGCGGAACGCCGGCACGGACCGATCGGCGACAACCCCGGCGGGCTCGGCGCGCACCTCGCCGCGGTGCTCGAGGCATCCGACGTGGTGGACGCACTCGACGACGACGCCCTGCGCAGCCTCGCCCTCATCGTCGCGCCCGACGTGACCGAGGAACGCCACCACTGGCCGGGCGCCGAGCAGCCCGCCGCGATCCTGCTGCGCCAGGGCGGCGGGTTCGGTCGGGCGATCGACGCGGGCACCGCGCTCACCGCGCTGGTCGGAGCATCCGACGGGTCGTTGCCGCTCGGGGCGATCTCGGATGCGATCGCGGACCTGCTCGAGGCGGACGCCGCGGCGCTCTGGGCCGAGCTCGCGCCCGACGTGCGCGCGCTCGTGCACGACGGGCTGCTCGTGCCGGCGCAGCGCTAGACCGTGCCGGCCGGCGGCCAGACGCCGATGATCAGCGCCATCACGACGACCGTCACCAGTTCGTGCGAGATGTTCATCAGGGTGAGGGCGGGCGGGCGGCCTTCGAACGCGTCGTGCGTGATGAACCGGGCCGCCGTGAATCCCGCCCAGAGCATGATGCCCACACCCAGGGCGAGCGCGAGATACCCGCCGCCCCAAGCCGCCCAGGCGGTCTGGGTGGCGATCGCGAGCACCCACGCGGTGATGAAGCTCACCACGACCGTCGTGAGGATGGCGCCGAACGCGCTGCCGAGGTTGTCGAGATCGACCTTCGCGAGCTCGGCCCATCGCCGGCCGAACACCTTCGGCGTGTACCAGATCGAGCCGATGACGAGGGTCGACAGCGTCGCGAGCACGACCGCCCAGTAGTTCACCTCGAGCATGATCCGCCTCCGTCCGGGCCCCGCATCGGGGCCGTCACCGCGGATTCTAACGGCGAGGGATCCTCGCGTCGGGCGCGGCTCGGCGGGCGCGGGTATTCTCGTCTCGCATCCCGAAAGCGAGCCCATGGCCGACAGTCCGTTCTCCGCCTCCCCGTACGAGATCATCGGCGCCCCCGCCGATGCCGACGAGGCGTCGCTGCGCGCGGCGTACCGCCGGGCGCTCCGGCAGGCGCACCCCGACACGGGCGGCGACCCGGCCGCGTTCCACGCGGTGCAGCGGGCATGGGCGATGATCGGAACGCCGGAGGCGCGGGCCGCGTACGACCGGGGCCGCGGCGCCGGTGACGGCCCGGACGCCGCGACGCGTGCGGCGTGGGCGCCCGCGCCGCCCCGACCGCGCCGCGACTCCCGCCCGCTCGCCCGGTCGTACGGGCACCCGGGCGGGTTCTCGCGCGAGCGGTACCTGGAACTGATCCGCGAGTGGGTCGGCCGTGGCGTGGCGGTCGACGACCCGTACGACCCGTCGCTCGTGCGCGGCGCGCCCCGCGACATCCGTCACCTGCTCGCGGACGCGCTCGTGGAGGAGCGCACCGCGCGATCGCTCGCGACGCTCGGCATCGCGTACACGGTCTGGCACGATCTCGCGACGGATGCCGCAGGCCCCGGCCTGCCGCCGAAGCTCGACCACCTCGTGCTCGGCCCCACCGGGCTGTTCGCGATCCAGTCGGAGGACTGGGGCGGCGAGGTCTCGCTGCGCCGCAACGAGGTCGTCGGCGAGTCCGTCGGGCGCGAGCGGCCGGTGCACGCGCTCGCCGCACGCGCGAAGGCGATCTCGCGGGCGGCGAGGGTGAAGCCCACCGCCCTCATGGTCGTGGTGCCCGACGAGCACCTCGCCGAGCCGCTGCAGGTCGGCGGCACGGTGCGGGGCGCGGTCGTCGCGCTCGTGCGCTCGTCGCGGCTCGCGAGCGCGGTGCGCGACGGACTACCCGGCTCGGCGCACCTCGGCGGCACCGAGGTCATGGAGGTGCGCTCGCGGCTGCAGGCGGTCGTGCGGTTCGCGTAGCCGGAACCTCCCGGGGTGATGCCGCCGCTGCGTGCGGCCCACCAGTGGTTGGATGGGGGGATGTTCTTCGCCGACTTCGCCGCCTTCGTCACCGCCTCACCGTCGTCGTACCACGCGGCCGCCGAGGTCGCGCGGCGGCTCGAAGCGGCCGGGTTCTCCCGGCTGGCCGAACACGACGCCTGGCCGTCCGGGCCGGGGCGCCGGTTCGTCGTGCGCGACGGCGCGGTCATCGCATGGGTCGAACCCGACGGCGCCGGCGCGGTGACCCCGTTCCGGCTGCTGGGGGCGCACACCGATTCGCCCGGGTTCAAGCTGAAGCCGAATCCGTCGACGAGCGCGGCGGGGCTGCTGCAGGCCGGCGTCGAGGTGTACGGCGGTCCGCTGCTGAACTCGTGGCTCGATCGCGAACTCGAGCTCGCGGGGCGGCTCGTCACCCGCGACGGCGCCGAGCACCTCGCGCGCACCGGGCCGATGCTGCGGATTCCGCAGCTGGCGATCCACCTCGACCGCGAGATCGGCCAGGGGCTCGTGCTTGACAAGCAGACGCACACCCAGCCGATCTGGGGAGCGGGCGATCCCGGCGACGTGCTCGACGTGCTCGCCGCGGATGCGGGCGTGGCGACCGCCGACATCGCGGGCTTCGATGTGCTCACCGCCGCGACCACGCCGCCCGAACGGTTCGGACGCGATGGCGTCTTCGTCGCATCGGGGCGGATGGACAACCTCACCTCGGTCTACGCGGGCCTGGTCGCACTGCTGGATGCTCCGACCGACGCCGCGCACACGAGCGTGCTCGCCGCGTTCGATCACGAGGAGCTCGGGTCGGAGTCGCGGTCGGGTGCGAGCGGACCGTTCCTCGAGGACGTGCTGGCACGGATCGCGGCCGGTCGCGGGGCGGACGATGAGGCGCGCCGGCGCGCGTTCGCCGCGTCCTGGCTGGTGTCGAGCGACGCGGGCCACGCCGTGCACCCCAACTACCCCGAGAAGCACGACCCGGTGAACCGTCCGGTGCTCGGCGGCGGGCCGCTGCTGAAGCTGAACGCGAACCAGCGCTACGCGAGCGATGCGCACGGTGCGGCGCTGTGGCACGCGGTGTGCGAGCGCGCCGGGGTCGCGGTGCAGCCGTTCGTGTCGAACAACCGCATTCCCTGCGGGTCGACGATCGGGCCGCTCGCGGCGACCCGGCTCGGCATCCGGACCGTCGACGTCGGCGCGCCGCTGCTCTCGATGCACTCGGCGCGCGAACTCGCGCACCTCGACGATCTGCGCGGGCTGGCGGCGGCGATCGGGGCGTTCTTCGCCGGGTGAGCCGCGGGGGAGCCGCGGGGGCGTCGCAGGCGAGTCGCGGGGCGGGTCGTGAGCGATCTTGGCGGGATGTCGATGTACCGCGTCGGATTCCGTGCCGTCATCGGGCGGAGCATCCTGGCATGCTGCCCACATGACCGATCTCGCCACGTCCACGCCGTCGCTGTTTGACCACGTCGCATCCGCCGATGCGGCGATCCGCCACTTCGGCGGGCGGCTCGCCTTCGAGACGGACGTCTCGGACGTGCGCGGCGCGCTCGAGGCGGATGCGCCGGGCTTCGTGCTCGTCGACACCCGCAACGACCGGGCGTGGGCGCAGGGGCACGTGCCGGGGGCCGTCCACCTGCCGACCCGTCGCATCCGCGACGAGGCGGCGGACGTGGTGCCCGCCGGGACTCCGGTGGTCGTCTACTGCTGGGGGCCCGGATGCAACGGGGCCACGCGGGCCGCGCTCGAGTTCGCGCTGCTCGGCCACCCGGTGAAGGAGATGATCGGCGGGTTCGAGTACTGGGTGCGTGAGGGCTTCGCGTACGAGACCGCCGACGGCGTGGTGCAGCCCGCCGTCGACGCGACGGTGAACGTCGCGGGCACGGGCACGGGCACGGGCACGGGAGCGAGCGCGGGCGTGAGCGCCGGCGCCGTCTCCTGCGCCTGCTGACGCTCGCGGGGTTCGGCGCGGCTCAGGCGCCCGTGAGCACCGGCGCGGCGGGGTCGTCGCGCCACTCGTTCAGCGACCCGTCGTACACCCGCACGTCGGTGCGCCCCTGCACGGTCAGCGCGAGCGCACCGAGCGCCGCCGCGATGCCGGCCGCGCAGTACAGGATGACCGGCCCCGCGTCGGGCACGGCGGCGTGCGCCTCGGCCAGGCTCGCAGGCTCGGCGAGTCGGTTCGACTCACGGTCGACGAGGAACGCCGAGGGCACGTTCACGCTTCCGGGGATGTGCCCCGACGGGCCGGGGATGCCGGGGTCGCCGCGGAAGACCGCCGGCGGCAGCGAACAGACGAGCGCCGCGGGTGCGGAGCCGTCGAGCACCGCCTCGATGTCGGTGCGATCGGCCCAGAATCCGCTGAGCGCGACCGGCTCGAACGGCGCGTTCACCGGCCGCACCGGCGCGAGGCCGGTCTCGATCGGCAGGCCGGCCGCTCGCCAGGCGGTGAGTCCGCCGTCGAGCACCCCGGCGCGATCGACGCCGAACGATCGCAGCACCCACCACAGGCGCGCGGCGAATCGCCCGTTCGCGGTGTCGTAGACGACGACGGTGGAATCGGCGCCGATGCCGACCTCGGCCGCCGCTGCCCGGACGCGATCGACATCGGGCAGGGTGAACGGGTGACGGCCGCTCGGATCGGAGAACTCCTCGAGCAGGTCGGCGAAGACGGCGCCCGGCAGGTGCCCGTCGACCAGGTACGGGTCGAGGCCGCTCAGCCACGCCTTGCCGCCGCCCGGCGCGTCCACGAGCAGGGCCGTCGCGTCGAGCACGACGAGACGCGGATCGTCGATGCGCTCGGCGAGCCAGTCGACGGAGACGAGGGATCCCGGAAGTTCGAGCGCGGTCATGCCGGGAAGGCTACGCCTCGGCGGGCCGGCCGACCATCCGTTCGCGAAATCCGACGCAACCTTCAGCACTCCACGACGTTGACGGCGAGGCCGCCCTCGCCGGTCTCCTTGTACTTGGTCATCATGTCGATGCCGGTCTGGCGCATCGTCTCGATCACGGTGTCGAGCGAGACGAGGTGGGTGCCGTCGCCGTGGAGGGCGAGCCGGGCGGCCGACACCGCCGTCGACGCGGCGATCGCGTTGCGCTCGATGCACGGTACCTGCACGAGCCCGGCGACCGGATCGCAGGTGAGCCCCAGGTGGTGCTCCATCGCGATCTCGGCCGCGTTCTCGACCTGGCGGGGCGTGCCGCCGAGCACGGCGCAGAGCGCGCCCGCGGCCATCGCGCACGCCGAGCCGACCTCGGCCTGACAGCCGCCCTCGGCACCCGAGATCGATGCGTTCTTCTTCACGAGGCTGGCGATGGCCGCCGCCGTCAGCAGGAAGCGGCGGATGCCGGCGCGATCGGCGCCGGGCACGAAGCGGAGGTAGTAGTGGCCGACGGCGGGCAGGATGCCGGCCGCGCCGTTCGTCGGCGCCGTCACGACCCGGCCGCCCGACGCGTTCTCCTCGTTGACGGCCAGCGCGAACGCGTGCAGCCACTCGGTCGAGGTGTCGCGGCCGCCCCTCGGGTGCGCCGCCTCGTCGTGGTCGTACGCGTCGAGCCGGCGCCGCACCTCGGGGGCGCGGCGTTTCACGCCGAGCCCGCCCGGCAGGACGCCCTCGGTGTCGAGCCCGTGGGCCACGCACTCGGCCATCGCATCCCAGACGGCGTCGAGCCCCGCGTCGATGCCGGCCTCGCCGTGGATGGCGACCTCGTTGTACCGCGCGATGTCGCACAGCGACACCCCGTGCGCGTCGCAGAGGGCGATGAGCTCGGCCGCGTTCGCGTACGGCAGCGGGTACCGCAGCGCTTCGGCCTCTTCGCGCGTCTCGCCCTCGCGGCGGATGAACCCGCCGCCGACGGAGTAGTAGGTCTCTTCGGCGAGGGGGAGTGCATCGTCGTCGCTCCAGGCCTGGAGGGTCAGGGCGTTCGGATGCCCCGGAAGCCGCGTGCGGGGTTCGAGCGAGACATCCGTGCTGCGCATCCGGATCGGATGCCGGCCCGCGAGCCGGACGGTGCCCGCGGTCGACACGGCCCCGTCGGCCTCGGCCTCGGCCTCGGGCTCGTCGAGTCGCGACCACGCGCCGCGCACCCGGTCGGGGTCGCAGTCCTCGGGGCGGAGCCCGGCGAGCCCGGCGATCACGGCGTCGGGCGTGCCGTGGCCGAGCCCGGTGGCGCCGAGCGAGCCGTACAGCGAGCAGGTGACGCGCCGCACCCGGTCGAGTTCGCCGCGCTGGTCGAGTCGATCGACGAAGTCCGCCGCGGCCCGCATCGGCCCGACGGTGTGCGAGCTCGAGGGCCCGATCCCGATCGAGAACAGATCGAGGGCTGAGACGAACGCTGTCACATGCTCCAGGATACGTGGCAGATCGCGCAGCATTTCGCTGTCCTGGCGCAGCATCGTGCACACCTGTCGGGAATGCGCCGCGCTTTCCTGCGTAGTAAGCAACGCGAGTTGACAAATACATCGAAGCAACTAAAGTTGCCTGCATGGCCCCGATCTCTCCGCCGCCGACCGGCGGCATCGCCGACGAACTCGCCGCGGTGCTCGCGCTGCGCGCCTACGCGGACCGGCTCGAGGACGCCGCCGTCGAGCGCGCGCTCCGGGCCGGCTGGAGCTGGGGCGAACTCGCCGAAGCGCTCGGCGTGACCCGCCAGGCCGTGCACAAGAAGCACATCCGCCGGCTGGAGTCGGCCGGCATCGATCTGAGGAGACGTCGTGGCTGACCAGGACTTCGCGCAGGTGGCGCGTCGCCTCATCGTGCGAGCGATCGACGAGGCGACCGGGGCCGGATCGCCGGCGGTGGAGGCCGAGCACCTGCTGCTCGCCATCGTCGCCGACCCCGGCCCGGTCGAGCCGCTGCTCGCCGAGAGCGGCCTGGACCGCGCTGCCGTCGAGCGGATGCTGCGGATCGAGCGCGCGCGCTCGCTCGAGGCGGCCGGCATCGAACGCTTCGACGAGCAACGGCTCGCCACCACCCCGCGGCGCAGCCGGCCCGGGTGGGGCGCCTCCGCGCGCGAGGCGATCGCCCGCGGCGGCAGGCTGGCGCGTCGCGACCGGCAACGCCTCAGCGAGGCCGACCTGCTGACCGGCATCCTGCTCGCCGAACTCGGCACAGTGCCGCGCGCGTTCGCGTACGCCGGCGTCGACCGTGATGCCCTCGTCGCACGACTGAACGACCTGGCGGGCGTGCGCGGCCGGTGAGCGGCGCCCCCGTTCGCCTCCGCAGATCCGGCACCGCCGTCCTGCATCCTCCATCGTCAGTGCCCTGTGAGCGCACTGCAAGCGCCGCGTGAGCGGCAGAGCGGAACATCGAACCCATGACCAAGAACAGCACTTCCAGCGGCGACTGGGCCGTCGAGGCCGACGGCCTCGTCAAGGTCTTCGGCCAGAACCGCGCCGTCGACGGCGTCGACCTGCGGGTCGCGACGGGCACCGTCTACGGCGTCCTCGGCCCGAACGGCGCCGGCAAGACCACCACCATCAACATGCTTGCGACCCTGCTGCGCCCCGACGGCGGCTCAGCCCGCATCTTCGGGCACGACGTCGTCAGAGAGCCGCAGATCGTGCGCCAGCTCATCGGCGTCACCGGCCAGTTCGCGTCGGTCGACGAGACGCTCTCGGCCACCGAGAACCTGATGATCTTCTCGCGGCTGCTCGGTCTCAGCCGAGCCGAGGCCCGCGCCAAGTCGGTCGACCTGCTCGAACGCTTCGGACTCGCCGAGGCCGCGAAGCGTCCGCTGAAGAACTTCTCGGGCGGGATGCGCCGCCGGCTCGACCTCGCGGCATCCCTCATCGCGCAGCCCCCGCTGATCTTCCTCGACGAGCCGACCACCGGCCTCGACCCGCGAACGCGCGGCCAGATGTGGGACACGATCCGCGAACTCGTCGCGACCGGCTCGACCGTCGTGCTCACGACGCAGTACCTCGACGAGGCCGACCAGCTCGCCGATCGCATCGCGGTCATCGACCGGGGCAGGGTCGTCGCCGAGGGCACCGCCGACGAGCTGAAGGCCTCGGTCGGCACCTCGGCGCTCCAGCTCCGGCTCGCCGACCCCGCCGACCACGACGACGCGCTCCGCGCGATCGAGCAGGTGCTCGGCGTCCGCGGCACGCTCTCGCCGGAGGCGGCGCGGATCACCGCGCCGATGGCTGACCCCGACCGGGTCGCCGACCTGCTGATCACGCTCCGCGAGGCCGGCATCCACCTCGCCGAGATGAGCGTGCAGAAGCCCACCCTCGACGAGGTGTTCCTCACCATCACCGGCCACGACGCGGCCGACCAATTCGACCCGGCCGACGCGGCGCCGGAGAAGGAGCAGGTGCACGCATGAGCGCCGTCATCGCACCCGGCAAGATCGTCCCGCCCTCCGAGCGCACGCTCAAGAACTCGACGAGCATCGCCCAGACGGTGCAGCACACCTTCACGATGGCCTACCGCGGCCTCGTGAAGATCCGCCGCACGCCCGAGCAGCTCGTGGACGTCACGGTGCAGCCGATCATCTTCACGCTCATGTTCGCCTACCTGTTCGGCGGCGCGATCGCGGGCGACGTGCAGAGCTATCTGCCGGCGCTGATCCCCGGCATCCTCGTGCAGACCGTCATCACGACGTCGGTCGTGACGGGCACGCAGCTCCGCGAGGACATGGACAAGGGCGTGTTCGACCGATTCCGATCCTTGCCGATCGCCCGCATCGCGCCGCTGTCGGGAGCGCTCCTGGCCGACACGCTCCGGTACGCGATCGCGACGACCCTCACGTTCGTGATGGGCTTCATCATGGGCTACCACCCCGCTGGAGGCCTCGGGAGCGTCGTCGTCGCCGGCCTGCTCGTGATCGCGTGCTCGTGGGCGATCAGCTGGATCTTCGCGTTCTTCGGCGTCATCGCCCGCACCGCGGCGAGTGTGCAGGGCATCTCGATGCTCGTGCTGTTCCCGTTGACGTTCCTGTCGAACGCCTACGTCCCGGTCGACACGATGCCGAGCTGGCTCGCGTGGTTCGCGAACGTCAACCCGATCTCGCACCTCGTGACCGCGGTGCGCGAACTCGCGAACAACGGCGTGTTCGGTGCCGACGCGTGGATCTCGATCCTCGGCGCCGCGGTGATCGTCGCGATCTTCGCGCCGCTCACGGTGCGGGCGTACATGCGCAAGGCGTGATCGCGCCTCACACCGCCGGAACGGGCTCCGCCATCAGGGTGCGGGCCCGTTCCGTCTGCTCGTCGGGCGTCATCGCGGAGACGCGTTCGCGAGCGGCCGCGAGCCGGTCGGCACCGAGCACGGGCGCGATGCTGCGTTCGATGGCGTCGCGGCTGAGCGCGGGGAGGTCCTGGCGGGAGCGCAGCGCCTCGGCGAGGGCGAAGAGCTCGGCCGCGCGGTCGGCGACGGGCGGATGCCCCGCAGCCCACGCGCTCCAGCCCGCGGCCGCGGTGCCGAGCACCGGCCGGTCGGTGAAGCGCGGCCGGGCACGCAGCGTCGCCGCCGTGCGGCGACGCAGGAGCTCGGCCCAGGCGGTGAGGTCGGCCTCGGGCCACCCCGACTGGACGCCGCCGGCGACGAACGCGGCGAGCGTCAGCAGGAACCACGGCGACGAGCGCATGCGCGGGTCGGTGTAGCCGTCGACCACGACGTGGGCGAGGGCGAGCGCCTCGTCGTTCCGGCCCTGGAGCCGGGCGAGCTCCGCGCGACCGAACTCCGCCATCTTCGACAGCTCCACCCCGTCGGGGAAGGCGGGGTCGGTCTCGACCAGCGCATCGAACCGTTCGGCCGCCTCGGCACGCCGGTCGGCGTTCAGGAGGGCGGTCGCGATCCGCCAGTCGACCTCGCGCAGATCCTCGGTCGCGCCGATCGCGATGAGCGAGGCGCGGGACGTCGTCGCCCAGCGGAGCGTGCCCTCGGGGTCGCCGTCCTGCGCGGCGAGCTCGGCGAGCAGCATCGCCGACATCGCCATGGCCCAGACGTCGCCGAGCTCCGTCGCGAGCGTGTGCGCGCGCCGGCCGATGACCAGTGCGGTCTCGGGATCGCCCGCGTTCTCGGCGAACTGGGTGCGCATGATGCTCGCCAGCAGCGCGGTCTCGGGGTCGTCGGACTCGGCCATCTCGTCGATGCGCCGGCTCGCCTCGGAGAGGTCGGGCGCGGCGAGGACGAATCCGCCGATCGCCTCGAGCCAGCGCGGCACGGGCAACCGCAGGCGCGCCACCGTGCGCAGACGCGCGAGCGCCCGCAGCCCCGTCGTGGTGAAGACCGCGAGGTTGGTGCCCGCGATGAGCGTGAACGCGAGCGTCGTCGACGTGGCGTCGGCCGCGGTCGGGCGGAAGCCGCGGGTGGCGTCGAGCACCGCCGAGCTGAACGCGAGGATCTCGGAGTGGGCGCTGCGGATCGTCCAGAAGTGCCCGAGACACGCGAACACCGGCAGGATCACGGGCGCATCGCGGCGCTCGACGGCGCCCCGGAGGATCGCGACGAGGTTGTCCTGCTCGGTCGCGATGCGGGTGAGCGCCTCGACCTGACCCGGTCCGCGCAGGGTGGCCAGCGTCTGCTCGGAGAACGCCCGGGCCCACGCGTCGATCGCGTCGCGCGCGGCCGTGCGTTCGTCGTCGCCCAGCCGGGACTGCCCGAACTCGCGGACCGTCTCGAGCATGCGATAGCGAGGTCGGCCGGTCGCGTCCTCGGCGACCGACAGCAGCGACTGCGCGATCAGGCCGTCGAGCACATCGACGGCGGCCGCATCGTCGAGCACCGCTTCGGCCGCGTCGAGCGCGAAGCCGTCGACGAACCAGGCCAGCCGCGGCAGGGCTCGTCGTTCGGCGGGGCTCAGCAGCGCCCAGCTCCACTCGATGACCGAGAGCAGGGTGCGCTGGCGTTCGGGGGCCGAGCGGTCGCCGCCGGCCAGGAGCGCGAACCGGTCGCCGAGGCGGGCCTCGATCTGCTCGACGCTCATCGAGCGGATGCGGGCCGCGGCGAGTTCGATCGCGAGCGGCAGGCCGTCCAGCCGTTCGCAGAGCCGGGCGATCGGCTCGGGCGGGAGCGCGGCGCCGGGCCGGGCGGCGTGCGCGCGCTCGACGAACAGCTGCACGGCGGGGCCGGCGGCTGTGCCGAGATCGTCGTCGGCGGCGAGCGGGTCGAGGCGGTAGACGCGTTCGGCGCCGATCTCGAGCGGGCTGCGGCTCGTCGCGAGCACGGTGAGCTCGGGCAGCGCGCCGAGCAGGTCGGCCACCCAGCCGGCCGCGCCCTCGATGATCTGCTCGCAGTTGTCGACGACGAGGAGCGTGGGGCGTTCGCCGAGCTGGTCGACGATGCGTTCCCGCAGGTCGGGGCGGGGCGCACGGTCGCTGAGCAGGGTGCCGGCCGCGCTCGCCTCGCGGATCCCGAGCGTCGAGGCGAGCGCGAGCGGCACGTCGTCGTCGGAACGGATGCTCGCCAGCTCGGTGACCACGACGACGGGGGCGTCCGAGCGGGTGGCGACCTCGTGCGCGAGGCGGGTCTTGCCGAGCCCTCCGGTGCCGAGGATCGTCACGAGCCGGTGCTGGGCGAGGAGGGCTTCGACGCGTCGCACGTCGTCGTCGCGGCCGATGAGGGGGTTCGGCGCGGCGCGCAGGCCGATGCGGGCGCGCGAGGCCCGCAGCCCGCCGGCGGGCGGGCGGGCGATCGGAGCGGTCGCCGCGGTCGGTGCCGGGTGCGGGGCGGATGCCTCGTCGTCGTCGGCCCTCAGCAGTTCGGCGTTCAACGCGACGAGCGACGGGCCGGGGGAGATGCCGAGCTCGTCGCGCAGCGCAGCGCGGATGGCAGCGAACGCGGAGATCGCCTCGGTGCGGCGCCCGGCGGCCGCGAGCGCGCGCAGCCGGGTGTGCTGCAGGTGCTCGTCGAGCGGATGACCCGCCGCGAGCGGCTCGAGTTCGGCGAGCGCCCCGTCGGGATCCCCGGCGTCGAGCAGGCAGCGGGCGCGCAGTTCCCGGAGGCCGACCCGGAGCGCGGCCGCCGCGTCGGCGAGTTCCGTGCCCGCGGGTGCGGAGCCGAGATCGAGCCCGGGCTCGCCGCGCCAGAGGGACAGCGCCGTGTCGAGGCATCCGACCGCCGCGTCGTGATCGCCGGCGCGGGCATGTTCGGCCGCCTCGCGGCCGAGCCGGTGAGCCAGCCCGACGTCGGTCGCGTGGGCGGGGATCGCCAGCGCGTACCCGCCGGCACGGGAGTCGATGAGCCCCTCGGCGCACGCCGATCTCAGTCGGGACACGAGGGTCTGCAGCGCCTGCTTCGCGTTGCGCGGCGGATCGTCGCCCCACACGCCGTCGGTGATCGCGTCGACGCCGTGCGTGCGATCCACCCCGCGACCGTCGGGCCCGGTGAGCGCGGCGAGCAGCGCCTTCGCGAGCACGCCCGGCGGTTCGGCGAGCACGCCGTCGCGCCCCTCGACGAGCACGGGGCCGAGGAGCGCGACGCGGAGTCCCCGGTAATCGGTCGGCACCCGTCGAGCCTAGCGCCGCGGCCGAACGCGGTCGCCCTCGACGAGGGGAGCCGGGCGGCGCGTCGCGCTAGCGGATCGTCTTGCGGCTCGTGATCTGGCCGGTGTCGAAGCCGAGCAGGTGGAGCCCGCCGTGGAACCGCGCGTGCTCGACCTTGATGCAGCGGTCCATGACGACCGTGAGGCCCTGCTGCTCGCCGTAGTACGCGGCATCCTGGTTCCAGATGCCCAGCTGCACCCAGATGGTCTTCGCGCCGGCCGCGACGACCTCGTCGACCACCTGCGGGATGTCGCTGCCGCGACGGAACACCACGACGATGTCGGGCACCTCGGGCAGGTCGTTCAGCGACGCGTACGCGGGCTGGCCGAGGATCTCGGTCGCGTTCGGGTTGACGAAGTACAGGCGGAAGTCGCTCGACTGCTGCAGGTAGGTGCCGACGAAGTAGCTCGAGCGGGTCGGGTTCGGCGAGGCGCCGACGATCGCGACCGACTTCGCCGCGTTCAGGATGCGCAGGCGCTGCTTCGCGTCGGGCCCCACCCAGGTGCGCTGCGAGCGCAGGAGCTTCGCCAGCGGCGAGCTCGCCGGCAGCTCGCAGGACAGCCCGTTCGCGAGCCGGACGGTCTCGCGGTCTGCCGGTGCTTCAGTCGCTGAGGCTGTCGAAGCGGTCATCGTGCACCTCCGGTGGCGGCGTTCAGCGCCTGATCGAGATCGTAGATGATGTCGTCGACGTCTTCGAGGCCGACGGAGAGCCGGACGACGCCGGGGAGCACTCCCGCATCGACGAGCTGCTGCTCGCTGAGCTGGGCGTGCGTGGTCGACGCGGGGTGGATGATGAGCGTCTTCGCGTCGCCGATGTTCGCGACGTGGCTCGCCAGGTCGACCGACTCGATGAGCTTCTGGCCGACCTCGCGGCCGCCCTTCACCTCGAAGCTGAACACCGAGCCCGGGCCCAGCGGCAGGTACTTCTGCGCGCGTTCGTGGTGCTGGTGGTTCGGCAGGCCCGCCCAGAACACGCGCTCGATGCGCGGATCCTGCTCGAGCCATTCGGCGACGACGCGGGCGTTGTCGACGTGCGCCTGGATGCGGTACGGCAGCGTCTCGACGCCCTGTGCGAGCAGGAACGCGGAGTGCGCCGGCAGCACCGGGCCGATGTCGCGCAGCTGTTCGGCGCGCAGGCGCGTGAGGAACGCGTACTCGCCGAAGTTGCCGCTCCACTCGAGGCCGCCGTAGCTCGGCACCGGCTCGCCGAACAGCGGGAACTTCTCGGAGTGCCAGTGGAACCGGCCGCTCTCGACGACCACGCCGCCGAGCGTCGTGCCGTGCCCGCCGAGGAACTTGGTGGCCGAGTGGGTGACGATGTCGGCGCCCCACTCGATCGGGCGGTTGAGGTACGGCGTCGCGATGGTCGAGTCGACGATGAACGGGATGCCGTGCGCGTGCGCCACGTCGGCGAGCGCCTCGAGGTCGGCGATCTCGCCCGACGGGTTCGCGATGGTCTCGACGAACAGCGCCTTCGTGTTGTCGCGGATGGCGGCCGCGTAGTCGTCGGCGTCGGTGCCGGCGACGAACGTGGTCTCGACGCCGAAACGGCGGAGCGTGACATCCAGCTGGGTGATCGAACCGCCGTACAGCTGCGACGATGCGACGATGTGGTCGCCGGCGCCGACCAGGCTCGCGAAGGTGATGTACTGCGCGCTCAGCCCGCTCGCCGTCGCGACCGCGCCGAGCCCGCCCTCGAGGCTCGCGACGCGCTCTTCGAAGCTGGCGGCCGTGGGGTTCGCCAGCCGCGAGTAGATGTTGCCGTACTTCTGCAGGGCGAACCGGGCGGCGGCATCGGCGGTGTCGTCGAAGACGAACGCCGTCGACTGGTAGATCGGGAGGGCGCGTGCGCCCGTCACCGCATCGGGGATGTTGCCCGCGTGGATCGCACGCGTCTTGAAGCCGTATTCGCGGTCTGCCATGCCGTTCAGGGTATCCGCGCACGGCGGGCGCGACGCCCGCCGGTCGTCACGCGACGACACGGATGCCTCGACGGCCGTCGGCCCTCAGCCGGCTGCGGCCGGATCCTCCGTCGGCAGCCGCCACGCGGTCACCTCGACCTCGCCGCCGACGATGTCGGTGTCGATCGGCACGAACTGGCGCACCGCACCGGGGTAGGCGGCGATGTGCAGGAATCCGGCGGGGTCCCGGTCGCTGTGGGCGGGGGCGTCCCACGTGACGTCGACCTCGGCCGTGCCGCCCGGGGGCAGCTCGACGGCCACGGCGCCCGCATCGGGTTCGCCGAGCATGCCCGACCCGTGCAGCACCCGCACCTCGAAGCCGTTCGTGACGGGGTCGCTGAACGCGAGGTCGGGGTAGCCGTCGACGGTGCACGGCGCGGTCGACACGTTCGTCGCCGTGACCCGCATGCCGCGATGGCCGGTCGCCGCGTCGGGGCGCGACGCCGCGAACGCGAGCTGGTTCTCGGTGCACCAGGTCGGGTCGATCCGCCAGTCGCCGGGTGCGATCTCGGGGATCGGCACGGCGTCGGCCGGCGGCGTCGCCGGCGGCGGGGCGTTTCCGGTCCCGGTCTCGAGCCCGGCTTCGCGCTCGGCGGCTTCGGCGGCTTCGGCGGCGGCATTGTCGGAGATCCGCGCATGCCACGCGGCATCCGCGATCGGCGACGCGACCGCGACCCCGGCCAGCCCGATCGCGGCCACCCCGGCGCTGACAGCGAGGACGACGGGATACGCGAGCGGCGCGACCGCGCCGGGGGTGCCGAGCGGGCGAGTCACCGGCACCGTCGCGAGCAGCGCAGCCGCGAGCGCCGGCAGCCACCCCCAGACGACGCCCCAGTATGCGCCGGTCGCCGCGAGGTCGAGCGTGGGCAAAGGTGCGGCCGCGGTGTGGAGCAGGGCCTCGGCCAGCGCGAATACGAGCGGCAGGCCGCCGACGATCGTGCCCGCCACGACGGCCGCAGCCCATGCAGCCGCGAAGCCGGCGATGCGCGGTGCGGCCCGGTCTGCTCCGAAGACGAGCGCGAGCAGCGCGAAGAGCCCGCCGATCGCGACGGCGATCGCGACGCCGACGAGGATGCTCCACGGCTCGGGCGCGGTGATGCCGACGGGCAGGGTGTCGGGCGCGACGAGACGCGTGACCCGCAGGAGCGCGGGCGAGCCGGAGGCCATCCCGAGCGTACTGAGCGCCCCGCTCGCGAACCACGCGACGACGGCGACGAGGGCGGGGACGACGACTCGGACGGCTCGCATCGCGCCAGCCTAGGTGCGCCGGTGGGTGGGCGCGTCCGCCTCGAGGATGACCGGGAGCCTCGACGATGCCCGCCCTCGACGATGCGGGTTCCCGGAGCGCGGGCCGACATCCCGGCCGTTCAGGACGCATCGCGCCGGAGAGTGGGGACGTCCAACCTCCATGACCGGAAGGAACCCCATGCCCTCACCATCACGTCTCCGCACCGCAGCCCTCCTCTCGTTCGGTGTCGCGGCCGTGTACGCGGCACTCGTCGTCGTCGCGGCGACCGGCTCGGCGGAACTGGCCGACCACGCCAGCGGTGCCGGCCGGGCGACCGAGGCGCTCGCGGGCGCCGCGTTCGTCGTCGGTGCGATCGCCCTCATGGCCCTCACCCCTCGCCCCGGCATCCTCTGGTGGCTCCCGGGGATCGTCGGGCTCGCGGCCTCCGGGATCACGATGATCGTCACCGCGATCAGCGGAGCCGAGCCTCCCTTCTGGCTGTTCGTCTCCGAGGCGGTGCTCACTGCGGTCGGACTCGTCATCGTCTCGGTGTCGGCGGTTCGCCGGAGAGTCCTCCCGTGGTGGGCGGCGATCGGTATCGCGCTCATCCTGCCGATCATGTTCCTCGTGCCGATGAATGGCATCGTTCTCGTGCTCGTGTGGGCTGCGGTCGGCATCGGGGCGCTGCGGGCATCGGCACGTGAGGCGGCCGACTCACCGACGCCGGCGGTTGCTATGCTCCGTCCATGACGGCTCCGTCAGCGCGGCGCTCGCTGACACCTTGGCGGTCGCGTGCAGCGCACGCGGCCGTCGTGGGGTGGGGTGTGGCCGCGTCGCTGGCGTTCGCCGTCTCGCTGCCGAGCGCGTATCGCGCGGTGAGCACGGTGTGTTCCGCCGCGGTCTGCCCTCCGGCATCGTTCGATGCGGCGGCTGCCGCTCGAGTCCGCGAACTCGGCATCCCCCTCGATGTGTGGGCGCTCGTGGCGATCGGGTCGATCACGGTCTTCGCCCTGACCTGTGCGGCAGTCGGGGCGATGCTGCTCGGCGCAGTGCGGTCGACCTCCGGGCGTGGGCATGACACCGCCTTCGCCACCGCTGCGCTTCTTTTCGCACTCATCGTGGCGTTTCCCCAAACCCTCGAAAGCCTCGCCACCGAGTTGCCCGCGCTGCGACCTGCGGTCGAGGTCTTCACGTCGCTGAGCCTCGTCGCGTTCGTCGCCTGGATCATGACGCTTCCGGAGGGCAGGCTGAGATCGTCGTCGTCCGTCGTGATCCTCATTAGCGCGACGGCGTACGCAGCGATGGTGCCGATCGCGCCGGCACTCGGCATCCCCGGTCTCGCCGTCGCGCTCGGGGGCCTCACCGTGTTCGCGGCCGTCGCCTGGGATGTCGTTCTGCGGTTCCGCGAGCGTCGACGTTCCCGACGGCGCGACGTCCCGCCGCTCGGGATGGAACTCCCGATCGCGGTCGTTGCGCTGGTCACCCTCGCTGCCGCCGGTGTCGTGCAGGGTACGGCGGTTCCACGCGGGTCGCTCGGAGACATCGTGCTGCAGGTGCTCCTGTCGCTCGTCTTCCTCGCGTTGCCGATCGGACTCGGAGCTTCGCTCCTCCGGAGAGGGATCCCCGACGGTCGCGGATCGCTCGCCGCGGTCCTCGTCGGCGGAGTGAGCACCGGTCTCCTCCTGTCGTTGTTCGTCGTCGGGTACCTCGCGGTGGTTGCGGCGGGCGCGGATCCGGCGTTCGCAGCCGTCCTCGCCGCAGCGATCGTCGCGCTGGCCGCGGCGCCCGTCGTCGTGGGAGTGCGCGGGCTCGTCCGCCGGGTGGCACGGTCGCCGCGCGACTCTGCGCGCGCCTTGCACGACATCTCGGCTCGGCTCACCCGGGTCTCCGACCCGGATACGGTGCCGGACGCGGCCGCTGCCGCGATCGTGGAGGTCTTCGGGTTCGCCGATGCCTGGATCGAGTCGGCCGAACGATCGACCCCCGAGGGCGCCGTACCCGTGCCGATCAACCACGGTACGACGACGTACGCGACGCTCGTCGTCATGCCGAGGCCGCTGCAGGATCTCGCGGGCGAGCGCGAGCGCGACGGGTTGGCTGCCCTCGCGGCGTACCTCGGTGCGGTGTTCGCGGCGGCTGCTCGCGAAGCGGATCTCCGGGCAGCGCATGCCGAGTTGATCCTGGCGCGGGACGCCGAGCGCACGAGTCTGCGCGACGAGTTGCACGACGAACTCGGACCGCTCCTCGGGTCGGTCGTGCTCCGGCTCCGGGCGGCCGAGAACCTGGTCGAGCCGTCCTCGCGAGCACTCATCGACGGATCACGTCGAGACGTGACGTCCGCGGTCGCGGCCATACGCCGAATCGCCTATGGACTCCGCCCTCCAGCGCTCGACGAGGACGGGCTCGCGACCGCCATCGAGATCTTCGGGCGGGGGCTCTCCTCGGCGGGGTTCGCCGTCACCGTGCGCGACGAGACGAGCGGTGAGCCGCTCCCATCGACCCATCAGCTCGCGGTCTACCGCATCGCACTGGAAGCGATGGTGAACGCGCTCACCCATTCGGGCGGCACAGGATGCGTCGTGGTGATGCACCGTGAACGGGGTGATTTCGTCGTCGACATCGAAGACGACGGGTCCGGTGGAAGCGACGCGGAACTGGACCCCGGGATCGGCGTCCTTTCGATGCGCGAACGTGCGCGGCAGGTCCGTGGCACCGTCGAGCATGCGGCGACGGCGGGCGGCGGTACCCGCGTGCGGGTTCGCATCCCGGGCCCGCGCACCGATGCGGGGTCGCCATGAGCGTCGTCCGCGTCGGCGTCGTCGATGATCACGCGCTCTTCCGCGAGGGCGTCCGAGCGCTGCTCGCCGGTGAAGTGGGAATGGAGGTCGTCGGGGAAGCGGGCGACGCGAAGTCGGGAATCCGCCTCGCGGTGGTCGAGCGCCCGACGGTGCTGCTGCTCGACGTGCACCTCCCCGACGGGTCGGGGCTCGACGCGATCCATGAACTGCGCCGCGCAGCGCCGAACGTCGCGATCGTCATGCTCACGATGGCGGATGGTGACGCGGCCGTCGCCGAGGCGCTCTCGGCCGGGGCGGTCGGTTATGTGTTGAAAGGGGCCGACCCCGACGAACTCGTCCGGGCGATCAGGGCGGCGGCACGCGGCGACCTCCTGTTCGGTCCGAGCGTCGCAGACGGGGCGCGCCGCCTGCTTCAGGCCGGTTCGGGGCCCTGGCGGCCTCCGTTGCCGGAGCTGTCCGAGCGTGAACGAGCGATCGCCGACCATCTCGCCGCGGGTCGCGATGCTCCCGAGATCGCCGATGCTCTGCACCTGTCGGTCAAGACTGTCCGGAACGTTCTCGCCATGCTTCCGCGCCGACTCGGCGTTTCGTCTCGGGAGGAGGTCGTGACGCGCGCACGTGATGCGGGCTTGGGCCGTTGAACGACCGGTGCGCCCGAGCTCGAACCTACGATGGATGCTCGTGAGCCCAGCCGAGACCCCCGCCGAGGCCACCGCGCCCGCGCGTCGCCGGTTCGTCGACCTCTCGCCGCTGCGGATCTCGCCGGCGTTCGCCCGGTTGTGGATCGGCACGTCGATCTCGGGGATCGGCGCGCACCTGACCGTCGTCGCCGTCGGGCTGCAGATCTACGCGATGACCTCGTCGACGTTCGCCGTGGCGCTGGTCGGCGGCATCGCGCTGGTGCCGATGATCGTCGCGGGGGTGTGGGGCGGCATGCTCGCCGACGCGTTCGACCGCAGGCTCGTGCTCATCGTGTCGTCGCTGGTCGGCTGGGCCTCGACGATCGCGCTCGTCGTGCTGTCGGCCGTCGACGCCGCGCTCGCCGCCGACGGCGGTCGCGGCGAGGTGTGGCCGTTCTACCTCGTCACCACGGTGAACTCGGTCGCCTCGACGATCAGCGGTGCGACCCGGTTCTCGGTGTACCCGCGGCTGCTCCCGGCCGCGTACGTGTCGCGGGCGAGCGCGCTCGGCGGCATCTCGGGCGGCATCCAGCTCACCGCGGGGCCCGCGCTCGCGGGCGTGCTCGTCGCGACGATCGGGCTGCCGCTCACCTTCACGGTCGACGTGGTGCTGTTCGCGGCGGGCTTCCTCGGCATCCTCGGCCTGCCGAAGCTGCGACCGCTCAGCCGCACGGCGCGGCCCGGCTGGGAGTCGCTGCGCGACGGCGTGGCGTTCCTCCGGCACGCGCCGAACATCCGTGCGAGCTTCCTGGTCGACATCGTCGCGATGAGCTTCGGCCGCCCGTTCGTGCTGCTGCCGGCGGTCGGCGCGACGGTCATCGGCGGCGGGCCGGTCACGGTGGGCGTGCTGACCGCCGCGGCGGCGGTCGGCACCTTCCTCACCGGCGTGTTCTCGGGCCCGGTCGCGCGGGTGCACCGCTTCGGCATCGCGATCGGTCGCGCGATCATCGTGTACGGCGCGTTCGTCGCCGCCTTCGGCGCGGTGCTCGCCGCCATGCAGACCGGATGGTTCGGGCCGGTCGGCCCCGAGTGGGGGCAGGCGAACGTCGTGGCGCTCGTGCTCGCCGCGATCGCGCTCGCCGGCACCGGGGCCTCCGACGAGGTGAGCGCGATCTTCCGTTCCACGATGCTGCTCACCGCGGCGCCCGACGAGATGCGCGGCCGGTTGCAGGGGGTCTTCACCGTCGTCGTCGCGGGCGGCCCGCGCATCGGCGACCTCTACGCGGGCGTGCTCGCTTCGCTCGTCGCGCTCTGGTTCCCGCCGGTGCTCGGCGGCCTCGCCATCATGGCGATCCTCGCGGTGCTGCTGCGCGTGCTGCCGAGCTTCCGCGCGTACGACGCGCGCGACCCGAAACCGTAGCCGGAGCCCGCCGCTACCCGACGAGCGCGTCGGTCGTCACGACCTCGGCGAACCCGCCGCCCTGCAGATTGACCGCGGTCGCGCGCGCGAGTTCGGCGGCGGCCAGGCGCACGCCGCCGGGCCCCTCGAGGTCGAAGGTGTGCGTCGCGTCGAGCGGCAGCGCCACCTCGTAGCCGAGGTTGCCGGCCATGCGGGCGGTGGTCTCGACGCACATGTTCGTCTGGATGCCGCAGATCACGAGCGAGCGGATGCCCCGAGCCGAGAGCCAGCCGTGCAGATCGGGCTGCCCGTAGAAGGCGGAGTTCACGTGCTTCGTCACGAAGAGGTCGTGCGGGGCATCCGCCACCACGTCCTTCAGGGCGTTGTCGGGCGTGCCCGCCGTCAGCGGCGAGCCCGCCTCGATCGAGTCGTGCCGCACGAGCACGATCGGGCGCCCGGCGGCCGCCCAGGCGTCGACGAGCCGGCCGATGTTCGCCTCGGCATCGGGGTTGTCGCGCGCGCCCCAGACCGGGTCGTCGAAGCCCTGCTGCACGTCGATCACGATGAGGGCGGTGTCGGTGGAGAGGTCCATGCCTCCATCATGCGCCGCGACGCGCGGCGACCGGATGCCACGACTGCCGTTCCGCGTCGGGATCCTGCCGACCCGCTGCGCGGCATCCGCTGCGCTCGCGATCAGCGCGAGATCGACGAAGCCCGGCACAGCGCCTGACTGCACAGCGCCCGCCTGCACAGCGCCTGATCAGATCCGCTTGGTAGCGTGAGGGCACGTCGCGACCGTGCGACGCCGGACGAGGGCACCCAGTACCCGGAACGCGACAAGACTGGCACGTTGGAGTGATCGGTCATGGCGTGGGTCGTGCTCATCCTGTCGGGTGTCCTCGAGGCGGTCTGGGCGACCGCGCTCGGCAAGTCGGAGGGCTTCACGAAGCTCTGGCCGTCGGCGGTGTTCTTCGGCGCGCTGGCCCTGTCGATGGGCGGTCTGGCGTGGGCGATGCGCGACATCCCGACCGGCACCGCGTACGCGGTCTGGGTTGGCATCGGCGCGGCGCTCACGGTGGTCTGGGCGATGATCACGGGCGATACGGAAGTCTCGTGGGTGAAGCTCGCCCTCATCGCCGGCCTCGTCGGCTGCGTCGTCGGCCTGAAGCTCGTCGACGGCTCGCACTGACCTCGAACCATCATGTCAAAAAATCTTGACACGGTGTCTGGTTTCGTTTACCTTGAGCGTGTCAAACATTCTTGACAGGTCACGAGGGGGTCGCGCATGTCGTACGAGGAGAAGGGCGTCTGGTCGTTCCTGGCCATCGCCGTCGTCGGGTACGGAGTGTACCTCGGCCTGCTCCTGCCGCGGCTGGCCGGAACGCCGATCGCCGACGTCGACTTCGTCTGGCCGATGGTGTGGACGATCGGCGGGGCGATCGTCGCGGGCATCGTCGTCCGCATCCTCATCGAGATGCTCTGGCCGAGCGAGCAGCAGAAGCCCGACGCGCGTGACCGCGAGATCGACCGCACCGGCGATCGCGTCGGCAACTCGTTCATCGTGATCGGTGCGATCGGCGCGATGGTGCTGTGCTGGTTCCGGCTCGACTGGTTCTGGATCGCGAACCTCGTCTCTCTCTCGTTCGTGATCTCCGCGGTGCTCTCGTCGCTGACGAAGCTCGTCGCCTACCGTCGGGGCGGGTTCCAGGAATGGTGAAGCCCACCCACGTCGTGAACTCGATCCGCGCCCTGCGATTCGCCGCCGACGAGATGACCCAGGCCGAGCTCGCGCGCCGCATCGGCGTCACCCGGCAGACCGTCATCGCCATCGAGCAGGGGCGCTACTCGCCGTCGCTCGAGCTCGCGTTCCAGATCGCCCACGTCTTCGGGGTCGGCCTCGACGACGTCTTCCAGTACCCCGAGCCGCACGAACCACAGGAGGATTGACCGTGCTCGCCGCCGTCTTCGAACGCTACGGACCGCCCGAGGTCGTGCACCTCGCCGAGCGATCCATCCCCGAACCCGTGCCCGCCGACGGCGCGGTGCTGCCGACGCCGCCGTCGCTCTCGGCGCTCGTGCTCATGCCGCTCACCCGGCTGCTGCGGCGCCGGCGTGCGGCGATCTCGTTCACCGGTCTGCTGCCGACCGAGCGCAAGCGCGACGACCTCCGACAGCTGGGCGGACTCGTCGCACGGGGCGAGTTCGCGCCCGTGATCGATCGGGTCGTGCCGTTCGAGCGGATCGCCGAGGCCCACGCACGCGTCGACACCCGGCGCAAGGTGGGCGCGGTCGTCGTGGCGATCGCGGGAGCCGGGAGATGAGGGCCGTCGTGCGCCGCCGGTACGGCGGCCCCGAACGGCTCGAGGTGGCCGACGTGCACGAACCGTCGCCCGGCGCGGGCGAACTGGTCGTGCGGGTCGCGACGAGCGCGGTGAACGCGGCCGATGCGTTCATCCTCCGCGGCGAACCGCGCATCGCACGCCTGTCGTTCGGCATCGGCCGGCCGTCGCAGCCGGTGCTCGGCCGCGACGTCGCCGGCACCGTGACCGCGGTCGGCGAGGGCGTCGAGGGCTTCGCGATCGGCGATCGCGTCCACGGCGAGGCGGATGCCGCGTGGGCCGAGTTCGCCGTGCTGCCGGCGCCGGCCGCCGCCCGCATTCCGCGCGGCGTCGACCTCGTGCAGGCGGCGGCGCTGCCGCTGCCCGGCGTCACGGCGCTGCAGGCGCTGCGGATGGGTCTGCCCGCCGGCGAGGCATCCGATCGCGATCTCACCGGCCTCGACGGGATGAAGGCGCTCGTCACCGGAGCGTCGGGCAATGTCGGCCTGCTCGCGGTGGCGATCGCCGCCGCGCACGGCGCGCGCGTCACCGGCACCGCATCGCCCGCCCGGCTCGACCTGGTGCGGCGCGCCGGGGCCGAGCACGTCGCCGACCGCACGCACTCGGGCTCCGATCACGGGGTCGGCTACGACCTCATCGTCGACCTCACCGGCCACCGCACGCTCGCCGACCTCATGACCCGGCTCGCGCCGCGCGGCACCCTCGTGTCGTCGACCGGCGCCGGCGGGCGCACGCTCGGCCCGCTGCCGCGGATCGCCGCCGTCGCCACGCGCGACCTCGTCACCCGTCGACACCTGCGGGTGCTGGCCGCCCACCGCGACGGCGCCGACCTCGCGACGGTGGGCCGGCTCGTGCGCGACGGTCGGCTGACGCCGATCATCGACGGCGTGATGCCGATGTCGGCCGCCGCGGACGCGGTACGCCGGTTCGAAGCGGGGCAGGGGCACGGACGCATCATCCTCGACGCGACCCGGCTCGGGTGAGGCTGCGCCCGTTCAGCGCCGCCCGCTCACCCCCAGCTCGGCAGCCAGAAATGCAGCTGCCGCAGCGTCGGGTCGATCGGGATCGCCGTCCAGAGCGGGAAGAAGAAGGCCGACACCGCGAGCACGCCGACCAGGAACACCCCGACCACGGCGATGCCGCGGGTGCGCCGCCACGTCGGGTCGTCGCGCGACCCGAGGATGAGCCCCAGCACGAACACGAGCGCGAGCGTGGTGTACGGCTGGAACGCGATCGTGTAGAAGGTGAACACCGTGCGCTCGGGGTAGGCGAGCCACGGCAGGTACCCGGCCGCGAGCCCGAGCAGCACCGCGCCGACCTGCCACTCGCGGTACCTCGCCAGCCGGTACACGAGGTACACCACCGCGGCGGCCGCAGCCCACCAGATCAGCGGGTTCCCGATGCCCATGATCGACTCGACGCAGGTGCCGCCGTCACCGCAGCCGACCTCGCGGAAGTACATGTTCGTCGGCCGGCCCATGACGAGCCAGGTCAGCGGATTCGACTGCCACGGGTGGGACCCGTGCACGCCGATATGGAACGAGTACGCCGCCTCGTGGTAGTGCCAGAGGCTCTGCAGCGCGAGCGGCACCCAGGCGAACCCGCCCGTGGCGGCGTTGCCGAGCTGGGTCGCCCAGTCGCGGTAGTAGCCGCCGTCGGTGAGGAGCCAGCCCGTCCACGACGAGACGTAGACGACCACCGCCACCGGGACGAACAGCAGGAACGTGACGGGCGCCTGCTTGAGCAGCGCCCCGCTCAGCCACAGCGGCAGCCCCTCGCGCCGGCGTGCGACCGCGTCCACGGCGACGAGGTAGATGCCGAACGCGGCGATGAACCAGATGCCCGACCACTTCACCGCGCACGCCGCCCCGAACGCGGCGCCGGCCGCCACGACCCACGGCCGGGCCCACAGCGCGGGCCCGTAGTGCGGGTCGACGCCCTCGGCCCGGCGGTGCGCGACCCGGTCGGCGAGCAGCCGCGCGCTGCGGTCGCGGTCGAGCAGCACGAACCAGAACCCGATGAGCAGCAGGAGCATGAGCCAGGTGTCGAGCAGGGCGACCCGGCTCATCACGATGGCGTTGCCGTCGACCGCGAACAGCAGGCCCGCGATCACCGCCAGCAGCGTGGAGGCGAACAGGCGTCGCGCCACGAGCGTGATGACGAGCACGGCGAGCGTGCCGGCCAGTGCCGTCGCCGCTCGCCACCAGAAGGCGTCGCCGGCGCCGAACAGCGCCATGCCCAGGCCGAGCAGCCATTTGCCGAGCGGCGGGTGCACGACGTACGAGCCGCTCGTGTAGAACCCCATCGTGTCGCCGCTCGCGAAGTCGTCGTCGTACTCCGACGGCCAGGCCGCCTCGTAGCCGCGATGCCAGAGGCTCCACGCGTCCTTCACGTAGTAGGTCTCGTCGAAGACGAGCGACTGCGGGTGGCCGAGGTTCCAGAATCGCAGCACGGCGGCGATCAGCGTCACCGCGATCGGGGCGCCCCACGTCCAGAGCGCGCGCCGGCGGGGCGTCGACAGCGTGCGCGCCCACCAGCGGTCGAGGCGAGTGCCGGTGGGCTCGGCCGGCGCCGCGCTGGGGGCGGCGTCGGACGCAGTCATGCGCCTTACCCTAAGCCAGATCACCGGGTGCACCAGACTGGGTGTCATGATCATCCTCGGCGCGACCCCGATCGGCAATCTCGGCGATGCGTCGGCGCGGCTGCGACAGGCTCTCGAGGACGTCGGCACCGTCGCATCCGAGGACACCCGCGTGACGCAGCGCCTGCTCGCGGGGCTCGGCATCGCGAACCGACCGAGGCTCATCGCGCTGCACGAGCACAACGAACGGCAGAAGGCGCCCGAGCTCGTCGAACTCGCCCGCGACGCCGATGTGCTGGTGCTCACCGATGCGGGGATGCCGACCGTGTCCGACCCGGGCTTCCCGCTCGTGCAGGCCGCGGTCGCCGCGGGCGTCGAGGTGACCTGCATTCCCGGGCCGAGCGCTCCGGTGACCGCGCTCGCCCTGTCGGGTCTGCCCACCGATCGGTTCGCGTTCGAGGGGTTCCTGCCGCGCAAGGCGGGGGAGCGGGCGCGCCGGCTCGCCGAGCTCGCCGCCGACCGCCGCACGCTCGTCTTCTTCGAGGCGCCGAGCCGGCTCGCCGCATCCCTCGCCGCGCTCGCCGAGGCGTTCGGCGCCGACCGCCCGGCGGCGGTGTGCCGCGAGTTGACGAAGCTGCACGAGGAGGTGCGGCGGGGCCCGCTCGGCGAGCTCGCGACGTGGGCCGAGGGCGGGGTGCGCGGTGAGATCTGCATCGTCGTGGGCGGTGCGCCGGAGGCGGTGGCCGACCCGGCGTCGGCGCTCGCGCGCGTGCTCGAGCTCGAGGCATCCGGCGTGCGCCTGAAGGAGGCCGCGGCGCAGGTGGCGGCGACCACCGGGCTCGGCCGGCGCGAACTGTACGAAGCCGCGCTGCAGGCCCGCAAGGCGACCTGACGCCGGCGACCGACCCGGCCGGCGTGTGAATCACGGTTCACTTCTTGCCCGGAATGCCCTACGATCGTGCTGCGGTCGGCGATCCGCCCGGCCGGCACGAGGCTTCGAAGGAGCAGCCATGACCGATGCGGTCGCCACCAGGGACGTCCACGCACTCTTCGCACTGATCGACTCGGGGAACATCGCCGAGTTCGGCGCCCGCCTCGCCGAGGACGTCGTCTTCCGATTCGGCAACGAGGCGCCGCTCACCGGCATCGCCGGCGTCGGCGCCGGCATCGGCGGGGTGCTCGGGTCGATCCGCGGCATCCGCCACGCCATCGTCGACGCATGGCAGCCCGAACCCGACGTGTCGGTGGTGCGGATGGAGGTCGACGTCGAACGCGCCGACGGCGAGGTCGTGCGCCTGCCGAACGTCGACGTCATCCGCTGGCGGGGCGACCTCGTCGCCGAGTGGCACATCTTCATGGACGCGGCGCCGCTCGGGGTGCCCATCGACCAGGTGCCGGACGCGGTGCGCGTCGCCGCCTGACCGACCGTGCGCCGCGTCGACGACGCGTGCACGATCCTCGCGCCCGTGTCCACCCCTCTCGCATCCGACACGGCGGAGGGACAATGGAGGTGCGCGTCGAAGCGCCGGCTTCGCCGCGCACCGGAGGTGCGAGATGAACCACGCAGTGCGCTATTCGAGCCTCGGGGGGCCCGAGGTGCTCGAGGTCGTCGAGGTGCCGGCCGCCGAGGCGGGGCCGGGCGAGGTCGTCGTCGAGGTGTTCGCGGCCGGCATCAACCCGGCCGAGAGCGCGGCCCGCCGGGGGGAGGCGCCCGACGGGCGGCACCCCGTGCTGCCGGCGGCGTCCGGGCGCGAGTTCGCGGGGCTCGTCGTCGCGACCGGCGAGGGGGTCACGCGCTTCGCGAACGGCGACGAGGTGATCGGGCTGGTCGACTCCGGCGCGCACGCCACGCACGTCGTCGCCCCCGAAGCCGCGCTCGTGCACCGGCCGGCCGGCGTCGGCTGGGAGATCGCGGCCGCGCTGCCGGTCGCGGGCGCCACCGCCTGGCAGGCGGTGGAATCGCTCGGCCTGAGCGAGCGCGACACGGTCGTCGTGACCGCTGCGGCCGGCGGGGTCGGATGCCTCGCGGCCCAGTTGGCACGGCTGCACGGCGCGACGGTGATCGGCACGACGGCCGACGCGCGCTTCGACTTCCTGCGGCAGTTCGGGGTGATCCCCGTGGGGTACGGGCCCGGCCTCGCCGAGCGGGTGCGGGCGGCCGCACCCGGCCCGGTGACGGCATTCCTCGACTTCCTGGGCGGCGAGGCGGAGGCGGCCGCCGAACTCGGCGTCGCCCCGTCGCGAGTGCTGACCACGCTCGACCACGCCGCCGTCGAGGGCGGCCGCGCGTCGATCGTCGAACCCGGCGACCGGGTCGCGCTCGAACGCATCGCGCAGGCGATCGCCGACCGCAAGGTGCGGTTGCCGATCGCGGACATCGTGCCGCTCGAGCACGTCGCCGACGCGTACCGCACGCTCGACCGCCGTGACGCACCCGGCAAGATCGTGCTCGGCATGCGGGTGGTCGACTACCCGGCCCAGCGCACGCACGAGCCCGCTCTGAAGGAACAGGACGTCACCCTCGGGGTGGCGACCCCCCACGAGCACGTCGAGGTGACCGAGCAGATCCCGCCCGCCATCGCCGACGGCAGCGTGCGGCGGCGCCACCGCGAGGAGCGGGCGGCCCGCGACGAGGAGTAACGCGGCATCCCTCCCCTTTAGAATGCAGGAATGCCAGACGGCCGCTCGTTCTACATCACCACGCCCATCTTCTACGTCAACGACGTGCCCCACATCGGGCACGCGTACACGGAGGTGGCGGCCGACGTGCTCGCGCGCTGGCACCGCCAGGCCGGCGAGGACACCTGGTCGCTGACCGGCACCGACGAGCACGGCCAGAAGATTCTGCGCACCGCGACCGCGAACGGCGTGACCCCGAAGCAGTGGGCCGACCAGCTCGTCGCCGACGCCTGGAAGCCGCTGCTCGAGACGATCGACATCGCGAACGACGACTTCATCCGCACGACCGACGAGCGGCACGAGCGCAACGTGCAGCAGTTCCTGCAGAAGCTCTACGACGACGGCCACATCTACACCGGCGAGTACGAGGGCTACTACTGCGTCGGCTGCGAGGAGTACAAGACCGAGTCGCAGCTCGAGCCCGGCACCGGCGAGTACGAGGGGCAGCTGGTCTGCCAGATCCACTCGAAGCCGGTCGAGCTGCTGCACGAGAAGAACTACTTCTTCCGCATGTCGGCGTTCGCCGACCGGCTGCTCGCGCTCTACGACGAGCGCCCCGACTTCGTGCAGCCCGAGTCGGCGCGCAACGAGGTCGTCTCGTTCGTGAAGCAGGGCCTCGACGACCTGTCGATCTCGCGCTCGACGTTCGACTGGGGCGTGAAGGTGCCGTGGGACGACTCGCACGTGGTCTACGTGTGGTTCGACGCGCTGCTCAACTACATCACCGCGATCGGCTACGGCGAGGATGATGCGGAGTTCGCGCGCCGCTGGCCGGCGCAGCACATCGTCGGCAAGGACATCCTGCGGTTCCACGCCGTGATCTGGCCGGCCATGCTCATGGCTGCGGGCCTCGAGGTGCCGCGCGGCGTGTTCGGCCACGGCTGGCTGCTCGTCGGCGGCGAGAAGATGTCGAAGTCGAAGCTCACCGGCATCGCGCCGTCGCAGATCACCGACACGTTCGGCTCCGACGCGTTCCGCTACTACTTCCTGCGGGCGATCTCGTTCGGCCAGGACGGCTCGTTCTCGTGGGAGGACATGGCGGCGCGCTACCAGGCGGAGCTCGCGAACGGCTTCGGCAACCTCGCTTCGCGCGTGGTCGCGATGATCACCCGGTACTGCGACGGGGTCGTGCCCGCCGCGGTCGACGGCGCGCGGACCGCGGCAGACGAGGCGGTCGCCGAGGTCGAGCGACGGGCGACGGATGCCTCGTGGCAGGCGATCGACCGTCTCGCGATCCACGAGGCGATCGCGGCGGTGTGGGAGCTCGTGGACGCCCTGAACGGGTACATCACGAGCGAGGAGCCGTGGGCGCTCGCGAAGGACCCGGCGAACCGCGAGCGACTCGAGGCCGTGCTCGCGACCGCGTACCACGGGCTCGGCACGCTCGCCGTGCTGCTCTCGCCGGTGCTCCCGAAGGCGACCGCGAAGCTGTGGACCGCGCTCGGCGCTCCCGGCACGGTGCAGGGGCAGCGCATCGACCGGGCGCACGAGGCGACGCTCGGTTCGCAGGTGTCGCCGCTCGAGGCGCTGTTCCCGCGCGTCGAGGCGGCTGAGTGACCGACGCGGGTCGGCTCCCTTCGACGGGCTCGGGGAGCTCCGCCGAGTACCCGCCGGTGCCCGAGCCGCCGCTGCCGGTGCCGGTCTACGACAACCACACGCACCTCGAGTTCGACGACCGGCACGACGGGCGGGTGCTGCCGTTGAGCGTCGCCGAGCACCTCGACCGCGCCGAGCGGGCGGGCGTCGCGGGCGCCGTGCAGGTCGGCACGGATGTCGCCACCAGCCGGTGGTCGGCCGAGGCGGCGGCCCGCGACATCCGGTTGCTCGCCGCGGTCGCACTGCACCCGAACGAGGCGCCCGAGCTCGAGGCATCCGGGGACCTCGACGACGCGCTCGCCGTCATCGACGAACTGGCCGCCCGCCCGCGCGTGCGCGCCGTCGGCGAGACCGGGCTCGACTTCTACCGCACCGACGAGGAGGGGCGGCCGGCGCAGTTCCGCTCGTTCGAGGCGCACATCGACATCGCGAAGCGCCACGGGCTGGCCCTGCAGATCCACGACCGTGACGCGCACGACGAGGTCGTCGCGACCCTGCGGCGCGTCGGTGCGCCCGAGCGCACGGTGTTCCACTGCTTCTCGGGCGGGATCGACCTGGCCCGGCTGGCCGCCGACGCGGGCTGGTACTGCTCGTTCGCGGGCAACGTGACGTTCAAGAACGCCGGGAACCTGCGCGAGGCCCTGGCCGTGGTGCCGCGCGAGCGCATCCTCGTCGAGACCGACGCGCCCTATCTCACGCCGGCACCGCTGCGCGGGCGCCCGAACGCCCCCTATCTGGTGCCGCACACGGTGCGGTTCATGGCCGAGGTGCTCGGGGCCGATCTCGCCGAGCTGTGCACGCAGCTCGCGTCGAACACGGTTCGGGCGTACGGCTCGTGGCAGGATGAGCCCGTGACCACCACCGGGGGCGGGGACTGATCGTGCATCGGCACGAGGGCGAGCACGCGCCGACCATGCCCCGGCTGCTGGGCCCGGCCGAGATCCGCGACCTCGCCCAGATCCTGGGCGTGACGCCCACGAAGAAACTCGGGCAGAACTTCGTGCACGACGGCAACACGGTGCGCCGCATCGTGCAGACCGCCGGGGTCGAGGCCGGCGAGACGGTGCTCGAGATCGGCCCGGGACTCGGGTCGCTCACCCTCGGCCTGCTGGAGGCGGGTGCGAACGTCGTCGCCGTCGAGATCGACGGCCGGCTCGCCGAGCAGCTGCCGCACACCGCGACCCTGATGCAGCCCGGCACCTCGCTCACCGTCGTGCACGACGACGCGCTGCGGGTCACCGAGCTCCCCGGCGAACCGCCCGTGCGGCTCGTCGCGAACCTGCCCTACAACGTGTCGGTGCCCGTGCTGCTGCACCTGCTCGAGCACTTCCCGTCGATCCGGTCGGGCATCGTGATGGTGCAGGCCGAGGTCGGCCACCGGCTCGCCGCCGGGCCGGGCTCGAAGGTGTACGGCGCGCCGAGTGTGAAGGCGGCGTGGTACGGCGACTGGCGCACGGCCGGGCAGGTCTCCCGACTCGTGTTCTGGCCGGTGCCGAACGTCGACTCGGTGCTCGTCGGCTTCGCACGCCGCGATGCCCCCGGCGACCCGCCCGGCACCGAGGCCGAGCGGCGGGCGACCTTCGAGCTCGTCGATGCGGCGTTCCAGCAGCGGCGCAAGATGCTGCGCCAGGCGCTGTCCGGCGTGCTCGGCGGATCGGCCGCCGACGCCTCGGCGGTGCTCGAGCTCGCGGGCATCGACCCGCAGGCGCGCGGCGAGCAGCTCGGCGTCGACGAGTTCCTGCGCATCGCGCGGGCGCTGCCGGCGAGCGATTAGCGTGGTGCCATGACGATCGCGGCGACCGACGAGGCGGTGCACGTTCGGGCGCCCGGCAAGATCAACCTCTTCCTGCGCGTGGGCGAGCTCGACGCCGACGGCTACCACGATGTCGCCACCGCGTACCAGGCGGTGTCGCTCTACGAAGACCTGCGGGCCTGGCCGTCCGACGAGTTCACGCTCGCCTTCAGCGGCAGCGTCGACACGTCGCAGTTGCCCACGGACCGCACGAACCTCGCGATCCGCGCGGCCCGGTTGCTGGCGCGCACCGCGGGAGTTCCGGGCGGGGTGCACTTCGAGATCGCCAAGCACGTTCCGATCGCGGGCGGCATGGGCGGGGGCTCAGCGGATGCCGCGGCCGCCCTCGTGGCGTGCGACGCGCTGTGGGGCACGGCCCTCTCGAAGGACGATCTGCACGCGTTGGCCGCCGAGCTCGGCGCCGACGTGCCGTTCGCCCTGACGGGCGGCACCGCGATCGGCACCGGGCGCGGCGACCGGCTGAGCCCGGCACTGGCGACCGGGTCGTTCCACTGGGTGCTGGTGGTCGCCGACCACGGGCTGTCGACGCCCGCCGTGTACACCGAACTCGACCGCATCCGCGAGCAGCAGCTCGGCACCGGTCGGCGGGGTCCCGCCGCGGCGCCCGCCGGGCCGCCCGTGGTGGACCCCGAGGTGCTGCAGGCGCTCCGCGCCGGCGACCCCGAACACCTGGCACGCGCGGTGCGCAACGACCTCCAGCACGCCGCCGTGCGGCTCGCTCCCGATCTCGCCGAACTCATCGACCTCGGCGTCTCGCTGGGGGCGTTGAGCGGCATCGTGTCGGGGTCGGGCCCGACGGTGGCGTTCCTCACCGAGAGCGCCGAGTCGGCCATCGAGCTGCAGGTGGCGCTGTCCGCCGCTCGGCGAACCGCCTTGCACGTGCACGGGCCGGTCGGCGGCACGCGCATCGTGCACGGCTGACGGGAGCCCGACCCGGGCATCAGCGGCCCAGAACGGCCAGAGCGACTCAGAACGGCGATCGACTCAGAACGGCCAGATCAGCGGCACGACGAGCACGGCGAAGGCGACGTACACCACCACGAGGGGCAGGCCCAGCCGCCAGTAGTCGCCGAACCGGTACCCGCCCGGCTGCATCACCATGAGGTTCACCGGGGTGGCGATGGGCGTGAGGAACGCCGCCGCCCCCGCGACCGTGAGCGCCATCATGAACGGCTGCACGCTCACGTCGAGCGTCGCCGACACCGACACCGCGATCGGCGCGACGACGAGCACCGTCGCCACGTTCGAGATGAACTGGCCGAGCGCGACGGTCACGATGCAGAGCACGAGCAGCACCAGATACGGCGACCCACCGCCCGTGAAGCCGAGCACGAGGTGGGCGAACCAGGCGGCGGCCCCGGTCGAGACGATCGCCGACGACAACGGGATCATGCCGGCGATGAGCACGACCGTCGTCCACGAGATCGAGCGGTACACCTGCGGCACGGTGAGCACCCCCGTGAGCACGAGCGCGCCCGCGGCGCCGAGCCCGGCGACCGCCGGAGGCACGAGCCCGGTCGCCAGCAGCAGCACCATCGCGGCGAGGATCACGACCGCCCGGCGCGCGCCGCGGCTGAACGGCACCCCGCGCTGCAGCGTGTCGGGCGCGCTCACCGCGATCACCTCGGGCGAGTGCACGTAGCGGTCGAGCGCGGGCCACGGCCCCTGCACCAGCACCGCGTCGCCCGCGCGCAGCGTGAGGTAACCGGCCGGGTCGGCGTCCGTGGCGTTCGGCCCGCCGGCGTCGCCGCGCCGCACGGCGAGGATGAGCAGGTCTTCGCGAAGCGTACGCATGCCCGCGCAGACGCGGCGCCCGATGAGCGGTGAGCGCGGGGCGATCATGACCTCGGTCACGCCCTCCTCGGCGGTGAACAGCGAGGTCGTGTCGAGTGAGACCGCGTATTCGTCGCGGAAGGTGCGCGCCGCCTCCTCGGTGTCGCGCGACCCCTCGACGGTCGCGGGCCGGCGCTCGGGCAGCAGCCGGCCCCCGGCGAGCGCCACGACCGCCGTCGTGCACAGCACGATCGGCACGCCGATGAGCGCGAACTCGAAGAACCCGAACGCCCGACCGCCGGCCGCGACCGCGGTGTCGGACACGAGCGGGTTCACGGGGGTGCCGGCGAGCGTGAGCAGCGACCCGGCGCTCGCCGCGAAGGCCACCGGGATGAGCAGGCGCGACGGCACGATCTTCGCGCGTGCCGCGACCACCACGACGACGGGCAGCAGCGCCGCGACGGCGCCGTTGATGCTGATGAACGCGGCGAGCACGGCGACGATGAGCGCGATGACCGCGGTGAGCCGTCTGCGGCGGACGCCGGCACGGCCGATCACCTGGCGGCCGACCCACGCGGTCACGCCGGTCGCGTCGAGCGCCTCGCTCACCACGAAGAGCGAGGCGATGAACAGCACCGTCGGGTCGCCGAACCCGGCGAGCGCCTCGGGCAGGGTCAGCACGCCGGTCGCCCAGAGCGCGATCGCCACGCCGATGGCCACGACGCCGATCGGCACGCGCCCCGAGACGAACGCGACGATCGCGACGGCCAGGATCGCGAGGGTCGCGATGGCGGGATCCATGCCCCAACTCTAGGGGCGGCATCCGCGCGACTAGGCTCGACGGGACATGGCACACCTCCTGGGCGCCGAGCGCCTGCACCTCGAATTCCCCACCCGCATCGTCTTCGACGAGGTGACCGTCGGGCTCGCCGACGGCGACCGGGTCGGCATCGTGGGGCGCAACGGCGACGGCAAGTCGACGCTGCTGAAGCTGCTCGCCGGCCGCCTCGAACCGGATTCGGGGCGGGTCACGCCGCGGCGCGGCATCCGGATCGGCATGCTCGACCAGGCCGACACCGTGGATCCCGACCTGACGGTCGCCGAAGCCGTCGTCGGCGGCATCGACGAGCACGTGTGGGCCGGCGATGCGAAGGTGCGCGACGTGATCGCGGGGCTGCTCGGCGACGTGCCGTGGCAGGGGCGGGTCGGCGACCTGTCGGGCGGCCAGCGTCGCCGGGTCGGGCTCGCGGCGCTGCTCGTGGGGGAGTGGGACGTGGTGTTCCTCGACGAGCCCACGAACCACCTCGATGTCGAGGGCATCGCCTGGCTCGCGCAGCACGTGAAGCAGCGCTGGGCGGGCGGGCAGGGCGCGCTCGTGGTCGTCACGCACGACCGGTGGTTCCTCGACGAGGTGTGCACCGCCACCTGGGAGGTGCACGACGGCGTCGTCGAGCCGTTCGAGGGCGGGTACGCGGCGTACATCCTGCAGCGCGTCGAGCGCGACCGGATGGCGGCGGCCACCGAGGCCCGCCGGCAGAACCTGATGCGCAAGGAGCTGGCCTGGCTGCGCCGGGGAGCGCCGGCCCGCACCTCGAAGCCGAAGTTCCGCATCGAGGCGGCGAACCAGCTCATCGAGGACGTGCCGCCGCCCCGCAACCGGGTCGAGCTGGACCGGCTCGCGGTCGCCCGGCTCGGCAAGGACGTGGTCGATGTGCTCGACGCGGGCGTCGAGTTCCCAGCGCCCGGCGGCGGCACGCGAACCGTCCTGAAGGACGTGGAGTGGCGCATCGCGCCGGGGGAGCGCACCGGCATCCTGGGCGTGAACGGGGCCGGCAAGTCGACGCTGCTCGGGCTCGTCACCGGCGCGGTGACGCCGTCGAGCGGGCGGGTGAAGCGCGGGAAGACCGTGCGCATCGCGACGCTCAGCCAGGAGCTCGCCGAACTCGCCGAGTGGGCCGACGAGCGGGTGAGCGCCGTCGTGGCCGCGCAGCGGTCGAGCTACACGATCGGCGCGGGCTCCAAAGCGGTCGAACTCACCCCGGGGCAACTGCTCGAACGACTGGGGTTCACGAGCCGGCAGCTCGCGACACCCGTGCGCGACCTGTCGGGCGGGCAGAAGCGGCGCCTGCAGCTCCTGCTCATCCTGCTGCAGGAGCCGAACGTGCTCATCCTCGACGAGCCCACGAACGACCTCGACACCGACATGCTCGCCGCCATCGAAGACCTGCTCGACTCGTGGCCCGGCACCCTGCTCGTCGTCTCGCACGACCGGTACCTCGTGGAGCGCGTCACCGACCAGCAGTACGCGATCCTCGACGGGCATCTGCGGCACCTTCCCGGCGGCGTCGAGGAGTACCTGCGGCTGCGGGCGGGGCAGGTCCAGGGCGGTACGGATGCCTCGCCGGCACGTGCGGCCGCTCCGGCCGCGCCGGCCGCCCCGGCTGCCCCGGCCGGTTCAGCCTTGGAGGGCGCGGCCCGCCGCGCCGCCGAGAAGGAGCTGTCGTCGATCGACCGCCGGCTCGAGAAGCTGCAGGCGCAGATCGCGGAGCAGCACGAGCAGCTCGCTCGCCACGACCAGGCCGACTATGTGGGCCTCGGCGTGCTCGGCGACGAGCTCGGCGAGCTCGAGGCATCCGTCGCCGATCTCGAGACCCGCTGGCTGGAGCTGTCGGAGCTGCTCGAGGGCTGAGTCGGCGGCCTGCTCGCTCGTCCGCTGCCCTCGTATCTGGCCATGAGGGTCGCAGCCCGGTCGCGGAGGGCCGCGCGCAGCTCCTCGGGGGCGAGGACCTCGGCGGCGGCGTCGAGCTGCCAGATCGCCCACACGGCGTGCCGCAGGTCCTCGAAGGCCACGTCGAGGCGGACCCAGCCCTGCGCGTCCGGTTCCTCGGCGCGGACGGCGCGCACGTTCTTCAGCAGATCCTCCCGTCGCGTGAGATCGACCCGGACACGGACGGCGAGGCGGTGCTCGGACAGGAAGCGTGCCGTGCGCTCGGCCCAGATCCGGTCGAGATCGACCTGGGCGGGGCGTTCGGCGGACTCGGGGAGTGCTTCGGCGATCGACATGCGCGAGACGCGGTAGGTGCGGTCGTTCCCCGATGCGGTGGCGAGCAGGTAGGTGCGCTCGCGCACGGTGACCAGCCCGATCGGATCGACCGTGTGCCACCGCGGCTCCCGGTCGGGTGCGACGTAGTGGAAGCGGAGCTTGCGGCCGGCGAGCACCGCATGACGGACCTCGCCCATCACGGCGCTCGACACGCCTTCGGTGATCAGCCGGCGGGAGAGCAGGTCGGTCTCGGGTTCGACCAGGAACCGCGTCGCGGCAGCGCCGAGGCCGGCCCGGTGTGCTTCGGGCAGTGCGTCGACCACCTTGCGCATCGCCGACGCCAGCGCGGTGCCGAGCCCGAACACCTGCTCGCCGCGGGCGGCTCCGGCGGTCAGCAGGGCGAGCGCTTCGTCGTGATTCAGCCCGGTCAGCTCGGTGCGGAAGCCGGGGAGCAGGGAGAACCCGCCGTGCCGCCCGCGATCGGCGTAGACGGGCACCCCGGCGGTGGAGAGCGCCTCGATGTCGCGCAGCACCGTGCGTGTCGACACCTCGAGTTCGCCGGCGAGCTCGTTCGCGGTCATCCGACCCCGTTGGCGCAGCAGGAGCACCAGAGACACCAGCCGGTCCGCCCGCATCGATCCATTCTCGTCGAGAATCACGACACAGGGTGTCGTGATTCGTCGGAAGGCTGGATGCGAGCGTCGAGGACGGGGGCCATCCGGCCGCCGGGCGCTCGCACACGCAATGAACGGAGTCGTGATGCAACGAACGGCAGTCAATCCGGTGACCTGGTCGCAGGCGTTGGGATTCAACCAGGGGGAGGCCGTCACCGGTGAGACCCGGACCCTCCACATCTCGGGGCAGACCGCGATGAGCGAGGACGGTCGACCCGAGCACGACGGAGACATCGCCGCGCAGCTCGCGCTGGCCGTGGACAACCTCGAAGCCGTCCTCGCGGAGGCGGGCATGTCCCTGGCGAACCTCGTTCGCCTCAACGTCTACACGACCGACGTGGACGCGCTGTTCCCGCACTACGGGGTGCTCGCCGGAAGGCTCGGAGCAGCGGGAGTCGCGCCGACGACCACGATGCTGGGCGTGACGCGGCTGGCGATCCCCGGTCAGCTGGTCGAGCTCGACGGGACCGCGGTCGCGTAGCACCGATGCGATACCGGCGCGGGGCGGAGACCGCGTCGTCGCCCCGCACCGGTATCGAGGATCCTGCGTCACATGACGAAACAGCGCGCGGAGCGTCGCAGATCCTTCGTCTAAGGTGGACGTCGAGCTCGTGCCATGACGGCACCGATCCGCGCCCGACCGGGCGACGCGACCGGTGCCGTTTCCCGTTCACCGCCACCAGCGACCGGCCGAGCCCCACCAGAGAGGGACCAATGTCACAGCGCACCATCCGTCGCGGCGTCGTCGCCGCGCTCGCCGCCCTGCCCATCGCCGCGCTCCTGGCCGGCTGCGCCGCCTCCTCGGGCGACGCCGCCGACGGCGGCTCGAGCGATGAGCCCATCACCATCGGCGTCGTGGGCGCGAGCGACCCGTACTGGGCCACCTACGCCGAGGCCGCGGCCGACGCGGGCATCCCGGTCGAGATCGTCGACTTCGCCGAGTACACGCAGCCGAACCCGGCGCTCACCGAGGGCGAGATCGACCTCAACCAGTTCCAGCACATCGTGTACCTCGCCACCTACAACGAGGCCGCCGGTGAAGACCTGCAGCCCATCGGCTCCACCGCGATCTACCCGCTCGGCCTCTACTCGACGAAGTACGACTCCGTCGAGGACATCCCCGACGGCGAGACCGTCGCGATCCCGAACGACGAGTCGAACCAGGCCCGCGGCCTGCTCGTGCTGCAGTCGGCAGGGCTCGTGTCGCTGAAGGGCGGCGGCAGCATCTTCTCGACCGTCGACGACATCGACGAGGCGAAGTCGCGCGTCAAGGTGACCACCCTCGAGGCGACGCTCACCCCGACCTCGCTGCCCGACGTGGCCGCCGCGATCATCAACAACGACTTCATCGCCGACGCGGGCCTCGAGGCATCCGACGCGATCGCACAGGACGACCCGAGCGACCCGAACGCGCTGCCGTACGTGAACATCTTCGCTGCCCGCGCCGACGACGTCGACAACCCCGACTACCTGAAGCTCGTGGAGATCTACCAGGACACCAAGGCCGTGCAGGACGGCGTGCTCGAGAACTCCGGCGGCACCGCGGTGCTGCTGAAGACCCCGGTCGCCGACCTGGTCGCCTCGCTGAAGAAGGTGCAGGCCGACATCGCGGCCAAGGGCTGAGGCCCGGGTTCAGTACGCTTCACCTCTGCTCCCGTCGGATGACCCGGTGCGAACCTCGCCCGGGTCATCCGGCATGAACCCCGAACCCTCCCCAGGAACCCCGGTACCACATGGCACTCGTCGAACTCCGGGACGTCGTGAAGACGTACCCACCCACCACGCGCGGCGGCGACCCGGTCGTCGCCGTCGATCACGTCGACCTCGACATCCACGAGGGCGACGTCTTCGGCGTCATCGGCTACTCGGGCGCCGGCAAGTCGACGCTCGTGCGGCTCGTCAACGCGCTCGAGCCCGCGACCTCGGGCCGCATCTCGATCGCCGGCACCGACCTCACGACGCTACCCGAGCGCGATCTGCGCCGCGAGCGGCTCGGCATCGGGATGATCTTCCAGCAGTTCAACCTCTTCTCGTCGCGCACCGTCGCCGGCAACATCGCCTACCCGCTGCATGTGGCCGGGCGACCGCGTGCCGAGATCCGGGCACGCGTCGACGAACTGCTCGGGTTCGTGGGGCTCGCCGACAAGGCGACGCAGTACCCCGAGCAGCTCTCGGGCGGCCAGAAGCAGCGCGTCGGCATCGCCCGTGCGCTCGCGACCGCGCCGCGGCTGCTGCTCGCCGACGAGGCGACGAGCGCCCTCGACCCCGAGACCACGCACGAGGTGCTCGACCTGCTGCGCACGGTGAACCGCGACCTCGGCATCACCATGGTCGTCATCACCCACGAGATGGACGTCATCCAGAACCTCGCGACCAAGGTCGCCGTGATGGAGCAGGGGCGGGTCATCGAGCAGGGCGAGGTGTTCGAGGTGTTCTCGCGGCCCGAGCACCCCGCGTCGCGTCGGTTCGTGTCGACGGTGATCAAGGGGGTGCCCTCGCCCGACGAGCTCGCCGGGCTGCGGGCCCGGCATCACGGCCGCATCGTGACGATCTCGTTCCACGACGGCGGTGCCGCGCAGGCCGAGGTCTTCGTCGAACTGGCGCGCGCGGGCATCGCGTTCGAACTCGTGTACGGCGGCGTGAACGACATCCAGGGCCGTGCGTTCGGTCACCTCACCCTCTCGCTCGAGGCATCCGACCAGGTGATCGACGAGACCCTCGCTCGCCTGCGCGAGCGTGTCGAGATCGTGGAGGCCGCGTGATGGACGTGCTCATCCCTGTCGACCGGCTGCGCTTCGATGCGGTCGCGACCTCGTGCTCGCAGGACGCTGTGGAGGTCGCGTGATGGACGTGCTCATCCCCCTCCTGCCCAAGCTCTTCGAGGCGACCCTCGAGACCCTCAACATCGTCGTCTGGTCGATGCTGTTCGGTGGGCTCGGCGGGCTCGTCATCGGTCTCGGGCTGTACTCGACCCGCGCCGGCAACCTGTTCGCGAACCGGTTCGTGTTCGGCACGCTGAACGTGCTGGTGAACATCTTCCGGCCGATCCCGTTCATCATCTTCCTGGCGGCGGCCCAGCCGCTCGCAAGGCTCGTGGTCGGCAAGGGCATCGGCGACCCGGCGTTCATCTTTATGGTGTCGTTGGCGGCGATGTTCGGCATCAGCCGGATCGTCGAGCAGAACCTGCTGACGGTCTCGCCGGGTGTGATCGAGGCGGCGAAGGCCGCCGGTGCCGGACCGTGGCGCATCACCCTCACCGTCGTCATCCCCGAGGCGCTCGGGCCGCTGATCCTGGGCTACACGTTCGTGTTCGTCGCGATCGTCGACATGTCGGCGCTCGCGGGGCTCATCGGCGGCGGCGGCCTCGGTGCGTTCGCGATCCAGTACGGCTTCCGGCAGTTCGAACCCGTGGTGACGTGGGCGGCGCTGATCCTCGTGATCCTGCTGGTGCAGGCGGTGCAGTTCCTCGGCAACCTGCTCGCGCGCAAGGTGCTGCGGCGCTGACGCGCGCGGCGCGGTGCGTCTGCTCCTCCCCAGGGCGGGGCGGCCGCGCCGGATGCCACAGCTGACGCATCTCGGCGGAATCAGGGCGGCGGCTCGGCCGATCATCGTCGGCATGACGATTCCCGCTGACGAAGCCGCCCTGATCCCGCTCACCACCGATGCGGCCCTGCAGGAGCGGGTCACCGACCTGCTGCAGTGCGCCTTCCGCCGTCAGTGGTGGACGCTGTACCTCGACGCCGACGACCGGCAGCTCCCGGTGATCATGCCGATGGCCGGGTATCCGCACGACCCGACCGAACCCGTCATCGACGGGAGCGGATTCCCGGGCACCGCGGCACAGCTGCTCGCAGATCGACTCGCCATGATGATCGAGGATCTGGGTGCGGCGAGCGTGGTGTTCGTGTGGGAGCGCCCCGGTTCGGCCGAATCGACCCCGGCTGACCGTGCCTGGGCGCGCGAGCTCGCCGACGCGTGCCGCGCTGAGACGGTACGCGTGCGCGCGCAGTTCATCGCGCACTCACGAGGCATCCGCTGGTTCGCGCCCGACGACTTCGCGTGAGGGTCGGCTGCGCGACACGGTGGGGCGAGCGCGCTCAGAACGGCGGTGTGGGCGGATACCCGAGCGCGGCCGTCGGCGGTGCATCGCCCACCGGATTCGGATCTCGATCGGTGCGGTCGGAGCCTGCGTCGGGGAACCGCGCGGCCCTCGTCGCCCCTCGCGGCAGGGCCCGCATCGACGTGGCAGGCGTGGTGACGTAGGTGCGCCCGGTGAGCGACCGCCACTCGAGGACGCCGTCGGCACGGTGACGCACCGACCAGGCGCTCTCGTGTTTCAGATGGTGATGGCCGGGGCAGAGATGGGCGAGGTTGTCGAACGCGGTGCGACCGCCGTCGGCGAAGTCGTCGGTGTGGTCGAGGTCGCAGCGCACCGCCCGGCGATTGCACCCCGGGAACCGGCAGGTCTCGTCGCGCACCCGCAACCATCTCGTCAGGTCGGCGGGCGGGCGGTAGACCGTGCGATCGAGGTCGAGCACGACCCCGTCGACCGGATGGGTGAGCAGGCGGGTGAACGACGGCGCCTGCGCGGCGAGCCGGCGGGCGACCTCGGGCGCGATCGGCCCGTACCCGTCGAGATCGCCGGGTTCGTCGTCGCTGCCGAGCAGGGTGAGCACGGGCACCGTGACGTGCACGGTCGGACGTGCCGTGGCGGCGGCCGCATGGAACGCGTCGCCCACCGGCGGCACCGCCGAACGCAGCAGGTCGCGCGCGACGTCGGCGCGGAGCTGCGCGGGGGTGCGCGGGTCGTCGGCGTCGGCCGCGTCGGCGGCGACCCGATCGACACGGTCGCAGATCAGCATCGCGTCGGACGCATCGAGATGCAGATGCAGCCAGGCCATGCCGTCGGCGGCCGGCTCGAACTCGAGCCGACGTTCGGCGAGCGCCGCCGCGTGACGCTCGGCCAGGGTCTCGGCCCGGATCTCGTCGCGCAGGCGGCGCGCGACGCGGCGCAGGGTCGCCGGCGAGACATCCGCAGCACGAATCGAGAGCTCGCCGTCGAGGCGGGAGCGCTCGTCATCGCCCAGCCCGGTCGTGGCGTCGATGATGACGCGGGCATGCGTGTAGTCGATCTCTCCGGCGCGGAGCGCGGCGAGGGTCGCGGGCAGCTGCGTGCACAGCGACCACGCCTCGTCGATGAGGCGCAGCATCGTGCGCTCGGCGATGCGCAGGGCGGTTGCGAGTTCGCTCGTCACCGCCCGCCGCGCCATCTCGTGGCGCCGCTCGCCCGACAGGTTGGAGGACGTGAACGCGTCGGCGTGCTGCACCGCGTACTCGACGGCGGCATGGATGATGCCCACCCGCACCGACTGCTGCATGGCCTCGATGCGGCGGGCCTGTGCGGCGGCGTCGACGAAGGCGTCGAGCCCGTCCTGGGCGATCACGTACGCCGAGCGCGCGTCGAACGTCACCGGGGACCCGGCCACGGGCCGGACCGGAGGAGCGACGGTGTCGACGAGCATGCCCTCAGCATACCGAGATTCGAAGATATGTTCGAGAGTTCTCCACCGTTCACCCGGCCCGTTCACCCGGCCCGTTCACCCGGCCCGTTCACCCGGCCCGGCTGCACTCGCTCGTGGACCTCATCTCGATCCGTGCCTGCCCGTCACCGCCCCGGGCGGTGACGTCGATCACGATCAGGTCGCGCCCGACGAGGCGGATCCCGAGGTTCTCGCGGGATTCGAGCGCCGTGGCCCGCACCACCCAGCCGTCGGCGACGGGGAAGGCGCGCTCGAGGCCCGCGGCCCAGCCCACCCGATCGAACGCGGGATCGATCCGGATGACCCGCTGCACGTCCGCCTGATCGCCGCGCCCGTCGAGCGGGCACGCGGCTCGGGTGATCTCCTCCGAACGATCGAGCACGATCTCCGTCGGCAGGGTGCCCTCGATCCGATCGAGATGCGCGGTGACCTTCGCGACGGCGGCCGCCACCGTCGGCGGCTGCGGGTCCGGCACGAGCAGCGTCGCAACCCACGCGGCGACGGCGAGGGCGCCGACCGCGACGGCCAGCACGATCGTCGCCGACGGGCGCCGGGCCCGCACGCCCGGTCGGGCTCGCGCGGGCATCAGCGGTCCGCTCGGCCGGGGCGCCCGCGGGTGCGCATCAGTCGAACCCGAGGCTCAGCTTGCGCAGCAGCGCCGCGAGCCGGCGCTGCTCGGTCGTCGGCAGGCCCGACAGCAGTTCGGCCTCGGCGTCCACGAGCCGGGTGATCGCGGCATCCACCCGCGTGAGCCCGGCCGCGCTCATCTCGACCAGGATGCCGCGCCCGTCGTGCGGATCGGTCTGCCGGCTCACGAGCCCCCGCGAGACGAGCCGGTCGATGCGGTTCGTCATCGTGCCGCTCGAGACCAGGGTCTGCTGCAGCAGCGACTTCGGGCTGAGCCGGTACGGTGCGCCGGCGCGGCGCAGCGCCGACAGCACGTCGAACTCCCACGACTCCAGGCCCGACTGGGTGAAGGCGTGCTTGCGGGCGCGGTCGAGGTGCTTCGAGAGCCGGTCGACGCGCGAGAACACCTGCAGCGGCGCGAAGTCGAGGTCGCCGCGTTCGCGCTCCCAGTCGCCGACGATCCGGTCCACTTCGTCGCTGTCCGCCATGAGCACATTCTGGCAGGGAGGCTCCGGACGGCGGGTCCGCGGAGGGCGAAGCAGCCGGATGCCTCATGGCAGACTTGAGGGCGCGCCCGGCGGGTTCCGACCCGCGCCCGCGGTGCGGTCCGCCATGGTGTAACGGCAGCACGACAGCCTTTGGAGCTGTGAGGACCAGGTTCGAATCCTGGTGGCGGAGCATGACCGATCAGAACCTCGCCATCATCGTCCTGGCCGCGGGTCAGGGCACGCGCATGAAGTCGTCGCTGCCGAAGGTGCTGCACCCCCTCGCGGGTGCGCCGATCGTCGCGCACGTGCTGGCCACCGCCCGCGCGCTCGACGCGGCCGAGGTGCTCGCCGTCGTGCGGCACGAACGCGACCTCGTCGCCGAGGCGATCGAGGCCGAGTTCCCCGGCACGTCGATCGTCGACCAGGACGAGGTGCCCGGCACCGGCCGCGCCGTCGAGCTCGCGTTCGCGGCGCTGCCCGAGGGCTTCGACGGCGAGGTGCTGGTGCTGAACGGCGACGTGCCGCTGCTGAACGCCGACACCCTCGCCGCGTTCGTGCAGCAGCATCGCGCGGCGGGCGTCGCGGCATCCGTCCTCTCCGCCCGGTTCGCCGACCCGACCGGCTACGGGCGCATCGTGCGCGATGCATCCGGCGCCTTCGACCGCATCGTCGAGCAGAAGGACGCGTCCGATGCCGAGCGCGCGATCGACGAGATCAACGCGGGCGTGTACGCGTTCGGAGCGGGCGCGCTGCGCGACCAGCTCGCGAACCTCACCACCGAGAACGCGCAGGGCGAGAAGTACCTGACCGATCTGATCGGGCTGCTGCGGTCGGCCGGCAGCGAGGTCGAGGCGGTGCCGGTGAGCGAGCCGTGGCTCGTGGCCGGCATCAACGACCGCGCGCAGCTCGCCGAGACGGCGGCCCGTCTGAACGCGCTCATCGTGCGCGGCTGGCAGCTCGCGGGCGTCACGATCGAAGACCCCGCGACCACCTGGATCGACCTCGCGGTGCGCATCGAGCCCGACGCGACCATCCGGCCGGGCACGCAGCTGAAGGGTGCGACGCTCGTGCAGGCCGGCGCGATCGTCGGCCCAGACACCACGCTCGTCGACTGCGAGATCGGCGCACGCGCCGAGGTGAAGCGCACGGATGCCACGCTCGCCGTCGTCGGCGACGGAGCATCCGTCGGCCCCTTCGCCTACCTGCGGCCCGGCACCGTGCTCGGCGCCGACGGCAAGATCGGCACCTTCGTCGAGACGAAGAACGCGACGATCGGGCACGGCAGCAAGGTGCCCCACCTCAGCTACATCGGCGACACCGAGATCGGCGTCGAATCGAACGTGGGCGCCGGCTCGATCACCGCGAACTACGACGGCGTGAACAAGCACCGAACCGAGATCGGCTCGCACGTGCGCACGGGGTCGCACGGCGTCTTCGTCGCGCCCGTTAGGATTGGTGACGGCGCGTACACGGGGGCGGGCACGGTCGTCCGAAAGGACGTCCCTGCCGGGTCTCTCGCGGTGAACGTCGCGCCGCAGCGCAACATCGAAGGGTGGGTCCTCGCCCACCGGGCCGGCACCGCTGCCGCGGAGGCCGCGGCGCAGGCCGGGCAGGGCGAGAACGGCACCGACTGAGCCCGGCCGGGGCCGGCGGAAGGACAGCACACATGTCGGGAATCGAGACCGCCGGATCCAAACGACTGGTGCTGGTCTCGGGCCGTGCGCATCCCGCGCTCGCCGAGTCGATCGCCGAGGAGCTCGGCAGTGAACTGGTGCCCACCGATGCGCGCACCTTCGCGAACGGCGAGATCTACGCCCGCTACGACGAGAGCGTGCGCGGCGCCGACGCGTTCGTGATCCAGTCGCACACGTCGCCCATCAACGAGTGGCTCATGGAGCAGCTCATCATGGTCGACGCGTTGAAGCGGGCCTCCGCGAAGCGCATCACCGTGGTCGCGCCGTTCTACCCCTACGCGCGTCAAGACAAGAAGGGCCGCGGCCGCGAGCCGATCTCGGCCCGCCTGGTCGCCGACCTGTTCAAGGCCGCCGGGGCCGACCGCATCATGAGCGTCGACCTGCACGCCGCGCAGATCCAGGGCTTCTTCGACGGCCCGGTCGACCACCTGTTCGCGATGCCGGTGCTGCTCAACGAGTTCAAAGAGACGCTCGACCCGTCGACGCTCACCGTCGTCTCGCCCGACATGGGCCGGGTGCGCGTCGCCGACATCTGGAGCGACAAGCTCGGTGCGCCGCTGGCCATCATCCACAAGCGCCGCGACCCGCTGGTGCCGAACCAGGTCTCGGTGCACGAGATCGTCGGCACCGTCGAGGGCCGGGTGTGCCTGCTCGTCGACGACCTCATCGACACCGGCCGCACCATCGTGAAAGCGGCCGAGGCGCTGAAGGCGAACGGCGCCACGGGCGTCGTGGTCGCGGCGACGCACGCGGTGTTCTCGCCGCCCGCGGTCGAGATCCTGCAGTCCGACGTGATCGACCGGGTCGTCGTCACCGACACCCTGCCCGTCCCCGAGGACAAGCGCTGGGACCGTCTGACGGTGCTCCCGATCGCGCCGCTGCTGGCGCGCGCGATCAAGGAGATCTTCGAAGACGGCTCGGTGACGAGCATGTTCGACGGCGCCGCGTAGGATGCATCGGTGAGCACCACCTCGACCCCGCGTCCCTGGCTCGACAGCTACGCCGAGGGGGTGCCCGACGACATCGACGCCGCCGAGGGCTCCCTCTACGACCTCATCCGCGAGTCGGTCGCGCAGTACCCCGACCGGCCCGCACTCGAGTTCTTCGGCCGCGAGACGACCTACGCCGACCTCGGCGCGCAGATCGAGCGCGCCGCCGAGGGCCTGCGGCTGCTCGGCGTGCAGAAGGGCGACCCGGTCGCGATCGTGCTGCCGAACTGCCCGCAGCACATCGTCGCGTTCTACGCGGTGCTGCGGCTCGGCGCGATCGTCGTCGAGCACAACCCGCTGTACACGCCGCGCGAGCTGCGCCACCAGTTCGAGGACCACGGCGCGCGCGTGGCGATCGCGTGGGACAAGACGGTGGAGACCATCCAGGGCTTCCCGGCGGATGTCGCGGTGCCGACGGTCGTCTCGGTCGACGTGACCCGGGCGATGCCGTTCGCGACCCGCGCGGCGCTGCGTCTGCCGATCGCGAAGGCGCGCGAGTCGCGCGACGCCCTCACGACGAAGGTGCGCGGCACGGTGCGCTGGGAGCAGCTGGTCGAAGCCGACCCCATCGACCCGCACATCTTCACGCCCGGCGTCGACGACGTCGCCCTCATCCAGTACACGAGCGGCACGACGGGCAACCCGAAGGGGGCGACCCTCACGCACGGCAACCTGCTCGCGAACGCGGCGCAGGCGCGGGCCTGGGTGCCGCAGGTGCCGCGCGGCACCGCGGTCGTCTACGCGGTGCTGCCGATGTTCCACGCGTACGGGCTCACCCTCTGCCTGACGTTCGCGATGAGCATGGGTGCGCGGCTGGTGCTGTTCCCGAAGCCCGACGCCGACCTCATCCTGAAGGTCGTGAAGAAGCGCCCGGCGACGTTCCTGCCGGCGGTGCCGCCGATCTACAAGCGGCTCACGCAGGCCGCCGATGCGCAGGGCGTGTCGCTCGCGGGCATCCAGATTGCGATCTCGGGTGCGATGGCGCTGTCGACCGACGTGGTCGAGCCCTGGGAGGAGCGCACCGGCGGATACCTCGTCGAGGGCTACGGTCTCAGCGAGTGCTCGCCCGTGCTGATGGCCAACCCGGTGGCCGACAACCGCCGGGCGGGCACGGTCGGCCTGCCGCTGCCGTCGACCGAGTGCCGGGTCGTCGACCCCGACGACCCCATGACCGACGTGCCGCAGGGCGAGCGCGGCGAGCTCGTCGTGCGCGGTCCGCAGGTGTTCCAGGGCTACTGGAAGAAGCCCGAGGAGACCGAGGCGGTGTTCGTCGACGACCCCGACGGCGGTTCGCCGTGGTTCCGCACGGGTGACATCGTCGCGATCGACGACGCCGGCTTCGTGCGGATCGTCGACCGCATCAAGGAGCTCATCATCACCGGCGGCTTCAACGTCGCGCCGACCGAGGTCGAGGAGGCGCTGTGCAAGCACCCCGACATCGACGACTGCGCGGTCGTCGGGCTGCCCGATGAGCACTCCGGCGAGCAGGTGGTCGCCGTCGTGGTGCTCCGCGAGGGCGCGGCCTTCGACGCCGAGGCGATCCGCACCTTCGCGCGCGACGCGCTGACGCCCTACAAGGTGCCCAGGCGCGTGGTGCAGGCCGACGAGCTGCCGAAGTCGCAGATCGGCAAGGTGCTGCGGCGCCAGGTGCGCACCGGGCTGCTGAACGGCTGAGATGGGGTTCCTGTCGGAGGGAACGGCTGCGGCGCTCGCGCGTCTCGTCGCGCTCGACGACGCGGATGCTCCGCCGCTCGAGCGGCTCCGAGGCATCCGTTCGCTCGTGGCCGCCCTCGAAGCCGACCCGGCCGCGCTCGCCGCGGTGCGCGAGGCGGTCGCCTCGGGCGCGACCTGGGAGGACGTCGCGGATGCTGCGGGCCTCAGCCCGTCCGCGGCGAAGTACCGGTGGGCGGGCGACGACGACGCCATCGCCCGGCGGCAGGAGGCGAGCCGGCGCCGCAAGCGCGACCGGCCGTCGTCGAAACCCGTCGACCTGCCGGGGCTCTCGGTCGCGGAGGCGGCGAAGCAGCTCGGCGTGACCCCGCAGGCGATCTACCAGCGGGTGTCGCGCGGGCTGCTCGAGGCGCGCACCGTCGAACTGCCCGACGGGCGCAGCTACAAGCGGGTGTTCCTCGAGCCCGAGGGCTGAACGTCGCGGCCGGGTCAGACGTCGCGGCCCGGCCCGTCGACGAAGCGCGGCGGCCCGGGGATGATGCCGAGATTCGCCACCAGTCGGCTCTCGTGCTCGGACTCGGCGTAGCACAGCCAGCCCGGCCCGCCGGGGGCGAAGAGGTCGAACGCCACGTGCGCGCCGGTCGCGCGCGCGTCGAACGCCTGCGCGAGCGACGCGCACGACCGGGCGGCGGCGTTGTGCGCCACACCGTAGAGCGAGAGCACGAGCGGCAGCACCATGGCCGCGAGCGCCACGAACACGACCGCGCGGAGCATCCGCCGCCGTCGGTCGCCGCGGACCGGCCACTCGGCGTCGCCGTCGCCGGCGAGCTCGGGATGCCAGTCGTCGGCCATCGGATCGGTGCTCATGGGAGCACCATCGTAGCCCGGCGACCTGCTCGTCGCCGGGCTCCGACGCCCGGTTCGGGAGAGCCGGGGCTCAGTGCCAGCTGGGCTCGGTCTCGATCTCGGTGCGGTCGCCCGACCAGAGCGTGTGGAACACGCCGTCCTTGTCGATGCGACGGTAGGTGTGCGCGCCGAAGAAGTCGCGCTGCCCCTGGATGAGCGCGGCCGGCAGGCGCTTCGCGCGCAGGCCGTCGTAGTAGGCGAGCGACGATGAGAACGCCGGGGTCGGGATGCCTGCGCCCGCGGCGATCTGCACGACGCGGCGCCAGCTCTCCTGGGCGCCCGCGATCGCGTCGCGGAAGTACGGCGCCACGACCAGCGCGACGAGGCTGGGGTCGTCGGCGTACGCCTCGGCGATGCGGTTGAGGAACCGCGCGCGGATGATGCATCCGGCTCGCCAGATCTTCGCGATCTCGCCCTTGTCGATGTTCCAGCCGAACTGCTCGGCGCCCGAGATGATCTCGTCGAAGCCCTGCGAGTAGGCGATGATCTTCGACGCGTACAGGGCGCGGCGCACGTCCTCGATGAAGGCGTCGGCGTCCTCGGGCGCGACCGTCCACGCCTCGGCCGGGCCGGGCAGGTCGGCGGATGCCTCGCGCTGTGCGGCCTTCGACGACAGCGAGCGGGCGAACACGGCCTCGGCGATGCCCGAGGTCGGCACGCCCAGGTCGAGGGCGTTCTGCACCGTCCAGGCGCCGGTGCCCTTCGCGCCCGCGGCGTCGAGGATGACGTCGACGAGCGGCTCGCCGGTGGCGGCGTCGACCTGGCGCAGCACCTCGGCGGTGATCTCGATGAGGTAGCTCTCGAGTTCGCCGGTGTTCCACGCGGCGAAGATGTCGGCGATCTCGGCCGGGCTCTTGCCGGTGCCCTGGCGGATGAGGTCGTACGCCTCGGCGATGAGCTGCATGTCGGCGTACTCGATGCCGTTGTGCACCATCTTCACGAAGTGGCCGGCGCCGTCGGTGCCGACGTGGGTCACGCACGGCTCGCCGTCCTCGGGGGCCTTCGCCGCGATCGTGCGCAGGATCGGGCCGAGGGTCTCGTACGACTCGGCGGTGCCGCCGGGCATGAGCGACGGGCCGTTGAGCGCGCCCTCTTCGCCGCCCGAGACGCCCATGCCGACGAAGTGCAGGCCGTGCGAGCGCACCTCGGCCTCGCGGCGGATGGTGTCGTGGAAGTTCGCGTTGCCGCCGTCGACGATGATGTCGCCCGGCTCGAAGCGGGCGGTGAGTTCGGAGATGACCGCGTCGGTGCCCTTGCCGGCCTGCACCATGATGACCGCCGTACGCGGCTTCTGCAGCGAGGCGACGAACTCGTCGTAGCTCTCGGACGCGATGAAGCCGGCCTCGGGGTGCTCGTCGACCAGGGTGCGGGTGCGCTCGGGGGAGCGGTTGAACACGGCCACCGTGTTGCCCTCGCGGCTGGCGAGGTTGCGGGCCAGGTTCGAGCCCATGACGGCGAGGCCGACGACCCCGATGTTGGCGCTTGCGGTTTCAGGCACGGAGAACTCCTCGGGAGAAATGCGGGATGAGTCCAGCGTAGTCGGGCGGTGTGTTGCGTTGCGCGGCGTTGCGCGGAGCGACCGAGAATGTGAGTTTCCGAACCAGTAGACTGGTAAATGTGTCAACGACGACCTCTCCTGCCATCCGTTCCCGCGAGTTTTTCCTGTGGGCCCTCGGCGTTGCGGGCGCCGGCATCGCGCTCGCCCTGATCGTGCGACTCGTGCCGAGCGATGCGGTGCATCGGGCCGGGGTGATGTTCATCCCCTTGCTGGTGCCGATCGTCGCCCTGCTCGCCGTGGTTTCGGTGGTGTACGGCGTCATCGCCCTCGTGCGGGCGGGCAGGCGGGCCGGATCCGATCGACTGCCGGTGATCGTGTCGACCGTCGGGTCGGTGCTGCTCGTCCTGTTGCTTCCGGTCTTGGTGGCTGCCGCCCAGCTGCTCGTGGTCCTCGTGGGCGGGCTCGTCGGGTGACGCCTGCAGCGCGCGCAATCGCACGTAGAATGTTCTATTGACAACATTTTTTGTGAGTGTTTCAATGGTGACCTCGAAGGGGAGCCGGTCCTGCAGCTCCCCGAAGCCACCTCACCCAGGGAGTTCGCTCAATGAAGATCCGAATCCTCACAGCGGGCGCGGCCGTGTTGGCACTCACGGTCGGTCTCGCCGGATGCGCCCAGAGCGGCGAGAGTCCTGCGCCGACCGACGCCAGCAAGCCGTTCGCGGGCACCACCATCAAGTACTGGGCCACGAACCAGGGCCCCAGCCTCGACGCGGACGTCGAGATCCTCCAGCCCGAGCTCGACAAGTTCGAGGAGCAGACGGGCATCACGGTCGACCTCGAGGTCATCCCGTGGAGCGACATGACGAACAACACGCTCGCGGCGGCCGTCTCGGGCCAGGGCCCCGACGTCGTCAACATCGGCAACACGAACGCCACCACGCTGAACACGACCGGCGCATTCCTGCCGTTCGAGGGCGAGGACCTCGAGGCCGTCGGCGGCAAGGACAAGTTCCTCGAATCCGCGTGGCAGACGACCGGGCCCGAGGGCGTTGCGCCGACGTCCCTGCCCCTCTACAGCCAGGTCTACGGCCTCTTCTACAACAAGGCGCTCTTCGAGGCGAAGAACCTCGAGGCGCCCACCACGTGGGAGGAACTCGTCGACGCCGCGAAGGCGATCACCGACCCCGCCACCGACACCTGGGGCATCGTCGCGCCGGCCGGCACCGTGAACGTGGCCATGCACATCCAGTACATCTTCACGGCCCAGGCGGGCGGCTCGCCGTTCGACAAGGCCGGTGAGCCCGACTTCGTCACCGACGAGAACATCGCGGGCGTACGCCAGTACCTCGACCTGATGTCCGAAGCCAAGGTCATGAACCCGTCGAACGCGCAGTTCACCGACGGCACCCAGGCGACCAGCGAGTTCGCGGCGGGCAAAGCGGGCATGTACATGGCGCAGACCGGCAACGTGGCGGCGCTCCAGGCCAACGGCATGGACCCGTCGCAGTACGGCGTCGTGCCCGTGCCGGCTCCGGCGGGCGGCGACGAGGTCGGCAGCTTCATCGCCGGCACGAACATCTCGGTCTTCAAGAACACGAAGCACAAGGAAGCCGCGCTCGAGTTCGTGAAGTTCATGACCAGCCCCGAGGTGTCCGAGACCCTGAACAAGGCGTACGGCACGCTGCCCCCGCTGAAGGACGTCCCCGCCTCGGCCTATGAGGACTTCCCCGAGCTCATGGACATGTGGAGCCTGATCCTCGCCGACCACGCCATTCCGATGTCGCAGGTGCCGACCGTGTCCGCCTACCAGGCGAACGTCGGCGGCGGCGTGGTCGCGCTCTTCGCCGAGGCGGCGACCGGCGCGACGCCCACCGACGCGGATATCGAAGCGATGCTGAACGAGGCGCAGCAGAAGATGGCCACCAGCTGACGGGCCGCGCCGGCGGTCGTCGGCGCGACCTCCGACCTCACCGGCGCCGTCCCGGCCCTCCGGCCGGGACGGCGCCCACGACAGGAGAACGAATGTCAAGCACACTCGTCGAGCACGAGGCCGCAGCGAAGGCGCCGCGTCCCGTCACGACCGGTACGCCGTCCCCGCGACGTTCACGACGGCTCAGTTGGGGCCGGATCACTCCCTACCTGCTCATCCTGCCGGCGATCGTGTTCGAACTGCTCGTGCACGTGGTCCCGATGGTGGTCGGCGTCTGGATGAGCTTCATCCAGCTCACGCAGTTCTACATCACCAACTGGCTGAGCGCGCCGTTCGTCGGATTCGGCAACTTCCAGATCGCACTCGACTTCCAGAACCCGCTCGGCGCCCAGCTCGCGCGGTCGTTCGGCGTGACGCTGGCCTTCACGATCCTGACCGTCGGGTCGTCCTGGCTCTTCGGCATGGCGGCCTCGATCGTGCTGCAGCGCAGCTTCCGAGGACGCGGGTTCCTGCGCACGCTCTTCCTCATCCCCTATGCGATCCCCGCGTACGCCGGCATCATCACGTGGAAGTTCATCTTCCAGCGCGACACTGGCCTGCTCAACGAACTGCTCGTCGACAATCTGCACCTCACCGACACCGCGCCGTTCTGGCTCATCGGCGACAACGCCTTCTGGTCGCTCGTCATCGTCTCGGTCTGGCAGCAGTGGCCGTTCGCGTTCCTCATGACGATGGCCGGCATGCAGGGCATCCCCGAAGAGCTCTACGAGGCGGCCGCGATCGACGGCGCGAGCGTCTGGCAGCAGATGCGCCACATCACGCTCGGACTCATGCGGCCGATCAACTCCGTGCTGCTGCTCCTGCTGTTCCTGTGGACCTTCCGCGAGTTCAACACGCCATTCGTGCTGTTCGGCGCCAGACCGGCCGACAGCGCCAACCTGCTGGTCGTGAACATCTACCAGAGCTCGTTCATCCAGTGGAACTTCGGACTCGGCGCCGCGATGAGCGTGCTGCTGATGCTCTTCCTCATCCTCGTCGCCGCACTCTGGGCGGTCTGGAACAGAAAGGTGCGCCGCGATGCATGAGCCGCGCTCGTTCAAGATCTTCCGCTGGGTGGTGCTCGTTCCGCTCGTGCTGTTCACGGCTGTGCCGCTGTACGTCATGATGTCGTCGTCGCTGAAGCCCCTCGGCGACGTGCAGGGTCCGTGGGAGTGGTGGCCGAGCGAGCTCACCATCCAGCCGTTCATCGACATCTGGTCGACGGTGCCGCTCGCGCACTACTTCTGGAACAGCCTCGTCGTCTCGGTCTGCGCCACGGCCGCGAGCGTGATCATCGCGATCTTCGCCTCCTACGCGATCTCCCGCTACCGCTTCCGCGGTCGCGGTGCGTTCTCGGGCGTGGTGCTGTCGACGCAGATGTTCCCCGGCATCCTGTTCCTGCTGCCGCTGTTCATCATCTTCGTGAACATCGACCGCGCGCTCGGGTTCCAGTTCTTCTACCAGACCCAGGCCGGCCTCATCGTGACGTACCTCACCTTCACGCTGCCGTTCTCGATCTGGATGCTGGCGAGCTACATGGACGGCATTCCCCGCGACCTCGACGAGGCCGCGCGCGTCGACGGCACGACGGCGATGGGCGCGCTCTTCCGCGTCGTGCTGCCGTCGGCCCGGCCCGGCATCATCGCGGTCGCCGTGTACTCGTTCATGACGGCCTGGGGCGAGATCCTGTTCGCCTCGCAGATGACGAACAACGAGACCCGCACGCTCTCGATCGGTCTGCAGGCCTACTCCACCGAGGTCAACGTGTACTGGAACCAGGTGATGGCCGCATCGCTCGTGGTGAGCGTGCCGATCGTCGTCGGCTTCCTGATCCTCCAGCGCTACCTCGTCGCCGGCCTCACGGCGGGGGCCGTCAAGTGACCGCCGTGCCGACCGTGGTCTGCGTGGGCTCGGTGACCGTCGACACCATCGCGCTGGTCGATGCGTTGCCGGGTCGCGACGAGCGAGTCGTCGCCGAACAGTTCGTCGTGGCGGGCGGGGGGCCCGCCGCGACGGCCGCCGTGACGCTCGCGCGGCTCGGCGTGCCGGTCGGGTTCGCAGGCGTGGTGGGCGACGACGAGGCCGGCCGCGAGGCGCGGGCCGCGCTGGAGTCCGAGGGCGTCGACACGACCCTGCTGCGCACCGATCGCGACGCGACGACGGCGCGCAGCGTCGTGCTCGTCGAACGCGGCTCGGGCGCGCGCACGATCGTCACGTCGGCGTCGGCTGAGCCGGTGGCCCGTGACATCCGTGATCTCCCGGCCGACGTCGAGTGGCTGCACGTCGACCAGACGGGGTATGCGGCCGCTCGGGCGGCCATCGTGGAGCGGCCCGGTCTGCGACTCAGCATCGACGACGGCAACCCCGTCGACGCGCTCGACCTGGCCGGCGTGCAGCTCTACGCGCCGACGCTCGCGGTGCTCACCGCGCGGTTCGGCGCCGATCCGGCGACTGCGTTGCGCGCCGCGCGCGACGCGGGGGCCTTCCGAGTCGTCGCGACCTCCGGGTCCGACGGCGCCGAGGTGCTCGACGGCGACGCCGTCGTGCACGTGCCCGCCGTCGAGGTCGAGCCGGTCTCGACGCTCGGCGCCGGCGACGTCTTCCATGGCGCACTCCTCGCAGCCGTGGTGCGAGGCTCGCCGCTGGTCGAGGCCGCGGCCGCGGCGGCCGCGGTGGCAGCCCAATCGACTCACGCCCTCGACGGGCGAAGCGCCGTCCCGTTCGCGGCGGATCCGATCTCGACCTCCCGGCCTTGAACCGGTGAAAGGGGAACCACGACCATGACCTCGCACGACACCGTTCCGGCGTCGCCCGCACCCGGGCTCGCACTCGCCGACGGCGGCTTCGCGATGCTCGCGCTCGACCAGCGCGAGTCGCTGCGCCGGATGTTCCCGCTCGTGCACGGCCGCGAGGTCGACGACGAGACGCTGCGCCGGTTCAAGCGCGACGCGCTCGACGTGCTCTCACCGAAGGCGTCGGCCGTCCTGCTCGACCGCCTCTACGCGCTCGACGACCGGCGCCCGGCCGAGCTCGCCGACGACACCGCGCTGATCCTGGCCGTCGATGTGCTCATCCAGCCTCCCGGGCTGCCCGTCTCGGGCACCGAGCTCGATCGCGAGGTCACGCCGGAGTTCGTGGAGCAGGTCGGCGCCGACGCGCTGAAGCTGCTCGTCATCTGGCGCGAGCGCGACTCGGCCGACGAGCGGGCCGAGCTCGTGGCATCCTTCCTCGAACTCGCCGAGCAGTCCGGCGTCGTGAGCCTCGTCGAGGGCATCGTGCGCCCGTCCGATGGCGACCACTGGACCGACCATGCCGAGCGACACGAGGCGATCCTCGCCGCCGCGGCGGAGCTCGGCGGCTCCGGCACCACGATCTACAAGGCCGAGGTCCCCGGCTACGTGCCGGGTGACGTATCGCTCGTCCGCGAGCACGCCGAACGGCTCACCGCCGCTGTGCCCGTGCCGTGGGTCGTGCTGTCGAACGGGGTCGCGCAGGACGACTTCGCCGACGCCCTCCGCGAATCGGTCGCGGGCGGGGCGAGCGGATTCCTCGCCGGTCGCGCGATCTGGAGCGACACCGTCGCCGAACTCGACCCGTCGGCGGCCCTGCGCACGCGCTCGACCGCGCGGCTCGACGAACTCGGGCGCATCGTGTCCGAGGCGCGCGGCGCCGACGGCACCGGCAACCGCCCGGCTGGTGGTACACCGGACAGCGGAGAGAGGGGAACGCCGTGAACGAAGAGCGGTTCCGCTATACGTCGGCGCCCGAGCGCCGCGAGCGCCTGCTGCAGTACATCGCCGAGCAGGGGTACTGCACGATCGCCGAGCTGTCGAAGGCCTTCTCGGTGTCGGAGATGACGATCCGTCGCGACGCGCAGAAGCTCGTCGAGCAGGAGCTGGTGCGCGGGTTCCGCGGTGGGGTCGGCTCGCTCAGCAAGCAGGACCTCACGGGCAGCGATTACCGGTTCCGCGACATCGCGCACGCCGCCGCGAAGCACGCGATCGCCTCGGCGGCGGTGGGCATGGTCGAGTCGCACTCGGTCGTCGCGATCGACGCGGGCACGACGGCGAACCAGTTCGCGCAACTGCTCCCGGCCGACCGCGACATCAAGGTCATCACCAACTCGTTCCCCGCCCTCGCGAGCCTCGTCGGCAACCCGGGCGTCGAGGTGAGCTGCCTCGGCGGCACGCTGCATCCCGAGTCGTTGTCGTTCGACGGGCCCGCGACGCTCGCCGGCATCGAGAACATCCAGATCCAGACGCTCTTCCTCGCAGCGAGCGGCATGAGCGATCGCGGGGCGTTCTGCGCGAACGGCTTCGACGCCATCACCAAGCGTGCGCTCATCGATGTCTCCGAACGCGTCGTCCTGCTCGCCGACTCGACCAAGTTCGACGCGCACGCGATGGTGCGCATCTGCGACTGGGACGTCGTCGACCGGCTCATCGTCGACGACGGCATCAGCGACGCGCAGCAGCACATGTTGCGCCAGCAGGGCGTGCAGGTCGAGGTCGTGCCCGTGAACGAATCCGTCGAGGCGGTCTCGTGAGCGGGACGCGCATCGCGGTCGTCGCCGGCGACGGCATCGGCCTCGAGGTGATGCCGGCCGGCATCCGGGCCGTCGATGCGGTCGCCGAGGTGCATGGACTGCGTCTCGACTGGCACCACCTCGACTGGGGCTCCGAGTTCTACCGGCGACACGGCCGGATGCTGCCCGTCGACGGCCTCGAGGTGCTCGCCCAGCACGACGCGATCTTCCTCGGCGCCGTCGGCGTGCCCGACATCCCCGATGTCGAGACGCTGTGGGGGCTGCTCATCCCGATCCGCCGCGCGTTCGAGCAGTACATCAACCTGCGGCCCGTGAAGACACTGCCCGGCGTCACCAACCGGGTGCGCACCGACGAGGTGATCGACCTCATGATCGTGCGCGAGAACAACGAGGGCGAGTACTCCGAGATCGGCGGGCGCGCCTACCGCGGACTGCCCGAGGAGGCGGCCTTCCAAGAGAACGTGTTCACGCGCAAGGGCGTCGCGCGGGCCGCACGCTTCGCCGCGGAACTGGCGGTCTCGCGCGGCGGCCGGCTCACCTCGGCGACCAAGAGCAACGGCATCGTGCACACCATGCCGTTCTGGGATGAGGTCGTGCGTGACACGCTGACGGACTACCCGTCGGTCGAGCTGCGCAGCGAGCTCATCGACGCGCTCGCGGCCTCGCTCGTGCTGCATCCCGAGCGCTACGACGTGATCGTCGCGTCGAACCTCTTCGGCGACATCCTCTCCGACCTCGCGGGCGCGGTGACCGGGTCGATCGGCTCGGCCCCGAGCGCGAACCTGAACCCCGAGCGACGGCACCCGTCGATGTTCGAGCCCGTGCACGGGTCGGCGCCCGACATCGCGGGGCAGGGCATCGCGAACCCGATCGGCCAGATCTGGAGCGGCGCGATGATGCTCGACGCGCTCGGCCACCGCCCCGCCGCCGCCCACCTCACCGCCGCGTTCGAGCACGTGCTCGCCGAGGGCGTGCGCACGCGCGACCTGGGCGGCACCGCCTCGACCGAGCAGTTCACCTCCGCGGTCGTCGCCGCGGTCGGCGGGCTCGCCGACCGGTACGTCGGCGCCGACCCGGGCGCCGACGCCGTGGGTGCGGACGTCGCGGAGGTGGCCTCGTGAGCGCCGAGCCGCAGGTGCGATCGGATGCCGCGGAGCGCGTGGACCTCGCGGGGCCGATCGATGGCGCGGGGCATCCGCTTCGCCGTCAGTCCCTCTTCATCGACGGCGACTGGGTCGACGGGCAGGGCAGCCGCGAGGTGCGCGACCGCTGGACGGGCGAGCCGATCGCGATCGTCTCCGAGGGCGATCCCTCGCTCGCGACCGCGGCCGTCGATGCGGCCGCTCGGGCGCTGCTGACGGCGTTCCCGATCCCCGACCGGTCGCGCGTGCTCGCGGCGGCCGCGGCGGAGATCGCCGCGCGCGCCGAGGAGTTCGCCCGGGCCATCACGGCCGAGACGGGCAAGCCGATCACCGCCGCCCGCGGCGAGGTCGGGCGCGGCGTCGAGACGCTGACCTGGGCCGCCGAAGAGGCCAAGCGGCTGCCGGGCGAGACCGTGCGCCTCGACGCGATCGCGTCGGGCGCCGGCACCATGGCGTTCACCGTTCCCGAGCCGCGGGGTGTCGTCGCGGCGATCACGCCGTTCAACTTCCCGCTCAACCTGGTGCTGCACAAGGTGGCGCCGGCGATCGCGGCCGGATGCTCCGTGGTGCTGAAGCCGTCGGACAAAGCGGTCGTCGTCGCCGGCCTGCTGGCCGAGGCGTTCGAGGCCGCAGGGCTTCCAGCGGGACGGCTCAACCTCGTCACGGGCGCGCCGGCGCGGGTCGTCGACCCGTGGCTCGCCGATCCACGGGTCGCGGTCGTCACCTTCACCGGGTCGAGCGCCGTCGGCTGGGACCTCAAGCGCCGCTCGCCCGCGAAGCTGCACGTGCTCGAGCTCGGCTCGAACACCGCGCTCGTGGTGACCGACAGCGCCGACGTCGACCGGGCCGCCGCCGATGCGGCGACCGCGGCGCTCGCGAACTCGGGCCAGGCGTGCGTGTCGCTGCAGCGCATCTACGTGACGCCCGGCATCGCCGAGCGCTTCACCGCGGCGCTCGCCGAGCGCTTCGGCGCGACGCCCGTCGGCGACCCCCGCGAGGAGTCGACCGTGGTCGGGCCGCTCATCACCGACTCCGCCGCCGAGCGGCTCGCCGCGACGATCGCCGCGTCGGTCGCGGCCGGCGGCCGCGTGCTCGCCGGCGGGTCGCTCGAGGGCGGCGTGCTGCAGCCGACACTGCTGGCCGACGTGCCCGCGAGCGATCCGATCGTCTGCGAAGAGGCGTTCGGCCCCGTCGCGAGCGTCATCGTGATCGACGACCTCGACGCGGCGATCGCCGCGGTCAACGACTCCGACTATGCGCTCAACACCGCGATCCATACGTCGAACCTCGGCGAGGCGATGGCGTTCGCCGAGCGGGCCGAGGCGGGCAGCGTGCTCGTCAACCTGCCGCCGTCATACCGCGCCGACCACATGCCGTACGGCGGCGTGAAGGGCTCGGGGCAGGGCACCGAGGGCGTGCGGTATGCGATCCACGAGCTGGTGCGCGAGAAGCTCGTGGTGCTGAAGCCGTAAGGCTCACGGACTCCGCTCGGCCTACTCGTCGCGCTGCGCGAAGACCGAGTCGAAGGCGGCCTGCGGGCGATCCCACAGCAGCGATCGCACGTGCGCGAGCGCGGCGGGCGCGCCCTCGTAGCGGCTCATCCCGGCGTCCTCCCACTCGATCGAGATCGGGCCGTCGTAGCCGATCGCGTCGAGCGCGCGGAACGCGTCTTCGAAGGGCACGTCGCCGTGGCCGGCTGACACGAAGGTCCAGCCGCGCCGGGGGCTGTCCCAGGGCAGGTGCGAGCCGAGTCGCCCGACCCGCCCGTCGCGCGCCCGGATGCGGGTGTCCTTGCAGTCGACGTGGTAGATGCGATCGGCGAAGTCGACGATGAAGTTCGCGGGGTCGATGTCCTGCCAGAGCATGTGGCTCGGGTCCCAGTTGAGGCCGAACGCCTCGCGGTGGTCGATCGCGTCGAGCGCGCGCCGGGTGGTGTAGGAGTCGTACGCGATCTCGGACGGATGCACCTCGAGCGCGAAGCGCACGCCCTCGGCGTCGAACACGTCCATGATCGGGTTCCAGCGGCGGGCGAAGTCCTCATAGCCGTCGTCGATGACGGTCTGCGGCACGGGCGGGTACATCGCGATGTAGCGCCAGATCTTCGAGCCGGTGAAGCCGGTCACCACGTCGACGCCCATGCGCCGGGCGAGCCGTGCGGTCTTCTTCAGCTGCTCGGACGCCCGCGCCCGCACGCCCTCGGGGTCGCCGTCGCCCCAGGTGCGCGGGCCCACGATCGCCTCGTGACGGAAGTCGAGCGGGTCGTCGCACACCACCTGGCCCTGCGCGTGGTTCGACAGCGCCCACACCTTCAGGCCGTGCCGCTCGAGCAGGTCGAGGCGGCCCTGCAGGTACGCGTCGTCGTCGAGCGCGCGGTCGACATCGAGGTGCTGGGTCTTGCAGGCGATCTCGAGGCCGTCGAAGCCCCAGTCGGCGGCCAGCCGCACGACCTCCTCGAAGGGCAGATCCGCCCACTGGGCGGTGAAGAGGGTGACGGGGCGCTTCATCGGTGCGTCTCCAGATTCATCGCAGTGCCTCCAGGAACTCGAGTCGGTTGCCGAACGGATCGCGGGCGTGGAATCGGCGGTGGCCGGGGAACCGGTCGTCGGGCTCGACCGCGATGCCGTGCTCGGCGAACCGCGCCGCGAGCGCGTCGAGGTCGTCGACGAGGATCGCGGGGTGGCTCTCGGCGTTCGGTGCGAACTCGGGATCGGGGATGGCGTGGATCTCGATGCCCGACGACCCGCCGACCGCATCGGGCTCGGAGCGGAACCAGGCGCCGCGGCTGCGGTCCATGGTCTCGGGCTTGGGCACCTCGACGAGACCCAGCACGCCGACGTAGAACGCGCGCGCGGCGTCTTCGGCGCCGACCGGGTGGGCGAACGCCGAGTGGTGGAGGCGGACGAAGCTCACGAGGCCACCGCCGTCATCGTGCCACCGGCGTCTCGTGCACGCGCGCGATCGCGTCGGCGAGGATCTTCGGCATGTCGCCCTCGTTGATCGTGAAGCCGACCTCGTCGCTGATCGCGAGGGGCGCCCCGAAGACGACGACGCCCGCGCCGATCGTCGGGCAGCTGACCGCCTGGTCGATGCTGAGGCCGCCGACCGCCTGCACCGGCACGGTCGTGGCGGCGACGATGGCGGGCAGGTCGGTGAGCGGCGAGAGCCGCAGCTCGGGGTGCATGCCCCGGTGGTCGTGCCCGATGTGGTGCAGCACCATGCCGACGCCGAGCGCCTCGAGCCGGCGCGCCTCGGCGACCCGGTCCGGTGCGGCGATGTCGTCGCCCATGACGAGCACGTCGAAGTCGGCGCCCGCCTCGCACACCCGCTGGATCGTCGCGTCGTGGGCGCGCGACATCACGACGACGGCGTCGGCGCCGGCCTCGGCGTACATGCGCGCCTCGCCGTACCCGCCGTCCATGATCTTCAGGTCGGCGACGAGCGGCGTGTCGGGGTACTCGGCGCGGAGCCTCCGCACCGCGTGGGCGCCCTCGGCCATCGCGAGCGGCGTGCCGATCTCGAGCCAGTCGGCTCCGGCCTCCATCGCGATCGCGGCCATGCGCAGCGCGTCGTCGAGGTGCTTCAGGTCGAGCGAGACCTGCACGATGCCGAACTCGAGGTCGGATCGCTGCAGGCCCCGGATGCGGCGTGCCATGCGGATGGTTCCCTTCGTCTGGGGTGGAGCGTCGGTGATGCGGATGTCCCGGGCCCGGGTCATCCGACCGCTGCCGCCCGAGCCGCCTCGAGCGAGGCGACCCGCACGTCGTGCGAGCCGCCGAACCAGCGGTCGCGCGCCTCGATGAGGAATTCGGCCGAGGCCGCGAGCTCGTCGAAGCCGTTGACGCCGTCCTCGATCGAGATCCAGCCGTCGTAGCCGGCGCCTGTGAGCGTGGTGAAGATGCGGTCGTAGTCGTTGAGGCCCTGCCCGATGACCCCGTGTGCGAGCGCGGGGGAGTAGCCGATGGTGCCGTCGGCCAGGCGCAGATCGTCGAGCGTCGTACCGGCCTCGAGGAATCGGTCGGACGCCTGCATCGTGACGACCCGGTCGACCACGCTCGCGAGGAAGTCGGCGGAGTCGACGCCGGCCGTGATCGCGTTCGACGGGTCGAACTGCACGCCGAAGTGCACCCGGTCGTCGATGGCGTCGACGATGCGGCGGAACACCTCGGGCCGCTGCGCGAACTCGGGGTACTGCCAGGTGCTGGCCTTGTAGTGGTTCTCGATGGCGAGCAGGATGCCGAGCTCGGCGGCGAGCGGCAGGAGCGACGTGATCGCCTCGACCGCCCACGCGACGCCGTCGTCGACCGCGACGCCGGGGTGGGCCTGGCCGCTCAGCACACGGCAGGTGGCACCCGGACCGCCGAGCTCGGCGGTGATGCGCATGAGCTCGGCTTGCCGGTCGTGCTCGCGAGCGCGCTCGTCCGCGTCGGGATGGGTGAAGTCGGGCGAGGCGCACATCATCGGCATCTCGAAGCTCGCGGCGCGGATCGCGTCGTCGAGGCGCGCGATCTCGCCGGGCTCGGTCGACCAGAGGAAGCCCGAGTGCAGTTCGAGGCCGTCGACGCCGAGCGCCCGTGCCTCGTCGATCCACTCGTAGACGGACTTCGTGCGCCGCAGCACCATAGCCTCGAGGTACCCCTTCGGAAATGCTGCGATGCGCACGGTTCCTCCTCGTCGGCGAGCGGCTGACCTCACGCTACAAGAATGAGCGCAAAGTGACAAACTTTGATTAGAATGTAACTTCCTTGGTGCGGGCGCCGCAGGTGCGGCAGTGCATCGTGCAGCACGACTTTCTTCAGAGTGGAAGGATCCCAGGTGAGGGCACTGGTCAAGTACGCGAACGAGGACGGCGCGCTCGAGGTGCGCGACGTCGCCGCTCCCGAGGCGGGGCCGAGCGAGGTGCTCGTGCGCGTGCACACCGTCGGGGTGTGCGGATCCGACATCCACATGTGGCACGACTCCCAGTCGAAGAGCTCGGTCGGCATCCTGCCGGTCACGCTCGGTCACGAGTCGGCCGGCGTCATCGCCGCGGTCGGCCCCGATGTCGAGGGCTGGGTCGTCGGCGACCGCGTCGTGTGCGAGACCGCCGCGAGCATCTGCGGCGTGTGCGCGCTCTGCCGCGCCGGCCGATACAACCTCTGCCCGTTCCGCGAGGGCTACGGGCTCAAGCGCGACGGGGCGATGGCCGAATACGTCGTCGCCGAGCCCCGGGTGCTGCACCGCATCCCCGACGGCGTGAGCTTCGCCGCCGCCGCGATGACCGAGCCCTACGCCGTGGCGTACAACGCGCTCATCGAGCGGGTCGGCGTCAAGCCCGGCGCGCTCGTCGTGATCCAGGGCGCCGGCGCGATCGGCATCAACGCGCTGCAGCTGGCGGTGCTCGCAGGAGCGGGCACGACCGCGGTGCTCGGCACCTCGGTCGACGCGCACCGCCTCGCTCGGGCGAGCGAGCTCGGCGCCGACCACGTCGTCGACATCACGAGCGAGGACCCGGCCGAGCTCATCGGCCGCCTGCACGACGGCCTGGGGGCCGACGTCGTCGTCGACGCGACCGGGGTGAGCGCCGCGCTGCAGCAGAGCATGCAACTCGTGCGCCCCGGCGGCGAGATCGCCAAGGTCGGCTGGGGCCCGCAGCCGCTCGGCTTCACGCTCGACCCGCTCGTCAAGAAGGCCGCGACGCTGTACGGCTGCTACTCGCACACCTGGTCGACGTGGGAGGCCGTGCTGCGTCTCTTCGCCGCGGGGCGACTGCACCCCGAATCGATCATCGGCGGCGCCTACCCCGTCGAGGAGTGGGAGACGGCGTTCGGCGCCATGCAGCGCGGCGAGCACATCAAGTCGGTGCTGCGCATGCCGTTCGGCCTCGAGAGCGAGGCCGACCGATGAGCGGCGACCGCGTGCGAGTGGGCGTGCTCGGCGTCGGCGCGGTCGCGCAGGCCGTGCACCTGCCGCTGCTCGCGCGGCGGCCCGACCTCTTCGAGATCGCGGCGATCTGCGACCTCTCGGCCGAACTCGTCAACGCGATGGGCGACCGGTTCGGCATCGCCCCGGCGCGCCGGTTCACCGCCTACGAGGACATGCTCGCTGCCGGCGGCCTCGACGCGGTCATGATCCTCTCGCGCGGCTCGCACGCCGAGCCCGTGCTGCAGGCCTGGCGGGCCGGGCTGCCGGTGTTCTGCGAGAAGCCGCTCGCCTACACCGTCGCCGAGGTCGACGCGCTGCTCGCGGCCGAGCCGGCCGGCCGGCCGGCGATCCTGCTGGGCTACATGAAGCAGTACGACCCGGCGGTCATCGCGGCATCCGAGCTGGTGGCGCAGCTCGACGACGTGCGCAGCGTCGAGGTGACCGTGCTGCATCCGCCGAGCGCACCCCAGCTCGCGATCGCCCGCATCGTCACCCCGTCCTCGCCGCCGCCCGCCGAGGTCGTGGCCGCGCAGGAGGCCGAGGACGACCGCCTGCGTCGCATCGCGGTCGGCGAGGCCGACCTCGACGTCTGGCGCACCTACCGGGTGCCCCTGGTCGGCAGCCTCGCGCACGACCTCTCGGTGATGCGCAGCCTCGGCACGATCCCCGTGGCCGTCGAGCACGCCGACGTGTGGCGGCAGTCGTCGGCTTCGCAGGTGCGCGACATCTCGCGCGACCGGCGCTCGATGGGCGAGGTGCCGCCGCAGGTCGCGGCGTCGGGCATCCTCGAGAACGGCGGGCGGTTCCGGCTGGCGTGGCACTACCTGCCCGACTTCCCGGCGTACCGCGAGACGGTGCGCGTCATCCACGGCGCGGGCGTGCTCGAGCTGGTCTTCCCCTCGCCCTACCTGCTGCACGCGCCCACCGAGCTGACGGTCTCGACCCTCGACGACGGCGCCGAGCGCCGGGTGATCCGCCGCAGCGTCACCGAGGCGTTCGAGACGCAGCTCGAGGCGTTCGCGGCGATGGTGCGCGACGGCGCCGAGCCGCGCAGCGGCCTCGCGGGCGGGCGGGCCGACATCGTCGACTGCCAGCGCATCATCGCGGCCTGGACCGGGCCGCGCGGCATTCCCGTCGGCGGGGAGATCGGCGCGCGCATCGCGCTCGATCGGTCGCCGGCCGATGCCGTCGAGGCGGTGCACTGATGGCTCGCCGGGTGGGACTCATCGGGTTCGGGCTCGCCGGCCGCGTCTTCCACGGCCCGCTGATCGCGGCCGAGCCGGCGCTCGAGCTCGCGGCGATCGTCACGAGCGATCCCGAGCGGGCGGCGGACGCCTCACGCAGGCATCCGGGCGCCGAGATCGTTCCGGATGCCTCGGAGCTGCTGTCGCGCGACGACCTCGACCTCGTGGTCGTCGCGGCCCCCACGCCCAGGCACCTCGAGCTCGCCACGCGCTTCATCGAGGCCGGGTTCGCGACCGTCGTCGACAAGCCGCTCGCGGTGCGCGCCGACGACGCCGAGCAGCTGGTGTCCACGGCCGAGTCGCGCGGCGTGCCGCTGACCGTGTTCCAGAACCGGCGCTGGGACGGCGACTTCCTCACCGTGCGCCGGCTCGTCGAGACCGGCGAGCTCGGCGACGTGTGGCGCTTCGAATCGCGCTTCGAGTGGATCAGTTCGCGGCCGCGGCCCGAATGGAAGTCGGGCACCCCGGGCGCCGAGGGCGGCGGGGTCGCCTACGACCTCGGCTCGCACCTGATCGACCAGGCGATCCGGCTGTTCGGTCCCATCGCCGACGTCTACGGCGAGCTCGACGTGCGCCGCGACGGCGGCGTGAACGACGACGACGCCTTCATCGCGCTTACCCACGCCTCCGGTGTGCGCAGCCACCTCGCGATGGCGAGCCTCGTCGCGCAGCGCGGGTTCCGGTTCCGGGTGCTCGGCAGCGACTCGGCCTACACGAAGTGGGGGCTCGACCCGCAGGAGGCGCAGCTCGCCGGCGGCATGAGCCCGCTCGACGACGGCTACGGCGTGACGCCGCCCGACGCCGACGGCCGCCTGGGACGCGACGGTGAGACCTCGCCCGTGCCGACCGAGCGCGGCGGGTACCGCGAGTTCTACCGCGGCGTCGCCGCCGCGCTCGAGACCGGCGGGGCGATGCCCGTCGACCCGCGCGATGCCATCGAGCCGATCCGCATCATCGAGGCGCTGCAGGCGCGCGCATGAGCGACGGAGCGATGGTGCCGCGCAACGCCGGCCGGGTCGTGCTCGTCACGGGGGCGGGCGCGGGCATCGGCCGGGCGATCGCGACGGCATTCCTCGAGACCGGGGCGATCGTCGGCGCGCTCGACCGCGCCGTCGCCGACGTGCCCGCCGGCGCCGAGCCGATCGAGGCGGATGTCACGGACGACGCCGGCATCGAGGCATCCGTTGCCGCCTTCGGCGCGCGCCACGGCCGCATCGACGTGCTCGTGAGCAACGCGGGCGTGAGCTACCCGGCGACCGTGACCGACGGCGAGCTCGCCGACTGGACACGGGTGTACGACGTCAACGTGCTGGGAATGGTGCGCGTCACGCGCGCCGCGCTGCCGTGGTTGCGCCGGTCGGAGGCCGCGAGCATCACGCTCATGGGGTCGTGCACCGTGCGCACCGGGCTCAAGCGGCGGGTGCTCTACGCCGGCACGAAGGGCGCCGTCGAGGCGATGTCGCGCGCGATGGCCGCCGACCTCGTCGACGAGGGCATCCGCGTGAACTGCGTGGCACCCGGCACCGTGGACACACCCCTCATCGGCGCGCTCATCGAGGCGGCTCCCGACCCGGGCGCACAGCGTCGCGCCTACGATGAGCGCCAGCCCACCGGTGTCATGGTGCGCCCCGAGGAGGTCGCGCGCGGGGTGCTCTACCTGTCGGACGCGGACGCCACCTCGATCGTGGGCAGCGTGCTCGCGATCGACGGCGGCCTCACGAGCCTGAAGCCGCTGCCGCGGTGAGGGGGCCGCTGTGAGGGGGATGCGGTGAACCCGCCCGTCAACGAGTTCAAGCGACGGCTGCTGGCCGGCGAGCGGCAGGTCGGCATCTTCGCGACCATGGCCGACACTTCGCTCGTCGAGCTGCTCGCCGCACGCGGGTTCGACTGGATCGTGATCGACACCGAGCACGCGCCGACCGATCCGGCCGGCGTGCTCGACCGGCTGCGGGTGCTCGACGCCGCGCACGCCGAGGCCATCGTGCGGCCGACCTGGAACGACCCGGTGCTCGTCAAGCGGCTGCTCGACATCGGCGCGCGCACGCTGCTGTTCCCCTCGATCGGCACGGCGGATGCCGCGGCGCTCGCCGTGGCATCCACGAGGTATCCGCCTGAGGGCATCCGCGGCGTCTCGGGCATCACCCGCGCGGCCGGCTACGGCCGCGACCGCGGCTACCTGCGGGCCGCGGCGGCCGAGCTGTGCGTCATCGTGCAGCTCGAGACCGCCGAGGGGCTGGCGAACCTCGACGCGATCGCCGCGGTGCCGGGCGTCGACGCCGTGTTCATCGGCCCGAGCGACCTCGCGGCCTCGATGGGGCACCCGGGCGACGCCGGCCATCCCGACGTGCAGGCCGCCGTCGACGGCGCGTTCGCCCGGCTCGCCGAGCTCGGCATGCCGGCCGGGTACCTGACCCTGCGGCTCGACGAGGCCCGCGAACGGGTGCGGCAGGGCATCGCGTTCGCCGGCGTCGCGAGCGACACGTCGATCGTGCAGCTCGGCGTCGACGCGTTGTTCGCGGCGCTCGAGCTCACGCCGCTCGAGTCCACGCCGCACTCCGACCGATCGAGGAGCACCCCATGAGCGACGACTGGCGCCCGGCCCGGCGACTTCCCGACCCCGCCGTGCGCGTGGTCGACGAGCGGTTCCGCCCCTACGTGCTCGGGCTCGCGAAGGTCGAGCGCATCGCCACGGGCTGCCGCTGGGCCGAGGGCCCGGTGTGGTTCGGCGACCAGCGGAGCCTCTTCTGGAGCGATGTGCCGGGCGACCGGATCCTGCGCTGGGACGAGGCCACCGGCGAGACGACCGTGTTCCGCACGCCGTCGGACTACTCGAACGGCAACACCCGCGACACCGCCGGGCGGCTCGTGACCTGCGAGCACGGCACCCGCCGGGTCACGCGGACCGAGTACGACGGCACCCGCACCGTGCTCGCCGACAGCTACGACGGGCATCGGCTGAACTCGCCCAACGACGTCGTCGTGTCGAGCGACGGCGCGGTCTGGTTCAGCGACCCGGCGTTCGGGATCCTGGGCGACTACGAGGGGTTCCGGGCCGAATCCGAGCTGCCGACGCACCTCTACCGCGTCGCCCCCGACGGGTCGCTCGACGCCGTCGCCGACCTCGCGTACCCCAACGGGCTCGCGTTCTCGCCCGACGAACGCACCCTCTACGTCGTCGAGTCGAGGTCGCGGCCGCGGCGCCGCATCGTCGCGTTCGACGTCGACCTCGAGGCCGGGCGTCTGTCGGGTCAGCGGGTGTTCGTCGATGCCGGCGACGGCATCCCCGACGGTCTGCGCCTCGACGAGGACGGCAACCTGTGGTGCGGCTGGAGCGGCGGCGAGGGGCTCGACGGCGTGCGGGTCTTCGCACCCGACGGCACCCTCATCGGCGCGATCGACCTGCCCGAGCGGTGCGCGAACCTCGCGTTCGGCGGCCGCAGCCTCAACCGCCTGTTCATGACCGCGACCAGCTCGGTCTACGCCCTGTACGTCAACACCCGCGGCGCGCGCTGAGCGGCGTCGATCCAGCCGACCGAGAGGAACCCCATGACCAAGATCGCGGTGCTGCACACGAGCTTCGTGTTCGTGAAGACCGATCCGCTGTTCGATGAGCTCATGCAGGAGCTCGTGCCCGATGCCGAGGTGGTGCACTTCGTCGACTCCGACGTGCTCGCGACGGTGATCCGCGACGACGGCATCTCCGACGAGAGCACCGAGCGCATGGTGCACCTCGCCGAGGCCGCCGAGGCGGCCGGTGCCGACCTCATCTTCTCGGCCTGCTCGTCGCTCGGGCCCGCGCTCGACGTCGCCGCCCAGCGGGTGAGCGTGCCGGTCGTGAAGGTCGACGACGCGATGGCGCACGAGGCCGCCGCTCGGGCGTCGCGCATCGGCGTGCTCGCGACGGTGCCGACGACGCTCGGCCCGACGTCCGACCTCATCGCGAAGCACGCGGCCGAGCTCGGGCGCGAGGTGACGACGACGCCTCGCCTCGCCGAGGGCGCCTTCGACATCCTCGTGGCCGGCGACCGCGCACGCCACGACGAGCTCGTCGTCGCCGCGGCGCGCGCGCTCGCCGACGAGGTGGAACTGCTCGTGCTCGCCCAGGCGTCGATGTCGCGGCTCGCCGAGCGCATCGAGCAGGAGACCGGGATGCCGGTGCTCGTGAGTCCACGGCTCGGCGTCGGCCAGCTCGCCGAGCGGGCGCACGAACTGGGTTCGTGATCGGCGAGGTCGCCGTGACCGGTGCGGCCGTCATGACCGGCACGGTGCGCGAGCTCCGCGCCGCGCGCGGCCGGGTGCTCGTGGTGCTCGACGACGACCCGACCGGCAGCCAGTCGGTGCACGGCGTGCCGATCGTGACGACCTGGCTCGGCCCCGAGCTGGACTGGGCGCTCGCGCACCCGGCCGGCGCGGTCTTCGTGCTCACGAACACGCGATCGCTGCAACCGGATGCCGCGGCGGCACGCATGCACGAGGTCGCGGCCGCGGTCGAGGCATCCGCCGCTCGCGTCGGCGTGGGAGTCGACCTGCTGCTGCGCGGCGATTCGACGCTGCGCGGGCACCACCCGCTCGAGGCCGACCTGCTGGCCGAACGGGCGCGGGCCGCGGGGCATCCGTACGATGCCGTGCTCATCGCGCCCGCCTACCTGGAAGCCGGCCGCATCACGCGCGACGACGTGCACCTCGTGCGGAGCGGCGAGGTCGAGACGCCCGTCGGCGACACCGACTACGCGCGAGACGCGACGTTCGGGTTCCGCGCGTCGAACCTGCGCGAGTGGGTCGAAGAGCGCACGGATGGTGTGGTGCCGGCGCGCGACGTGGTCTCGATCGGGCTCGGGGATCTGAGGCGAGGCGACGCCGCCGAACGCGTGCGCGACCTGGTGCTGGGCGTGGCCGGAGGGGCGACCATCGTGCTCAACGCGACCGAGCGCGCCGACCTCGACACCGCCGCGGCGGGGCTCCTGCTCGCCGAGGCCGAGGGGCGCCGCGTGCTCGTGCGCAGCGGACCGACGTTCGTCGCGGCGCTGCTCGGCCTGGACCCGCGGGTGCCGCTGTCGACCTCGGAGCTGGGCGCTGCGCCGGGACGGCCGGGGCTCGTGGTGGTCGGCTCGCACGTCGAGCTCACCACCCGTCAGCTCGCCCGGCTGCGCGAGCGGCGTCCGGGGCTCGGATGGGTCGAGCTCGACGTGCTGGAGCTCGCGATCGCGCAGGCGGCGGCCGATGAGGAGGTGCGGCGGGCGACCGACGAGCTCGGCTCCGCCCTCGAGGCCGGCGACGCCGTGATCTCGACGACCCGGGTGCGGCGCGACGCCGGCGATCCCGCGGCGAGCCTCGCGTTCGCGGGTGACGTGTCGGCGGCCCTGGTCCGCGTCGTGCGCGACGCGGTCGCGCGTCGGCGACCCGGCTGGGTGATCGCCAAGGGCGGCATCACGTCGAGCGACATCGCCACCGACGCGCTCGGCCTCACGCGCGCCGAGGTGCTCGGGCAGCTGTTCCCCGGGATGGTCTCGGTGTGGGCCGACCGGGCCCAGGGCTCGGGCCTGCCGTACGTGGTGTTCGCGGGCAACGTCGGCGACGACGACGCGCTCGCCGACGCCGTCGAGCGGCTCGCCGCACCGTCCACGGTGGTCGAGTAGCGCCGCGTCGGCGCTACTCGACCAGCGGGATGCGACGCTCCGCGCTACAGCGTCGCGGCGTACGGGTCCCAGTCCTCGGGGATCGCGGGAGTCGCGGGAACCTCGCTCGCGACATCCACCCAGGCGCGACGCTCGAGGGACTCCGACACCGAGGCCATGACGTCGAGCACGTGATAGGCGAGCAGGCCCGATGCGCGGTGCGGCACACCCGCCGCGATCGAGCGGGCGATGTCGAGCGGCCCGAGGCCGCGGCCGCCCACGGCGCCGGTCGCCGGCACGTCGATCCAGTCGTCGTCGCCCTTGCGCTTGATGCGCAGCGTGCCGTCGAACTCGTTGGGGTCGGGAATGACGAGTGTCGCCTCGGTGCCCACGATCTCGACGTGGCCGACGCGGCGGTGCGGCGAGTCCCAGCTCAGCGTGGTCACCGACTCGGCGCCTCCGGCGAAGTCGGCGAGGACGCTCACGTGGGTCGGAACCTGCACGTCGTGCACCTGCCCCGCCTTCGGGCCCACGAGCAGCGTGCGCTGCGGGCGCGCGGTGCGGGCCGACGCGACGACCGAGGCGAACGACCCGAACACCTGGCTGAGCGCGGTCAGGTAGTAGGGCCCCATGTCCCAGAGCGGACCCGCACCGCGGGAGAGCAGCACCTCCAGGTTGCGGTGGTCGTCGACCGGGCCCGGCACCTCGAACAGGGTGAGTCCGGTGAGCGGGGTGCCGATGTCGCCGCGTTCGATGATGCGACGGGCGGTCTGCAGGCCGGCGCCGAGGAATGTGTCGGGGGCGCCGCCGATGCGCAGCCCCGCGGCGTCCGCCTGCTCGAGCAGCGCCCGGCCCGCCTCGCGGGAGGTCGCGAACGGCTTCTCGCTGAACACGTGCTTGCCCGCCGCGAGCGCGGCCGACGACACCTCGGCGTGCGCCTGCGGGATGGTCAGGTTGACGACGAGGTCGACGTCGGGGTGATTCAGCACCGCATCGGGCGCGCCCGACTCGGGCACGCCGTAGGCGGCGGCCTGTTCGGCGGCCTTGTCTTCGAAGAGGTCGCCGACGATGACGACCTCGAGGTCGGGGAAGGTCGTCATATTGCGCAGGTACTGGTTGCTGATCGTGCCCGCGCCGATCACGCCGACGCCGACGCGGCCGCTCACGCGCGCACCTCGATCGCCTCGACGAGCGAGGTGAGGTGCACCCGGCTCTGCTCGGATGCGGCGAACACGTCGCCGTCGTAGGCGTCGAACTCGACGACGACGCCTTCGAGCGAGGCGGCGGCGGCGATGAGCTCGCGCAGCGGCATCGCGCCGGTGCCGGCGGGTCGCTGGTGCGCGTTCTCGCGGTCGATCGGACCGTCTTTCAGGTGCAGGTAGCGGATGCGGTCGGCGTGGCGGGCGACGAACGCGACCGCGTCCTCGCCGCCGACGGCGACCCAGTACGCGTCGATCTCGAGGATCACGGCGGGGTCGAGCCGGTCGATCAGCAGCTCCATGGCCTGCACGCCGTCGAAGCGCGTCTCGAGCTCCCACCAGTGGTTGTGGTAGCCGACGCGAAGGTCATGGGCGGATGCCTCGGACGCTGACGCGTTGAGCTCGGCCGCGATGGCGTCGACGTCGTCGGCGCTCGTCCAGTGCGCTTCGGGAATGAAGGTCTCGACGACCGTGTGCGCGCCGAGCCGCTTCGCGAGCGCCCAGACGGGCTCGCGGTCGGCGACCCGGAAGAGGGGCGAGGTCATGGTCGGCGTCGCGAGCGCGTTGCGATGGATCGCGTCGACGAGCTCGGGATGCGCCGTGAGCGCCTTGAAGCCCGACTCGACCGCGGTGAATCCGAGCGCGGCGACCCGGTCGATTGTGCCGGCCGGGTCGGCCTCGAGCGCGTCGCGCACGCTGTAGAGCTGCAGGGAGACGGTTGGATGGACCACGGGGAACCTTTCGCCATCGAGGGTTTCGTCGGCGGGCCGCTGCGTCGATGCGCGACCTCGCGCCGGATCCGAGCCTATTGGAATGTGCGTTCCATCACAACAATTGTGCGAAACAACGCACTTCTGGCTGGCCGGCAGCTCATCGGTACGACCGCGGCGGCCGGCGGTACTGGAACGCCTCGTCGGCGACCGCGTGTGCGCGCGCGTAGTCCTCGTTCAGATCATGACCCATGCCGGGGCGGTCGGAGGGATGCAGCGAGCCGTCTCGCCAGTCGATCGGGTCGACGAGCAGGTCGGCGTAGGTGCCGTCGTAGACGCCGTTGCCCTCCATGACGAGCAGGTTCGGCAGCGTGAGGGCGAGCTGCAGCGATGCGGCCGCGACGAGCGGTCCGCCGAACACGTGCGGCGTCACCTGGATGCCGTTCGCCTCGGCGAGCGCGGCGATCTTCTTCGATTCGAGCAGACCCCCGACCTGCGTCACGTCGAGGTTGAAGATGTTCGCCGCGTTCAGGCGCGCGAGCGCCGCGAAACCGGCCTTGCCGGCGAGGCGTTCGCCGGCCGCGATCGGGATGCCCGTGCGTCGGGCGACCTCGGCCATCTCGACGGGCAGCTCGGGCGGCACCGGCTCCTCGAACCAGAGCGGGTCGAAGCGCTCGAGCCGGCGGGCCACGCGCACAGCGCCCGACGCGGTGAACTGCCCGTGCGTGCCGATGATGACCGAGGCGCGCCCGGCCACGCCGGCGTGCACGGCGGCGACGATGCGCTCGGCCTCGGCCAGCTGGTGCTCGGTCGGCTGCACGGGCACGACCTGGCCGGCGAGGTCGTCGTCGCTCGTGAGGAGCGGGAACGGGTCGAGCTTCAGCGCGGTGAACCCGGTGTCGACGAGTTCGGCGCAGCGCGCGGCGATGGCGGCATCGTCGGTCCAGAACGCGTCGGAGTCGTGCCCCGCGGGCGGTGAGAGGTAGCTGTACATGCGCACCGCATCGCGCATCCGACCGCCGAGCAGCTCGTGCACGGGGCATCCGAGCGCCTTGCCCAGGATGTCCCACATCGCGATCTCGACGCCGCTCGCGATCGCGAACTTCGCGAGGTCGCCGCTGCGCGTGTAATGGCTGTTGTAGACGCGGTGCGCGAATCGCTCGGTGCGGCCGGGGTGCTCGCCGATCGCGAACTCCTCGACGAAGTCGGCGATCACCCGCGCGACCGTGAGCGGCGGCGAGTACAGCGACGAGGTGAAGATCTCGCCGTACCCCGAGATGCCGGCGTCGGTGTCGAGCCGCACGAACATCCAGATCGGGCCGCCGATCTCGGGCGTGGGGTTGGCGAACGGGAACACCTCGAAGCCGGTGATGCGCATCGGTCCTCCTCGACCGTCGAGCGTTGAATCTGTGTTGAAGATCACACTAGTGTGAAATTCGACACATTTGGAGGATCGCGATGACCGCGCCCGGCGACGCGCCACCCGGTGCGACCGAGCCCATCCCCGTGGTCGGCGATCCGATCCGGCTGCGCGACACGTTCGCGGCCCTGCGCGTGTTCAACTACCGGCTCTACTTCATCGCCCAGGTCTTCGCGAACACCGGCGGCTGGATGCAACGGGTCGCGATCGACTGGCTCGTGCTCGAGCTCACCGGCGACGTCGCCCTCGTCGGACTCACCGTGAGCCTGCAGTTCGCGCCGAGCCTGCTGTTCGGAGCCTGGGCCGGGGTCGTCTCCGACCGGTTCCCGAGGCGCCGCGTGCTCATCGCGACGCAATCGGTCGGCGTGATCGTGAACGCGATGCTCGCGACGCTCGTGCTGACCGGCACGGTGCAGACCTGGCAGGTGCTCGTCGCCGCGGGCGTGCTCGGCACCTCGATCGCGATCGACGCGCCGAGTCGAGCCGCCTTCATCACCGAGATGGTCGGGCCGGGCCGGCTGCGCAACGCGATCAGCCTGAACGCCGGCGTGTTCCACCTCGGCGGGCTGGTCGGCCCGGCGGTCAGCGGCGCCATGATCGTCGTGATCGGCTCGGGGTGGTCGATCGCGGTCAACGCGTGCACCGCGGCCGTCGCCGTGTCGGCACTGCTCGTGATGCGGCGCGGCGAGCTCCGGCCCGCGCCGCGGGCCGTCCGGGCGCGCGGCCAGATCCGCGAGGCGATCCGGTACGCGGCGTCGAAGCCCACCATCCGCTGGCCGATCGTGCTGCTCGCGTTCGTCTCGGTGTTCGGCATGAACCTGCCGGTGCTGCTCGCCGCGGCCGCCGACGACCGCTACGCGACCGGCGCCGCGGGCTACGGGCTGTACAGCTCGCTCGCCGCGCTCGGCGCCTTCGCGGGGGCGCTCGCCTCGGCCAGGCGCCGAACCGTGCGGCTCCGGGGACTCGTGGCCGCCGCGGCCGTGTACGGGCTCGTCACCGCGTTCGCGGGCGTCGCGCCCTGGTACGGCGCGTTCCTCGCCGCCCTCGTGGGCCTCGGCGTCGCGCGGCTGCTGTTCGCGACCGGCGCCGAGGCGATGACGCAGCTGTCGACCAACCTCGCCATCCGCGGGCGGGTGATGTCGTTCTACCTCATGGTGCTGCTCGGCGGGCAGGCCGTCGGCGGCGTGCTGATCGGCTGGATCTGCGAGCGGTTCGGCCCGCAGACCGGCTTCGTGGTCGCGGGTGCCGTGCCCGCGATCGCGGCGCTGGTGATCGGGTTCGGGCTCGCACGGTCGCGCGACCTGCGGGTCGTGTTCGACCTGCGGCGGTGGCGCAGCCCGTTGCGGATCGAGCCGCGGCGGCGCTGAGCGCCGCGGGCCGCCCCTGCGTCGCGTCGGGGTTCAGCCGAGCCGGAAGGCCGAGCGGGGGATCTCGTCGACGAGCCGACGGGCGATGCCGGCCGCCTCGTCCTCGCTGAGCTGGTGCGTCGTGACGAGCCGGGCCAGCCACGCGGCATCCGCGCGCCTGGACATGTCGTGCCTGGCGGGGATCGAGCAGAACGCCCGCGTGTCGTCGATGAACCCGCTCGTCTTGCCGACGCCCGCGCTGTCGGTCACGGCCGCGCGGTAGCGCGCGATGGCCGCGGGGGAGTCGAGGAACCACCACGGAGCGCCCGCGAACACGCTCGGGTAGAACCCGGCGAGCGGGCCGATCTCGCGGCTGAACAGCGACTCGTCGGTCGTGAACAGCACGATGCGGAAGGTCTCGGAGGTGCCGAACCGCTCGAGGATCGGCCGCAGCGGCCGCGTGTATCCGCCGACGTCGGGCAGGTCGTGGCCCGTGTCGGGTCCGTAGGAGGCGAGCGTCGGCCGGTGGTGGTTGCGGATCACGCCGGCGTGCAGCTGCATCACGAGGCCGTCGTCGGCGCTCATCTCGGCAAGCCGGAACAGCAGGTCGCGCCGGTACGCGACCGCGTCGGCGGCGCTCACGGTCCCGGCGAGTCCCTCGCGGTGGATGCGCTCCGCGTCGGCCGCGTCGAGCGGCTCGCAACCGGCGTCGGGCACGCCCGTATCGGTCGCGGTGCCGCCCGCCGCGGCGAACGCGGCCCGGCGGGCGCGCAGCGCGTCGAGCAGGCCGGCGTACGTGCCGGCGTCGACATCGGCGGATGCCGCGAGCCGATCGAGCCCGTTCGCCCAGCCGGGCGCCGCCGGGTCGAGGTACCGGTCGGGGCGGAACGTCGGCACGACCCGCCCGCGGAACGACGGGTCGGCCGCGAGCGCGCGGTGCGCCGAGAGGTCGTCGGCCGGGTCGTCGGTGGTCGCGAGCACCTCGATGCCGAACCGCTCGAACAGCGCCCTCGGGCGGTACGCGGGCCGCGCCAGTCGATCGGCGAGCTGGTCGAAGATCGCGTCGGCCGTCTCGGTCGACGGCTGCACGTCGACCTCGAACAGGTCGTGCAGCTGCGTCTCGAGCCAGAACCGCACGGGCGTCGCGAGGAACGCGTCCCAGTGCGCGCAGAACGTGCGCCACACCTCGCGCGGGTCGGCCGGGCCGCCGTCGCGGCGCAGCCCGAGCCGGTCGAGCGTCACGCCGTGGGCGTGCAGCAGCCGGGTGACGTAGTGGTCGGGGGTGACGAGCAGATTCGCCGCGTCGTCGAAGGGCTCGTCGTCGAGCAGCATGCGCGCGTCGACGTGCCCGTGCGGCGAGAGGATCGGCGCCGACGCGACCTCGTCGTACAGGCGGCGGGCGACGGCTCGCACGGCCGGGTCGGCCGGCAGCAGGCGGTCGGGGTGGGGATGCAGCGAGGTCATCGCCCGCTCCCCGGTCGCGGCGCGGGGCCGGGGGCGGGCGCGGGGCCGGTCGACGCCCGCACGGTCAGGTGGGTGGGAAGCGTGGTGCTCCCGGGCGCCCGACGCGGGTCCTCGATGCGAGCGAGCAGCATCGCCACGGCGGCGCGGCCGGCCTGCTCGACCGGCGCCGTCAGCGTGGTCAGCGGCGGATTGCAGAAGTCGGCCCCGAAGATGTCGTCGCAGCCGACGATCGAGAGGTCGCCCGGCACGCGCACCCCGCGTTCGTGCAGGTGCGTGAGCATGCCGATGGCGAGCAGGTCGTTGAACGCGACGCACGCCGTCACGCCGGAGTTCAGCACGGCATCGGCGGCCGCCGCGCCGGCGGTCCGGCGCGACGAGAACGGCCCCACCAGGATCGGATCGATGCCGTGCCTGGCGCCCGCGCGGCGCATCGCGCGCCAGCGGCCCGCGTTCGAGAACGAGGTGCGCGGGCCCGAGACGTACGCGATGCGGCGGTGCCCGAGCGACACGAGGTGCTCGAGGGCCTGCTCGACGCCGCTCGGGCTGTCGATGAAGACGCTCGGCACCCCGGCGGTCTGCCGGTTGAGCGCGACGATCGGGATCTCCTGGGCGAGGGAGGCGAGTCGTCGGTCCGAGAGACGCGACGCGGCGAGCACGGCGCCGTCGTAGCTGCGCCGGAGGCGCCGCAGCACCTCGTCTTCGAGCTCGCCGCTCTCCTCGGTGTCGACCAGGATCTGCGTGTAGCCCGCAGCGCGCGACTGCTGCTGGGTGCCGCGCAGCACGCCGAAATAGAAGGGGTTCGCGACGTCCGCGATGAGCACGGCGATGGCGCGCGTGCGGCCCGACGAGAGTGCTCGCGCGTTGCCGTTCGCGACGTAGTCGAGCTCGGCCGCGACCTGCTCGATGCGCTCGCGCGTGACGCGGTTCACGCGACCCGGATGGCTGAGCGCCCGCGAGACGGTGGAGACGGCGACGCCGGCGGCAGCCGCGATGTCGGCGAGCGTGGCCGGCCGGTCCGTTCCGGCGCCCTCCAGCGGGGTCATGCGCAGAGTGAAGCACAGGATGGCAACAAATGGCAAACGGTTGCAGTCGGGTTGCCGACGCCATACAGTCGCAGCACCGCGGCGCCCGCACGGCGCCGCCCGACCACCTCGATGGAGAGCACAGTTGAGCGATCGGCCAGCGACGACATGGCGCCTGACCGGCTTCGGCGACGAGATCGATCCCGATCCCGCCGTGCAGCTGGCCGTGCTGCAGGCGGTGGGCGCCGAGTGCATCGAGGTGCGCAGCGCCTGGGGCGTCAACATCGTCGACCTCGCGCCCGAACGCCTCGACGAGCTCGCGGGCCTCGTGGCCGGGCGCGGCATGGCGGTCTCGGCGATCGCCTCGCCGGTGGGCAAGGCCCCGGTCGAGTTGCCGGTCGAGCACGAGCTCGAGCGGCTCGGCCGGGCGATCGCGGCCGCGCACCGTCTGGATGCCTCGTACATCCGCGTCTTCTCGTTCTACCGGGCCGAGGGGCGCACGCCCGCCGACGTGCGCGACGACGTGCTCGAGCGGATGTCGGCGCTCGCCCGGCTCGCCGAGCGCGAGGGCGTCACGCTCGTGCACGAGAACGAGAAGGAGATCTACGGCGACGTGCCCGAGCGGGTGCGCGACGTCGTCGAGTCGGTCGGATCCGAGCGGCTGCGGGTCGCATGGGACAACGCGAACTTCGTGCAGGTCGGCGTGCGCCCGTACACCGACGGGTACGCGCTGCTGCGTCCGCACCTCGCCTACCTGCAGGTCAAGGACGCCGTCGCGGCGACCGGCGAGGTCGTTCCCGCCGGCGACGGCGACGGCGAGCTGCTCGAGACGGTCACCGCGCTCCGCGACGACGGGTACGAGGGCTTCGCGTCGCTCGAGCCGCACCTGGTCGTCGCCGGGCACTCGAGCGGCTATTCCGGCCCGGCCGGGTTCGGCCGCGCCGCACGCGCGTTCCGCGCACTCACGGAGAGGATCGGGGTCGGCCTGACATGACCAGCACAGCGATGACCACGACACTGCGCGCAGCCATCGTCGGCTGCGGAATCATCGGGCTCAACCACGCGAGGGCGATCGCGAGGGTCGACGGCGTCGACGTCGCCGTGCTCGTCGACCCGGTCGCCGAGGCGGCCGAACGACTCGCCGACGCCGTGGTCGACGAACTCGGCGCGCCGCGCCCCGAGGTCTTCCCCGACCTCGCCGACGCGCTCGAGCAGGCCCGCCCCGACCTCGTGGTGATCTGCACGCCGAGCGGCATGCACGTCGAACAGGCCGCCGCGGCGGTCGAGGCCGGTGCGCACGTCGTCATCGAGAAGCCGCTCGATGTCGACCTCGCGCGGGCCAGGCGCATCGAGCGACTCGCCGCCGATGCCGCGCGCGACGGCCGCCTGGTCTCGGTCATCAGCCAGCACCGGTTCGACCCGGCCTCGGTCGCGGTCGCCCGGGCCCTGCACGCCGGCGGACTCGGACGCATCACGAGCGCGATCGCCTCGGTCGCCTGGTGGCGCAGCCAGGCGTACTACGACTCCGGACACTGGCGCGGCACCTGGGAGCTCGACGGCGGCGGCGCGCTCATGAACCAGGGCGTGCACACCGTCGACCTGCTGCTCTGGTTCCTCGGCCGCCCGGTCGAGGTCTCGGCGCAGACCGCCAGGCTCGCCCACGAGCGCATCGAGGTCGAGGACGTCGCGGTCGCGACCGTGCGCTTCGAATCGGGCGCCCTCGCGGTGCTGCACGCGACGACCGCGGCCTACCCGGGCACCGGCGTACGGCTCCACGTGCTCGGCTCGCTCGGCTCGGCCGTGATCCACGACGACCAGCTCGAGTACCTCCACGCCCGGGAGGACACGGATGTCGCCGACGGCGCCGCCGCGCGCAACCAGGCGGCCGAGTGGGTGCCGGCCGGCGAGCTGGCCGGCGCGGCCAAGCCCGCCGACGCCTTCGTGATCGGCCATGCCCGTCAGTACGCCGACCTCGTGTCGAGCATCCGCGACGGCGAGCGGCCGGGCGTCACCGTCGCAGACGCGGTGCTCGCGCTCGCCGTGGTGCGCGCGGTCTACCTCTCGGCCCGGCTCGGCCGGTCGGTGCTCGTCGAGGACGTGCTCGCGGGCGCCTACGACGACGAACCCATCGCGGCAGCGCCCAGTCCCGACGAACCCGCCGACGAACAGCACAGAGGAGCCGCAGCGTGAGATTCTCGGTCTTCACCGCATCCACCCCCGACTGGACGCCCGAGGAGGCTGTGCGCATCCTCGCCGACCAGGGCTGGGACGGCGTCGAGTGGCGCGTGACCGACCAGGAGCCCGCCGACCCGCCCGGGTTCTGGGCGGGCAACCGCGCGACCGTGCCGATGACCGGGCTCGAGGCATCCGTGCCCGTGATCGCGCAGCTCACCCGCGCCGCCGGCCTGGACTTCAGCGGCGTCGGCGGGTACGCGAAGGCCGCCGACCACGACGGCGTCGAGCGGATGCTCGCCGCGACGGCCGCGCTCGGCGCACGCCAGGTGCGCGTCACGATGCCGGCGACGGGCAGCGGCGAATACCGCGAGCTGTTCGCACGCACCCGCGACGACCTCGAGTGGGCCGCCGAGCGGGCCGCGTTCCACGGCGTGAAGGCGATCGTCGAGCTGCACCACCGCACCATCACGGCGTCGGCATCGGCGGCGTTCCGGCTCGTCGACGGCCTCGACCCGGCGGCCGTGGGCGTCATCCACGACCTCGGCAACCTCGTGATCGAGGGCCAGGAGGACCCGCTCTCGTCGTTCCAGCTGCTCGGCGAGTACCTCGCTCACGTGCACGTGAAGAACGCCGCGTGGCGCCCGACCGGCGACCGCCGCGCCGACGGATCCGTCGTGTGGCGCGAGGAGTGGGCGCCGCTGCGCACCGGCCAGGGCGACGTGCTCGGCTATTTCACGGCGCTCGCCGAGTTCGGATACGACGGATGGGTGGCGATCGAGGACTTCTCGACCGAGCTGCCGCTCGCCGAACGCACGCGCGACAACCTCGCCTACCTGCGCGACGTCGTCGGGCTCGTGCACGACCGCCGTGCCGCCTGAGCGCACGACCCGCCCGTCCACGAGGCTCGCGCACCTCGGGCTCGGCGCCTTCCACCGCGCCCACCAGGCCTGGTACACGCACCGGGCGAACGCGGCGGCCGAGGGCGACGGCTGGGGCATCGCGGCCTTCACCGGACGCCGACCCGACACCGCGACCGCGCTCGCCGCGCAGGGCGGCGTGTACACCCTGCTCGAGCGCGATGCCGACGGCGACCGCGCGACGCTCGTCGAGTCGATCGTCGCCGCGCACGACGGCGGCGACGCGGTGACGTGGCAGGCGGTGCTGGCCGCTCCCGAGGTCGCAGTGCTCACGGTCACCATCACCGAGGGCGGATACCGCGGCGCGGCGCCGGCCCGCATCGCGGCCGGTCTCGCCGCCCGACGGCGGGCCGGGGCGGGGCCGCTCGCGGTGGTCGCGTGCGACAACCTGCGCGGCAACGGGCGCCTGCTGCGAGCGGCCGTGCTCGAGGCCGCGACCGCCGCCGACCCCGAGTCGGCCGACTGGATCCGCGAGCAGGTCTCGTTCGTCGACACCGTCGTCGACCGCATCACCCCGGCGACCACCGACGCCGACCGCCGTGCCGTCCACGCGCTCACCGGATGGCACGACGCGATGCCGGTCGTCGCCGAGCCGTTCAGCGAGTGGGTGCTGGCGGGTCGGTTCCCAGCCGGCCGACCCGGGTGGGAGCTCGCCGGCGCCCGGTTCGTCGACGACCTCGAGCCGTTCGAGCAGCGCAAGCTCTGGCTCCTGAACGCCGCGCACTCGCTGCTCGCGTACGCGGGCCGGCTGCGCGGGCACGAGACGGTGGATGCCGCGTTCGCCGACCCGGCGCTGCGCGACCGCGTCGAGCGGCTGTGGGAGGAGCAGCGCGCGGTCATCGACCTGCCGGCCGCCGACCTCGACTCGGCCGCGTCGGCCCTCAGGCTTCGCTTCGCGAACCCCCGCATCCGGCACTCGCTCGAGCAGATCGGCCGCGACGGCGCCTTCAAGCTCGCTCCCCGCGTCCTCGACCCGCTCGAGCGCCGCCGGGCGGCGGGCCTCGCCGACGGCGCGGAGCAGCTGCGAGTGCTCGCCGACTGGGTCGAGTACGTGCGGCGGTTCGGGCCCACCGATGCCCCGGCCTCCACCCTCGAGGCGGCCCCGCCCGGCGCCGGCGCCGCCATGGCCGTCCTCGCCGCCGCGGCCGGCGCCGACGGTGTCCGTCCGCCTCGGGGAGCGACGCCGTGATCGTCGCGACGGGCGAGGGGGTCGTGTCGAGCCCCTCCCCGCTGCTCGGCGGGCGCACCCGCCATGTAATCGTTTGCACGCTGGGCGCGCGTGCCCTAGGTTCTCTGGTCAGGGTCTCGTCGAGCGGTCGAGGGGTCGTTGAGGAGAGGTACGGATGCCACGGAGGGTTCCACCCATCGTCGTGATGGGCGTGCAGGGGTCGGGCAAGTCGACGATCGGCGCACGCCTCGCCGACCGTCTCGGCGTGCCGTTCCTCGACGGCGACGACCTGCACAGCGACGAGAACCGGCGCCGGATGGCCGCGGGCGTCCCGCTGACCGACGACCTGCGCCGGCCCTGGCTCGACGAGATCGGACGGCGGCTCGCCGAGGCATCCGACGGCATCGTGATCGCCTGCTCGGCGCTGCGACGCGACTACCGTGACCGCCTGCGCGTCGCGGCACCCGAGACCTTCACGGTGCACCCCGCCGGACCGATCGAGCTCGTCGCCGAGCGCATCGGGGCCCGCACCCACGAGTTCATGCCGCCCGAACTGCTGCAGTCGCAGTACGCCACGCTCGAAGCGCTCGGCGACGACGAGCACGGCCTCGTCGTCGATCTGCGACTCGACCCCGACGCCATCGTCGAGACCGTCGTCTCGGCGCTCGAACGACTCGAACGAGAGGACTGATCCGCGCGTGATCATCGAACAGGCCGACGTCATCGTCACCAGCCCCGACCGCAATTTCGTCACCCTCCGACTCGTGACCGACGACGGCATCGTCGGCCTCGGCGACGCGACCCTGAACGGCCGCGAGCTGTCGGTCGTCGCCTACCTGCAGGAGCACGTGGTGCCGCTGCTCATCGGCCGCGACGCGCACCGCATCGAGGACACCTGGCAGTTCCTCTACCGCAGCGCCTACTGGCGCCGCGGCCCGGTGACGATGGCCGCGATCGCGGCCGTCGACGTCGCGCTGTGGGACATCAAGGCGAAGGCCGCCGGGATGCCTCTGTACCAGTTGCTCGGCGGTGCGAGCCGCACCGGGCTGCTCGCCTACGGCCACGCCAGCGGACGCGACCTGCCCGAGCTGTTCGACTCGATCCGCCACCACCAGAGCCTCGGCTTCCGGGCGATCCGCGTGCAGACCGCGATCCCGGGCCTGCGCGCCGTCTACGGCGTCGCAGCGCAGAAGCAGGTCAGTGGCAAGCGCTACGACTACGAGCCCGCGCAGCGGGCCGCGCTGCCGGTGGAGGAGGACTGGGACACGCGCGCCTACCTGCGTCACGTTCCCACGGTGTTCGAGGCGGTGCGCAACGAGTTCGGCCCCGAGTTGCCGCTGCTGCACGACGGCCACCACCGGATGACCCCGATCCAGGCGGCGAAGCTCGGCAAGGCGCTCGAGCCCTACGACCTGTTCTGGCTCGAGGACGCCACGCCCGCCGAGAACCAGGAGGCGCTGCGGCTCGTGCGGCAGCACACCACGACGCCGCTCGCGATCGGCGAGGTGTTCAACACGGTGTGGGACTACCAGCAGATCATCCGCGAGCAGCTCATCGACTACGTGCGCTCGGCGGTCACCCACACGGGCGGCATCACGCACCTGAAGAAGATCCTCGACTTCGCCGCGCAGTACCAGATCAAGTCGGGCATGCACGGTCCGACCGACATCTCGCCGGTCGGCATGGCGGCGGCGATGCACCTCGGCCTGGCGATCCACAACTTCGGCATCCAGGAGTACATGCGACACGGCGAGGCGACGAACCAGGTGTTCCGCCAGTCGTTCACGTTCGAGGACGGACTGCTGCACCCGGGCGACCAGCCCGGCATCGGCGTCGAGCTCGACCTCGAGGCCGCGGCCGCGTACCCGTACCAGACGGCGTACCTGCCGTTCAACCGGCTGCACGACGGGACGGTGCACGACTGGTGAGCGCGGCATCCGCTGACCCCGAGGCGCCCGACGTTCTCGCCATCGGCGAGACGATGCTGCTCGTCGCCCCCGCCGCCGGCGCGCCCTTCGCGCTCGGCTCGGCGATGACGATCAGTCCGGCGGGCGCCGAGGCGAACGTCGCGGTCGGATGCTCCGGGCTGGGCCTGCGGGCCGCCTGGTACAGCCGGCTCGGGGCCGACGCGATCGGCGATCTGCTCGCCGACGGGCTCGCGGCCCGAGGCGTCGACACATCCCTGGTGCGACGCACCGATGCGGCGCCGACCGGGGTCATGTTCAAGCGCCCCCTCGACGGCCGGTCGGAGGTGGCCTACTACCGTGCCGGATCGGCGGCCTCCACGATGGACGCCGCGGATCTCGACGTCCTGCCCGCGCCCCGGCTCGTGCACGTGTCGGGCATCACCGCGGCGCTGTCGGACTCGTGCCGGCGACTCCTCGACGCGGTCGTCGTCGAGCGGCGCCTGGGCTCGTCGATCGTGAGCTTCGACGTGAACCACCGCCCGGTGCTCTGGCCCTCGCCCGAGCGGGCCGCGACCGAACTGCTGCACCTCGCGCGCGCCGCCGACGTGGTCTTCGTCGGCCGCGACGAAGCCGAACGGCTGTGGGGCACCGCTGACGCGGACGCGGTGCGCGAGCTGCTGCCCGACGTGCCGCACGTCGTCGTGAAGGACGCCGAGCACGAGGCGGTCGAGTTCGCGGGCGATACGGTGGTTCGCGTGGCCACACCACCGGTCGAGGTCGTCGAGTCGGTCGGAGCCGGCGACGGGTTCGCCGCCGGATGGATCGCGGCGTCGCTGCGCGGCGAGGACGCCGCGGGGCGGCTCTCGGCGGGCCATGCGCTCGCCGCGGCGGTGCTGCGGAGCCCGACCGATCATGCCGCGCCGGGCGCCGGTGCGGTCGAATCTCACGCAGGGAGCGTCGATGGACTGGAATGACTTCTTCGAGCGGGCGTTCGCGAGCACGCGCGCGATGGGCATCTTCCGCGGTCGCGGTCTCGAGCAGACCCTGCGGCTCTGCGAGTCGGCCTGGGACAACGGCGTGCGGGTCGTCGAGGTGCCGGTGATGTCGGCCGACGACCTGCCGGTGCTCGAGGCGATCGTGGCGGCGGGCCGCGAACGCGGCCTCGGCGTGGGTGCGGGCACCGTCATCTCGGTCGAGCAGGTCGAGGCGGTCCGCCGGGCGGGGGCGACGTTCACCGTCGCCCCGGGCTTGGATCGCGACGTGGTCGCGGCATCGGTGGCGGCCGGGCTTCCGCACATCCCGGGCGTCGCGACCGGTACCGAGGTGCAGGCGGCGGTGCGCGAGGGACTCACCTGGCTGAAGGCGTTCCCCGCGTCCGAGCTCGGACCCGGCTGGATCCGGGCGATGCACGGTCCGTTCCCGAACGTGTCGTTCGTCGCGACCGGCGGGGTGTCGGCCGAGAACGCGACCGGATTCCTCGACGCCGGATGCCGCGTGGTGGCCCTCGGCTCGGCGTTCGAGGACGAGCAGTCGCTGGGCCGCGTCGCCGCGCTGCTCGCGCGCTGAGCGGCGTCGCGGGCGCGGCGACCGGCCGGGCGGGGCATCCGGTAGACTGTCCCATTGAACTTCGGCGAGGGATGCCTCACCGCCGGCGCGGTCCGGCCGGGGCATCCGTGATCGACGCGGTGGAAGCGAGCTTCACGGCTGGTCCTCACGCGCATGCGTTCGAGTTGAAGACAGACACCCAGATCTGGGCCGCGAGCCCGCAAGGAGATCCATCATGGACGAAGACAACAAGATCGACGCCGAGGTCCGCGAGACCTTCGGCAAGGGCGCGGCTCGCAAGCTGCGGGCCGTCGGCAAGATCCCCGCGGTCATCTACGGCCACGGCACCGACCCGCAGCACGTGACGCTGCCGGCGCACGAGACCGGCCTGCTGATCCGCAAGGCGAACGCCGTGCTCGATCTGCAGATCGCCGGCAAGAGCCAGCTCGCGCTCGTCAAGGACGTGCAGAAGGACCCGGTGCACCAGATCATCGAGCACCTCGACCTCATCATCGTCAAGCGTGGCGAGAAGGTCCAGGTCGAGGTTCCGGTGCACGTGCAGGGCGAGACCGCTCCGGGCACCATCGCCGACCTCGACTCGCACACGCTGCTGCTCGAGGTCGAGGCCACGCACATCCCCGAGAACGTCGTGGTGTCGGTCGAGGGCCTCGAGGACGGCGCGCAGCTGCACGCGAAGGACGTCGTGCTGCCCAAGGGCGCCGCGCTCATCAGCGACGAGGACGCCCTCGTGGTGAACGTGCACACGCCGCAGAAGGTCGACCTGGGCGAGGAAGCGGCCGAGGAGGCCGCCGCCGAGGCCGAGGCCGCGGCCGAGGAGGCCGCCGAGGAGTCGGCCGAGTAGGCGGCTTTCGTTCGCGAGCCCCTCGTCGCCCCGCATCGCGGGCGCGGCGGGGGGCTTTCGCGTGGGCTCGGGCTCAGGCGTCGAAGAGCGCGGATGCCGCGGCCGAGTCGATGCCGCGGCAGATGCCCTCGAGGGCGGTGACGAGCAGTTCGACGATGCGCTCGGCGTCGAGGTCGTCGGTGAGCGCCGCATCGACGAGCACCTGCTCGGTGAACGCGATCCAGGCCCGCAGCACGGTGCGCAGCTCGGCCGAGACGGTGACGCCGCGTTCGAGGAAGAGGTCGACGACGCGGCCGGTCTGCAGGAGCCGGGCCTGCTCGACGACCTCGCGGATCTGCACGTCGCCGCTCGCGGTGCCGCGCACGAGGGAGTGGAACGTGCCCCGATGCTCGCGCACGAACCCGACGGTGCGGGTGAGGGTGTCGCGCAACCGGTCGAGCGGATCCAGGTCGAGCCTCGGCTCCGTCGCGTGCAGCATGCTGTCGCGGGCGGTGCGCACGACGGCGTGCTCGAAGCCCTGCTTCGAGCCGAAGTAGTGGAAGAACAGCGGCCGTGACACGCCGGCGCGGGCGGCGAGGTCGGTGATCGAGATCTCTTCCAGCGGCTGTCGGGCGAGCGATTCCACGCCGAGCGCGACGAGCTGGGCGCGCCGTTCCTCGGGGGAGAGCCGGGCGCGGCGTGCGGCGGTCGGCTCGTCGGGTGCGACGCGCATGGAGCGAGCCTAGCGGGGGCCGACGGAAGAATGCCGGAAGTTCCTGTTGACGCGTGTTCAATACCTGTTGACTGACCGTCAACAGAGTGCATACACTCGCTCCTCGGACGGCGACGCGCCGACCCCCTGCGGCTGCGGCCGCATCGCTTCTGTTGCATCAAGGAGGATCCATGAAGCTGAAGTCCCTCACGGGCTCACGTGCGGGCCGAGTGGCGCTCGCGGCAGTGCCGGTCGGCATCGCGGCGAGCCTGCTCATGGGCGGCGTCGCCCAGGGCGCCGTGCCCGTGTCGTTCGCCGTCTCGGGCAAGTCGTTCAAGATCTCCGCCGACTCCCTCGTGGGCACGGGGTTCTCGCAGTACGCCGGCGTCGCGCTCACCACCGCCGGGCAGCAGGGCGACCCGAAGGGGCAGACCCCGGTCGCGATCTCGAACATCACCGACGCCACCCTGAAGAACCTCTGCCAGTCGGTCGACGTGCTCGGTCCGATCGGCCTGCGCATCGAGGCCGGGCAGGGCGACAAGACCGTCACCGCGCACGACCTGCAGATCGCGATGAGCGACCTCAAGGGCGACGCCGAGTTCACGAAGATCCGCATCGGCGTCGATGCGTCGACCGTGAGCGGGCTGCACCAGGGCACCGCGGGCGAGTTCGCCCAGGACGCCGAAGGCGTGACCATCAACGGGCTCAAGCAGACCTCGTACAGCACCACGGCGGGCACGTTCAACCTCGCGGGCCTGCACCTGGCCGTCGTCACCGACGGCAGCGCGTCCTGCTTCGAGTAGGCACCCGGGCGGTCGCGCGGCTCGAACCCGCGCGACCGCCATCCCGGCCCACCGGCCCGCACGACGAAGGAGTCATGACCATGGATGCCCAGCCCGACGCCCTGACGTCGCCGTTCGACGCCCCGGCGCGCACCGCACGACGCGGGCGAGCACGCAGCCGCACCGCGGACGAGTCGGGCCGGTTCCCCACCTGGTTCCGTTCGCGGCCCACGATCGGCGGGCTCATCACCGTCCTGGGCGGCGTCGCGATGTTCTTCTCCTCGCAGCTCCAACTCGGCGGCATGACCGTGCACGTGGGCATCGAGGGCGCCCAGGCCATGATCCTGCCGGCCGTGCTCGTCGTGTGCGGCCTGCTCGCGATCCTCTCGCCCGCGCAGCACGTGTTCTACGGCATCGTCGCCCTGATCATCTCGGTCTACTCGCTCGTGGGCGTGAACCTCGGCGGGTTCTTCATCGGATTCCTGCTCGGTGCCGTCGGCGGCGTGATCGTGGTGTCCTGGCGGCGCAAGGCTGCGGCCGGCGAGGCCGGCGAGGCCGGCGGCGGCAGCGAGGCATCCGCGGCATCCGAGATCGCGGAGGTGCGCGCGTGAGCGCGGCCGGGCGTCGGGCCGCCGGGCGCCGGGCCGCCGGGCGCCGGGCGGCCATCGTGACGCTCACCGTCGCCCTGCTCGCGTTCGGCGGCGGCACCGCGCACGCGACCGGCGTGCGCGCCGAGCTGGGATGTCTGAGCGGCGGGTTCCTCGCCTTCTGGGATGCCGCGCCGTGCCCCGGCGAGACGGGCGGCGAGGAGGGAGGGCCGGCCGAGCCCGAGCCCGGCGAACCGCCCGCTTCCACGGAGCCCGGTGCGGAGCAGCCCGGCGCGGACGAACCCGACGCCGGATCGCCCGACGCCGGATCGCCCGACGCCGGATCGCCCGGCGCCGACGCCCCTGCCGGGCCGGTGCCCGATGCGCCGGCCGATCCGGCGGGCATGGTGTTCACGCCGAACCCGGCGATCCTGACCGCGAGCACCCTGTCGATCGAAGGGCTGCACTCGATCGAGATCGTGACCGTCGACCTCGCCGACGGCACCACCTCGCGGGCGCTGAAGATCACCGCCGACCGGGTCGTGATCGGCGGGTTCGGGCTCGACGTGCCGACCGGCGACGGCGGCCTGAACACCACGGCGTCCACGCTCACCGTCGACGGCAACGCGAGCATCTGGACGCCGTCGATCACCGCCGTGCTGGCCGACGGGGTGGAGCACGTCATCGACACCCTCTCGCAGCCCGACCCCGCCGCGCTCGGGCAGCTGCTGAAGCTCCGCCTGCCGCTGCTCGGCATGACCGCCGACTCGGTGGCCTACACCGACACCGACCAGGCGGTCTACGAGCACTGACCGGGTACGCTCGTCACGGGCCGGCACCCCGGTCCGTGAAAGGCGGAGCACGGATGGCGTGGTTCCAGAGGCGAGGTCGGAGGGACGCCGCGATGGCCGAGAACACCTGGCTCGTCGTCGGTCTCGGCAACCCCGGGCCGCAGTATGCGGGCAACCGGCACAACGTCGGCCAGATGGCGGTCGACGAGCTCGCCGCCCGCATCGGCGCCACGTTCAAGAGCCACAAGACGCCGTCGCGCGTGGCCGAGGGGTTCCTCCGCCCCGGCGGGCCCAAGCTCGTGCTCGCCAAGCCGAACTCGTACATGAACACCTCGGGCGGCCCCGTGTCGGCGCTGCTGAAGTTCTACTCGCTGCCCGTCGACCGGCTCGTCGTCGTGCACGACGAGCTCGACATCCCGTTCGACACCATCAAGCTGAAGCAGGGCGGCGGGCACGGCGGGCACAACGGGCTCCGCGACATCCAGAAGGCGACCGGGTCGCCCGACTTCACCCGCGTGCGCGTCGGCATCGGCCGCCCGCCCGGCCGGCAGGACGCGGCCGACTACGTGCTCAAGGACTTCGCGGGCGCCGAACGGCAGGCGCTGCCGAACCTGCTGTCGGATGCCGCGGACGCCGTCGAGGCGGTCGTCGACGTCGGGCTCGTCGCGGCGCAGCAGCGGTTCCACGCACCGAGCTGACGGGGGGCGACCCGACATGGGCGCCGACGATTTCGACCTCGCCGCGTACACGCGCACCGCGCACGGCAGCCACCGCGCGGCGATCGCCGGGCTCGGCCCGCCCGACGCGCTCGCGGGGCTCGGCCCGAGCGAACTCGCGCTCGTCGCGCTCCTGCGCGACCTCGAGGGCGGCACGATGGCGTACCTGCGCCGGGTGCTCGTCACGCCCACGCACAAGGACGCGCGGGTGACCGCCTTCCTGGTCACCTGGGCGTTCGAGAAGTTCTGGATCGCGGACGCGCTCGGCGTCGTGCTCGAGGCGAACGGGACGCACGCGGCGGATGCCTCGGAGCTGCGCCCGCGCGGCCATCGGCGCGCCCGACGCGGGCCCGTGCCGCGTGCGCTCGGCGCGCTCTTCGCCGGCCCGCCGCTGGTGGCCGCCCACCTCGTCTCGCTCGCCGCGAGCGACGCGGTCACGCGGGCCGCGTACGCGAGCCTGGCCGCAACGACGCCCTCGACCTCGACCGCCGCCCTGTACCGCCGCCTCGCCGCGGTCGACGAGCGCCAGGGCCGGTTCCTGCGCTCCGAGGCGGCCGCCCGGCTCGACCCGCGCGCGCCCGGAGCGGACCACGCGGTCCGCCTCGCCCGGAGGGAGCTCCGCGCCGAGCTGTACCCGCTCGGCATGGCCGACCGCCCGCCCGCCGACCGGGTGCGGTTCACCCGCGCCGTGTTCGGCCGCGGGGCATCCGCCGTCGACGCCGCCCTCGCCGACGTCGCCGCCCTGCCCGGCATCGACCGCCCGACCCTCGCGCGCATGCGGGAGCGGCTGCTCGTCGGCGGCCCGACCGTGCACCCGGCGTAGGCTGACCGCGCGGGGGCGTGGAAGGGGTTCGCGTGGCATTCGACATCGATCGGTACGCGGCGACGAGCGTGCGCCTGGAGTGGGACGACCTCGACCTCGAAGCCCATTTCGCGGAGCATCCGCTGCCGCCGGAGTCGCTGCGCACCCTGCGCTACATGGCCGACGTCGAGTACCACACCGTCTGCTACACGCGAGACCTGCTCACGACGCCCTCGCACCGGGAGCCCGACGTCGGCGCGTTCATGACGATGTGGAACCGCGAGGAGTTCTGGCACGGCGAAGCGCTCGCCGCCGTGCTCGGCGTGCACGGCATCACCGTCGACTACGACGCGCTGAAGGCGAGCCGGGTGAAGCTCGGCTGGCGCGACCGGCTCGACCCGATCAAGCAGTCGATCGCGGGCGCGCTCGTGGGCGCCGACTTCATCGCGGTGCACATGTCGTGGGGTGCCGCGAACGAGTGGAGCGCGATCACCGCGTACCAGCAGATGGCCGAGCTCGAGGCCGACCCGGTGCTCGCCGACCTGCTGCGCCGCATCGCGAAGCAGGAGGCCAGGCACGTCGCGTTCTACACCACGCAGGCGCGCGCCCGCCTCGCCGCGAGCCGCCGTGCGCAGCAGGTGACGCGCTTCGCGCTGAGCCGGTTCTGGGCACCGGTGGGCTCGAGCATCCAGCCGCGCGACGAGGTGCGGCACGTGATGACCCAGCTCATGAGCGGCGACGAGGGCCGGCGCGCGGCGCGCAGGGTCGACGAGTCGATCGCGGCGATGCCCGGGCTCGCGGGGCTCACCATCGTGCAGGACGCGCTCGGCGCGCTCGGCGTCAGATGAGTCCGCGCAGGAACTCGTCGGGCGACTGACCGGCCTCGCGGGCGCGTTCGATGAGGCGGGTGTGCTCCTCGGCGGTGAGCTCGAGCGTCATCGTGAGCCAGTCGGCGGTCGGGTCGTCGAAGTCGAAGAGGGCGGTGTCTTCGAGCGCCCGGTCGGCGGCGGCGATCGCGGCGGGGGAGACGGGGTCGGATGCGACGGGTGCGACGGGTGCGCCGGATGCCTCGCACGCGCCCGTCCAGCCGGGGCCGCTCGGGATCTCGCCGCCGCTGCGGTAGGCCTCGGCGACCGCGCGGGCGCGCTGGTCGGCGGCTTCGTTGGCGGCGTGGCCGGCATGGCCGCGCACCCACTCGAAGCGGTAGCGGCGTCCGACGAGGGCGGCGTCGAGCTCGAGCAGCAGGTCCTGATTGAGCACGGGCTTGCCGTCGGCCTTGCGCCAGCCCTTGCGCTTCCAGCCTGGCATCCACTTCGTGACGCAGTTGATGACGTACTGGCTGTCGCACTGGATGAGCAGCTCGTCGTCGAGGTGGGCGGTCGCCCGCAGCAGCTCCAGCACCGCCTTGAGCTCGCCCTGGTTGTTCGTGGCGCGCTTCCACCCGCCCGCCGCCCAGCAGCCGTCGTCGACGTACCAGGCCCAGCCGGCGGGGCCGGGGTTGCCGAGGGCGGATCCGTCGGCGGCGGCGGTGATCATGCGGTGGTGCTCCTGGGGGCTCGACGGACGGGATGCGCGCGCCCATGCTACCGGCGCGGGGCCCGCTGTCAGTGGGCGCGCGTAGACTTCCCGGGTGAATCTGCAGGGCCTGAACACGGCGCTTTCGCGCGCCTCCACGATCGACGCGGCCCTCGACCAGGCCCAGCGCAACGCCGACTTCTCGGCCCCCTCGGGGCTCGATGCGCCGCTGCTCGCGGGGCTCCTCGGCCGTCGCGCCGACGCGGGGCTTCCGCCGGTGCTCTTCGCCATCACCGCGACCAGCCGCGAGGGCGAGGCGCTGCGCGCGTCGCTCGCGCCCTACCTGCCCGACGACGCCGAACTGCTCGAGTTCCCCGCCTGGGAGACGCTGCCGCACGAGCGACTCAGCCCCTCGGCTGAGACCGTCGGCCGGCGCCTGCACGCGCTGCGCCGTCTGCACGAGCGCGCCGAGCAGGTCGCCGCGGGCGACGCCGCATCGCGGCATCCGCTCGTGGTGGTCGCCTCCGTGCGCGCTGCGCTGCAGCCCATCGCCGAGAACCTCGCGTCGCTCGAGCCGATCGAGCTGGTCGCCGGCGCACGCGGGCACGACTTGGCCGCCATCTCGGCCCGGCTCGTCGACCTCGCGTACGCGCGCGTCGACCTGGTGTCGCGGCGCGGCGAGTTCGCGGTGCGCGGCGGCATCCTCGACGTCTTCCCGCCGACGGCCGACCACCCGGTGCGCGTCGAATTCTTCGGCGACGAGGTCGAAGAGCTGCGGGCGTTCTCGGTCGCCGACCAGCGGTCGCTGCCCGAGCCCATCGAACGCGTCCGGCTCGCCCCGAGCCGCGAGCTGCTGCTCACCCCCGCGGTGCGCCAGCGGGCGCGCGAGATGGTGCACGAGTTCCCGACGCTGTCGGGCATGCTCGAGAAGCTCGCCGAGGGCATCCCGGTCGAGGGCATGGAGTCGCTCGCGCCCGCCCTCATCGACCGGCTGGTGCCGGTCACGCAGTACCTCCCCGAGGGCGCCGCGGTCGCGGTGCTCGCGCCCGAACGCGTCGAGGGGCGCGCGATCAGCCTCGGCGAGACGAACCGCGAGTTCCTCGCCGCCGCCTGGAGCGCGGCGACCATGGGCGCCGGCGCGCCGATCGATCTCGCCGCGGGCGACTTCCTCTCGGTCGCCGACCTGCGCGAGGCGGCGCTGTTCAGCGCCCCGGGCGAGCCCGATCCGCAGCGCGCGTGGTGGACGCTCTCGAGCTTCGACGCGGGCGAGGCCGCCGAGGACGCGGCCGGGCCGGATGCCTCGTACGTGCGCGTCGCGGCGAATGCGATGCCGAGCTTCCAGGGCAACGTCGAGGGTGCGGTCGAGCACGTCGGCGGCCGGCTGCGCGACGGGTGGAGCCTCGTCGTCGCCGCCGCCGGGCACGGCCTGGTCGAGCGCGCCCGCGACGTGCTCGCCGATTCGGGGCTCGCCGCGCGCATCGTCGACGAGGTGCCGGGCGACCTGGAGGCGGGCGTCGCCTACCTCGTGCAGGCCGACGCCGCACGCGGGTTCGAGGTGCCCGAGGCGAAGATCGGGCTCGTCGCCGAGGCCGAGTTCTACGGTCGCGCCGCGGGCTACGACGCGCGCCAGGGCAAGAAGCTCGCGACCCGACGCCGCAACGTCGTCGACCCGCTGCAGCTGAAGCCCGGCGACTACGTCGTGCACTCGACCCACGGCATCGGCCGGTTCGTCGAGCTCGTGCAGCGCGAGGTCGCGACCGGTGCCCGGCCGACCGGGCCGACGCGCACCGGCATCAAGCAGCAGCCGAAGGCGGTGCGCGAGTACCTCGTGCTCGAGTACGCGCCGTCCAAGCGCGGCCAGGCCGGCGACCGGCTCTACGTGCCGATGGACCAGCTCGACCTGCTGTCGCGGTACGTCGGCGGCGAGTCGCCCAGCCTGTCGAAGATGGGCGGCAGCGACTGGTCGCAGGCCAAGAGCCGGGCGCGCAAGGCGGTGCGCGACATCGCGGTCGAGCTCGTGAAGCTGTACTCGGCGCGGATGGCGTCGAAGGGGCACGCGTTCGGGCCCGACACCCCCTGGCAGCACGAGCTCGAAGAGGCGTTCCCCTACGTCGAGACGCTCGACCAGCTGCAGACCATCGACGAGGTGAAGGCCGACATGGAGCGGCCCATCCCGATGGACCGGCTGCTGGCCGGCGACGTCGGCTTCGGCAAGACCGAGGTCGCGGTGCGCGCGGCGTTCAAGGCGATCCAAGACGGCAAACAGGTCGCGATGCTCGTGCCGACGACCCTGCTCGTGAAGCAGCACTTCGAGACGTTCAGCGAGCGGTTCGCCGGGTTCCCCGTGCACGTGCGGGCGCTCAGCCGCTTCCAGACCGACAAGGAGGCGCGCGAGACGATCGCGGGCCTGGCCGACGGCACCGTCGACCTGGTCATCGGCACCCACCGCATCCTCACCGAGAAGCTGCGGTTCAAAGACCTGGGGCTGCTCATCATCGACGAGGAGCAGCGGTTCGGCGTCGAGCACAAAGACCAGCTGAAGAAGCTGAAGACCAACGTCGACATCCTCGCGATGAGCGCCACCCCCATCCCGCGCACGCTCGAGATGGCGGTCACCGGCATCCGCGAGATGTCGACGCTCGCCACCCCGCCCGAGGATCGGCACCCGATCCTCACCTACGTCGGGCCGTACACCGACCAGCAGGTGGCCGCCGCGATCCGCCGCGAGATGCTGCGCGAGGGCCAGGTGTTCTTCGTGCACAACCGGGTGTCGTCGATCAACCGGGTCGCCGCCCAGCTCGCCGAGCTCGTGCCCGAGGCGCGCATCGCGGTCGCGCACGGCCAGCTCAACGAGCACGTGCTGGACCAGATCGTGAACGACTTCTGGGAGCGCAAGTTCGACGTGCTCGTCTCGACGACGATCATCGAGACGGGGCTCGACATTTCGAACGCGAACACGATCATCATCGACCGCGCCGACAAGTACGGTCTCTCGCAGCTGCACCAGTTGCGCGGGCGCGTGGGGCGCGGGCGCGAGCGCGCGTACGCGTACTTCCTGTACGACCCGAACAAGCCGCTCAGCGAGACCGCGCACGACCGGCTCTCGACGATCGCGGCGAACAACGAGCTCGGCGGCGGCATGCAGATCGCCCTGAAAGACCTCGAGATCCGCGGCGCGGGCAACCTGCTCGGCGCCGAGCAGGCGGGGCATATCGCGGGCGTCGGCTTCGACCTCTACCTGCGCATGATCGGCGAGGCGGTATCGGCGTTCCGCGGCGACGTGGCCGAGGGGCAGACCGAGCTGCGGCTCGAGCTGCCGGTCGACGCGCACATCCCCGACGACTACGTCGACAGCGAGCGGCTGCGGCTCGAGGCGTACCAGAAGCTGTCGGCGGCGTCCGGGCCGGCGGCGAAGGACGGCCAGATCGACCAGGTGCTCGAGGAGATCGTCGACCGGTACGGCGAGCCGCCCGAGGCGGTGCAGCACCTCGTCGCGGTGTCGCGCCTGCGCCGGCAGGCGCAGCTCGCGGGCCTCAGCGACGTCATCGCGACCGGCACCAAGCTGCGGCTCGCGCCGGCGAAGCTGCCCGATTCGCGTCGGGTGCGCCTCGAGCGGATGTACCCGGGCGCGAAGGTGTTCGCGCAGAACGACGTGATCCTGGTGCCGTTCCCGACGCCCGGCGGCGAGGCACCCGGCGACGGCGACCTGATCGCGTGGGTGTCGAGGCTCATCGAGGTGATCTTCCCGGCGCCCGAGCCGGCGACGGAGGAGGCCGGCGCGGCCGCGGCTGCGAGCTGACGGCCGCGCGCTCGCGGTGAGCGCGGCGGGGCGCCGTCGGCTCAGTCGCCCAGGTGGCCCCACTCGGTGAGGAACTCCTCGACCGAGAGACGGTCGAGATCGGCCTGGATGGCCCGCAGCAGTGCGTCGGCCTCGTCGAGGGCGCCCGCCTTGGTGCGGATGACGGGCAGGCCCGTGTCCCGTCGGAGCACGACGAGGTCGGCGATCGACGGACCGCCGAGCCCGGTCGCCTCGCCGAGCGTCAGCACCGTGAGGTGCAGTGCCTTGCGGAGCCCTCGGTGCCGCACGGGGCGCAGTTCGGCGGTGAGATGTCGGCTCGCGGGTTCGTTCGTCGGCACGTGTCGATCCTCCCACGGGGGTTCGCCGACGGCCGCGCTCAGCGCGAGAGCGCGCCGCCCTGACCGGCGCGGCCGCCGTGCCGTCGGTACCAGCGCGAGCGGGCGCTGACGACGAACCCGGATGCCACGATCGCGATGCCCGAGCCGAGCAGCACGGCGAGGGTCCCTTCGGCTGCGACATCGCGGTGGGCGGCGAACGCGAGCTCGTTCATGAGCAGCGACACGGTGAACCCGATGCCGCCGAGGGTGCCGATCGTCGCGAGGTCGCCGAGGGCGAGCCGGTGGCCGGTGCGGCGTGCGGCGACCAGGCCGCCCAGCCAGCCGGCGGCCGTGATGCCGATCAGCTTGCCGACCGGCAGCCCCACGAGGATGCCCCAGAACGCCGGGTCCAGCTCGGCCGGCCGCACCTGCGGCACCGCGACCATCGCCGCCGACAGCGCGAACAGCGGCAGCACCACACCGTTGGACCAGGGCTCGAGCGTGTGCGCGGCACGCCCGCCGGGCCGGCGCGACGCGACGAGTCCGAGCGCGACGCCCGCGATCGTCGCGTGCACGCCCGAACGGTACGTGAAGTACCAGGCGAGCACGGCGAGCCCGCACAGCACGACCGCGATCGGCCACTGCGGGCGGCGCGCGAGCACGTAGGGTGAGCGCGGCTTCAGCACCCGCGTCACGGCGGCGAACGCGGTGACGGCGATCGCGGCGAACCCGACCATCGCGAAGTCGACGTCGGTCGTGAAGAAGAACGCGATGATCAGGATCGCGACGAGGTCGTCGAGCACCGCGAGCGCGAGCAGGAAGATGCGCACCCGCGTGGGGATGAAGGTGCCGAACACCGCGAGCACGCCGAGGGCGAAGGCGATGTCGGTCGCGGTCGGGATGGGCCATCCGTTCGCCGTCGGCGTCCCCGCCGTGAACGCGACGAAGACGAGCGCCGGCACGGCGACGCCGCCGGCGGCGGCGATCGCGGGCAGCAGGGCCTTGTCGAGCGAGTTCAGCTCGCCGATAACGAGCTCGCGCTTGAGCTCGACGGCGACGATGAAGAAGAAGATCGCGAGCAGGCCGTCGCTGATCCAGTGCCCGGCCGAGAGGTCGAGCCCGAGCCACGGCACGTCGAGGTGCGCGGACTTCGCCGCGAGGAGGGCGGGGCCGACGGGGGAGTTCGCGAGGGCGAGGCCGAGTGCGGCCGCGGCGAGCAGGAACATGGCGGCGGCTCGTTCGGAGCGGAGCAGGTGCATGGGCCCTCGCAGTCTCGGTCGGGGTCGTCGAAGCGGTGCTGACCAGACTTCCCAGCTCACCTGCCGCACAGTCTAGCCAGGGGATTATTGGATGCAACGAGTTGGAATGTATGCAATAGTGACGGCTATGACCGTGTACGACGACCTCCGCGACCTCGTCGTGTCAGGCGGGCTCGACCCGGCCGACCGCATCAGCGAGACCGCGCTCGCCCAGCGGCTCGAGGTGAGTCGCACCCCCGTGCGCGAGGCCCTGCAACGCCTCGACGCCGAGGGCCTCGTGCACGCGGCGGGGCGGGGCATCCGGGTGCGTCTCACCGTCGGGCGCGACCTGGCCGACCTGTTCGAGGCCCGCGCCGCGCTCGAGGCGCACGCGGCGGCGCGCCTGGCCGAACTCGTCGCCGCCGGCGAGCTCGCACCCGCGCGGCTCGCCGAACTCGACCGGCTCGCCGACGCGACCGACGCGACGACCAGATCCGGCGACCTCGCCGCCGCAGCGGAGGGCAACCGCGCCTTCCACCTGCGGGTGGCCGAACTCGCGGGCAACCGCGTGATCGTCGACACCCTGCGCGCGTACTGGGACCGCATCACGGTCTCCACGCGGGCCTACCTGGCGGCCGGCGACCGGGCCGCCACCGTCGACGACGCGCACCGCGACCTGCTCGCCGCGATCGCGGCGGGCGACCCCCGGGCGGCCGCAACCGCCGCGCGCGAGCACGCCATGACCACCGCCGCCGCGATCGCGGCCACCGACGAGAGGACCAGCCGATGACCCGCGAACACCACTACGAACTCGGCCTCGACTGGGTCGGCGACCTCGGCCGCGGCACCGCCGACTACCGCGCCTACTCGCGCGACCACGTCATCACCGCGCCCGGCCTGCCGCAGCTGCCCGGGTCATCCGACCCGTCGTTCCGCGGCGACCCGACGCGCTGGAATCCCGAGCAGCTGCTCGTCGCCTCGCTCGCCCAGTGCCACCTGCTCTGGTACCTGCACCTCGCGTCCCGGGCGGGGGTGGTGGTCGTCGGCTACCAGGATGCCCCGACCGGCGTCATGGTGGAGGAGACCGACGGCAGCGGCCGGTTCGCCTCCGTCACCCTGCGTCCGCGCGTGACGGTCGCGCCGGGCAGCGACCCGGGGGTCGCGCAGCGGCTGCACGCGCAGGTCGGCGAGTTCTGCTTCATCGCGCGTTCGGTCGCGTTCCAGGTGCGGCACGAGCCGACGATCGTGGTCGCCGATGCCGCAGCGACACCGCGCTCCTAGGCTTGGGGCATGTCCGACCTCGATGAGCTGATCGCCACCGTCGCCCTGCTCCGCGCACCCGGCGGCTGCCCGTGGGACGCCGAGCAGACGCACGAATCGCTCGTGCGCTACCTCGTCGAGGAGTGCTGGGAGCTCGTCGAGGCCATCGAGGCCGGCGACCGCGCCGAGCTGATCGAGGAGCTCGGCGACGTGCTCTACCAGGTGCTGTTCCACGCCGACCTCGCCGCGCACACGGCCGGGGAGGAGTTCGACATCCAGGACGTGGCGCGGCACATGACGGCCAAGATGGTGTCGCGGCATCCGCACGTCTTCGGCGACCGGCGCGCCGAGACCGCTGCCGACGTGGTCGCCTTCTGGGACGACCTGAAGCGCGACGAGAAACCGCACCGCACGAGCGTGCTCGACGGGGTGCCCCAGGGCATGCCCGCGCTCGCGCTCGCCGACAAGGTGATCGGCAAGGCCGAGCAGGCGGGCGTCGCGCCCGAGCAAGAGGCGGATGCCTCGGGCTGGGCCGTCCCCGAGACCGAGGCAGAGCTCGGCGCCGAACTGCTCGCGCTCGTGGCATCCGCCCGGGCCCGCGGCCTCGACGCCGAGCGGGCGCTGCGCGGGGCGATCCGCGACTTCCAGGCGCAGGTGCGCGCCGAGGAGGCGCGGCGCGCGGGGTGAGCCGCGAGCCGAGCGGAGCGCGCCGAGCTCGCCGACGGGGACTCAGCCGAGCCCGAGCCCGTCGCGCCAGTCCGGGTGCGCCGGGGTCCAGCCGAGTGATCGTGCGAGCGCGTTGTCGACGGCGCGACCCGGGGCTGCGGCGCCGAGCTCGGGGTCGCCCGCGAAGCCCGCGCGCCGGGCGAGCACCGGGCCCCACTCGGCCAGCCGCGTCGGCTCGTCGTCGGCGACGTGGACGACCGCGGCCTCCCAGCCGAGCGCGAGCACCGTCGCCGCCGCGGCATCGTCGGCGTGCACCCAGCTCGTGCGGTCGGTCGTCGCGCGGACGGCGCCCCGACCCGCGTCGCGGGTCGACGGGCCGTCGGCCGCGTACCAGGTGCCCGCACCGTAGAGCAGGCCGTACCGCAGCACGGTGCCGCGAGGCATCCGCGCGATCTCCCGCTCGAGCGACTCGACGGCCGCGTACGCGGGCGCGCCGCTCGCCCGGTCGACCGCGAACGGCACATCCTCGGCGGCCGGCTCATCGCCCGGCTCGCCGACCCACGAGATGCTCTCGGCGACCATGCGCTCCACGCCCGCGGCGAGGGCCGCGTCGACGAGGTTCGCCGTGCCCTCGACGCGGAGCCGGGCGCTGTTCGCGAAGTCGCGAGCGGCGAGATCGGTGAGCAGGTGCACGATCGCGTCGGGCCGCGCGACGCCGATCGCGGCGGCGACGGAGTCGGCCTCGAACGCATCCATCGCGATCGGCCGCGCGCCCGTCGCCGCGACGATCGGGAAGCGGGCGCGGCTGCGCGTCGTGCCGAAGACGTCGTGACCGTCGGCGACGAGCCGGGGGAGGACCCGGGAACCGAGGACGCCGGTCGCACCGGCCACGAGGATGCGCATGGCACTCGAGCCTAGGGCGGCGCCCTCGGCCGCACCCGCGCGACGTCGCGTCGAGGCATCCTTGCAGGGCCTGGAAGAATGGAGCGCATGGCCGCACCCGTCACCCCTCCGCGCGGCATGCGCGATTTCCTCCCCGCCGAGAAGGCCCGCCGCGAGCACGCCTTGGGCGTCATCCGCGGCGTGTACGCGGCGCACGGCTTCGACGAGATCGAGACGCCCGTGATGGAGGACTCGCAGCGGCTGCACGCCGGGCTCGGCGGTGACAACGAGAAGCTCGCGTTCGCCGTGATGCGCCGCGGCCTCACCGGCGACGACCTGGCGGCGGCCGCGGCATCCGGCGATGCCCTGTCGCTGGCCGATCTCGGCCTGCGCTACGACCTCACCGTGCCGCTCGCCCGCTTCTACGCGACCCACCGGGCCGCGCTGCCGCCGGTGTTCCGGTCGATCCAGATCGCGCCGGTCTGGCGGGCCGAACGTCCGCAGAAGGGCCGATTCCGCCAGTTCGTGCAGTGCGACATCGACATCATCGGCGAGGCGAGTGCGCTCGCCGAACTCGAACTGCTCACCGCGACCCTCGCCGCGCTCGACGCGCTCGGACTCACCGGATGCACCATCCGCATCAACGACCGCCGCATCCTCGCCGGCATCCTCGCCTCCTGGGGCGTGCCCGAGGAACTGCGCGAGCGCGCCCTCATCACGATCGACAAGCTCGACAAGATCGGGCCCGACGGCGTGGCGGCCGAGCTGCGCGAACTCGGCGTCGAGAAAGACGACGTCGCCCGCGAACTGCGCCAACTCGAAACGGCGCACTGGCACCTGCTCGACGACGGCGAGCCGCCCGCCTGGCTCGACCGCGACGCCTACGGCGACCTGCTCGCGCTGCGCGCCGCGCTGCCCGACGCGGCGATCGAGTTCGACCCGACGCTGGTGCGCGGCATGGGCTACTACACGGGCACGATCTTCGAGATCGCGCACCCCGCGTACGGCTACTCGCTCGGCGGCGGCGGCCGGTACGACGGCATGATCGGGCGGTTCCTCGGCCAGCAGGTGCCGGCGTGCGGGTTCTCGATCGGCTTCGAGCGCATCGTCGACCTGCTCGAGACCGCCGACGAGGCGCGTCCGCGCGCGGTCGTGCTCGTGCACGACGCCGACGTCCCCGCCGAACGCCTGCTCGCGATCAAGGGCGAGCTCGTGGCATCCGGTGCGCGCGTCCGCCTCGAGCGGCGCGTGAAGAACCTGAAGGGCCTGCTCGACCGCGTCGCGGCCGACGGCTTCGACGCGTTCGCGACCGTGAACGCGGCCACGGCGGATGCCTCGCAGCTCGCGTTCCGCGAACTCGACGGGTAGCCGGGTCGCGCGGCGCGCGGCCTCGTCAGCGCACAGCCTCGTCAGCGCAGGTCGTCGTCCGTGGCATCCACCTCGATCACGTCGATCTCCACCTCGTCGACCTCGACCTCGTCGGCGTCCTTCGGCACGGCGTCCTTCGGCACGACCGCATCGACCGGCAGCTCGGAATCGGTGTACTCGCCGTCGACGACGGGCGTGGTCGGCACGGGCTCGCCGGGGATCTCGGACTCGGTGTACTCGCCTTCGCGGTGCAGCGGATCGGTCATCGCTCCTCCTCACGTTCGGCTCGACGGTTCGCCGAATGCAGGATCGCCGGGCGTGTCCCAGGCTAGGCCGACCCGAGCGAAGCGGCCAGGGGTTGACGCAGCGTCTCGAGCACGGCGGCGGCACCGGCATCTCACTAGACTGTCCCGCGGATCACGACGGAGTCATCCGAATCACATCCCAGCACAGAGGAGTTCACTGTGGCATTCATCGAAGCAGTCGGCGCCCGCGAGATCCTGGATTCTCGCGGCAACCCCACCGTCGAGGTGGAGGTGCTCCTCGACGACGGGTCGCTCGCCCGCGCCGCGGTGCCCTCGGGCGCCTCGACCGGCGCCTTCGAGGCGTACGAGCTGCGCGACGGAGACGACGACCGCTACCTCGGCAAGGGCGTGCAGAAGGCCGTCGACGCCGTGCTCGACGCGCTCGGCCCCGCCATCGAGGACCTCGACGCGAGCGACCAGCGCCTCGTCGACGCCGCCCTCATCGAGGCCGACGGCACCGAGAACAAGAGCCGCCTCGGCGCGAACGCCATCCTCGGCGTGAGCCTCGCGGTCGCCAAGGCCGCCGCCGACTCGGCCGACCTGCCGCTGTTCCGCTACCTCGGCGGGCCGAACGCCCACGTGCTGCCCGTGCCGATGATGAACATCATCAACGGCGGCGCGCACGCCGACACCGGCGTCGACATCCAGGAGTTCATGATCCTGCCGATCGGCGCGCCGACCTACAGCGAGGGCCTGCGCTGGGGCGTCGAGACCTACCACGCGCTGAAGAGCCTCCTGAAGAAGAACGGCCTCTCGACCGGCCTCGGCGACGAGGGCGGGTTCGCGCCCGACTTCGCGCACAACCGTGCGGCGCTCGACTTCATCTCCGAGGCGATCGGCAAGGCCGGCTTCACGCTCGGCACCGACATCGCCCTCGGCCTGGATGTCGCGTCCACTGAGTTCTTCGCCGACGGCGTCTACACGTTCGAGGGCAAGGCGCGCACCTCGGCCGACATGATCGCGTACTACGAGGAACTGCTCGCCGCCTACCCGCTGGTCTCCATCGAGGACCCCCTCGCGGAGGACGACTGGGCGGCGTGGACCGACCTCACCGCCGCGGTGGGCGAGAAGGTGCAGCTCGTCGGCGACGACCTGTTCGTGACCAACCCGAAGCGCCTCGCCGACGGCATCGGCAAGCACGCCGGCAACTCGATCCTGGTGAAGGTGAACCAGATCGGCACGCTCACCGAGACGCTCGACGCGGTGAAGCTGGCGCAGCGCGCCGGCTACACGGCCGTGCTGTCGCACCGCTCGGGCGAGACCGAGGACACGACCATCGCCGACCTCGCGGTCGCGACGGACGCAGGCCAGATCAAGACGGGCGCGCCCGCCCGCAGCGAGCGAGTGGCCAAGTACAATCAGCTCCTGAGGATCGAAGAGGAGCTCGGTGAGGCCGCGGTGTACGCGGGCCGCTCCGCGTTCCCTCGCTTCACGGCGTGACGCGTCGACGGTGGCGGGGCGGCGCGGCCGTCCCGCCACCGTCGTCCCCGGGCTCGACATGAGGTGCGACCGGGATGGACAGGAGGCGTGATGGCGACCAGACAGCCTGCGCCTCGCAAGCGACCCGGCACGTCGCGCGCGACCGATGCGACGCGCGCCGGATGGTTGAGCGGGTTCCGGTTCTCGGGCTTCGCCGTCATCATGATGGGCATCCTCGTGCTCGGCGTGGTGGTGCTCGCGCCCACCATCGCCGCCCTGGCCGATCAGCGGCGCGAGATCGCCGAGCTCCGCGCCGAGGTGTCGGGGCAGCAGGCCGAGGTGCAGCGGCTGCGCGCCGAGCGCGAGCGCTGGAACGACCAGACGTTCATCATCACGCAGGCCCGTGAGCGGCTCTACTACGTGATGCCCGGCGAGGTGAGCTACCTCGTCATCGACGACCGCACCGAGGCGGCGAAGCTGCGCGACGACCCCGCGGTGTCGTCGAAGCTCACCGAGGCGAAAGGCGACTGGATGCGCACGCTGCTCGGATCCGTCATGACCGTCGGGCTGGCGCCCGACGCGAGCGTGCCCGACGGGGCGTCCGGAGGTGCCGGATGACGCGCCCGCCGTTCGACGAGGTCTCCGAGCGCGACCTCCGCATCGTGTCGGCCCAGCTCGGGCGGCCCGCCCGCGACGTGGTCGGCATCGCCGCGCGGTGCGTGTGCGGCGCGCCGACCGTCGTGTCGACGAAGCCGCGCCTGTCCGACGGCACGCCGTTCCCCACCTTCTACTACCTGACCCACCCCGTCGCGACCGCGTCGATGAGCTTCCTCGAGGCCGGGCAGATCATGGTCGAGTACACGGCGCTCCTCGCCGACGACCCGCAGGTCGCGGCGGCGTACGCCCGGGCGCACGACGACTACCTCGCCGACCGCGGCCGATACGGCGACGTCGCCGAGATCGCCGGGGTGTCGGCCGGCGGCATGCCGACCCGGGTGAAGTGCCTGCACGCGCTCGTCGCGCATGCGCTCGCCGCCGGCCCCGGCGCGAACCCGATCGGCGACCTCGCGCTCGCCGCGTCGAGCTGGTCGCCCGACGTCTGCCGATGCCCCGACTACGGCGTGGACGCGGCATGAGGCGGCGTAGCGTGATCGCGCGCGCCGGTGCGGCGGCCCTCGTCGCCGCGGCCCTCATCGGGGTCGCGGTCTCGCCGGCCCGCGCGGACACGGTTCGCGACCTCCAGTACTGGCTCACCGAGTACGGCTTCACGACGGCGTGGAACACCTCGCGCGGCGAAGGCGTGAAGGTCGCGATCATCGACACCGGCGTGGTCGGCTCGGTGGCCGAGTTGCGCGGCGTCGTCGTGGGCGGCACGGATGTCTCGGGCATCGGGACGCCCGACGGGCAGACCCCGGTCGGCGCCGACTCGCACCACGGCACCCTCGTCGCCTCGCTGCTCGCCGGTCGCGGCACCGCCCCCGGCAGCGGGGTGATCGGCGTCGCTCCCGACGCGCTGCTGCTGTCGGCGTCGGTCGCGTTCGGCGACGAGACGGGCTCCGCCCTGTCGAACGACGATCAGATCGCGCAGGCCGTGAAGTGGGCGGTGAACAGCGGAGCGAAGGTGATCAACATGTCGCTCACCCGCAACACGCGCGACTGGCCCGAGAGCTGGGACGAGGCGTTCCGCTACGCGTTCTCGCACGACGTGGTCGTCGTCGCCGCGGCCGGCAACCGGGGCAGCGGCACGGCCGAGGTGGGGGCGCCCGCGACGATCCCGGGCGTGCTGACCGTCGCAGGCGTCGACCGCGACGGCACCGCGTCGTTCGATGCGAGCTCGCAGGGCATCACGATCTCGGTCGCCGCCCCCAGCGAGGACCTGGTCGGCGTGATGCCCGACGGCAGCTACGTCACCTGGGACGGCACGAGCGGTGCCGCGCCGCTCGTCTCGGGTCTGGTCGCGATGGTGCGGGCGGAGTATCCCGAGCTCGACGCCGGCAACGTCATCAATCGGATCATCAAGACCGCGAACCCCGACGGGCACGAGGTGCCGAGCCCGCTGTACGGCTACGGGCTCATCGACCCGGTCGCGGCGCTGACCGCCGACGTGCCGCTGGTCGAGTCGAGCCCGCTCGCCGAACTCGAGGAGTGGATCCGCCTGCACCGCCGTGCGGACGCGGAGACGCCCGAGACGCCGGCGACCGTGACGCCGATCGTGCCGATCGCCGATCCGCCGCTGCCGCGGGCCGACAGCGCCCAGACCCTGCTGCCCACACCGTGGACGCTGGCGTACATCACCGTGCCGCTCTCACTCACAGCCGGATTTGGTACGCTTGCAGCGCTGTTGGGCATCGGCGCCACTCGGCATTTCCGGCGTTCCACTCGCGTCCGCGAGCAGTGAGCGCCACCCCCTGAGAACGAGGAGTCAATTTCACCGTGCCCAAGATCCTGATCGTCGGTGGCGGTTACGCGGGCTTCTACACCGCGTGGAAGCTCGAGAAGTGGCTTCGCCCGGGCGAGGCCGAGGTGACGGTCGTCGACCCGCTGCCGTACATGACCTACCAGCCGTTCCTCCCCGAGGTCGCGGCCGGGTCGATCGAGCCGCGGCACGCGGTGGTCGCCCAGCGGCGGCACCTGAAGAAGACCAACGTCGTCACCGCGAAGGTCACCCGCATCGACCACGCGTCGAAGACCGCCACGATCACGCCCGAGATCGGCGAGCCCTGGGAGTTCGAGTACGACGTGGTCGTCGTCACGGGCGGTGCCGTCTCGCGCACCTTCCCGATCCCCGGCATCGCCGAGAACGCGATCGGCCTGAAGTCGATCGAGGAGGCCGTCGCGATCCGCGACCGCGTGCTCCACAACTTCGACAAGGCCGCGGCGCTGCCCGCCGGCCCCGAGCGCGAGCGGCTGCTCACGTTCACCGTCGTCGGCGGCGGGTTCGCGGGCATCGAGGTGTTCGCCGAGCTCCGCTCGTTCGCGAGCGCGCTGCTGGAGTACTACCCGCAGCTCACGTTCGAAGAGACGCACTTCCACCTCATCGAGGCGATGGGCCGCATCATGCCCGAGGTCTCGCTGCCCACCAGCCATTGGGTCATCAAGCACCTCGCCCAGCGCGGTGCCGAGGTGCACCTCGACACGCAGCTGAAGAGCGCCGTCGACGGCGTCGTCGAACTGTCGACGGGCGAGACCTTCGAGTCCGACCTCATCGTGTGGACCGCGGGCGTCATGGCGAACCCGGCGATCGTGCGCACGAGCGACCTGCCCGTCGAGGAGCGCGGCCGCATCAAGACGCGCGCCGACCTGCGCGTGGGCGACGACGACGAGATCGTGGCCGACGCCTGGGCGGCCGGCGACATCTCGGCGGTGCCCGACCTCTCGGGCGGCGGCGTCGGCGGCTACTGCGTGCCGAACGCCCAGCACGCGGTGCGTCAGGGCAAGCTGCTCGCGAAGAACATCGTGGCGGTGCTGCGCGGCGAGGAGCCGAAGCAGTACGTCCACAAGAACCTCGGCGCGGTCGCCGGTCTCGGCGTCGGCCAGGGTGTGTTCCAGTCGGGCAAGATCGCGATCAAGGGGCTGTTCGCGTGGTTCGCGCACCGCGGCTACCACGGTCTCGCGATGCCGAGCTGGGAGCGCAAGTTCCGCGTCTTCACCGGTTGGTGGAACAACTTCTGGCTCGGGCGCGACATCGTCGAGCTCGCCGCCGTGCAGACGCCGCGGGCGTCGTTCGAGGCGTTCGCCGCGCGGCCGAAGCCGCCGGTCGAGGCGGCGCCGGCACCCGCGCCTGCGAAGGCTGCCAAGGCCGAGAAGGCCGAGAAGGAGCCCGTCGCGGCGAAGTAGCCCGCACGGTCCGAAGGGGTCGCATCCGGTTCGCCGGTGCGGCCCCTTCGGCGTTCGGCGACGCATCCGATGCCGCTACCGTTGACGCGGGCCCCCGTAGCCCAATCGGCAGAGGCAGGCGACTTAAACTCGCCGCAGTGTGGGTTCGAATCCCACCGGGGGCACGCGGGCGCCGACCGGTGCGGGCATCGTGCGCGGCCCGCGTCCGGTCAGGGCATCCGGTCGAGCCGACGCAGGATGACGCCCTCGCGCAGCGCCCACGGCGACACGTCGAGCGACTTCACGCCGAACGCGCGCATCGCTTCACTCAGCACGACGGCGCCGGCCACGATCTGGAACGTGCGGTCCTCGGTGATGCCGGGCAGGGCGGGCCGGGCGTCGGCGGGGATGCGGGCCAGGCGGGGGGTCCAGTCGTCGAGGCCCTTCAGGCGCAGCACCGAGCGGTCGGATGCCCCGGGCCCGTCCTCGGTCGAACCGGCGAGCCGCGCGAGCGAGCGGATCGTCTTCGACGAGCCGACGACGTGGTCGGGCCGGCTCTCGAGCGGGAACCCGCCCACGACGTCGGTCAGCACGCTTCGCGCGTGCGCGCGCAGCCGGTCGAGCTCGTCGGGGGTGGGCGGGTCGTGGCGCAGGAACTCGACGGTCGACCGCCCGGCGCCGAGCGGCACCGAGAGCGCGACATCGGGGTCCTCGTCGCTGCCGAGCGCGAGCTCGAGCGACCCGCCGCCGATGTCGAAGAGCAGGATGCGGCCCGCCGACCAGCCGAACCAGCGTCGCACCGCGAGGAACGTCAGCCGCGATTCATCCGCACCGCTCAGCACCTGCAGTTCGACGCCGGTCTCGCGTTCGACCCGCGCGAGCACCTCCTCGCCGTTGCGCGCCTCGCGGATCGCCGAGGTCGCGAAGGGCAGGAGTTCCTCGATGCCGTCGGCGCGTGCGGCGGCGACCGCGTCGCGGATCGAGCCGACGATCGCCTCGACGCCCTCGGCGCTGATCGCGCCGTCGGGCTCCAGGTAGCGCATGAGCCGCAGCACCGACTTGTGGGACGTCTGCGGCAGGGGCTGCCCGCCGGGATGCGCGTCGACCACGAGCAGGTGGACGGTGTTGGAACCGACGTCGAGCACACCCAACCGCATGATGCGAGCGTAACGGGATTCGTGCATACTGATGCGACTGGGACGATCGTCCCACTTCCGCGGCGACGATGTACGGAGGCAGGATGGCGCGTATCCCCGCCGCCGAGCGTCGTGCCGCGCTCGTCGAAGCCGCCATCCGGGTCGTCGCCCGCGACGGCATCGCCCACGCCACGACCCGCGCGATCGTCGCCGAAGCGGGCATGAGCCTCGCGAGCTTCCACTACGCGTTCGAGTCCCGTGACGAGCTCATCGACGAGGTGATCCGCACCGTGGTCGCTCGCGAGCAGCAGGCCGTCGTGCCCGACCGCATCGAGGGCGGCACGCTCCGCGACCTCCTGGAGGCCGGGCTCTTCCGCTATCTCGACCACCTGCGCGCCGACCCCGACCGCGAGCTCGCGATGCTCGAGCTCACCCACTACGCCCTGCGCTCGCCCGATCGCCACCCGCTCGCGGCGATGCAGTACGCGCGGTACGCCGAGCTCGCCGCCGAAGCGCTCGGCGTCGCCGCGGCGATGACCGGCACCCGCTGGCGGGAGCCCGTCGAGCAGATCGCCCGCACCCTCGTCGCGTTCACCGACGGCATCACCACCACCTGGCTCGTCGATCGCGACGACGACGCGGCCCGCCGCGTCGCCCGCGCGGCCGCCGACGCCCTCTCGAGAATGGCGGACCCCGCATGACCGAAGTCGACGCCGACGTCGCCGCCCCCGCGACCGGTGCCTTCGCCGAGCCCACCCAGCGCATCCGGGCCGGCTGGATCGCCGCCTTCGCGACCGCCTGGCTCGGTATCTGGATGGCGCAGCTCGCGCCCGTGCAGCTCCTGCTGCCGGTGCAGATCGATGCGGTGCTGCACCCCGAGCACTGGACCGACAGCGTGCTCGCGTTCGGCGTGGTCTCGGGCATCGCGGCGGTCGCGACGATCATCGCCTACCCGCTCACCGGCGCACTGAGCGACCGCACCGCGTCGCGGTTCGGCCGCCGCCGCCCGTGGATCCTCGCGGGCGCGCTGGTGTTCGCGCTCGCGCTCGTCGCGCTCGGCTTCCAGGCGGACATCGTCGCGATCGGCGCCTGCTGGGTGGCCGCCACGATCGGGTTCTGCATGATGACCGCGGCCCTGACCGCCACCATCTCCGACCAGGTGCCGGTGCCGCAGCGCGGATTCGTCTCGGGGTGGATGTCGGCGCCGCAGGCGGTGGGCATCATCCTCGGCCTCGTGGTCGTCACCATGCTCGTGACTCAGCAGCAGGCCGGGTACGCGGTGCTCGCGGTCGCGCTCGTCGTGCTCGCCCTGCCGTTCCTCGCCCGACCAGACCGGGCGCTCGTCGACCGCGAACGGGCCCGCGTCACCGCGCGCGGCGTCATCGCGAGCCTGTGGATCAGCCCGCGCGAGCACCCCGATTTCGGGTGGACGCTGCTCAGCCGGGTGCTCGTCTCGGTCGGCAACGCGCTCGGGACGAGCCTGCTGCTGTACTTCCTGATGTTCGGACTCGGCGACGCGCACGCCGAGGACGATCTCATCGTGCTCACCCTCGTCTACATGGTGTTCGTCATCATCGCCTCGCTCGTGCTCGGCAAGCTGAGCGACCGCACCGGCCGTCGGCGCGTGTTCGTGCTCGTCGCGTCCGTGCTGCAGGCGATCGCCGCGCTGCTGCTCGCGTTCGTGCCCGACCTCGGCATGGCGATGGTCGCGGCGGGCGTCCTCGGCCTCGGGTACGGCTGCTTCCTCTCGGTCGACCAGGCGCTGGCCACGCAGGTGCTGCCCGACGCGACCGCGCGCGGCAAGGACCTCGGCATCATGAACATCGCCACCGCGGTGCCGCAGGCGCTCGGCCCCCTGATCGGCGCGCTCGCGGTCGTGGCGACCGGCTCGTTCACCCTCGTCTTCGTGCTGTCCGCGGTGTGCGCGCTCTGCGGAGCCGTCGCGGTCGCGCGGGTGCGGGGGGTGCGATGAGCGCGCTCGACCTGCATCGGTCGGATGCCCCGGGCCCCGCGGCATCCGCCCCCTGGAGCCGGCCCGCCGCCTACTGGGGCGCGATGACCGCGGCGACCCGCCACCTCGACGCGCCCGTCGGCGCGCTCAACCTCGCTGCGCTCCGACACAACGCCGCCGACCTCGTGCGCCGCGCGCACGGCACCCCGATCCGCGTCGCGTCGAAGTCGATCCGGGTACGCGAGGTCATCGAGTCGCTGCTGCGGCTGCCCGGCTACCGTGGCGTGCTCGCCTACACGTTGAGCGAAGCGATCTGGCTCGCCGACACCGTCGACGACGTCGTCGTCGGCTACCCGACCGCCGAGCGCGGCGCGATCCGCCGGCTCGCGACCGACCCGGCGCTCGCCTCGAAGATCGCGATCATGGTCGACTCGCCCGAACAGCTCGACCTGGTGGACGCGGTGGTCGCGCCCGGCGAGCGCGAGCAGATCCGGGTCTGCATCGAACTGGATGCCTCGTGGAAGGCGCCCGTGCTCGGTCACTTGGGCGTGCGGCGGTCGCCGGTGCACGCACCCGAGCAGGCGGGCGCGCTCGCCGCGTACGTCGCCGCGCGCCCGGGGTTCCGGGTGGTCGGCGTGATGGCGTACGAGGCGCAGATCGCCGGCGTGGTGAACCGGCCCGCGGGCCGGCCCGTCGAAGGAGCCGTGAACCGCTGGATGCAGTCGCGCTCGATGCCCGAACTCGTCGACCGCCGAGCGCGTGCGGTCGCCGCCGTCCGCGAGCACGCGGACCTCGAGTTCGTGAACGGCGGCGGCACCGGCTCGCTCGAGGCGACCAGCGCCGACCCGTCGGTCACCGAGATCGGTGCGGGCAGCGGCATCCTCGGCGGCCACCTGTTCGACGGATACGCGCACTTCACCCCCGCGCCCGCCGCCGCCTTCGCGCTGGACGCGGTGCGAGCCCCGAGCCCCGAGCATCGCACCGTGCTCGGCGGCGGCTGGATCGCCTCGGGCCCGCCCGCCCCCGACCGGCTGCCGCTCGTGGCGTGGCCGCCGGACCTCGAGTACCAGCCGCGCGAGGCGGCCGGCGAGGTGCAGACCCCGCTCTCGGGGCGCGGCATCCATCGCCTGCGGGTCGGCGACCGGGTCTGGTTGCGGCACACCAAGTCGGGCGAGCTCAGCGAGCACCTGAACACGTTCGCGGTCGTGGACGGCGACCGCGTGGTCGACGAGATCCCCACCTACCGGGGAGAGGGGAAGGCGTTCCTGTGAGCGCGAGCGGAGCCGTGTGGCGCAACTGGGGGCGGAGCGAGCAGGTGCGACCCGTTCGCGTGGAGCGACCGGCGACGGCCGACGCGGTGCAGCGGGCGGTGCAGTCCGCCGCACGTGCCGGGCTCCGGGTGAAGCCCGTCGGCGCCGGCCACAGCTTCACGGGCATCGCGGTCGCCCCCGACGTGCAGCTCGACCTCGGCGCGCTCACCGGTGTCGTCGACGACCGCGAGGCCGCCGAGGGGCGGCTCACGATCGGCGCCGGAACCCGCCTGCACGCCCTGCCGAAGCTGCTCGAGCCGTACGGGCTCGCGCTGGCGAACATGGGCGACATCGACCGGCAGACGATCGCCGGCGCGACCTCGACCGGTACGCACGGCACGGGCCTCGGGTTCGGCGGACTCGCGACCCAGATCGTCGGTGCGCGACTCGTCACCGGCGCGGGGGAGCTGATCCGGGTCGCGCCCGACGAGCGGCCTGAGCTGCTGCCCGCGGTGCGGCTCGGGCTCGGCGCCCTCGGCGTGCTCGTCGACGTCACGCTGCAACTCGTGCCGCAGTACCTGCTGCACGCCGTCGAGCGGCCCGAGCCGCTCGAAGACGTGCTCGACGCCTGGGCGGACCGGGTGCAGGGCGCCGACCACTTCGAGTTCTACTGGCACCCGCACACCGACTCCGCGCTCACGAAGACGAACACCCGGCTCCCGGCCGATGCCGAACGCCGGCCCCTCGGCCGGGTGTCGCGGTGGATCGACGACGAGCTCGTCGCCAACGGCGTGTTCCGCGTCGCCTGCAATCTCGCCCGGCCGATTCCGCAGGTCGCACCGCTCATCGCGCGGCAGGCCGAGCGGCTCAGCAGCAACCGCGAGTTCATCGACTGGTCGCCTGCCGTCTTCGTCACGAACCGCACCGTGCGGTTCCGCGAGATGGAGTACGCGATCCCGCTCGCCGAGGTGCCCGGCGCGCTCCGCGAGGTGCGGCAGCTCATCGAGCGGCGCGGATGGCGCATCAGCTTCCCGGTCGAGGTGCGCGCCGCGGCATCCGATGAGAACTGGCTGTCGACCGCGTACGCGCGCGAGACCGGCTACATCGCGGTGCACCGGTTCTTCCGAGAGGACCCGGCCGAGTACTTCGCCGCCGTCGAGCAGATCATGCTCGCCCGCGGCGGCCGACCGCACTGGGGCAAGATGCACACCCGCGATGCCGAGTATCTGCGCGCGGCCTACCCGCGGTTCGATGACTTCCTCGCGGTGCGCGACGAACTCGACCCGACGGGGGTGTTCGAGAACCCCTATCTGGAGCGCGTGCTCGGCCCGCGGGTGCGCGTCGGGACGAACGGCGGCTGAGCGGCACGCGACCTTCCTCCGAGTCCGATGGGAATGACGATGGCACCCGGCGCACCTCGGTAGGATGAGGTCACCGTCCGAATCGCCCACCGAGGAGTGCATCGCGCCATGGAATGGCTCATCCCCGTCATCATCGTCGTCGTGCTCGCGGCGATCGTCGGCATCTACCTCTGGGCGACGTACAACTCGCTGGTCACGCTCAACGTGCGAGTCGACGAGGCCTGGAGCGACATCACGGTGCAGCTGAAGCGCCGCGCCGACCTCATCCCCAACCTCATCGAAGCCGTCAAGGGCTACGCCGCCCACGAGAAGGCCGTCTTCGAGAACGTCACGAAGGCCCGTGCCGAGACCCTGCAGGCGCACGGCCCGGCCGAGGCATCCGCCGCAGAGAACCACATGCAGCAGGCGCTGAAGTCGATCTTCGCCGTCGCCGAGGCGTACCCGCAGCTGCAGGCCAGCCAGAACTTCCTGCAGCTGCAGGCCGAGCTCGTCGACACCGAAGACAAGATCCAGGCCTCGCGCCGGTTCTACAACGGCGGCGTGCGCGAGCTGAACACGAAGATCAAGGTGTTCCCGAACACCCTGTTCGTGCGCAACCTCGGGTTCCACGAGCGCGACTTCTTCGAGGTCAGCGAGGCTGCGGCGATCGCCGAGCCGCCGCGCGTGCAGTTCTGATCACGGGGCGCTGATCACCGCAGATGTACCGCGCGATCGCCAAGAACAAACGCAACACCGTCTTCACGATCCTGTTCTTCCTGCTGATCATCGGCGCGCTCGGGTGGCTCGCCGCCTGGATCTACCACTCGCTCACGATCTTCATCGTGACGATCGTGGTCGCCTCGGGGTACGCGCTGATCCAGTACTTCACCGCCGACAAGCAGGCGCTGTCCATGTCGGGCGCCGTCGAGATCCGCTCGAAGGCCGACCACCCGCGCCTCTGGCGCACGGTCGAGAACCTGTCGATCGCCACCGGCACGCCCATGCCGCGCGTGTTCGTCGTGTCCGACCCGGCGCCGAACGCGTTCGCGACCGGCCGCGACCCCGAGCACGCCGTGGTGGCCGCCACCACCGGGCTGCTCGAGATCATGGACGACGCCGAGCTCGAGGGCGTCATGGCGCACGAGCTCGGCCACGTGCGCAACTACGACATCCGGCTGTCGATGATCGTGTTCGGCCTCGTCGTCGCCGTCGGGTTCATCAGCGACATGCTCGTGCGGATGGCCTTCTTCGGCGGCAACCGCAACAACAACGGCAACCCGATCGTGCTGATCTTCGGCATCGTCGCGATGCTCATCGCGCCGCTGGTCGCCTCGCTCGTGCAGCTGGCCATCTCGCGCCAGCGCGAGTACCTGGCGGATGCCACGGGCGCGATGACGACGCGGCACCCCGACGCGCTGGCGAGCGCGCTGCTGAAGCTCGAGCAGTACGGTCGGCCGATGAAGCGGCAGAACTCCTCGATGGCGCACCTGTGGATCGCCGACCCGTTGAAGAAGGGTGCGATGGACCGCCTGTTCGCGACCCACCCGCCGATCGCCGAGCGGGTGAAGCGGCTGCACGAGATGGGCGGCAGCTTCTAGGAAGAGCTCGCTGAGCCAGTCGAAGCGAGCCCCGTGGGCCCTGCTCTCCCTTCGACGGGCTCTCCCTTCGACGGGCTCGCCCTTCGACGGGCTCAGGGGGCTTTCACATGAGCTCGGCTGCGAGCGCGGGGGAGAGATCGCCACGGCCGACCACCACGACCTCGCCGAGGCCCTGCCAGGCCGCCGCCCGCTCGAGCACGGGCACCAGCCGCGCCGCCGTGTCGGCGGGTGCCGACGGCTCGGTCCACGCCGACTGCACGCGCAGCACCCCCGCCTTGCGATCGCTCTTCAGGTCGACTCGGCCCACGACCCGATCGTCGACGAGCACGGGCAGCGAGTAGTAGCCGAAGACCCGCTGCGGCTCGGGGGTGTAGATCTCGATGCGGTAGTGGAAATCGAACAGCCGCTCGGCGCGCGGCCGGAACCAGACCACCGGGTCGAACGGCGACAGCAGCGCGGCCGCGTCGATGCGGCGCGGCCGGCGTGCGTCGCGGTGCACCCAGGCGGGGGTCGGCTTCGACCCCGTCGTCCACCCGGGCACCGTGACGGGGAGCAGCACCCCGGCGTCTTCGAGGTCACGGACGGCGGGGGCCGCCTCGGCGCGCTTCAACCGCCAGTAGTCGGCGAGGTCGGCGAGGGTCGCGATGCCGAGAGCGGATGCCGCGAGCTCCACCAGCCCGCGGACGGACTCGTCGTGCGACGGCTCGGCGTCGAGCAGGTCGGCCGGCAGCGCCTGGGCGGGCAACGCGTAGACCCGCTCGAAGCGCCGACGCTCGACGCAGACCACCTCGCCGGTGCGCAGCATCCACTCGAGCGTGCGCTTCACATCGCTCCAGCCCCACCACGGCCCGCGCCGCTCGTTCGCGTCGTGCTCGATCTCGCTCGCACGCATCGGGCCGTTCGCGGCGAGCTCGTGCACGAGGAAGTCGGCGAGGTGCCGGTTCTCGGCCACCCAGCCGCCCCACGCGTGCCCCTTCGCCCGGTACGCCTCGCGCCGGAAGCCGAACAGCGGCCAGAGCCCCCGCGGGATGAACGCCGCCTCGTGCGCCCAGTACTCGACCGTGCGGCCGCGCCGACCCGTGGTGAGCCGGTCGAGCAGCGCCTTGTCGTAGCCGCCGAGCCGGCTGAACGCGGGCAGATAGTGGCTGCGCTCGAACACGTTCACCGAGTCGATCTGCAGCAGCGAGAGCCGGTCGAGCAGGCCGGCCAGGGCGCGGGTGCCCGGCTCGGCGGGGGAGGCGCGCCCGAACCCCTGCGCGGCGAGCGCGATACGGCGGGCGAGGGCCGGGCTGACGGAGTCCAACATGATGCGCCCACGCTAGCGCCGGCCGCCGACATCGGCTCGTGGCATCCGACTGCCGGGCCCGCATGCCGCCCGCATGCCGGGCCCGGAATGCACCGCGCCTAGACTGGAGCGATGGCGGAGCGAGTGGGGCGGTCTCGGCGAGGATTCACGACACGGCGCGACCAGCGCGCCCGAACGCCCGAGCCGGCGCCCGTCATCGCAGAGCCCGTTCGCGACGCCGCAGCGAGCGTGCCGTTCGGCATGCGGCTCGCGGCGGCCTGGTCCTGGCGCCTGCTGCTGGTCGGCGGCGTGCTGGCGGTCGTGGTGTTCCTCGTCATCCAGCTGCGGCTCATCGTCATCCCGATCCTCGTCGCCGTGCTGCTCGGCGCCCTCCTCGTGCCGTTCTCGAGCTTCCTCCAGCGGCACCGCTGGCCGAAATGGCTCGCGGTGACCGCGGCGATGCTCTCGGCGCTGATCGTCGTCGGCGGCCTGCTCACGCTCGGCATCACCTTCATCGCCCGCGGCAGCGAAGGGCTCGTCACACAGTCCCTCGTCGCCTGGGAGGACTTCCGCGGCTGGCTGCTCGAAGGGCCGTTCCACATCACCGAGGCCGAGCTGAACGCCTGGGTCGCCCAGATCATCGAGTCCGCACAACAGGACAGCGGCCTGCTCGTCAGCGGCGCGCTGTCGGTCGGCTCGACGCTCGGGCACTTCCTCGCGGGCCTGCTGCTCGCCCTGTTCGCGACGCTCTTCATCCTCATCGACGGACGCGGCATCTGGAACTGGATCGTCGGCGTCTTCCCGCGCCGAGCGCGCGCCGCGATCGACGGCGCCGGCCAGGCGGGGTGGACGACACTGCAGAACTTCGTCAAGGTGCAGATCCTCGTCGCGACGATCGACGCGGTCGGCATCGGCCTCGGCGCGTTCCTGCTCGGCCTGCCGCTGGCCGTGCCCATCGCGATCCTCGTGTTCCTCGGCTCGTTCATCCCCATCGTCGGCGCCGTCGTGACCGGGGCGCTCGCGGTGTTCGTCGCGCTCATCTACAACGGGCCGGTGATCGCGCTCATCATGCTCGGCGTCGTCCTGCTCGTCCAGCAGGTCGAGGGGCACGTGCTGCAACCGCTCATCATGGGCACCGCGGTGAAGGTGCACCCGCTCGGCGTGGTGGTCGCCGTCGCGACCGGGTCGCTGCTCGCCGGCATCCCCGGGGCTCTGTTCGCCGTGCCCGTCGCGGCGGTCGTCAACGTCATGGTGCTGTACATCTCGCGCGGGGCGTGGAAGGCGGATGCCCCGCCGGAGGCCGTGGCCGCCAGAAGCCCGCTGTGGCGCACCGTGCCCAAACGGCCCGGGTTCGCCCGCGACGAACCCCTCACCACCCCCGCCGACCCACGAGAAGAGGCACGACCGTGACCGAGACCATCGCCGGTCCCTCGATCGAGGACTTCGAACGAGCGCGCGAGATCGTGTCCGCCGTCGCCCGCCGCACCCCGATGGAATCGTCGCGGCACCTCGCGGGGCGGCTCGGCGTGCCGGTGCACCTGAAGTGCGAGAACCTGCAGCGCACCGGCTCGTACAAGCTGCGCGGCGCCTACCACCGCATCTCGGCGCTGACCCCCGAGGAGCGCGAGCGCGGCGTCGTCGCTGCGTCGGCCGGCAACCACGCGCAGGGCGTCGCATACGCCGCCCGCGAGCTCGGCATCCGCGCGACCATCTTCATGCCGGTCGGCGTCGCCCTGCCGAAGCTCGAGGCGACGAAGTCGTACGGCGCCGACGTGGTGCTCGCGGGCGACTCGATCGGGGAGACCCTGCAGGCGGCCGCCGACTTCGCCGAACAGACCGGCGCGGTCATCATCCCGCCGTACGACCACATCGACGTCATCGCCGGGCAGGGCTCGCTCGGCCTCGAGATCCTCGAGCAGGTGCCGGATGCCGCGACCATCGTCGTGGCGATCGGCGGCGGAGGCCTGGCCGCAGGCATCGCGAGCGCGGCGAAGCAGCGTGCCGCACAGCTCGGGCGGAGCATCCGCGTCGTCGGGGTGCAGGCCGAGAACGCGGCACCCTACGTGGCGTCGCTCGCCGCGGGCGAGCGGCGCGAGGTGCCCGTCGTGCCCACCATCGCCGACGGCATCGCCGTGTACCGGCCCGGTGAGCTGAACTTCGAGATCGTCCGCGACGCGGTCGACGAGATCGTGACGGTCAGCGAGGACGACATCGCCCGCGCGCTGCTCGTGCTGCTCGAGCGGGCGAAGCTCGTCGTCGAACCGGCCGGTGCGGTCTCGGTGGCGGCGCTGCTCACCGGCAAGGTACCCGCCGACGGCCCCATCGTCGCCGTGCTCTCGGGCGGCAACATCGATCCGCTGCTCATGCAGCGGGTCATCTCGCACGGACTCGCCGCCTCGGGCCGCTACCTCACCGTGCGGCTCGGGCTGCCCGACCGGCCCGGCCAGCTCGTCCGGGTCGCCGGGCTGCTCGCCGACACCCACGCGAACGTCGTCGAGGTGCTGCACACCCGGCACGGACGCGGCCTGCAGATCTCGGAGGTCGAGATCGACATCTCGGTCGAGACCCGCGGACCCGAGCACCGCGCCGAAGTGGTCGAGGTGCTCCGCCGCGCGGGCTACGACCCGGTCGTGCTCGACGACTGAGCGGGGCTCAGCGCGGGCGCTCCGGGTCGCCTACTGGCCGGCCCAGGTGTCGACGCCGGTGATCTCGACCGCGATCTCGCGGCCGTTCGGGGCCGTGTAGCTGGTCTTCTCGCCGACCTTCAGGCCGAGGATCGCCGCGCCGAGCGGCGACTGCTCGCTGAACACGTCGAGCTCGGAGTCGCCCGCGATCTCGCGGCTGCCGATGAGGAAGGTCTCCTCGTCGCCCGCGATGACGGCGGTGATGACCGTGCCCGCCTCGACGATGCCCTTCGATGCGGGCGCCTCGCCCACCTCGGCGGTCTTCAGCAGTTCGGTGAGCTGACGGATGCGGGCCTCCTGCTTGCCCTGCTCGTCCTTGGCGGCGTGGTAGCCGCCGTTCTCCTTGAGGTCGCCCTCCTCGCGCGCGGCCTCGATGCGCTTGGCGATCTCACTGCGGCCGTGCGTCGAGAGGTGCTCGAGCTCAGCGGCGAGTCGGTCGTAGGCCTCCTGCGTGAGCCAGGTGACGGTGGCTTCCTGCGCCATGTCGCACCCTCCCGTGAATAGACGTGTCGCCCCGACGACTGTCGAGGCGAAGCCTCCATTCTAGATCACCCAGCACTGGGCGACCAAACCCGTATTCGCCTCCATCGCGGTGCGCACGCGTTCGGTGAAGTTGCGGATCGGGGCATCCGATGCGGGGATCTCGACGATCTTCCACCCGACCACGGTGTAGTCCTCGTTCAGCGCCTGGATCGCGCACGCCGTCTCGGTGCCGGGCGGCACCGACAGCTTCCACGTCACCTCGACCGCGCGTTCGTCGGGCAGCAGCTCGTGGGCCAGGTCGGTGGCCTGCACCTGCGGCGTCGAACCGTCCAGGCCGGCCCACACCACCCACGCGACGATCACGATCGCGGCGAACACCGCCGCCCCGACGATGAGCAGCCGGTCGCGCGTGCGATTCGGCCGGGTGCGGCCGTAGCGCGCGTCGAGCGCGGCACTCGACGGGGCGGATGCCTCGGGGCCCGGGGCCTGGGCAGGGTTCACTCCCGGCTCCCTCCGGACTCGATCGACTAGGCTGCCACCAGCCTAATCCGCCCGTGAAGGGAACCCCGCACCGTGCCCCTGCTCGCGAACCTCGCCCTCGTCGCAGCCTCGAACCAGGACGAGTTCGACCCCGATGACGTCACCCCCGGCATCATCGGGTTCATCGCCACGTTCCTCATCATGGCGGCCGTGCTGCTGCTGGTGCTCGACATGGTGCGTCGCATCCGGCGGGTCAACTACCGGGCCGAGGCGAATGCCCGCCTCGACGCCGAAGCGGCCGAGCAGGCCGCGCAGGCCGAGCTCGCGGGCGACGTCGACGGCGAGGACGTCGACGGCGGAGCATCCGAACCGCCGGGCGAACCGCCCGCACGCTGACGCTCGCTGAGCCTTCGCTCGCTGAGCCTTCGCTCGCTGAGCCTGTCGAAGCGAGCCTGTCGAAGCGAGCCGGTCGCCGCGCCCCGGTCGCCGCTCCCTTCGACGGGCTCAGGGAGCGGGGTCGCTCAGGCCACCGCGTGGTAGGCGGGCGAGAGCGAGATGAGCAGCGTCGCCGTCCAGTGACAGAGGAACGCGAGCACCGTGCACACGTGGAAGATCTCGTGGAAGCCGAAATGCCCCGGCCACGGGTTCGGCCGCTTCAGCCCGTAGATCACCGCGCCGATCGTGTAGAGCACACCGCCGACGACCACGAGCACCATCATCGCGATGCTCGCGTCGAGCAGGTCGCCGAGGTACATGACCGCGGCCCAGCCGAGGAGCAGGTAGATCGGCACGTAGAGCCAGCGGGGGGCGTGGATCCAGAACACCCGGAAGCCGATGCCGAGCAGCGCGCCGCCCCAGACGAAGCCGAGCAGCACGAAGCCCTTCGACGGCGGCAGCGCGAGCAGCGCGAGCGGCGTGTAGGTGCCCGCGATCAGCAGGAAGATGTTCGCGTGGTCGATGCGCTTCAGGATGACCCTGGTGCGCGGCTTCCAGTTGAAGCGGTGATAGAGCGCCGAATTGCCGAACAGCAGCATCGAGGTGAGCATGAACACGGCGCTCGCCCACTTCGCCCACGGCCCCTCGGCGAGGGCGATCAGCACGATGCCGGCCGCGATGGCCACCGGGAACGTGCCCGCGTGGATCCAGCCGCGCCAGGTCGGCTTCAGCTCGCCGGGATCGGCGATCGACGCGTCGAGCAGCGGGATGTTCGGCAGGTCGGGGCCGTGCTCCTCGCGTGCGATGGCGCGATCGGTCGGGTCGTCGGGGGCGACCGGACGGGTGAGCTCCGTCGCGAGGTCCGCGGAGTCGCGCTGGCGCTTGGGGGTCATGCGCCCAGCGTAGGCGCTGGCGGTCCCGCGATGCTGTGAGTGCGCCGATCCCGCCGGGCGGTACCGTAGGAGCGTGCAGCACAGCGATCGACCGGGCTCGGGTCGAGGCATCCTCTACCGGGTCTACGAGCGGCGCCTCCGGCGCGACCTCGACCCCGGCGTGCTGCCGCGCCACGTCGCCATGATCATCGACGGCAACCGCCGCTGGGCCAAGCAGCTCGGGTACGACTCGGTGTCGCACGGCCACCGCGCCGGGGCCGCCAAGATGCGCGAGTTCCTCGAGTGGTGCGACGACCTCGGCATCCAGGTGGTCACGCTCTACCTGCTCTCGAGCGACAACCTCTCGAATCGCGATCACGCCGAGCTGAGCGACCTGTTCGAGATCATCGCCGAACTGGCCGAGGAGCTCAGCCACTACCGCGACTGGCGGGTGCAGCACGTCGGCAGCGACGCCGGCCTACCCGAACCGCTCATCGCCGCGCTCGACGCCGCCGAGCACCGCACCGCCGACAAACCGGGCCTGCACGTGAACCTCGCCGTCGGGTACGGCGGGCGCACCGAGATCACCGACGCGATGCGCGCGATCGTCGCCGCGCACCACGCCGAAGGGCGCAGCCTCGACGACCTCGCCGAGCGGCTCACGCCCGATCTCATCGGCGAGCATCTCTACACCGGCGGCCAGCCCGACCCCGACCTGGTCATCCGCACCTCGGGCGAGCAGCGCCTCAGCGACTTCATGCTCTGGCAGTCGGCGCACAGCGAGTTCTACTTCGTCGAGGCGCTCGGGCCCGACTTGCGGCGGGTCGATTTCCTGCGGGCGCTGCGCGATTACACGAACCGGCACCGCCGCTTCGGGGGGTAGCCGCGCGTGACCCGGCGCATCCGTCTTCTGCCATGATGAGCGACGAGGAGGACGAACGCCGTGACGCTCGACGCATTCAACGCCGGATTCACCGAGGAGCCCGGATACCTCGACTACGGTCGGGTCGGTCCGCTGTCGACGGCGGCCGCGGAGGAGACGCTCGCCTTCACCCAGGTGCTGCAGCGCGCGCGCCACGGCAGCCTCGACGCGATCAACGAACAGGACGCCCGGTTGCGCGACGCCGTCGCCGCGCTCACGCGGGTGCCGGCCGACCAGGTCGTCGCCCAGCCGAACACGACGCAGGGGCTGATGCACGCGATGTTCGGCCTCACCGGCACGGTGCTGCTCTCGGCCGACGAGTTCCCGAGCCTGCCCATCGCCGCGGTGCGCGCGCAGGAGGCGCTGCACGCGGTGCAGCCGCTCTGGCTCGAGACCGACCACGGCAAGGTCACTCCGGGCGGCATCCGAGAGCAGTTGGAGCAGAACGTCGCCGCGGTCGCGGTGAGCCTGGTCGATTCGCGCACCGGGTACCTCTGCGATCTCGAGGGCATCCGGCAGGTGATCGGCGACCGGTTGCTCATCGTGGACGCGATCCAGGGCTTCGGCGTGGTGGATGCCCCGTGGGAGGTCGCCGACGTCGTCGTGTCGGGCGGGCAGAAGTGGTGCCGGGCAGGTTGGGGCACCGGGTTCATGACGCTCAGTGCTCGCGCGCTCGAGCGGCTCACCCCGGTGTTCTCGGGGTTCTCGGCGACCGAGGAGGCCGAGCCGTGGGGTCACGTGCCGCCGCCCGCGCCCGACGCGCGCGCGTACCGCGTGACGAACCCCGACCCGATCGCCGAGGCCCGGTTCGCTGCGGCGCTCGAGGAGATCGCGGCCACCGGCGTCGAGACGATCAATGCGGCGGTCGCCGAGAACGTGAGCGCGGCGATCGAACTGGCCGACGAGTTCGCGATCCCGGTCGCCTCCTCGCGCGACGAGCGCGAGCGCGCGGGCATCGTGATCCTCGAGCCGCCCGCCGACCAGGTGACGGTGCTCAGCGCCTCACTGCACAACCACGGCGTGACCGCGTCGACCCGGCTCGGCACGGTGCGGCTCAGCGTGCATTCGGCCACCTCGACCGAGACGCTCGAGATGCTGCGCGCGGCGTTCGTCTCGTACGGGAGCGCGGCGACGTACTGAGCGGCGGTACTGATCGGGCGCCCGGCGACGGGCGGTCGGATGCTCCGCACCGCCGGGCTCGTGTGAACACCGTGTGAACGACTCGCTCGCCGACGCGTGTCGGTGCGGCGGATGTCGGCGGCTCGTCGTAACGTCGGCGGCATCGGACAAGGTGTCCGATCGAGCCGGGTCGAACCGCTCGAACAGAGGTCCGACCGGGCGCGAGAGCCGAGCGGAATCCGCTCGGGGTCAGGAGCGACTGTGACCTCACTCGAGTCGTCGAAGGCCGTCGGTCGGAACGCGGGGCGCGCAGCAGCGCAGCCCCGCGTCGTCGTCTCCGAGGCATCCGATGCCGTCGTCGAACAGACCGAACGCACCTATGTGCTCGACACCTCCGTGCTCCTGTCCGATCCCCGGGCGCTGTTCCGCTTCGCGGAGCATCCGGTCGTGCTGCCCGTGGTGGTGATCACCGAACTCGAGGCCAAGCGCAACGACCCCGAGATCGGCTACTTCGCCCGTGCGGCGCTGCGGATCCTCGACGAGCTGCGGGTGACGCACGAGCGGCTCGACTTCCCGATCCCCGTCGGCGACGACGGCGGGTCGCTGCGGGTCGAGCTCAACCACTCGAATCCGTCGGTGCTGCCGAGCGGGTTGCAGCTCGGCGACAACGACTCGCGCATCCTCGCGTGCGCCGCCAACCTGCAGAACGACGGCGTGCCGGTGACGATCGTGTCGAAAGACCTGCCGCTGCGGGTGAAGGCGGCCGCGATCGGCGTCGACGCCGAGGAGTACCGTGCCGAACTCGCGATCGACAGCGGGTGGACGGGCATGGCCGAGATCGACCTCGGATCCAACGACATGGCCAAGCTGTACGAGCACGAGACGCTCGAGGTCGACCGGCGCGCGCTCGGCGAGCTGCCGGTGAACACCGGGCTGGTGATCCACTCCGACCGCGGGTCGGCGCTCGCGCGCGTCACGGGCGAACGCGAGGTGCGGCTGGTGCGCGGCGACCGCGACGTGTTCGGGCTGCACGGTCGGTCGGCCGAGCAGCGGCTCGCGATCGACCTGCTGCTCGACCCCGAGATCGGCATCCTGTCCCTGGGCGGCCGGGCCGGCACCGGCAAGTCGGCGCTCGCCCTGTGCGCCGGCCTCGAGGCCGTGCTCGAGCGGCGCCAGCACAAGAAGATCATGGTGTTCCGCCCGCTCTACGCCGTCGGCGGTCAGGAGCTCGGGTATCTGCCCGGCGACCAGGGCGAGAAGATGAACCCGTGGGCGCAGGCCGTGTTCGACACCCTCGGCTCGGTGGTCAGCGACAACGTGCTCGACGAGGTCGTCGACCGGGGCATCCTCGAGGTGCTGCCGCTCACGCACATCCGCGGCCGGTCGCTGCACGATGCGTTCGTGATCGTGGACGAAGCCCAGTCGCTCGAGCGCAACGTGCTGCTCACCGTGCTCAGCCGTATCGGGCAGAACTCGCGGGTCGTGCTCACCCACGATGTGGCGCAGCGCGACAACCTGCGGGTGGGGCGGCACGACGGTGTGGCATCCGTCATCGAGACGCTGAAGGGGCATGCGCTGTTCGCGCACATCACGCTCACCCGCAGCGAGCGCAGCGCGATCGCGGCGCTGGTGAGCGAACTGCTCGACGGGGCGGAGTTGGCGTAGGGGCGCGGCCGGGCCGGTGCGCTGCGCCGGTCCGGCCCGGCCGTCATGGCTGCATGACGTGCCGGTCGCGGCGACGCCGGTCGGCGCTCAGCCGTAGAGCTTGGCGTCGTACGACGGGCCGTAGTAGGCGTCGAGTGCGGCGAGGTCGTCGTCGGGGCGTTCGAGGGTCTTCGCGATGACGGCGCGGCGAGGTGCGGCGTCGGGGGTCCAGGTGTCGGGCTCCCACGTCTTCGAGCGCAGGAACGCCTTCGAGCAGTGGAAGAACACCTCGTCGACGGCGACTTCGACGACGAGGTGGGGCACGTGGCCGCGCACCTCGAACCGGTCGGCGTAGGGCGCGTCGCGCAGCACGCGGGCGCGGCCGTTGATGCGCAGCGTGTCGCCGCGACCGGGGATCACGAACACCAGCCCGATGTGGTGGTTCTCGAGCAGGTTGTGGAACCCGTCGGCGCGCCGGTTGCCGGGCCGCTCGGCGAGCGCGATCGTCGTGTCGTCGAGCACGTGGGTCAGTCGCCCGTCGGGGTCGCCCTTGGGCGAGACATCCGCGTTGCCCTCGGCGTCGGCGGTCGCGACGAAGCACAGCGGGGATGCCTCGAGCCACTGCCGGTGGATCTCGTGCAGCCGATGGCGGGTCTTGTTGCGCACCGCGGGCAACGGTTCGCCGATCAGTGCTTCGAGCTCGGTTGCGGACGTGACCGGGATGCCTCCGTGACCCATGCCTCCAACCTACGCCCGGGGGATGGGGGTGCTGTCGCCGGGGCGCGTGAATTCGGTGGTGAGCGTGTCGAGGGCGCCGAGGAGCGCGGCGGTGGTCTCGGGTCCGAGGACGGCGCGCATCCGGCGGTCGAAGGCCATCGCGTCGTCGTGGATGCGGGCGAACGCGGCACGGCCCTCGTCGGTCAGTTCGATGCACTGCACCCGGCGGTCGTCGGGGTCGCGGGTGCGGTGCACGAGCCCGCCGTCCTCGAGGTTGCGCACGTGGTGGGTGAGCGTCGCGTCGCTGATGCCGACCGCGCGGGCGACGTCGCGCTGGGTGGGGTGCACGGCTTCGTCGAGGGTGAGGAGGATGAACCAGGTGGCGCGGTTGAGGCCGTGCGCGGCGAGCATGCGCTCGAACTCGCGGTGCACCACGTGCGTGGTCTCCCACAACGACATGCCGATCGGTCGGGCGCCTCGGGTCTTCATACGGGGAGCCTAGACCATTCGATGCAAAAACATTTGATGTCGAATCATTCGATGTCTAACGTTGTGCGGACGACACGGAAGGAACAGACGGATGACCCGCCTCGACACCACCGCACCATCCCTCGCCGAGCGCCTCGCGCCCGCCCTCGGCGACCGCCTCATCACCCCGGAGAACCCGCAGCTCGGCACGCTCGCTGCGACCGTGTTCGCCGGCGGCGACCGCACCCCAGCCCTGATCGCACGCCCGCGCACCGCCGCCGAGACCGCCGAGGTCGTGCGCGCCGCAGCCGAGAGCGGCATCCCGTTCGCCGTGCGCAGCGGCGGCCACGGCTACCACCTCCGGTCGAGCGTCGCCGGCGGCCTCGTGCTCGACACCAGGCTGCTCGACACGGTAGACCTCGACGCCGCCGCCCGCATCGGGCGCGCGGGCGGCGGCGTGACGGCCGGGGTCTACACCGCGGCAGCCGGAGCGGCCGGGCTCGCCACCGGGTTCGGCGACACCGGCAGCGTCGGAGTGGCGGGCCTCACCCTGGGCGGCGGCATCGGCCACCTCAGCCGTCGCGACGGGCTCACCGTCGACAATCTGCTCGCCGCCGAGCTCGTGCTCGCCGACGGCAGCGTGGTGCGTGCGAGCGCCGACGAGCACGACGACCTGTTCTGGGCGGTGCGCGGCGGCGGCGGCAACTTCGGCGTCGTGACGTCGTTCGAGTTCCGGCTGCGGCCGGTCGGGACCGTCGTCGGCGGATTCATCGCCTTCGAGGCGTCGCCCGCGACGCTCGCGGCGGTCGTGGATGCGGGCCGGAACGCGCCCGACACCCTCTCGATCATGGTGAACGCGATGAAGGCGCCGCCCGCGCCGTTCCTGCCCGCCGACGTGCACGGCCGGCCCATCGTGGCCGCGCTCGTCTGCTTCTCGGGCGACCCCGACGACGCCGACGCGGTGCTCGCGCCGATCCGCGCCGCCGGCACGGCGATCGCCGACCTCGTGCGGGCGCAGTCCTACCCCGAGCTGTTCGCCGGGCCCGAAGTGCAGGGACTGCGCGCGACGACGCGCACCGGGTTCCGCGACGAGCTCGACCTCGAGTGGGCGGCGACCGCGCTCGAGGCGGTCGCCGCGGCGCCGACGCCGGCCGCGGTCGTCAACGTGCGCGTGATGGGCGGCGCGATCGCGCGCATCGGCGCCGACGCCACGGCGTTCGCGCACCGCGACCGAGCGCTCATGGCGACGATCGTCGGCATGCAGCCCGACCCCGCCGGCCCCGACGGGCGGGACTGGGTCGCCGGCACCGCCGACCGGCTCGGCATCGCCGGGGCGTCGTACGTCAACTTCATCGGCGACGACCCCGACGGCGCCGTCGCCGCGTACCCCGCGGCGACGTTGCAGCGGCTCGCCGAGGTGAAGCGACGGTACGACCCCGGCAACCTCTTCCGCTCGAACCACAACATCGTGCCGGCCGGCGACTGAGCCGCACGTGAGACGACGGATGCCTCGTGCCGCACACGTGCGGCACGAGGCATCCGGTGTCGTCGAACGACCTACTTCGCCTGCGGCGGCCGCGTCATCGAGAGCAGGTCGAGCGCACCGTCGAGCTGCTCCTCGGTCAGCTCGCCGCGCTCGACGTAGCCGAGGTCGATGACCGCCTCGCGCACCGTGATGCCCTGCTTGACCGAGTGCTTGGCGATCTTCGCCGCAGCCTCGTAGCCGATGAGCTTGTTGAGCGGCGTCACGATCGACGGCGACATGCCGGCCAGCGCGGTGAGCCGGTCGAGGTTCGCCTCGAGGCCGTCGATCGTCTTGTCGGCCAGGACGCGCGTCGCGTTCGACAGCAGGCGGATCGACTCGAGCAGCGCGGTGCCCATCACGGGGATCTGCACGTTCAGCTCGAACGAGCCGGATGCCCCGCCCCACGCGACGGTTGCATCGTTGCCGATGACGCGCGCGGCCACCATCAGCACCGCCTCGGGCACGACCGGGTTGACCTTGCCGGGCATGATCGACGAGCCGGGCTGCAGGTCGGGGATGAAGATCTCGCCGAGGCCGGTGTTCGGGCCGGAGCCCATCCAGCGCAGGTCGTTGCAGATCTTGGTGAGGCTCACCGCGATGGTGCGCAGGGCCCCGGATGCATCGACGAGTCCGTCGCGGTTGGCCTGCGCCTCGAAGTGGTCGGCGGCCTCGGTGATCGGCAGCTCGGTCTCGCGCTGCAGCAGCTCGATGACCAGCTGCGGGAACCCGGCCGGGGTGTTGATGCCGGTGCCGACGGCGGTGCCGCCGAGCGGCACCTCGGCGACGCGGGGGAGCGCGGTGCGCACGCGCTCGATGCCCAGGCGGATCTGGCGGGCGTAGCCGCCGAACTCCTGGCCGAGGGTGACGGGCGTCGCGTCCATCAGGTGGGTGCGGCCCGACTTCACGACCTCGGACCACGCCTCGGCCTTCGCCTCGAGGGCGACGGCGAGGTGGTCGAGCGCGGGGATGAGGTCGTCGATGAGCGCGGCCGTCACGGCGATGTGCACCGAGGTCGGGAACACGTCGTTGGACGACTGCGACGCGTTGACGTGGTCGTTCGGGTGCACGTCGCGGCCGAGCTTCTGCGTCGCGACGGTGGCGAGCACCTCGTTCATGTTCATGTTCGACGACGTGCCCGAGCCGGTCTGGTAGGTGTCGACCGGGAAGTGCTCGACGAACCCGTGACGGCCGGCGATGACCTCGTCGGCGGCGGCCACGATCGCGTCGGCGATGTCGCCGTCGAGCACGCCCAGCTGCGAGTTGGCTTGCGCGGCGGCCTTCTTGATGCGCGCGAGCGCCGCGATCTGCGCGGGCTCGAGGCCCTTGCCTGAGATCGGGAAGTTCTCGACGGCGCGCTGGGTCTGCGCGCGGTACAGGGCCGATGCGGGCACCCGCACCTCGCCCATCGTGTCGTGTTCGATGCGGTAGTCGGCGGCGTTGTCGGCCACGGTGTTCCCTTCGCTGTGATTCGCTGCGTCGGCGCTCGGCGGGCGAGGGCCGGATGCCTCGACCGAGGTGCGGCGGAGATGAAGACTCAGATGCGGCCGACGACGACGTCGGTCTCGGCACGGCCCTCGACGAGGCGGTAGTTCGCGCCGACCACAGCCAGCGTACCCGCTGCGATCGCGTCGCTGATCATCTCGCTGCGCTCGATGAGCTCCTGCACGGTGTTGCGCAGGTGCTCGCGGCCGACGTACCCCGCATCGACGTCGCCGGGCACGACCGGCTCGTCGTCGTCGACGCCGGCGACCTTGCGCACGGCGGGCACGATGCTCGAGACGAGGTCGCCGATGTGCTTCGGCAGGGGAGCGGCATCGGCCGCCTGCGAGTCGATCGCAGCGCGCACCGCACCGCAGGCGTCGTGCCCGAGCACGAGGATGAGCGGCACGTTGAGGATGCCGACCGCGTACTCGAGCGAGGCGAGCGCCGAATCGGTGGCGACCTGGCCAGCGTTGCGCACCACGAACGCGTCGCCCAGGCCGACGTCGAAGATGATCTCGGCGGACAGGCGCGAGTCGCTGCACCCGAAGATCGCGACCCGCGGGGTCTGCGTGTTCGCCAGCGACGTGCGCCGCTCGACGTCCTGGCGGGGGTGCTCGGGCGTGCCCGCGATGAACCGCTCGTTGCCGCGGCGCAGCGCGCGCCACGCCTCGGCCGGGGTCTCGGACGACGCCGGACGCGGGGACGACGGGGAGGGCTGGTGCGCGTCGACAGCCTCGGTCACGGTGACTCCTCTCGCGGCGCAGGACGTGCGGCTACTGCGCCTGGATGGTGGGGGTGATCGCGGTGGCGAACGTGGCGAACTCCTCGGGCGACGCCGTGCCCAGCAGCACGAACGTCGTGTCGTTCGAGGTCGTCACGAGACCGTACCGCGCATTGCCGACGTCGTCGCCAGACTCGCGGTTGTCGTACACCGTCCACTCGACGCCGTCGATCTCGACGACGCCGGTCGCGAGGGTGCGGGCGAGCAGCGAGGCGACCCAGGTGTCGTTCGCGTCGAAGCCCTGGTACACGCCGAGGTACTCATCGCCCGGGGTGAGCAGGCCGACGTACCAGGCGGTGATGTCGTCGGATCCGGTGCGGATCTCGGCGGCGTTCGGGCGCCAGCCGTCGGGCAGTTCGGGCACGACGAGCGGCGCCGAGGCGCCGACCTGCGCCTGCTCGGCGATCGCGGACACGTCGACGTCGCGCTCGATGGGCGTGTCGCTGCGCGGCACGAGCAGCACGATGACGAGCACCACGACGAGGCTCGCGATGAGCGCGAAGACGAGGTTCAGGGTGGTCTGGTTCTGCCGGTGCTTCTTCGAGTTCGCGGCCTTGCGGGCCGCGGTCTCTTCGGGCGTCTCGGGGCGGCCGAGCTCGGCAACGACGCGCGGCGCGCGCTGCGCGGCCATCAGGATGCCTCGGCCGAGTCGGTGCCGGCGGTGCGGGCCGCACGCGCCCGGTCGAGTCGGGCCTTGGCGCCGAGGAGCCACTCCTCGCAGCGGGCGGCGAGGGCCTCGCCGCGCTCCCACAGGGCGAGCGACTGCTCGAGGGTCGCCGACCCCTGCTCGAGCTCGGCGACGACCTGCACGAGTTCGTCGCGCGCCTGCTCGTAGCTCAGCTCGGAGACGTCGGGGAGGGAGGGCATGGCTGCCATTCTATTCGGCGGGAGTCGCGGGCTCGGCGGGCTGCGCCGGCTCGGCCGGGTGCGGTGCGGCGCCCCGCGACTCGGCGGACAGCGCGCCCTCGGCGAGGGTGACGGTGAGCGCGGTGCCCGCGGGCGCCTGCGCGGCCGCGCGCACGACGTGCCCGTCGGGGCCCTGCACGATGGCGTACCCGCGGTCGAGCGTCGCCTGCGGCGAGAGCGCGCGCAGATGCCCGCGGAGCTCGGCCACCCGCGACGCCTGCCGTTCGACGACCCGGTCGGCGAGCTCGCTGCCGCGGGCGACCCAGCGGGTGAGCTCTTCGGCGCGGCGGTCGATGATCCAGCGACCGTCGGCCAGGACGGGTCGTGCCCGCAGGTGGCCGATGCGGTCGATCTCGCGGGTGAGCAGCGACGTCATGCGCATGCCGAGTCGCGCGCGCACCTGCTCGACGCGGGCGAGTTCTTCGCCGACGTCGGGGACGACGCGCTTCGCGGCATCCGTGGGGGTGGAGGCGCGCAGGTCGGCGACCTCGTCGAGCAGCGGCCGATCCGCCTCGTGGCCGATCGCGCTGACGATGGGCGTGGTCGCCGCCGCGGCCGCGCGCACGACGCGCTCGTCGCTGAAGGCGAGCAGGTTCTGGAAGTCGCCGCCGCCGCGGGCGACGACGATGACCTCGACCTCGGGGTCGGCGTCGAGCCGCTGGATCGCCGCGACCACCTCGGGTACCGCGCGATCGCCCTGCACCGACGCGTAGGCGGCACGGAACTCCACCGCGGGCCAGCGCAGTGTCGCGTTGCGGCGCACGTCGTGCTCGGCGTCGGAGTCGCGCGCGGTGACGAGCCCGACGACCGCGGGCAGGAACGGCAGCCGCCGCTTGCGGTCGGGCGCGAACAGCCCCTCGGCGGCGAGCTGCCGGCGCAGCCGTTCGATGCGTTCGAGCAGGTCGCCGAGGCCCACGTGGCGCAGGTCGTAGACCTGCATCGAGAGGGTGCCGCCCTTCACCCACCAGTTCGGCTTCATGAGCGCGATCACGCGGTCGCCCTGCGCGAACTGCTCGGGCAGCTTCGCGCGCACCGACGACCACATCGTGAACGAGACGGTCACGTCGGCGTCGCAGTCTTTGAGCTTGCCGTAGGTGTTGCCGTTCGAGCCGCCCCACTGGGTGATCTCGCCCTCGACCCAGATCATGCCGAGCCGGTCGATCCACTCTTTGATCTTGGTCGAGACGGTCGCCACCGACCACGGCGTCTCACGCGTGTTGGCGCCGTCGGCCATGCCCGCTCCCAGCCGCCCGTCGGGGTGCGCCGCGTAGGATGGGCATCGTGACGAGCACGACGGATGCCCCGCGGATCGGCCTCGGCATGCCGAGGATCCCGAGCGTGCGCGGCCGGCTCAAGGATAACCCGACCCCCCGACCCAAGCGGGTGCTGCTCGCGGCCCCCCGCGGGTACTGCGCGGGCGTCGACCGCGCCGTGATCGCGGTCGAGAAGGCCCTCGAGCACTACGGCTCGCCGGTGTACGTGCGCAAGGAGATCGTGCACAACAAGCACGTCGTCGCCGAGCTCGAGCAGCAGGGCGCGGTGTTCGTCGACGAGGTCGACGCGGTGCCCGAGGGCGCCCACGTCGTGTTCAGCGCGCACGGCGTCTCGCCCGCGGTCGTGCACGCGGCCGCCGACCGCGGCCTGCACGCGATCGACGCGACCTGCCCGCTCGTCACCAAGGTGCACCGCGAGGCGGTGCGGTTCGCGCGCGACGACTTCGAGATCCTGCTCATCGGTCACGAGGGGCACGAAGAGGTCGAGGGCACGGCCGGCGAGGCGCCCGATCACGTGACGCTCGTGAACAGCCCCGACGATGTGCCGAACATCGAGGTGCGCGACCCCGAGAAGGTGGTCTGGCTCTCGCAGACGACGCTGAGCGTCGACGAGACGATGGAGACGGTGCGGCGGCTGCGCGAGCGGTTCCCGGCCCTGCAGGATCCGCCCAGCGACGACATCTGCTACGCCACGCAGAACCGCCAGGTCGCGATCAAGAAGGTCGCGCAGGAGGCCGAGCTGGTCATCGTGGTGGGGTCGGCGAACTCGTCGAACAGCGTGCGGCTCGTCGAGGTCGCCCTCGAGAACGGGGCGAAGGCGGCCTACCGGGTCGACTACTCGACCGAGATCCGCCAGGAGTGGCTCGACGGGGTGTCGACGATCGGCGTGACGAGCGGGGCATCCGTGCCCGAAGGCCTCGTGCAAGAGGTGCTGATCGAGCTCGCCGATGCGGGCTACGCCGACGTCGCCGAGGTGAAGACGGCCGAGGAAGACCTGATGTTCTCGCTGCCGAAGGAGTTGCGCCGCGACCTCGCGGGCAACCGCGATGCGCGCGCGCTCGGCGGGCGCAGCCGGGCGGCCACCACGGCCTGAGCCCCGGCCCGGCCCGGAGTCTGCGACGTGCTGCCGGGTAGTTCGCCCAGAGCGAACACGTTGGAGTGAGCGCTCACTCAGGCGTAGCATCGCCACTCGTGAACGCCGCCGCCGAACGGATGCCACGGGCACGGCCCCTGCCCGTCGAAGAGCGCCGCGCCGCGATCGCGCAGGCCACCGTGCCCCTGCTCGTCGCGCACGGCAGAGACGTCACGACCCGGCAGATCGCCGAGGCATCCGGGGTCGCCGAGGGCACGCTGTTCCGGGTCTTCCCCGACAAGGAGGCCATCATCGACGCCGCCGTCGAGGCGTTCCTCGATCCCGAGCCGTTCCGCGACGCCATCCGGCGCATCGACCCCGCGCTGCCGCTCGAACTCAAGGTCGAGCTCGTGCTGGCGCGCCTGCAAGACCGGTTCAGCGGCATCTTCGGCGTGTTCTCCTCGCTCGGCATGCGGGCCCGCCCGCCGGTGGCAGCCGACGCAGGCGTGATCATCGGCATCGTCGAGCGGCTGCTCGAACCCGACCTCGAGCGGCTGCGAGTGCCGCCCGCGAAGGTGCTCGGCCTCCTGCGCCTGATCGCGTTCTCGTCGGCCATGCCGCACTTCGGCGGCTGGACCGGGCTCGACACCGCCGAACTCGCCTCGCTCGTCGTGCACGGCATCGCGTCCGGCGATGCCGACTCCGCCGCAGCATCCGAACCCGCATCCGAGAGGTGACGCCATCATGCTTCTGAAACTGCTGCGCCGGTACCTCCGGCCGTACTGGCCGCTGCTCGTCGGCGTGCTCGTCTTCCAAGGCGCCCAAGCGGTCGCCTCGCTGTTCCTGCCGAGCCTGAACGCCGACATCATCGACGACGGCGTCGCCAAGGGCGACACCGGCGTCATCATGTCGATCGGCGCCGTGATGCTCGGCGTCACCCTGCTGCAGGTCGCCGCCTCGATCGCCGCGGTCTGGTTCGGGGCGCGCGTGGCGATGGCGTTCGGGCGCGACGTGCGCCGCGCGGTCTTCCGGCAGGTCGGCGACTTCAGCGAACAGGAGGTCTCGCGGTTCGGCGCGCCGAGCCTCATCACCCGCACCACCAATGACGTGCAGCAGGTGCAGATGCTCGTGCTGATGAGCTGCACCATGCTCGTCTCGGCGCCCATCATCGCGATCTTCGGCGTCGTGATGGCCCTGCGCGAAGACGTGGTGCTCTCGTGGATCATGGTCGTCGCCGTGCCCGTGCTGCTCATCGCGGTCGGCCTCGTGATCAGCCGGCTCGTGCCGCTGTTCCGCAGCATGCAGCGCAAGATCGACAACGTGAACCGGGTGCTGCGCGAGCAGCTCACCGGCATCCGGGTCGTGCGCGCGTTCGTACGCGAGGGCGTCGAGACCGAGCGGTTCGACGAGGCGAACGAGGCGCTCACCGACACCGCGCTGAAGGCCGGGCGGCTGTTCGCCCTCGTGTTCCCGATCGTGATGCTCGTGCTCAACGCGTCGAGCGTCGCCGTGCTCTGGTTCGGCGCGTTCCGCATCGACGCGGGCGAGATGCAGATCGGCGCGCTCACCGCGTTCCTCAGCTACCTCATCCAGATCCTGATGGCCGTGATGATGTCGACGATGCTCGCGTTCCTGCTGCCGCGGGCCGCGGTGTCGGCCGGCCGCATCGGCGAGGTGCTCGCGACGGCCCCCAGCGTCGTCGAGCCGGTCGGCGGCCTGACCGAGCTGCCCGAGCCCGGCACGATCGAGTTCCGCGACGTCACGTTCTCGTACCCCGGAGCCGAGGCGCCGGTGCTGCACGACCTCAGCTTCACCGTGCACCCCGGCCAGACGACCGCGATCATCGGCTCCACCGGCGCCGGCAAGACGACCATCGTGAACCTCGCCGCACGGCTCTTCGACGCCACGTCGGGCAGCGTGCTCGTCGGCGGGGTCGACGTGCGCGAGCTCGACCCCGAGGTGCTGAACTCTCAGCTCGCGCTCGTGCCGCAGAAGCCGTACCTGTTCGCCGGCACGGTCGGCTCGACGCTGCGATACGGCGACCCGGATGCCACGGACGACGAGCTGTGGCGGGCGCTCGAGATCGCCCAGGGCCGCGACTTCGTCGCCGCCATGCCGGGCGACCTCGAAGCACCCATCGCACAGGGCGGCACCAACGTGTCGGGCGGGCAGCGACAGCGGCTCTCGATCGCGAGGGCCCTCGTGAAACGCCCGCCGATCTACCTGTTCGACGACTCGTTCTCGGCGCTCGACACCGCGACCGACGCGAGGCTGCGCGCGGCGCTGTCCCGCGAGGTCGCCGACGCGGCACGGCTCGTCGTCGCCCAGCGGGTCGCGACCATCGTCGACGCCGACCAGATCCTCCTCGTCGAGGACGGTCGCATCACCGCCCGCGGAACCCACGACGAGCTCATCGCCACCTCGGCCGCGTACGCCGAGATCGTCGAGAGCCAGCTGAGCGCAGAGGAGGCGGCCGCGTGAGCGAGCAGCAGAACCCGGGCGGAGCATCCGGGCAGCAGCAGGGCGGAGCATCCGGCCCGTCCACCGGCGCGACCGGGGCGCAGCCGGCCACCGCGACCCGCCCGCCCGCGCGCCGCGGCCCGATGGGCGGCGGCCCGATGGGCGGCATGGGCATGCCGGCCGAGAAATCGAAGAACTTCGGGCCCAGCGCGAAGCGCCTCGTCGGCCGGCTCGTGCCCGAGCGCGCGGCGATCGTATGGGTCATCCTGCTCGGCGTCATCAGCGTCGTGCTCTCGGTGCTGGGGCCGAAGATCCTCGGCCAGGCGACCAACCTCATCTTCGAAGGGTTCATCTCGGCGCAGCTGCCCGAAGGCGCCACCAAGCAGCAGGTCGTCGACGGCCTGCGCGCACAGGGCAACGACCAGCAGGCCGACATGGTCCAGGCGATGAACCTGCACCCCGGCCAGGGCATCGACTTCGCCGCCGTCGGCACCGTGCTCGCATGGGTGCTCGGGCTGTACATCGTCGCAGCCCTGTTCGGCTGGGCGCAGGGGTACGTGCTGAACGGCGTCACCCAGCGCACCGTCTACCGCCTGCGCGAAGACGTCGAGACGAAACTGCACCGACTGCCGCTGTCGTACTTCGACACGATGCAGCGCGGCGAACTGCTCTCCCGGGTCACGAACGACATCGACAACATCTCGCAGACCCTGCAGCAGACGATGAGCCAGCTGCTCACGTCGCTCCTGACCGTCGTCGGCGTGCTCGTCATGATGTTCGTCATCTCGCCGGTGCTCGCGCTCATCGCCCTCGTCACCATCCCGCTCACGATCATCATCACCACGGTCATCGCCAAGCGGTCGCAGAAGCTGTTCGTCGCGCAGTGGGCGCGCACCGGCACGCTGAACGCGCAGGTCGAGGAGTCGTACTCGGGCCACTCGCTGGTGCGGGTGTTCGGGCGGCGCAAGGAGGTCGGCGAGCGGTTCGACGTCGAGAACGGGGAACTCTACAACGCGAGCTTCGGCGCCCAGTTCGTGAGCGGCATCATCATGCCCGCGATGATGTTCGTCGGGAACCTCGTCTACGTGGCGATCGCCGTCGTCGGCGGGCTCATGGTCGCCGGCGGAGCGATCTCCCTCGGCGACGTGCAGGCGTTCATCCAGTACTCCCGGCAGTTCACGCAGCCGCTCAGCCAGCTCGGCTCGATGGCGAACCTGCTGCAGTCGGGCGTCGCGAGCGCCGAGCGCGTGTTCGAGCTGCTCGACGCCGACGAGGAGGTGCCCGACCCCGCAGAGCCCGAGCGGCCCGCCGCGGCGACGGGCCGCCTCGAATTCGAGGACGTCTCGTTCAGCTACGACCCCGAGAAGCCGTTGATCGAGCACCTCTCGCTGGTCGCCGAGCCCGGGCAGTCGATCGCGATCGTCGGGCCGACCGGCGCCGGCAAGACCACGCTCGTGAACCTCATCATGCGGTTCTACGAGCTCGACGGCGGGCGCATCACGCTCGACGGCGTCGACACCACCCACATGACGCGCGACGCGCTGCGCTCGCGGATGGGCATGGTGCTGCAGGACACCTGGCTGTTCGCGGGCTCGATCCGCGACAACATCCGCTACGGGCGGCCGGATGCCACGGACGAGGAGCTGCTCGCCGCGGCCCGCGCCACCTACGTGGACCGGTTCGTGCGCACCCTGCCCGACGGGTACGACACTGTGCTCGACGACGAGGCGTCCAACCTCTCGGCCGGTGAGAAGCAGCTCATCACCATCGCGCGCGCCTTCCTCGCCGACCCGTCGGTGCTCATCCTCGACGAGGCGACGTCGTCGGTCGACACCCGTACCGAGCTGCTGCTGCAGCAGGCGATGACCGCGCTGCGTGCCGACCGCACGTCGTTCGTCATCGCGCACCGGCTCTCGACGATCCGCGACGCCGACCTCATCATCGTGATGGAGCACGGCACCATCGTCGAGCAGGGCACCCACGCCGAACTGCTCGAGGCGCACGGCGCGTACGCGCGGCTGTACGAGGCGCAGTTCGCCGCCCCGATCGAGGACGAGGAGGCGGCGCCGACGGTGCCGAGCGCGGCCGGCTGACCCCGACCGCCGCAACTTCGGAGATCTGCACAGCTTCTCCAAAGTACTGGTTGCGCCGCGGGGCGCGCTACTGCCGCGGCGTCGTCAGTTCGGAGAAGAACACCGGGTCGCTGGCGAAAACGAAGACGCCGATGACCGTAACCACGATGAACGCGACCACGCCGGCGACGAGCGGCACCCACCAGGCGAGCAGGCCCGCGCGCATGCGGGCGCGCGACCAGAGCAGGGCGCCGGCCCAGAGGGCGATCTGCAGAGCGATGCCGACCGCGATGAACACCGGCACGGCGGGACCAGGCGTGAACGAGGTGGGCGCGTCCATGCCGAGCATGGCGGCCGACAACTCGGCCGAACGCACGACGCTGTCGGGCAGGATCGCGAGCGACAGGCTGTTGTAGATCACGCCGAGCACGCCGAACGCGAGCAGGGCGATGGTCCAGGCACGGTCGGTGGGGTGCGCGGAGCGCGCACCGGCGGCAGTAGGCGCCGCGGCCGTGGCCGCACCTGACACCGCGGGCGCCGCGGCAGCAGGAGCCGCTGCCTCGTGCCGGGTCTCCTCGGGCGGAGTCCACGTCCACCCGGGCGGCGCGTACTCGCCGAACTGCGGACGAGGCCGCTCGTCGACCGGCTCGGGCGCGGGCGGCGTCGTACCGCCCGGCGCGGGAGAGTCGGGCGTGCGTGCGGCCTCGTCCTGTGGCATCCGTGCCCCTACGCGGTGATCGACTGGCCGGCCGAACCGAGCTGGCGCGTCGACTCGCCCACGCGGGCCGCCATCGCGGTCTCGGCGACCTTGCCCCAGGCGCGCGGGTCGTACTGCTTCTTGTTGCCGACGCCGCCGTCGACCTTCAGCACGCCGTCGTAGTTGCCGAACATGTAGCCCGCGATCGAGCGCGTGAACGCGTACTGGGTGTCGGTGTCGATGTTCATCTTCACCACGCCGTTCGCAACCGCCTCGGCGATCTCGGCATCGGTCGAGCCCGAGCCGCCGTGGAAGACGAGGTCGAGCGGCTTCGGGCCGGTGCCGTACTTCGCGGCCAGGCCGTCCTGGATCTCCTTCAGCAGCGCCGGGCGCAGCTTGACGTTGCCGGGTGCGTAGACGCCGTGCACGTTGCCGAACGTGAGGGCGGCCATGTAGCGGCCCTGCTCGCCGAGGCCGAGCGCCTCGACCGTCGAGATCGCGTCCTCGAGGGTCGTGTACAGCGCCTCGTTCGAACCCTCGTGCTTCACGCCGTCTTCCTCGCCGCCGACGACGCCGATCTCGACCTCGAGAATCGCGTGGATCGCCTTCATGCGCGGCAGGATCTCCTTCGCGATCTCGAGGTTCTCGGTGAGCGGAACTGCCGAACCGTCCCACATGTGCGACTGGAAGATCGGGTTGCCGCCGGCCTTCACGGCCTCTTCGGATGCCTCGAGCAGCGGGAACACGAAGTCGGCCAGCGCCGGCTTCGGGCAGTGGTCGGTGTGCAGCGCGACCGTGATCGGGTACGACTTCGCCACCTCGTGCGCGAACTTCGCGAACGCGAGCGCACCGGTCGCGCGGGCCTTCACGGTGTGCCCGGCGAAGTAGTCGGCGCCGCCGGTCGTGACCTGGATGATGCCGTCGGAGCCGGCCTCGGTGAGGCCCTGCAGCACCGCGTTCAGCGTCTGCGAGCTCGAGACGTTGAACGCCGGGAACGCGAAGCCCTTCGCCTTCGCGGTGTCGAGCATCTCGGCGTACTGCTCGGGAGTGGCGATGGGCATGGAGGCTCCTTCTGGCATCGGGTGGGATTCGGCACGAGTCTACCGAGGTTGCGAGCGCAGGCCCCTGAGCGTGTCGAAGGGAGTGGGGGTGGGCTCGCTTCGACGGGCTCAGCGAGCGCTCCCTGAGCTTGTCGAAGGGAGTGGGTGGGTTCGCTTCGACGGGCTCAGCGGGCTTGGGCGGGCTCAGCGGGCTTGGGCGGGTTGCACGCGGAGGGCAGGATGGAGCGGTGAGTGCTTCCGGCGGCGTGATGGATGACCCGGCCCTCGTCGAGGCGCTGCTGCGCGCGACCACGGCCGCGGCGGCCGCGGCGCTGCCGCTGGTCGGCTCGGGCGACGGGGACGCGGTCGACGGGGCGGCGGTCGCGGCCATGCGCTCAGCGCTGACGGATGCCCCGTGCGACGGCCGGGTCGTCATCGGCGAGGGCGAGAAGGACGAGGCGCCCATGTTGGCGCTGGGCGAACGGTTCGGCACGGGTGCGGGGCCGGCGATCGACCTTGCGGTCGACCCGGTCGACGGCACCCGGCTCGCCGCCGCGGGCCGGCCCGGCGCGATGGCGGTCGCGTCGATCGCCCCGCGCGGTGCGTTCTGCGACCTCGGGCCGGCGCACTACCTCGAGAAGCTCGTGTCGTGGCATCCGGCCGCCGCTCTCGACCGACCGCTCGGCGAGCTGATCGCGGCGATCGCCCGCGAGCGCGGCGTCCCCGCCGGAAGCGTGCGCGTCGCCGTGCAGGACCGGCCCCGCAACTCGGGGTACGCGGCGGCGGCGCGTGCGGCCGGCGCCGAGGTCGTGCCGTTCGAGCACGGCGACGTCGAACGCAGTCTGCGGGCGGCGCAGCGCGGCACCGACCTGGATGTGCTCGTCGGCATCGGGGGAGCGCCCGAGGGCGTGCTGGTCTCGGCGGCGGTGCGCGCCCTCGGCGGCGCCATGCAGGCCCGACCCGCGCCGCAGTTCGACGCCGAGCGGCGCCGGGTCCTCGACGCAGGTGTCGGCCTCGATCGGGTGCTGACGCTCGACGGGCTGTGCAGCGGGCCCGCGTTGTGCGTGCTGTCGGCGGTCACCGGGGTCGACCTGGGCGGTGCGGTGCGGTTGACCGGGGCCGGGCCGGTGGACGTGGGCGTCGCCGTCGAGTCGTGGGTCGTGGCATCCGGTCATGCGATGCGGATCGACCGGAGGGTCGTGCCCGACGGGTTCGGAGCATCCTGACCGGCCCCTTGCCCAGGCCGAAAGAATCGCGGATCTTTCACCGCCGTTCACCGTCAACCCCGGCGATTCCGAACACCCGCTCGTTAGGCTCGAAGCATCCGACCCATGGAGGAGCCCGCCGATGCGCACCGACCAGGCCGAGGAACCGGCCGCCCTGTTCCACCACCCCGACCGCAACCTCGCTCTCGAACTCGTGCGCGCCACCGAGGCTGCGGCCATCCGGGCCGTGCCGTGGATCGGCAAGGGCGACAAGAACGCCGCCGACAAGGCCGCCGTCGACGCGATGCGCGCATTCCTCGCGACCGTCGACTTCGACGGGGTGATCGTCATCGGCGAGGGCGAGAAGGACGAAGCGCCGATGCTGTTCAACGGCGAACGCGTCGGGTCGGGCCGCGGGCCGTCGTGCGACATCGCCGTCGACCCCATCGACGGCACCTCGCTCACCGCCGCCGGGCGCTCGCACGCGCTGTCGGTGCTCGCCGTGAGCGACCGGGGCACCATGCTCGACGCGTCGAGCGTGTTCTACATGGACAAGATCGTGACCGGCCCCGAGGGCTACGGCGTGATCGACATCGAGCGGCCGATCGGCGACAACATCCGCGCGTACGCTGCGGCGCTCGGCAAGGACGTGGACGAGATGCGGGTCGCGGTGCTCGACCGACCGCGGCACGAGCAGCTCATCGCCGACATCCGCGCCGCCGGCGCCGGCACCCGGCTGATCCTCGACGGCGACGTCGCCGGCGGCATCAACGCCGCCCGCCGCGGCACCCGCATCGACATGTGCGTCGGCGTCGGCGGCAGCCCCGAGGGCATCACAACGGCGTGCGCGGTGAAGGCGCTCGGCGGGTTCATGCAGGGCCGGCTCGCCCCCAAGGACGACGCCGAACGCGAGCGCGGCATCGCCGCCGGCCTCGACATCGACGCGGTGCTCTCCATCGAGGACATGGTGCGCGGCGACAACACCTTCTTCGTCGCGACCGGTGTCACCGACGGCGCGCTCGTGAACGGGGTGAAACGCGAGGGGCCGATCATCCGAACCGAGTCGGTCGTGCTGCGCTCGAAGTCGGGCACCCTGCGGCGCATCGAGGCCGAACACCTCGTCGAGAAGTGGCTCGATCCCGAGGATCGCTGACCCGATCGGGCGGGCGCGGGTCGGCGGGTTCGGGAACAATGAACGGATGACCCGCCGCGACCGCGTGCCGCGCGCCCTCCGGCCGTTCCGGCTCGGGCAGTACCGACTGCTCGTCGGTGCGCTCGCCGCATCGCTGCTGTCCGCCGGCGCCTGGCTCGTCGCCGCGGTCTGGCAGGTCGTCGAGCTCGGCGGCACGCCCGTCGACCTCTCGCTCGTCGCGGTCGGCTCCAGCCTCGGGCTCGTCATCGCCGTGCTGTTCGGCGGGGTCGCCGCCGACCGCATCCCGCAGCGTCGCATCCTCATCGCCGTCGAGGTGCTGCGCGGTGCGGCGTTCACCGCCGCGGCGGTGCTCGCCGCGATCGGCGTCATCGAGGTGTGGCACCTCGCGGCGCTCTCGTTCGTGCTCGGCGTGGCCGACGGGTTCTTCTACCCGGCGTACTCGGCATGGCTGCCGTCGATCCTGCCCGCCGAGCAGCTCCTCGCCGCGAACGGCATCGAAGGGGTGCTGCGGCCCGCCGTCATGCAGGCGGCCGGCCCCGCGCTCGCGAGCGCGCTCATCGCCGTGCAGGGGCCGTGGCTCGCGTTCGCGATCGTCGGCGTGCTGCAGGCGGCGGCCGTCACGGTGCTCGCCGCGATGCGCACGACGCCCGTGCGCCGCGACCTCGACGCGATCGACTCGCACCCCGTGCGACAGGTGTTCATCGACCTGCGCGACGGGTTCGCGTACCTCATCTCCACCCGGTGGCTGCTCGCGACCCTCGTCTTCTCGATCGTGCTGGTGCTCGTCATCATGGGGCCGATCGAGGTGCTGCTGCCGTTCGCCGTGAAAGACCAGACGGGCGGCGGGGCTGGCGCGTTCGCGCTCGCGCTCGCCGCGTTCGGGTGCGGCGGTGCGGTCGGATCGCTCACCGCCGCATCCATGCGCATCCCGCGCCGCTACCTCACGCTGATGATCCTCGCGTGGGGGTTCGGCTGCCTGCCGCTCGCCATCATCGGGTACACCTCGTGGCTCTGGGTGATGGTCGTGGCGCTGTTCGTCGTCGGCTTGCTGTTCGACTGGGCGCAGGTGCTGTGGGGCACGCTGCTGCAGCGGCGGGTCCCGCCCGCGATGCTGGGCCGGGTGTCCAGCCTCGACTTCTTCGTCTCGCTCGCGCTGATGCCGGTGTCGATGGCGATCGCCGGGCCGATCGGCGAAGCGGTCGGGCTCGCCGCGGCGTTCCTGTTCGCCGGACTCGTGTCGCCGCTGCTCGCACTCGCGACGCTCGCCGTGGCACGGCTCGGGCGAGACGAATTGGCGCATCCGCTCGACGGGCATCCCGACGCGTCGATCGTGACCGGCGCCGAGGCCGCTGCCGGGTTCGAGCCGCCCGCCGACGAACGGCAGCGGGGCTGACGCACGCCTGGTCAGGGCGGGCCCTGATCCGGGGTACGCGGCACACGCGTAGACCCGTCGCATGAAGGGGCAATCACTCAACTCGCCGTGGGCGTCGAGCAGCGGCGTCTACACGCACACGTGGACCTTCCAGGTCACCCATCCCGGGCGCACCGTGGTGGAGGTCGCACTCACGTCGGTGAACAGCATCGACGACGACGACGGCACGTTCGCGCGGTTCGGGATCTCGCAGATCGTGAGCAAGAGCGGTGTCGAGAACTTCGGAGACGACGGCCCGCCCGTGGTCGCTCGCGACGGCGTCACCAGCGTCAGCGCGCGCATGTTCGTCATGAACTCGTACGCGCGGGGTCGGGTCTCGCGCAACTTCTGGTGAGGGAGCAGATCATGATCGACGAGACCGCGAGCAGTGATCGCGACGAGACGACGCGGCAGCAGGTGAGCGTGCTCTACGACCCGAAGACGGGTCGGGCCGTGCACGGGCACACGTTCGTCGGCATCGACGACGACCTGTCGGCGCCGGGCGGCGCAGCCGCCCGCGAACGGGTGCTGCGCGAAGCGGCGGGCGGGAGCGGCGGCGTCGATGGCGTCGGCGACGTCGGGCGGCTTCGGTTCGCGGATGCGCCGGCGCGACTCGGTGCGGTCGGCCCGGCCGAACTCCGCGTCGAGGAGGGCGTCGTGGTCGCTCGCCCGCTGCGCGTCATGCGGCGGAAGGTCGACCTCGACGTGCTGCGGCGCCACCTGACCGGCTGACGCCTCGACGGCACCGCCCAGCCGACCGACGCCTCGGCAGCGGTGCGCTCAGCCCTCGGTGGTCGAGCGGATCTCGGGATCGAGGTCGGCGCCGTCGAACGCATCGTCGTCGATGGGAAGGACCTCGGGGTCGGCGACGAGATCGATCTCGCCGGTGTCGGCAGCGCCGGGCCCATCGCCCAGTGCGTCGGTCAGCTCGGGGGAGGCGAGCCGCCGCGGCTGCTCGTGGATCACCTGCGGTTCAGCCACCAGCTCGAGCTTCTGCTCGTTGATGCCCGGGAACTGCCGTGCCGTCACGAGCACCCGCGACTCGAGCGAGCTCGCGAACTTGTTGTAGCTGTCGACGGTGCGTTCGATCGCCTTGCGCAGCCCGTCGGCGTGGCCGGCGAGCACCCCGATGCGCTGGTACAGCGTGTTGCCGAGGTCGAACAGCTTCTTCGCCTCGTCGGAGACCGCCTGCTGCTGCCAGGCGTAGTCGATCGTCTTCAGCACGGCGAACAGGTTCACCGGCGACGCGAGCGCCACCCGCCGCTCGAACGCGTGGTTCAGCAGCAGGGGGTCGGCCTCGAGGGCGGCCGACAGCAGCGACTCGTTCGGGATGAAGGCGATCACGAACTCGGGGCTCTCGAGGCCCGTCCAGTACCCCTTCTTGCCGAGCGCGTCGATGTGGGAGCGCATCGCCTTCACGTGGCGGTCGACGAGCGCCTTGCGTCGCGCGCCCTCATCACCGGTCGCGGTCTCGGGGATGGCCGACGCCTCGAGGTAGTCGCCCAGCGGCACCTTCGAGTCGAGCGGGATGTACTTGCCGCCCGGCAGGTGCACGACCATGTCGGGGCGACCGCGGCCCGCGTCGGTCGAGACCTGCGTCTGCTCGCTGAAGTCGACGTGGTTGAGCAGGCCCGCGGCCTCGACGACGCGGCGCAGCTGGGTCTCGCCCCACACGCCGCGGGTGCTGTTGGACCGCAGGGCGCTCGCGAGGGACTCGGTGGTCTGACGCAGCTGCTCGTCGTTCTGCTGCGCCTGCTTGAGCTGCTCGGCGAGCGACCCGTACTGGGCGCTGCGCTGCTGCTCGAGTTCGGAGACCTTCTGCTGCATCGACTGGAGCGTGTCACGCACCGGCTTCAGCGCTTCGAGCACCGTCGAGCGCTCACGCTCCTGTTCGGCGCGCTCGGCGAGCTCACGTCGCTCGCGCTCGGCGCGGTCGGCCAGTTCGCGCCGGTCGCGCTCGGCTCGCTCCTGCTGTTCGATGCGCTGCTGCTCGGTGAACTCGCGATGGATCGCCTCCTGTCGCGCGAGCTGCTCGCCGAGGGACGCCACCGCCGTCTCGCGTGCGGCGAGTTGTGCGCGCAGGTCGGCCTGCACCTGCTGCTGCTCGGCGGCGAAGCGCGCCATCGCGGCGTCGGCCTCGGCACGCTGCTGCAGCAGCGCCTGCTGGTGTCGCGCCTCGACGAGCGCGGGGTCTTCGACGGCACCGGCGACACCGGCCGCACTGCGCCGCGCCCCGACGAACCAGACGGTCAGCGCGCCGAGCGCGCCGCCGACGACCAGACCGATGATGAGCAGCAGGATCTCCATGCCTCGAGTGTCGCAGTGCCCACCGACATCGGGTGGTGGGCCCGCCGAGCGGCGCCGGTTACCCGAGCGCCATGGGCCCGTGCGACGCCGCGCGCTCGCGCACGGCGACCGAACCGATCGCCCCGGTGCGCACCCCCGTCACGCGCGCGAGCGCCGCCAGGTCGTCGGCTCCGTGCCGCGTCGCTGCGTGCACGACGATCGCAGCGCAGGCCGCGGCGTCGTCGAGGGCGTTGTGGTGCGAGAAATCTTCGAACCCGGCCGCCATCGCAGCGGACGGCAGCCGATAGGAGTCGAGACGGTAGGTGCGCCGCGCCACCTGCAGGCTGCAGAGGTACGGGTGATTCGGCACCTCGGCGCCCCACGCCTCGCACGTCTTCGCGATCACGCCCATGTCGAACCCGGCGTTGTGCGCGACGAGCCAATCGTCGCCGGCGAACGCCCGGAACTCGGGCAGGCGGTCGGCGAACGACGCCGCACCGGCGACCATGCCGGGCGTGATGCCGTGGATGCGCACGTTCCACTCGTTGAACTCGTCGTGCGGGAACGGCGGCTTCAACAGCCAGTACGCGCGGTCGACTTCGCGACCCTCACGCACCTTCACCAGCCCGACCGAGCACGCGGACGCCCCCGACGAGTTGGCGGTCTCGAAATCGATCGCGGTGAAGTCCACAGGCACGGCGGCATCCTCGCATGCACCGCCGACGGTTGACGGATGCCTCGCCGTGGGCGTGGAATGGCGGGGGCTCCCTTCGACGGGCTCAGGGAGCTTCGAGGGGCTCCCTTCGACGGGCTCCCTTCGACGGGCTCAGGGAGCTTCGGACGGGCTCCCTTCGACGGGCTCAGGGAGCTTCGACGGGCTCCCTTCGACGGGCTCAGGGGGCTTCGACGGGCTCCCTTCGACGGGCTCAGGGGGCCTTCGACGAGGTGCAGGAAACGGACGGGAGACGCATGGCCGAGGCATCCGAAGACGGTCTGGTGCACGACCCCGCCGACCCCGAGACCGTCGCGAGCGCGCGCAGCTTCGGCCACGCGGCATCCGTCTACCATGCCGCCCGGCCGGGATATCCGCGCGAAGCCGTGGAATGGCTGGTGGGCGACGCGGCCCGCATCCTCGACCTGGGCGCAGGCACCGGCAAGCTCACGCAGGCGCTCGTCGCGCTCGACCGCGACGTGATCGCGGTCGACCCCGTGGCCGAGATGCTCGAAGAGCTCGAGGTGGCGGTGCCGGGCGTGCCGCGCATCCTCGGCACGGCCGAGGACATCCCCGTCGAGGACGCCTCGGTCGACGCGGTCGTCGCGGGGCAGGCGTGGCACTGGTTCATCCCCGAGCGGGCGATCCCCGAGATCGCGCGGGTGCTGAAGCCCGGCGGCACCCTCGGCCTGGTCTGGAACAGTCGCGACACGAGCGTCGACTGGTTGCGCGAGGCGGGCGAGATCATGCACGAGCGCCACGACGCGAGCGCCACCTTCGAGAGCTACGTGCAGATCGGTGCGCCCTTCGGCCGGGTGGAGGAGCACACGGTCGATTGGTCGGCGCGGATGTCTCGCAGCGCGTTCCTCGACCTGGTCAGGTCGCGCTCGTACTTCATCACGGCGGATGCCGCGGAGCAGGCCGCGACGATCGCCGCCCTCGAGACGCTGCTCGACAGCCACCCGCAGGTGGCTGGCGCTGCCGAGCTCGAGGTGCCGTACCGCACCCGCTGCTTCCGCGCCCGACTGGCGGGCTGAGTCGCAGGCGGGCGGCCGCTCGCGCGGGCGCTCGAACGGCCCGACTGGCGGGCCGCCCTGCGCGAGTGGAAGCAGCGGGTACACGCTGCTGCTCTACTCGGTCCTCGGCATGACGGGCGCGGTCGCCGCATCGGTGATCAGCGCGATCAACCCCGCGATGATCGCGCTCGGCGCGGCACTCGTGCTGCGCGAGCGGTTGAGCGGGCTGCAGGGTGCGGGCATCGCGCTCGCCTTCGTCGGCGTGACCGTCGTGCTCACGGGCGATGATCTCACCGCCGTCGTGGCGAACGGATTCGGTGCGGGCGATCTGCTCGTCGTGGCATCCGTGATCGCCTGGACGGTGTACTCGCTCATCTCGCGCCGCCTGCGCACGCCGCCGGTGACGGCGGCCGCGTCGACGCCGTCGGGGTAGCCGCCCGCCTCGCCCCGCCGCCTTCGCCCCCGCCCCCGCCCACCCGCCCCCGCCCACCAGCCCCCGCCCACCCCCCGGCCCACCCGCCCCGCCGTGCGCGGCGTAGGAGATTCGGGGCGACACGCCGGCTTGCGCGGCACGGCCGCGGCGTGTCGTCGAGATGCTCCGACGTTCGGTGCATCCACTTCATTTGAACGCACGTCAAGTTTTCGCTTGACGCGCATTCAAATGGCGAGGATGCTTCGACTATGGGCCGGAGCGTTCGCGAATACGACATGACGACCCGTGCGGTCGCGGCCGGCCGCACGCGCGAGCGCATCCTGCGCGCCGCGGCCGAGCGCTTCGCCGGCGCGCACTACGACGACGTCACACTCGCGGGGGTCGCCGACGCAGCCGGCGTCACCGTGCAGACCGTCTTCAACCACTTCGGGTCGAAGGAGGGGCTGCTCACCGCCTCGATCGCGCACTTCGCCGGCGAGGTCGCCGACCTGCGCGGCGAGGTGGACCCGGGCGATGTCGACGGAGCCGTCGAGGCGCTCATCCGGCACTACGAGGCGCTCGGCGACGCGAACTGGCGAGCGGTCGCCGACGCCGACCGGCAGCCGGCGCTGCGCCCGCTGCTCGACGGAGCACGATCGGAGCACCGCGCCTGGCTCGAGTCGGTGTTCGGCCCGCTGCTGCCGGGCGCGGACACGCCGCGCTCCGAGGCCATCGACGCCCTCTACGCCGCGACCGACGTCGGCACCTGGAAGCTGCTCCGCCGTGACCTGGGGCGTTCGGAGGGCGAGACGACGGCGGTGCTGCGCCGACTCGTCGCCGCCGTGCTCGAAGGGAGCACACCATGAGATACCTGCTGGCCGTCTGGGACGGCGGCGGCGCCACCCCGCCGAACCTCGGCGTCGCCCGCCTGCTCATCGAACGCGGCCACGAGGTCGTCGTCTCCGGCGATCCGAGCATCGCCGAGGCGATCCTCTCGACGGGAGCCGTGCACCATCCGTGGCCGACCGCACCGCAGCGCGCATCGAGCGCCGTCGAGGACGACCTGCTGAAGGACTGGGAGGCGGCCACGCCCCTCGGCGCGTTCGCGCGCGTGCGGGACCGACTCGTGACCGGCCCGTCGGCACGATTCGCCGCCGATGTCGTCACCGCGCTCGACGACGCGGCGGCCGCCGACGCACCGTTCGACGCCGTGCTCGCCGACGGCGTGCTGCTCGGCGCCCTCGTCGCGGCGGAGGCCCGTGGCATCCCTTCGGCTGCGCTCGTCGGCAGCGTCTACCTGGTGCCCTCCGCGGTCAGGCCGCCGTTCGGCCTCGGGCTCGCGCCTGCGCGCGGGCCGCTCGGGCGGGCGCGCGACCGCGCGGGCCGGGTGATGTCGAACCTCGGCTGGGACGTGGGCCTGCGCGCGCTGAACGCGACCCGCCGCGGGTTCGGACTCGACCCGCTCCGTCACGTGTGGGCGCAGTGGGATCGCGCCGACCGGGTGCTGCTGCTCACCGGCTCGGCGTTCGACGACCCCGCGCCGGTGCCGCCGAACGTCCGCTGGGTCGGGCCCGTGCTCGAAGACCTGCCCACCGAGGGGCGCCTCGACCTGCCGCCCGGCGACGCGCCGCTCGTCGTCGTCGGCCTCTCGAGTTCGTACATGGAGCAGGAAGACCTGCTGCGGCGCATCGCGTTCGCGCTCGCCGGGCTGCCGGTGCGCGGGGTCATCACGACCGGACCCGCGATCGACCCCGCCGACGTGCCCGCCGCGGCGCAGGTGCGGGTCGTCCGCGCCGCCGCCCACAGCGAGCTCTTCCCGCACGCCGCACTCGTCATCACCCACGCCGGGCACGGCACCGTCATCAAGGCGCTCGCCAACGGCGTGCCGCTGCTCTGCCTGCCGATCGGGCGCGACCAGCCCGACAACGCGGCGCGCGCGGCCAGGCACGGCGTCGCGCTCGTACGCTCGCCGAGATCGGATGTCGCGACCATCGCGACGGCGGTCACCGACCTGCTCGCCGACCCGTCGTACCGGGCGGCCGCGCAGGCGCTCGGCGAGCGCATCCGCGCGGAGGCGGACTCGGGAGCGCTCGTCGACGAGCTCGAAGGGCTGCCGGCAGCCCGGCGGGGGGCCCGCCGGTAGACTGGTCGCCCGTGGCACTCACCATCGGAATCGTCGGACTCCCGAACGTCGGCAAGTCGACCCTGTTCAACGCGCTCACCAAGAACCAGGTGCTCGCGGCCAACTACCCGTTCGCGACGATCGAGCCGAACATCGGCGTGGTGAACCTGCCCGACCCGCGGCTCGCGACCCTCGCCGGCATCTTCGGCAGCGAGCGCATCCTGCCCGCGACCGTGTCGTTCGTCGACATCGCCGGCATCGTGCGCGGGGCGAGCGAGGGCGAGGGGCTCGGCAACAAGTTCCTCGCGAACATCCGCGAGGCCGATGCGATCGCGCAGGTCGTGCGCGGGTTCAGCGACTCCGACGTGGTGCACGTCGACGGCGCCGTCGACCCCAAGGCCGACATGGAGACGATCAACACCGAGCTCATCCTCGCCGACCTCGAGACCCTCGAACGCGCGATCACGCGCTACGAGAAAGAGGTCAAGGGTCGCAAGCTCGACCCGTCCGTGCTCGAGGCAGCCGTCGCCGCGCGCGACCTGCTGCAGGCCGGGACGCCGTTGTCCGCGGCATCCGTCGATCTCGACCCCATCAAAGAGCTCGGCCTGCTCACCGCGAAGCCCTTCATCTACGTCTTCAACGTCGACGAGCAGGTGCTGACGGATGCCTCGAAGAAGGCCGAACTCGCCGCGCTCGTCGCGCCCGCCGAGGCCGTCTTCCTCGACGCCAAGATCGAGTCGGAGCTCATCGACCTCGACCCCGAGGACGCGGCGGAGCTGCTCGCCTCGACCGGGCAGGACGAGTCGGGCCTCGACCAGCTCGCGCGCGTCGGCTTCGACACGCTCGGACTGCAGACGTATCTGACGGCCGGGCCGAAGGAATCGCGCGCGTGGACGATCCGCAAGGGCTGGAAGGCGCCGCAGGCCGCCGGCGTCATCCACACCGACTTCGAGCGGGGCTTCATCAAAGCCGAGGTCATCTCGTTCGACGACCTCGTCGCGACCGGCTCCGTCGCGGAGGCCCGCGCCAAGGGCAAGGCCCGCATGGAGGGCAAGGACTACGTCATGCAGGACGGCGACGTGGTGGAGTTCCGGTTCAACGTCTGAGTTGAGCTGACCTGGGTTCACTTGGGCTGAGTGTCGGCGAGCGGATGTCTCGCCGCCGATGCCGCACGAAATGTCGGATGCTTCGGGCGGCGCGCCGCAGGGGCGCACGTCTGTGCGGCGTGTCCGGTGAAGCATCCGACATTTCGCGGCGGTGCAGATCGGTGTCGGTCGTGCACGCTATCTTGACCGCAGGCGACCTGCCGTCCGGGCGGGTCCGCAGAGAGGCAGCACGTGCCCGACGTCGAGAGCGTTGAGCTGTACCGATCGGCGACCGGCGAGTTCGAACTCGCGGTTCGTACCGACGGGGAGTCGGTGTGGCTGACTGCCGAGCAACTCGTACAACTTTTCGGCCGGGATAAGTCGACGATCTCACGGCACCTTCGAAACGTCTTCTCTGAAGGAGAACTCGAACGCGAGGCAGTTGTTGCAGATTTTGCAACAACTGCCACGGACGGCAAGACCTATCGCGTCGCGCACTACGACCTCGATGTCGTCATCTCGGTGGGATATCGAGTGAAGTCTCCCGAGGGAGTGCGGTTCCGCCGTTGGGCCACGCAGGTGCTTCGCCGGTATCTCCTCGAAGGTGTCGCCCTCAATGAACGTCGGCTCGAGCAACTCGGCTCGCTCGTGCGGGTGCTCTCGCGGTCGACCGATGAACTCGTGGCGGGCGTCGCCGAAGTAGTGGCCCGCTACCTGCCGAGCCTGCGCGCGCTCCGCGCGTACGACGAGGGCGAGATCCTCCCGGCGGCCGGCATTGAGCCCTTCTGGACCCTCACGTACGGCGAGGCGCGCGCGGTCATCGACGAAGTCGGGGCCGAGTTCCCAGACGACACGCTGTTCGGCGGCGAGCGTGGTGATGCCCTCCGCGGTGTCGTCGAGACGATCTACCAGGGGTTCGGCGGGGTCGAACTGTACTCGACGGTGCAAGAGAAGGCGGCGAACCTGCTCTATCTCGTCGTGAAAGACCACCCGCTCTCCGACGGCAATAAGCGCAGCGCCGCCGCGCTGTTCGTGCACTTCCTCGCTCGCAATGGTGCGCTCGACGACGCGCACGGCGTTCCCCTCATCTCGAACAACGCGCTTGCCGCGATCACACTCATGGTCGCGATGAGCGATCCGAAAGAGAAGGAACTCATTGTCGGGCTGCTCGTGAGCATGCTCGCCGGGGAGGCGCCCTGACTGCGGCGACGACGTCGCAGATACGACGAGTTCCGCCGAGCGTATCCCAGTGCCGACAATCGTTCGTCATGTCTCTGAGCGCGGGAACGCGGTGGAGTTCAGATTCAACGTCTGAGCTGAGCGTCGGGCTGGGCTTCGGCGGCGGATGTCTCATCGCGACCGGCGAGTTCGAACTCGCGGTTCGCACCGACGGGGAGTCGGTATGGCTGACGAGAAGCCAGATCGCGGTGCTGTTCGGCCGCGATGTGAAGACGATCGGCAAACACATCGCGAACGCTCGTCGCGAAGAGTTGGACGGGATTCCAGTTGTCGCAGAATCTGCAGCAACTGCCGCTGATGGAACGTCGTACCGAACCGAGCATCACCGCCTCGATATGGTGCGCTCCGTCGGCTACCGGGTCGAGTTCGCGTTGCTCACGCACCACGGGGCTCGACGCGGCCGTCGGCCGGCTGCCGCAGCAGCATGAGCGCGCCGCGGGCGACGATCGCGCAGAACGTCGCCCGGCGCATCACCAGACAGAATCGGACCGCGATGATCGGGCGCGCCGTCCCGAGGCGGGGCGAGAGTGGATCGCGAAGGGAATCGCCATGATCGAGATCCTCAACCGTCTGGTCGACGAGATCGAGCGCCGCCTCGGCGACGAGATCGACATCGAGTCGCTCGCCGCTTCGATGGGAACGACGGGGTATCACGCGCGCCGGATGTTCTCGGCGTTGGCGGGAATGCCCGTGTCGGAGTACGTGCGTCGCCGGCGGATGACCGTCGCGGCATCCGAGGTGATCGGCGGCGAGGATCTGCTGACGATCGCCGTCCGCTTCGGATACGGGTCCGTCGAGGCCTTCGGGCGTGCGTTCCGATCCGTGCACGGCGTGAGCCACGGCGAGGTTCGCCGCGATGGCGGCCCTCTTCGAGCCCAGCCCACCATCAGGTTCCGCCTGACCGTCGAAGGGAGCTCCGCCATGGACGCCCGAATCATCGAACGACCCGCTTTCCGCCTCGTCGGCTACGCCGCCCGCGTGCCGCTGATCCACCACGGGGTCAACCCGGCCATTCAGCAGCACATCTCGTCGCTGCCGCCCGAGGAGCATGAGCGGCTCAAAGCGCTCAGCAGTGCAGACCCGCGCGGGCTGCTGCAGGTCAGCGCCGACGTCGACCCCGACTACCGCGAGGGCAGCGAACTGACCTACCTGCACGGGGTCTCGGTCGACGCGGGTGCTGTCGTCCCCGCCGGTCTCGACGTCATCGATGTGCTCGCCGGCGCATGGGTCGTCTTCCGCACGTCGGGTCCGCATCCGGCCGCGCTTCAGGCCGCGTACGCCGCGTCGGCTGCCGAGTGGTTCCCGTCGAACCCGTGGAGGCTGCGGCCCGGCCCGTCGATCGTGGCGGTCCTCGGTCGCGCAGAGGACTTCAGCACGGCGACGTGCGAGTTGTGGTTCCCGATCGAGCGCGTCTGAGAGCCGTTCGGCCCGGGCTCGGGCGGCGTCGTCAGCCGACGAGGTTCTTCTCGTACTTCCGGGCCAGCTGCACGTAGCCGAGCCGTTCGTAGAACCGGTGGGCATCGGTGCGGCGGAACGACGTGGCGACGCTCATCCGCACGCAGCCGCGGGCTTCGGCCCACGCCTCGAACGTCGCCACCAGGGCGCGCCCGATCCCGGCGCGACGCGCGCCGTCGTCGACGACGAGTGCCGTCAACTCGCTCACCGGCCCGTCCAGTTCGAAGGGTGCGAAGCAGTGGGCGGCCGCGAAGCCGACCGCAGCGTGCGTCGCGTCGTCGACCGCGATCCACGACGGGTCGTCGTCGTCGTCCGCGGCCCGCTCCAGCCTCGCGGCCAGGGCGGCGGGAGCGGTGGGGTAGCCGAGTTGGCCGAGGAGCGGGGCGATCAGTGCGGCGTCCTCGGGCACCGTGCGTCGGATCTGCATGATGCGATCGTGCCGCAGCGTCGTCTCGCCGACAAGCGCTCGGCCGACGAGGAGACCGGTGCGATCCGCCAGAGCGCGGTCGCGATCGGGCCGGTCGCGATTGGGCGGGTTGGACCTGCGTGGCCCATGATGGTGCGGTGGATGCCGGACTGATCTTCGCACTCATCTGGAGCGTGCTCGCCGTGGGCTGGGGCGGCTTCCTCATCGTCAAGCGCGGCGAGCTCGCTCAGGGCTCGCGGCAGCAGGAGTCGAAGGGGCTCGGCACGACCAGACGCTGGACGCTGTCGGCGCGCGTCGTCGGCTGGGTCGGGGTCGTCTTCGTGCTCGTCGGCATCGTCACGCTCGTGTTCGGGGTCGTCGGCGCGACCCGGTAGCGGCTTCGTCGACGCGTGCGACGGGTCGGCGCCCGCCGGCCTGGTAACGACCCGGGGTCGTGCCGATCACGTTCGTGAACGCCGCGATGAAGCTGCTCGGATTCGACCAGCCGCACGCGTGGGCGGTCGCGGTGACGTCGTGGCCTTCGGCCAGCAGCACGAGCGCGTGGGCGATGCGCAACTGGGTGCGCCACTCGTAGAAGGTCATACCGAGTTCGGTGCGCACCAGCCGGCTGACGGTGCGAGCGCTCGCACCGGCCATCCGGCCGAGTTCGGCCGCGGATGCATCGTCGTCGGGTCGCTCGGACAGGGCGTTCGCGATGGCCCGCAACCGATCGTCCAGCGGTTCCGGCAGGTGCAGCGGTTGTTCGTGGGCCTCGCTGAGTTCGTCGACCAGCACGCGCAGCAGCCGGATGCGGGCCGCCGGCCCGTAGGCCGGGGTCGCGACGTCGTCGCGCGGCCCGGTGAGGGCGCGGAACACCTCGCGTGCGAGATCGGTGGCGAGGAACACCGCCGGTCGGTCGGGGATCCGTCTCGCCAGGGACGGCGGGAGGAACAGGATGCGCATGTCGGTGTCGCCGTGCGCGCGATGCCGGTGCGGGGTTCCGGCGGGCGTCCACGCGATCCGGTTGGACGGAACGACGGAGGTGCCGCGGTCGACGTGCACGGTGAGGACTCCGCTGGCCGCGTACACCAGGTGGCCGCGATCGTGCGATTGCCGTGAACTGGAACCGCCCGAGGCCCAGAGGTGGCGACCGCCGGTCGCCCACACGTAGGACGTGACGGCGGCCGAATCCGAGGACTGGCGGCGAAGCGGCATCGCGAGGCAGTGTACCGGTGGCACGCCGTCCGCTGCACATGGTGGTCTGAAGCATCCGATCTCGTGAAGGAGTTCCCCATGTCGACGTTCGTCCTCGTGCCAGGCGCCTGGCACGGTGCCTGGGCTTTCGATGCCGTGACCTCGCTGCTGCACGCCGCCGGGCACGCCGTCCACGGCCTGACCCTCACGGGGCTGCGGCCGGGCGACGACGACGCGACCGTGGCGAACGCCAACCTCGACACCCACGCCGAGGACGTGCTGCGCCTGCTCGACCGCGCCGAGATCGCCGACGCGACCCTCGTCGGCCACAGCTACGGCGGCATGGTGGTCTCCGCCGCGGCCGACCGCGCAGGCGATCGCATCTCACGCCTGGTCTATCTCGACGCGTACGTGCCGCAGCACGGCGACTCGTGCTGGTCGTCGACGACGGAGGCCTACCGGCGGTCGTTCGTCGACGGCGCGGCCGACACGGGTTTCGCGGTCCGCCCGCCGGTTCGTGCGGGGCGGGTCGGCGACCCCCGCCGCCGGCCCCACCCGCTGGCGTCCCTCGTGCAGTCGATCCGGCTCACCGGTGCGATCGATCGAGTGCCCCGGCGCGAGTTCGTCTTCTGCACCGGATGGCCGGACGGCACGCCGTTCACCGGACTCCGCGACCGGCTCCGAGCGGATCCGGGCTGGCAGGTCCACGACCTGCCCACCGGCCACGACGCGATGCGGGAGGCGCCGCACCTCGTCGCCGACCTGCTGCTGACCTGAGCCGATCCGCGCCGTGCCGCCCGTCGCCGACGCCCGGCATGCGGCGCGCACTAGCATCGGATCGTTCGGCGGCGACGGGGGAGCGCATGGCGGTGGGGCGACGGATCCGCGCGTGGTTCCGATCCCTGCCGCGCTGGGTGCGCGCCGTCGTGGGGCTCGCGGCGGTCGTGCTGGGCGCCGTCATCGTCGTGCGACCGACGACCGCGCTCGGGGTGCTCGCGATCCTCATCGGCGCCGGACTGATCCTCACCGGCATCCTCGAAGCCGCGGGCGGCGGTGAGCGCGACCGGGCCGAGCAGAGCAGCGAGCGCACGCCGCGGTGGCGCCTCCTCATGGCGGTCGTCTGGATCGCGCTCGGCGTCGGGGTGCTCGCATGGCCGGGTCTCACGGTCCGCGCGCTGGCGTGGGTCGTGGGCATCGGACTCATCGTGAACGGCGTGCTGTCGGTGGTCTCGGCGTTCCGCGCGAGCCGCACGGCCGATGCCCGCGTGGCGGCGGCCCTGCTCGGCACGGCCGGCGTCGTGTTCGGCCTGCTCGCCCTGCTCTGGGCCGACATCACGCTCATCATCGTCGCGGTCGTCTTCGGCGCGCGGCTCATCGTGGTCGGTCTGCTCGAGGTCTGGCACGCGGTGCGCGGGACGGCGCGAGCGAGCACCGCGGATGCTCCGCCGCCGACGGATGCTCCGCCGCCGATGTTCGCCCGATGGGCTCGCACGATCGCCGCCGTGCTCGCGTTGGTCGTCGCGGTCGGAGCCGGGGCGGTGAGCGCGTCGCTGCGCGGCGGGTCGCCCGTCGTCGACGAGTTCTACGCGGCGCCGCGCGACGTCCCCGACGAGCCCGGCCGGCTCATCCGCGCCGAACCGTTCACGCGACAGGTCCCCGACGGCGCGCTCGCCTGGCGCATCCTCTACACGACGACCGATCTCTCGGGCGAGGCCGCCGTGGCCAGCGGGCTCGTGGTCGTTCCCGCCGAGGGTGCGGGCGACTGGCCGGTCGTCGACTGGGCGCACGGCACGACGGGCGTCGCCCAGCAGTGCGCGCCGTCGCTGCTGGCCGAGCCGTTCGAGTCGGGGGCGATGTTCGTGCTGCCGCAGATCGTCGAGCAGGGGTGGGCGTTCGTCGCGACCGACTACCTGGGCCTCGGCACGCCGACGCAGCATCCGTATCTGATCGGCCCGCCGAGCGCCACCGCCGTGCTCGACGCCCGGCGCGCCGCCGCCGAACTCGACGGCGCCCGCCTGGGCGAGCGCACCGTCGTCTGGGGGCACTCGCAGGGCGGGGGTGCCGCGCTCTGGACGGGCGCGCTCGCGGCCGAGTACGCACCCGAGGTCGAGCTCGACGGCGTCGCCGCACTGGCGCCCGCTGCGAACCTGCCTGCGCTCGTCGATCATCTGCCCGACGTGACGGGCGGCAGCATCTTCGGCGCATTCGCGGTGTTCGCGTACGCCGCGATCTACGACGACGTGACGACCCGCGAGTACGTGCGCCCCGGCGCCGAGGTCACGGTGCGGCGCCTCGCGAGCCGATGCCTGTCGGAGCCGGGCACCGCGGCGTCGGTGCTCACCCTGCTCGGGCTCGCGGAGGATCCCGAACTCCTCGCCGAAGACCCGACGACCGGTGCGTTCGGGGCGCGGCTCGCCGAGAACATCCCGCCCGCGACGATCTCGGCGCCCGTCCTGTTCGGCCAGGGCGGTGCCGACGGGCTCATCGTCGCCGACGCGCAGGAGCCGATCCTCGACGCGCTGTGCGCGGCCGGAGCGAGCGTCGACTTCCGCGTCTACGCCGACCGCGGCCACGTGCCGCTGGTCGAGGCGGACTCCCCGCTCGTGCCGCAGCTGTTCGAGTGGACCGCCGCCCGCTTCGCGGGCGAACCGGTCGGCGAGGCGTGCACCCGCGCCGAGTTCTGAGCCCGAGCGTGCGGCTCAGTCGGGCCGCGCCACTGCGGACGCGGGCCCCGACGCAGAGGTCGTTCGGAACAGCAGCGTGAGGGCGACCGCGGGAAACAGCAGCAGCCAGAGGTTCGGGATCCACCAGACCGGGTCGAATTCCGCTCGGATCGCCCAGAAGTTCACGGCCATGAGGCCCGCGGCCGAGGTGAGCGCGAGCGAGACGATCATCAGGTCGCGCGCCGCCGGGCGGGCCGCCCGCGCCAAGGCGATGCTGGCGAGACCGGTGGTGATGGCGATCAGGTCGAGCCCGAGGAACGACCAGTTCCAGTCGCTCATCATGCGCCCGCCGCCGACCGAGAGCAGGCCGGCCGCGGTCGCGACCCAGTAGGCGGCGAAGCCGAGGTCGGTCCAGAGCATGATCGACTTCACCCGTCGGCTCAGGCGGGTGCCGCGGTCGAGATCAGTCACCGGTCGCCTCCGTCACCAGCGCGTTCAGTCGGGTTCGGAGCTCGGTCGCCGCCCGGCCGCGCGGCGGCGCGAGATCGACGAACGCGGCGAGCCACCAGCCGTCCATGGCCAGTCGGACGAGCACCGCGGTCGTGTCGTCGATGCCGTCGTCGTCGAGCATCGCCTGCCAGCGGGCGAAGTGCGCCCGCAGCACGGCGAGCAGTCGCGAGTCGACGGCGACGGTCGCGACGAGCGCTGCGGCGAGTTCACGCGAGCCCGTGTCGCTGAGCGTCGCGTCGATGTACGCGCGCGTCCTGGAGCCGGGTGCGTCGCCCGCCGCGGCGAGCGCGGCGTCGAATCCGGCCACCGCGTGGTCGACGAGGCCGACCAGCAGGTCGTGTTTCGAGGCGAAGTGGTACCGCAGGCCGCCCACGCTGAGCCCCGCCTCTCGGGCGACGCGACTGATGGTGAAGTGCTCGGCTCCCTCTCGCAGGATGACTCGTGCGGCCGCCTCGAGGATGCCGGCGCGCACCGCCGGTGATCGCTGATGCATGGGTTTACTGTACCGCACGTGCGGTACAGTAAATGCCGGGTTCGTGAGGTGTCGCGCCCCAGGGGAGCCCGCACCGCTCAGACGTCGTCGCGACCGGCCGACGCCACGGCTGCGAACAGCGCCGCCAGCGGCGGCGGGACCCGGTCGAGCGGCACCGCCTCGGCGAGCAGCCGGGCGTACCGCAGCTTGTTGCCGCTGCGCCCGCCGAAGAAGCGGGCGAGCTGCACCTCGATCGACCGCTCGCGCAGCGCGGGCTGGCGCTGCAGCGTGCGGAACGAGTCGAGCTCGCCCTGCTCGCGGACCACCGCGAGCGTGCCGTCGACGCCGAGCGCCCGCACGAACTCCGCCTCGAGGTCGGGATCGCACACGAACACCGGGTCGATCACCGATTCGAAATCACGGCGCTCGCCGGCGTCGACGAGTCCGATGAGGCGCGCACCGGGGTGCGCCGCGATCGCACGCCGCGCGTTCTTCGAGCCGCCGATCGCCACGACCGGCGGCAGATCGACGCCGAGCCGGGCCGCCAGCATCTCGACGGCGATGCGGTCGCTGTCACCCTCGACGAGGACGATCGGGCCCGAGGCATCCGTCATGCTCGGATCCTAGGCGTGCGCCATCGTCCGCGCCCGTGCAAGACTCACGGAACTCGCGACACAAGCAGGGTGTGACGACCGCGAGCACCGCAGCAGATGCCGACATGACCGAGGGGGCCCGGATGCCCGAGGAGCCCGCCCGGCCGGGCGCCGCCGCCGGCGACGACCTCTCGTGGTTCACCGCGGTCGTCCGCGAGCACTCGACCGCGCTGGTGCGCTACTTCGCGCGGCGCGGTCCGCGGCAGGACGCCGACGACCTCGCGGCCGACGTGTTCGCGACCGCCTGGCGCCGGCGCGACGACGTGCCGCGCGACGCCGTGCTGCCCTGGCTCTACCGCACCGCCGGGTTCACCCTCGCGAACCACCGCCGCAAGCTCGTCGACCTGCCGGTCGGCGACGTGCCCGAGGCATCCGCGCACCGCGTCGAGGGCGACCCCGAGCTCAGCGCGCTGTTCGACGCCGAACTGCGCGGCGCGCTCGCGAGCGTCGGCGAGCGCGACCGTCGCATCCTGCTGCTGCACGCGTGGGAGGGCCTCGACGGCGAGGAGCTCGCGCAGGTGCTCGGCATCTCGCGCTCCGGGGCGGATGCCGCGCTCTCACGCGCCCGCAAGCGCCTCCGCGAGGCGTGGGGCGAGCGGCTGACGTTCTGACGGCCGCCGGTGCAAGGTTCGCGCCGCCCGGCACATATCCGAGAGTGAACCCGCATCCGGCAGCCCACCACGGAAGGTGATCACCATGCGCGACGACCACGACGACCTCGACCCCGTCGAGCGGCTCCGCGCCGCCGACCCCGCGGCCGGCGTCGAGCCCCGTGACGGCTTCGTCGACGACGTCGTCGCATCGGTCGCCGCTCCGGCCGGTGACCGGGCATCCGGGGCATCCGACTCTTCCGAGGCATCCGACCAGGCCGCGCCCCCGGTCGCAGACCTCGCGACCGAACGCGCGCGACGCCGCCCGCGCTGGGTCGCGATCGCCGGCGTCGCCGCCGCGATCGCGGTGGTCGGCGCGGTCAGCTACGGCGTCGGCGCCGCCACCGGCGGGCAGCCGGCGCCGGTCGCCGCACCGCCGATCACCCTCGGGGGCGGTGCCACCCAGGAGCTGTCGATGGGCGGCGCACCCGTCGACAGCGCGATCGGCGGGGCAAAACTCTCACCGCGCGACGCGATGATGTACCCCGGCTGGTCGGGTCGCAACAGCTTCCACGCGTCGGGGCTGTCGACCGACGCGGGCACCGCGGCCGGTTACGGCTACGACGCCCGGTCGAGGTCGAACGCGGAGACCGTGGGCGCGCTCGCCGCGGCGCTCGGGCTCGGCGGCACCGCCGAGATCTCGTCGGGCGCGTGGGCGGTCGGCCCGAACGACGGCACCGGCCCGACCCTGACCGTCGGGCTCGATGGCACGCTGAACTTCTCCTACTACAACCCGAACGTGGATCCCTGGGTGTGCGACGACACCCCCGACGTGCCGTGCACCCCGACCGGCGAAGTGCCCGCCGAGCAGGCGGCGATCGACGTGCTCCGCTCGCTCATCGCAGCGACCGGAGCCGACCCCGACTCCTACCGGTACGAAGCGCCGACCTTCGAAGGCGCCGTCACCCGCAGCGCACAGGCGTGGCCGCTGCTCGACGGACAGCGGCTCGACCAGGCGTGGTGGCTCGAACTCACCGACGAGGGCGTGTACAGCGCATCGGGCTCGCTGGCCGAGCTGGTGCTGCTCGGCGACTACCCGATCGTGAGCGAGCAGGAGGCGTTCGAGCGGTTGAGCGACCCGCGGTTCGGCGCGCAGGCGGGCATCATGCCGCTGGCCGCCGGCGCTCGAGTCGACGCCGCGGTGGGCGTCCAGGTCAGCCCGGATGCCACGGCGACCTGGGAACCGCCCACCGAACCCCCGGCCGTGCCCGATGCCGGAGTCGCCGTGTCCTGGCCGGTGAACCGGGTCGAGATCGTCGAGGCGCAGCTCGGGTTCGCCACGCAGTGGCAACCCGACGGGAGCGTGCTCGTGGTGCCCGCCTACACGTTCACCGACGCCGACGGCGGCACCTGGTCGGTCATCGCGGTCGCCGACGCGTCGCTCGACTTCGCGACGGAGTAGGCGCCGGGCTCAGGCCCGGGCGCCGGGGCGACGGCCGGGCTCAGGCGTCGCCGAGCTCCGACGCGAGGCGCGGCTCGGTGCGGTACTGCGGGCGGAGACCGGCCTTGTCGGCGTAGAACGCACGGATCGCATCCATGTCGGCCGGCACGTCGCCGGTGAGCTCGAGCGTCGGCCCGAGGCCGGTCGTCATCGTGGTGCGGTCGACGTAGCCGAGGGTGACCGGCATGCCCGTCTCACGGGCGATGCGGTAGAAGCCGCTCTTCCAGTGCGCGTTCGCGCCGCGGGTGCCGTCGGGCGTGACGACGAGGCTGAACACCTCGCCCGCGTGGATCCGCGCGACCACCTCGGCCACGACGCGTCCCGGGTCGGCGCGGTCGACCGGAATGCCGCCGAGCCGGTGCATCAGCGGCCCCCGCCAGCCCGCGAACAGGCTCTTCTTGCCGAGCCAGCGGATGTCGATGCCGAGCCGCCAGGCGATGCCCAGCATGAGCACGAAGTCCCAGTTCGACGTGTGCGGCGCACCGAGCAGCACCGTCGGGCGGGTCGGCCCGGGCTCGGTGACGAGGGTCCACCGGCTGCACGCCCAGTAGACGCGTGACAGGAACCGGGTGACCATCCGGCAACCGTACGCGAGACGGCATGCCGGGGTGGGCATATCGATCACCGGTGGCACGCGTCGGAGGTCCGTGCGAGGCTGGGGGCATGCCCGAGTCGCCCGAGGTGCAGGCACTCGCCGACGCGCTCGGCGAACGGCTCGCGGGTCGTGCGCTCACCGGGGTCGACGTCGTCGAGTTCCGTGTCGTGAAGACGCGCACCCGCCCGCCCGACGGGCTGGTCGGTCAGCACATCGAGCGCGTCTCGCGCTTCGGCAAGCTGGTCGATCTGGGTTTCAGCAGCGGGGCGCACCTGGTCGTCTCGCTCGGCCGGCACGGCTGGGCGCGGTTCGGCGACGGCGCGAGCACCTCGACGGATGCTCCGGCCGCAGCCGAGCCGCCCATGCTCGCCTCGCTCGCCTTCGACGACGGCGGCGCGGTCGAGCTGACCGATGCCGGCGGCTGGGTCTCGCTCGGGTGCTGGGTGGTCGACGCGCCGCGCGACGTACCGGCGATCGCCAAGCTCGGGCCCGACCCCGCCGACCCGTCGTTCTCACGTGCCGACTTCGATCGGGCGTTCGCCGGTCGACGCAAGCAGGTCAAGGCCGTGCTGCAAGAACAGGAGTCGCTGGCCGGCATCGGCAACGCGTACTCCGACGAGATCCTCTTCGTCGCCCGGCTGTCGCCCGTCGCGCACGCGGCGAGCCTCGACGACGCCGAACTCGACCGGCTGTTCGCGGCCACGGTCGACGTGGTGCGCGGCGCGATCGACGCGCGGCGCGGCATCCCGATCGACCGCCTGAAGCAGGCGAAAGTCGACGCGATGCTCGTGCACGGGCGCACCGGCGAACCGTGCCCCGGATGCGGCGGCGTGGTGCAGGACTTCTCCTTCGCGAGCACGACCGCGCAGTACTGCCCGCAGTGCCAGACCGGCGGCGAGCTCCTGCCGCTCAAGGGCTGACCGTCGGCGCCTCCGCACGGTCGGTAGGGTCGACCGGTGACCACTCGCATCCTCCTCGTCCGCCACGCCGAAACGGATTGGAACGTCGCGGGCCGCATCCAGGGCCGCACCGACACGCCGCTGAACGAGACGGGTCGCGCGCAGGCGCTCGCCGTCGCACGCACCATCGCGGCGTCGGCCGAGGCATCGCGCATCGTGCGCGTGGTGTCGAGTCCGTTCGCGCGGGCCGCCGACACGGCCCGACCGATCGCCGACGCCCTCGGGCTGGCCGAGGTGGACGTCGACGACGACCTCGGCGAGCAGGCGTTCGGCATCGCCGAGGGCATGACCTGGGACGATGCGCACGCGCGCTGGCCCGACGGCATTCCCGGCGTCGAGACCCGGCCCCAGGTCGTGGAGCGCACGACGCAAGCGCTGCGCCGCTGCGTCGCACCCGACGCCACGACCGTCGTCGTCACGCACGGCGGCGTCGTCAACGCGATCAACTTCGTGCTGTCGCCGACGCCCGCCGACTCCCCGGGCAGAGCGGGCAACGTGTCCGTGCACGCCGTCGAACTCACCGACCAGGGGCTGCGTCGCGCCGCGCCCGCCGACCTCGCGCCCGAGGCATCCGAGCAGGTCGCCTGAGGCCGGGTCGGGCCGGCCCGGTCAGGCGCGCAGCCGCTCGGCGAGCGCCGCGTCGTCGGGCAGGAACCAGATGTGGTCGCCCCGGTTCGACTCGCGCACCCAGTCGCGCAGGGCTCGGCTCGCGGCCTCGTGCGCGGTGATGTCGCCCACCACGACGAGGCGCAGCCGGTAATTCACGAACTTCTGCGCGACCGTGCCGGCGAGACCCGACGCGAGATCGAAGAACCGCGGATCGAGGCGCGCGACGGGCACCGCCACCGTGTCGCACCGGTTCGCCCAGGCATCGCCGATGAGGTCGTTCGTGTCGTCGGAGCTCGACATCAGCGGCCCGTCGGGGTCGAGGTGGAGCACTCGGTCACGGACGGAGCGTTCGATCGGCATGCGGCAACGCTAGCGGGCCGCCGACGCGGCCGCATCACGCTGCCGCGCCCGGGCTCGGCCGCGCTGACGGAAGGTAGCCTCGACGTCGGGGGTGACGATGGATCTCGGTGCGAAGTTCCTCACGACCCGATGGGCGGTGCGCGCGCCCATTCCGCTGTTCAAGGCGGGCTTCGGGTTCCTCTTCGGCGGCAGGCTGCTGCTGCTCGTCCACCGGGGGCGCGTGTCGGGCGAGCCGAGGTACGCGGTGCTCGAGACCGTCGACCGCGAGGCGCCCGACCGCATCCTGATCGCCTCGGGGTTCGGCCCGCACGCGGCGTGGTACCGCAACCTGCGCTCCGAACCGCGGTGCGCGGTGAGCATCGGGTTCCGCACCAGGGTTCCCGCGCGCGCCGAACTGCTCGACGCCGCCGAGAGCCGGGCGGTGCTCGATCGCTACGCCGCCGAACACCCCGAGGCGTGGCGCATGCTGCGGCGTTCGATCTCGGAGGCGACCGGCGTGCAGGATCCGGTCATCCCGATGGTGCGGTTGCACCTGACCGAGCGGGCCTCGGCCGGTGCGCGCCGTGCGGCGACCTCACCCGCCTGACCGCGCGAGCGGCGCCGGCGCCAGCACGCCGTCGACGAGCCGTTCGAGCAGGTCGAGCCCGTCGGGCGACAGCACCGATTCCAGGTGGCCCTGGACGGATGCGACGGATGTTCCGCGCAGTGCGACGACCGCGCCCGTCGACGGGTCGGCCGCGACCTCGAGGTCGAGTTCGGGCGTGATCGACCGGTCGGGTGCGACCGCGGTGAACGTGTTGTAGAAGCCGACGGCGGCCGGTTCGCCGAACACGTCGATCTGCAACTGGAGCCCCTGGCGCGGTGCGGGCAGCGGCTCGAGCGGCAGGCCGGCGAGGTCGGCGAGCAGCTGATGGCTGAGGCAGACGGCGAGCATCGGGCGCCGCTGCACCAGGCGCGCGGCGACGAGCTCGCGCAGACGCGCGATCCGCGGATCGGCCGCATTGCGCGGGTCGCCGGGACCCGGGCCGAAGACCACGAGATCGTCGGATGCCTCGACGGGCGCCTCGTGCCACGGCACCACGCGGGCGTCGAGGCCGAGGTGCCGCAGCTGGTGCGCGAGCATCGTGGTGAAGTCGTCGCCCGCGTCGATCACGAGTGCCGAGCACCCCCGCGGCGAGCGGGCGTGCTGCGGGGTGCTCCAGAACGGAGCGAGCATGCGATTGCGGTCGGCGAGCAGGGCGGCCGCGCGCGGGTCGTCGGTCGCCCCGGCGGCGAGGGCGCCGATGGGCGCGCCCGAGGCATCCGACCGGGGGATCGCCCCGATCGCACCGAGCACGCCGGCCGCCTTCGCATGGGTCTCGGCGACCTCGCCGTCGGGATCGGAGTGGCGCACGAGCGTCGCGCCGACCGGCACCCGCACCCGCCCGGCGTCGTCGAGGTACGCCGTGCGGATCAGGATCGGCGCGTCGAGGTCGTACCCCGACGGCGAGGCCGGGGCCGGCGTGAAGCGGGCCATTACGCCCGCGTAGTAGCCGCGGCCGGTTGGCTCGTGGCGCGCGATGACGGTGCACGCGTTGCCCATCGGCGAGCCCGTGACGGTCGGCGCGAACATCGTGCGTCGCAGCACCTCGCGCGGATCCAGGCCGGTCGTGCCCTCGAGCAGGTACTCGGTGTGCGTGAGCCGAGACATCCGCTTCAGAAAGGGCCCGCGCATCCGCCCGCCGTCGGGGCAGACCGCGCTCATCATCTTCAGCTCCTCGTCGACGACCATGACGAGTTCCTCGCGCTCCTTCACGTCGCCGAGGAACGCGACCAGATCATCGGCGGATGCTCCGCCCGCCGCGTGCCGGAAGGTGCCGCTGATCGGATTCATCGCGACCACGCCGCCGATCGACGACACGTGCCGCTCGGGCGTCGCGCCGACCGCCGACAGGCCCGGCGTGTGGACGGCGAAGGTCCAGTACGCGCCGCGCTCGTGCTCGAGCAGTTCGCGCATCCACGCGAGCACCGCGTGGGCGGGTCGCGTCGACGTCGACCCGGTGAACTCGCGGCGGATCACGAAGTTCGCGCCCTCGCCGCGCCCGATCTCGTCGTCGATCACGCGACGCACGACCTCGGCGTAGGCGTCGTCGGCGACGTCGACCCCGAGGTCGGCGACCGCGGGCGGCGTCGCCGGCAGCAGCGCGACGGCCAGGTCGATCGGCACCCGCTCACGTTCGCGCACCACGAGGCAGCGCAGCGGCGCGTCGTCGTCGTGGGCGTCGAAGCCGCGCTCGCGCACCTGGCGGAACGGCACGAGCGCGAGCACCTCGTCGCCGTCGAGCGGGATGTCGGCGAGCCGGTCGACGTCGACGACGTCGCCGTGCAGTACGTCGAGGTGCGGGTCGGTTTCGCGGTGCAGCAGCGCGAACGCGGGCGCGGGCCGATCGCCCGCCGCCTCGGTCACGAGTCGGTGGAGCAGTCGAGTCATGGGGTCCTCCGGGGTCGTGCCCTCGGACCTCGCCCCGGAAACGCGAGACGACCGCCCTCGGGCGGTCGTCGATTCGTCGAAACGCGCTGGCCGCCTACGAGGCGGGCCACCAGGAGCGGGTCGACGGAGTGTGCATGCCGGGCAGCCTAGCGCACCGGCGGCCGGCCCCGCATGCCCGCCGCCGGTCGGGCAACGCCGTCGCGGGTTGGCGCGATCGCGACGACCGATGGCAGCCGCGGGCGAGGCGCCGCGTTCCGCGCGGTGGCACGGTGGAACGCACCCGACAGGACGGAGGAGACCGGATGCCCCGTGTCGTCATCGTGCCCGGCATCGGCGGTTCGGGCGCCGACCATTGGCAGACCCGCTGGCAGGCGTTCCACGGCGACTGGGTGCGCATCCGCCCCGGCTCCTGGGACGAGCCGCGACTCGACGACTGGCTGCGCGCGATCGACGCGACGTCGCCGCACACCGGGACCGTCTTCGTCGCGCACTCGATGGGATGCCTCGCGGTCGCCGAGTGGCTGACGAGACATCCGTCCGCCGCGGCGGGTGCGTTCCTGGTCGCCGTGCCCGACCCCGACGGGCCCGCGTACCCGGCCGCCGCGGCCGAGTTCGGGGAGCCCCGCGACCCGCTCGGCGTGCCGGCCCTCGTCGTCGCGAGCAGCGACGACCCGTATGCGTCGTTCTCGTCGGCCGAGCGGGTCGCGCTCCGGTGGGGGGCCGAGCTGTGGGCGGTCGGCCCGCACGGCCACCTCAACGCCGCGAGCGATCTCGGGAACTGGTCGGCCGGCCTCGAACGATTCGACGCGTTCGCCGCGAGCCTCGGAGCGGCGGTGACGTAGCGCTCGGCTCGGGAACGCTGGCCGATGCCGGCGCCGGATGCCACGATGGAATCGTGCCCGAGATGCCCGAGGTCCAGGCGCTCGTCGACTTCCTCGGCGAGCACGCCGTCGGACGCGCCATCGCGTCGGTGCGGTTCGCGTCGATCTCGGCGCTGAAGACCTTCGACCCGCCGGTCTCATCGCTCGAGGGGGCGGCCGTCGAGCGCGTGCAGCGGCACGGCAAGTTCCTCGACCTGGCGACGCCGGCCGGTCATCTCGTCTTCCACCTCGCTCGCGCCGGATGGCTGCGCTGGTACGACCAGGTGCCGACCGCGCCGGTGAAGCCGGGCCGCTCGCCGCTCGCGATGCGGCTGCGGTTCGACGACGGCACCGGGTTCGACCTCACCGAGGCCGGCACGAAGAAGTCGCTCGCGGTGTACGTCGTGCGCGAAGCATCCGAGGTGCCCGGCATCGCCCGGCTCGGACCCGACCCGACCGCGCCCGACTTCACCCTCGACGACTTCGCCGCGATCCTCGCCGGCCGGCGCACCCAGGTGAAGGGGCTGCTGCGCGACCAGTCGGTCTTCGCCGGCATCGGCAACGCGTACTCCGACGAGATCCTGCACGCGGCGCGCATGTCGCCCTACGCGCTCGCCGCGAAGCTCGCGCCCGAACAGGTCGACGTGCTCTACCGCGCGATGCGCGACACGCTCGCCGAAGCGCGGGCCGCGGCCGCCGGTCGCCCGCCCGCCGACCTGAAGGACGCGAAGCGGCGGGGCATGCAGGTGCACGGGCGCACCGGTGAGGCCTGCCCGGTCTGCGGTGACACGGTGCGCCAGGTGATCTTCGCCGACTCGACCTTCCAGTACTGCCCGACGTGTCAGACCGGCGGCAAGCCGCTCGCCGACCGGGTGCTCTCGCGGTTGGTCAAGTAGCGCGTTCGCGCAGCACGGCGACGACCTCGTCGTCCGGCGTCTGCCCGAAGTCGACGTAGTGCATGCCGACCGCCATGAACGAGTCGGGCTGTTCGAGGCACACGACCTCGTCGGCCTCGCGCAGCCCGGCGATCACCTCGGGCGGCCCGACCGGCACCGCCAGCACGACCTCGGACGCGCCGAGCTCACGCGCGATACGGCACGCGACCCGCGCCGTCGCGCCCGTCGCGACCCCGTCGTCGACCACGATCGCGGTGCGGCCCGCGAGATCGACGGCCGGACGGCCCCCGCGGAACCGACCCACGCGGGCCTCGACCTCGGCGCGCTCGCGCACCTCGATACGGCGCCGTTCGCTCGCGCCCACCCCCGACGAGCGCACCACGTCGTCGTTCCAGACGACCGCGTCGCCCTCGCCGACCGCGCCCATCGCCACCTCGGGCTGCCGCGGCAGGCCGAGTTTGCGCACCACCAGCACGTCGAGCGGGGCATCCAGCGCCGCGGCGACCTCGTCGGCGACCGGCACACCGCCGCGGGGCAGGCCGAGCACGACCGGATGCCTCGGGGCGAAGCCCCGCAACGCGTCGGCGAGCTGCCGGCCCGCCTCGCGCCGATCGCGGAATCGGTCGCCCCGCCGGTGCCCGTCGCCGGGCCGCACCTGGGCACGGTTCATCGGCGTCGTCCGTCTCGACGGGCGATGCACGACCACTGCGGAACGCATGACATGGCGGCGGCGGGCGGACGCGAGAGGCACCCGTCTCGGAGTGTATGACGCCGCGGGTGGGAAAGTCGAGGCGGTTTCGCGTACACTGACTGCACCCTCCCCCTGGACGGGGGAACCCGTTCAGGTGCCGGCCCGCCCCTCCCCCCTTGGGCCGCACAGTAGGGAGTGCTCTGTGGGTCGGCATAGCGTCGAAGCGTTGGCGAAGAAGCCGGTACGTCCCCTTGTCGTCTCCGCCGTCGCGGCGGTCGCCGTCATCGGCGTGGTCTCCACCGGTGCCTTCCTGTGGGCCGGCGGCCACCTCAACCCCCTGTTCGCCTCGGCCGAAGACGGGTGCGGCGAGTCCGAAACCCTCGTCGTCGTCGCCGACATCTCCGTCGCGCCCGTGGTGAAAGACCTCGCCGAGGTGTTCGACGCCTCCCGCGACGGCTGCGTGGAGACCGAGGTGCGCGCACAGGAGGCGGCCGACACGGCAGCGCTCGTCGCCGGCGGCGGCCTCGATGCCGACATCTGGATCCCCGACTCCAGTGTCTGGCTCGACCGCGCCGCGGCCACCGCGCAGTCGCTCGGCCGCAACGCCCCGCCGATGAAGTCGAAGGGGTCGATCGCGACCTCGCCGATCGTCTTCGCGGCGGCGGCCTCCCAGACCGAGCAGATCGCGTCCGAGCCGGTCACGTGGGCGCGCGTGCTCGGCGGCAGCCTGCAGGCGCTGCTGCCCGACCCCGAAGCGTCGGCGGCCAGCCTCGCCGGGCTGCTCGCGCTCAAGTCGAAGAGCTCGCCCGACGACCCGCGCCAGTTCGCCGGCGCGATGATCGCGCTGGGCAAGACGATCCCCGCGTCGACCGGCGCCGCGTTCAGCTCGCTGTCGTCGAGCTCCGAGCCCACCGTCGTCATCTCGAGCGAGCGGCTCGTGGCCGAGTACAACCTGAAGAACGCCGGCGAACCGCTGTCGGCCGCCTACCCCGTCGACGGGAGCGTCGCGCTCGACTACCCGTACATCGCGCTCGGCGAGCTGAAGGGCACCCGCGCGAAGCTCATCGGCGCGTTCGAGGGCACGCTGCGGCACAACCCGAAGGCGTTCCGATCGGCCGGGTTCCGCGCCCTGGACGGCACGGGCGAGCTCACGATCGCCGGCCTGTCGGCGACCCCGCCGACGCCGGCGGCCGGTCTCGACGGCGCCGCGCAGGTCGAGATCCTGCGGCAGTGGGGCGTGCTCACGCTGCGCTCGCGCATCCTCACCGTCATCGACGTCTCGGGTTCGATGGAAGAACCGGCCGACAACGGGCTGCGGCGCATCGACGTGTTCCAGCAGGCGGCGGTCGGCGCGATGCAGAAGTTCTCGGGCGAGGTCGAGATGGGCGTCTGGCTGTTCTCCACCCAGCGCAACGGCGACCTCGACTACGAAGACGTCGTGCCCATCGGCCCCCTCGCCGACGCCGACCACACCCAGCAGATCGCGGGCGTGATCGCATCGCTGCCCGAGCGTCTCGGCGGAGCGACCGGCCTGTACGACACCACGCTCGCCGCCGTGCAGCGCGTGCGCGACACGTACGACCCCGACAAGATCAACTCGGTGCTCATCATCACCGACGGCCGCAACGAAGACGAGAACGGCATCGATCTCGACACCCTGCTGGCCGAGCTCGCGAAGATCGCCGACGAGAAGCAGCCGGTGCCGGTCATCATGATCGGGTTCGGTCCCGACACCGACATGGACGCGATGAACCGCATCGCCAAGTCGACGGGCGGGGCCGCCTACTCGGCGTTCCACCCCGAAGACCTCGGCATCGTGCTGGTCGACGCGCTGTCGCAGCGCAGCTGCCGCCCGAACTGCTGATCGTCAGGAGCGGAGAAGAGGCCCGCCGGGCGACCATTCGGTCGACCCGGCGGGCCTCTCATCGTTCGTGAGACGGGTCAGTGCGCCGGCACACCCTCCGGGACATCCGCCGGGCGTCGCACGAACGCCGCACCCGCGATGGCTGCGAGCGAGACGATCGCACCGATCAGGAACGCACCGCGAACACCGGATGCCTCGGCCTCGACGCCGCTCGCACCGCCCGCCGCGGCCGCGACCTGATGCGCGGTCAGCACGGTGATGAACACCGCCGTGCCCGCGGCACCCGCGACCTGCTGCACGGTGCCCACGATCGCCGACGCGTGCGAGTAGAAGCGGGGCTCGACCGAGCCGAGCGCGGTCGTGAACAGCGGCGTGAACATGAACGCCAGCGACACCGAGAGCGCCACGTGGAGGAGGAGCACGATCCACGGCTGCGTCTGCGTGCCCACCAGCGTGAGCGCCCAGAGCACCGCGCTCACCCCGATCGCGCCGGGCAGCAGCAGCGGGCGCGGTCCGACGCGGTCGTACAGTCGCCCGACCGTCGGACCGAGCAGACCCATCGCCAGCCCGCCGGGCAGCAGCATCAGGCCGGTCGCGAGCGGCTCGAGCTGGAGCACGTTGCGAAGGTAGATCGGCAGCACGATGATCGTGCCGAACAGCGCGCCCATCATCACGACCATGAGCGACACCGACACCGCGAAGTTGCCCGAACGGAAGGTGCGCAGATCCAGCAGCGCCCGGTCGCGGCGCTGCAGCACGAGCTGTCGCACGATGAACGCGGCGATGCCCACCGCGCCGACGCCGAACGAGATCCACAGCGGCAGGTTCGACCCGCCGACCGCGGCCTCGCCGCCGACGAGGCTGAGGCCGTAGACGAGTCCGCCGAAGCCGAACGCCGACAGCACGACCGAGAACACGTCGATCGGCGTGCGGCGCGTCTCGCTCACGTTCTCGACGCGACGCGCACCGATCACGAGCATGGCGACGGCGATCGGCAGCACGAGCCAGAACATGAACCGCCACGAGAGGTAGTTCAGGATGAGCCCCGAGATGGTCGGACCGATGGCGGGGGCGACCGACATCACGATCGACACGCGACCCATGAACCGGCCGCGGTCGGCGGGGGCGACGACCGTCATCAGGGTGGTCATGAGCAGCGGCATCATGATCGCGGTGCCGGCGGCCTGCACGATGCGCCCGCCGAGCAGCACCTCGAAGCCCGGCGCGAGCGCGGCCAGCAGGGTGCCCGCCGAGAACAGCCCCATCGCGGTGATGAAGATCGGCCGGGTCGGGAACCGCTGCAGCAGGAACCCCGTGATCGGGATCACGATGGCCATCGTCAGCATGAAGCCCGTGGTCAGCCATTGCCCGGCGGTGAGCGAGATGCCGAGGTCGACGACGAGCGACGGGATGGCGACGCCCATGATGGTCTCGTTCAGGAACACCACGAAGGTCGCGGCGAGCAGCAACCAGATGACGCGCGTGTTCGACGCACCGTGCGCGGGCTGCTGGGCGCGGACGGCCGCGTCCTCCGCGGCCGGGGTCGGGGAAGCGGCGGACGTGTCGATCTCAGGGAAGGCGCGTTCGGTCACGAACAAGGTCAAGCCGGGCGCGGGGGAGCGCTATTCCCGATTCGTCGGATGCATCGGAACGCATCGAGTTGCGCACCGGAAGCGGCGTCAGCCGGCCGCGATGCCCCGCACGGCGGCGACGGCGCGGGCGACCGCGTCCGCGGCATCCTCGATGTCGTCGGCCGTGGTGTCGGCGCCCAGCGTGAACCGCACCGCCGTCTGCGCGACCTCGGGTGCGACGCCCATCGCGGTGAGCACGTGCGACGGCTCGTCGCTGCCCGCGGCGCACGCCGACCCGCTCGAGCAGATCACGCCCTCGCGTTCGAGCTCGAGCAGCACCGCCTCGCCCGCGGTGCCGGGGAAGACGAACGACACGCTGCCCGGCAGGCGCGTCGCGCCGACGCTGTCGGTGGTCGCGCCGCCGGGTTCCGGCGCCGCACCGGTCAGCACGGCCCCGGGCACCTCGTCGGTCACCCGGGCGACGAGCCGCGCCGCGAGCGCCGCGGCGCGGGGCGAGACATCCGACCGCTCGGCCTCGGCGAGCCCGAGCGCGGTGGCGAACCCGACCGCGCCGGCCACGTTCTCCGTACCCGAGCGACGCCCGCGCTCCTGCCCGCCGCCGTGCAGCACGGGCTCGAGCGGCAGCCGCCCCCGCACGATGAGCGCACCCGTGCCCTTCGGCGCGCCGACCTTGTGCCCGGCGAGCGACAGCGCGTCCGCGCCCAGCTCGTCGAGCGACAGCGGCAGCCACCCGGCGGCCTGCACCGCGTCGGTGTGCAGCAGCGTGCCCGACTCGTGGGCGATGCGGGCCAGGTCGGCGACCGGCTGCACCGTGCCCACCTCGTTGTTCGCCAGCTGCACCGACACCAGCGTCGTGTCGGGGCGGACGACCCGCCGCAGCGCCTCGGGCGTCACCCGACCACGCTCGTCGACCTCGACGAACGACACCTCGAAGCCGTGCAGCCGCGCGAGCGCGTCGGCGGCCTCGAGCACCGCCTCATGCTCGATCGGCGAGACGACCACGTGCCGGCCGCGCGGCGACGCGAGCGCGAGCCCCTTCACCGCGAGATTGTCGGCCTCGGTGCCGCCGCTCGTGAACACCACGTCGCCCGGGCGCACGCCCGCGACCGCCGCGACCCGCTCGCGAGCCCACGCGAGCGCCCGAGCCGCTTCGTCGCCGAGGCGGTGCCGGCTCGACGGATTGCCGAACGCCCCGTCGAACGAGCCGGCGAGGTACGGCCACATCGCCTCCAGCGCCTCGCGGCGCACCGGGGTGGTCGCCGCGTGGTCGAGGAAGACGACGCGCTCGCGGCCACCGGGAGCCTGCGCGCTCATGGCGCGGCCGTCTCCACGACGACATCGAGCCCGAGGTCGAGCGAACGCACCGAGTGCGTGAGCGCACCGACCGAGATCACGTCCACCCCGGTCGCAGCGATGTCGGCGACCGTGTCGAGGTTCACCCCGCCCGACGCCTCGACGACCGCGCGCCCGCCGATCAGGGCGACGCCCGTGCGCAGGTCGTCGAGCGAGAAGTTGTCGAGCATCACGGTCTGCGCACCGCCCGCGAGCACCGGCTCGATCTGATCGACCCGGTCGACCTCGACCTCGAGGTGCGCGGTGTGGGGCATCCGGTCGCGCGCCGCGCGCAGCGCGGTCGCCAGGTCGGCGCCGCCCGCCGTCAGGATCGCGAGGTGATTGTCCTTCGCCATCACCGCGTCCGACAGGCTGCGACGGTGGTTGCGCCCGCCGCCGTCGCGCACCGCCTGCCGCTCGAGGCTGCGCAGCCCCGGCGTGGTCTTCCGGGTGTCGACGATGCGCGCGCGCGTGCCCTCTACCGCGGCGACGTACCGGGCCGTGAGCGTCGCGATGCCGCTCATCCGCTGCAGCAGGTTGAGCCCCACGCGCTCGGCGCGCAGAATGCCCCGGGCCGGCCCCGCCACGCGGGCCAGCACCTGCCCCGCCTCGAACCGGTCGCCGTCGGCCGCCAGTGCGGCGACCTCGATGCGCGGGTCGACCAGCCGGAACGCGGCCGCGAACACCTCGATGCCGCTCAGCACCCCCGCCTCACGGGCGACGAGGTCGGCCGTCGCGGTCGCGTCGACCGGGATCAGCGTCTCGCCGGTGAGATCGCCCCAGGGCGCATCCTCATCGAGCGCGGCGGTGACGATGCGGTCGATGTCGCGGGTGTCGGTCATGCTGGGTGCTCCGGTCGATCGGCGGTCGTGCTCGAGGGCGCATCATCGTCGAGCGCGGCGGTGACGATGCGGTCGATGTCGCGGGTGTCGGTCATGCTGGGTGCTCCGGTCGATCGGGTGCTGGGGTATCGGTCATCAGGCGGCCTCCTCGGCGGGCAGGGTGTCGGAACGGAAGTGCGCGCCCACGCTCTCGCGCCGTGCGATCGCGGCGGCCACGGTGAGCCGGGCGAGGTCGAGCAGGTTGCGGTCTTCCGCGGTGCGTCGGTCGACCGGCTCGGGCGCGTGCCAGGCCGCGAGCCGGCCGGATGCCTCGGCGAGACCGTCGGCGTCGCGCACGAGCCCGACCCGCTCCCACATGAGCTGCTGCAGCTCGCCGCGGTGGAACTCGTCGTTCGCGACGTAGGAGATCCGGCGCGACACGCCGTCCGCGGTGGGGGTGTACCCGGCGTGTCGCGATGACGTTCCTACGCCGGCGTCCGCCGCCCACGGGCCCCCACGGGTGATCGCCGCGGCCGCCCGCTCGGCGAAGACCGCCGCCTCGAGCAGCGAGTTCGACGCGAGCCGGTTCGCTCCGTGCACGCCGGTGCGGGCGCACTCGCCCACGGCATACAGCCCGGGCAGGCTCGAGCGGCCGTGCAGGTCGGTCGCGATGCCGCCCATCGCGTAGTGCGCTGCGGGCGTGATCGGCACCGGGGCATCCGACCAGTCGTACCCGGCCGCGCGCACCGACGCGTCGATGCCCGGGAACCGCCGTGCGAGGAACTCGCGCCCGAGCGCGGTCGCATCGAGGAAGACCGGCTGCCCGCCCTGGGCGGCCATCGCCGCCCACACCCCGCGGGCGACCACGTCGCGGGGCGCGAGCTCGGCTCGCGGATCGAGCCCGGTCATGAACCGGATGCCACGGGCGTCGCGCAGCACCGCGCCCTCGCCGCGCACCGCCTCGGAGATGAGCGGCGTGCCGGGGGCGGCCAGCGCGGTGGGGTGGAACTGGGTGAACTCGAGGTCGGCGACCTCCGCGCCGGCGCGCCACGCGGCCGCCACGCCGTCGCCCGTCGCGACCACCGGGTTCGTCGTATGCCGGTAGAGGCATCCACTGCCGCCGGTGGCGAGCACGACGGCGTCGGCACGCCGTTCGACGAGCGAGCCGTCGCGCTCGAGGATCGTGGCCCCGACGACTCGGCCCGCGTCGATGACGAGGTCGACGAGCATCGCGCCCTCGACGATCGCGACCGCACGACGGCGCACCGTGGCGACCAGCGCCGTCTCGATCGCCGCGCCGGTCGCGTCGCCGCCGGCGTGCACGATGCGGGCCCGCGAGTGCGCCGCTTCGAGCCCGCGGGCGAGCCCGTCGTCGCCGCGGTCGAACCCGACGCCGAACCGGATCAGGTCGCGCACCCGGGCCGCGCCCTCGTCGACGAGCACCCGCACGGCGGCGGGGTCGGCCAGGCCGGCGCCGGCCTCGATCGTGTCGGCGAAGTGCCGGTCGGTCGAGTCGTCGGGGAACAGCGCCGCGGCGATGCCGCCCTGGGCATATCTCGTCGAGCCCTCGGCGAGCTCGGCCTTCGTGACGAGCTCGACCTCGCAGCCGGCGTCGGCCGCGCGCACCGCCGTCCACAGACCCGCGATGCCGCCGCCGACGACGAGGACCCGCGTCATGTCAGGCTCCGGTACCGGTTGCGCCGGCGTCGTTCGGACGCGATTCGGCGGTCGCCGGCTCGACCGGACGCCGAATCGCGTCCGATCGACGGGTGGACGGCACGGGTGCGGGCCCGACGGAGGCGGGCGGCTTCGCCGCGAGCATCCGCTCGAGTGCGAGGCGCGCGGGCTCGGCGACCGAGTCGGCCACCTGGATGCGGTTCACGATGCGCCCGGCGACGAGCTCTTCGAGCACCCACGCGAGGTACCCGGGGTGGATGCGGTACATCGTCGAGCAGGGGCAGACCACCGGGTCGAGGCAGAAGATCGTGTGCTCGGGGTGCTCGGCGGCGAGCCGCTGCACCAGGTTGATCTCGGTGCCGATCGCGAAGGTCGTTCCGGCGGGCGCGGCGGCGATCGCCTTCACGATGAAGTCGGTCGAGCCGGCGGCGTCGGCCGCGTCGACGACGGGCATCGGGCACTCGGGGTGCACGATCACCTGCACGCCGGGGTGGTCGCGCCGAGCCGCCTCGATCTGCTCGACGGTGAACCGCTTGTGCACCGAGCAGAACCCGTGCCAGAGGATGACCCGGGCATCGGCGAGCTCGGCGGCCGAGGACCCGCCGAGCGGCTTGCGCGGGTTCCACATCGGCATCAGCTCCAGCGGCACGCCCATCGCCTTCGCGGTGTTGCGCCCGAGATGCTGGTCGGGGAAGAACAGCACCCGCTGCCCCTGCTCGAACGCTCGCTCGAGCACCGTGCGCGCGTTCGACGAGGTGCACACGATGCCGCCGTGCCGGCCGACGAAGCCCTTGAGCGCGGCCGACGAGTTCATGTACGTGACCGGGATGACCGGCACTCGCCCGTCGGCGTCGACGGCGTCGAGGTCGCCGTACACCTCGGCGAGCTGCTCCCAGCACTCTTCGACGCTGGACTCGTCGGCCATGTCGGCCATGGAGCATCCGGCGGCGAGGTTCGGCAGGATGACGGCCTGCTCGGGCCGCGACAGCAGGTCGGCGGTCTCGGCCATGAAGTGCACGCCGCAGAACACGATCGCCTCGGCGTCGGGCCGGGTGAGGGCCGCGTTCGCGAGCTGGAACGAGTCGCCCACGAAGTCGGCGTGCTGGACGACTTCGTCGCGCTGGTAGAAGTGGCCGAGCACGACGACGCGGTCGCCGAGCGTCGCCTTCGCGGCGCGGATGCGCTCGTGCAGTTCGTCGTTCGTCGCGGTGCGGTACTCGGCGGGCAGGGCGCCCTGGCGCGGGGCGCCCGCGGGGATGACGTCGCCCATCGAGGCGCCGGGGCCGTACCCGGACGGGCCGAGATCGAAGGTCCACGGCCCGTCGGCGAGCTCGGGCGCGCAGGTCGAGCCGGTCTGCTTCCCGGTGGAGATGAGCCGGATGCTCCGGTCGACGGATGCTCCGAGGCGCACGTCGGCGGCGGCGCGGCCGTCGGCGTGATCGGCGGCGGGGCCGGCGGTGGCGGGATCGGTGAGCGTCATGACTGCTTCCTCAGGTGCGGTGCGATGGGGACTCGGAACAACCCGTTGGCGCCGGCGTCGGCCGGCTCGGCGGGGCGGTACAGCTTGGGCGGGCGGTGGGGGGTGCCGGTGCGCACTTCGCCGGTCTCGACGAGGGCGCCGGATGCTTCGACGGTGCGACGGAAGTTCGCGGGGTCGAGCGGGCGGCGCAGCACGGTCTCGTACACCTCGCGCAGTTCGGCGAGCGTGAACGTCTCGTCGAGGAACGCGTGCGCGATCTGCGAGTACCCGAGCTTCGTGCGCAGCCGCGCGAGCGCGTACTCGACGATCAGGTTGTGGTCGAAGGCGAGCGGGGGCAGGGAGTCGGGGTCGAACCAGCGCACGTTCGGGTCGTCGATCGCGCCGGTCGTCTCTTCGGGCCGCACGAGCGCCCAGTACACGACCGACACGACGCGTTCGCCGGGGGAGCGGTCGGGGGACCCGAAGGTGTAGAGCTGTTCGAGGTACGCCGGCGTGACGCCGGTCGTCTCTTCGAGGGTTCGGGCGGCGGCGGTCTCGAGGGCTTCGCCGGCGCCGAGCCATCCGCCGGGAAGCGCCCAGCGGTCCTTGCCGGGCCCGCGCAGGCGGCGCACGAGGGGGATCCACAGCGACCGGGGCCCGGATGCCTCGTGCTCGACGCCGTCGGGCGTGACCCCCGGCTCGAGCGCGAAGATCACGGTCGACACGGCGAGCCGTGCGTCGGAACCGGGCGGTCGTGACATCCGTGCGTCCTTCCTCGTCGGTCCTGGCCTTCTGGTCAAATTGACTCGAAGTGCGGGAACCAGCTTACAGTCAGTTTGACCAGAACGCGAATCGCGGGACGCGCGGCGACCCGTCGGCTAGGATCGACCCGAGAACCGAATACCGGGCCATCGACGCGTCGCGGGAGAGCCGGCAGCCAGCACCAGCGGCCCAGCCGGCACCGAAGGAGCAAGCCTCCCCGCCAATCTCTCAGGTCGTATCACCGCGACGACGAGGCCGCTCTGAAAAGCGGGCGACGCATCGCGTCGCCCCGCCCACGGTGAAAGCCCCCGAACGATCGGGTGTGAAACTCTCAGGCCCATGACAGAGGGGGAGTTCCCAGCGCGGCGTCCGCCGCGTGATCCGCGCGATCCGGAGAACTCATGACCGATCTCGGTACCACCCCCGAAGCAAGCCAGGCGCAAGAACGCCTCAGCCCGCTCGACGCCGTGCACCGCGCCGCGGGCGCGAGCTTCACCGACTTCGCCGGCTGGCAGATGCCGGTGCGGTACGCGTCCGACCTCGCCGAGCACCACGCGGTGCGCCGGCACGCCGGGCTCTTCGACCTCTCGCACATGGGCGAGATCCTCGTCGTCGGCCCCGAGGCATCCGTCGCCCTCGACTACGCACTGGCCGGCAAGCTGAGCGCGATCGAGCTCGGACAGGCGAAGTACACGCTGCTGCTCGGCCGCGACGGCGGGGTCATCGACGACCTCGTGGTGTACCGCACCGGCGACGACCGCTACCTCGTCGTCGCGAACGCCGCGAACCGCGAGGTCGTCGCCGACGAGCTGCGCGACCGCACCGCGCCCTTCGACGCCGAGGTGTTCGACGAGAGCGACGACGTGGCGCTCATCGCGCTGCAGGGACCCGACGCGGTCGACGTGCTGCTCGAGACCGAGGGATTCGGCCTGCAGGGCCCCGGCAACGACCACGACGACTTCGTCGCCGCGATCCAGGGGCTGAAGTACTACCGCGCGGTCGCCGCCGAATACCAGGGCGAGCCCGTGCTCGTCGCCCGCACCGGCTACACCGGTGAAGACGGCTTCGAGTTCTACCTCGCGCCCGGACGCGCCCCCGCGCTATGGGAGGCGTTCCGCGAAACCGGGGGTTCGCGGGTCGTCCCGTGCGGGCTCGCGAGCCGCGACACCCTGCGACTCGAGGCGGGCATGCCGCTCTACGGGCAGGAGCTCGGGCGCGACATCCGCCCCGACCAGGCCGGTCTCGGGCGGGTCGTCGCGCTCTCGAAGGAGGGCGACTTCGTCGGACGCGCCGCCACCGAGGACGGCCGGCCCGCGGATGCCCCGGTGCTGGTCGGTCTCGCAGCCTCGGGCCGCCGCGCGGCCCGCCACGGCTACGAGGTGTTCGACGGGGCAGGGGCGGATGCCGCGAAGGTCGGCGTCGTGACCTCGGGTGCTCTGTCGCCGACGCTCGGCCACCCCATCGCGATGGCGTTCGTCGACCCCGCCCACGCCGAACCCGGCACCACGCTGCACCTCGACGTGCGCGGCACGCGCATCGAGGCATCCGTCGTGCCGCTGCCCTTCTACCGCCGCCCGGCCTGACCGGCCCGTCCGGCATCCACCGACCCGCGAATCCGCGAACGAACCCACCGAACGAGGAGACCCACATGACCGACGTGACCAGCCTGCGGTACACCCCCGAGCACGAATGGGTGCTGGTCGGCCCTTCGACAGGCTCAGGGACCGGCGTGGTGACCATCGGCATCACCGACTACGCCGCCGAGAAGCTCGGCGACGTCGTCTACGTCGACCTGCCCGCCGCCGGCACCGCCGTGACCGCCGGCACCGTGGTCGGCGAGATCGAGTCGACCAAGTCGGTCGGCGAACTGTTCTCGCCGGTCGACGGCGAGATCGTCGAGTCGAACCAGGCCGTCGTCGACGCTCCCGAGCTGGTCAACAGCGACCCGTTCGGCGAGGGCTGGCTGATCAAGGTCGCCGCCGCATCCCTGCCGCAGCTGCTCAGCCACGACGAGTACCGCGCCCTGGTCGGCGAGTAGTCGATGGGCACCACCTTCGCGCAGGACGCCTTCGGGCGCCGCCACCTCGGCACCACCCCCGACGACCACGCGCGCATGCTCGAGGTCGTCGGCCACGACACGGTCGACGCGCTCATGGCCGCCGCCGTGCCGACCTCGATCCGCATGGGCGAAGTGCTCTCCAGCGCCATCCCCGCCGCCGCGACCGAGCGCGAGGCGCTCGCCGAACTGCGCGACCTCGCCGCGCAGAACACCGTGCGCACCTCGATGATCGGGCTCGGCTACTACGGCACCGTGACCCCCGCGGTCATCCAGCGGAACGTGCTCGAGAACCCCAGCTGGTACACCGCGTACACGCCGTACCAGCCCGAGATCTCGCAGGGCCGGCTCGAGGCGCTGATCAACTTCCAGACCATGGTCGAAGACCTCACCGGCCTCGACATCGCCAACGCGTCGATGCTCGACGAGGGCACCGCCGTCGTCGAAGGCATGCTGCTGGCCCGCCGTGCCTCGAAGTCGGCGTCGAACCGGTTCATCGTCGACGCCGACGCGCTGCCGCAGACCCTCGCGCTGCTGCGCTCGCGCGCCGAGGCGGTCGGCATCGAGCTCGTCGAGGCGCCGCTCGCGGAGATCGCGGCACGGCGCGCTGAGCCTGTCGAGCCCGCTGAGCTTGTCGAGCCCGCTGAGCTTGTCGAGCCCGCTGAGCTTGTCGAAGCGGGTGGGCTCCCTTCGACGGGCTCAGGGAGCGTCCTCGAGCCCGCTGAGCTTGTCGAAGCGGGTGGGCTCCCGTCGACGGGCTCGGGGAGCGTTCTCGGCGAGCACTTCGGCGTGTTCGTGCAGTACCCCGGGGCGTCCGGTCGCGTGTGGGACCCGTCCGCGCTCATCGCCGCCTCGAAGGCGCAGGGCGCGCTGGCCGTCGTCGCCGCCGACCTGCTCGCGCTCGCGCTCATCACGTCGCCCGGCGAGCTCGGTGCCGACGTCGCGGTCGGGACCTCGCAGCGGTTCGGGGTGCCGATGGGCTTCGGCGGGCCGCACGCCGGGTACATGGCGGTGCGCAAGGGGCTGGAGCGTCAGCTTCCGGGCCGGTTGGTCGGGGTCTCGGTGGATGCCTCGGGCGCCCCCGCGTACCGGCTCAGCCTGCAGGCCCGCGAACAGCACATCCGCCGTGAGAAGGCGACGTCGAACATCTGCACCGCGCAGGTCCTGCTCGCCGTGATGGCGTCGATGTACGCGGTGTACCACGGGCCGCGAGGCATCCGGTTCATCGCGACCGAGGTCGCTGCGAAGGCGACCCTGCTGGCCGGCTGGCTGACCGAGCTCGGCCAGTCCGTCGTGCACGACGCGTACTTCGACACGCTGCGCGTGGTGGTGCCCGGCCTCGCGTCGCACGTCGTGGAGCGGGCGCGCGACCTCGGCGTGCACCTGTGGGCGGCCGACGACGCGACCGTGCAGGTCTCGGTCGACGAGACGACGACGCTCGACGACCTGCACGCCGTCGTGCGCGCGTTCGGCGGGCCCGAGGAGCACCCTTCGACCGGCTCAGGGGCCTGGGCTGCCGTCGCCCTCGACGCGAACGCGCTGCCCGCGGGGCTCCGCCGCACCTCGTCGTATCTGCAGCACCCGGTGTTCAACAGCCACCACTCCGAAACGCAGATGATGCGGTATCTGAAGACCCTCGCCGACCGCGACTACGCGCTCGACCGAGGCATGATCCCGCTCGGCTCGTGCACCATGAAGCTGAACGCGGCGACCGAGATGCAGGCCGTCACCTGGCCCGCGTTCGCCGACCTGCACCCGTTCGCGCCCGAGGCCGACGTGGTCGGCTCGCTCGGCATGATCGAGCAGCTCGAGTCGTGGCTCGCCGAGGTCACCGGGTACGACACGGTGTCGCTGCAGCCGAACGCGGGCTCGCAGGGCGAGCTCGCGGGCCTGCTCGCGATCCGCGGCTACCACCGCGCGAACGGCGAGGCCGAGCGCGACGTGTGCCTCATTCCGTCGAGCGCGCACGGCACGAACGCCGCGTCGGCGGTGCTGGCCGGCATGCGGGTCGTGGTGGTCGCGACCGACGAGCTCGGCAACGTCGACCTCGCCGACCTTCGGGCGAAGGTCGCCGAGCACGCCGACAAGCTCGCCGCGCTCATGATCACCTACCCGTCGACGCACGGCGTGTACGAACACGATGTGGCCGAGGTCACGCAGGCCGTGCACGATGCGGGCGGCCAGGTGTACGTCGACGGTGCGAACCTCAACGCGCTGCTCGGCTTCGCCCGGTTCGGCGACTTCGGCGGGGATGTCTCGCACCTGAACCTGCACAAGACGTTCTGCATCCCGCACGGCGGCGGCGGGCCGGGCGTCGGCCCGGTCGCGGCGAAGGCGCATCTCGCGCCGTACCTGCCCGGCCACCCGCTGGCGCAGCGCGCCGACCATGCGGGCGGCGTCACCCACGACGGCGGGCCGGTCTCGGCGGCGCCCTACGGGTCGCCGTCGATCCTGCCGATCTCGTGGGCGTACGTGCGCATGATGGGCGCCGACGGGCTGCGGGATGCCACGGCCGCGGCGGTGCTCGCGGCGAACTACGTCGCGGCGCGGCTGCGCGCGCACTACCCGGTGCTGTACACGGGCGAGAACGGGCTCGTCGCGCACGAGTGCATCCTCGATCTGCGGCCGCTGACCGCGGCGACCGGGGTGACCGTCGACGACGTGGCCAAGCGTCTCGTCGACTACGGGTTCCACGCGCCGACGATGTCGTTCCCGGTGGCGGGCACGCTCATGGTCGAGCCGACCGAGTCGGAGGACCTGGCCGAACTCGACCGGTTCGTCGAGGCGATGATCGCGATCAAGGCGGAGGCCGACGCGGTGGGCCGCGGCGAGTGGCCGGCCGACGACAACCCGCTGCACAACGCCCCGCACACCGCCGAGTCGGTCGTGGTGGGGGAGTGGACGCACCCTTACACCCGCGAGCAGGCGGTCTACCCGGTGCGCTCGCTGGTGCGGAACAAGTACTGGGCACCCGTGCGCCGCATCGACCAGGCGTTCGGCGACCGCAACCTCGTCTGCGCCTGCCCGCCGGTGGAGGCGTTCGCGTAGTCGCGCTCGCCGCACGTTCGCACGCAACGGGGACGGGCGGGGCGCATCGGCGTACACTGAGGATCACTCGGATCGGGGGTGCTCATGTCCGGTGATCTCATCAGCGTCGTGGCGGGTCTGGCGTTCGCGGGCCTGTTCGTGGGCTCGACGCTGCTCGCCTCCGACGGCCTCGCGCTCGACCGGCGCGCGCGCCAGATCGAGCGTCGGGACCCGGGTACCGCGGCGGCGCTTCGCCGCGCGCAGGCGCTCAGCGACTTCTCCTACGGCGGGGTGTTCGGCGACGAGGCGTTCGGTGCGGTGTGCAGCCCGAGCCGACGCGCGTGGTTCGACGTCGCCCGCGCCCGCGGATCCGACCTCGACCCGCGATTCGAGGCATCCGAGGAGGCCCTGCCGCCGATGCCCGCGACCGTCGTCGCGCTCGCCTCGGGTGACCACCTCGCCAACCAGCGACGGATGCCGCAACCGCCGCGGTCCGTTCCTCAGCCCGTCGGGGCGAACAGCCCCGGCCACCACGACAGCGCGAGCGGGTAGCCGACGAACGACACGATGTCGATGATCCAGTGCGCGATGACGAGCGGCATCGTGCGACCCCACCTGGTGTAGGCCCACCCGAACACGACGCCCATCAGGGCGTTGCCGATGAACGGACCGAACCCCTGGTAGAGGTGGTAGGTGCCGCGCAGCAGCGCGCTGGACACGATCGTCGCCCACGGTCCGAGGCCGAGCTCGCGCAGCCGCGTGAAGAGGTACCCGACCACGATCACCTCTTCGGTGAGCGCGGCCTTCAGCGCCGCGAGCACGAGGATCGGGATGGTCCACCAGTGCGCGTCGAGCGGTGCGGGCACGACCGCCACCGTGAACCCGAGCGCCCGCCCCGCCGCGTAGAGCGCGAGGCCGGGAACGCCGATGACCGCCACCAGCGCGACGCCGGCGCCGAGGTCGCGCCACGGGCGCGTCAGGTCGAAGCCGATGCGCCGGAACGGCGAGACGCCCGGCTGCCACAGCAGATACAGCGCGAGCGCGACCACGAACAGCCCGAAGAACACGTCGAGGAACTGGTACGTGAAGTCGAGCCATTCGCGCGGCGACCGCGACTGGTTGATCGCGGCGGACTGGTCGGCGAGCGGCGTCTCGGCCGTCACGCGCGCGATGATCGCGACGATCGAGTACACGGCGGATGCCCCGAGCGAGAGCCCGAGGACGATGGCCGTCTCGAGGCGCAACCGAGCAGCGTTCGACATGGCTGAATCCTCGCATGGGGCGCCTGAACGCAACGATCGTGCGTCCCGTGCACGCTTCGTGCCCCCCGAATGTGGTGCAGGTTGCGCGTCGATAACGGTTTCCGGATGTATTTGGCGTCTGCCGCGGGGCATACCTAGTCTGATTCCATCCGCGCGCGGAACGGCCACGAGCCGCCATCCGTTGTGCACATCTCACAGGAGGAACATTGAAGATCAAGAGAATCGGCGTCGCAGCCATTGCTCTTGCTGCCGCGGGCGCGCTGACGCTCGCCGGCTGCTCGAGCAGCGCGCCCGAGTCCACCGGCGCGGCCGGTGGCGGGATCATCACCACGAACGGCTCGGAGCCCCAGAACCCGCTGGTGCCGACCAACACCAACGAAACCGGCGGCGGCAAGATCCTCGACGCCATCTTCGCGGGCCTCGTCTACTACGACGCCGAGGGTGCTCCGCACAACGACGTCGCCGAGTCGATCGAGACCGAGGACGCGCAGAACTACACGATCAAGATCCGCGACGGCCTGACGTTCACGAACGGCGAGCCCGTCACCGCGCACTCGTTCGTCGACGCGTGGAACTACGGCGCCGACACCGCGAACGGCCCGCAGCTCTCGCAGTACTTCTTCGAGTCGATCAAGGGCTTCAGCTACGACGAGTCGGTTCCCGAGCTTCCGGGCCTCGTGGTCGTCGACGACACCACGTTCACGGTCGAGCTGAACCAGCCCGAGTCGGACTTCCCGCTGCGACTCGGCTACTCGGCCTTCTACCCGCTGCCCGAGTCGGCGTTCGACGACCTCGAGGCGTTCGGCAACAACCCCGTCGGCAACGGTCCGTACATGCTCGACGGTGAAGGCGCGTGGAAGCACAACGAGCGCATCGACCTCGCCGTGAACCCCGACTACGACGGGCCTCGCGCGCCGAAGAACGACGGTCTCTCGATCATCTTCTACGCCTCGCAGGACGCCGCGTACGCGGACCTGCAGGCCGACAACCTCGACGTGCTCGACGCCATCCCCGACTCGGCGCTGGAGACCTACGAGGACGAGTTCGGCGACCGCGCGGTCAACCAGCCCGCGGCCATCTTCCAGTCCTTCACCATCCCGGGCCGTCTTCCGCACTTCGACGGCGAAGAGGGCAAGCTGCGCCGCCAGGCGCTGTCGCTGGCGATCGACCGTGACGAGGTCACCGAGGTCATCTTCAACGGCACCCGCACCCCGGCCAGCGACTTCACCTCGCCGGTCATCGACGGCTTCTCGGACAGCATCCCCGGCAGCGAGGTGCTCGACTTCGACCCCGAGAAGGCGAAGGAGCTGTGGGCTCAGGCCGACGCCATCTCGCCGTGGGACGGCACGTTCCAGATCGCGTACAACGCCGACGGCGGTCACGCGAGCTGGGTCGACGCGGTCACCAACCAGCTGAAGAACAACCTCGGCATCGACTCGTCGGGCGCTCCGTACCCGACCTTCGCCGAGGCGCGCACCCTCATCACGAACCGCACCATCCAGACCGCGTTCCGCAGCGGTTGGCAGGCCGACTACCCGGCGCTGTTCAACTTCCTCGGCCCGCTGTACGGCACCGGCGCCGGTTCGAACGACGGTGACTACTCGAACCCCGAGGTCGACCAGCTCCTCTCCCAGGGCCTCGCTGAGACCGACCTCGACGCCGCGAACGAGAAGTTCCAGGCCGCGCAGGAGATCCTCTTCCAGGACCTCCCCGCGATCCCGCTCTGGTACTCGAACGTGAACGGCGCGTGGAGCACCCAGGTCGAGAACGTCCAGTTCGGCTGGAACTCGGTCCCGCTCTACTACGAGATCACCAAGGGCGAGTAATTCTCGTTCCATCCGCCCTCGGGGTTAGACTCTGAGGCGCCCGTGGGGCGGCGGCCATCCGGCCGCCGCCCCACACCCACGTTTCCCCCGGTGCACACGTGATCCGGCGTAGCATCGTGGGGAGCACTCCCACTTACGTGAGGTTCCTTCGCATGCCAACTTCCACGGAACGGCGGGTCTGATCCATGACCGGCTACATCGTGCGCCGACTGCTGCAGGCAATCCCTGTCCTCCTCGGCACCACTTTCCTCATCTATTTCATGGTGTTCGCCATGCCGGGCGACCCGATCGTCGCCCTTTTCGGCGACAAGACGCCGCCGCCGCAGGTCATCGAAGCCCTGCGCGAGAAGTACCACCTCGATCAGCCCTTCATCGTCCAGTACTTCCTCTTCCTCGGCGGCATCTTCCGCGGCGACTTCGGCACCTCGTTCTCGGGTGAGCCGGTCTCCGAGATCCTGGCCCGCACCTTCCCGGTGACGCTCCAGCTCGCCGTGATCGCGGTGTTCTTCGAGATGGTCGCGGGCATCACGGTCGGCCTCGTCTCGGGCCTGCGCAAGGGCGGCATCTTCGACGCCAGCGCGCTCGTGGTGAGCCTGATCCTCATCTCGCTGCCGATCTTCGTCATCGCCTTCGTCTGCCAGTGGCTGTTCGGCATCCAACTCGGGTGGTTCAGAGCGACCGTCGGAGCCGGGGCTCCGCTCCAAGACCTGATACTCCCGGCGATCGTGCTCGCGACGATCAGCTTCGCGCAGATCGTGCGCCTCACGCGCGCGTCGGTCATCGACACCGACGGCCAGGACTTCGTGCGCACCGCCGCGTCGAAGGGCCTCTCGCGGAGCCGCATCGTGCCGGTGCACATCCTGCGCAACTCGCTCATTCCCGTCGTCACCTACCTCGCCGTGGACTTCGGCGTGCTGATGGTCGGCGCGACCGTCACCGAGGGCATCTTCAACGTGCCCGGTGTCGGCAACACCCTCTACCAGGCGATCATCCGAGGAGAGGGGCCGACCGTCGTCTCCTTCGTGACCGTCATGGTGCTGATCTACCTGGTTGTGAACCTGCTGGTGGATCTGCTGTACGCCGTGCTCGACCCGAGGATCCGCTATGCGAAGTGACACCACCCGACCCGATCAGCAGCACTTCGTCGCGCCCGTCGACGAGACTCCGGTCGCGGCGATCGACGCGGTCCGGGCCGACGGCAAGCCGTCGAACCTCTGGCGCGACGCCTGGATGGACATCCGCCGCCGGCCGATGTTCTGGATCTCGGCCGTGATCATCGTCGTCGTCGTGATCGTCGCGCTGTTCCCCGGGCTGTTCACCCAGACGCCGCCGAACAACGACTGCCAGCTCGCGAACAGCAACGGCGGGCCCGCGCCCGGTCACCCGCTCGGGTTCACGCGCCAGGGCTGCGACATCTACTCGCGCATCATCCACGGCACGTCGACCTCCCTCTCGGTGGGGCTCATCGTGACGTTCCTGATCGCGGTGCTCGGCATCGTCTTCGGCGCCCTGGCCGGTTTCTACGGCGGCTGGGTCGACTCGGTGCTCTCGCGTCTCGGCGACATCTTCTTCTCGATCCCCTACATCCTCGCGGCCGTGGTCATCATGTCGGTGTTCTCGCAGTACGCGAACGTGTGGGTGATCTCGCTCGCGATCGGCATCTTCGCGTGGCCGGCGACCGCGCGTGTGCTCCGAGCCGAGATCCTGAGGGTGAAGAACGCCGACTTCGTGATGGCGTCCACCGCGCTGGGCGTCTCGCGCCTGCGCATCCTCATCCGGCACGTGCTGCCCAACTCGATCGCACCCGTGATCGTCATCACGACGATCGGCCTCGCCGGCGCGATCGTCGCCGAGGCGACCCTGTCGTTCCTCGGCGTCGGCCTGCCGCCGTCGACGATGTCGTGGGGCAATGACATCTCGGCGGCGCAGACCAGCCTGCGCACCGCGCCGCAGACGCTGATCCTGCCGTCGATCGCCCTGTCGGTGACGGTGCTCGCGTTCATCATGCTCGGCGAGGTCGTCCGCGACGCGCTCGACCCGAAGGCGAGGGCACGTCGATGAGCGACATCCTGAACGGAGCCAACGTGCAGCACGGCGAGGAGCAGCCGCTCCTGCAGATCAAGAACCTCGAGGTCGGCTTCAAGACCCAGGAGGGCATGGTGACCGCCGTCGACGGCGTGAGCTTCAGCCTCTACCGGGGTCAGAGCCTCGCCATCGTGGGCGAGTCGGGGTCGGGGAAGTCCACGACGGCGCACGCCATCATCAACCTGCTGCCCGGCAGCGGTCGCGTCACCGGCGGCCAGATCCTGCTCGACGGGCAGGACTTGACGAAGGTCTCCAAGCGCGAGATGGAGCAGATCCGCGGTCGGAAGATCGGGTTCGTCCCCCAGGACCCGATGTCGAACCTCAACCCGGTGTGGTCGATCGGCTTCCAGGTCGAGGAGGCGATCCGCGCGAACGGCATCGCCACCGGCAAGAAGGCCGTGAAGGCGCGCGCCATCGAGGTGCTGAAGCAGGCCGGGCTGCAGGACGCCGACCGGCGGCTGAAGCAGTTCCCGCACCAGTTCTCGGGCGGCATGCGCCAGCGTGTGCTGATCGGCATGGGCCTGGCGGCGGACCCGCAGCTGCTCATCGCCGACGAGCCGACCTCGGCCCTCGACGTGACGGTGCAGCGGGTCATCCTCGACCACCTCGAATCGCTCACCCGCGAGCTCGGCACCACCCTGCTGTTCATCACGCACGATCTCGGTCTCGCGGCCGAGCGCGCCGAGCAGCTGGTCGTGATGTACAAGGGCAAGATCGTCGAGTCGGGGCCGTCGCTGCAGATCCTGCAGAACCCGCAGCACCCGTACACGCAGCGGCTCGTCGCCGCCGCGCCCAGCCTCGCCTCGCGCCGCATCCAGGCGTCGGGCAGCATCCAGGCGGCCGAACAGGCGATCGAGGCGGATGCTTCGACCGTCGCGGGCGACGAGATCGACCTCATCGCGACCGCCGAGGCACGGGCCGAGGCGCTCGAGGCCGCGGCCGCGCAGCCGCCGGCGATCGTGGTCGAGAACCTGACCAAGGTGTTCAAGATCCGCGGGTCGGGCGACTTCACCGCGGTCGACGACGTGTCCTTCCAGATCGCGAAGGGCACCACGACGGCGCTCGTCGGCGAGTCGGGGTCGGGCAAGTCGACCGTGGCGAAGATGATCCTGAAGCTCGAGGATGCGACGAAGGGTCGCATCCTCGTGGGCGGCAGAGATCTGGCGTCCACGAGCGGCGGCGAGCTGTTCTCGCTGCGCAGCCGCATGCAGCCGGTCTTCCAGGACCCGTACGGTTCGCTGAACCCGCTGCGCAACATCGGCAACACCATCAGCGAACCGCTGTACACGCACAAGGTGGGCGACCGTGCGTCGCGCCGCGAGCGCGTGTACGAGCTGCTCGACCAGGTGTCGCTGCCGCGCACGCTCGTCGGCCGGTACCCGAACGAGCTGTCGGGCGGTCAGCGCCAGCGCATCGCGATCGCGCGGGCCCTCGCGCTGAAGCCCGAGATCATCGTGCTCGACGAGGCGGTCTCGGCGCTCGACGTGCTCGTGCAGGCGCAGATCCTGCGCCTGCTCGCCGATCTGCAGGCCGAGCTGGGGCTGACGTACCTCTTCATCACGCACGACCTCGCGGTCGTGCGCGTCATCGCCGACAACGTGTGCGTGATGCAGCGCGGGCGCATCGTCGAGGCGGCGACGACCGACGAGGTCTTCGACGACCCGAAGGAGCAGTACACGCGCGACCTGCTCGCCGCGATCCCGGGCGCGAACCTGACGCTCGGCGCGTAAGCGCCCAGCATCCCGAACGCCCGGCCGCTTCGTGCGACCGGGCGTTCGGCGTCCACTCGGGTTCCGCGCGGTAGGCTGGACGTCGCGCCCGCCGTTTCCGCGGCCGACGGCGCTCCCACGACTTCCATCAGCGCATCCGCGCTGCCGGCGCGCGACCGTGCGCAGCGGGCGGCGGATGCCCCACGGCGAGGACTCCACACATGGCGAAGGCCACCCGCTCCGACCTGCGCAACGTCGCGATCGTCGCGCACGTCGACCACGGCAAGACGACGCTCGTCGACGCGATGCTCAAGCAGACCCATTCGTTCGCCGAGCACGCGCACGTCGACGAGCGCGCCATGGACTCGAACGAGCTCGAGCGCGAGAAGGGCATCACGATCCTCGCGAAGAACACCGCGGTCGAATACCGCGGTGCGCACGCGAACGGCGGTTCGGTGACGATCAACGTGATCGACACCCCGGGTCACGCCGATTTCGGCGGCGAGGTCGAGCGCGGTCTGTCGATGGTCGACGGCGTGGTGCTCCTGGTCGACGCGAGCGAGGGGCCGCTGCCGCAGACCCGATTCGTGCTGCGCAAGGCGCTCGAGGCGAAGCTGCCGGTCATCCTGCTGGTGAACAAGACCGACCGCCCCGACGCCCGCATCGAAGAGGTCGAGGAGGAGAGCCACGACCTGCTGCTCGGCCTCGCGAGCGACCTCGCCGACGACGTGCCCGACCTCGACGTCGACGCGATCCTCGACGTTCCCGTGGTCTACGCGTCGGGCAAGGCCGGTCGTGCGTCGCTGAACCGGCCCGCGAACGGCGAACTGCCCGACAGCGACGACCTCGAGCCGCTGTTCGGCGCAATCCTCGAGCACGTGCCTGCCCCGACGTACGACGACGAGGCGCCGCTGCAGGCGTGGGTCACGAACCTCGACGCGTCGCCGTTCCTCGGCCGTCTCGCGCTGCTGCGCGTCTTCAACGGCCGGATCCGCAAGGGTCAGACGGTCGCGTGGGTGCGCCACGACGGCTCGCACTCGAACGTGCGCATCACCGAGCTGTTGAAGACGAAGGCACTCGACCGGTTCCCGGCCGAGGAGGCCGGCCCCGGCGACATCATCGCGGTCGCCGGCATCGAGGAGATCACGATCGGCGAGACGCTCGCCGACCCCGATGACGTGCGCCCGCTGCCCGCGATCCACGTCGACGACCCCGCGATCTCGATGACCATCGGCACCAACACGTCGCCGATCGTCGGCAAGGTGAAGGGGCACAAGCTCACCGCGCGCATGGTGAAGGACCGCCTCGACCGCGAGCTCGTCGGCAACGTGTCGCTGAAGGTGGTCGAGATCGGCCGGCCCGACGCGTGGGAGGTGCAGGGCCGCGGCGAGCTGGCGCTCGCCATCCTCGTCGAGCAGATGCGCCGCGAGGGTTTCGAGCTCACCGTCGGCAAGCCGCAGGTGGTCACCAAGCAGGTGAACGGCAAGGTGCACGAGCCGTACGAGCACCTCACGATCGACGCGCCCGAGGAGTACCTCGGTGCGATCACCCAGCTGCTGGCCGCCCGCAAGGGCCGGATGGACAACATGGCGAACCACGGCACCGGCTGGGTTCGGATGGAGTTCATCGTGCCGAGCCGCGGGCTCATCGGGTTCCGCACCGAGTTCCTCACGATCACGCGCGGCACGGGCATCGCGAACGCGATCTCGCACGGCTACGACGAGTGGGCGGGCGTGATCACGACGCGCAGCAACGGCTCGATCGTCGCCGACCGCGCCGGGGTCGTGACGCCGTTCGCGATCATCGCCCTGCAGGAGCGCATGACGTTCTTCGTGAACCCCACCGAGGAGGTCTACGAGGGCATGGTGATCGGTGAGAACTCGCGCACCGACGACATGGACGTGAACATCACGAAGGAGAAGAAGCTGACGAACATGCGGTCGTCGACGGCCGACACGTTCGAGTCGATGACGCCGTCGCGTCAGCTCACGCTCGAGGAGTGCCTGGAGTTCGCCCGCGAGGACGAGTGCGTCGAGGTCACGCCCGAGAAGGTGCGCATCCGCAAGGTGATCCTCGACCAGACCGAGCGCGCGCGGGCCGCGTCGCGCTTGAAGAAGCAGGGCTGAGCCGGCGTCGTCGAACGAACGGATGCCTCGGAGCCGCGTGCTCCGGGGCATCCGTCGTTCGCGGGCGTTGCGCGGATGAGAGCGCGACCAGGGCTTTGACGATTCATGGATGTTCCGGGCAGGGGCCTCTCAGAAACGACTCGTACGGTAGCTGAAGTTTTCTCAGCCGTGTACTCGTGACTGATTCGCCCCCGATACGAAACCCGAACGCCCCCGTATGACTCTGCCCTCGCACGGCCGCCGCGCGGCCGCTTCGCCCCTGCACGCCCGCCTGCGCACCCGCCTGACCCGCCTGACCCGTTCGGCCGGCGGCGCCCGTCGCGCGGGCAACCGCCGCTCGCTGCTCGCCGCCGTCGGCATGACGTTCGCGGCGGGCCTGTTCGCCGCCACGAGCATTCCGGCCCTCGCGCTGACCGCGACCGCCCCCGCAGACCACCCGGTCGCCAGCGTCTACGAACCCGTCGTCGAGGACACGATCCTCGCCGCGGCGCAGACCGTGGACTCGCACGCCGCGATCGAGACGGTGCCCGACGAGTCCTACGTCGTCGAGCTCGCCCCGCCGCCCATCACCTCGCAGGTCGCCGGCCTCGGCGCCGTGTCGCTCGTCAAGAGCACGGCCGTCGTGTGGCCGGTGGTCGACCCGAGCCGGACGAGCTCGGGCTTCGGGCCGCGCGAGGCCCCCTGCGCCGGCTGCTCCACGAACCACGACGGCATCGACTTCACGCCGGGCAACGGCACGCCGGTGATGTCGATCGCCGACGGCGTCGTCGTGCTCGCGACCGAGAACGGCGGCGGCCTCGGCGTCAACGTCGAGGTGCAGCACAACATCGACGGCCAGCTCATCACCAGCTCGTACGCGCACATGCAGTACGGCTCGATCGCGGTCGCGGTGGGCCAGCAGGTCAGCGCCGGCCAGCAGCTCGGCCTCGTCGGCACGACCGGTCAGTCGACCGGCCCGCACCTGCACCTGGAGATGTTCGGCGCCGACGGGGTGCGCTTCGACGGCATGGCCTGGCTGAAGTCGCGACTGGGCTGATCGGCTCGGGGCTGCGGCCCCGGCGCGCCCGCGCTCAGCGCCCCGGGAACTCGGGAGCGCGCTTCTCGAGGAAGGCGGCGATGCCCTCGTCGTGGTCGGCCGTCGAGAACGCGTCGCGGAACCCGGCGATCTCGAGGTCGACCGCGGTCGCGGTCGGCGTGCCGGCCGCTTCGACGAGGACGCGCTTGGCGATGCCGACCGCCGTCCACGCCTGCTTCGCGGCGAGCTCGATCGTCTCGCGGGCGCCGGCGAGCAGGGCCTCGCGGTCGGCGAAGCGGCGCACGACCAGCCCCGCGTCGACCGCCTCGTCGATGCCGATGCGCCGACCCGTGTAGATGAGCTCCTTCGCGCGGGCGGCGCCGACCGCGCGCGGCAGGCGCACGGTGCCGCCGAATCCCGGGATGAGCCCCAAGGCGACCTCGGGCTGGCCGAAGCTCGAGGCATCCGTCGCGTAGATGAGGTCGCAGGCGAGGGCGAGCTCGAGCCCGCCGCCGAGCGCGAACCCGTCGACGCACGCGATCACCGGCACCGGCAGCGCCTCGAGCGCCGCCGCGACCGCGTGGCCCTTGGCGGCGACCGCAGCGCCCTCGTCGGGCGTGAACTCGCGCATCGCGCGGATGTCGGCTCCGGCGACGAACGCCCGGCCGCCCGCGCCGACCAGCAGCACCCCGCGCAGCGACGGGCCGGCTTCGGCGAGTTCGGCGACGGCTGCCGCGAGGGCGTCGAGCACCTCGGGGGAGAGGGCGTTCAGGGATGCGGGCCGGTCGATGACGATCGTGGCGATCGCGCCGTCGCGTTCGATGCGCACCGCGTCGGGCTGGGGCTCGGGCCGGGTCTCGACCGGGGCTCCGGGCTGCTCGGGCATCAGCATCGATCCTCTCCGCGGCGATCGCCGCACCTCCGCTGCGCTCCACGGTACGGCATGGCCGAGCACGGCGTGGCCGCCTGCGATCACGGCGGGTAGACTCCGGCTCATCCCATCGTTCCGCTCGAGGAGGCCGACCATGTCCATCGCGCGCATCCATCGGGCGTTCGCCGCGACCGCGGTCGCCGCGGTGCTCGCCGTCGGGCTCACCGGGTGCGTCAACCCGTTCGAGCGCATGATGCAGCAGGGCGTCGAAGACGCGGTCGAGGGCGCCGTCGAAGGTGCGACCGGCGGTGACGTGGCGCTGGGCGAACTGCCCGAGGGGTTCCCCGAATCCGAGATCCCGCTCATCGACGGCGAGATCGTGTTCGCCGCAGGCGCCCCGAGCGAGGGCGAAGAGGGCTGGCTCGTCACGATCAAGTCCACAGCCGCCGACCCGCTGGCCGAGGCCATCGCAGAGCTCGAGGCAGCCGGGTTCACCGCCGACCCGAATCTCGACGGCGTCGACCTGCAGGGCATGGCACTTCGCACGAACGGCACCTGGACGGTCTGGGTCGGCGGAGACACCGACGGCGTGGCGTACACCGTGGCGCGCGCCGAATGAGCGCGGCGGGCAATCGCGTCGTCACCGTCGTGGTGGGCGCGGTCATCGGCATCGTGTACGGCGCGGTCGCGACGATCGGGCACCGGCACGAACTGCGCATCGGCGACGCGGTCGTCCCGTGGGGGCTCGCGGTGGCGATCGTGGGCGTCGCCGCCCTCCTCGTCGGCATGCGCCTGGTCATCGACCGCTGGTCGTCGGCAGCGGCCGCAGCGGGCGTCATCGCGGTGGTCGCCCTGCTCACCCTGCCGGGCGTCGGGGGCACGATCCTCATCGCCGGCGACATCCGCGGCACCGTCTGGGCGGTGACGCCGGCGGTCGTGGGCGTGCTGGTGGTGGCCTGGCCGAGTCTGCCGCCCCGACGCGACCGCGGCGTCGGCGCAGGTGCGCAGCACGCCGTCACGGGCGGCGCCGACGCGTAGACTGGCCGTCCAGCCACCTGAAGGGAACGCGCCCACTGTGACCTACGTCATCGCTCTCCCCTGCGTCGATGTCAAAGACCGCGCCTGCGTCGACGAGTGTCCGGTCGACTGCATCTACGAGGGCGAACGCTCGCTGTACATCCACCCCGACGAGTGCGTCGACTGCGGCGCGTGCGAGCCGGTGTGCCCCGTCGAGGCGATCTACTACGAAGACGACCTGCCCGAGGAGTGGGCCGACTACTACAAGGCGAACGTCGAGTTCTTCGACGAGATCGGGTCGCCGGGCGGGGCTGCGAAGGTCGGCGTGCTGTCGTACGACCACCCCATCGTCGCGGCGCTGCCTCCGCAGGGGCACTGACGGTGGGGCTCGGGGCGCTCCCCGACTACCCCTGGGACCTGATGGGTCCGTACCGGGCGCGTGCCGAGGCGCACCCCGACGGCGTGGTCGACCTGTCGATCGGCTCGCCGGTCGACCCGACGCCCGAGGTGGTGCGCGCGGCGCTCGCCGAGGCCACGGATGCGCACGCCTACCCCACGACCGTGGGCACGCCCGCGCTGCGCGCGGCGATCGTCGACTGGTTCGAACGCCGGCGCGGCGTCACCGGGCTCGACGCGGCATCCGTGCTGCCGACCATCGGCTCGAAAGAGCTGGTCGCCCTGCTGCCCTTCATGATCGGCGTGGGCGCAGGCGATGTGGTGGTGCATCCGCGCGCCGCGTACCCCACGTACGAGATGGGCGCCGTGCTGTGCGGGGCGACCGCGCTCGCCTCCGACGACCCGGCCGAGTGGCCGGCGGCGACGCGGCTGGTCTGGCTGAACAGCCCGGGCAACCCCGACGGCCGCGTGCTCGGCATCGACGAACTGCGGGCGGCGCGCGCTCGCGCGCGCGAACTCGGCGCCGTGATCGTCGGCGACGAGTGCTACGCCGAGCTCGGCTGGGAGGGGGAGTGGTCGGATGCTCCGGTGCCGAGCCTGCTCGATCCTCGGGTGACGGACGGCGACCCGCGTGACACGCTGGCCATCTACTCGCTCTCGAAGCAGTCGAACATGGCGGGGTACCGTGCTGCGTTCGTCGCAGGCGACGCAGCGCTCATCGCCAGGCTCACGAACGTGCGCAAGCACGCCGGGCTGATGCTGCCGGCGCCGCTGCAGCACGCGATGGTCGCCGCGCTCGGCGACGACGCGCACGTCGCCGACCAGAAGCGGCGCTACCGCGCCCGGCGCGACCTGTTGAAGCCGGCGCTCGAATCGGCGGGGTACCGCATCGACCGCAGCGAGGCGGGCCTGTACCTCTGGGCGACCGAGGGGCGCGACGCCTGGGAGTCGATCGGCCGGCTGGCCGATCTCGGCATCGTCGCGGGCCCGGGCCACTTCTACGGGGTGCACTTCCCCGAGCACGTGCGGCTCTCGCTCACCGCGCCCGACGAGCGGATCGCGGCCGCCGCCGAGCGGCTCAGGTCCGCGCCGCAGGGGTGACCACCGGTTCGACTGGGGTGATCGCCAACCGGAGGCGGGATCCATTGACGGATGCCACAGTAGGCCGCCGACCCGTCTAGGCTGTATTCGGACTGCGGCGCGATCGCGCCTGGCCGGAGAGGTACCGTGCAGTGACGATCACAGGAGGCGCCGTGAGCGACGTCGTGAACCCACGAGACCGATCGCAGGGTGCTGCGACCGCGAGCCTGTCGTACCCCGGCGGGTCGGCCGAGTTCCCGATCCTGCCCGCAGTCGACGGCGCTTCGAGCCTCGACCTGTCGACCCTGACCCGCCAGACCGGCTTCACAGGCCTCGACTACGGCTTCGTCAACACCGCATCGACGCGGTCGGCGATCACGTACATCGACGGCGGTCAGGGCATCCTGCGGTACCGCGGGTACCCCATCGAAGAGCTCGCCGAGCACTCGACGTTCCTCGAGGTCGCGTGGCTGCTCATCTACGGCGAACTGCCCACCGCCGACCAGCTCGGCGAGTTCGACGAGAAGATCCGCCGGCACACGCTGCTGCACGAAGACCTGAAGCGCTTCTTCTCGGCGCTGCCGCACACCGCCCACCCGATGGCGGTGCTCTCCAGCGCGGTCGCGGCGCTCTCGACGTACTACGAGGACTCGTCCGACCCGCAGGACCCGGACGACGTCGAGCTCACGACCATCCGGCTGCTCGCGAAGCTGCCCGTCATCGCCGCCTACGCGCACAAGAAGAGCATCGGGCAGGCGTTCCTGTACCCCGACAACTCGCTCGACTTCGTGTCGAACTTCCTGCGGCTGAACTTCGGCAACATGGCGGAGCCGTACGTCGTCGACCCGACCCTCGCGAAGGCGCTCGACCGGCTGCTCATCCTGCACGAAGACCACGAGCAGAACGCGTCGACGTCGACCGTGCGGCTCGTCGGCTCGACCGGCGCCAACCTGTACTCCTCGATCTCGGCCGGCATCCAGGCGCTCTCGGGCCCGCTGCACGGCGGGGCCAACGAGGCCGTGCTGCAGATGCTCGCGAAGATCCGCGACTCGGGCGAGGGCGTCGGCCGGTTCGTCGAGCGCGTGAAGCGAAAAGAAGACGGCGTGAAGCTGATGGGCTTCGGTCACCGGGTCTACAAGAACTACGACCCGCGCGCGAAGATCGTCAAGCAGTCGGCCGACGCGGTGCTCGAGGCGCTCGGCGTGAACGACCCGCTGCTCGACATCGCGAAGGAGCTCGAGCAGTTCGCCCTCGAAGACGAGTACTTCAAAGAGCGCCGGCTCTACCCGAACGTCGACTTCTACACCGGCGTCATCTACAAGGCGATGGGCTTCCCGACCCGCATGTTCACCGTGCTGTTCGCGATCGGCCGTCTGCCCGGCTGGATCGCGCACTGGCGCGAGATGAACCTCGACCCGCAGACGAAGATCGGCCGCCCGCAGCAGCTGTACACGGGCGAGGCCGAGCGGCACTACCCGCGCTGAGCTCGACGCGACGAGGCCCCGATCCAGGAGGATCGGGGCCTCGTCCGTCCCGCCGACGAGAGTGGACTCGGGTCAGCCGGCCGGCAGCAGCACGAGCGTGTCGGCGCGTGCGGCGGTCACCGCGTCGGCCGTGAAGGCCCACGGTCGCGTCCGGCCGGCCTGCCAGAGCTTGGTCTGGTCGTCGTAGTGGGTCGAGAACGCGTGCCCCGAGGAGCCGGTGAGGTTGATCCACCGTGACGCGTCCCAGTCCGAGACATCCACGATCATGCGCATCGACGGAACCCAGTTGACCTCGTAGCCGACCGATGCGTCCCACGCGATCGCGTTCGGGATCGCCGACCCGCCGCCGAGCTCGTACGGACCGCGGTTGAACAGCCATTCGATCGGGCCGATGCCCGACTCGCCGAAGCTCTGGTTGCGCAAGGTCAGGGTGTGCAGGCGCCCCCAGCGCCAGCGACTCGGGTCGCTGCCGAGCCGGTCGCCCGCCTCCTGCCACGCGGCGGCGAGCGAGGCGGCGATCACGGCGTCGCGGCCGGTGACGCCGGTCTCGGGGTCGGTCCACCACGGCGAGTCGGGTTCCTGCAGCAGGGTGTCGACCACCGTGAACCAGCGGTCGCCGCCGACCGGCCGGGTGCCGTCGGGCAGGTCGTGGAACATGCGCTCGAGCAGGGTCTTCCAGAAGATCGCGAAGTAGGCGGCGCCGGCGCTGTCGGCGTCGGCGTGCGCATCCCAGGAGGCGAGCAGCTTCGCGCCGCTCGCCGCGTCGCCGTCGAGTTCGAGCGTCGGCAGCAGCTCGAGGAACGTCGCGGCGTTCGCATCGCCGGTCTCGAGTTGGATGTCGGCCATCATGTCGGCCGTGATCGGCTCGCCGGCGTCGATGTGGGCGCGCAGGCGCTGTTCGATGCTGCGCGCGCGGTAGCCGAGGTCCCAGTCGGCGGTGAGGAACGGTCCGTCGGCGCTCACCGCGTTGTTCGCCGTCACGATGTAGCCGCGTTCGGGGTTGAACACGCTCGGCAGCTGGGCGAACGGCACCTGGCCGACCCAGCCGTTCTCGCTCGTCCAGCCGGGCAGCGGCAGCGTGCCGTCGCCGGCCGCGCGGATCGGCACGTTGCCGGGCGCCTGGTACCCGATGTTGCCCTCGACGTCGGCGTAGACGAGGTTCTGGCTCGGGACGTCGAAGAGCGCTGCCGCGGCCTGGAACTGACCCCAGTTCTGCGCGCGGTTGAGCGCGAAGATCGCCGACGCAGTGGTGCCGGGGGTGAGCGCGGTCCACTGCAGCGAGAGCCCGTAGTCGCCGTCGGGCAGGCCGGATGCTTCGGGGTAGCCGTCGGCCGTTCGCGTGAAGCTCTCGGTGAGGTCGGTGACGATGGGGCCGCGCCCGGTCGACCGCACGGTGATCGTCACGGAGTCGCCGCCCGCGACGTCGATCGTCTCCTCCCGGAGCTCGAGCGGCACCTGCGCACCGTCGAGTTCGTAGGTGTCGTCGGCGATGCGCTCGACGTAGAGGTCGGCGACGTCGGGGCCGAGGTTGGTGAACCCCCAGGCGACCTGCTCGTTGTGGCCGATGATCACGCCCGGCAGCCCCGAGAACGTGTACCCCGAGACCCGGTACCCGCAGGCGTCGCCGACGGTCGAGCACGACAGGCCCATCTGGGTCCAGATCGACGGCATCGCGGGCCCGAGGTGCGGGTCGTTGGCGAGCAGCGGCTGGCCCGTGTCGGTCAGTGCCCCCGACACGACCCAGGAGTTCGAGCCGATGCCGTGGCCGGCGGGCCCGAGCAGCTCGGGCAGGCCGTGGAGCGTTGCCTGCAGTGCGGCGAGCGCGTCGGCGGCGCCGGCGGCATCCGCATCGTCGGCGGAGCCGGAGGCATCCGAAACATCCGCCCCTTCCGTACCGCCCGTGGCGACCGGCTCGACCTCGCCGACCGTGGCCGGGGCCGCGGCGGGTGCGCCGCCCACGATCGTGGGCATCTCACCCCAGGAGTACCCGGGGTGCAGGCGCTGCACCTCCTCGGCCGGCAGGGCCGTGGCCAGCAGCGCCCGGTCGATCTCGTCCTCGAGGTTCGACCGCAGGTCCCAGGCCATCGCCTTCAGCCAGGCGATCGAGTCGACCGGGCTCCACGGTTCGGGCGCGTAGCCGGGGTTCTGCAGCGCCAGCACCGCGTACTCGAGCGAGAGGTCGGCTCCCGAGTGCTCGGCGAGGTAGGCGTTCACGCCCTCGGCGTACGCGTCGTAGATCGCCCGGGTCGGCTCGTCGAGTTGCTCGTACTCGACCTCGGCGACGCCGCGCCAGTTCAGCGTGCGGATGAACGCGTCGGTGCCCACCTGCGACTCGCCGAACAGTTCGGCGAGCCGGCCGGCCGTGACGTGCCGGCGGAAGTCCATCTCCCAGAACCGGTCCTGTGCGTGCACGTAGCCCTGCGCGAAGAACAGGTCGTGATCGGTATCGGCGGTGAGGTGGGGGATGCCGGCGTCGTCTCGCACCACGGTGACCGGCGCGATGAGGCCGGCGGCGTCGATGCGGCCGCTCGTCGTGGGGAACGATCGCGAGACCGTCCACCAGCCCGCACCGGCGGCGACCACCACCAGCACCAGCACCGCGACGAGGAGGCCGACGAGGAACGGAACGAGACGTCGTCGGTGCGTTCGAGGCGCGTCGGTGCCCACGACACTCCTTCGTGATCACGGGGAGGGCCGCTCGGGTGCGCCCCTCGGGGCTCTCAGGGTACTAGAGCGGTCGCCGTCAGGCGTGCAACGCGGCGTTGAGCGCCACGGAACCGCCCTCGCGGGACAGCACCTCGACCCGGCCCGATTGCGAGTTGCGGCGGAACAGCAGGTTCGGCACGCCCGACAGTTCGACCGCCTTCACCGTGCGTGTCGTGCCGCCGGCGTCGAGCACCGACACCTTCGTGCCGGCCGTGACGTAGAGCCCGGCCTCGACGACCGAGTCGTCGCCGATCGAGATGCCGATGCCCGAGTTCGCGCCGAGCAGCGCACGCTCGCCGATGACCACGCGTTCGGTGCCGCCGCCCGACAGGGTGCCCATGACGGATGCCCCGCCGCCGATGTCGGAACCGTCGCCGACCACCACGCCCTGCGAGATGCGCCCCTCGACCATCGACGCACCGAGGGTGCCGGCGTTGAAGTTGACGAATCCCTCGTGCATGACTGTGGTGCCGGGCGCCAGGTGCGCGCCGAGACGGACGCGCGAGGCATCCGCGATGCGCACCCGCTCGGCGGGCACGACGTAGTCGGTGAGGCGCGGGAACTTGTCGAGGCCCGTGATCTGGATGCCCGCGCGCTGCAGCGCGATGCGCCGGCTCGCGAAGTCGTCGGGCCGCATCGGGCCGGCGTTCGTCCACAGCACGTTCGGCAGGTGGGCGAAGATGCCGTCGAGGTTCACCGTGTTCGGCGCGGCGAGCAGGTGCGAGAGCACGTGCAGCCGCAGGTAGGCATCGGACGTGCCGGCGGGCGGCGCGTCGAGGTCGATCTCGAGCGAGACGATCTCGGTGCGGACGGCGCGGCGCTCGTCGACATGCTCGACCGGCTCGCCGAAGACCGCGTCGTCGCCCGAGAACTCGGCCAAAGTCACCGCGGGCTGCGCAGCGAGCGCACCGAGACCGGGGGAGGGGAACCACGTATCGAGTACCGTGCCGTCGGCCAGTGCGATGGTCGCGACCCCGGCGCCGGAGGCGAGGCGGGCGGGCGGGGTGGCGTCGTTCTCAGGCATGCATCAAGGCTAGCGAGGCGGGCGGGGCGTGTGACGCCCGCGCGACAGCGACTCCGAAAGCGTTGCGGGGCGATGTCCCCTGTTGGGATCCGTCCGGCCTGTACGCGTCGCACTGCGCAACCAAAGCGTGCGTCGACAAGACGGGCGGTACAGGAACCGTCGCGAAGACCGACAAGATCGTGTTCCCGATCATCAGCGCAGAGCAGATCGCAGCGATCACCGAATCGATGGAGGTCAAGCAACGGATCGACCGATGCGGTATGTCGACGCGGGCACTGGCGTCGGGCTGCGCGCTAAGCGAATCCCAACGCGAGGAGGCGATCGAAACATACGTCGATGTCGGCATGGCTATGGCGCCCCTTCCGCCGATCTTCAACCTCGGAAAACTCGGCAAAATCACCGCACTATTCAGCAAAGGCGCCAAGGTCTCCGACGAAGCCGCCCTCGCCGCAAAGACTAGTGCTCGTCTGGAAACCCAGATCGGACCGAAGATCGAGCGGCAGATGAGCGGGCGAGGTTGGACGAGAGATATGGTTGAGGATCTGATCGAAAACCCGAGTCGAACAGTAGCGACACGCGACACCCGGTGGTTGTCGAATGGTGTCGAACGCAACGACGCCCCCGCGACTGCCTACCTCAACTCGCGAGGTGGTTATGTCGTCAGGAACGACGAGACTGGCGATATCGTCCAGGTTTCAAACCTCAATGATCCCAACTGGAAATCGCCATGGTGACCCGCGCATACTTCGGCGCACTTGCAGATGCATGTGGAGTTCACATTCTGCCGGACCTGGACGTCATTGTGACGGACGGCGAATCGCTGCTAGGGCTGATTCACTTAGCAGAGTCAGAGAGTCTCGTTGTGCTAGGGATGGACGGTCTAGATCTCGAAGAGACAAGAGTTGTCCCGTCCGGCAATCACATAGCAGATTTCAGTGACATTTCAGGCGATTGGGAGTCGCGAGTACGTCGGAGCGCGGCTGCTGCACGGAACGTTGCACAGTGTTGGAGTCCCATGCCCGATCTGATCGAGGTCACATTCGACGGCCTTGATAGCTAATCGTGGTGTCCAGGCAGGTTGATGAGCCTGCTGATCGGTGGTGCGACGTGACTGGTGGCTACGACCCCAGATCCGGCAGAGTCGTCAGCGGCTGCAGCAGCACTCCGAATGGTTGCGCTGAAGACCATGTCGTTCGTCAACTTGACATCGATCCAAGCGAGGTGATGTTCACCGAAGCGATTCGGCCGCGAACTGGCGCGGAGGTTCCGATCTGTGTCCGATGCCAGGGAAAATTCAGCCCGGAGCAGTTCCCTGAGGGAACGCTTTGGGATCCGCTTGGCCCTTGGGGAGGTGCTCCGTGATTGAGCAAACGTTGATCGATTCAGTCGCATGGAACGGAGTTCGCTCATTGCTCGGGTCGTCGGATTCTGTGCCAGCTGCGATCTCGTCACTGCTCTCTGCCGAATCACCGGCGGCCGCTGATCTTGCCTACCGGCAACTCGACAACAGGGTCGTCGTTCAAGGGCAACTGTTCGAAGCTTCATTGCCCGTGATCGCGCCGCTCGCGGTCGCTCTGAATCGTCCGTTGCCGGGGTTTTGTGCTGGCAAGGATTGTGACCCCCCCCCCCCGTCGAGATTGCGCACGGGATGGTTGGGTGTGATGTCCAGGACGTTGTGCGTGAATCGAGGTTGATCATGCCGCGCGTAAGACTCTGACCGCCTCGGCCGTTTGACCCCGATCGAGTTCGAGGCCATCATGAACCAGAACCAGGCCCTCGCGGCCTAACCGTGACTGTCACCAATCGCTGCACCAGTCCACTCTTCGGTTCAATGATGCGCCGAAGAAGATCGATCCCGCGTTGCACGACCGGGCACCCCGCTGCAACTCTTCGTAGCGGCGCGGTTTATTTCATCGCGGATATGATCGATCCATGGCGCGATTCGATCCGGCTGAGGCCTCGGTGCTCATCGCGGCCGCGCGCGCCGATGCGGGGCTGACGCAGGCCGCGCTGGCCGAGCGGGTGGGCATCAGTCAGCCGAACCTCGCCGCGATGGAGCGTGGGTCTCGCATTCCGTCGACCGCAATGCTCGAACGTGTGCTCGAGGCCGCTGATTATCGCCCCTCGGTCGCTCTGGTGTTGCACCGCGAAGACGTTCGCGCGGCCGCCACGTCGCGTGGGCTGACCGACGTGCGGGTCTTCGGATCGATGGTGCGGGGTGACGACCACTTCGACAGCGACATCGACCTGTTCGTCAACGGCGGGGCGGGAGCCGGCCTCATGTCAGCGGGTGCGTTCGCCGCCGCGGTCGAACGATTGACCGGGTTCCCCGTCGACGTGATCGCCGAGGAGAGCGCGGCGAAGACTTCGTTGGGTTCGACGCTCCTGGCAACGGCGGTTCCGCTGTGACGCAGGATCCGGCGCCGGGTTTCACGCCGCGACCGCGCGCCGGTGGCGCAGTACGGGGTGCGTTCGATCGGCAGAACCTCGTCGATGAGTTGGCTCGCATCGCCCGACGCCTGACCGAACGGGTGCTCGGCACGGCGCGCGAAGCGTTCTTCGACGGTTCCCCCTCGTACGATGCCGCGTCGATGGTAGTGGTGCGGTTGTACGGGCTGCTCGAGCGTGCCGATTCCGGCGACCTGCGAGCGACGCTGACCGAGGACGAGATCGCCGCCCTTCGAACGATGCGGAACATCGTCGCCCACGGTGGCGACGCGAGGATGAACGACGAGAGCTTCTGGACGACGTCGACCCGTGAACTGCCCGTTGTGGTCACCCGACTGCAACGCGCGATCGCGACGCCGTCTGCGGCCGACGACGATGGAGCGCCCTCCGAATAGACTCGTCGGGTGCCCGCCGAAACCCCCGCCCCTGCGTCCCTCGACCTCACCGCCGATCCGGTCGCGATCACGCGGGCGATTTGCGACATTCCGAGCGAGTCGGGCGAGGAGCGGGTGCTGGCCGACCTGATCGAGCAGGCGCTCGCCGGGGCATCCCATCTCGAGGTCGTCCGCGACGGTGACGCGATCGTGGCGCGCACGAATCTCGGGCGCGCCCGTCGGGTGGTGATCGCCGGGCATATCGACACGGTGCCCATCAACGGCAACGTGCCGACCCGCTTCGAGACCGACCCTGACGGCACCGAATACCTGTGGGGGCGTGGCACCGTCGACATGAAGGCCGGCGTCGCGGTGCAGCTGAAGCTCGCGCTCGAGCTCGCCGAACCCATCGTCGATCTGACCTGGATGTGGTACGACCACGAAGAGGTGTCGGCGGCGCTGAACGGGCTCGGCCGACTCGCCGCGAACCGACCCGACCTGTTCGAGGGCGACTTCGCCATCCTCGGCGAACCCTCGAACGGGCAGGTCGAGGGCGGTTGCAACGGCACCCTGCGCGCCGAGGTGCGCGCCACCGGCCTGCGGGCGCACTCGGCGCGCAGCTGGGTGGGCGAGAACGCCATCCACAAGCTCTCGCCCGCGCTCGCGAAGCTTGCCGCGTACGAGGCCGAAACGGTCGAGGTCGACGGCCTCGCGTACCGTGAGGGCCTGAACGCGGTGATCGTGCGGGGCGGCATCGCCGGCAACGTCATCCCCGACGAAGCGGTGCTCGAGGTCAACTACCGGTTCGCGCCGTCGAAGTCGGCCGCCGAGGCCGCCGAGTTCGTCACCTCGTTCTTCGACGGGTACGAGGTGACCGTCGTCGACAGCGCCGACGGTGCTCGGCCCGGCCTCGACGACCCGCTGGCGCAGGAGTTCGTGCGCGCGGTAGGCGCGGAGCCGCGCCCGAAATACGGCTGGACGGATGTCGCGCGCTTCAGCGCCCTCGGGGTGCCGGCCGTGAACTTCGGCCCCGGCGACCCGCTGAAGGCGCACGCCGACGACGAACGCGTCGCGGTGCACCAGATCGTCGACGGCGAGCGGGCGCTGCGCGCCTGGCTGACCGGCGCAGCCTGACCAGACCGCGATGAGCGCCGCGAGCCCGACGAAGCACGAGCGCGAGCCCGACCCGTTCCGCGTGACCAGATGGTCGCCGCGGGTGCGGTGGCGGCTGCTGCCGTGGTGGGCGCGGGTCATCCTCGTCTTCGTCGCCGCGCGCGCAGTGACGACCGTGTTCCTGCTCGTCCTCGCGAGCGGGCAGGGGCCGAACGCGTGGACGGGTGCGCATCCCGGCCTGTTCGAGTACTCCAACCTCTGGGACTCGCGCTGGTACGAGCTCATCGCCGGCTGGGGCTACCCGAGCGAGCTGCCCCGCACCGACACCGGGCAGGTCGCCGAGAACGCCTGGGCGTTCATGCCGGTCTACCCGCTCATCGTGCGGGTGTTCGCGTCGATCGGGCTCGGCTGGGATGCGGCGGCGGTGCTCGTCGCCCTCGCGGCCGGGCTGGGCGCAGCGCTCGTGTTCCACCGGCTGATGATCCGGTTCCTCGAACCCGACCGGGCGATGTTCGCGGTCGTGATCTTCTGCGTCGCCCCGGTGGCGCCGATCATGCAGCTCGGCTACGCGGAGTCACTCGGGTTTCTGCTGCTGGCCACGGCGCTGCTGCTGCTCGTGAAACGCCAGTACGCCTGGCTGTTCCCGATCGTGCTCGTCTGGTCGTTCACGCGCCCCGGAGCGCTCGCGTTCGCGCTCACCCTCGGGCTGCACTGGATCGTGCGCTGGCTGCGCCGCGCCGACGACCCGTTCCCGGTCGGCGAGCGATGGCTTGCGGCCGCGGCCGCCGTGTTCACGGCGGCGGCCGGGGTCGGATGGCTCGTCGCTGCGTGGGTCGTCACCGGCGACCTGCACGCGTACACCGACACCGAGCTGGCGTGGCGCTCGGCGTACCTCGGGCCCGTCGACCTCGTGCCGTTCACCGCGTGGTTCGCGAGCGGCGACTGGTGGCTGGGGCAGCCGTGGGGCACGATCGTGGTCGTCGGTCTCATCGTGGCGTTCGCGATGGTCATGCTGCTGCCGGCCGTCCGACGGCTGGGCATCGACCTGCGGCTGTGGCTCGTGAGCTATGCGCTCTACCTGCTCGCGGTGTTCTTCCCGCAGTCGAGCACGTTCCGCATCCTCGCGCCGATGTTCCCGCTCGCCGGCGCGCTGGCCGTGCCGCGCGCCCGCTGGTACCGGTGGTCGCTGGTCGTCGTGCTGCTCGCCCTGCAGTACGGCTGGCTGTTCATCGCCTGGTCGATCCAGGGGCGCGATTGGACCCCGCCGTGAGCCTCGCGACACCGTTCGTCGTCCACAGGTCAGACAACGATTTCCCGGCGGTCGGTGATGCGGGGGATAATGGAAGCTCAGCCACGAAAGGGGAAGCTCAATGGCGGCCATGAAGCCACGCACCGGAGACGGGCCGATGGAGGCTGTGAAGGAGGGTCGACTCATCATCGTGCGGGTTCCGCTCGAAGGAGGCGGCCGTCTCGTCGTCTCGGTGAACGATGCTGAGGCCAAGGAGCTCTACGACGTCCTCGGCGGCGTCGTGAATCCCGCCTGATCCCAGCGACTGGGCGTCTGAGCCGGTTCCCCTGCGGGGTGGTCGGCTCAGGCGCCCAGCTTCACGATCTGCAACAGGCCGTCTCCGGCGGGGGAGATGGCCGTGACCACGGCCGGCGAGGCCGCAAGCTCGGTGATGAGCGTGCGGAACGCGACCGTGGTGTCGTCGCGCCTGGCCGGGTCGGCCACGCGCCCCTTCCACAGGGTTCGCGCCACGAGCACCATGCCGCCGGGCTTCGCGAGACGCAGCCCGTGCTCCACGTACTCGATCACCGATGCCGGGTCGGCGTCGAGGAACACGATGTCGTACGAGGACTCGTTCATGCGCGGCAGCACCTCGCTCGCCCGGCCCGTGATGAGACGGATGCGGGCCGGCGGGATGCCCGCGTCGGCGAAGTGGGTGCGGGCATGCTGCTGGTACTCGGTCTCGGAATCGATCGAGGTGAGCAGCGACGCTCGTGCCGCGAGCAGCATGGACAGCCCCGACACCCCGACCCCCGTGCCGACCTCGATGATCGATTCGGCCCGACTCGCCGCGGCGAGTACCGCGAGCTGCGCGGCGGTGGCCGGCGAGACCGCATCGATGCCGAGCTCCAGCGACTGCTGTCTGGCTCGGGCGACGGCGTCGCTTTCGGCGACCGACTCGTCGACGTACTTCCAGTTCAGGTCGTGTTCGGACACGTGGCGGCTCCCGGTGAGTGACTCAACCCTCGAGAATACCGGGGCGCGCGGTGGGCGTGAGCGCGCCTCGCCGCCGACTATCCTTGAGGCATGTTCGGCCTGACGTTCGAGAAGCTCCTGATCATCGGGGTGATCGCCGTCTTCCTGCTCGGGCCCGAACGGCTGCCGCACTACGCCGCGAAGCTCGGCCAGTTCGTCCGGTCGATGCGCGACTTCGCGAACGGGGCCAAAGATCGTGTGCGCGAAGAAATGGGCCCCGACTTCGACGACGTCGACTGGAAGCAGCTCGACCCGCGCCAGTACGACCCCCGACGCATCATCCGCGAGGCGCTGAGCGACGCCGACCCGTTCACCGAGCCCGCCGCGAAGCCGGTCGTGGCCCGCGCGGCGGTCAACGAGAACTCGGCCTACCTGCAGCGCAAGCGCAAGCAGCAGCTCGCCGCGGGTGAACCGGCGCCGTTCGACTCCGAGGCCACCTGAGGGTTTCGTCCGGGGTGGGCTCCCTTCGACGGGCTCAGGGAGCGGGGTGGGCTTCCTTCGACGGGCTCAGGGAGCGGGGCGGGCTCCCTTCGACGGGCTCAGGGAGCGGGGCGGCAGCTCAGCTGATGCGCAGTGCCCGCAGCACGCGCGCGAGCAGCAGGAACGGGCCTGAGAGCACCCGGAACTCCGCACCGGTGCGCGGCAGCTGCAGCAGGCCGGTCGCGCGCGACACGGTGACGGGGTCTACGAACCGGAGCAGTCCCTCGCGGCCGTTGCGGCGGCCGAGCCCCGATGCCTTCACACCGCCCATCGGCGCGGCGACCGAGCCGAACGACCCGCGGTAGCCCTCGTTGATGTTCACGCTGCCGGCGGCCAGCGCGTCGGCGATGCGTTGCGCGCGACGCGGCGAACGGGTGAGCACCGAGGCGTTCAGGCCGTACTCGCTGTGGTTCGCCGCGACGATCGCCTCGGCGTCGCCGTCGACGACGTAGAGCGAGGCGACCGCACCGAAGGTCTCCTCGGCGTAGGCGCGCATGTCGGGGGTCACGTCCGTGAGCACGGTCGGCTCGAAGCACCAGGCGCCGGCGTCGGGGCGCGGCTTGCCGCCCACGAGCACGGTCGCGCCCTTCGACACGGCGTCGTCGAGGTGGCCGGTGACCCGCTCGAGCTGCGCGGCGCTCGCGAGCGACCCGTAGTCGGCGTCGAACTCGAGCCCGGTGCCGATCTTCGCCGACGAGAGGCGGTCGACGAGCGCGCGGGTGAACGGCTCGGCGACGCGCCGGTCGACGTAGATGCGTTCGATCGACACGCAGAGCTGGCCCATCGCCGAGAAGCAGGCATACGCGGCATCCGCGGCCGCCTGCTCGGGGTCGACGTCGTCGAGCACGAGCATCGCGTTCTTGCCGCCGAGCTCGAGCGAGCAGCCGACCAGCCGGCGGCCGGCCTTCTCGGCGATCTTCCGCCCGGTCGCGGTCGAGCCGGTGAAGCAGATGTAGTCGACCTCGTCGGTGAGCGCCTCGCCGGCCTCGTCGGGCGAGCCGGTCACGACCGCCCACAGCGCCTCGGGCACGCCGGCGTCGATGAACGCGCGGCGCAGCGCGAGGATCGTCAGCGCACCGTGGTCGTCGGCTTTCTGCACGACGCCGCAGCCGGCGGCCAGCGCGGGCACGACGTCCATCGCGGCGAGGCTGAGTGCGTAGTTCCAGGGGGTGATGACGCCGACGACGCCCTTGGGGCTGTACCGCACGCGCGTGGCCGTCGCGACCGGGACTCCGGCCCGCACGTGACGACCTTTCAGCACCCGCGGCGCCTCGAGGGCATTGAACCGGGTGACGGACGCGGCCTGGTAGAGCTCTTCGAGCGCCTGCCCGCGGGTCTTGCCGCTCTCGATCTGGGCGAGGTCGAGCAGCAGGTCACCGCGGTCGAGGATGAGGTCGTGGGCGCGCAGCAGCACGCGGCGGCGGTGCGCGAAGCCGGCCCTGGCCCACGCCAGCTGCGCGAGGCGGGCGCGCGACACCGCGTCGCGCACGTCGTCGGCGCTCGAGCGGGGCAGGTCGTGGTGCGGTTCGCCGGTGGCCGGCACCGACACGGCGATGGTCTCGGAGCCCGAGGCGACGACGTCGTCGGCGAGGCTCGCGAACAGGGCGGGGGAGGCCGTCGTGGCGCGCATGTCGCACAGTCTAGGTCAGGTGTCCCACTTCTTCGCCCGGGGTCGGCCGACAGGCGGCTACACTTGCCGCCCATGACCGCAGCGCAGCGCCCCCTGCCGCGCGGCGTCGTCGCCCGCTACGCGATCGGTTCGATCGGCACCGGCGGGTTCGCGACGCTGCCCGGACTCGTCCTCGTGTACTACCTCACCGACACGCTCGGCGTGGCCGCGCTCGCGGCCGGCGCCGTCGTCACCGCGGCGAAGGTGTGGGACGTCGTGATCGATCCCTGGATCGGCGACCGCAGCGACCGCGCACTCGCCCGGCACGGCACGCGACGCACGCGCATGATCGTGGGCGCGGTCACCCTGCCCGTCTTCTTCGCGCTCACGTTCGCGGTGCCGCCGGGCATCGGGCCCGTGGCATCCGGGGTCTGGGTCGCGGTCGCCTTCCTCGCGACCGCGACCTCGTTCAGCCTGTTCCAGGTGCCGTACATCGCCCTGCCCGCCGAGCTCACGCCCGGCTACGACGCGCGCACCCGGCTGCTCACCTGGCGGGTCGTGGTGCTCACCATCGCGATCCTGCTGTTCGGCGCGGGAGGCCCAGAGGTGCGCGCCGCGTTCGACGACGAGCACGTCGGGTATCTGGTCATGGCGATCGTCGCGGGCGTCGCGATCGGGCTGGGCATGCTGGTGGCCGCGACGGTCGCGCCGCGTCGGGCGGGCGGGGCGAGCGGGGCGGATGTCTCGGATGCATCGAGAGCGCCGGATGCCTCGCCGGCGACGCCGACACCCGAGATCGCGGCCGGCCCGGGCGGCGGCATCCGCGGCGCGTACCGCGACGGCATCGCCGTGCTCCGTCGCAGCCGCGCGTTCCGGGTGCTGCTGAGCGTGTTCGTGCTGCAGGGCCTCGCGACGGGGCTCATGCTCGCCGGAGCCCAGTTCGTCGCGACCTGGGTGCTGCACGACGAGAGCGCGGTGACGTTGCTGTTCGTCGCGCTCATCGCGCCGGCGGTGCTGTGCGCGCCGGTCTGGGGCGTCATCGCGCGCCGCATCGGCAAGGAGCGCGGATTCGGGTGGGCGAGCGCGATCTTCGCGGTCGCGGCGCTCGCCCTCGTGGGGCTCGCGTTCGCGCCGGGGCCGTGGGTGTACGCGCCCGTCGCGCTCGCCGGGGCCGCCTACGCGGGCATGCAGTCGCTGCCGATGGCGATGCTGCCCGATGTGATTTCGCACGACGCGCGCATGCACGGTGACGAGCGCGCCGGCAGCTTCAGCGGGGTGTGGACGGCGGGCGAGACCGCCGGGATGGCGCTCGGCGCGACGGTGCTGTCGATCGTGCTGGCGCTCACCGGGTACGTCGAATCGGTCGCCGGTCAGGCGGTCGACCAGGGCCCGGCCGCCGTGCTCGGCATCGTGCTCGCGTTCAGCGTCATCCCGGCGACGCTCGTCGCGTCGAGCCTCGTCGGCATCCGCCGGTATCCGCTGGGCCGGGCCGACATCGAACCCGCGACCGCGGTCGAAGGAGCAGTGCGATGAGCGGGTTCCGCCGCGAGGCATCCGAGATCCTGGCCGAGCTCGAGGCGCTGCGCGGGCGGGACGCGCCCACCCACGGTGGGCGCGTGCTCTCGTACGTGTACGACTCGGGGCTCGCCGAACTCGACGAGCTCGCGGCGGCCGCGGCGAGGCACGTGCAGCCGGTCAACGGGCTCGACCCGACCACGTTCACGTCGGTCGCCGCGATGGAGCGCGGGGTCGTCGGGTTCGCGCGCGAGGTGTTCCACGGCGGCGACGAGGTGGTCGGGTCGGTGACCTCGGGCGGCACCGAGAGCTGCATCCTCGCGGTGAAGACCGCGCGCGACGCGTGGCGCGCGGCCGGCGGGCAGGGCCGCGCGCGCCTCGTCGCGCCGGTCACCGCCCACGCCGCGTTCCGCAAGGCGTGCCACCTGCTGGATGTCGCGTACGACACCGTGCCCGTCGACCCGGCGACCGGGCGACCCGCGCCCGAGGCGATCGCCGACCGGCTCGCGCCCGACGTCGCGCTCGTCGTGGTGAGCGCGCCGTCGTACCCGTTCGCCACGCTCGACCCGATCGCCGAGGTCGCCGCGCTCGCTGCCGCGCGAGGGGTGCCCGTGCACGTGGATGCGTGCATCGGGGGCTTCGCGCTCGGATTCGCCGACGCCTCGATGCCCGGCGGCGACCTGCCCGCGTGGGACTTCGCCGTGCCGGGCGTGACCAGCCTGTCGGCCGACCTGCACAAGTACGGCTACGCGCCCAAGGGCGTGTCGGTGCTGCTCACGCGCGGGCGCGACCGGCAACGGTTCCAGTACTTCGCGACGACCGAGTGGCCGGGGTATCCGGTCGTGAACCCGACGCTCACCGGCTCGAAGCCCGCCGGGCCGCTCGCGGCAGCGTGGGCGATCATCGAGGCGCTCGGCCGCGAGGGGTTCGCGTCGCTCACCGCGCGGGCGCTGCGCGCGACGGCCGCGCTGCGGGCCGCGGTCGACAGCATCGAGGGATTGCAGGTCGTCGGCGACCCGGTCGGTCCGCTCATCGCGGTGCGAACGGATGCCTCGGTGCGCGCCGACCGCCGAGTCGACCCGCACCACTGGGCCGACGCGGCGCGCGCGGCGGGCTGGCACCTGCAGTTGCAGCCCGCGCTCGTGCAGGCCGACGGCACCGTGCTGCCGCGCACCACGCACCTCACCGTGACGCCGGTGACCGAGGGGGTGCTCGGCGAGCTCGTGCAGGCGCTCATCGGCGCGGCGGACGCGGTGCGCGGGGTCGCGCCCGTCGACGGGCGGGACGTGCTTGCCGGGCTCGGCGGGCTCGACCTCTCGGGGCTGCTGGAGAGCGGGCTCGACGCCGATGGGGCTGCCGCACTGCTCGGCTCGTTCGGGTTGCTCGGCGGCGGGGGAGCGCTGCCCGAGCGGATGGCGCCGGTGCTGGCGCTCGTCGAGGCGTTGCCGGCGCCACTCACCGAGCGCTTGCTGATCGAGTTGCTGGCGCGGGTGGTGGAGCCGGCCGCAGGCTGACCCGCACGCGCCGCAGGCTGACCCGCACGCGCCGCAGGCTGACCCGCACGCGCCGCAGGTACCGTGTTCAGTCCGAGGCATCGCGAGTCGTGGCTCGGTCTGAACACGGTGCCTGGAATGCGCGATGTGCGGGGAACCGCGGGACGGATGAGCCGCTCGGGAGGCCGCAGCGTTCGGCGTAGTAGGCGTAGAGGTCGGCGCGCAGGGAATCGCCCGACTTCAGGCCGAGTTGCCCGGCGGGTCCGTCCAAGACCGCGATCTCGAACGGCAGAATGGTGCCGAGCTTGTCCTCCGCGACGGCATGGGCGTCGCAGCGGTTCGGCTTCACCGGCAACTCGATCGTCGAGGGCTGGTCGGTGCCGGCGATCGTGACGTCGAGCGTCCAGTCGGGTGCGTCCTCGGCATTCAGCAGCGTCGTGCCGCTCACGCCGGTGAGACGCAGCGAGCCGTCGCCGCCGATCGGCGTCACCGCCACGTCGATCACCGCCCGTGCATCTGCGCCCGACCCGGTGGTGCGCAGGTGCTCGGGCAGTTCGATCGCCGCGATCGCCGCGACCGCCTCGCCGAGACAGGCCTGGTCGTGCACGCGCTGCAGCGCGCCGTAGGCGTCGTCGGCGGGCAGCACGCCATGCGCTGCCCCGTCGGACGTGACGATGTCGAGCACGACGGAGACGGGTGCGACCGCCTCGGTGCACACCGCCTCGGTCGGCATGAGCCGGATCGCGATCGCCTGGCCGGCCGCGAACTCCGTGGCATCCCGTTTCGCCATACCCGGCGCGAAACCGGGCGAGCGCACCTCGACCGACTCGACCGTCACGTCGTCGTCGCGGCCGTTCGAGACGAGGACGAACACGCGACCGCCCGAGACATCCACGCGGCCCTGCCCGACCGACGCCGAGAGGCCGTCGAGTCCGGCGGGGTCGATCCGCTCGCCGCCAGACTCGGCGCATCCGGCCAGGGACATGATCAGCGCGCCCGCAAGCGCGACCCGCGCCGCGCGGATGCGCAGGGCAGGTAGCCGGCGCATCCGCTCACCGAACCGACACGTCGAGCCGACGACCCTGCAGCGACCGGGGCCGTGCGGCCAACGCCGCGGCGACCCGTTCGATCGCGCGCGCCGCGGGGTCGTCGGGCTCGGCCACGACCACCGGCACGCCCTCGTCGCCGCCGCGACGCAACGCGATGCTGAGCGGCACGCTCGCCAGCAGCGGCACCGGCCCCGGCTGCCCCTCGGACAACCGACGGGCGACTTCGGCCCCGCCACCCGCGCCGAACAGGTCGAGCACGGTGCCGTCGGGCCCGGGCAGGCCGGCCATGTTCTCCACCACGCCGACGACCTGCTGGCCGGTCTGGCGGGCGACGACGCCCGACCGCTCCGCCACGTCGGCGGCCGCGGGCTGCGGGGTCGTCACGACCACCACTTCGGCGTTGGGCAGCAGCTGTCCGAGCGAGATCGCGATGTCGCCGGTGCCGGGCGGCAGGTCGACGAGCAGCACGTCCAGGTCGCCGAAGTACACGTCGGTGAGGAACTGCGACAGCGTGCGGTGCAGCATCGGCCCGCGCCAGGCGACCGCGACGGACGACGCGCGGCCGCCCTCGGGCGCCTCGACGAACATGCCGATCGAGATGACCTTCACCCCGTGCGCGACGGGCGGCAGGATCATGTCGTCGACCTGAGTCGGCTTCACCGCGTCGCCGCGGTCGTCGACCAGGCCGAGCAGGCCCGGGATCGAGTACCCGTGTACGTCGGCGTCGATGACCCCCACGGCGAGCCCGCGCGCGGCGAGCGCGACCGCGAGGTTCGCCGTGAGCGTCGACTTGCCGACCCCGCCCTTGCCGCTCGTGACCGCGATCACCCGGGTGAGCGTGCCCGGCCCGAACGGGTTCGTGCGCGCCGCCCGTCCGCCGCGCAACTTCTCGGTCAGCGCCTGTCGCTGCGCGGGTGTCATCACCGACAGCTCGACGTCGGCGTTGCCCGCGCCGACTACTTGTTCGGCGGCCGCCCGCACGTCGCGTTCGATGCGGTCGCTGGCGGGGCATCCGACGATCGTCAACCGCACGTCGACGCGCACCCGGCCGTCCGCGCCCGCCGCAACGCCCGCGACCATGTCGAGTTCGGTGATGGGTTTGCGGATCTCGGGGTCGATCACCGAGCCGAGCGCGGCGAGGACGCCGCGCTCCAGATCGCCGACGCGAGCCGACTCGGTCGCGTCCTCGGCCGGGTCAGGATCGGGCATGCTCGGCGGCCTCCTGCTGCTCGTCGTCGCGCCGATCGAGCTCGTCGAGCACCTGCCGCAGCTCCTGCCGGATGAACTCCTTCGACGCGAGGTCCTTCACCGCGAGTCGCAGCGCGACCACTTCGCGGGCGAGGTACTCGGTGTCGGCGAGGTTGCGCTCGGCGCGCTGGCGGTCCTGTTCGATCTGCACCCGGTCGCGGTCGTCCTGCCGGTTCTGCGCGAGCAGGATGAGCGGGGCCGCGTACGACGCCTGGAGCGAGAGCACCAGCGTCAGGGCGATGAATCCGTAGTCGGCGCGGTCGAACTGCCACTCGGCGGGTGCGAGCGTGTTCCACAGCATCCACAGCGCGACGAACAGCGAGAGCCCGAGCAGGAACCACGGCGTGCCCATGCCGCGGGCGATCACCTCGGTCGCCCGGCCGAACCGGTCGCTGTCGCTGCTGCCGCGGAAGGGCACGGATCGGCGCGTGCCCTTCGGGGTCTCGAACCGGCGGTCGTCGACGTCAGCGCGTGCCATCTCCTGCCCTCCTTCCGCCTGGGATGGGGATGCTCCCCGTGGTCAGCTGCGCCCGCGCGGTCGCGCGGCGCGCCAGATCGTCCTGGTCGTCGGGATGACTTCGCCAGTCTTCGGGCAACAGGTAGTCGAGCACGTCGTCGATGGTCACCACCCCGACGAGTCGATGCTTCTCGTCGACGACCGGCACCGAGACCAGGTCGTAGCTGGCGAGGATGCGGCTCACCTCGGCGGCCGACGTGTCGGCGCGCACGGGTTCGAGCCCCTGGTCGATGAGGGAGCCCAGCCGCTCGTGCGGCGGGTAGCGGAGCATCCGCTGGAAATGCACCATGCCGAGGAACCGCCCGGTGGGCGGCTCGTACGGAGGCAGGGTGACGCACACCGCCGCGCCGAGCGCGGGCGCCAGGTCATGTCGGCGGATCATCGCGAGCCCCTCGGCCACGGTCGCGTCGGCCGAGAGGATGATCGGCTCGGTCGTCATGAGCCCGCCGGCCGATTCGGGCGCGTAGCTCAGCAGCATGCGGACGTCTTCGGCCTCTTCGGGCTCCATGAGCTCGAGCAGGTGCTCCTGCCGGTCGTCGGGAAGCTGCGCGATGAGGTCGGCCGCGTCGTCGGGCTGCATCTGGTCGAGCACGTCGGCGACGCGGTCGTCGTCGAGCTGCGCGATGATGTCGACCTGGTCGGACTCGGGCATCTCTTCGAGCACGTCGGCGAGCCGGTCGTCGGGCAGCTCCTCGGCGACCTCGTGCCGGCGCTGCGGCGGCAGGTCGAGGAGCGTGTTCGCGAGGTCGGCCGGCTTCAGCTCGGAGTAGGTCGCGATGAGGTGCTCGGCGGACTGCGCCTCGCCGGGCGCGTTGAGCTCGCGCACCTCGCGCCACGTGACGTACGCCGACTGGCCCTTCGAGAACGGCGACGCCCCCTTGGGCCGGCGCACGAAGAGCTGCTCGACCTCCCACTCGCCCTGCTCCTGCTCGCCGATCGCGACGTCCTCGATGGTCGCCTCGCCCGAGCCGTCGTTGAAGACGACTTTGCGGCCGAGCATCTCGGCGATGACGCGCACCTCGCCGCCGCGCTGCTCGAACCGGCGCAGGTTGATGAGACCGGTCGTGATGATCTGACCGCCCGCGATCGAGGTGACCCGCCCGATCGAGAGGAACACCCGGCGTTTGCCCGGGATCTCGACGATGAGTCCGACCACCCGGGGCGGGTGGTTCTTGCGGTACACGACGAGCACATCGCGCACTCGTCCGACCCGATCGCCGGCGGGATCGAAGACCGCGCATCCGGCGAGTCGGGCGACGAAGACTCTCGTGGCGCTCACATACCGACTCTAGTGCGGGCGGGCGTGCGACAATGAGCCGATGAGCAGCCCGTCGCCGTTCCGCGCCCGTGCGGCGCAGCAGTTCCCTTCGCTGCCGAAGGGAGAGACCGTCGCGAGCTACGACACCTACCCCGAGGCGCAGGCGGCGGTCGACCGGCTCGCGAAGGCGGAGTTCCCCGTCGCCGAGCTCTCCATCGTCGGCACCGATCTGACCAGCGTCGAGCGCATCACCGGCAAGCTCACCTGGGGTCGGGTCGCCGGGGGCGGTGCCCTGTCGGGTGCGTGGTTCGGCACGTTCCTCGGCTTGCTGTTCTTCATCTTCTCGCCGACGGGCGCCGGGCTGGGCCTGCTCGGCTCGGCCATCCTCATCGGCGCCGGCTTCGGCATGATCTTCGGGCTCGTCTCGTACTCGATCAACCGCCGCCGCCGCGACTTCACCTCGACCATGCAGGTCATCGCGACGAAGTACGCGATCATCGCGGGTGCCGCGCACGTCGAGCGGGCGCGCACCGTGCTCGGGGTCGGCGCGCCGGTCGCGGCGGCTCCGGCTGCGCCGGCGTCGCCCGCGCCGTCGGCTTCGGCGGTCGGGGGCCAGGGCGCATCGGATGCCTCGCCGGCGCCCCGCACGTACGGTGAGGCCACGGATGCCGCCAAGCGCGCCCGGGCCGAAGCCGACGCCGCGGCGACGCGCCCCGCGAGGCCGCAGTACGGCGAGTACGCCCCCGGTGCGGAGGACGGGGCATCCGGGTCGTCAGAAGCATCGGATGCATCCGGTTCGTCCGAGCAGACCGAGGCGGCACCGCCTGCCGACGACCGCGCCTGAGCCGGCGGCCGAGTCCATCGATCGCGTTCCGAATACCGACACCCCTGCCGGTTTTCGTGATACGTTGCTCGACGCCGCCGCGCGCCCGCGCGTGCACGTCGCTCGAGGATGAGGACCGGCGTTGGAGAGCATCACCAAGAACCGCCAGTCGCTGGACGCGCTGAAGTCGATGATCGAGCGGGCGTACGGCCCCGGCCGGGTGCCGGTCGGCGACGACATCGCCGACGAACTCGGACACGGCTGGTTCAACGTCGCCTACCGCGTGCGTCTGGCCGACGGAGCCGAGGTGGTGCTGAAGATCGCGCCGCCCGCCGACGTCGAGGTGATGAGCTACGAACACGAGATGATGCGCAACGAGCTCACCGCGCTCGCGCTCGTGCAGGAGCACACCGGGGTACCGGTGCCGCGCATCGACTTCGCCGACACGACGCGCACCCTCTGCGACGCCGACTGGTTCACGATGCCGTACATCGACGCCGACAACTTCGGGGTGCTGCTCGAATCGGGTCGGGTCGCACCCGACGAGTCCGACCTGTTGCACGAGCAGCTCGGTGCGGTCACCCGCGAGCTGAACTCCGTGATCGGCCCGCACTTCGGGCCGCTGCGCGGGCCGGGGTTCGCGACGTGGCGCGAGGCCTTCACCGGCATGATCGGCGACGTGCTGCGCGACGGCGAGCGTGCCGACGTCGACCTCGGGCGTTCGTACGCCGAGCTCCGCGAGGTCGTCGCGGCGCATGCCGACGCGCTCGACGAGGTCGTCGAGCCGAGGTTCGTCGAATGGGATCTGTGGCCGGGCAACACGATGGTGCGCGACGGGCGCATCGTCGCGATCATCGACCATGAGCGCGCGCTGTGGGGGGACCCGCTCATCGAGGGCGGTTTCACGGGCATCGACCTCGCCGCCTTCGGCGACCCGTCGGCCTTCCTCCGCGGGTACGGTCGGGATGCCGCCGATCTCACCGAGACCGAACGCCGCCGCCGGCGGCTGTACACCCTCTACCTGGTGCTCGTGATGATCGTCGAGACCCGGTACCGGGGCCACGCCGAACCGTGGCAGTACGACTGGTCGCGCGCCCGGCTCGACGAGCTCATGCCGCTGTTCGGGTGAGGGCGGAGCGCGAGATGACGACCGAGCGGGGCGGCTATGCGAAGGGCGACCGGCGCCGCGCCGACATCGTCGCCGCGGCGTTCGACGCGTTCGCGGGCAACGGGTTCCGCCACGCGAGCATGGTGCAGATCGCCGCAGCGTGCGGGGTGTCGCGCGCGGGCCTCGCGCACCACTTCCCGTCCAAGGAGACGTTGCTCGCCGCTGTCCTCGCCGAACGCGATCGCCAGAACGACGCCCGGTTCTTCGCCGGCGCCGACCCTTCCCGCGACGGTTTCGACTACCTGGCCCGACTCGTTCGCGCGGTCGAGCACAACGCGACGCAGCGGGGGATCGTCAGCCTCTTCGCAGTGCTCTCGACCGAGGCATCCGACCCCGAGCACCCGGCGCACGCGACGTTCGCCGCGCGCTACGACGGGCTGCGCCGCGACCTGCGCGACGCGTTCGGGGAACTCGACCGGCGCGGGCTGCTGCGCGACACGGTCGCGGTGGCCGGTCTCGAATCCGAGGTGATCGCGCTCATCGACGGGTTGCAGGTGCAGTGGCTGCTCGACGAGCGCAGCGTCGACATGGGGGAGCGGCTGCGGCATCGGCTCGGCGAGATCGTGCGCGTCCCGCTGCCGTAGGCGGATCGTTCGGGCGGCGCCCCGCCAGCCCCGAGGCATCAGCCCCGAGGCATCCGCCCCGAGGCATCCGCCCCGTCAGCGCTGCGCGCCGCGCACCCAGGCCTCGACCTCGTCGGCCGTGCGCGGGATGCCGGCCGAGAGGTTCTCGGCGCCGTCGGCGGTGACGAGGATGTCGTCCTCGATGCGCACGCCGATGCCGCGGAACTCCTCGGGCACGGTCAGATCGTCGGGCTGGAAGTACAGGCCCGGCTCGATCGTGAACACCATGCCGGCCTCGATGACGCCGTCCATGTACAGCTCGCGTCGCGCCTGCGCGCAGTCGTGCACGTCCAGGCCGAGGTGGTGGCTCGTGCCGTGCACCATGTAGCGGCGGTGGAACTGGTTCTCGGGCTCCAGCGACACCTCGGCCGTCACCGGCAGGAATCCCCACTCGGCGGTCTTGCGCGCGATGACCTGCATCGCCGCGGCGTGCACCTCGCGGAACACGATGCCCGGGCGCACGATCGCGAACGCCGCATCGGCCGCCTCGCGCACCGCCTCGTAGACCAGCCGCTGCACGTCGGAGAACGTGCCGTTCACCGGGAAGGTCCGCGTGATGTCGGCCGTGTAGAGGCTGTCCATCTCGACGCCCGCGTCGAGCAGCACGAGATCCCCCGGCACGACGGGCCCGTCGTTGCGGGTCCAGTGCAGGATGGTCGCGTGCGGGCCGGCCGCGGCGATCGAGCCGTAGCCGACGTCGTTGCCGTCGAGGCGGGCCCGGGTGGCGAAGACGCCCTCGATGACGCGCTCGCCGCGCACCTCGCTCGTGATGCGCGGCAGCTCACGCAGCACCTCGCCGAACCCGCGCTGGGTCGCGTCGACGGCCGCACGCAGTTGGGCGATCTCGTACTCGTCCTTGACGAGACGCAGTTCGCTGAGCACTCGCAGCAGCTCGCCGTCGGGTGCGTGGTCGTCGCCGACCTCGATCGAGAACGGCGCGTCCTGGGCGTTCGTCGACAGCGCCTGCTCGGCGGCGAACCGGATGCGGGCGTGGTCGATGCGCTCGGTGAGCGCGGCGTCGGCCTCGCGGACGACGAGCGTCGCGGTGTCGACCCGGTCGACGACCGCGTCGAACTCGGCCAGGTCGCGGGTGTCGACGGCCAGATCGGATGCCACGTGCGCCAGCGACGGGCGCGGCCCGATCCAGAACTCGCCGATCGCGGGGTTCGCGTAGAACTCCTCGGTGTCGCGGCCCGCGCGCTCGCGGAAGTAGACGGTGGCGATGTGACCCTCGCCGCCCTCGGGCTCCAGCACGAGCACGGCACCGGGCTCGGAGTCGGAACCCCAGCCGGTGAGGTGCGCGAACGCCGAGTGCGGCCGGAACGGATACTCGGTGTCGTTCGCGCGCTGCTTCAGGTCGCCCGCGGGGATGACCAGACGCTGCCCCGGGAACGCGGCCGACACGGCGGCACGACGGCGCGCGGCGTGCGCGGCGGCCTCGCGCGGAGCCGGGAGCGCCTCGTCGCGCTCGGCCCAGCCGCTGCCGATGTATTCCTTGAACCCCTCGCTCGTCGGCGTCGTCGACCGGTTGGCGTTGCGGCCCGTCTCCTCGGTCGACTCGATGCCGGTCGGCTCGGCGGGCACGGTGCTGGTGTCGGTGGTCTCGGACATGGCGTCCATTGTCGCACCGTCGCCTGAATGCGCCGCCCGAGCGGGCACGCCTCGCGAGCAGGTCAGCCGACGCGCACGAGCTCGGCGACGACCGGCCGGTGATCGCTGCCCGCGTCGTCGAACTCGCCGAGCACCTCGAACCGCTCGACCCTCCAGTCGGGCGTTGCGAGGACGTGGTCGATGGGGCTGCCGAGCACCTGCGGCAGGTCGGTCGGCCAGGTGCCCAGCCCGGCCGCGCCGGCCTGCAGCGCGGCATCGTGGCAGCGCCCGAGGTCGCCGCCGTCGACGCCGCGCCCGGCGAAGTGGTCGAGCGTCGCGTTGAAGTCGCCCGCCATGATCACGTCGTCGCCCGCGCACTGGTCGGCGAGCCAGTCGAGGTCGCTGCGCCAGTTGCGCAGCTCCCAGCGGATCGGCGCGACCGCGTGCGCGGCGACGATGCGCGGCCCCACGCCGTCGACCGGTTCGGCCACGACCGTGGGCACCGTGTTCGTGTTGTCGGGCGGTCCGGGCCAGTCGGGCGTCGTCACCCGGTACTCCCCGAGCTCGGGGCTCATGAGCAACGTCGTCGACTGGGCCTTCAGCTCGACGCTGTAGGCCGAGGTGTGCACCCACATCGGCCGGCCACCGTCGCGCATCGCGATCGCGATCTCCTCGCCGAGCGGGTCGGTGGTCTCGGGCAGCACGATGACATCGGCCTGCTCGCGGAGGGCGAGCTCGGCGATGACGGATGCCTCGGGCACCTCGCCGAGCGTGTTCCAGGCGAGGACGGTCACCCGGTCGACCCGGTCGACCCGGTCGGACGGGTCGGGGTCGGATGCGTCGGGATCGGATGCTTCGCCCGAGGCCGGCTGCGATGCATCCGTGGCGGTTCCGCCCGACCCGTCGAAACCGCGCACCGCGAGGATCCCGGCGTTCGCGAGCGCGTAGAGGGCGGCGACGACCGCGAGCGCCGCGGCCACCCGCCGGATCGGGCGGATCAGTGCGCCGAGCGCGAGCACCGCCGCACCGACGAGCGCGATCACGGCCGCCGAGCCGCGCAGCGCGACGATGTGGGCGGCGACCCACTGGTCGTTCAGGCCGACCGCCTGCGGCCACACGAGCACGGCGGCCGCGAGGGCGGCGAGCGCGACGACGACCAGGCCGACGACGCGCGAGAGCATTCCTCCAACCTAGGCCACGCGGGCGGCACGCCGGCCGGATGAGCGCCGACCGTCGGCTGGGAGTCGGCCGTGCATCGCATGCCTGCCCTAGCATGGGCCCATGGCCCCCGGCTCCGCGCCCGTCCCGCCGATCGGCGAGGCCGACCTGCACGTGCACTCGACGGTGTCCGACGGCACGGTCGCGCCCGGTGCGCTGCTGCGGGAGGCCGCCGCGGCGGGGTTGTCGGCGATCGCGCTCACCGACCACGACTCGACCGCGGGGTGGGCCGAGGCATCCGCAGCGGTCGCGGGCACCGGGGTCGCGCTCATCCCCGGGATGGAGCTGTCGACGCGCGAGGGATTCACCAGCGTGCACCTGCTCGCCTACCTGTTCGACCCGTTCGACGACGCGTTGCTGGCCGAGACGGCGCGCATCCGCGAGTCGCGGCTGACCCGAGCGGAAGAGATCGTGCGGCGCATCTCGGCCGACTACGCCCTGACCTGGGACGATGTGCTCGCCCAGGCCGCCGACGGTGCGACGATCGGCCGACCCCACATCGCCGATGCGCTCGTCGCCCGGGGGCATGTGCCCGACCGGTCGAGCGCGTTCGACGGCATCCTCCACCCCGGTTCGGTGTACGCGCAGCCGCACTACGCACCCGACCCGCTCACCGCCGTGCGGCTCGTGCGGGCCGCGGGCGGCGTGCCGGTGCTCGCGCACCCCGGCACGCGGGGCGCCGAACGGGTGCTGCCCGAGGCGCGGCTCGCGCGGCTCGTCGACGCCGGCCTGTTCGGGATCGAGATCGATCACCCCGAGAACCGCGCCGACGCGAAGCCGCGGCTGCGCCAGCTCGCCGCCCGGTTCGGGCTCGTCGTCACCGGATCGAGCGACTACCACGGCGCGGGCAAGCAGAACCGGCTCGGCGAGCACCGCACGTCGGCCGACGTCGTCGCGCGCATCGTCGCCGAGGCGACCGGATCGCGCCCGGTGCTGCCCGCCTGACCGGGCGCCCGGCGCCGGCGAAACGACCGATGCCCCGGAGGAGCAGGCTCCTCCGGGGCATCCGGTCGTCGTGCGCGGGTCAGGCCTGCGGTGCCGCCGGGGCCTGGCCGCCGCCGGTGCGCGAACCGCCGCGGCGGCGACGGCGGCGACGCGGCGCAGCGTTGCCGTCGTGGTGCTCGTGGCCCTTGCCGTCGTGCGTGCCCGAGCCCGGATCACGTGACGCGTCGACGGCAGCGCTCTCGACGGTCGAGGCGGCCGACGAGACCTCCGCTGTGCCCTGGGCCTGCCCGCCGCGGGTGCGGCGGCGCGTGCGCGGTGCGCGGTCGCCGGACTCGCCGCGCCCGGCGGACCCGGTGGAACCGCTGCGCCCGGCGGACTCGCTGCGCCCGGCGGTGGCCGAGCGGGTCGCGGGGGCGGATGACGTGGGCTTCAGCCGGCCCTTCGTGCCCTCGGGGATGCCGAGGTCGGTGTACAGGTGCGGGCTCGACGAGTAGGTCTCGGTCGGCTCGGGCTGCCCGAACTCGAGGGCGCGGTTGATGAGCGCCCACTTGTGCAGGTCGTCCCAGTCGACGAACGTGACCGCGATGCCGGTCTTGCCGGCGCGGCCGGTGCGGCCGGCACGGTGCAGGTACGTCTTGTCGTCGTCGGGGATGGTGTGGTTGATGACGTGGGTCACATCGTCGACATCGATGCCGCGAGCCGCGACATCCGTGGCGATCAGGACGTCCTTCTTGCCGGCCTTGAACGCGGCCATGGCGCGCTCGCGCTGGTCTTGGTTCAGGTCGCCGTGCACGGCGGCGGCGTTGAAGCCGCGGTCGTTGAGCTCTTCGACGAGCTTCGCGGCTGCGCGCTTGGTGCGCGTGAAGATGACCGTCTTGCCGCGACCCTCGGCCTGCAGGATGCGCGCGATCACCTCGTCCTTGTCGAGCGAGTGCGCCCGGTACACGAGGTGCTTGATGTTCGCCTGCGTGAGCCCCTCGTCGGGGTCGTTCGCGCGGATGTGGATGGGCTTGGACATGAAGCGGCGCGCGAGCGCGACGATCGGGCCGGGCATCGTGGCCGAGAACAGCATGGTGTGGCGGTCGGCCGGCGTCTGCGCGAACAGCTTCTCGATGTCGGAGAGGAACCCGAGGTCGAGCATCTTGTCGGCCTCGTCGAGCACCATCTCGCGCACGTTCTTGAGGCTGAGCAGCCGCTGCCCGGCGAGGTCGAGGAGCCGGCCGGGGGTGCCGACGACGATCTGCGCGCCGGCCTTGATCTGCTCGATCTGGCCCTCGTACGCCTTGCCGCCGTAGATGGACACCACGGTGGTGGGCCGGTTGGAGGTCGCGAGCTCGAGGTCTTCGGCCACCTGCACGCACAGTTCGCGCGTCGGCACGACGACGAGCGCCTGCACGCCGGGCTCGGGCGCGTCGCCGAGCCGCTGGATGAGCGGCAGGCCGAAGCCGAACGTCTTGCCGGTGCCGGTCTTGGCCTGGCCGATGATGTCCTGGCCGCCGAGGGCCAGCGGGATGGTCTGCTCCTGGATGGGGAAGGGCTCGATGATGCCCTTGCCGGCGAGGGCGTCGACGATGTCGGACGCGATGCCGAGGTCTGCGAATGTGCTCAAATCCGTGTTCTGCCTGTCGATGAAGGGGAGGGTGCGCCCTGTCTCGTCCAGGCGCACGGTCGCGGATCCGTCGTCCGCGCACGCCACCAGCCTATCCGAGACCCCTGATAACGCCCCGGGTATGCTGGCGGGGTGGTGTGGTGGTCCAACAGGCGCAGGGCGCGACCCGAGCCCGGCCTGCGGCCCTCGGTCGTGCCGACCGAGCTGGTGCGGGTCGACTTCACCGACCTCGCACCCGAGCCGATCGCGTTCCTCGGCCAGGCCGCCGCGATCCAGCTCGAGTTCTTCGAGGGGCTCTCGCGCGCCGTCGCGACCGCGCCCGACCTGGTGTCGAAGGAAGGGCTGTCGGCCGCGGCCGGCGTCGCGCTGCGCAAGCACCACGCGCTCATCGCCGAACTGCGCCGCGAGGGCGTCGAGCCGGTCACGATGATGCAGCCGTTCGCTGCGGCGACCGAGCGGTTCCGCGAGATCACGAGCGGCGACGACTGGTACGAGCTGCTGCTCGGCATCCACGTCACGAGCGGCATCCTGGACGACTTCTTCTCCCGGCTCGCCGAGGGCCTGCCGAGCGATCTCGGCGCCCGCGTGCGCGTGATCCTCGCCGAGGCCGGTGCGGGCGGCGTGCTCGAGCAGCGGCTGTCCTCGGCGATCGCCGACGTGCCCGGCCTGGCCGACCGGCTCGCGCTGTGGGGGCGCAGCCTCGTCGGCGACACCCTGCTCGTGGCCAGATCGGCGCTGCGCACCGGCGGCGACGATCAGGCGGTCGAGCCGGTCTTCACCGAGCTCATCGCCGAGCACACGCGCCGGATGGACGCGCTCGGCCTGACGGCCTGAGCTGCACCCCGCCCGACGGCCCGAGGCGCGCCGGTCGCAACCGGACGGATGTCGCGCTGCGCGCGCTACGCGCGTCGCGCCGCCGTGCCCGGCCGCGAGAGGCGCTCGAACAGCTCGGCGTCGGCCTGCTCGCGGCGCGGACCGATGAGCAGGGCCGCAAGCGCCGAGACGGCGCCGGCCGCGACGAGGGAGACGACCCAGATCCAGCCGCCGTCCCACGGCCAGCCGAACCAGGTGAGCGCGACCCAGACGACCGCGGCCACGCCGGCCCCGATGGCGGGGACGAGCACGGTGCCGTGGGTCTGCCGACGCGGGAGCCCGTACCGGGCGGCCAGGCCGAGGATCGCACCGCCGAGGGTGACGAACAACAGTTCCATCAGGCGACGAACCCGACCCGCCGCGACTCCTCCGAGCCGATCTCGACGTACGCGAGGGCCGCCGCGGGCACCAGGTAGACGCTGCCCTTGACGTCTTCGAGGCGCAGGTGCGGGGTCTGCCCGCCGAGCGCGGCCGCGACCGCCTGCTCGACCTCCGCGGCGGACTGGGAGGTCTCGAATCCCAGTTCGCGGGGGGAGTCCTGGATGCCGATACGAACGTCCACGGTGCGCCTTTCGTCCTGCTGTCAACGCTGGTGCCAACACTATGGCAGACCGCGCCGACGCCCGGTCGCGTTCACTGTCGGCGGAACCCGGTACGGTGACGCCATGCTCCCCGAACCCGACCGCGGCACCCACCGCACCGCCGTCGCCGCGCGCGACGCCGACATCGATCGAGCGCGCGTCCTCGGCCTGGCCGACGGCGGCTCGGCCTCGGTGTTCGGCGCGCCCGGGTCGGGCAAGACGACGCTCGCCATCGAACTCGTCGCCGACCGGGTGGCCCGGCTCGGGTACTCGACCGACGAGGTGCTCGTGATCGCGCCGAGCCGCGGCACCGCGACCGCGCTGCGCGACGCGCTCGCGGTCCGGCTCGACGTCACGACGCGGGGCCCGCTCGCGCGCACCGCGAACTCGATCGCGTTCCAGCTCGTGCGCGCGTACACCGGCCGCGGGGTGTCGCTGCTCACCGGCGCCGAGCACGACCAGCTCATCGCCGAGCTGCTCGAGGGCGGCATCCGCGACGGCGGGGGGCCGGCGTGGCCCGAGCCGTTCGGCGCCGACGTGCGGCGGCTGCGGGGGTTCCGCGCCGAGCTGCGCGACCTGTTGATGCGGGCGGCCGAGCACGGGCTCGACGGCGCGGCCCTGGCCGAGCTGGGCCGGCACGCCGACCGGCCCGAGTGGGTGGCCGCCGGCGAGTTCCTCGCCGAGTACGCCGAGGTGAAGGACGCGTTGCGGCCGACCTCGTTCGACTCGGCCGAGCTCGGTGCGTTCGCCGCGGCGATCGTGCGGTCCGCCGGGCACGACGCCGACGCCGACGCGGCGCTCGGCCTGCTCGCCCGGCTGCGGCTGATCGTCGTCGACGACGCGCAGGAGTCGACCGAGGCGACGGCGTCGCTGCTGGCCGCGTTCGCGGCGCGCGGTGCCGCGGTGGTCGCGTTCGGCGATCCGGATGTCGCGGGCAACGGGTTCCGCGGCGGTCGGCCCGAGCTGCTCGGCGCCCTCCCGAGCCTGGTCGGCTCCGAGACGGCGCGCATCGTGCTGACCGCGCGGCACCGGGGCCGAGCACCCATCCGCACCCTCGTCGCCCGCACCGTCGAGCACGTCGGGGCCGCGCTCGGCGGCGGGCACCGCTTCGAGCGCGAGACCGACCGGCCCGACGGCGACCCGCTCGCGCCGGTGCTCGGCATCGAGGCGCCCTCGCACGCCGCCGAATGCCAGGCGGCGGCGGCGCTGCTGCGCGAACGGCACCTCATCGACGACATCCCGTGGTCGCGCATGGCGGTCGTGCTGCGCTCGGGCGGCGACGTGCCCGCGTTCGTGCGCGGGCTGGCGCTGGCCGACGTGCCCACCGGCGATTCGCAGGCGCGACAGGCGCTGCGGGACACCCCGGCGGCCGCAGCGCTGCTCACGGCCGCCGCGGTCGTGCTCGGCCGCGACCCGCTCACCGCCGACCACGCGGTCGAGCTGCTGACCGGCCCGATCGGCCGGCTCGACGGGGTGGGCCTGCGCCGGCTGCGACTCGCGCTGCGTCACGAGGAGCTCGCGGCTGGCGGCGACCGCACCGGTGACGAACTCCTCGTCGACGCCCTCGGCGCACCGGGCGGGTTCGAGACCATCGATGCGGCGCCCGCGCGACGTGCGGGGCGGTTGGCGAAGCTGCTCGCGGCGGCGCGGGCGACGGCCGCCTCGGGCGGCACCATCGAAGAGGTCCTCTGGACCCTGTGGGACGGCAGCGGCCTCGCCGCGGAGTGGGCGGCCCAGGCATCCGGCACCGGGGTGATCGCCGCCGAGGCGAACCGCTCGCTGGATGCGGCGGTCGCACTGTTCTCGGCCGCCGAGCGCTTCGTCGAGCGCGAGCCCGACGCCGCCGCCGTGCGGTTCGTCGACGAGCAGCTCGCGAGCGAGCTGCCCGAAGACACCCTGGCCCCGCGCCGATCGTCGGAGGCGGTGTTCGTGGGCACCCCGGCGGCGCTGGTGGGGCGCGAGTTCGACGTGGTGGTGATCGCCGGCCTGCAAGACGGGGTGTGGCCCAACCTGCGGCCGCGCGGCGCGCTGCTGCACGCGGGCCGGCTGCCGGCCGCCGTCGCCGCCGTGCGTTCGGGCGCGCCGCTGCCCGCGGCCGAGTCCGCGCAGGAGGCGCGCCGGGCGGTGCTGGCCGACGAGCTGCGATTGTTCGCACTCGCCGCCTCGCGGGCGCGTCGACAGCTCGTGCTCGCCTGCACGGCGAACGACGACGAGCAGCCCTCCTCGCTGATGGGCTTCGCCGAGACCCGGGTGCGGGCGACCCGGCGCCGGCCGCTGCACCTGCGCGGGCTCGTCGGCGCCCTGCGGCGCGAGGCCGTCGAGTCGGCCGCCGTCGGCCAGGGGGTGTCGACCGAAGCCGCCGCAGCGCTCGCGCGGCTCGCCGAAGAGGGGGTGCCGGGCGCGCACCCCGACGAGTGGTACGGGCTGCGCGAGCCGTCGACCACGGCACCGGTGATCGACCTCGACGGCGACCCCGAGGCGCGCGTGCCGGTCTCGCCGTCGCAGATCGACCGGGCCGAGGAGTCGCCGCTCGGCTGGTTCGTCGACCACGTCGCGGCGCCGCCGTCGGGGGTGGCCGCGTCGATCGGCACGCTGGTGCACGCCGTGGTCGAGGAGGCCGGCTCACGGCCCGACGACGAGGTGACGATCGACGGCATCTGGGCCGCGGTCGAGGAGCGCTGGCGACAGCTGCGGTTCGAGGCGGGCTGGGTCGCCGAGCGCGAGCTGCGCGGGGCCCGACGCATGGCCGAGGGGGCGACCGAGTACCTGCAGTCGTTCACCGACGAGGGCAAGGTGCTGCTCGGCGCCGAGGGCCGATTCTCGCTCGAGATCGGTCGTGTGAAACTGTCGGGCACGATCGACCGGATCGAGGTGTCGCCCGACGGCACCACCGTCATCGTCGACCTGAAGACCGGGCGTCGCACGCCGACCGCGGCCGAGACCGCCGTGCATCCCCAGCTGGCGGCGTACCAGGTCGCCGCGCGGCGCGGTGCGGCGCCGAACGGCGGGCGGCACGGCGGGGCGAAGCTGGTCTACGTCGGCCGCCCGACGAAGGGGCGCGCGTTCACCGAGCTGGCGCAGCAGCCGTTCGACGACGAGGCCGAGCAGGCCTTCGTGGAGCGGCTCGAACGCCTCGCGCGGGTGATGTCGGCGGCCGAGTTCGAGGCGCCCGGCGAGGTGGGCTTCCGTTCGCGGTTCGGCGACTGGATCTACCGGGTACAGCTCGTGCCGGCGGTGTCGGCGTGAGCGGGCAGGCGCCGCCGGTCGCGCGCATCGGCGCGTCCGAGATCGCGACCCGGCTCGGGCTGCACGAGCCGACCCCCGAACAGCGGGCGGTCATCGAGGCCGACCCGCGCGGGCGCGCGCTCGTGGTCGCCGGTGCCGGCAGCGGCAAGACCGAGACCATGGCGAACCGGGTCGTGTGGCTCCTCGCGAACGGATTCGTCGAGGTGCCCGAGGTGCTCGGGCTCACCTTCACCCGCAAGGCCGCGGGCGAACTCGCCGACCGGGTGCGCGAGCGCGTCGGGCAGCTCGTCGCGGCCGGCATCGCCGCGATCGAGCTCGACCCCCTCGAAGCGGCGGCCGTCGGCACCTACCACTCGTTCGCGAGCGCGATCTACCGCGAGCACGCCCTCTTGATCGGGCGCGAGCCCGACGCCTCGGTGCTGGGCGAGGCATCCGCCTGGCAGCTCGCGCGACGCGTGGCCGCGCACTCGGCCGATCCGCGCCTGGTCGAACTCGACGTGTCGCTCGACCGGGTGACCGAGGCGGTGCTCGCCCTCAGCCGGGCGCTCGCCGAGAACGTCGCCGACAGCCGTGACGTGCGCGCGATGGCGGCGCGGTTCCTCGCCCAGGCCGATCTGCCGATCGGCCGGCCGCGCAAGCGCACGCCGTTCGACACCTTCACCGCCGCGCTCGGCGTGGTGGGCGCGCTGCCGCCGCTGCTCGACCTCGCCGACGCGTACGCGGCGGCGAAGCAGCAGCGCGGTTACGTCGAGTTCGCCGACCAGGTGGCGCTGGCCTTGCAGATCTGCACCCGCCACCCCGACGTGGTCGCCGGGTATCGCGACCGCTACCGATCGGTGCTGCTCGACGAATACCAGGACACGAGCGTCGTGCAGACGCGCCTGCTCGCGACGCTGTTCGGCGACACCCCGGTGATGGCGGTCGGCGACCCCGACCAGTCGATCTACGGGTGGCGCGGGGCGAGCGCGGCGAACCTCGCGCGGTTCGGTCGCGACTTCGCTCCTCGGGCGGATGCCGCGACCTTCGACCTGTCGACGAGCTGGCGCAACCCGCGGGTCGTGCTCGACGCCGCGAACGCGATCATCGCCCCGCTCGGCGGCGGCGGCGTGCCGAAGGCGCCGCTCAGCCCGTCGCCGTTCGCACAGCCGGGCCGGCTCGACGTGGCGTGGGCCGAGACCATCGAGGCCGAGGCCGAACGCGTCGCCGACTGGTTCGCCGAGCGCCTGGGTCGCGGCGGCACGGGCGATCCGCGCAGCGGCGCACTGCTGTGTCGCACGCTGAAGAACGCCGACGTGTTCACCGCGGCCCTCTCGGCCCGAGGCATCCCGGTGCACGTGCTCGGCATCGCGGGCCTGCTCGACCAGCCCGTGATCGCCGACCTGGTCTGCGCGCTGCGGGTGCTGCACGACCCGACGGCGGGGGCCGAGCTCGTGCGGCTGCTCGCCGGCGCACGCTGGCGTATCGGCGCGGCCGATCTCGCCGCCCTGCGCGGCCTCGCGCGCTGGCTCGCCGAGCGCGACACCGCGAGCCGGCGTCTCGACGACGACGTGCGCGACGGGCTGCGCAGTTCGCTCGCCGCCGAGGAGGCGCCCTCGATCGTCGACGCCCTCGACTTCCTGCTCTCGTCGCCCGACGAGCATCGCGCGCTCGCCGCGTTCAGCGCCGAGGGGCTCGCCCGGATGCGGCGCGCCGGCGCCCAGCTGCAGGCGCTGCGCCGACGCGCGGGGGTCGGGCTCGTCGACCTCGTCGGGTTGGTGCAGCACGAACTGCTGCTCGACATCGAGGTCGCCGCGAACGGAGACCGGCCGCTCGGCGCGCCGAGCCTCGAAGCCTTCGACGACCTGCTCGCGAGCTTCGTCGACGTGGCCGAGCAGCCGACGCTCGGGGCGTTCCTCGGCTGGTTGCACGAGGCCGAGCAGCGCGATCGGCTCGCGCCCCGGCAGGACGACCCCGAGCCGGGCGCCGTGCAGGTGCTCACGATCCACGGCGCGAAGGGCCTCGAATGGGACGTGGTCGCGGTGCCGCGGCTCGTCGAGGACGAGCTGCCGGCCGCGCCGCGGTCGACGCGCGGGTGGGTGGCGTTCGGCGAACTGCCGAACGCGTTCAAGGGCGATGCCGCCGAACTGCCCGACCTCGCGTGGCAGGGCGTGCAGAGCCAGCACGAGTTCGACGAGGCGTTCACCGCCTACCAGGCCGAGAACCGCGAGCGGTACGAAGAGGAGGAGCGCCGGCTCGCCTACGTCGCGTTCACCCGCACCCGCTCCGACCTGCTGCTCAGCGGTTCGTGGTGGTCGACGCAGAAGTCGCCGCGTGAGCCCAGCCGCTACCTGCGCGAGATCGTCGCGCTCGGCATCACCACGGGCGACGAACTGCCCGTGCGCCCGGCCGACGACGAGAATCCCCGCACCGCCGATGCCGCCGTCGTGCGCTGGCCGCTCGACCCGCTCGGGCCGCGACGCGCGGCCGTCGAGGCCGCGGCCACCGCCGTGCGATCGGCAGCCGAGGGGCCCAGCGGCGCTCGCATCGGCCCGCGGCTGCGCGCCGAACTCGACGCCCTGCTCGAAGAGCGCCGGCGTCGGATGGCCGGACCCGAGGCCGCGCCGATCCCGACCCGGGTGTCGGCATCGCGGTTCAAAGACTGGGTCGACGACCCGGCAGCGGTCACCGCCGAGCTCGCCCGGCCGATGCCGCAGCGGCCGTACCGCGCGACACGGCTGGGCACGCTGTTCCACCGGTGGGTCGAGCATCGATCGACCGGAGCGGGCGAGGCGGCGGCGATCGACGCGTTCGACCTCGCCGACCTCGCGGCCGACACCGACGGCACCGGCGACGCGGTCGACGCGGCGAGCGACCCGGTCGCGGCCGGCCTCGCCGTCGGCGGCGCGCACGGCGAGGCCGACACCGCCCGCATGCGGGCGCTGCAGGCCACGTTCGAGCGGTCGGAGTGGGGTGGCCGGCGCCCCGTCGCGGTCGAGCTCGAACTGCACCTGCCGATCGACGCGCACGTGTTCATCTGCAAGATCGACGCCGTGTACCGGACCGAGCCCGGGTCGGCCGAGGCGGCGCGCGGCATCCGCTACCAGGTCGTCGACTGGAAGACGGGCCGTGCGCCGCGCGATGCCCGCGACCTCGAGCTCAAGCAGACCCAGCTCGCCCTCTACCGGCTCGCGTACGCGACCTGGGCCGGGGTGCCTGCCGACCAGATCGACGCGGTGTTCTACTTCGTCGAGGACGACCGGGTGATCCGCCCCGAGCGGGTCTACGACGAGGCCGAGTTGCGGCGCGCCTGGTCGTCGGCGGTCGGCGCGTCGGCGGCGGGCGCGTCGTCGGCAGTCGGCGCGTCGTCGGCAGTCGGCGCGTCGCCCGCCGGGTGACCATCGACCGACCCACCGCCCGGCGCCGCACCGCCCGGCACCGCACCGCCCGGCGCCGCACCGTCCGGCACCGCGTCGCCCCAGTCGCTGAGGTCGAGCGGAATGGGTGCGGTGACGTCGGCCGCGGCATCCGAACCGGTTCGCCGCTCGCCGGCCGCCTCGCGCTCGAGGTCCGAGAAGTCGTAGCTGTCAGTGAGCATGGTGCCCGCCTCGCGCGGCAGATGCTCGCGCGGCGTGCGGTCGAGCAACTGCTCGACGTCGTCGACGGTGAGGATCGGGCCGGTGTCCGGCGACAGCGGCTCGCTCGAGCGGTCGTGCACGCTCGCGACGAGGCCGTCGAGCAGGCCGACCGCGTCGGCGATGATCTCGTGGTCGCGCTCGTCGACCCCGTGCAGCAGCCAACGTGCGAGTTCGAGCTCGCCGTGCAGCAGGGCGCGCTGCGCGAGGTGCGAGTCCGCGCCGCCTTCGCGGGCGACGAGGTACGACTCGAGCGCGCGTTCGGCGCTCGCACCGCGCGAGGTGAGCAGCCAGTGCAGGTCCACCGCGGGGTCGCCCATCGCGAGCCCGGCCCAGCCGACGACGCCGACCACCCGGTCGCCGTCGACGAGGAGCGAGTCGGCGCTGAGCGCACCGTTCACGACGGTCGGCTGGAACCGCCAGAGCGCGTCGTCGTCGACCGCCTCCTCCCACCGGCGCAGGATCGCGGCCGGCAGGTGACCGGTGTCGGCGGCCCGGCCGATCAGCTCCACGACTCCTTCACGGCAGGCGCCCGACGTGCGCTTGGGCAGCCCGGCCTCGCCGATGAACGCGCTCGGCAGCTGGTGGATCGCCGCGATCGCGAGCCCGACCGACTCGGCGAGCCGGTCGTGCGCCGTCAGTTCGTCGGCGGTCGCCGCGGCGCCGGGCAGCAGGGCGGTGACGACCGCTCGGGTGCCGTCGATCGGCGCCTGGCCCAGCACCTCGGGCACCGCGAACGGCAGGCGGTCGCGGATGCCGGCGGTCAGCGCGCGCAGTGCGACGAGATCGGCCGACTGCTCGGTCTCGGCCGACTGCGAGCGGGGAACCCGGATCAGCAGGTCGCGTCCGTCGACGGTCTGCAGACGTACCGCGTCGTATCCGCCGTGGCTCCGGCGGGTGTGCACCGCGGCGGCGCGGACCTCCAGCCCGGGAACCGCCGCCGTGGCCAACGCGGCTAGAGTGAGAGCTGGTCTGGCCATGGCGCACAGCTTAAGCAGACAGTGGCGCCGCGGCGGCGACCGCCACGCGTTCCCGCCGAGTCCGACCGGGGAGCATCGAAAGGTGGTCATGGCCGCATCCTCCGTTCCGCCGCTCGGTCGCAGTGCGTTCGACCGCGACGGTGTCGCGCGCGGTGCGCCCGACGGCGACGCCGGGTTCGACGCCGACGACGCATCGCGGGTCGTGATCGTGCATGCGGGCGCCGTCCTGCTCGCCGAGCGGGTCGACGGGTCGGCCCCCGCGCTCGAACTGCTCCGCCCGGCCGAGGTGCCCGGCGGCGCGCTGCGGGTGCGGCTCGGGCGGGAGCATCCGTCGGATGCTGCGGAGCCCGGCGCCCCCGAACCCGGTGCCGAGCTCGGGTTCGAGGCCCGCATCGTCGACGAGGCATCCGCCGCGCAGATCGAACCCGAGCCGGCCCGCTGGCTCGACCTCCGCCGCGCCGTGCCGCTGCTCGGCGAGCGCGACGCCGCGCTCGCGACCACCGCGGTCGCGCTCGCGAACTGGCACGAACGGCACCCGCGCTGCCCGCTGTGCGGGGCCGAGACCCGCGTCGAGCAGTCGGGGTGGGCGCGCCGGTGCGTCGCCGACGACAGCATGCACTTCCCGCGCACCGATCCGGCGGTGATCGTGCTCGTCACCGACGACGACGATCGCGTGCTGCTCGGGTCGAACGCGATGTGGGAGCAGCGCCGCTTCTCGCTGCTCGCGGGGTTCGTCGAGCCGGGGGAGTCGCTCGAGCAGGCGGTGGCGCGCGAGATCGGCGAGGAGGCCGGCGTCGAGGTCGACCGCATCGAGTACGTCGCGTCGCAGCCGTGGCCGTTCCCGGCGAGCCTGATGCTCGGGTTCACCGCCCGGGTCGCGTCCCGCACACCGCCCGCGACCGCGCGGCCCGACGGCGAGGAGATCCTCGAGCTGCGCTGGTTCTCGCGCGACGACCTCGATCGTGCGCTGCCCGAGGTGGTGCTGCCCGGCGGCGCGTCGATCGCCCGCTGGCTGCTCGAGCGCTGGTACGGCGGCCCGATCGATTCGGATGCCCCGTGGTCGACGCGATGAGCGAGCCTGGCGACGGCACCGCGGACGCCCCCGCCGCCGACCCGATCCGCTCGGTGCTCGCGGGGCTGGACGCCGAGCAGGTCGTGGTCGCCGAGTCGATCGGCGGCCCGGTGTGCGTGCTGGCGGGCGCCGGCACCGGCAAGACCCGGGCGATCACGCATCGCATCGCCTACGGTGTGGCGTCGGGGGCCTACGACCCGGCGCACGTGATGGCGATCACGTTCACGGCGCGGGCGGCGGCCGAGCTGCGGACCCGGCTGCACGCGCTCGGGGCCGGGCGGGTGCCGGCGCGCACGTTCCATGCGGCGGCGCTCGCGCAGCTCAACCACTTCTGGCCGCTCGTCGCGGGCGGCAGCGCACCGCGCGTGCTCGACTTCAAGGGGCGGCTGCTCGGCGAGACCGCGCAGCGGCTGAAGCTGAGGGTCGACACCCCGACCCTGCGCGATGTGGCCGCCGAGATCGAGTGGCGCAAGGTGACCGGGCTCGGCATGCGCGAGTACGAGGCGCGGCTGCCGTCGCGCGGCACGCCGGGGGATCTCTCGATCGACCAGCACCTCGCGCTGATGGCCGGATACGAGGCGCTGAAGGACGAGCGCCGCATGTTCGACTTCGAGGACGTGCTGCTGGTCACGGCGGGCATGATCGAGACCGAGCCGGCGGTGGCGATGCAGGTGCGCGAGCAGTACCGGCACTTCCTCGTCGACGAGTACCAGGACGTCTCGCCCGCGCAGCAACGGCTGCTCGAGCTCTGGCTCGGCGATCGGCGCGACCTGTGCGTGGTCGGCGACGCGAGCCAGACCGTCTACTCGTTCGCGGGCGCGAGCGCCGACTTCCTGCTCGACTTCGGGCGGGCGTACCCCGGGTCGACGATCGTGCGGCTCGAGCGCAACTACCGTTCGGCGGCGCCCGTGGTCGAGCTCGCGAACCGGCTGATGCGCGGCCGGCCGGGTGCGCTGCGGCTCCAGGCGGCACCGCCGGAGGCCGCGACCCGCGTCACGCGCTCGCCGGCGTCGGCGCCGGATCCCACGTTCACGGGCTTCACCGACGACCTCGCCGAGGCGCGCGCGGTCGCCGCGCGCATCCGCGCCCGCATCGAGGCCGGCGTGCCGGCCGCCGAGATCGCCGTGCTGATCCGCGTGAACTCGCAGTCGGGGCTGTACGAGCAGGCGCTCGCCGAGGCATCCGTGCCGGTGCGGGTGCGCGGAGCGCAACGGTTCTTCGACCGCCCCGAAGTGCGCGAGGCGGTCAATGCGCTGCGCGCCCAGGCGCTGGTGCCGACTGATGAACCGCTGTTCAAGGTCGTGAGCGACGTGCTGCGCGGGGTCGGGCTGTCGGCGCAGCCGCCCGAGGGGCCGGGTGCGGTGCGCGACCGGTGGGAGTCGCTGAACGCGCTGGCGCGTCTCGTCGACGATCAGCCCCGCGGCACCACGCTGCGTGCGTTCGCCGACGAGTTGCGCACCCGCGCCGAGACTCATCATGAGCCGGCGGTCGACGCGGTGACGATCGCGACGCTGCACTCGGCGAAGGGTCTCGAATGGGACGAGGTGCACCTGGTCGGGCTCACCGAGGGGTTGCTGCCGATCGCCTACGCCAAGGGGCTCGCGGCGATCGACGAGGAGCGACGCCTGCTCTACGTCGGCATCACGCGGGCACGGCGACGACTCGATCTGACGTGGGCGGCACGACTCGGCGGCCACCGGGGAGATCGGGAGCCGTCGCGGTTCCTCGAGGAGCTCGGCATCCGCACTCGGGATGCGGTGCGTGCCGGCGGTGTCGCGGGGCGACGCCTCCGATGACGACGGATGCCGCGGCGAACGCCGTGGCGCGCCGCCGCAGCCGGTCGTCGGCGGCGGCGACCACCGCGGCGGCCACGTCGTGCGCGGTGCGGGCGTCGAGCGATGGCGCGGGCCGGTCGGCGAGTTGCGGGGCGACCATCGGCCAGGCCGGGTCGGCGTCGCGCCGGGACAGGTCGATGCAGCGCAGGCACGGCCCGTCGCCGGGTTCGACGAGCGGCCCGACGGCGACGCCGTCGTGTTCGCGCACCACGGCGAGGTGGGGGATGTCGCGGCGCAGCCACGGCAGGTGGGCCTCGGGCCGGATGCCCCAGCCGCCGAAGAGGATCGCGAGATCGACCTCGTCGGGGTCGACCCGATCGGCGGCTTCGACGCGGTGCCCGAACGATCGCAGCGCGTCGGCCACGGATGCCACCACCACGCCGTCGCCGTCGATCGCGATGAGCGGGCCGACGGGAGCGGCGGCCGCCCCGCTCGTGGCGTCGCTCGCGGCTCCGCTCGTGGCCTCGGTCGGCAGGAAGGCCGGCTCGAGTGCCGTGAGCAGTTCGTCGACGCGTGCGCGGGGGAGGCCCAGACCGGTTCCGAACGTGCGCACGGTCGAGACGGACGCGCCGTGCCCGAGCAGGGCGACGACCTGCGGGACGGCGTCGTCGTCGCACCGCACGATGGCGACGGGGGTCGGCGCCCCGAGCTGGAGTTCGCTCGGCGAGCGCCAGACGATCGGCAGATCCGGGTCGAGTCGCGGCGTCATGCGCACGAGCCTGCCCCAATCGGCACGACTGCCGACCGGATCATCCACAGGCGGGCCACCCCCGGGCGGCGCCCGGCGCTACGGCGTCGGCGGCTCCTCGCCGTCTTCTCCCGGCGCGGCCGGGGTTTCGCCGCGCAGCAGCTGCTCGAGCGCCTGATCGAACTCCTCGTCGGCGACGGCACCCTGCGCGTCGTGCCCGGTGAGCCGGGCGATGAGCGCGTCGGGGTCGTCGAGGTCGGCTGCGCTCGGCAGCAGGTCGGGATGCCCCCACAGCGCGTCGCGCCCCTCGATGCCGAGCTCGGAACCGATGCGGCGCCACAGTGCGGCGGCCTCGCGGAGGCGGCGCGGTCGCAGTTCGAGCCCGACGAGGGTGGCGAGCGCCGACTCGGCCGGGCCGCCCGATGCACGCCGGCGTCGGATCGTCTCGGCGACGAGCTCGGCCTTCGGCAGGCGCGACGTCGCCTCGGCGGTGACCACGTCGACCCAGCCCTCGACGAGGGCGAGCATCGTCTCGAGCCGGTCGAGCGCGGCCTGCTGCGATTCGTTGCGGGGTTTGATGAGCGCACCGCTCGTGACGGCGTCGCGCAGCCGGTCGGTGTTCGACGGGTCGAAGTCCTGTGCCAGGTCTTCGAGCCGTTCGGTGTCGATGTCGATGCCGCGTGCGAACGTCGTGATCGCGGTGATGAGGTGCAGCCGCAGCCAGCGCGCCTGCCGGAACAGCCGCGCGTGCGCGAGCTCGCGCACCGCGAGGTACAGCTCGACCTGGTCGACGGGGATCTCCAGGTCGGTGCCGAACTCCGCCACGTTCTGGGGCAGGATCGACGCCCGACCGTCGTCCATGAGCGGGATCCCGATGTCGCCGCCCGACACCACCTCGGTCGCGAGCTCGCCGACGACCTGCCCGAGCTGCATCGCGAACAGGGCCCCGCCGACGCCGCGGATGATGCGGGTCGTGCCCTGGATCATCTGCCGCATCTCCTCGGGAGCCTGCTCGTTCATGATGCGCACCAGGGAGTCGGCGATGCTGGTCGCGACCGGCTCGGCGAGCTGGGTCCACACGGGCATGGTCGCGGCGACCCAGGCTCGCCGGGTCAGCAGCTCGGGGCCCGAGGGGAGCGACGCGACATCCACCGCTTCATCCAGCCAGAGCGAGGCGACCTGGAAGGCCTGATCGAGCCGGGCCCGATCGGCCTCGGCGAGCTGGGTCTGACCCGACGCGGCGCGCTGCTCGCCCTGCCGCAGCGCGATCGACCAGTCGATGTCGTCGCCCTGCCGGTTCATCGCCTGCTGCAGCTGACCGAACAGCGCGGCGAGGGCGGCCGGATCGCTGGGCAGCCCCGCGGCGCCCGCCAGCTGCGCCGGATCGATGCCGCCGCTGCCCGACAGCAGGTTGCGCAGCAGTTCGCGGAACTCGTCCTCGGGGTTCTGCTCGGGCGCGTCGTCGTCCTCGGCCACTGCGGGCACCTCCTGTCGTGTCCTCCCACGCTAATGCCGCTTTCCCGGCTCGGTGCTGGGAAATGGCCTAGGCTGACGTTCCGGGTGTCCGCCTGCCGCGAACAGCTCCGGCACGCGCGAGCACATCTCCGGGAGGACAGGGTTGAGCATCTTCGACGATGAGCCTCCGCTGTCCGAGGATCCGCGGCGGCGCAGCGACCGTTCGGTCGGGCACCGGCCGCGTCGGGCGCTGATCGGCCGGTGGAGCCTCGGCGTGGCGATCGTGATCGCGGTGGTGTTCGCCCTGCTGCCCTCGCCGTACGTCATCGAGCGTCCCGGTCCCGTGTTCGACACGCTCGGCACGGCCGCGCACGGCGACGACCAGGTGCCGCTCATCGAGATCCCCGACGAGGAGACGTTCCCGACCGAGGGCGAGCTGAACCTGCTCACCGTCTCGGTGGTGGGCCGGCCCGGCGCGACGCCGAACTGGTTCGAGGTGCTCGGGGCCTGGTTCGACCGCACGTCGTCGGCGGTGCCCACCGAGGCGATCTTCCCGCCCGGCGTCACCCAGGAGGATCGGGACGCCGAGAACCAGGCCGCGATGGTCGACTCGCAGCAGGACGCGATCGCCGCCGCGCTCGTGGAACTCGGATACGACTTCCCGCGCGAGGTGACGGTGGTGTCGATCTTCGACGGCTCGCCCGCCGACGGCGTGCTCGAGGCAGGCGACGTGATCGCAGCGGTGAACGGCACCGAGGTGCATGCGGTCAACGAACTGCGCGCGGCGATCGCCGACAACGGCACGGATGCTCCGGCGGAGCTGTCGATCGTCCGCGACGGGGTGCCGGTGCAGGTCGAGGCGGTGCCGGCCGAGCAGTCGGGTCAGGTGGTCCTGGGCGTCGGGGTGCGCATGGAGTACGAGTTCCCGATCGACGTCGAGATCCGGCTCGACGACGTCGGCGGGCCCAGCGCGGGCATGATGTTCGCGCTCGGCATCGTCGACAAGCTCACCCCCGGGGCGATGACCGGGGGCGAGATCATCGCCGGCACGGGCACCATCGACGCCGCCGGCGCGGTGGGCGCGATCGGCGGGATCCAGCAGAAGCTGTGGGGCGCCGACGGCGTCGGCGCCGACTGGTTCCTCGCCCCGAAGGCGAACTGCCCCGAGGTGGCGGGGCATGTCCCCGACGGCATGAGGGTGTTCGCGATCGAGCATCTCGACCAGGCGCGCGAGGTCGTCGAGGCGATCGGCGCGGGCGAGGACACCGCCGCATTCCCGACCTGTGCGGTGGGCTGATCCCGACCGCCAGCGGATTCCAAGCCTGGCGCGCCTAGGATTGGTTCCCGATCCCATCCCGACCGAACATGAGGCCGAGAGTGTCAACTGAGACGCAGCAACCCCGATCGTCGCGGCGACGTGCGCCCATCGTGATCACGATCGGAGTGGTGCTGCTGCTCATGATCGCGTTCTTCGTGTTCGCGGGCATCTACGCCGACATCATGTGGTTCGACCAGCTCGGCTTCCTGAACGTGCTGACCACCGAGTGGATCGCACGCATCGTGCTGTTCCTGATCGGGTTCGTCGCGATGGCCCTGCCGGTGTGGGCGTCGATCATGATCGCGTACCGCAGCCGGCCCGTCTACGCGAAGCTGAACAGCCAGCTCGACCGGTATCAAGAGGTCTTCGAGCCGCTTCGCCGGCTCGCGATGTACGGCATCCCCGCCGTGCTCGGCATCTTCGCCGGCGTGTCCGCGGCGGCCCGCTGGGACGTCGCGCTCACCTGGCTGAACCGCACGCCGTTCGGCGAGGTCGACCCGCAGTTCGGCCTCGACGTCGGGTTCTTCGTCTTCGAGCTGCCGTTCTACCGTTCGGTGGTCGGGTTCGCCTCCGCGGTGGTGCTGTTGTCGGCGCTGCTCGTGATCGCGACGAACTACCTCTACGGCGCCATCCGCATCTCGGGGCGCGAGATCGTGATCGCGAAGGCCGCACGTATCCAGATCGCGGTGACCGCCGGCCTCTACCTGCTGCTGCAGGGGGTCAGCATCTGGCTCGACCAGTACGCGGCCGTGACCGAGAGCGGCGGACTCATCACGGGTGCGGCGTACACCGAGGTGCACGCGACCATCCCGGGCCGGCAGATCCTCGCCGCGATCGCGGTCGGCGTGGCGATCCTGTTCTTCATCACGGCCGCGATCGGCCGCTGGCGGCTGCCGCTGGTCGGCACCGCGTTGCTCGTGGTGGCGGCGCTGCTGATCGGCTCGCTGTACCCGTGGGTGGTGCAGCGGTTCCAGGTGGTGCCGAGCCAGCTGCAGCTCGAGTCCGAGTACATCCAGCGCAACATCGACCTCACTCGTCAGGCGTACGGCGTCGACGACATCGAGGAGATCGACTACGAGGCGAAGACCGATGCCGAGCCGGGCGCGTTGCGCGCCGACGCCGAGACGACGGCGTCGATCCGCCTCATGGACCCGGCCGTCATCGCCCGGTCGTTCCGCCAGCTCGAGCAGTACCGCCAGTACTACCAGTTCCCGAGCGACCTCGACGTGGACCGGTACCAGCTCGGCGGCGACTCGCAGGACACGATCGTCGCGGTCCGCGACGTGAACCTCGACGGTCTCGGCGACGCGGGCACGTGGTACAACTCGCACATCGTCTACACCCACGGCTACGGGCTGGTGGCCGCGGCGGGCAACCAGCGGTCGGCCGACGGCCAGCCGGTGTTCCTGCAGTCGGGCATTCCGTCGACCGGCGCGCTCGGCGACTTCGAGCCGCGCGTGTACTTCGGCGAGAACTCGCCCGCGTACTCGATCGTCGGCGCACCCGAGGGGGCGGACCCCGTCGAACTCGACTACCCCGCGGGCAGCAACTCGGCCGAGCAGACCCAGACCACGTTCGAGGGCGACGGCGGGCCGAAGCTGGACAACGCGTTCACCAAACTGGTCTACGCGCTGAAGTTCCAGTCCGAGCAGATCTTCCTCTCCGATGCGGTGACCGACGAGTCGCAGATCCTGTACGACCGCAGCCCGATCGAGCGCGTGTCGAAGGTCGCCCCGTACCTCACCCTCGACAGCGACACGTATCCCTCGGTCGTCGACGGGCGTCTCGTGTGGATCGTCGACGGGTACACGCTCACCGATCAGTTCCCGTATTCGAACAAGGTGAGCATGAGCGAGGCGATCGCCGACAGCGAGGGCGTCGCCCCCGCACTCGCGTTCGACGAGATCAACTACATCCGCAACTCGGTGAAGGCCACGGTCGACGCCTACGACGGCACGGTGAAGCTCTACGCCTGGGATGAGCAGGACCCGATCCTCCAGACCTGGCAGAAGATCTTCCCGACCTCGCTCTCGCCGATGAGCGAGATGTCGGGCGACCTGATGAGCCACGTGCGGTACCCCGAAGACCTCTTCAAGGTGCAGCGCGCCGTGCTCGGCCGCTACCACGTCGACCAGGCGAGTGCGTTCTACTCGCGGGAGGACGCCTGGAAGACCCCCGAGGACCCGACCCAGCCGCAGGCGAGCACGCTGCTGCAGCCGCCGTACTACCTGACGATGCAGATGCCCGGTCAGGATGCTCCGAGCTACTCGCTGTACTCGACGTTCATTCCCGAGTCGCGGGGCGATGAGAGTCGCAACGTGCTGCGCGGATACCTCGCGGTCGATTCCGACGCCGGTTCCGAGGCCGGCAAGAAGGCCGCGGGCTACGGCAAGCTGCGATTGCTCTCGCTGCCCGAGGACGACAACGTGCCGGGGCCCGGTCAGGTGCAGAACACGTTCAACTCCGACCCGAGCGTCGGACGCGAACTGAACATCCTGAAGCAGGGCCAGTCGGATGTCATCAACGGCAACCTGCTGACCCTGCCGGTCGGCGGCGGTCTGCTGTACGTGCAGCCGGTGTACGTGCAGTCGACCGGTGGAACGAGCTATCCGCTGCTGCAGAAGGTGCTCGTCGCGTTCGGCGACCAGATCGCCTTCCAGGACACGCTCGACGAGGCGCTGAACGTGCTGTTCGGCGGCGACTCGGGCGCGGCCGCGGGCGACAACTCGGTCGAGCCCGGTGAGACCCCCACCGAACCGACCGATCCCGGAGCCGAGCCCACCGAGCCGACGCAGAGCACCGAGCTGCAGGAGCTGCTCAACCGTGCGAAGCAGGCGCTCGCCGACAAACAGCAGGCGCTCGCCGACGGCGACTGGACGGCGTACGGCGAGGCCGACGCCGAGCTGGCCGAGATCATCTCGGAGCTCGTCGTGCTCGCGGGCGACGACGGAGCTGCGACGGACGGCTCGACGGGCGGTTCGACGAACGGCACGGGCGGTACGGGCGGCACGGGCGGTGGATCCAGCGGGGGCTCCGGCGGGTGAGCGTCGACCTGCGCTCGGGCGACTGGCTCGACGACAACCGCGCCAACTGGGATGAGCGGGTGCCGGTGCACGTCGCGAGCGAGTTCTACGACCGCGCCGTGCTGCGCTCGGGCGGAAGCCAGCTCGACCCGATCGCTCGCGCCGGCATCGAGCGGCTGTTCCCCGAGGGGCTCGAGGGCAAGCGGGTGCTGCACCTGCAGTGCCACTTCGGCAGCGACTCGCTGTCGCTCGTGAACCTGGGTGCGACGGTCGTCGGCATCGACTTCTCGGAGCCCGCGATCGACGAGGCCCGGCGCACCGCCGCTGAGCTCGGCGTCGCCGACCGTGCCCGGTTCATCCAGGCGAACGTCTACGACGCCAGGCACCTGCTGCCCGAGCCCGAGTCGTTCGACCTGGTGTTCACGACGTGGGGCACGATCGGCTGGTTGCCCGATGTCGCCGAGTGGGCGCGCATCGTGGCGTGGTTCCTGAAGCCGGGCGGGCACCTGTACTTCGCCGACGGGCATCCCACCGCCTGGATCTTCGATGACCAGGGCGCCGCCGGCGGCGAGGCATCCCTGCCCTCGGTGAAATACCCGTACGCGGCGAGCGAGCCCGACGTGCTCGATGACCCGAGCGATTACGCCGACACCGAGACCGTGCTCGAGCACGCCCGCACGTGGGAGTGGACGCATCCGCTCTCCGAGACGATGCGCGCGATCCGCGACGCAGGCCTCGTGATCGAGGAGTTCGAGGAGCACTTCCGGTTGCCGTGGCGCATCTTCCCGGCGGCCGTGCCGTTGGGGGAGGGCATGTTCGGCTGGCCCGACGCGAAGTGGATTCCGCTCGCGGTCGAGCTGGTGGCGGTGCATCCCGAGCACTGAGCCCGGGATGCACCGCCTGACGGGTCAGTCGCAGGGACCGACGACGCTCCACGCGCCCCAGGTGGTGGAGCCGGGGAGTTCGCCCTTCGTCCACCACTGGGCGGCGTAGGTCACGCCGGCGCGCGACACGCGGTCACCCGCGGTGTAGACCGTCGCCGCATCCCACGCGGGTGCGCAGGTCACCGGCTCGGGCGCGGGTGCGGTGCCGCAGCCGCCGATCGCCTCCCACGGGCCCCACTGGTCGCCGGGGACCTGGTTGCGGGTCCACCACTTGGCGCGGTACTCGACGCCGCCGTACGAGATCACGTCGCCCGCGGTGTACACCGAGGCGGCGTACCAGGGCGCGGCGCAGGACGCGTCGATGCCGGGGCCCGGGGTCGCGGCGCGCAGGGTGTCGCCGAGCGCCGAGCCGAGCTCGTTGCGGAAGTCGCCCGAGAGATCCCACCACATGGCGCCGCCGTAGCCCTGGGTCGCGAGCCATTCGGCCTTCGCGGTCACCGAGGTCGGGTCGTCGTAGCTCCACCACTGGTCGCCGTCGTACCGCCACGAGGCGCCGATCGCCGGGTCGAAGAACGCCGTGCCGACGGTGCGCAGCTCGGCGTAGGTCTTCGTGCCGATGTAGCCCGCGGCGGGCTTCCACCCGGCCGAGCCGTCGGCGACCCCGAACCATCCGTGCCCGTAGGCCGCGAGGCCCGCGTTCAGCTGGTCGGGCCGTGCGCCGGCCGCGACGTACATGCCCATGGCGCCGTCGAGCCCGAGCCCCCAGTTCTGGTCGCCGTCGGGGTGCAGGTTGCCCTGGTGACCCGTGGTGTTCGGCACCCAGCCGCCGTGGAAGTCGTACCCCTGCACGTTCAGGAAGTCGACCGCTGCGAACAGGCGCGGGTCGAGCCATCCGCCCTGCCCGGCGTTCCAGCCGCCGGCCGGAGCGAACGCGGTGAGCAGGTACTGTTCACCGGTCTCGGCGCCGAGCGCGTCGAGCTCCGTGCGGAACTCCTCCATCAGCGCCAGGAAGTTCTCCTTGTCTTCGGGTCGCGCGTTCGCGGTCTCGCCGCCCGTGACCGGCCACTCCCAGTCGATGTCGATGCCGTCGAAGATGCCGGCCGCGGCGCCGTCGCCGCCGCGCCCGCCGACCTCGGGCAGGTTGCCGCGCAGGTAGAGGTCGATGCAGCTCTCGACGAGGGCCGTGCGGCCCTCGGCCGTCGAGGCCGCCTCGGAGAAGTGGTCGCTCCAGGTCCAGCCGCCGAGCGAGACGAGCACCTCGATGTCGGGATGCGCGGCCTTCAGCTTGCGGAGCTGGTTGAAGTTGCCCGCCAGCGCCTGATCCGGAGCATCCGCGACGCCGTCGACCGAGTCGGCCGCCGGTACCGCGCGAACGAAGTCGTTCTGCGCGTCGCCCTCGCCCGGCTCGTCGAGGATGTCGCAGACCAGGTCGCTCGTGACGTTGCCGAACGCGTAGTTCAGGTGCGTGAGGTCGTCGATCGCGCCCGTCGTGACGAGGTCGACGATGTTGACGTCCCGGGTCACGGGGGCGTCGGCCATGATGTAGCCGACCGAGCGGTAGCCGTTGAGCGTCTCGGTGCCGTCGGTGCCGGCCGCGCTGTCGGCCGCCTTGCCCGGAGTCGCCGGGCTTGCGGGGGCTGCGGCCGCCGGCGCGACCGCCGCGCCGAGGGCGAGCGCTGCCGTCGCGGCCAGCGCGAGTGCGGTGCGTCTGAGCACAGGTGTGCGGGTCATGGGGTCCTTCCGTGTCGTACGTGTCATCCGTGTCGTTTCCGTTCGTTCCGTCGTCGTCGCCGGAACCCGGTCGGCACCACCCACACACCTGCCGCAGACCTCGTCCCGGGTTGGGCGAGACGCTATCGAAGGGCAGCCCAAGTATGGAAGGACTCTTTACAAACATTGCGGATGTCGCGACGAAAGCCGTGACTCATTGTGGGGTGTCGCCAAGGGGTGCGGGCGGTTCGTGGCACACGTTCGCGCCGATTTGAGGGCGCCCCGATCCCGTGCTAGTGTCATCTCTTGTGCCGCGGGGTGGAGCAGTTCGGTAGCTCGCTGGGCTCATAACCCAGAGGTCGTAGGTTCAAATCCTGCCCCCGCAACCAAGAAGTCCCGGTCAGATTCGGTTTTTCGATCCCTATCAAGGGAATGAAGAATGACTGACTCGGCGCAAATCCGGCGCAGCGCGATGCTGCGCCGGATTTTTCTTTCTCTCCGTGAGGTGCGGCTTATAGGCAAGAACGTGTGGATGGTGTCGGGCGTGTCATGTTCTGCCTGCCCATCCTGAGCGGGTCCAGAGGCCTTCTTCGGCGCTCAGGGCGGTGTCGTAGAGTGCGGGTCCGATGGGGTCTTCTGTCGGTGGTTCGACGTGTTTCGGTGCGGGCTGGTGGGCGTGCTTGTGTGCTTGATCGATGGGGATCTCGTGGAGGAGCAGGAACCATTCGGCGGCCCTTCGGCGGTGTTCGATCGGCATGCCGCGGTGGTGGCGGAGGAGGTTGCGGATCTGGGAGTTCAGGCCTTCCAAGCGTGAGGTTGCTCTTGGGTTGCCGTGCTCGAGGTTGGTGAAGATGTGTCCGGCTTGCGCGGCGCGGTGCAGGATCACCCAGGCTTTGCGGAGCCGGTGATGGGTGTACCCGAACTGGCCGTTGTCGTACATGCTGCGTTCTCGGGTGAGGTGCCCGTATTTCTGCCACCAGGCTTCGAGCGTGAGCCGCCAGGTGATCGCGTCATCGACCGTGTGGACATCGGTCAGGGCGAGCGCGATCTGTCGGAGTGCTTTGCCGGCGTGCAGGCGTGGTTTGCGTGTGAGTTCGCGGGTCACGTTCATCTGCAGGTGGAAGATACAGCGTTGGACCTTGGTGTCTGGCCAGGTTCGCGCGAGTGCGGAACGGATCCCGGAGCCCCCATCGGTGACGACCACGGTCGGTGGTGGGATCTGGGTGAACAGGGCTTCCCACGCGGCAGTGGACTCGCTTGCGGCCCATTGCCAGGCGATCACGGTCCCGGTCGAGGATTGCGCGATCAGGAGGCACCAGGACCCGACCCAGACGCCGTCGACGAGGACCGCGTCATGGACTTCACCGGTGATCGGCATGCGGGGTTGAAGGTCCCAGCACCAGGCGGTGTCGTGACGGAAGGAACGTCCAGTACCGCCGCCGAGCTCGGCCTGAGATGCTTTGCCCGTCAGCCAGGTCAGGAACCGGCGTAACTGCTCACGTCTGGTGACATCCGGACGTCGCCGTACGGAGGAGGCCCCGCAGTCCCGGCACCGCCACCGCTGCGTTCCGGCCGCGGTCGTCCCGTTCTTCACGAGCAACGATCCGCATACCATGCAGCGCGTCTGATTCGAGGGATGGTTCACGACTAAGGGTCGCGGACCATGACAATACTCGTGCTGCCGCGTGATTCCGCCGCGAGATCAAGATCCCATCCACACGTTCTTGCCTATAACCCTGAGGTGCGCCTCGTGGCTCCTCGTGGTCGTTCGGGATGCCTCGTGCACCTTGTTCGTATGAGTGAGACATCGCATCCGTTCCCAGGCCTCGAGCCGGTGCTGACCACGAGCGAGCTCGCGGCTCACCTCGGGGTTCCCGTCCAGACGATCCACGACCTCCGGCATGCGCACCGGGGGCCGCGCGGCTTCCGTGTGGGCCGCGAAATGCGCTACCGCCTCTCGGAAGTGCAGGCATGGGTCGAGGCGATGGAAGCGCACGATCACGCCGCCGATCTCGTCGAAAGCGTGACGCCGTGAGCGGCCGGGGCCGCCTCGAGATCGGAACGTACGGCGACATCAGCACGAGTCGCACGAGCAGCGGCACGGTTCGTGCCGAGGCTCGGTACCGCGATGGCGACGGAGCGGTGCGGAAGGTGACTGCCACAGCCGCGACCGCGAAGCAGGCCAAGCATCGGCTCCGGCAGAAGCTCCACCAGCGCAACGCGGCGCCCGGCTTCGGCGTTGCGCTCTCGCCGGAGAGCACGGTCGCCGAACTCGCGGCGGCGTGGCTCGAGGACGTGCAGGTACGTTCGGATCTCGCGCCGGGCACGAAGGATCTCTATCGTCGCGAGCTGAACAGCCTCGTGCTGCCGACCTTTCGGACGTTCCGACTCCGCGAGGTCACCACTGGCCGTGTCGACCAGTTCCTGAAGCGGCAGTCGCTCGTCTCGTACGCGCACGCTCGGCATAGCCGTGTCGTGCTCAACCTGATGTTCAACTATGCGCTTCGGCACGACGCGTTGCATCGCAACCCGGTCGCCGGCACTGCCCGACTCAAGCAGCCGGTGAACAAGCCCGTCGCGCTGAGCCTGTGGGCCGCCCCCTTCATTCGGTCCGGATGGTCTGTGAGTCGTCGGTTTCGATTTGATGGGTGCACTGCCGAGCGTACTCGGCGGGCGGTAGGTAGCCGAGCGAGGAGTGCCGGCGGTGGTGGTTGTACTCGTCCTTCCAGTCGCCGATCACGACCTGCGCGTGCAGCAGCGAGTAGAAGCTGTTGATGTTCAGGCACTCGTCGCGGAGGCGGCTGTTGAACGACTCGACGTACCCGTTGCGCCATGGCGAGCCGGGCGGGATGTAGGACAGGCCGGTGCGGGTGCCGGCCCAGTCGGCCATCGCGTCGCTGATGAACTCCGGTCCGTTGTCCGACCTGAGCACGGCCGGGGCGCCGCGGACGGCGACGAGGTCCTCGAGGTGGGCGGTGAGCCGTTCGGCGGTGATCGACCGTTCGGTGAGGCCGCCGATGCACTCCCGGGTGTGCTCGTCGACGATGGAGCAGATCTTGATCGGGCGGCCCTGCTCGTCGGCATCGAACTGGAAGTCGACCGCCCACACCACGTTCGGCGCGTCCGCGGCAGGTGCCTCGACGGTCGAGGACCCGACGCGTTTGCGTCGGCGCCGTTGCGGCACCCGCAGGCCCTCGACACGCCAGAGGCGTTGGATCTTCTTGTGGTTCACGACCCAGCCCTCGGCGCGGGCGTCGTGATACGCCCGCCGGTACCCGCAACGCGGGTGCTTCTTCGCCCAGGCGCGCAGCCAGTCCCGTAGCGCCCGGTCCGGGTCCGCGACCGTGTCGCCCTTGAGCGGGCGACGGTATGCGGAGCGTGAGAGCCCGGTCAGGCGGCACGCCATCCGTTCGCTCACCTGCAGTGTCCTGATCAGGTGAGCGACGGCGGCGCGGCGCCTGCCCGGGCTTAGAAGTTTCCCTCAGCCAGCTCCTTGAGCGCGGCCTTCTCCAGCTCTGCTTCCGCGAGCAGCCGCTTGAGCGTCGCGTTCTGCTTCTCGAGTTCCTTGAGGCGTTTCGCGTCGTCGGCCTTGAGCCCGCCGTATTGGTTACGCCACCGGTAGTACGTCTGCTCGGAGATCCCGAGCTCCCGGCACACCGCCGCGACATCCGCGCCGTCGGCGAGCATCCTGTCGGCCTGCCCGAGCTTGCGGACGACCTGCTCCGGAGTGTGACGCTTCCTGCTGTTCGTCATGATCTGACCAGTCTCCCTGCCCGCGACCGCGGGCAACAGGACGACTCTCAGAACCACCGGACCTACGAAAAGGGGTCAGGCCACCTGGACGAGCTGCAACTCGTGCGCCAAGCCGTCGGGTCGTGGCGCAACGGGCCGTCCGTGAGCGGGCCCCGGCCGGATGGGCAAGTGAAGGACGTTATCGAGGTGATGCTCGGCACCAGCGACCGAATCGGCGAAGCGCTGGCGCTTCGGAAGTGCGACGTCGACGATACGGTGTCGCCGATGCAAGTCACCGTGGCGGGCACACTCGTGGCCATCAAAGGGCGCGGCCTGTACCGGCAGGACCACCCGAAGACGTCGTCGTCGCACCGCACGTTGCAGGTGCCTGATTTCACGGCGGAGGTGCTGCGTCGACGCCTCGCATTGCTCGACGACGCCCACGATGATCACCTGATCTTCTACACGCGAGTCGGAACGCCGCTCGCTCCGAACAACGTGCGGCGCACGCTGCGGAAGATGCTCGATGACGCCGGTCTCTCGCATCTGAAGGTGACGCCGCACACCTTCCGCCGCACTGCGGGGACGGTGATCGCTCGCGCAACCGATGCCGAGACGGCGGCGGATGTGCTCGGGAATAGTCCGGAGATTGCGAAGAAGCACTACATCGAGCCGGAGGCGCCGAAGCCGATCGCGTCACCGGCGCTCTACCTGGGCGCGTTGGCGCCGGCGACGGTACTCCAGGAACCAGGCGAGGCTGCGATGAGGGGGTCTGGGTGAGAGCAGGGGCGGTCGTAGAGGGTAGAGCGAGTAGCCAATCGGCCGCCGTGGCCAACACATTCCATCAGCTGGCGAGCCACGCACATTCGGAGACGAGTTCTCCGATGGCAGCTTGAGTCAATGGCTCCAAGTGCGAAAGGCGGTTGCGAGCCTTGCGGAGTGCTCGCGCCGTCGCCCTGAGCCTGGGTTCAGTGTTGCCGAAGCGAGCGGAGATTATGCGTGCGAGAGTCGCGATCTCGACAGTTGAGGAATCGTTATCAATCGCCGGGAACCGTGTCGCGAACTCGTCGATTGCGGCGTCCATGCGGGACGGTCCGAGCTTCTCGCGAACGATCCGCTCAACCCGGACACGACGGACCTCGATCCATGGCATCAATACGCGCGCTTGCGCGCTCCACACCAAGCGATCATGACGGCCCCCGGCGCTGGAAAGAGCCGCGGGCTTGTAGCACGGCTCTCCGTGCCAAGCCTCGACAACACCCCGATCCCATTCGTCGCGGAATGCCTCAGGCGGTTGGCCAGATCGGGAGCGCCTGATCGGGGTATGCGGAAGGATCTCGAGCATCTCTTGGGCCAACAGGGTCTCGGGACCTGACTCATCGTCAGTCCAGGAATCGGCCATGTCGACCGCGAGCATGAAGTCCCACCGCGCGAGTTCGACGATCGTTTCGAGGCGGACTTCGGCGATCACGCCATTTGCGCTCCGAGCGGACAAGGTATGCGCAACCAGTGCAGCGACATCCCATCGCGTGATGCGATCCCAGTACCAGAGCCGCGCAGTGGCGACGCTCTCTGTGTCGTCGGGAGCGTGCTCGCGGCCGACGACGAACACCATTGTCCCTCTGTCTGATCTGGCAACCAATCTCGATTCGATGTCGAGTCGCCTAAGGAAGTTCGGCAGCTCAGCTATGTGCTCCGCGTCGAGGTCGGCCGCATTGCAGATGAATGTGCGCCCGACGACGTCGTTGTGGGTGATGAGTTCGTCAACGGTGGTTGGGAACTCGTCGAAGTCGTACGACACCTCAAATCCGAAAGCCACGGAAAGGTGGCCCTGATCGGCGCTCGGCAGCACCCGCTTGCTGTCGTCAAACTGATTCGCAATCGCGACACTGAGAGCGTTGGAGTACTCCGCGTTGTCTGCGATGTACTTCGGAACGATCGCGAGGACGTGCTGGCCACCGCGCGCAAGGCGTGCCACCTCTCGGACGTAGCTTCCTGGCCCAGGCAACCGCCAAAGCTCAGCAAAGTCGTACTCGATCATTCGCCTTGACTGCGGACGGCGAGAGCAACAACTTTGTCGAGAAGCCAGCCTTCTGGCACTTCCTCGATGACATCGAGCCGCTGGAGTGTTTCGACGACTCGACCAGCGTCAATGCCGTACTCCTCGAACACGGCGCTGAGATAGTCGAGCGATGCCGGCTCGACGATGATGTCGCCGGCGCTGTCGTCAAACACTGTGGCGTCGACCAAAGTTCGCGCAATGTCGATGGGCACTGAAGCGCTCGTAAGAAAATCGCGGGCGGTTCGTGGATCGCCCAGTTCCGACTCGATCGTCTCCAAAGCGGCTTCCGTAGACGACCCTCGCATCACAAGCGAAATCGCCCTCTCAACAAGAATCGGCCAGCCGCCTGTTGCGGACCTGAGGTCTTGACGTCTGAAAGGCGACTCGTGCCAAGACTGTAGACCAGCAAGAGACCACCGATGCAAGGTCGTGACGGGCCAGCTAAAGCGGTCTGGATCAAGCGGAAGATCCCTGACCGGCAGGACGACGGTGGCATAGGTGTCCTTGGACGACGCCAGCACCGCGAGCGCATTCCGGCGAGCCGGATCGTCCACGGACGAAAGATCAATGAGGACATGGGCATCCTCGCTTCCGCCGACCTGATCCAACAACGAGAACTCGTCGACGCGCACGAGGCGAACAGGGCGCTCTGCCGCCGCGCGCTCGAGGGCGTTCGATACCCGATCGATTCCAAGCGCCCTACTTCCGGCGACAACCTTGACGTGCGCCTCGCCCCCGGAATGGTCCAGCAGAGCAGCCAGCTCAGAGTCGGGGAGCGGCGAACGGGTCTCCACCCCGGACGCGTCCTGCGTTAAGATCCGTCGGTTCATCGTCGGGTTGTACTGGTAGTCGACTTCGAGCTGGTCGTGAGCTTCGAGCAACTCGGCCTCGATCGTGTCCTTCGACCCGAGCAAGCCGAGGATGCTGGGGCTGCGGAGGCCAAACTCGTCCCCGTGCCGGTGGAGTACGCCAAGGCCCTGCATCTCGTCGAGATAGCGAAAGAATTCCGCGCCGGAGAGGGTGTTCCGCGAGAATCCCGCATCCCAGAAGTACGCGCATTCGTCATGAAGCTCAGTGGCGGGGAACCGCTCGCCGGGTGCGGATTCCAGACTCCGCCGTGCGGTGACGAGCGCGATCACCTTGTAGCGGTTGTCAAGGTTGATGGTCCACCGGAATCGCTGCGCAATGAGATCGCGAACATCGCGCTTCGCGTAAACATCGTCAACGTCTCTGGCAGTCACGATGACCCGCCCGCCATCGCTCGGCAGGGACGACGACCTCATATGGCGAACGAGTGCTTCGCAGATGATCTGGATAAGGCTCGCTTGGTAGTTCGTGAGACGAAGCAAGCGCCACATAGTGTCAGGGGTTTCGAACTCGTAGCCGAGCGCGAGCAGCGGATCGCGAACAAGTTCGCGAGCATCCACTGCCTTCAACGGGCCGATCAGGATGTCCTGACCACCGTGAACTACCGGCGTGTTGGGGAGGCCGTGGAAGCGCTGAACTTGATGCAGGCCCGCGAAGACCGGTTTGAAGCGTCGCCCACTTCTCTCCATCAGGCCCTTCAGTCGCTGCAGCACCGGGAAACCTCCGATCTGCGACGGCCCCGTGTCTTTCGCATCGACCGTTAGGAAGTTATCTGCCTCGTCGAGCAAGAGGATGAGTCGGCGGGAGGTGTCCGCGTCAAGCCAAGACTCGATGCCGGCGAGAATGATATCCGCCGACCAGTCCGCACCGCTGTGCGATAGAACGCCCAGCTTCCGCAATCGAGGTCCGAGGGCTCCCCACAGCGCCGACGGCGCCGCCGACTCTCCGATGCCCTCCGACTTCAGGTCGATGTACACCGCAAGTTGGCTGTGCTCGAACGTCTCGGCGGAGCCAGTATGCCCCTGCATAATACCGCGCTCGACGCGACGTAGCAGCGCCGACTTCCCGAGCTGGCGCCCGCCGTACACGAACATTGATCCCGTTGGATCGATGATCTCGCGCTGTTCGGACTCTCTGCCGACGAAGACTTCCTCCGGCACCTCCCCGCCAGCAAAGGGTGTGTACGGGTTCAGGGTTGTAAACGGCAACGTGACGCGCTGGGTGATTCGCCAGCCCGGCTCTTCACGAGTGGACAACCACGCTATGACCGGCATGTCAATGACAATCGGCGAGAACTCGAATCCCTGTCGGGAAGTGAGTTTGCGGAGCTCGAGGCGTTGTTCCACCGTCATCGTCTGGAGGTAGAGGATGATGTTCGCTTCATTGCGCCGGTTCACCTCGATGTAGTCCAGGAGCCGTTTGGGTGACGCTGCGTCCCAGACGATCGTGACGTCGTACGAACCGTGTGCCTGCGTGCCGAGGCTGGGGACATAGGAGCGATCGATCGGGTTCGCCTTGACGGCGTATGTGGCGTAGCCAGCGTGCTTCGCTCGTGTGAGCTCCTTCCGCCAGTTCTGATCGCGCGGGATCAGGCCCAGCATTCGAAGTACGTCAGCCAGTCGGGCCTCAGTCAGGTTGTCAGCCCGTCGGGCGATAACAAGATCGATCCACGACTTGAGGCCGCGACTCAGCATCCGATCGCTCGGGGTCGCCGATGCAGCACCGAGGTGCTTTCGCAATTCGCCGATGTTGTCCATCGCGCGCTGGAGGGTGGCTGCCTCTGCCGCTCGAACGACTGCCGGGAAGAACGCTCCGAAATCGTCTCCGGCCGGAGGCTGCAGCACGGGGAGAGCTTGTCCGGATTCCGCGAGGTTCAAATAGTCAAATGCAAGCTGTTCGTCGTGAGACTCAAGGAGCGAGAGGATGCGTTCAGACTCGGTCTGAATGGGGAGTCTCTGGGCGCGGTCACGCAGGCCGGATCGCACTTCTTCAAGGCGTGCCTCTCCACGGTCGCGAACGTCAGCGAGCGGACCGAGCTGCAGGTCGTAGCGTCCGGGCCGGACGTCGCGCAGCGCGTCCAGTTCCTGGCTGAGCTGTAGAACCAGGTCGTCGTCGTAGAGCGAGCGCAAGCGGTCCAAGACTCGATCGACCTCGGCGATGCGCTCCTTGCTCGCTCGGGCGAGGCGCTGACCCGCCTGCGCGAGCTTGTCCTCGATCGCAGAGGATCGTCCGAGACCCAAACGGGTTACCGTCATCTCCGCCGCCTGGATGTTGCCGACGGCGATGTACCCATCGAAGACAGCCGTCGGGTCTCGTCCTTCGATAAGGGACTGCAGCTCGGCCGCTGTTGGCACTACCCGTGTCGCTGCGCCAGACGCATCACGCGGAATCTCAAACAGGGGAAGCAGCTCATCGTCGGTAAGTTGGGCGATCGACGCCGGTGGCGGTACGGCAAGATCGTCGGCCATCAACCACGCGATGAGCCGCGTCAGGGCGCTGTCGCCGACCCTTTGTACTTCGAGGGGGGCTGTCCGCTGAGCCAGGGCGACGAGGTTCGCCATGCCCTGGGGATCGTCGGCAGTGCCGGAGCCCTCGGCGCGGGCGCGCAAGGCGAGGCCTTCCGCCAGCAAGATCGCCACTTCAGCCATCGCCGAGAACAGGCGTTCGCGCGCGCTGGCGATGATCGGCTTACGCAGTTGCTGCGAAGTACTCAGGGCTTTGTCGGTCTCATTGAGGAGGCGCTCGCAGTGATCCTCATCGGAGAGCGTCGCGATGAGCTTCCGGACGTTCGCCCACTCGTGGTCCTCGGTGCGTCCGCCCTCCGCGTGGCGTGTTGCGAGTTCGCTGAGGTTGTGGAGTACACCACCGACCGACTGATTCGCTCTCGCGAGGTAGTGGACGATCCGAGTTGCCCGCTGATAGCTGATGCTGATGTTCTGAAGTGCCGCGAGTTTTGCGTCCGCTGCGTCGGCCAGGCGGCGCCAGTCGTCCGGGAGTGCGGTCAGTTCGAGCGTGCCGAGCGGTCGCTTGAATCCTCGTGCAACCAGGCGCCCGACTTCTGTGGCGAGTTCGCAAGCGGGATGGTTGTCAAATGCGGCGTATTGGCGGAAACGATCCAACGAACCGACGGGTGCGTAGCCGAGTTCGAGTGCAAGCCGGGCATGCGCCGCAAACAGCAGGCGGTTGTCATCGACATTGTGAGCTGATCCATCGGCCTCAGCCAGAAGCACTTCCGAGTCGTGCGCGATGAACGCATCCGCTCGCGTGCCAAACGCGCCAGCAAAGAGTTGAAGCATGCGCACGCGGTCCTCGGATGTCCCGAGAGTTCTGGCGGCGACGACGGCGAGCGCTTCACGTCCATCCGCAATCAGGGATGCAACCGTTGCCTCAACTTCGATGTTGCGATCGTCAGGCGCGAGAAACGCGGCATCTCCCTCAGCGCGGTCAGTGTCATCGAGAATAGCTGTGATGGGGCCTGACAGCGGAAGGGGCTCAACGGTGTCAGTCTCGGTAGCCACCGTGGGTTGTGGGTCGAGGATCTCGGCGCTCGCCTCAGAGAACTCCCCATCGACGTGATCTGAGGAAGCGGTGGCTTCCGTGTCACCGTCCACACCTTCCGGGTTCTCCTCGACGATTGAAGGCGGAATCGACGCGTCGCCCTCCGCCCGTTTGTCAGCGGCATGCGCTGAGCGGCTCGACTCGACCTCGGCTTCCGCCGATTGAACGTTCGGCTGCGGAGGAGTGTCGGTACCCGCGGCGTCGCCAATGGAGCGAATGGGCGTTTCAGCTGCGGTGTCTTCCTCTGGGGCCTCATCGATCACCAGTGGCTGAACGGCTGGTGTAGGCGTATCCCCAATGGTCTCAGGCGACCCGGACTCCAAATCTGCGATAGCCGCACGAAGGTCATTGACCGAATTGAAGTCATGAGCATGGAGGAGCTTCTCGGCGAGACGATCGCGCCCACGAGCCAGCAGGCCCTCGACTTCCTCCAGCAGCTCCTGCAGCTCGTGAACCTTCGCAGCTTGTTCTTCGCGGACCCTCCTCCATTCGGAGCGCTCCTCCATGGCGGTGCGAATTGCTGCAGCCGAGTCGCGCAGGGACGCTCGATCAGGAGCGAATGTGCGAGCGTTCGCGACCCAATCCTCGGCACGGCGCAGTATGTCTGCATGCTCGCGAGGTGGCACGGACCCGCCTTCAAGGGATTCCGCAAGAATGCGCAGGTCTGCCGCGAGGTGCGGCCCATCGTCCAAGAGTTGCTCGATCGATGCAAGCGACGAAGCGTCAGCCTCTTCGTCCGAGGGAACCTCTGTCCCGCTTCCCAATCCGTCGCCGATCGGCCCATGAAGCGCGGCTTCTTGACCATCGTCTGCTTCATCCGGCGGAGTGTCGCGTCCGGTCGGCTGTTGCGCGACGACCGCCAATAGTTGATCGAGCCGCTCTCGCACCACGTCAGAGAGCGGGAGGTCGGATTCTGCCACGATGTTCATGACGAACGGGCCGAGGTCCTCCCCGAGTTGAGCTCCGACGCCCTCCGCGAGCAAGCCCGCCGCATCAGCAGTGTCTGGGCCGTTCGGATTCGCCTCAAAGTCAACGTCGCCCGCGAACGTTGCCATTGCGGCCCAGGCGAGACCATGGTGAAAGCTGTCTGGATCACGGGCAACGTTCACCTGAACTGCGCGCAAGGACTTCGGCTGTGCCTGACCCAACACTTCCTTGGCGACGCGCGCGGGTTTGGCCCAAGGAACAGCGAGAACTGGCATGGCTGCGAGCAGCGCTCCGATGTCGTCCACTTTGAGACGCACAAGCCGACTTCTTCCTGCGTCCAACTCTGGTTACCTCCTCGCGCAGGACTCAACCCTACGACCGGCCGCCGACGCTCATGCGGCCTTCGCTGACCCCCAAAAGGGGCAAGCGAGATGTCGCGCCGACCCCGCTGATCGCGGCAGGATTGCGAGGGAAGGCGAACGTCGACCTTCCGGATCCCTACAGTCGTCCCGAACGCAGGAGTTTCTCGCACCTTGGTCAATCACGTTTCCTTCATCTGGAACATTGCCGAATCCCTTCGCGGCCCGTTCAAACCGGCCGAGTACGGGTCGGTGGTGCTGCCGTTCACGGTGCTGCGCCGGCTCGACGCGGTGTTGGCCGACACGAAGGAGCAGGTGCTCGCGGCCGCAACGAAAGGCGCCGACCTCCCCGAAATGGCGCGCGAGTGGAAGCTCCGCGAGGCCGCGGGCCACGAGTTCTACAACACCAGCCCATTCACCATGGCCAAGCTCGTCGCCGATCCGGCCGACCTGCGGCAGAACCTGTCGGCCTACCTGGCCGGGTTCTCGCCGAACGTGCGTGACATCTTCGATCGGTTCAAGTTCGATGGGCGGTTCAGCGCCGACTTCGCCTCCTGCTCGCTGGACATCGCGTGATACATGTCGACGCCGACGAAGTTGAGGAACTTGTACGTGATGTATGGCGCGAACGCGGCGATCAGCATGAGCACGATTCCCGCGATCGGTCGCTGATCGAAGCGAGGTCGGCGTCGATCGGCGCGGATACCTGGGCGACCGCGACGAGGAAGATCACGACGAGCACGAGCTTGGACAGGATCAGGGCCACGACGAACGCGGCCCATTTCGTGAACCATCCTTTCGCAGCATCCCAAGTGGCGCCCGCGAGCGCGATCGGACCGAAGACGATCGCGACCAGCAGCAGCGCCTTGCGAATGAGCAAGGAGAACCAGACGATCGCCGCCGCGCTGATCGCTAACGCGGAGAGGAAGATCGTGACGATCGCGCCCACGCCCGGCGCGGCGATGTTGATCGATCCGAGGCCGGCGGCGAGCAGGGCGATGCGATCGCCCATGCCCTCCATCGTGTTGCCACTGGCCTGGACGATGCCGATCGCGAGCTGGTCGGTGATCTCGAGCAGCAACCCTGTGATGGTGACGATGATGAAGGAGCCGAGCATCGCCTTGGCGAGCCCGACGGCTGCGCGGGAAAGCGCGCCGGGATCTCGGTGGACGAGCCCTGTGATGAGTTGCAGGCAGAAGAAGATGAGTGCGATGAAGACGGCGACGCCGAACAGCACGTTGTAGACGGCGATGTACCCGGGGTCTGTGAGGTCGACGAGTGTGGTGATGTCGAACGCGGTCCAGACTGCTTCGAAGAGCCATCCGGCCGCGGGGCCCATCGCCTGCGCGAGCCAGTCGAACGGTGCTGCGATCAGCGAGGCGGTGCCCTCGCCGACATTGCTGCACACGTCGAGGATGACCGGGATGTCGCAGATACTCATGTGCGTCCGTCCGCGCTCGAGCGAGCTCTCGATCAGACGGCCTGGCCGACGGTCCAGAAGAAGTTGATCAGCGTCACCGCGGCGCCGCAGATCACCGCAGCCCCGCACGAGACGAGGACGCCGAGCTTGCCGCGCGACGCGAGGTGCGGGTTCGACGAGTTGGCGCCGAATCCCCACACGATCGCGGAGATGATCAGCGCGAGGACGCTCAGGATCAGGCCGACCGTCATCACGGCACCGACGATGATGCGGAGCTGGTCGATGCCGGGCAGGCCGGTTCCGTTCGGGTCGATGTCGATCACTGGATACGCTCACTTGACTCGATGGGGTCTACTCAAAGGAGCGCGGACGGTCACCCGCTTGCCCGTCGGTGCGGCCCGATCGCGCGGTGCCTACCCACAATGGGGGGTCGCGCCATCGCGAAGGCGGCTGCCATTGTCAGGCGAATGGAGGAGTCGGAGATGATTTGGGACGATGTCATCGACCCCGCGACTGGATGGCTAGTACCCGGCCGCCACTTCGCCGAGCTCGATGAGATCCAAGACGAGTTCGGCCGTGCCGAAGACCGGGCGCGAATCTGTCGGGCACTCCGAGAACTGCTGGAGGCTCTCAAACCACTGATCGTCAGCGGGACCGCCCTCATCAGCGGGACGTTCGTGTCACGTCAGCCTGGTCCATGCGAGGCTCCGATGGTCGTCGTTTCCCCGCATGACGAGTCGACGTTGGAGTCGTGGACCGATGCCGAGGAACTCCGCTTCATGCACCACGAGTCTTTGGAGGACGTGCTTGTCGGCAGTCTCGGCGGAAGCTATTTGGCTACGCTCGACCCTCTCGGCGGAGCAGTGCAGGTCTACTATTCTGCGCCATCTGACCTCGATAACTGGGAGCAGTTGATCGGGGCTGTAACGATGTCCTCAGGTACGGATATCCTCGGGGCACGTGGGGTCGTGGAGGTCGAGTGGTGATCATCGACGAGATCAATGCAAAGCTCGCGGCGCTGCCGGACGACGGTTCACGCTCGTCTCGCCTCCGACGCAATTCGTACCTCGCGTTCCGGGCTCGCTTCGAAGCCCGTGTACCTCCGTTGAAGCTTCGTTTCGACAGTTCACGCGCGATCACAGCGACCGATCTGGCCGCAGTAACGAAGGCACTGCAGGATGCAACTGCGCGGTCGGCGATGCTGATCATTCATCCGAATCAAGATCGCCAACGGATCTCCGCTGACGTTCGAGCGAGAGTAAACTTGCTGCCGCGAAGCCAGTCGGGCAACACGATCTTCTTCGACTTTCCGCGGAGTGTGGCTGAGCAAACGGACATCATCCGCGGCGATGAGCTCACACATCTGGCTGAGCATGCAGTCCGGGAACTCATCGAAGCACTGCCGGAGAGCGGTGACGATTACGCCACGCTGGAGGCTTTGCCAGGTAGGCGACAGACGATTCGCGCGGCGATCAAGACCCTCGCGAGCGCGGTGAAGGACACCGATTCGATCTCGCTCACGTTGGAGAATCCGGGAGGGGGCGCGGAGCGCTCTGTTCTCACTGTCGAGCAGGCGAGAGAAGTTCCGGAGCTTCTCTCGGCGACCCGGGAAGAGGTCTCAGAAGTGTTGGTGACGGGTCTCATGGATGGTATAAGGACTCGCAGGCGCCTCTTCTATATCCTCGATGATGAGCATCAGCGCGAATACGTTGGATCTGTCGAGCCCTCTCAGCTTGGTCTGGTCCAGGGAGTAATGGGCTCCATCGTCGAGGCGAGGCTCCGAAAGGTAGTCCAGGTGAAGGCAGACGGATCTCGAAGCCATCCCACCTATGCATTGAGGAGCTTGTCGACGCAGCAGGAAGGCTTCGGAAGCTGACTCGTGGGCGGCTTTGCTAGAAGTTCGCACCGAGATTGAGCAGGAAGTTGATCCACGCCACCCCCACGCCGGCGAGCGCTGCCGCCCCGCACGCGACCCACAGCCCAATCCGCGCCCGTGTCGCGGTTTGAAGGTACCCGTTCGCCGATGCCAGTGCCCACGTGACGGCGCTGATGATCATCATGAGTACAGCCACGACGAGCACAATCATCAGCAGCGCACCGACGATACTCCGCAGTTCTGCCGCACCGCCGACGGCTCCGAAGTCGGGGAAGATGTCCACCTCATGCCGCCTTTCCCGGCCGGCATCCGGCCGTCGCTACGTGAGCCCCGTCGAGACCTGCTGCGCCGTGGTCGCTGAGCCACGGCATCGCGTCGACGGCCGGCTCGTTCGGTCCTCCGGGTGGATCTCGAGGTGTAGGTGCGGTCCGGTCGACTTGCCCGCTGACCCCACGTCGCCGATGTGCTGGCCGGCCGCGACGCTCGTTCCGTCTGCAACGTGGATACCGGTCTCGTACATGTGCGCGTAGTACGACGCCACTCGTTCGCCGCCAACCGTGTGTTCGAGCACAATGAGTCCGCCGTACGTGCCGCGTTGCCCGGCGAACGTGACGATGCCGTCGGCAATCGCGAGGATCGGCGTTCCGGCCGGTGCGGGGAGGTCGCTCCCGGCGTGGAAGCGCCGCTCGCCGGTGTACGGGTCGTTCCGCCAGCCGAAGCTGTCGGAAGTCGTGAAGGTGCCCGCCGGGAGCGGGAACACGACGCGCGAGGTCTCGGGAAGCGCCGGCCGAACAGCATCCCCCGTCGAGGGGCGACCGCGAGTCAGCGCGCTAAGAATCGCCTCGGCGACCGGTTGGTAGTTCTGATACTGGTCTGGGAAGGCGCTGACCTCGATGGCTTGCGCAGCCTGTCCGGGGTCGAGCAGTTGCCAGCCAGCGATGTCGAGCAGCCCGCGCGGCGAACCGCCGTTCGGACCCGTTGGGCCGCCGAAGAACGCGCGCGCTTGGTACTCGGGGTTCATGAGCTCGGCGACGGTGCCCCACCCCGAGGCGGATTGCATCTGGAAGAGACCGAGCGAGTCGTGATCCGATCCGACCCCGTCGTTCGGGAAGTTGACCGATTCGGGGTAGGCGGTCGGGTTGGCGAGCATGCGCAAGTTCGATTCAGTGAGTGCGGCCATGAGCGCGATCAGCACTCCTTCCCGTCCTACGCCGGCGATCCGACCACCGGTGGCGATGATCGTTGCCGCATGGGTGAGCTGCTGTCGGTTGAGGGTGATGGATCGGCCGTCTCGCGTGGTAGCCGTCAACGAATCGGGGATGTCTCCGACGAGCAGGGATCCCGACAGACACGAGATCGCCGCTGGGTTCATCAGTGCTGCCACACTCACGACTCCGGCGACGGGTCCGAGGAAGAGGAGGACCAGGATTGCGGCGACGAGCTTCAGCATCCCGACCTCAGCGAAGCGGCGTGTCGAGGGCGGAGAGTCGCAGCAGTTCGCACGAGCGGCGCGGTGGGCAGGCCACGAATACCGTGAAGGCCACGGGCCGAGAGCTTCGGATGTGGTTCCCGCCTGGCCAGGTTCCCTCCCGATGGCGAGTGCCCTGCACCGTGAAGGCCGCAGCCCAGCAACCACAAGGCCTCCAGGATTTTCCAATCCCCGTCACCAAGTAGTCCCGGTCAGATCAGGTTTTCGGTCCCCTTCTAGGGAATGAAGAATGACTGACTCGGCAGAAATCCGGCGCAGCGCCACGCTGCGCCGGATTTTTCTTTCTCTGCACGAGGTACGCCTCGTGGCTGCTCGGAATGGCTGGCGCACCGAGCTCGCGAGACATCGCACCCGTTCCCGGGCCTCGAGCCGGTGCTGACCACGAGCGAACTCGCGGCCCGTCTCGGGGTTCCTGTCCAGACGATCCGGCGACCTTCGCCACGCCCACCGCGGCCCGCGGGGCTTCCGGATTCTTCTTGGCCAGGAGGAATCACGCGGCCGGTGTCGGATCCGGGTGCAGTCGTTCGTTGTCTGGATGAAGAGCGCCCGATGTGCGGGGGCGGAAGTCATGGAGAACGAAGCGATGAGATTGACGACGATCACGCAGATCACTCTCGACGGGGTGACTCAGGGCAATGGCGGCCCGACTGCTGAAGATCGCAGGGGTGGATTCGAACGCGGTGGATGGGCGAGGGGGGCGGGTGATGACACGACGCGCGAGCACATCGCCGCGACGTTCGAGCGCGCCGACGCGTTCTTGTTCGGCCGCCGAACCTACGACATCCTCCTCGAGTTCTGGGGCACCATCGACGACCTGAAACGGCACCCGATCGGGGTCTCCCTGAACTCGCGGCCGAAGTACGTGGCATCCAGAACGCTGACCGAGCCTGAGTGGGCGAACACGTCGGTCCTCGGGGACGACCTCTTCGCTGCCGTCACGGACCTGAAGGCGAGTCGGGACGGCGAGCTGCAGGTTCATGGAAGCAGTCGTCTCATCCAGTGGCTCCTGGAGATGGACCTCGTCGACGAAATGGAACTCATCACCGTCCCGGTGATCCTCGGGCAGGGTGCCCGGCTGTTCGCAGACTCCGGTCGGGATGTCGCGATGGACCTCGTCGGCTCGCGTACCGACTCGAAGGGAGTGATGATTCGGACCTATCGGCCCGCGGGCCGCCCCGAGTACGCGGTGTTCTGATGACGTGTCGCCGCCGTATGCCGCCGCCCGATTCGCCCACGCACGAGGAGATGTCGAGATGATCGAAACAGCCCGCACCATCCACGAGGTCATGGATCGCTACAACAGCGCGTTCCGTCTCCACGATCCAACCCTCCTGGAGGACCTGATCTCCGAGGATTGCGTCATCGAGGACACGAGTCCGGCTCCAAGGGGAGCCCGTCGCGAGGGCGGTCAAGCCTGTCTCGCTCGCTGGTCTGAGCTCGCGGGCAACGCGGACCTCGAGTTCTCTCCCGAATCCACGGAGATTCTCGGTGATCTGGCTGTGGCACCGTGGATCCTGCGCTGGGGATCGGGTGAGAACGACTGGGTCCGAGGCGTGAACCTCATCCGCATCCGCGACGGCAGGATCGTCGAGGCGCGCGGATACCTGAAGGCCTGAGGAGGAGCATCCAGATGAAGTACCTGGTTTCCGTGATCGACGATAAGAGCAATCCCGGCAGCGTGGACAAACGGCCAGCGATCAGTACGTTCAACGAGCGTCTCATCGCCGAAGGCCACTGGGTCTTCGCGGGCGGACTCGCGGATACGGAGACGGCGACAGTCATCGACAACCGGGGCGAGCGGCCCGTGTTCAGTGACGGACCCTTCGTGGAATCGAAGGAGTACCTCGCCGGCGTCTGGGTGTGGGAGGCGCCCGATCTCGATACGGCGCTCGCCCTGGCCGCCGAGGCCTCGAAGATCTGCGACCGGAAGGTCGAGGTGCGACCGTTCGCGTGACCGATATCGAGGCCGAGATGACCCGGGCGTACCGTGACGAGTGGGCGCGCGTGGTCGCCGGTCTGACCAGACGCTTCGGCAATCTCGATCTTGCAGAGGAGGCCGCGGCCGAGGCGTTCGCGACCGCCGTCGCACGGTGGCCGATCGACGGCATGCCGCCGAATCCAGGCGCCTGGCTCACCACGACCGCCATCCGGAAGGGCATCGATCGAGTGCGGCGCGAGAACCAGCGCGAAGGCAAGCACCGGGATGCTCAGACGATCTTCGACTACGCCTCGCCCGAAACGCTCGGTGTGATCGATGACGGCCGGCTCCGGTTGATCTTCACCTGCTGTCACCCGGCATTGGCGATGGAAGCCCGGGTGGCGCTCACCCTGCGAATGGTGGGGGGCCTGACCATGCCAGAGATCGCCCGGGCGTTCCTCGTCTCCGAGAGCGCGATGGGACGACGGATCACGCGCGCCAAAGCCAAGATCCGGGCGGCACGCATCCCATATCGGGTGCCGTCCGCGGCGGATCTCCCGAGCCGCACCTCCGGAGTCCTCGCGGTGCTCTTCCTGGTCTTCAACGAGGGCTACTTGGCGAGCAGCCCCGGCGCCGGCCCGGTGCGTGCGGATCTGACGGCGGAGGCGATCCGGCTCACTCGCCTGGTCCATGACCTCATGCCCGAGGACGGCGAGGTGGCGGGGTTGCTGGCGTTGATGCTCCTCACCGAGGCTCGTCGTACCGCCCGGGTCGCGTTGAACGGCGAATTGATTCCCCTCGATGAGCAGGACCGCGGGGCCTGGGACACGAGCCTCATCGCCGAGGGGCATCGGCTGGTGCGCGACCGGCTGGCCGCAGCGCGTGCCGGTGAGACCCCCGGGCGGTACCAGGTCCTCGCGGCGATCGGTGCGGTGCACACCTCCGCGGGCGACATCCGGGACACCGACTGGGCGCAGATCCTCGCGCTCTACGATCAGCTCGTCCTCGTCGACTCGTCACCGATCGTCGTCCTCAACAGGGCCATCGCGGTAGCCGAGCTCGAAGGCCCTGCCGAGGCCCTCGCGATCGTCCAAGGGCTCGAACAGAGTCTGAACGACTACCACGCCTTCCACGCCACCCGTGCCGACCTGCTGCGCAGGCTGGGCCGCAACAGGGAAGCCCGCACCGCGTATGACACCGCCATCGACCTGGCGGGCAACACCGCCGAGACCGCCTATCTGACCCGCCGCCGGGATCAGTTGCCGCGGTGACGACAGTGAAACGTCGTGAGGTGAACGCGTGTGTCGACCGGTCGACGATGGATGTCGAGACGACGGGTGCTCGTTCGTCGCACTGTGACGGATGATTCGATGATCGATTGGAGCACGGATGCAGTACATGCTGTTGGTCTACGGAAACGACGAGGCGTGGAACGACATGTCCACCGAGCGGAAGGACGCGCTGGAGGCCGCACATCGCGACGTGCTCGCCGACCTCGCCGCGTCAGGGGAACTCGTGCTCTCGAACGAGCTCAGCACGACGGACGCGAGAGTGGTGCGACGCGATGAGCATCGCCTGCTCGTCAGCGACGGGCCGTTCAGCGAGTCGAAGGAATGGGTCGGCGGCTTCTATGTGATCGAGGTCGGCGAAGTGCAGCGTGCCGTCGAGATTGCCTGCCGACTCGAAGAGACGACCTTCTCGGCGGTGGAGATCCGCGCACTGATGCACTGAGTCTGCCGGAGGAAATCGGAGGGGACGACATGTCCGACGACGACCGACTCGCGTTCCTTCGGGCATCCGGGGTCCGCGATTGGCGGGTGCTGTACTGCGGTCCGATCGCGTACTTCGCCACGGGCTCGGTGCGCGACGGCACGAGGTTCACGGCCGCCCTCGCACGACTTCGAGTGCTCCGGGGCCATCCTCCCCTGATCGAGCTCGCCCCAGATGGCGTGACGGTGCGGCTGGACCGGGACATCCTCGACCTCGACGCAGGCTCTGCCATCGAACGCGCGCAAGCGGTCTCGGAGCTCGCCCGCCGACACGGCTTGACCGCTCGCCCAGACCGCGTGCAGGACTTCCAGATCGCCATCGCAACGCAGCTTCCCACAGCCGAAGTCCTCCCGTTCTGGCGAGCGATACTCGGCTACGTCGATCATGGCGACGACGACCTCATCGACCCGCTCGGACGAGGCCCGACGGTCTGGTTCCAACCAATCGACCCTGCGAAGACGCTGCGCCACGCCATGCACGTCGATCTCGCCGTCCCGCGTGAGCAGATACGCGAACGGCTGGAGGCGGCAGCGAAGGCGGGCAGTCGAGCCGTGCACGACGGCGGCGTCCACTGGACGCGTGCCGACGCTGCCGGGAACAAGGTCGACCTCATGGCGTGGCCCGACCTCGCGGTTCCCGAGAACGCGCGCGGCGGCGGGCCCGAGATCGACGCCCAACTGGACGGCCGCGGTCGGAGTCCGGCCCGGGTCATCCCTTCCGACCATGCCGCGCTCGCGGCCGAACCCACCCTGCCCGAACCATCCCAGCCAGGACCAGCGCAGCCCGAAGCAGCCCAGATCGCAGCACCGAGAGCGGCCGGGGATGCCGCTCGCGAGGTGTCCGGACTCGCCGACTGGACGATGCTCCCGACCGGCCCGTCTGCGTGGTTCAGGACGTCCTCACTCGATCGGAGTGCCCACCTTGCGGACACCTTTGCAAGCCTTCCGGGTGCGAATCGGCTGCACCTCGACGTGCGGGCCGACGGTCTCGGCGTCCGGCTCGCTCGGCGCGCCACCGAGCTCCGCGAGATCGACATCGACCTGATGCGGACCATGTCGACGACGGCGCGCGACGTCGGCGCCGAATCCGACCCCTCGAGCGTGCAGACCGTTCAACTCGAGATCGCGCGCACCGGCCATCGAGACTCTGCCCTTCTGGCGTGACCTCTTCCGATACACCGACCTCGGAAACGGCAACCTCGGCGATCCGACTGGCCGTCAGGCGAACCTCAACATCCGGGGAATCCCGGCAGATTCCATCCTGCAGCACGAGTTCCGTGTCGACGTTTCACTGCCGCGATCGATCGTGCGGCAGCGCGTAGCAGCCGCAGTCGCCGCGGGCGGTCGCATCACCGACGACGCCCGCGCGCCGGACCGGTGGATCCTCACCGACCCCGCCGGCAACCGCGTGAAGGTATCGAGTTCGCTCTCCAGCTAGCGGATCACTGTTCGAAGTCCTCCCTCGCCGCACGCTCCGAGCCCCGCGACGGGAACTCACCAGACGATGCCACCGCCGATCGAGATGCCGCCCCACGTGAGCGCGATGAAGATCGCGGCGAACACGACGGGCGCGATGCCCTTCCCGCTGCGGGCGAGGCCCTTCAGCAGCGCGATCACGGCGAGGATCGCAGCGATGATCGACAGGCCGCCGCCCAGGACCAGCCCGATGAACAGCGGGATGGGCATGAGGACGAGGCCGGCGAGTGCGACCCAGAAAGCGGCCCAGGCTGTCTTGTTCGACTGGCGTGCAGCGGCATCCGACATGCCATCGATCCTCTCATCTGCGGCAGCGCGTTGCCTCGTTCTCGACCTGAACGAGCGTGCTGCCAGCCGTCAGCAGGGATTTGATCACTCGGCGAAAACTCGGCGCAATGCGGTCCCGAGACAGCTCGATGGTGGTCGAGCGAGGTCGAGAAGTGGCGTAGACTGACTGCACCGACGCACACAAGCTGGATCGAGGAAACCCGATCTGACGAGGGATTTTGCGAAGGATGACGACCGTGAGGCCGTCAGCGGCGCGGGGTGGAGCAGTTCGGTAGCTCGCTGGGCTCATAACCCAGAGGTCGTAGGTTCAAATCCTGCCCCCGCAACCAAATGAAGGCCCGGTCTCTCAGAGACCGGGCCTTCTGCATATCCCGGTGGCCATCCACCGGATCAGGCTTATAGGCAAGAACGTGTGGATGGTGTCGGGCGTGTCATGTTCTGCCTGCCCATCCTGAGCGGGTCCAGAGGCCTTCTTCGGCGCTCAGGGCGGTGTCGTAGAGTGCGGGTCCGATGGGGTCTTCTGTCGGTGGTTCGACGTGTTTCGGTGCGGGCTGGTGGGCGTGCTTGTGCGCTTGATCGATGGGGATCTCGTGGAGGAGCAGGAACCATTCGGCGGCCCTTCGGCGGTGTTCGATCGGCATGCCGCGGTGGTGGCGGAGGAGGTTGCGGATCTGGGAGTTCAGGCCTTCCAAGCGTGAGGTTGCTCTTGGGTTGCCGTGCTCGAGGTTGGTGAAGATGTGTCCGGCTTGCGCGGCGCGGTGCAGGATCACCCAGGCTTTGCGGAGCCGGTGATGGGTGTACCCGAACTGGCCGTTGTCGTACATGCTGCGTTCTCGGGTGAGGTGCCCGTATTTCTGCCACCAGGCTTCGAGCGTGAGCCGCCAGGTGATCGCGTCATCGACCGTGTGGACATCGGTCAGGGCGAGCGCGATCTGTCGGAGTGCTTTGCCGGCGTGCAGGCGTGGTTTGCGTGTGAGTTCGCGGGTCACGTTCATCTGCAGGTGGAAGATACAGCGTTGGACCTTGGTGTCTGGCCAGGTTCGCGCGAGTGCGGAACGGATCCCGGAGCCCCCATCGGTGACGACCACGGTCGGTGGTGGGATCTGGGTGAACAGGGCTTCCCACGCGGCAGTGGACTCGCTTGCGGCCCATTGCCAGGCGATCACGGTCCCGGTCGAGGATTGCGCGATCAGGAGGCACCAGGACCCGACCCAGACGCCGTCGACGAGGACCGCGTCATGGACTTCACCGGTGATCGGCATGCGGGGTTGAAGGTCCCAGCACCAGGCGGTGTCGTGACGGAAGGAACGTCCAGTACCGCCGCCGAGCTCGGCCTGAGATGCTTTGCCCGTCAGCCAGGTCAGGAACCGGCGTAACTGCTCACGTCTGGTGACATCCGGACGTCGCCGTACGGAGGAGGCCCCGCAGTCCCGGCACCGCCACCGCTGCGTTCCGGCCGCGGTCGTCCCGTTCTTCACGAGCAACGATCCGCATACCATGCAGCGCGTCTGATTCGAGGGATGGTTCACGACTAAGGGTCGCGGACCATGACAATACTCGTGCTGCCGCGTGATTCCGCCGCGAGATCAAGATCCCATCCACACGTTCTTGCCTATAACCCCCGGATCATCCCCACGCGCCCGAGGGGCGACCGAGCCACGACGGATGTCGAGACGACGGGTGCTCGTTCGTCGCACTGCGACGGATGATTCGGTGATCGATTCGAGCACGGATGCAGTACGTGCTGTTGGTCTACGGAAACGACGAAGCGTGGAACGACCTGTCGACCGAGCGGAAGGACGCGCTGGAGGCCGCGCATCGCGATGTGCTCGCCGACCTCGCCGTGTCAGGGGAGCTCGCGCTCTCCAACGAACTCAGCACGACGGACGCGAAAATCGCCGGTCGACTCGAAGAGACGACCTTCTCGGCGGTGGAGATCCGCGCACTGATGCACTGAGCCTGCGCTCGCGGTCCGAGATCGGCGGGTGCTGTACTGCGGTCCGATCGCGCACTTCGCCACCGGTTCGGTGCGTGACGGCACGAGGTTCACGGCCGCCCTCGCACGACTTCGGGTGCTCCGGGGCAATCCACCACTGGTCGAGATCGCCCCGGATGGCGTGACCCTGCGGCTGGACCGGGACGTCCTCGACCTCGACGCGGGTTCGGCGATCGAGCGCGCGCGGGCCCGCGTCATGTCCGGGCTCTGCGTGTGCTCGGAACGTTCGACGACTCCTTCCGCCCTTGAAGGTCGCCGGGCGTCGCGCCCCGCGGTCGGATGGAGCCGTCAGGGCTCGATCCGCTCCGCGCGACCGCCCGGCGCGGTCGCGCCACCGACGCCGGCCGCCGCCGGCGCTCCCACCCCCACCCCGAGGTACTGCCGCTGCGCGAGCAGCGGGCACTCGAACGGGTCGCGCTCGCCGAGTCCGACGCGGTTGATGTACCGCAGCACGATGGCGTACGAGTGCCACAGGGTCGTCTGCGTGTACGGCACTCCACGGTCGTTCAGGTATCCGGCGATCATCGGCGCCGCCCGGCGCAGGTGCGGGCGGGGCATCGACGGGAAGAGGTGGTGCTCGATCTGGTAGTTGAGGCCGCCCATCATGAAGTCGAGCAGCCGCGTGCCGCTGATGTTTCGGCTCATGAGTGCCTGGCGGCGCAGGAAGTCGAGCTTCAAGCCGGCGGGCACGAGCGGCATCCCCTTGTGGTTCGGGGCGAAGGACATGCCCATGTACACGCCGAAGAGCCCGAGCTGGATGGCGAGGAACACCGCAGCCTTGTCGGGTGAGAGCACGAGCAGCACGAGCGCGAGGTATCCGAGGATGCGCACCGAGAGGAACGCGATCTCGACCGGGCGCCGCTGCACCGGCTCGCGCTGGAGCACCCGGTGCACGCTGGAGGCGTGCAGCGAGAGCCCTTCGAGCAGCAGGAGCGGGAAGAAGAACACGCCCTGGTGCGCGATCACCCACCGCATGAGCGCCGGCCGGGGGCGCGACGCCTGCTCGGCGGTGAACGCGACGACGGGCAGCTCGATGTCGGGGTCGGAGCCGATGCGGTTCGGGTTCGCGTGGTGCCGGGTGTGCTTGTGCTGCCACCAGCCGTAGCTCATGCCGATGAACAGGTCGCCGACGATGAGACTGATCCAGTCGTTCCAGCGCCCCGAACGGAAGATCTGCCGGTGCGCGGCGTCGTGGCCGAGGAACGCGGTCTGGGTGAACAGGAACGCGAAGGCGACCGCGGTGAACATCTGCCACCAGCTGTCGCCGATCAGGATGAACACGACGACGGCGGCCCCGATCAGCACGGGGACCGCGGCGAGCTTCGTCCAGTAGTAGCCGTACCGTCGTCGCATGAGGCCCGCATCGCGGACCATGCCGGCCAGCTCGGTGAATTCACTGCTCGGGGCGCGGGTCGATGCCCCGGTCGTGCGGATCTCGGACATGATCAGCCTCCGTCACGACGCCGTTTCGTGTCGTCGCTGTAGCCGCTCCGATGCCAGTGCTCGCCGGTCGCGGTTCGCCACCGAGCCTTCCGTTCCCGCTTCGAGGTTCGGTCGGCTTCAGCGGAGGGTTCCGGCTCGGATGCCACGGCATCGACGGATGCGGCGGGCTCGGCGCGATCGGATGCCACGACATCGACGGATGCCTCGGGCTCGGCACCGGCGGCGAGGGAACCGCCGTCGGTCTCCCACCGCTGATCCGCTCGCGCCCCTTCGCGTCTCGGATCCTGCGCACCCATCGGAACCACCGCCTACTGGTAGATCGACCGGTGCGCGCGGAAGTCGATGCGCTTGGCGGCATCCAGCACGTCCGCGGCCCGGCGCTCCTCGCCGCGTGCGCGCTCGGCGGACGCGGCGTCGTGTTCGCGCTGCCGTTCCTCGGCCTGGCGTCCGATGTCGCTGAGGATCTCGCCGATGAGCGGCGCGAGTCCGTCCGCGAGCTCGGCGAGGTTGGTTCGTTCGATGACGAGGCGTCGGTCGACGGGCTTCAGCGCCACGTCGGGGTAGCCCGCGTCGTGCAGTCGGGTCGTGACCTCGGGCGATGCCAGCAGGCGGAGTTCCTCGGGGGTCGGCCGACGGGTGAAGACCGCGGCGACGTCGTAGCGGTCGGGCTCGTTCGGGGTGCCGATCGTCGGGGGCAGCTCACCGATGACCACGTGGGTGACCCCGAAGGCGTCGTCGCCCGGGATCTGCGGGTCGTCCATCAGTTGGCGAGGTCGGGGAGCGCGGGGCTCCAGGAGGCCTTCGCGCTGTCGGACCAGCGGGTCGGGCTCGATGAGTGTTCGCCGAAGTGCGCCCAGAACCGCGTGTCGCGGTGGTCGGCCGGAGCCGGTGGGCGGTGGGCGACCGTGGCGCTCGGCGCCCGCGGTTCGTGAATGATCGTCATTTCCGGAGTATGGTCGCCGAACATGTGTGCACTCACAGGTTGGCGCCTCCTCGGACGACCCCGCCGCGGCCCCGTCAGCCGGCCAGCACGACGAGCTGCCCGGTCGCCCGCGTCATCGCGACGTACCGGTCGACGGCCCCCTCGATGCCGGCGCCGAACCGCTCGGGCTCCACGAGCACCACGAGGTCGAACTCCAAGCCCTTCGCGAGCGACGGGGTGAGCGAGCGCACCCGCGGGCGCGGCTCGAACGTCGGGTCGCCGATGACGCACGCGATGCCCTCGCCCTCGGCGTGGGCGGCGAGCCATCCGTCGATCACCTCGTCGAGCGCGGCGACCGGCGCGTACTCGACCGGCCGACCGCTCTCGCGGATCGAAGTCGGCACGTTCGCGTCGGGGATCGCGGCACGGATGACCGGCTCCGCCGCCGCCATCACCTCGGCGGGCGTGCGGTAGTTCACCGTCAGCGACGCGAGCTCGACCCGGTCGAGACCGGCACGCTCGAGACGCTCCGCCCACGACTCGGTGAACCCGTGCCTGGCCTGCGCGCGGTCGCCGACGACGGTGAAGCTGCGCGACGGGTTGCGGGCCAGCAGCATGCGCCACTCGGCGTCGGTGAGCTCCTGCGCCTCGTCGACGATGATGTGCGCGAACGGCCCGGCGAGCTCGTCGGGGTCGGCGGCGGGCAGGCCCGACTCGTCGGCGAGCGAGTGCTGCGCGTCCTGCCGGCGCAGCATCGACATCACCTGCATCTCGGAATCGTCGGCCGCGATCAGGTGGTCCATCACCAGCTCGCGCTGCTCCCGTTCGACGGCCTGGGCGGCCTCGCGGCGACGAGCGCGGCGGGAGGTCTCGGGGTCGCCGATGCGCAACCGTGCCGCATCGAGGTAGGGCAGGTCGGAGACGGTCCAGGCTCGCGGCTCGTCGCGCTGAAGTGCTGCGACCTCGGCGTCCGACAGCGTCGGCGCGCAGGCCCGCAGGTAGGCGGGCACGCTCCAGAGGTCGGCGACGACGCCCGCCGGGTCGAGCACCGGCCACGCGCGGTTGAACGCGGCGCGCAGCTCGGGGTGCTGGGCGAGGGCCCGGTGCAGCAGATGCGGAGCCGCGACCCCTTCGTTGCGGTCGACGACGATCGCGAGCAGTTCCTCCCACACCGCGTCGCGGGCGACATTGTGCGCGGTGCCGGGTTCGGGCGCGGCGAACGCCTCGGCCCAGTCCTCGGGGCCGATCCACACCTCGGTCCACGGCGTCTCGACCTCGAGGCCGCGCTTCGGCGGGCGTTCGTAGTGGCGCACCGCCGCCTCGACGGCGTCGACGAGACCCGACCGCGACTTCAGCGCCGCGACGGCCGGATCGGCTTCGGGGCGGGCGGTCGCGCCCTCGGGGACGAGGTCGCGCAGCGTGCACGTCGCCACTCCCTCCTCGCCCAGCCCCGGCAGCACATCGCCCACGTAGTCGAGATACGGCTGGTGCGGCCCCACGACGAGCACGCCGCCGCGGTGGCCCGACAGGCGGGGGTCGGCGTACAGCAGGTAGGCGGCGCGGTGCAGCGCGACGACCGTCTTGCCGGTGCCCGGCCCGCCGTCGACGACGAGCGCGCCGTGCGAGCCCGCGCGGATGATCGCGTCCTGATCGGCCTGGATGGTGCCGAGCACGTCGCGCATCCGCGGCGACCGTGCGGCTCCGAGGCTCGCGATGAACGCCGACTGATCGTCGAGTGCGGCGCGCTCCGCGGCATCCTCGAGTCCGTCCTCGGTGAAGACCTCGTCCCAGTAGTCGGTGATGCGGCCGCGGGTCCAGCGATACCGTCGGCGGCTCGCGAGCCCCATCGGCGTGCCGTGCGTCGCGGCGAAGAACGGCTCGGCTGCCGGCGACCGCCAATCGACGAGCAGGCGCCCGCCCTCGTCGTCCGACAGGCCGAGGCGGCCGAGGTACACGGGTGCGCCGCCATCGGCGGGCACGATGCGCCCCAGGCACAGGTCGAGTCCGAAGCGGCCGAGCATGCGGATGCGCCCGCTGAGCGCATGGATCTCCAGGTCGCGCTCCACGGCCTCCTGGCCGGGACCGGCGGGGCGGCGGCGCAGCGTCGCGAGCCGATCGGATGCCTCGGCGAGCGCCTGCTCGAGGCGTGCGGCGATGGCGGCGAAGTGGCGTTCGTCGTCGGCGACGAGGGCCGGGGCGGCTTTGGCGGCGAGTCGGTCGGGCAGGGCGAACGGGGTGGTGATCAGGGCATACTCCAGCGCGGGAATCGGTCGGCCGACCAGTATGCGCCAGACGGGGGCCCTTGCCGCAAGGCCCCCCTGCCGCGGTATCCTGGAGGTGGCGGGCACGAGTGCCCGCCACCGTCCTGTTCGGAGCGCGGTCTCAGCTCGTCGTCGCGGCCGCCGCCAGGATCGCGTCGATCGCGGACTGGGGGTGCGACACCATCGACACGTGCGAGCCGGGCAGCTCGGTCACGGTGGATCCGGCGCGTTCGGCCAAGCGGCGCAGCACCGCCACCGGGATGACGCGGTCGTCGACGCCGATCACGGCCCAACTCGGCAGCGACCGCCACGCGGGCGGCCCCGAGGGCGTCACGTTCGCCACGAGGGACGCGGGTCGCTGGCTCGCGACGATCGTCGAGCGGGTGGCCTCGTCGAGATCCTGGGCGAACGACTCGTGCACGACGTCGGCCTTCAGGAAGACCTCGGCGGCGCCCTCGGGTGCACCCGGGTATCCGGCGATGTCGAACACCGTCGTCGGGTCGGCGACGGCGAGCGCCGACCCCGAGCCGTCGAGGATCTGCAAGACCGTCTCACCCTCGTCGGGGATGAACGCGTTGACGTAGACGAGCGCCCGGACATTCGGCACCGAGGCGCCCGCGTTCGTGATCACCGCCCCGCCGTACGAGTGGCCGACGAGCACCACCGGGCCGTTCGTGCGCTGCGCGAGGAACGACGCCAGGTACGCCGCGTCCTCGCTGAGGCCGCGCAACGGGTTCGGCGGAACGAGCACCGGGTACCCCTGCGCCTGCAGGGCCCTCGTCACAGCGTTCCAGCTCGAGCCGTCGGCCCAAGCTCCGTGCACCAGTACGATCGTCGGCTTCGTCGCATCGCTCATCGCGGGCCCCCCAAGGCTTCGGCTGTCGGGGGAACCCTACGCCCGCCCGTGCCGGACCCGCTACGCCACGGCCGCGTTGGTTCGTGGGGACAGGCCCTCGTTCACGCCGATGATGCGCGCGTCGACCGGCTGCCGACCTCCGCATCCGCCGCGGTCACGCGGCGCCATCCGCCGCCGCACTCCGTAGGGTGAGGGGATGAGCACCGCGCCCGCTGCCGACACCGCCGCCGCCGACACCGCCGCCGCCGACACCGCCGACAGCGCCGCCGAGCCGGCCGTCGCGCCCGCCGTCGCGATCGCCGTCGCCCAGTTCGCACCCACGACCGACGTCGACGCGAACCTCCACGAGATCGCGCGCCTCGCCGGTCTCGCCGCGGCCCGCGGCGCTCGGGTCGTCGTCTTCCCCGAGTACGCGATGTGCTTCACGCCCGCGCCCGGCCAGGAGATGGTCGACGCCGCCGAGCCGCTCGACGGCGAGTTCGTGCACGCGCTCGCCGACCTGGCGGGCGAACTCGGCGTGCACGTCGTCGCCGGGGTGCTCGAGCAGACCGAGGACCGCGCGCGGTTCCGCAACACGGTCGTCGCGCTGGCCCCCGACGGTGCGCTCGTCGCGACGTATCGCAAGCTGCACCTCTACGACGCGTTCGGCCAGCGCGAGAGCGAGTGGGTCGAGGCCGGCGAGCTCGCCGACCCCGAGGTGTTTGACGCGCACGGGCTGCGGTTCGGGTTGCAGACCTGCTACGACGTGCGGTTCCCCGAGGTGTCGCGCCGCATCGTCGACGCGGGTGCGGATGTCATCCTGATGCCCGCCGAGTGGGTGCGCGGGCCGCTGAAGGAGGCGCACTGGCGCACACTCACCACCGCGCGGGCGATCGAGAACACGGTGTACGTCGCCGCGGCCGACCATCCGGCACCGGTCAGTGCCGGCAACAGCATGATCGTCGACCCGATGGGCGTGGAGGTCGCCACCGTCGGCGAGGGCACGGACATCGCGCTCGCCTGGGTCTCGCGCGAGCGCATCGACGCGACCCGCCGCCTCAACCCGGCGCTCGAGCTGCGCCGCTTCGGCGTCGCCCCGCGCTGACCCGCCCGGGCGGCGATCCGTTCATGATCCCCGCCCGGTCTGTACGCAATTCAGGACGGCGCGCGGCGTGTCGCGGGTGCAGGCGGGCCGGAGGCGGTCCGACACACCTCCGAACCTGAATTGCGCACCCGCGCACCTTGCGCACCCGCGCACTCTGGCACTTGCGCACCTTGCGCGCCTTGCCGGCGCGGCTCAGGCCGGAGTCAGGCGGGACAGCCGGTCGGATGCCTCGGCCAGCACGTCGTGGCGCTTGCAGAACGCGAACCGAACGAGACTGCGGTACTCGGCGCGTCGCTCGGGGTGCACGAGCGCGGACACGGGCACCCCGACGACCCCGGCGAGGTCGGGGAGCCGGCGGCAGAACTCGTCCGCGTCCGAGAACCCGAGCGGTGCGGCATCCGCGATCGCGAAGTAGCCGGCCTGCGGCAGCGACACGTCGAAGCCGGCCGCGCGCAGCCCGTCGGCGAGCAGGTCGCGCTTGTCCGCGAGCGTCGCGGCGACCCGGGCGAAGAAGGCGTCGGGCAGGTCGAGTCCCGCCGCGATCGCCGGCTGGAACGGCGCACCGTTCACGAAGGTGAGGTACTGCTTCACCGCGAGCACCCCCGTGATGAGCGGCGCGGGGCCGGTCGCCCAGCCGATCTTCCAGCCGGTCGTCGAGAACGTCTTGCCGCCCGACGAGATCGAGATCGTGCGCTCCCACGCGCCGGGCAGCGTCGCGATCGGCACGTGCCGATCGTCGGCGCCGCCGCCGAACACGAGGTGCTCGTACACCTCGTCGGTCACGATGAGCGCGTCGTGCCGGGTCGCGAGCTCCACGATGAGTTCGAGGATGTCGCGACCGAGCACGGCACCGGTCGGATTGTGCGGGGAGTTCACGAGGATCACCCGGGTGCGATCGGTGACCGCGCGCCGCAGCTCATCGGCGTCGGGATGCCACGCGGGGCCGTCGCCCTCGACCGAACGGTGCAGCGGCACGGTGCGCAGCACGCCGCCCGCGCGTGCGACGAGCGCGCCGTACGCGTCGTAGGTCGGCTCGAACGCCACCACCTCGTCGCCCGCATCGACGTACGCGAGCAGGGTCGCCGCGAGCGCCTCCGTGGCGCCGGCGGTGACCAGCACCTCGGTCGCGGCATCCGGTTCGATGCCGTACCAGCGCCGCTGATGGCGCGCGATCGCGTCGCGGAGCACCGCCATGCCGATGCCGGGCGGATACTGGTTCACACCCTCGGCGATCGCGCGGCGGGCGGCGGCGAGCACCTCAGCCGGTCCGTCCTCGTCGGGGAAGCCCTGGCCGAGGTTGATCGCACCGGTGCGGGCAGCGAGAGCGCTCATCTCGGCGAAGATCGTCGCGCGCACGGTGCCGTCGTCGCCGAGCAGGCCGGCCCCGGCCGCGGTGCGCTGCCAGGGCAGGAGAGGTGTCGAGCCGGTCATGCTCACACCGTACGCTCACGCGCGGCTCGGTACGCTGACCAGGGCGCGCGGATGACTCGGGGTGAAGACATAGCGCGCGCATAGACTTCGCCGATCCGCTCCACAGCATCCATGCGGAGACTAGGGATCGCTTGGAAGGAGCACCGATGACCGACAACCAGAACGGCGCGGCCCCGGAGCCGACCGCTCCCGAGCCCCTGACCACCGAGACCGCCGAAACCGCACCGGCTGCGGCCGAGCCGGTCGGCACCGCCGCGGCTGCTGCGCCCGCCGCGGCAGCTGCTGCGGCGCCGGCCGACGGGTTTGTCGCCGACGAGGCATCCGTCGCGCCCGCTGCGGCGCCTGCTGCGCCGGCCGCGCCTGCGGCGCCTGCCGCACCTGCCGCGCCGGTGGCGGCCGCGGCACCGGCTGCCGCGCCCGCGCCGACCGCTGCTCCCGCGCCCGTCGCCCCGCCGGCTGCCCCCGCGGCGCCCGCGGCGCCCACCGGAACCGTGTACACGCCGGGCCAGTCTCCGCAGCCGTACCACGCGGCGCAGTACTCGCACCAGCCCGCCGCGCAGACCCAGCCGACGACGCCGCTGCCGTACGCCGGCGCCGCGGCTCCGGCCCCGGGGCAGACGCAGCCGACCCAGCCGCTGCCCGGATCGGTGCCCCAGGTTCCGCCGGCGTTCGGCGGGCCGACCGCCCGGCCGGCCGAGCCCAAGCCCGAGCGTCGTCGCGTCGGGTTCGGCGTCGCCGCCGCGATCGTCGCGACCGCCCTGGTCGCCGGCGCGGGCGGTGCGGGCATCACCGCGCTCATCATCAACGAGAACCAGCCCGCGGTGTCCACGAGCGCAGCGACCCCGCAGAACATCGTCGTCAACGACCCCGACTCGGTGAACCAGATCACCGCGGTCGCCGCGGCGGCCAGCCCGAGCGTCGTCACCATCTCGGTGTCCAGCCAGCAGGGTGCGGGCACGGGGTCGGGCGTGATCCTCTCGGAGGACGGCTACGTGCTCACGAACACCCACGTCGTCACGCTCGACGGTGCGACCGGCGATCCGTCGATCCAGGTCAAGACCAGCGACGGTCGGCTGTGGGGTGCCGAGCTCATCGGCACCGACCCGCTCAGCGACCTCGCGGTCATCAAACTGGTGGATGCCTCGGGCCTCGAGCCGATCGAGTTCGCCGACTCCGACAAGCTCAACGTGGGCGACGCGGCGATCGCGATCGGTGCGCCGCTCGGCCTGTCGGGCACCGTCACGAACGGCATCGTCAGCGCGCTCAACCGCAGCATCGACGTCGCCTCGTCGGCGGCGCCGGCCACCCCTGACGACGGCGACGAGCAGCAGCAGCCGCAGGGGGAGAGCCCCTTCGACTTCTGGAACTTCGACGTCCCGGGCCAGGAGGGCCAGCAGCAGCAGACCCAGTCGAGCGGCACCATCTCGATTCCGGTGGTGCAGACCGACGCGGCCATCAACCCCGGCAACTCAGGCGGTGCGCTGCTCGACGCGAGCGGCAAGCTGATCGGCATCAACGTCGCGATCCTCTCGGCCGGCGGGTCGTCGGGCGAGGCCGGCAACATCGGCGTCGGGTTCGCGGTGCCCGCGAACCTGGCCAAGCGCGTCTCGAGCGAGCTCATCGAGAACGGCGAGGCCACGCACGGCCTGCTGGGCGCGACGGTCACGTCGGCTCAGGCGGCGGATGACGCGACCGAGGTCGGCGCCCTCATCACCGAGGTGAGCCCGGGCGGCGCGGCGGAGGCCGCGGGCCTGCGCGAGGGCGACGTCGTCACCTCGTTCAACGGCGTGCCGATCTCGGACCAGACCGACCTCACCGCGCAGGTGCGCGCGCGGGCCGGCGGGTCGGACGCGACGCTCACGTACACCCGCGACGGCAAGAGCACGTCGGTCGACGTCACCCTCGGCACCTTCGAGGGCTGAACACCGACGGCTCGGCCCCCTGAGCTTGTCGAAGGGGGCTGGGTCGGCTTCGGCTCATGCTCCCTGAGCTTGTCGAAGGGGGCTGGTCCGCTTCGACGGGCTCAGCGGGCTTCGGCTCATGCTCCCTGAGCTTGTCGAAGGGGGCTGGTCCGCTTCGACGGGCTCAGCGGGCTTCGGCTCATGCTCCCTGAGCTTGTCGAAGGGGGCTGGTCCGCTTCGACGGGCTCAGCGGGCTTCGACGGGCTCGGCTCCCTGAGCTTGTCGAAGGGGTTGGTCCGCTTCGACGGGCTCAGCGGGCTTCGGCTCATGCTCCCTGAGCTTGTCGAAGGGGGCTGCTCCGCTTCGACAGGCTCAGCGGGCTTCGACGGGCTTCGACGGGCTCAGCGGGCTTCGACGGGCTTCCGCCCGGGGCATCCGATCCGGGTCGCGACCGACCCGGCTGGTAGGCTCGATCGACCGAGCCCGAGTGAGGAACATGCCCGACGCGACCCCCGAGGCGACCCCGTCGCCGACTGAGGGCGTCTCCTACGTGATGCCGGTCTTGAACGACGTGTCCCATGTGAGGGCCGCCGTCGAGTCCATCCTCGAGCAGCACTACGACGGCCCGGTCGAAGTGCTCATCGCACTCGGCCCGTCCATCGACGGAACCGCCGAACTCGTCGCCGATCTCGCCGCGCGCGACGCGCGCGTGCGCGTCCTCGACAACGAGGTCGGTTCGACGCCGGCCGGCCTCAACATCGGCATCCGGGCCGCGAGGTATCCCGTCGTCGTCCGGGTCGACTCGCACTCGATGCTGCCGCCCGAGTACACCCGCATCGCGGTCGCCACGCTCGAGCGCACCGGCGCCGACAACGTCGGCGGCATCATGGATGCGCACGGCGAGACGCCGTTCGAGCGTGCGGTGGCGCTGGCGTACACGACGAAGGTCGGGCTCGGCGGCGGGTCGTTCCACGTGGGCGGCGACGAGGGGCCGGCCGACACGGTCTACCTCGGCGTGTTCCGCCGCGGCGCGCTCGAACGCGTCGGGCTGTTCGACGAGGGCATCAAGCGCGGGCAGGACTGGGAGCTCAACCGGCGCCTGCGCGAAACCGGTGGCACGGTGTGGTTCACCCCCGAGCTGGCGGTCATGTACCGTCCGCGGTCGAGCCTCGACCGGCTCGCCCGGCAGATGTTCTCGACCGGGATGTGGCGGGGCGAGCTCGCACGCCGGTTCCCCGCGTCCAACGGCATCCGGTATTTCATTCCGCCGGCGATGGTGCTCGGCGTCACGCTCGGACTGCTCGCCGGCATCGGCGGCCTCGTGCAGCTCGCGATGGGCGCTGCGCCCTGGCTGCTCGTCGGCTTGACGGTGCCGCTCGTCTACCTGCTGTTCGTGGCGGCCGCCACGCTCGTGTACGCGCGCGGACGCGGCGCGGGCACAGCGGCGTGGTTTCTCGTAGTCTTGCCCTGCATCCACGTCAGCTGGGGGGTCGGGTTCGTACTCGGCTTCCTTGCGCTGACGAGCAACATCGCCAGGCACACGGGAAGGTGACGATGTCCGAGACCGATCCGGTCACCCGTCGTCCGTCGAGCATCGCCGAGCTCAGGGCGGTGGCGCAGCCCCCCGAGGTGCGCAGCCGCCGCAATGCCGAGCACTGGACGGCATCGCTGTATCTGCGCAACATCTCGCCGTACCTCACGTGGATGCTGCTGAAGACGCGCATCAGCGCGAACGGCGTGACCGGGCTGATGATCCTGGTCGGCTGGTCCACGGCCGCCGCGCTGCTCATCCCCGGCATCTGGGGGGCGCTGCTGGCCGTCGTGCTCGGCCAGCTGCAGATGCTCGTCGACTGCTGCGACGGCGAGGTCGCCCGATGGCGGCGCACGTCGTCGCCCGCCGGCGTATTCCTCGACAAGGTGGGCCACTACTCGACCGAGGCCCTCATCCCGATCGCGCTCGGCATCCGGGCCGCGGCGTACCCGCTCGAATTCCCCGGCGACTTCCTCTGGACGACGCTCGGCACCCTGCTCGCGCTCGTCATCGTGCTGAACAAGGCGCTCAACGACATGGTGCACGTCGCCCGGGCCAACGCCGGTCTGCCGAAGCTCGCCGACACCCACGGCGAGACCGCGCCGCGCGGCGGGCTCGTCGCGAAGCTGCGTCGGGCGGCGCGGTTCGTGCCCTTCCACCGGCTCTACCACTCGGTGGAGCTCACGCTCATCGCGTTCGCAGCGGCCGTGATCGGGTTGTTCGCCGGGCAGCCGCTCACCGACCGCGGGGTCGTCGTCGTGCTGGTTCCGCTCGCGATCCTCGCGCTGGTCGGGCACTTCGTCGCGATCCTGGCGAGCCGCCGTGTCCGGGCCTGAACACCCCGGCGACGGGCTCCCCGAGCGGGTCGATGGGGGCGGTCCGCTTCGACCGGCTCGGCGACCCTCGGGGGGCGGGGCTGCGCCCCGGGTCGGTGTGGTCGTGCTCACGATGGGCACGCGGCCCGACGACCTCGCCCGGGGCATCCGCAGCGTCCTCGCCCAGCGCGACGTGACCGTCGACGTCGCCGTCGTGGGCAACGGCTGGGACCCGGCGACGTCGTCGCCCGCGTTGCCCGACGGCGTGACGCCCGTGCACCTGCCCGAGAACCTCGGCATCCCGGCGGGCCGCAACCGGGGTGTGCCGCACGTGTCGGGAGAGTACGTCTTCTTCCTCGACGACGACGCGTTCCTACCGGCCGACGACTTCCTCGCCCGCGGCGTCGCGCTGCTGCGCGCGCGCCCCGAGATCGGGCTCATCCAGCCGCGCGTGGTCGACCCGACCGGGCTCACCTCGCCGCGGCGGTGGATCCCGCGGATCCGCAAGGGCGACGCCGCGGCATCCTCGCCCGTGTTCTCCTGCTGGGAGGGCGCGGTGCTCATGCCGCGCGCCGTGTTCGACCGCGTCGGCGGCTGGGGCGACCCGTACTTCTACGCGCACGAGGGCATCGAACTGGCGTGGCGGGTCTGGGATGCGGGCCGCATCGCCTGGTACGCGGGCGATCTCGAGGCGGGGCATCCGGTCATCGATCCCGCACGCCACGCCGAGTACTACCGGCTCAACGCCCGCAACCGGGTCTGGCTCGCCAAGCGCAACCTGCCCGCGATCCTGGCGCCCTGCTACGTCGGCTCGTGGACGGCGATCCAGGTGCTGCGGTGGGCGAGACGCCCCACGGCGCTGCGCGCCTGGTTCGGCGGGTGGGTCGCCGGCTGGCGCGAGGACCCGGGCGGGCGGCGCCGGATGCGCTGGCGCACCGTGTGGCGGATGACCCGTGCCGGTCGCCTCCCGGTGATCTGAGCCCCCGCAGCCCCTCGGCTCCGCTGGTCGAGGAGGGCGCAGCGCCGTTCCTCCGCCGGTCGCCACTCGACCGCGGAGCCGTGGTAACGATCGGCTCTCGGTCGCGCGCGCATGGGCGCGCGCGGAGCATCCGTTCGGAGCCCATCGCTACCCTTGAACGAATGGGACTCCGGACGGACGCGCGTCGCGCGGTGAAGCTCGCGCGGAGCATCCTGCGCAACCGCAGGGCGCAGCGCGACCTCCAGGCGCGGCTCGCGATGCAGGCGCCGCTCGAGCCGCACCGCTTCAAGATCGGCGTGTACTTCGCCGACGGCAAGGTGAACCTCTACCAGTTGCGGCAGTGGTACAAGCCGCTGGCCGAGCTCGCTGAGACGTATCCGGTCGTGATCCTGAGCCGTGCGTCGGGTGCGGCGCTCGCGCTGCTCGACGAGTCGCCGCTGCCGGTCGCGTACGTGCGACGCGTCGCAGACCTCGAGCGGGTCATCCACGAGCAGGACCTGCACATCGTGTTCTACGTGAACCAGAACGCGAAGAACTTCCAGATGATGCGCTACGGGCGTCGCTGGCACGTGTTCATCAACCACGGCGAGTCCGACAAGATGTACATGACCACCAACCAGTTCAAGGCGTACGACTACGCGCTCATCGCGGGCGATGCAGCGCGGGCCCGCCTCGACAAGGTGCTCTGGGACTACGACTTCGACAAGCGCGCCATCCCGATCGGGCGGCCGCAGGCCGACCACTACCTCGACGGCCGCGAGCTTCCGTACCCCGCCGACGGGCGCGAAGTCGTGCTCTACGCCCCCACGTGGGAGGGCGACCGCGCCGCCGCTGCGTACGGGTCGATCGCATCGCACGGCGTCGACCTCGTGAACGCGCTGCTCGCGAGCGGTCGGCATCGCGTGATCTACCGTCCGCACCCCCGGTCGGGCGTCGTCGGCGACGCCTATGCGGCGGCGAACCGGGCGATCATCGCCGCGCTCGAGGCCGCGAACGTCGCCGACCCTGCGGCGCACCACATCTTCGACGACGGACCCGACCTGGGCTGGCAGCTCGCTGCCGCCGACGTCGCGATCGTCGACATCTCGGCGATGGTCTACGACCGGCTCGCGGCCGGCAAGCCGCTGCTCATCACGAAGCCGGTTGCGCGCGAGGCGCAGATCGACACCGGTGGGTACCTCCAGGCGTGCGAGTGGCTCGAGGCCGGGCCGGATGCTTCGCCAGCCGCCGACCGCGGCGCCGCGATGCTCGCCCGCGTCGACGAGGTCGCCCATGATGCCGAGGCGCTGTCGCGGCTGCAGTACTGGGTGACCCGGTACTTCGGCGACACGACGCCCGGGGTCACGACCGCGCGGTTCCACGCCGCGGTCGACCACCTGATGGCTGAGTGGGAGCGGTTCGCCGCGTTGCACGCCGGCGACCCCGACCTGGATGACCACGACACCGAGGGTGAGCGCGCCGAGCAGGCGGGGGAGCCCGAGGAGGATCTGGCGGGGTAGGGCGCGCGCGGTGCCGAGGTCGCTTCAGCGCTGGATCGCTTGGTCGCTGGATCGCTGGATCGCTTGGTCGTTGGATCGCTTGGTCGTTGGATCGCTTTGATCGCTGGATCGCTACATCGACGCGAAAACCGCGGTGTACGCAATGGACGTGATGACGCTGAAGATGAGCGTCAGCACTGACAGCGCCACGCCGGCCGTACCCGCTGCGGAGCCGGCGCGCTTCGCCCGGTTTCCGAGGGTGATGCCGAAGATCGCGCCCGCGACGGCGACGTAGCTGAGGATCGGGATCAGCGCGAACACCCCGCCGAGGACGGCGAGCACGATCGAGGCGATGGCCGCGCCAGTGCCAGGGTTGGCGGTGGTGGCGGTGCCGGTAGGCGCGGGGCCCCTGCCGGGGCGGGTGGCGGCGTACTCGCCGTACCGAGGGACCTCGGGGAGGGTCGGCGGGGTCGGTAGCGGTGCGGCGGTGGCGCGCTGCGCGTTCGCGACGGTGCGCTGCACGTTCGCGACCGCCTGTTCGGCGTACGCGCTTGCCGTGGCGGCGGCGCTCGTCGCTGCGGCGGCGGCGCGATCCTGCACGGCGGCCGGCAGCGCTTCGAACGCGGTCGAGACCGTCTGCTGCAGGTTGGCGGGTACGGATGCCACGGCGCGCGCCGTGGCATCCTCGACGATCTTCGCCGGATCGGCGGCGGCGAAGGTCTGAGCGGAGGCCGAGGCGGAGGCCGAGGCGGCCGGCTCAGCGGAGTCGGCTGCGGGCACGGCCGGCTCGGCGGAGGCGACCGAGGCCACGCTCGGCGTGCTCAACGTCGGTGCCGCGGTGGGCTTCACGTAGTCCCACACCGAGCGGGTCGTCGGTACGGGGGAGTCGGCGGCGTCGGCGTCGGGGTCGCTCATGGGATCAAGACTGGCAGATCTCGACATGAACGCCGACCTGTGTGTTCCGCCTGGGATCCTCCGAGCGCGCGACTGGTGGCGGGCGGCATCGAGTGTTTCGCGGGGTGTCGTGAACGGGCCGGCTGGCGCTCTCAACTCGCGTGGGGGTCGAGCAGCCGCTACGCGGCGGCGAACAGGGCGATCATCGCCGCGCTCGAGGCCGCGAACGTCGCCGACCCTGCGGCGCACCACATCTTCGACGACGGTCCCGACCTGGGCTGGCAGTTCGCCGCCGCCGACGTCGCGATCGTCGACATCTCGGCGATGGTCTACGACCGGCTCGCGGCCGGCAAGCCGCTGCTCATCACGAAGCCGGTTGCGCGCGAGGCGCAGATCGACACCGGTGGGTACCTCCAGGCGTGCGAGTGGCTCGAGGCCGGGCCGGATGCTTCGCCAGCCGCCAGCCGCCGACCGCGGCGCCGCGATGCTCGCCCGCGTCGACGAGGTCGCCCATGATCCCGAGGCGCTGTCGCGGCTGCAGTACTGGGTGACCCGGTACTTCGGCGACACGACGCCCGGGGTCACGACCGCGCGGTTCCACGCCGCGGTTGACCACCTGATGGCTGAGTGGGAGCGGTTCGCCGCGTTGCACGCCGGCGACCCCGACCTGGATGACCACGACACCGAGGGTGAGCGCGCCGAGCAGGCGGGGGAGCCCGAGGAGGATCTGGCGGGGTAGGGCGCGAGCGGTGCGCCCTCCCCGCGGAGCCGGCTCCGCTGAGTGGTCAGTCGGGTTCGGTGGGGAACACGCGGCGTGCGATCGCCTGCATGTCGCGGTCGAGCGAGTCGAACCGGTGCTCGACCTTGTCGAGTCGGGTTTCAACGCCGTCGAGCCGTGTCTCGACGCGTTGGAGGCGGTCGGTGAGGTGCTCTCGGAGGTGATCGATCTTGAGGTCGAGCATCGCGTGCGAGCTCTCGACCTGTCGACCGAGCCCGGTGAGCTGTGCGGTGAACGCGCGCATCATGAGCTGGGTCGTCACCGTGATGGTGCCGACGAAGGCGGCCGCGAGGATGCCGATGATCGTCCAAATCTGCGCGTCGTTCAGTGCCATCACTCCTTCATTGTGCGGGGGCGATTGGAGTCTGGCAATGGTGCGGGAGGCGTGGTCGGGGTTCCCCCGGATTGTGGATACACCGCGCGTACCGGTCTGGTGGGGAGGAGGGGATCGAAGGCGACTTCGCCGACACCGGCGTCGGGTGCGGGCATGAGGGTCGGCATCAGCCTTGCATGCAGAACTATCCGGATGAGTTCGAGCAGTGGGGTCGCGGTGACGATGCCGGTCTTTGGGAACTCGCGACCTGCGATGAACTGGGTGGGGGATGACCGCTGGTCGGTGGGCGTAGCGGCGGATGACTCGCGAGAGCGGAGATCCGTACACTTGCTGCGTGCCACAGATCATCACCAGCGACGACGTGTACGACCTCGAGTTCACTCGGCTCGACAAGCGCAACCGAGACGAGCAGCTGCGTTCGCGGGTGGGCACGCTCATCGAGTGGGCGACCGACCGCGAGAAGTACGAACTCGGCGACCGCGTCACCCGCGCGTATCTGCTCCTCGTCGCTGCGGAACACCTCTTCGACATCGGAGACCACGACGAGGCGTGGAACCTCGCCGAGGCGGCCTCGGGCCAGGCCGACGCAGAGCTGTTCGAAGCGCACCCGCTCATGATCGAGATGAAGCTCGAATCGGGCGAGCGGGATGCGGCCATCGAACTCGCCGACGAGATTCGCACCGCTCGCCTCGGTGATTGGGTGCTCACGGAACGGATCGCCGAAGCCTTCGAGCACCACGACGAGCTCGCGCTCGCTGAACGGTGGTTCACCATCGGTGCGACGCAGGCGCAGCAGGGCGATGCCGACGACCTCCACCGTGCACGGCTGCTCAGCGGTCGCCTGCGGGTGCGGGAGGATGCCGATAAGCCCGAGGACGTGCTCGACGCCGAAACGCGCGTGCTACGCGACGCGCTCGGGTGGGGCGAGCTCGAGTAGACAACACTCGCCCTGTCGCCCCGGCGAGTCTGCTGAAGTCAGATCAGTCAGCGCCGGACCGGTGCGCAGAGCCAGGCCAGGTCATCGTTGGCTCGGTCGCCGGTGTGATCGTGAGTACATGCGTAGCGGTTCGCTCGGATGTCGTCGGCAACCGCCTCGATCTTCTCGCGTACTCCCTCGAGAATCGGATCGACGACCTGCTCGCGCGTGGTGCGGCCGCGTTCGTCGAGGATCAACACCTCGATGAGATCCGCTGACTCACTGGTGAGTTCGCGATAGCCGAGGGCGTACACATGGAGCTGATCCCGTGTGACGTCTTCGGGTTGCGCGCGCGCGGTCGACTTGAAATCGACGATGGCGACTTCATCGGTTTCGAGTCGACGAATGAGGTCGATCCGCCCGTCGACGGTGACGCCGGGAGCGACCTGCACGCGAATCTGCTTCTCGGCATGAACGGTGCGCGTCAGGTCATCGCCGTGCACGGCGAAGTAGCGCTCGATGGCGTCGATCGCCGACCTCCGCAGCTGCGACCGTAGCGCGGGGTAGGCATAGGGGGTGGAGAGGTGCCGATCCACGAGTTCGACGGCTTCCGATACATCGGGTACGTCCCTGTCGATCGCACGCTTGTGCATCTCGGCAAGGGCGTCGTGCAGACCCTTTCCGTACCCGAGCGCCTCATGGATCGGCGGGTTGAATCCGTACATGAAGCGGAGTTTGAACTGGTACGGACACTCGAACAGGTACTTGAGCTCCGAGAACGTGATGCGAACGGCGGGGATCTCGGTCGGCGGCGAAGGGGTCAGTTTCGCTCGGTGTGCAAGCCCGGTGTCCGCGGTCGATACCCACGACGACTGTGTGCAGTGGATGAATGCTCTGCTCCCGCACGTTCAATGTCTCGAGCACCTGGAGGTAGAGCCGCTGGATGTTGTACGTGTCCCACCGTTCACCGCTGTCGAATCGCCGGGATCGGTCGAGAAGCGCGATGGCCTGCGGGAATCGCTCGGGTTCAGGAAGCAGGTTCGCCGCGACCAAACGCTCTTGGAGGGTGACTGCGTCGATCTCATCGACCATGTACGAGAACAATCCGCAAACCGCGGCGATCTCCGGTGCATCGAAGAGCCGAGCCAACCCTTTGATCAGGTACGGGATGCCACGGCGCCGGAGTTCGTCCACGAGCGGCGTCGCATCCTTGACGGTTCGAAACAAGACCGCGCAATCCGACCATGACAATCCGCGCGGTGCGGCGTCGGGGTCGTCGGAGAATGGGATACCGCGCAGTGCTTCGATTCGGTCGGCTATCCACCTCGCCTCCGCGCCGAGATCATCGAATGTCAGGGCGAGCAGGTCGCCTCGTTCCCAGACCTGATGGGATGCGAACTCCATGCCCTTGGCGAGACGTTCGCCGGCGGGGATGCGCTCGGCGATGCTGCGCCCAAGGGCGACGATGCCTCGACTCGAACGGAAGTTATCGGAGAGCTCGATGGTCCGTACCGCATCGTGCCGGCCTGCGAATTCGAGGATGTTGCGCACCTCGCTCCCGCGCCACTGGTAGATCGTCTGATCGTCGTCGCCGACGACGCACAGGTTCGCCCCGAATCGGACGAGGGCGGAGATCAGCCGCTCCTGCAGCGGGTTCACGTCTTGGTATTCGTCGACGACGACGTATTTCACGTCGTCCCTGATGTGACGGAGCACGGCCCGCGTAGCAGGATCCTCCTCGTCGTCGGGATCGGACTCGAGGAACGCCACGGCGGTCGCGATCATAGTCGGGGCATCCTCAGGCGCGGGGCATCCTCAGAAGCTCACCCGCCACAGATACTCGCCGCCGTCGGGTCGGAACCACCGCACGCACGCGATCGAGTTGCGCGCCGGGTCGTCGGCGTGCACGACGAACGGCACGCTGCCACCGGGCGGCACGGTCAGCAGCGGCCGCCAGAGTAGGCGCCCGTCGCCGCTGAGGGTCAGGTGCACGCCGCTCAGCGGCTCGTCGCTCGTGTTGACGAGCGTGAACCACGGGTCGTGGCGGCGATCGACGTGCCAGGGCACGCGGTAGGCGGCGTCGGCGCGGGGGTCGGTGCGGGCAGCCGGCAGGGGAGTGGGGCGCGGGTTCGTCACGGTCGTCCTCTCGGTCACGGGAGCGGTCGTGGCGGCACGCTACGAGGGTCGTCCGACATGCAGGGGGCGCGTCGCAGGTGACCTGTGAAAACTCGGAGGCAACCCCTCGCCTGTGGAGGAGGAGTCGCTGCAATCACCAGGTCAGCCGCTGAATCCGATGTCTGTGGGTGGTGATTCGATCGATCCATGCAGACGACCGCGCACTCGGCACCACGGGCAGAGCTCCGGATGCCCCGTGCTGCCGCCGTGCGCGTCGAGGTCGCGCTCGCCGAGGTCGCCGAGCTCGAAAACGCGATCCGGGCAGCTCAGGCACGGCAGCTCGAACTCATCGCCGAAGCATCCGACGCGTTCGTGATCGATGACGAGCCGGCTATCGGGCTCACGGCAGGCGAGGCCGCCGAGCTCGCACGCCGCTCCTTCGCAGCCGAGCTCGCCGTGACGCTGCGTGTTCACGAGCGCACCGCGAACGGGCTCGTCGACGAGGCCGGGTGGCTCGAGGTATCCGGTCGGGCCACCCGCGCGATGCTCGGTCGCGGTGAGATCTCGATGGCCCACGCGCGCGAGGTGATCGCGCAGGTCCTCTCGGTGCCCGAAGACGCCCGGCCCGCGCTCGAAGCCGCGCTGCTCGAACGTGCGGCGACGCGCACGCCGGCGCAGTTCCGTCGCATCGCGCGCCGGTTGCGCGAGCGGATGCATCCAGAGTCGGGCGAGATCCGCCGCACGGCCGCGCGGGCCGAGCGGCGGCTCTGGGTCGAGCCGGCCGACGACGGCATGGCGTGGTTGCACCTGTTCATCGAAGCCGAGCGCGCGATCGCGATCGAGGGGCGGGTGCGTGATCTGGCCGGCAGAGCGGCGGGCGACCGGAAGGCGATGGGAGCAGATCTGGCGGATGTCGCGACCGCCCTTCTGCTCACCGGCATCGCACCGACGGTTGCCGGCGAACACCTCGACGATGAGGCGTGGCGCCGGGTGCAATCGTCGATTCGCCCGACGGTCCACGTCACCGTTCCGGTGCTCGCGCTGCTCGGCATCGGCGACGCGCCGGCCGAGCTCGAGGGCTACGGCCCCATCGACTCGGCGACGGCGACCGCGCTCGCCGGCAACGCGACGAGCTGGCGGCGCATCCTGACCCACCCCGAGACGGGCGCGTTCCTCTCGTACGGCCGCGACACGTACCGGGTACCCGCCGATCTCGCGGGGTACGTGCGGGTGCGCGACGGTACCTGCCGGTTCCCGAACTGCAGTCGGCCGGCGAGTCGCACCGACCTCGACCACACCGACGACTGGGCTGATGGCGGAGCTACCGACGCGGCGAACTTGGCCTGTCTCTGCCGAGCCCACCACCGGGTGAAACACCACGGCGGCTGGCGCGTGCGCCAACTCGGCGGCGGGCGACTCGAATGGACCAGTCCGACCGGGCGGGTGCACGTCACCGAGCCCGAGTACGCGTTTGCCCAGGGCGCCGGTGTCGGTGCGGGGCCATGAGAATCGGGCGAGGGGCGCGCCGGTTGCGGGGTCTCGAGACGCGTCGCCGCTGCGCCGGCGCTCCTCGACCAGCGTGTGCGGAGATGCGCCGGTTGAGGAGCGCCCGACGGCGTCGGACCCGTCCCTGGAACCAGCGACGCACGCTGGATCAGTCGCGTTCGTCTGTGGGTGCGTCTGTGGGTCCGTCGGTGCGTTCGTCTGTAGGTTCGTCGGTGGATTCGTCTGCGTCCACGCCGGCCACCATGTCTGCGTCCACGCCGGCCACCATGTCTGCGTCCGCGTCGTCGTTACCGCCGCGCCGACGCGTGATCGCCCGCGCCCCGCGCGCGGTCACCGCTCCGGTCGCGGCTCCCGCGCGTCGGATGCCTCGCGCCGACGCGACCGCTGCGCTCGCCACAGCACCACCGAGTGCGGAACCGGCGGTCGCGAGACGGGTTCCGGCGGTCTGGAGGACGCCGTCGCTCTCACCCGGTTCGAGCTCGACCGGCAGCACCGCGGGCGCCTGCCCGAACGCGAGCCGCGACTGCGCGAGCACCCGACGTCCGAGCACGTTGTTGCCGATGCCGCCGACCGCGGCGCCGACGCCGAACGGCAGGGCCTTGCCGATGAATCCGGCTCCGCCGCGCACCGCGAACTGCTTCACGAAGACGCTGCGCAGCCGGTCGACGACGGTTCCCATCACGGCCTTCGGCAGCGTGTTCGTGATCAGTTCGCCCCAGTACGCGCTGCGGGCGACGCCGGTGCCGGTCGCCTGCGCCGCGAACTGCCGGACGAGGTCGCTGCCTTCACGGCCGAGCATGAGGGTCATCACGAGCGCGCGCGCCCGATCGGGGTTGTCGATCGGGATGCCGTGCACCTCGGCGACCGACTGCGCGAACAGGGCGGTCGCTTCGAGGAACCCGGCCGTCTCGACCCCCGACAGCGCGAGCGTGATGCCGGTCGAGATCCCGGGGATCACCGCGGTCGCCCCGACCGCGGCCCCACCGGTCGTGACGGCGGCGAGATAGCGCCGCTCCAGGATGCGCACGAGCTGGTCGGGCGTCGCGCCGGGAACACGACGACGGATGCCACGGAGGTGCGCCACCACGACCGGCCGCTGGATCGCCAGCACCCGGTCGATCGCGCGTTCGACTCCGTGCGCACGGCCCTCGTCGACGAACTCCGCATTCCCGGCGGCCCCAGCCGCCCCATCGCTCGAACTCGGCGACGTCTCGGCAGGGGCTCCCTGCTTCATCGAGGTGATGCGGTACACGCGCTCGGGCATGCAGGGATCATAGGCGGCGAGGCTGGCAAGGCGTCGGCGGTTGCCAGCGGGTTCGCGCCGCCGTCACGGCCTCGCCGCGCCACCGGGAGACCTCCGCGTGACTACTTCAGCAGCCCGTGATCCGCGTTGTACCGGTCGAGCACGTCGCCGATCGGTCCGTCGAGCACGAGCCGTCCGCCGTCGAGGTAGAGCCCGCGCGTGCAGAACCGGCGCAGGTCGCGCTCGTTGTGCGACACGAAGAAGAGGGTGCGCCCGCCCGCGAGCATCTCCTCGATCCGTGCGTAGCACTTCTCGCGGAACGCCTTGTCGCCGACCGCGAGCACTTCGTCGACGAGCATGATCGGCTCCTCGAGCTGCGAGATCACGGCGAACGCGATGCGCACCTTCATGCCGCTGGACAGGTGCTTGTAGGGCGTGTCGACGAAGTCGGGGATCTCGGCGAACCCGACGATCTCGTCGAACTTCGCATCGATCTGCGCTCGCGACATGCCGTGCAGCCCTGCGGTGAGGTAGACGTTGTCGCGCACGGTGAGGTCGTCGACGAATCCGCCCGTGATCTCGATGAGCGGCGCGACCCCGTCGGTGATCTGCACGCTTCCCTCATCGGGGATCATCACACCGGCGACCAGCTTCAACAGGGTGGATTTGCCCTGCCCGTTGCGGCCGACCACGCCGATCGCTTCGCCCGGGCGCACCACCGCGTTCACGTCGCGCAGCGCCCAGAACTCGCCTGGTCGGGTGCGACGCTTGCGGCCCGCCAACAGGTCCTTGAACGATCGGCGCCCGCGCCGGTTGCGCCGGAATCGGATGCCGAGTCCTTCGATGCGGATGGCCGCGTCGGCGGCGCCGGCAGCGGGCGCGGCGGGGACGACGGATGCTTCGCCCATCAGATCTCCTTCAGCACCTGTCGTTCCGACGACCGGAACACCCAGAGCCCCACCGCCAGGATGAGCAGCGACATCGCCGCCGACACGCCGACGTCGAACCAGTTCAGCTCCTGCGGGAAGAACCCGGCACGGTAGAGCGAGAACACCCCGCTCAGCGGGTTGAACGCCGCCCAGAACCCGAATCCGCCCGGCAGGTCGGTCGTGCCGTAGATGATCGGCGACGCGTAGAACAGGAACCGCAGCACGAGCTTCACCGCCCGCTCGAGGTCGCGGAAGAACACCACCAACGGCGCGACGATCAGGCACACCCCGGCGGTGAGCACCGCCTGCAGCACGATCGCGAGCGGGAAGAACACGAGCTCCCACGACACCGGCGCCCCGAACACGATCGCGAACAGCGCGAGCACCGGGATCGACAGCAGGAACTCGATGCCCTTCGACAGCACGATGCGGTTCACCCAGATCGTCCGCGGGATCATCGTCGACCGCACGAGCTTCGCGTCCTTCAGGAACGCGCGCGTCGAATCCGACACGGCACCGTTGAACCACATCCACGGCAGCAATGCGGCGAGCAGGAACACGATGTACGGCGTCTGCCCGACGCCCCGCTGGAACACCTGCGTGAACACGAACCAGTAGATGCCGGCCATCACGAGCGGGTCCAGCACGCTCCAGAGGTACCCCAGCGCCGACGTGGAGTAGCGCACCTTCAGGTCACGCGTGGTGAGCAGCCACAGGGCGTGGCGATAACGCCCCCATCGCGTCCGCTGCAGCGGATGCGTCTCGGCATAGCTCGTCACGACACTCATCGTAGATGGCGCGCGGCGGTAGATTTGCAGGGTGCCCGCGCGACGAACCAGTACCAGCATCCTCCTGAGTTGTGCGGCGATCGGCGTCGGCGGCGGGCTCGTGGCCGGAGCATCCGGCTACCTCGCAGCGGCCTTCGCCGTCTTCGGCCCGATGCTGTACGGCCTGACCGCCGGAACCCACTTCCTGCCGAGCGTCGTCGGGCTCTCGCTGCTGCGCCGCCCGGGTACGGGGCTGCTCACCGGCCTCATCGCGGGCCTCGTCGGCGCCGCGTTCGCGCCCTGGTGGTTCGGCCGCTACCTCGGCACCGGGCTGCTGGTGGGGCTGCTGCTCGAGATCCCGTTCCTCGTCACCCGCTACCGCCGCTGGGATCCGTGGATGTTCTACGTGTCGGGCGCGTTCGCCGGCCTGGTGCTCGCGGTGGGCGTGTTCTTCGCGCTCGGCGCCGAGCACTACGCCTGGTGGGCGTGGGTGATCGCGCTCGCCGCGTGGGTGCTCAGCCCGGTGCTGTTCATCTGGATCGGGCGGGTCATCGCGAACGCACTCGAGCGCGCGGGCGTCGCCCGCTCGGCACGGACGGCGGCGAATCGCGAGTAGCGCTCGGACGCGAGACCCGGCGAAGAAGGACCTGGACGAAGAAGAGCGGATGCCCCGTCGGGGGCATCCGCTCTCCTGCTGTGGTGCAGTGGTTCCGTGCGATCACACGAAGTGGTTGGCTCGCTCCAGGTCTTCGGCGAAGTCGATCTCGACCGCGTACAGGTCGGAGATGTCCATCGGCTCCACGAGGATGCCGTTCTTCTCGATGGCCAGCTCGAGGCCGCGCTCGAAGTAGTCCTGGTCGTTGACGCGCTGCAGGTGGTGCAGGAACACCGCCTTGTCGCGCGACGAGATGTAGTTGATGCCGACGGCCTCGCCGAGCCCGCCCTTGACGGTCTTCGAGAGCTCCTTGACGTAGCCCTCGGCGCTGATCGTGTACTTCACCTCTTCGTCGGAGACCTTCGCGTGGTTCACGGTCACGAACGACTGGTCGCGTGCGATGAGCGGCACGGCGCGGTCGAGGATGCGCGGGTCGAAGACGACGTCGCCGTTCATCCACAGCACGCCGCCCGGCTGCGACGCGGTGAGCGCGCGCATGAGCGACTTCGAGGTGTTCGTCTGGTCGTACTCCTCGTTGTAGACGAAGGAGGCCTGCGGGAACGCCTCCATGATGTGCTCGAGCTTGTAGCCGACGACGATCGTCACGTCGGCGGCGTCGCCGAACGAGTGACGGATGTTGTCGAACTGCTGGCGCATGATGGTGCGGCCGTCGCTGAGCTCGGTGAGGGGCTTGGGAAGGGATCGTCCGAGCCGGCTCCCCATGCCGGCTGCGAGAATCACGATCTGCGTGGTCACTGCATCTCCTTGGTCGATCGGATGCCGCGACCCACGCCCTGCGCTACGCAGGATGTTCGCCGTCGGTTCACCCGGAAGTACACGTTTGGACACGCCGTTATGCCGTCCCACAGCCTACCGGCTCGCCCCCGACGGGCGCATGGGAGGGTGGACGCTCGTGCTCGGATCGTGATCTGACGTCCAGCGGGTGTTCAGGTTGCGTCCTCCTGAAGACTGAGGATGTCGGCGAAACACACGCTCGAAGCGGACTCGTTGGTACGTTGGGCGGGTGACTTCAGTTTCGCGCTCACCCAAGGACGAGCCAGAAGCCACCGGCTCGGGGGAGACAGCCGATCCGGGGACTTCGTCGACTCGTCCCGCCCGCCCGACCTCGGGTGCCGCGCGCACGCCGCGTCCGCGCCGACCGAAGAGCGAGACGGATGCCTCGTCGGCCGCGCCGACCGCATCCAAGCGCACGAACGCATCGAAGGCGGCGTCGGCCAAGTCGACGGCGGCCAGATCCGCAGCTGCGAAGAGCTCCCGCACGACGGCGAACAAGAAGGCCGCCGGTTCGGCGACGACGGCGGGCGGCCGCACCCGCAGCAACGCGACGGCAGCGAAGCAGCGCGAGCGCATTGCCGCGTCGATCACGACCGAGACCACCGAGCTCGAGCCGCCGCGCCGGAGCGAGGCGGAACCCGTCGAGAAGAAGCAACGGCGGACGGCTGCCGAGCTCGCAGCGGCGCAGATCGCCATCGCGGACGCCGAGATCGCGGACGCGAAGCTCGCGGAGCCCGAGACGGAGATCGCGGAGGCGCCGGTCGAGGAAGCGTCGGTCGAGGAGGCGCCGGTCGAGGAGGCGCCGGTCGAGGAAGCGCCGGTCGAGGAAGCGCCGGTCGAGGAAGCGCCGGTCGAGGAAGCGCCGGTCGAGGAAGTACCGCTCGAAGTGGCGCTGGTCGAGGACGGGCCGGTTGAAGCGGCGCCGGTCGTCGAAGCGCCGGTGGTCGAGGAGTCCGTCGTCGAGGAGCCAGAGGTCGAGGCATCCGAGGTCTCCGCACTGTCCGAGGCATCCGATGAATCGCCCCGCGTGACCGAGGTCGTGCCGCTGCCGGTGCGCCCGAAGCCGAACGAGGCGCGCACCCTGCGACCGGCGCGCGTGGCGCCGCCGGCCGACGCCGCGACCGTGCTCGAGATCGACGGGCTCGAGAAGCGTTTCGGGGCGAACACGGCGGTCGACCGGGTGTCGCTCGACGTGCGCGTCGGCTCCTTCTTCGGCATCGTCGGGCCGAACGGCGCCGGCAAGACCACGACCCTGTCGATGGTCACCGGCCTGCTGCGTCCCGACGCGGGAACCGTGCGCATCCACGGCATCGATGCATGGGCCGACCCGAAGCACGCCAAGCGCAACACGGGCGTGCTGCCCGACCGGCTGCGCCTGTTCGACCGCCTCACCGGAGCCCAGCTCCTCTACTACTCGGGCATCCTGCGCGGGCTCGACCCGCGTACCGTCAAGGAGCGCAGCGCCGACCTGGTCGCCGCGTTCGCGCTCGACGACGCGATCGACCGCCTCGTCGCCGACTACTCCGCCGGCATGACGAAGAAGATCGCTCTCGCGTGCGCGATGATCCACTCGCCGCGGCTGCTCGTGCTGGACGAACCGTTCGAGTCGGTCGACCCGGTGTCGGCGGCGAACCTCACCGAGATCCTCGAGCGGTACGTCGCCGGCGGCGGCACCGTGCTGCTGTCGAGTCACAGCATGGACCTCATCGAACGAGTCTGCGACTCGGTCGCCGTCGTGGTGAGCGGCCGCATCCTCGCCTCGGGCACGCTCGACGAGGTGCGCCGGGGCGAGAGCCTCGAAGAACGGTTCGTGGAGCTCGCAGGCGGGCGCAAGGCGGCCGAGGGGATGGAATGGTTGCACAGTTTCTCCGACTGAAGCTGCAGCTGCTCGCGAACATCTTCCGGCGGAGTCCGTGGCAGGTCGTGGGCATCGTGCTGGGGCTGGCGTACGGGCTGGGGCTCGCGGTGCTGCTGTTCGGCGCGCTCGTCGGGCTGCGGTTCGCCGATGACGTGCAGCTCGTGCGCGACGGCATCGTGGTCGCCGGCTCGCTCGCGGTCGTCGGCTTCGTGCTGGTGCCGCTCGTGTTCGGCGTCGACGACACCCTCGGCCCCCGCCGGTTCGCGCTGTTCGGCATCGGCGACCGGCCGCTCGCGTTCGCGCTCGCGGTGACCGCGCTGGTCGGCATCCCGGCACTCGTGCTCGCGATCATCCTGATCGGCACCGTGATCACCTGGAGCCGCGGATTCGGCGAGACCGTTCTCGCGATCCTCGCCGGCGCATTCGCCTTCGGCACCTGCCTGCTGCTGGCGAGAGTCTCGACGTCGCTGGCGTCGCTGCTGCTCGCCACGCGGCGCGCGCGCGAGATCTCGGGCGTCGTGGGCCTCGTGCTCATCGTGATGCTCTCGCCGGTGATCGTGGTGCTCGCCTCGATCGACTGGGCCCGCCAGGGCGTGCGCGTGCTCGAGCAGATCGCGGGCGTGCTCTCGTGGACCCCGCTCGGGGCCGCGTTCGCGGTGCCCGGCGACGCGGCGTCGGGCGCCTGGCTGCCCGCGATCGTGAAGCTCCTCATCGCCGCGGCGACGCTCTGGCTGATCTGGCTCGCGTGGGTGCGCCTCGTCGCCCGCATGCTCGTCACGCCCGGTCGCGAGGCCGCGGCCAAGGCGTACCGTGGGCTCGGATGGTTCGACCGCACGCCGGGCACGGCGTCGGGTGCGATCATGGCGCGCAGCCTCACCTACTGGTTCCGCGATGCCCGGTACTGGGTCTCGTTCATCATGGTGCCGCTGGTGCCGGTGTTCGTGGTCGTGCCGCTCGCGATCGCGGGCGTTCCGGGCGACTACCTGCCGCTCATCCCGGTGCCGCTGATCTGCCTCTTCCTCGGCTGGAGCCTGCACAACGACACGGCCTACGACTCGACCGCGGTGTGGCTGCACGTCGCTTCGGGGGTTCGCGGGGCATCCGATCGGCTCGGCCGTATCGTGCCGGTGCTCATCGGCGGCATCGTCGTGATCGGTCTCGGCAGCGCCGTGACCGCGTTCGTGCTCGACGACTGGCGCGTCCTGCCGAGCCTCATCGGCGTGAGCTCGGCGCTGCTGCTGTCGGGGCTGGGAGTGGGCGCCTTCAGTTCGGCGCGGTTCCCGTACCCCGCGGTGAGGCCGGGCGACAGCCCGTTCCAGCAGCCGCAGTCGACCGGTGCGATCACGGCGCTCGTGCAGTCGATCACGATGATCGGAGCCGGCATCTTCGCGCTGCCCGCACTGTGGTTCGGCTATCTCGGACTGTTCGTCGACCCCTCCTGGCATCTCGCGTCGCTCGCCGCCGGCACGGGGCTCGGGGTGATCGTGCTGATCGCCGGGATCCTGCTCGGCGGCCTGGTGTTCCAGCGCCGCGGGCCCGAGATCCTCGCGGCCGCCGTGCGCGCGTAGCCGCGTAGAATCGTGGCCATGTCCCACACCCCGCGGCCGCTCACCCCGCGCGCGAGCATCGCCGACCCCGACCAGCCCGGCGGCGGCACCAGCGTGCTCGACCGCGAGCTCGAGAAGCTCCTCGAAGAGGAGCACATCGAACCCGGCGACCACGAGCGCTTCTCGCACTACGTCAAGAAGGAGCAGATCCTCGAGTCGGCGCTCACCGGCAAGCCCGTGAAGGCGCTGTGCGGCAAGAAGTGGACCCCGGGCCGCGACCCCGAGAAGTTCCCGGTCTGCCCGACCTGCAAAGAGATCTACGAGCGCATGAAGCGCGAATAGCGCGCCGCCCTCAGCGGTACGTCGTCGGGATCGCCGGCTCGCCGCGCGCCAGACGGAACGCCTCGATCGGCAGCTCCTGCATCACCTCGGCGCGGTGCGCCCGCGCGGCCTCGGTGCCCGCGGCGCCGGTGTACGAGGCAACCGCTTCGCCGCCTGCCATGAGCTGCACCATCAGCGGGCGCAGCCGATCGCCCGGCTCGAACTCCGCCTCGCCGGCGGGTCCGTCGCCGACGTAGACGAGCTCCTCGCGCGCGGTGCGCGTCGAGTCCAGCCGCCGCGCCGCGTTCTTGCGGCCGCCGACCGACGCCTTCGACGCCGACGCCTTCGCGACCGACACCCACTCGCCCGCGTCGTCGCGGCGGGCGACGAGCTTGTAGACCATGCCGGCGGCCGGATGCCCCGACCCGGTCACGACCGAGGTGCCGACGCCGTAGGAGTCCACCGGGGAGCCCGACATCGCGGCGATCGTGTACTCGTCGAGGTCGCTCGTGACCGTGATCTTCGTGTTCACCGCGCCGAGCGCGTCGAGCTGCTCGCGCACCGCGGCGACCACGGTCGGCAGGTCGCCCGAGTCGATGCGCACCGCACCCAGCTCGGGACCGGCGACGCGCACGGCCGTCTCGACGCCGCGCTCGATGTCGTAGGTATCGACGAGCAGCGTCGTCTTCGGGCCGAACGCGGCGACCTGCGCCCGGAACGCCGCCTCCTCGCTGTCGTGCAGCAGGGTGAAGGCGTGCGCGGCGGTGCCCATCGTGGGGATGCCCCAGGTGCGCCCCGCCTCGAGGTTGGAGGTGGCGTCGAACCCCGCGATGTACGCAGCGCGCGCGGCCGCGACCGCCGAGCGCTCGTTCGTGCGACGCGACCCCATCTCGGCGATCGGCCGCCCGAGGGCGACCGACACCATGCGCGCCGCGGCGCTCGCGACCGAGGAGTCGAAGTTCAGCGTCGACAGCACGAGCGTCTCGAGCATCACCGCCTCGGCGAACGAGGCCTGGATCGTGACGAGCGGCGAGCCGGGGAAGTACGCCTCGCCCTCGCGGTACCCCCACACGTCGCCGCGGAACCGGTAGTCGGCGAGCCAGTCCAGCGTGGCGGGCCGCACCACCTCGTTCGCCCGCAGCCACTCGAGCTCGGCGTCCTCGAACCGGAACCGCTCGATCAGTTCGAGCAGCCGGCCCGTGCCCGCCACGACGCCGTACCGGCGCCCCCCGGGCAGCGAGCGCGCGAACGCCTCGAACAGGCTCTCGCGGTGGGCGGTGCCGTCGAGCAGGGCGGCGTCCACCATCGTGAGCTCGTAGCGGTCGGTGAAGAGGGCAGCTGAGCCGGTCACGCACCCGAGCCTATGGCGCGCCGGTCGCGCTTGTCGAAGGCGGCCCCCTTCGACGGGCTCAGGGTGCTGGGGGATGGCGCCCTGAGCTTGAGGCGGCCCCCTTCGACGGGCTCAGGGCGCGGGGGGTGGCGCCCTGAGCTTGTCGAAGGGAGCGGCGCGAGCATCTAGGCTTGGAGACCGTGACGGACGCACCCATCGGGATCTTCGACTCCGGGGTCGGGGGGCTCACGGTGGCCCGTGCCGTGAAAGACCAGCTGCCGAACGAGTCGATCCTCTACGTCGGCGACCTCGAGCACTCGCCCTACGGTCCGAAGAAGATCGCGGATGTCCGGCGCTACGCGCTCGCCGTCATCGACGACCTCGTCGCGCAGGGCGTGAAGATGGTCGTGATCGCCTGCAACACGGCATCGGCCGCGATGCTGCGCGACGCGCGCGAACGGTACGACGTGCCGGTCGTCGAGGTGATCCAGCCCGCCGTGCGGCGCGCGGTCGCGACGACGCGCAACGGCCGGGTCGGGGTGATCGGCACCGCCGGCACCATCCAGTCGCGCGCCTACGACGACGCGTTCGCGGCGGCACCCCACCTCGAGCTGTTCTCGCAGGCGTGCCCGAGGTTCGTCGAGTTCGTCGAAGCGGGCGTGACCACCGGCGACGAGCTGCTGCGAGTCGCCGAGGGCTACCTCGCGCCGCTGCAGCGCGCCGGCATCGACACGCTCGTGCTCGGCTGCACCCACTACCCGTTCCTGAAGGGCGCGATCTCGTACGTGATGGGCGAGGAGGTCGCGCTCGTCTCCAGCGACGTCGAGACCGCGAACGACGTGTACCGGGTGCTCGTCTCGCAGGGGCTCGAGCGCCGAACCCCGAGCCCGCCCAGCTACCGCTACGAGGCGACCGGCGACTCGACCAGCGCATTCCTCGACCTCGCGCACCGGCTCATCGCCCCTGAGATCCCGAGCGTCGAACTCGTCCACACCGGCGCCATCACCCTGCCCAGAACTCCGCAGAGCACCTATCCGAGAGGACCGCAGTGACCGACGCAACCGTGCAGCCCGGGGCATCCGGGGCATCCGTCGTGCGCGCCGATGGCCGCACCCCCGCCGATCTGCGCGAGGTGACCATCGAACGCGGCTGGAGCGCGCACGCCGAGGGCAGCGCGCTCATCTCGTTCGGCCGCACCAAGGTGCTCTGCACCGCGAGCTTCACGAACGGCGTGCCGCGCTGGCTGACCGGCAAGGGCACCGGCTGGGTCACCGCCGAGTACGCGATGCTGCCGCGCTCGACGAACACCCGCAACGACCGCGAGAGCGTGAAGGGGCGCATCGGCGGGCGCACCCACGAGATCAGCCGGCTCATCGGGCGGTCGCTGCGCGCCGTCGTCGACACGAAGGCGCTCGGCGAGAACACCATCCAGATCGACTGCGATGTGCTGCAGGCCGACGGCGGCACCCGCACGGCGGCGATCACCGGCGCCTACGTCGCCCTGGCCGACGCGATCGAGTGGGCCCGCGGCAAGAAGTTCATCGGGCAGCGGGCGACGCCGCTCATCGACACCGTCTCGGCCGTGTCGGTCGGCATCATCGACGGCACGCCCATGCTCGACCTCGCGTACGTCGAGGACGTGCGCGCCGAGACCGACATGAACGTCGTCGCGACCGGCCGCGGGCTGTTCGTCGAGGTGCAGGGCACCGCCGAGGGCGCCCCGTTCGACCGTCGCGAGCTGGACGCGCTGCTCGACCTCGCGCTCGGCGGCACCGCCGACCTCGCGCGCATCCAGACCGAGGCGCTCGCGGCGCAGCCGGGCTCGTCCGCGCCGGCCGCGGGGGAGGGATCGCGATGACGCTCGAGATCGTGCTCGCCACGCACAACCCCGGCAAGGTGGCCGAGTTCCAGAAGATGGTCGCCGAGCATCTGACGGATGTCACGGTGCTCTCGTACGACGGCCCCGTGCCCGTCGAGGACGGCACCACGTTCGACGACAACGCGCTGCTGAAGGCTCGGGCCGCCGCGGCGCACACCGGCCGGATCGCACTGGCGGATGACTCGGGCATCTGCGTCGACATCATGAACGGCGCCCCGGGCATCTTCTCGGCCCGCTGGGCGGGGCACCGGGCCGACGCCGACGCGAACATCCGCCTGCTGCTCGAGCAGCTCGCCGATGTGCGCCGGCCGCACCGCGACGCGCACTTCCACTGCACGCTCGCGCTCGTCGTACCGGCCGATGCGTCCGGTGCGGCCGCTGCGCGCGAGGTGCTCGCGCACGGCGAGTGGCCCGGGCAGATCGCGTACGAACCGCGCGGGTCGTACGGGCACGGCTACGACCCGATCTTCGAGCCAGACGGGCGCGAGATCACCGCGGCCGAGTTGCAGCCCGCCGTGAAGAACGCCGAGAGCCATCGCGCGAGGGCGTTCGCGGCGCTGCTGCCGCACCTGGCCGAACTGGCCGGTGCCGTCGGCGACGGCCGCTGAGAACGCTACTCATTCCCACTTCCATCTGCGCCTGACCGGGGATTTCCGACCTAGGCTGGAGTGGACATGAGCCACTCCCACGACCACGTGCACGCCGCCGCAGGCGGTCGCGCCCGCATCGTGATCGCCATCGCGATCATCGGCGCGTTCCTCGTGGTGCAGGTGGTCGGGGCGCTGGTCAGCGGTTCGCTCGCCCTGCTCGCCGACGCCGGCCACATGGCCGGCGACCTCGTCGGCCTGCTCGTCGCGCTCGGTGCGGCGATGATCGCGGCCCGCCCCGCGAACGATCGGCAGACGTACGGGTTCCAGCGATTCGAGGTGCTCGGGGCGCTCGTGAACGGCGTTCTCCTCGTGGTCGTCGCGGTCACGGTCGCCATCGGCGCGATCGATCGCCTGCTCGCGGGCGCCTCGGGCGAAGCCCACGAGGTGCAGGGCGGGCCGATGCTGGTCGTCGCGATCGCGGGGCTCGCCGCGAACCTCGCCGCCATGCTCGTGCTGCGCGCCGGCGCCAAGGGCTCGATCAACGTGCGCGGCGCCTACCTCGAAGTGCTCGGGGATGCGATCGGCTCCATCCTCGTCATCGCGGCGGCCGGAGTCATCCTGATGACCGGATGGGACGCGGCCGATGTGATCGCCTCGCTGGCGATCGCCGCGCTCATCCTGCCGCGCGCGCTGCTGCTGCTGCGCGATGTGCTGCGGGTGCTCAGCCAGGCGGCGCCCGCCGACGTGCGGGTCGGCGACATCCGCGAGCACCTGCTGCGCACCCCCGGCGTGCTCGATGTGCACGACGTGCACGTCTGGGCGATCACGACCGGTGCGCACGTGTTCAGCGCGCACGTCGTCGCCGAGCCCGATGCCCTCACGGGCGAGCGGCAGCAGTGCCTGCTCGACGATCTCGGGGAGTGCCTGGCCGACCACTTCGACGTCGCGCACTCGACGTTCCAGCTCGAGTCGGCCGAGCACGCGGCGCACGAGCATCCCTCGCACGCGTGAGCGCCGCGGCGCCGTTGCGGCGCCGACCCGGTGCTGTGTGCGCGACGCGCGGCGGTGCTACTTCGGCTCGTCGTCGTCGTGCTGCGGGCCGCGGTCGAACACGTCGGGGTCGAGCACGAGCTCTTTCGCCTCGTCGGCGTCGGTGACCACGTCCTCGCCGGCCGCAGCCGCCTTCTTCGCCTTCGAGCGCTCGCGGAAGTAGTGCCACAGGGTGATGAGGGCGGTGCCGCCGACCGCGGCCAGCAGGATGAGGTCGATGTACTCCTGGACGAACCACGCGATGGGCGGGATGAAGCCGATCAGGTAGCCGAACATCGTCAGCCCGAAGCCCCAGAGCACCGCGCCGATGAGGTTGTAGACCGTGTACTTGCCCTTGTGCATGTGGCCGACGCCGGCCGCGACGGGCGCGAAGGTGCGTACGATCGGCACGAACCGGGCGAGGATGATCGTCAGCCCGCCGAACCGCTCGAAGAAGGCGTTCGTGCGTTCGACGTTCTTCACGCTGAACACGCCCGATTCCTTGCGCTCGAACACGGCGGGGCCGCCCTTGTGCCCGATGAAGTACCCGACCTCGCCGCCGAGGAACGCGGCGAGGCCGATGAGCAGCGCGACCCACCACACCGAGATGCCGAACACGCCGTGCTCGGAGCCGGGCACCGGGTGCGAGAGCAGGCCCGAGATGACGAGCAGCGTGTCGCCCGGAAGCAGGAAGCCGATCAGCAGCCCGGTCTCGGCGAAGACGATGAAGCACACGACGAGCAGCGCCCACGGACCGGCCGCGCCGATGATCACCTCGGGGTCGAGCCACGGAATGAGGGCGGTGTGGATCACAGGGGCTCCTGACGTCGTCGGACACACGGCGGGCACCGGGTCACGGGCGGCGGTGTGCGAGCAGTCTACCGAGGTGCCGGCGCCGCGACCGCGTGCAGACCCTGGGAATCAGCCCTCCGGATGACGTCCGCGGCGAGCGAACGCCGCTGCGGTCAGGCCGCGAGCTCCTCGAAGATCGCGCTGTTGAAACGGAACGACGCGCGCACCTCGTCGACGAGCCGGTCGACCTGCTCGGGCTCGAGGGCGAGCGCGTTCATCGCCTCGCGGTATCGGCGCTTGTAGCGCACGGGCCCGTCCTCGCCGAGGTCGAACCGGTAGAAGGAGAGCTGCTCGGGGGTCGCGCCGTAGTGCCGGGCGACCAGCGCCGCGATCGCCTGCCCGCCCGACAGGTCGCCGAGGTACCGGGTGTAGTGGTGGGCGAGGTAGCGCACGTCGTCGTCGCCGACCTCGCGCAGGTGCGCGGCGTACGCGGCGGTCGCGGCGAGCGGGGGGTGGCTCTCCCGCCAGTCGGATGCCCCGAGCGCCGCCAGGTCGGATTCGATCGCCGCCATCCGCGCGAGCATCGGGTCGAAGACCGAGGGGTCGCCGTCGCGCGCGCCCCGCGCCTCGAGCGCTTCGTACACCCACGCGAACTGCGCCAGGTACCGCGTGTAGTCGGCGAGCGAGAGCTCGCCGCCCATGAGCGCGGTGACGAACCCACGGGTCTCGGCGGCGCGGTGGTCGTCGGCCGAGGCGGCGCGCACCAGCGCGGCGACGTCGAGCGGCTCGGTCGCGGTGTCGGGGTACGGGGTGGGCGGTGCGATCGTCATCAGGGGCCTCTCGAAAGGGGTTCGGTAAGGCTTACCTTACATTGGATCGGGCGTGCTGTGAACGGATGTCGGTCGTCGCGCGTACCGTCGGGGCCATGCGGTACGGATGCATCTTCACCGGCGACGACCCGGTCGTCGCCGTCGAACTCGCCGAACTGGCCGAGCGGAGCGGGTGGGACGCCTTCTTCGTCTGGGAGGGGATCTGGGCGACCGATCCCTGGTCGGTGCTCGCGGCGGCCGCCGTGCGCACCCGGCGCATCCGGCTCGGCACGATGCTGACTCCGGTCCCGCGGCGGCGGCCATGGGAGCTGGCCGGCCAGACCATGACCGTCGACCGGCTGAGCGGCGGGCGGGTCATCCTCTCGGCCGGGCTCGGCGTGCCGCAGTCGGCGGAGGAGCGCTTCTGGCTCTTCGACGACGACCCGGGCCGGCGCGTGCGCGCCGAACAGCTCGACGAATCCCTCGACCTGCTCGGGCGGATGTGGCGCAGCGAGTCGTTCGCGTTCGAGGGCCGGCACTACCGCGCGAAGCCCGCGACCTCGATGCTGCCGCCGGCGGCGGTACAGCAGCCCCGCATCACGACCTGGGTCGTGGGGGTGTGGCCGCGCCCGCAGTCGATGCGGCGGGCGGCGCGCGCCGACGGCTGGATCCCGAACTACGCACCGCCCGGTGCCGACGTGACGCCCGAGGCATCCGGTTACACGCCCGAGGTCGCGGCCGAGGGGATCGCATGGATCCGCGCCGAGCGCGAGCGGCTCGGCCTCGCCGACCAGCCCTTCGACATCACCCAGGAGGGCACCACGGGCGGGGCGGATGCCGCGGCCGACGCCGCGGTCGTGCGCCCCTGGGCGGATGCGGGCGTGACCTGGTGGCTCGAGGCCGACTGGTCGGTGCCGGCCGAGGGTGCCGAGGCGCACGCGCGGGCTCGCATCGCAGCCGGGCCGCCCCGGATCGAGTGACCGTGCCCCGCATCGGGTGATCGTGCCGGGGCGCCGGGGGAGCGTGCGGAAGGTGGGACTCGAACCCACACGCCCGAAGGCACAGGAACCTAAATCCTGCGTGTCTACCGGTTTCACCACTCCCGCGAGTGCCCGAACAGTCTAGGCGCGCGAGCCGGTCTCGGCGCGTGAGCCGGTCGGTCCGCACGGTCATGCGCGGTCGGGTGTCGCCGCGCCGGGGGGCGGGTTCCGCCGCAGGCGGCGGCGGCGTGGCATCCGGTCGTCGCCCGTTCGGCGGGAATTCACGTTCGCGCCACTGCCGCGTTCCCCGCGCCGGATTCGCTGGGCCGGTACCCCACCGATCCAGTGAAGGAGTTCCATGCCAACCCTCACCTCGCCCAGGGCCGGCCGCGCGGCGGCCGTGGCCGCGGCGGCGCTCGTCGCGGCATCCGCCGTGCTCGTGCCGCAGACCGCGTTCGCCTCCGTCGACGAGCCCGGCGGCGCACAGCGCCACCCGGGCGACGCGACCGACGACCTGCGCGCCTCGATCGTCGACGGCCCGGCTCGAAACGTCATCCTGCTCATCGGCGACGGCATGGGCGACAGCGAGATCACCGTCGCCCGCAACTACGCGTACGGTGCGGCCGGGCAGCTGCCCGGCATCGACGCCCTGCCGCTCACCGGGCAGTACACCACGTACTCGCTCTTCAAGGACGGCGCGAACGCCGGCAAGCCCGACTACGTGCCCGACTCGGCCGCCACCGGCACCGCCTGGTCGACCGGCGTGAAGACCTACGACAACGCGGTCGGCGTCGACATCCACGGCACGCCGCACGACACCCTCATCGAGCTCGCCAAGGCGAACGGGCTGCGCACCGGCAACGTGACGACCTCCGAGATCCAGGATGCGACGCCCGCCGTGCAGGTCGCGCACGTGGCCGCACGCAGCTGCTACGGGCCCGACTCCGCATCGTGCGGCACCGACGCGCTCGAGCAGGGCGGGCTCGGCTCGATCTCGGAGCAGCTGCTCGACACCCGGCCGGATGTCACGCTCGGCGGCGGGTCCGCGAGCTTCACGCAGACCGCGAAGGCGGGGCAGTGGCAGGGCGAGACCCTGTTCGACCAGGCGGTCGATCGCGGCTACCAAGTGGTCGGCGACGCCGACGGCCTCGACGCGGTGACCGCCGCCGACCAGAACGCGCCGCTGCTCGGCCTGTTCACGCCGGGCAACTTCCCCACGCGCTACGCCGAGACGGTGGCGACCGCGGGCGGCGCCGACGGCGAGGCCGTGACCTGCGAGCCCAACGCCGACCGGCTCGACACCCGGCTCTCGCTCGCGTCGCTCACCGAGAAGGCGATCGGCCTGCTCGACGACCCGTCGAGCGACCGCGGCTTCTTCCTCCAGGTCGAGGGCGCCTCGATCGACAAGCGCGACCACTCGGCCGACGCGTGCGGCCAGATCGGCGAGACCGTCGACCTCGACGAGGCCGTGCAGGTCGCGCTCGAGTTCGCGCGCACCGACGGCGAGACCCTCGTGATCGTCACCGCCGACCACGCGCACACGAGCCAGATCGTCGACTCGACCCCGCCCGGGCTCAGCATCCGCCTGCGCACCGTCGACGGCACCGACATGCTCGTCTCCTACGGCACCTCGCCCGCCGGCGGCTCGCAGCAGCACACCGGCGCGCAGCTTCGCGTGGCCGGCTACGGCCCGGGCGCGGCGAACCTCGTCGGGCTCACCGACCAGACCGACACGCACTACACGATCGCCGAGGCGCTCGGCCTGTCGCGCGACCGAGCGGCCCTCTCGGCCGGGGCGACCGTGACCCTGCCGAAGTCCTCGTTCGAGCCGGGCGAGGAGTTCGAGGTCACGCTCGGCGGCTTCGCCGGCGACCGGCAGGTGGGTGCCGTGCTGGCCAGCGACCCGGTCGACCTCGGCCGCACCGACGTGCTCTCGGGCACCGCGACGATCACCGCGACCGCGCCGACCGAGGAGGGCGCGCACACGCTCACCGTGACCGGCGCCCAGTCGGGCGTCGAGGTCGTGGTGCCGTTCGACGTCGCCGCCGGCGGTGAGCCCGGCGGGCCCGTGACGGGCGGCCCGGGCGCCGGAGCCGGTGCGGGCGGCGGCCCGGGCGGCGGGTCGTCGGCCGCGGGCTGGGTCGACGGACTCGCCTCGACCGGCGCGGCCGTCGCACCGTGGCTCGCCGCCGCGCTGCTGCTCGCGGGTGCGGGCACCGTGCTCGTGCTGCGCCGGCGTCGGCGCGCAGCATCCGCTCGCATCCCCGCGGGGATGGTCTCGGGGCACTGAGCGCACGCATCTCCACGCACCATCGAGGGGCCGGGTCGATGACCCGGCCCCTCCGCTGTTGTGGATAACTCCCGGCCCGCCGATCGGGCCGCCCGCAAGATGGAACGCATGACCGACCCCGTGCGCACCATCGCCGATCGGGTGCGCAGCCGGGTGCTCCGCGACGGGGTCGACCTCGCCGATGACGACCGCATCGCCGCGCGATACGCACGCGAAGAGGTCCGGCGTTACAGCGAGAAGGCGCTCGCCGGCGCGCACCGCGGGCTCGACGACGAATCCGGCGCCGAACGCGAGGTGGTCGCCGCACTCACCGGGTACGGGCCGCTCCAGCCGTTCTTCGACGACCCGAGCGTCGAAGAGATCTGGATCAACGGCCCGACCCGCGTGTTCGTCGCGCGCGACGGGGTCGCCGAGCTCACCACGGTGGTGCTCGGCGACCGTGAGGTGCGCGAGCTCGTCGAGCGGATGCTGCAGCACTCGGGCCGGCGCGTGGATCTGAGTTCGCCGTTCGTCGACGCCTCGTTGCCCGACGGGTCGCGGCTGCACGTGGTCATCCCCGACGTGACGCGCCGGCACTGGGCCGTGAACATCCGCAAGTTCCAGCGCGGGTTGCGCTCGCTCGGTCAACTCGTCGAACTCGGCTCGCTCACGCCGCAGGCCGCCGAGTTCCTGCGCATGAGCGTGCTCGCGGGGGCCAACGTGCTCGTCTCGGGCGCCACGCACACCGGCAAGACCACGATGCTGAACGCGATGCTCGCCGCGATCCGCCCCGGCGAACGGGTCGTCACCGTCGAGGAGACCTTCGAGCTCGACCTCGACGTGCGCGACGTCGTCGCGATGCAGTGCAGGCAGCCGAGCCTCGAGGGAACGGGCGAGATCACCCTGCGACGGCTCGTGAAGGAGGCGCTGCGGATGCGCCCCGACCGGCTCGTCGTCGGCGAGGTGCGCGAGGCCGAAAGCCTCGACCTGCTCATCGCGCTGAACTCGGGCGTGCCGGGCATGTGCACGATCCACGCGAACTCGGCCGCCGACGCGCTCACGAAACTGTGCACCCTGCCGCTCCTGGCGGGCCGCAACATCGACAGCGCGTTCGTCGTGCCGACCGTCGCCGGGGCGATCGATCTCGTCGTGCACCTCGCGATCGACCGGCACGGCCGACGACGCGTCGAGCAGATCTCCACGCCGACCGGCCGTGTCGTCGACGGGCTCGTCGAAACGGCGCTGCTGTTCGCACTGCGCGACGGGCGGCTCGCCGCGACCGGGGCGCGGCCCACCCGTCTCGCGAAGTACCGCCAGGCGGGGCTCGACCCCGACGCCGTCCTCGGAGCGGTCGCATGAGCCTCGTGCTCGGCGCCGCGCTCGGCCTCGGGCTGCTGCTCATGCTGTCGCCGCTGATCTGGCCCGCATCACCCGATGCACCCGCCGCGCGTCGTCCCGCGGGCAGCCGGATCCGCGACGAACTGCGGCTCGCGGGTCTCGGGGGTGTGCCCATCGCGGTGGTCGCGCTCGTCACCGCGCTGCTCGGGCTGGCGGCGGGGGCGGTCGTGTACGCCGTGTTCTCGTTGCCGATGCTGTCCGCGGTCGCCGCCGTGCTCGGCTCGCTGCTCGTGCCCGTGCTCGTGCACCGGCGGGCGAGCCGACGTCGTGCCGCGAACCGCGCGGTGTGGCCCGAGGTGGTCGACCACCTCGTCGCCTCGGTGCGGGCCGGCGTCTCGCTGCCCGACGGCGTGGCGGCGCTCGCCGACCTCGGCCCGGCGGCGACCCGGCCCGACTTCGCGGCGTTCGCGACCGACTACGCACGAACCGGCAGCTTCTCGGTCGCGCTCGACCGGCTGAAGGCCGCGCTCGCCGACCCCGTGGCAGATCGGCTCGTCGAGACCCTGCGCATGGCTCGAGAGGTCGGCGGCGGCGAACTCACCACCGTCCTTCGCAACCTCGCGAGGTACCTGCGCGAGGACGCGGCGCTCCGCGGCGAACTGCGCGCCCGGCAGTCGTGGATCCGCAACGCCGCCCGGCTCGGCGTCGCCGCGCCGTGGGTGCTGCTCGTGGTGCTCGCGACGAAACCCGAGACGATCGCCGCCTACGACAGCGCTGCGGGCAGCGTGCTGCTGCTCGTCGGCGTCACCGTCAGCTTCGTCGCCTACCGGGCGATGATCGCGCTCGGCCGACTGCCCGAAGAGCGCAGGTGGTTCCGATGACCGTCGCTGCCGCCGCCCTCGCGCTCGGCGCCGCGCTCGGCGCGGGCCTCTGGCTGATGCTGTCGGCGGTGCCCCGGCTCGGCAGGCCCCGTCTGATGGAACGCGTCGCGCCGTACGTCGCCGACCTGTCGAGCGGGGCCCGAGACCTCCTCGACCGCCGGCCCGCCGACCCCGCCCCGGTGCTCGGGCTCGTGGCCGCGCCGGTCGTCGAGGCGACGCGCTCCGCGGTCGCAGCGATCGGCGGCGGCGACGAGGTCATCGTGAAGCGTCTGCGCCAGGCCGGCTCGACCACGACCGTGGCGGGCTTCCGCGGGCAACAGCTCGCGAGCGCCGTCATCGGGTTCGTCGTCGCCGGTGCGCTCGCGGTCGCGAGCCCCGGCTTCGCGACGATGCCGACGATCGCTCGCATCGTCGTGCCCTTCGTCGTCGCGGCCCTCGCCGCGGTCGGGCGCGACTGGCTGCTGCAGCACGCCGCCGCACGCCGTCAGGCCCGCATCTCGGCCGAACTGCCGACCGTGCTCGAGTTCCTCGCCCTCAGCCTCACCGCCGGCGAGGGCATGCTCGACGCGCTCCGCCGCGTCGCACGCGCCGGCTCGGGGGAACTGCCACGCGAGTTCGCGGGGGTCATCGCCGCCGTCGGCACCGGGGTTCCGCTCGCCGATGCGCTCGCCGAGCTCCGCGACGCGCTCGACCATCCGGCGCTCACCCGCGCCGTCGACCAGATCCTCGGCGCGCTCGACCGCGGTGCACCGCTGGCCGCCGTGCTGACCGCCCAGGCGGGCGACGCCCGCGAAGAGGCCAAGCGCCGCATCATCGAACTCGCCGGTCGCAAAGAGATCGCGATGCTGGTGCCGCTGATCTTCCTCATCCTGCCGATCACCGTCGCATTCGCCCTCTTCCCCGGCTACGTCGTGCTGCAGACGGGTTTCTGATGCAGCGCCCCGCCCCTCGCCCTTCGCCGCTCGAACCTCCCACGACCCTCGAACCTCCCACGACCCTCGATGAAAGGACTCCCGATGCGATCATTGCTCGCACGTGCGCACTCCCGGCTGGTGACGCTGGGCGACGAGCGGGGGGATGTGCCCGGCTGGGTGCTCATCACGCTCATGACCGCGGGATTGGTGATCGTGGTCTGGTCGCTCGCCGGCCAGGCGCTCGGCGACGTGTTCGACCAGGCGATCAAGCGCGTGACCGGCTTCGGCGGCTGACCCGGCTGACCCGGCTGACCCGGCTGACCTGGCTGACCTGGCTCACCCGGCCGACCCGGCCGACCCGGCCGACCCGGCTCACTCGGATCCGGCCGGGCGCACGGCGGCTCCTCGCGGAGGAGCGCGGGTCGGCGGTCGCCGAGTTCGTGCTCGTGAGCATCCTGCTCACCACGCTCGCGCTCGCCGTCGTGCAGCTCGCGCTCGCCCTGCACGTGCGGAACACCCTGCTCGACGCGGCCGCCGAGGGCGCCAGGTACGCGGCGATCGCCGGCACCACCGACGGCGAGGGGGCGGAACGCACCCGCGACCTGATCGCGGCCGCGCTCGGCGACGCGTACGGGCGCGACATCAGCGTCGAGCGAACCGACGACGGCGCAGGCCCGACCGTGGCGGTCACGGTGCGCGCGACCCTGCCCGTCGTCGGGCTGCTCGGCCTCGATCGCGGGCTGGAGGTGACCGGCCATGCCGCCGTCGAGCTCTTGGAGTGAGCGTGGCGCCCGCGCGATCTGCGCCCGCCTACGGCCGGCGTGCGCCCGCCTACGGCCGGCGTGCGCGCAGATGCGGGCGTGCGTCCGCGGCGACGACGGGTCGGCGACGCTGGAGTTCCTCACCGTCGGACTCCTCATGCTCGTGCCGCTCGTGTACCTCGTGCTCGCGATGTCGGCCATCCAGGCCGGGAGCCTCGGCGTCGAAGGCGCCGCGCGGCACGCCGCGCGCGTCGCCGTGCTCACCGGCGGAGATCCGCGCGCGACGGTCGAACGCGCGGTCCGCGTCGCCCTCGAGGACTACGGCATCGCGGCGGCCGACGCATCCGTCGGGCTCGACTGCGATCCGCGCTGCGACGAACCCGGCGCTCGCGTGCGGGTGGACGTCGTCGCCCGGGTCGCGCTGCCCCTCGTGCCCGACCTGCCCGGACTCGAACAGGTCGGCAGCGTCACGGTCCAGGGGAGCGCGACCCAGACCGTGTCGCGATTCGCGGGGGCGGGCTCGTGAGGGCGCTCCGCCGGTGGCTCGCCACCGAGGGTCGGCGCGACGGCGGCTCGACACTGCCGCTCGTACTCGTCTACGGCCTCGTCGGGCTGGTGCTCGTGCTCGTCGTCGTGGCGGCCACCTCGCTCTACCTCGACCGCAAACGGCTCTTCACCCTCGCCGACGGCGCCGCGCTCGCTGCAGCCGAGTCGTGGAGCATCGACTCGGTGCGCATCGACGACGGGGCGTTCGGGTTCGACCTCGACCCCGCGCGGGTGCACGCGGCCGCCGCCGACTACCTCGAGATCGCGCCCACCGACCTGCACGACCTCGAACTCGTGCGTGCGACGAGCGTCGACGGGGTCACCGTGTCGGTCACGCTGCGGGCGCGATGGGTGGCGCCCGTGAGCACCGACCTCATCCCGGTCGAGCTGCCGATCGAGGTGACCGCGACGGCGCGCTCGGTGTTCCACTGAACGCGCGCCGGGTGGTCCTCACCGGCGCCCGCCGCGCGGCACGTACCGGGGCACCCACCGGGCGAGCATCGCGGCACCCACGAGGCCGAGTACGCCGATGCCGGCGCTCGCAGCCGCGATCGACAGTGCGGAGGTGACCGCGGCGATCGCGAGCGGCGCCGCCGCCGCACCCGCGTCAGCGATCGTGCGGAACGCGCCGAGGAACGGCGCGGGGTGACGCTTCGGCGCGAGATCGGCGCCGAGGGTCATCAGGATGCCGCTGGTCAACCCGTTCGACACCCCGAGCAGCAGCCCCGCGACCGTGAACCACATCGCCGCGCCCGGAGCGTCGTGCGTGAGCGCGAGCAGGACATGCCCGGCCGCCAGGCCGATCAGGCCGGGCAGCGCACCCCACAGCCGCCCGAACCGATCCATCACCTGCCCGCTCGTGTAGAACAGCGCGAAATCGATGGTGGCCGACAGGCCGATCACGACCGCCGCCTGCTCGGGCGGCATCCCGATCGACACCGCCCACAGCGGCAGGATCACGACCCGGCTCGCCCGCACCGCCGCGATGATGCCCGCCCCCGTGCCGATGCGCGCGAGCACCGCGCGATGCCGGACGATGGTGCGGAACACGCCGGGTGGGGCATCCGGGGCCCGCGCTGCATCCGGGGCATCCGAGGCGCGCGCGCCGGTCGCGCCGGTCGCGACCTGCGCGACCGAACCGGTCGCGGTGAGCCCGGATGCCTCGCGCGCGAGCCGAGCCGCACCGAACACCCGCTCGGGGTCGGGCAGCACCAGGAGTACGACCGCGACGAGCGCGCACGCGCCGACCAGCACCCAGAACACGCCGTCGGCGTGACCGGTCCAGGCCAGCAGCGCGGCGGCGACGAACGGGCCGACCGCCCACCCGCCGCGGAACACGCCCGCGAGCGTCGACAGCGCCCGCGCTCGCACCCGCGCCGGGACGTAGCTGGTGAGGAACGCGTGCCGCGCGAGCCCGAACACCGCGCTCGCGAACCCGATCAGGAAGACGCCGACCCCGAGCGCCCAGACGGCGGGGACGAGCGCGGCGAGCAGAGTCGCGCCGAGCGTCAACGCGGTCGCGGCGAGCATCGCCGTGCGCTCGCCGACCTTCGCGACGAGCCAGCCGGCGGGCAGGTCGCCGCAGAGCTCGCCGACCATGACCATCGCGGCGACGAGTCCGGCGAGCGCCAGCGAGGCGCCGCGGTCGGTGGCCATCACCGGGATGACCGGGATGATGGCGCCCTCGCCGATCGAGTAGACGAACGTCGGCAGGTAGGCCGGGAGGATGATCGATCGCCAGCTGAATGGGGGAACCGCGGACGACATCGCCTTCGACGCTACACCCGCACGAGACATCCGACCGGCGCCGCTCGCGTAGGCTGGGGACGCCATGCTGGATTCTGACTTCACGCAGGAGATCGCCGCCCTGCGGTCCACCTTCAACGACATCCGCGCCGTCGTCGACGTCGACGCCCTCGAGGCCGACATCGCGCGGCTGAACGACGAGGCCGGCGCGCCCGACCTGTGGGACGACCCCGCGAACGCGCAGAAGGTGACGAGCGCCCTCAGCCACCGGCAGTCCGAGCTGAAGCGCATCACCGCCATCGAGCAGCGCATCGACGACCTCGAGGTGCTGGTCGAGCTGGCGAACGAGGCCGACGACGCCGAGAGCGAGTCCGAGGCGCGTGCCGAGCTCGTCGCACTGCAGAAGGCGGTCGGCGACCTCGAGGTGCAGACCCTGCTCGACGGCGAGTACGACGACCGTGGGGCCGTCGTCACGATCCGCTCGGGCGCCGGCGGCGACGACGCGACCGACTTCGCCGAGATGCTCATGCGCATGTACCTGCGCTGGGCCGAGCGGCACGGGTACCCCGTGAAGGTGCTCGACACGTCGTACGCCGAGGGCGCCGGGATCAAATCGGCGACCTTCGAGATCGACGCGCCCTACATCTACGGCACGCTCAGCGTCGAAGCCGGCACCCACCGGCTCGCGCGCATCAGCCCGTTCGGCGGCGCCGACAAACGGCAGACGAGCTTCGCCGCGGTCGAGGTCATCCCCATCATGGAGGAGGCGAAGGAGGTCGAGGTTCCCGAATCCGACATCCGCGTCGACGTGTTCCGCTCGTCGGGCCCCGGCGGCCAGTCGGTCAACACCACCGACTCCGCCGTGCGCATCACCCACCTGCCGACCGGCATCGTCGTGTCGATGCAGAACGAGAAGTCGCAGATCCAGAACCGCGCCGCCGCCATGCGCGTGCTCCAGACCCGCCTGCTGCTGCAGAAGCGCGAAGAGGAGGCGGCGCAGAAGAAGGAGCTGGCCGGCACCATCACCGCGAGCTGGGGCGACCAGATGCGCTCGTACTTCCTGTACGGCCAGCAGCTCGTGAAGGACCTGCGCACCGGGTACGAGGTGGGCAACCCCGCGGTCGTGTTCGACGGCGACCTCGACGGGCTCATCGCGGCGGGCATCCGCTGGCGCAAGCGCAAGGAAGACTGACCCCAGCGCGGCGCGGCGTTCCGATCGAGGTGCGGTCGCTGCGCCGGCTATGCGCGGTTGCGAGGCGCGGAACGACGGACGGATGCCGCGCCCAGTGCCGCCCCGAGGGCGAGCAGCGCCCCGACGAGCAGAACCGTCGCCGAGGGGTCGACACCGGTGGCAGCGAGCCCGCGCACCTCCGCCGTCGCGGTCGCAATCGCCGAGGGTCCGCCGTTGCGCAGCACCTGCTTGCCGGTGTGCACGACCTCGGTCGAGGTGCCCGCCGAGTTCGTCACGGTCACGCGCACGGTGTGCGCGCCGGGGTGTTCGTACCGATGGTGCACGACCGGCTCGGTCGTCGAGACGGTTGTGCCGTCGCCGAAATCCCAATCCCATCGCACGATCGAGCCCGTCGGCGAGAACGAACCGCTCGCGTCGAGCACCGTGTCCGAGCCGAGGCCGGTCACCGACGGTGCGACCAGCACCGCGACCGGCGCCTGATCGGGCGCGATCGCGAGGCCGTTCGTCTGGTGCGGTACCTCGTCGCCCTGCTCGAACGTCGCCCGGTCGATCACGCTCAGGCTGAGCTGGCCGAGCACCTGGCCGACCAACCGGGCTCCGTCGGGGGTAAACGTGAGAAACGGCGTCGGCACGTCCTGCAGCACGCGACGGGTCTCGACTCCCGTGACCGCATCGACATCGCTCGTGAACCCGTCGACGGAATCGTCCTCGTACTGGATAACGCTGGTCACGACGACCGGACCGCCGTTCGGCGAGGCGTAGACTCGCAGACCGGCTTCCACCGCCGATCGCGATCGCTCGAACCCGGTGCGCGGATCGATACCGATCACCTCCTCGGTCAACGCCGACACGACGAACACCGTCGAGCCATCGGGTGTCACCGTGGCCATCGTCGCCGCCGGGATGACGAGCGAGAACTGCAGGGCGGCGGTGGCGGGGTCGAAGATGTCGAGTCCGCCGTCACTGCGGGTGACGTACACCTGGCTGCCGTCGGGCGCGATCGCGACCGACTCGGCGATCGTGTCGACGGGGTCGAGGGCGATGTCGCGGACCACGGTCGCCGTCGCTGGATTCACCACGACGACGCCGCGGCCGAGGACGGTGGCCACCACAAGCGAGCCGTCGGCGGAGACCGCGAGATCGAGGGTCGCGGCCCCGAGCGGAATGGACCCCGTCACCGTGAGCGCCTGCGTGTCGACGACGAGGATACCGCCGTCGTCCTGGAGATCCGCGATGTACGCTGTGCGACCGTCGGGCGCGAATGCGACGGCAGCGGGGAGCGCGCCATCCGGAAGTCCCGCGACGCCCGGTCCGAAGCCCGCGGTCTCGAGCGTCAGCGTGTCGAACGGGTCGATCGAGGGTACACCGTTGTCGCTGGCGAGCCCGAGCCACGAGCCGGCCGGCCTGCCGGATTCCTGGCTGGCCGCCGGGGCTGCGCCGCCCGCGAGCGCGAGTACCGCGAGCGTGCCGAGCACGCCGATCCCACTGATGGCAGCGCGACGCCACCCTCCTCCACGTTCCCCCATGTGGGGAGTGTAGCGGCGCGGTCGCCGTTCTGCCAAGGATCGAGTATGCCGGGCGACACACGGCATCCGCTGCGGCGAAACCGGTCACGCCTGCTTAGGCTCGATCCCGATGATCCGCTTCGACTCCGTCACCAAGACCTATCCCGGGCAGTCCAAGCCGGCACTCGACGAGGTCGGCGTCGAGATCCTGCGCGGCGAGTTCGTGTTCCTCGTCGGTGCGTCGGGGTCGGGCAAGTCGAGCTTCCTGCGGCTGATCCTCAAGGAGGAGAAGCCGACGCGCGGCACGATCCACGTGCTCGGGCAGGACCTCGGTTCGATCTCCACGCGCAAGGTGCCGTACTTCCGGCGCAGCCTCGGCGTGGTCTTCCAGGACTTCCGACTGCTGCCCAACAAGAACGTGTACGAGAACGTCGCGTTCACGCTGCGGGTGATCGGCAAGTCGCGCGGGTTCATCCACCAGGCGGTGCCCGAGACGCTGAAGCTGGTCGGCCTCGACGGCAAGGGCAAACGGATGCCCCACGAACTGTCCGGCGGTGAGCAGCAGCGCGTCGCGATCGCCCGTGCCATCGTGAACAAGCCGCAGATCCTGCTCGCCGACGAACCGACGGGCAACCTCGACCCGGTCACGAGCGCCGGCATCATGACGCTGCTCGAACGCATCAACGCGAGCGGCACCACCGTCGTGATGGCCACGCACGAGGCCGGCATCGTCGACCAGATGCGGCGCCGCGTGATCGAGCTGTCGTCGGGCGAGGTCGTGCGCGACGAACGCACCGCAGGCTACGACGGCGAGACGGTGCGCGAGTTCGAGCCGTCGGATCTCGCGACGGTCACCGCGGCCGCGCCGAAGGTCACGCCCGAGGCCATGCGCGACGCCGAGCCCCTCTACGTCGAGCCCGAGGCGACCGACGAGGTCACCGACGAGGCCGCCGAGATCACGGCGGCCGCGACGGGCGTCATCGCGGTCGATCGTGCGGCGCTCGCGGGCGCGGGCAGCACCGCGGATCGAACGGCGTCCACGGATGCGACGGAGCGCGCCGAGGGCGAGACATCCGAGGCATCCGGGGCATCCGAACCGGCCGGGGCCACCGACGGCGCGACCGCAGCCGACGCACCGCCGCCGCGCACGCTCGCAGAGCGCCTCGGGCTGCGCGCACCCGCCGGACCGAGAGCCGACGACGACGACCAGGAAGTGGGGCCGGTCTCATGAGGGCGGGACTGGTGATCGGCGAGGCGGCCAACGGCCTGCGCCGCAACGCGTCGATGGTGGTGTCGGTCGTGCTCGTCACGTTCGTGTCGCTCACCTTCGTCGGCACCGCGGCGCTGCTGCAGCTGCAGATCGGGCAGATGAAGAGCTACTGGTACGACCGCGCCCAGGTCGCGGTGTACCTGTGCACGTCGCTCAGCGAGGCGGCGGGCTGCGTCGACGGCGAGGCGACCGAGGAGCAGAGGGCCGCCGTCGAAGCCCAGCTCGAATCCGACACGCTCGCGCCGTACGTCGACGAGTACTACTTCGAAGACCACGAGCAGGCGTACCAGAACTTCCAGGAGCAGTTCGAGGGCACGCCCGCGGCCGAGTACGTCACGCCCGAGGTGCTGAACGAGACCTACTGGGTGAACCTCACCGACCCGAGCGAGGCCGACGTGCTCGTCGAATCGCTGGCGGGCATGCCGGGCGTCGAGTCGGTGAGCGACCAGCGGCGCCTGCTCGACCAGATCTTCAACGTGCTGAACGCGGCGAGCTACACCGCGATCGCGGTCGCGGCGATCATGCTCGTCGCGTCGGCGCTGCTCATCGCCACGACCATCCGGTTGTCGGCGTTCTCGCGCCGTCGCGAGCTCGGCATCATGCGGCTCGTCGGGGCATCCAACCGGTTCATCCAGACGCCGTTCGTGCTCGAGGGCGTGTTCGCCGGGCTGATCGGGTCGGTGCTCGCCGGGGCCGCGGTGCTCGCGATCGTGCAGTTCTTCGTGCAGGGGTTCCTCGCCGACTCGCTGTCGTTCACGTTCGTCGACCTCACCGACGCGTGGATCGTGGTGCCGCTGCTCATCGTCGTCGGCGTGCTGCTCGCGGCGATCTCCGCGGGCATCGCGATCCGCCGGTACCTCCGGGTGTAGGTAGACTGGGCGGCTGCCCCGGCGTCGGCCGAGGCATCCGTCACCATCGAAGGAGTCAGCCGTGCCCAAGGAACGCGGTCAGAAGGTCGTCGCGACCAACCGCCGGGCGCGCCACGACTACCTCATCGAGGACACCTACGAAGCAGGCATCGTGCTCACCGGCACCGAAGTGAAGTCGCTGCGCGAGGGGCGGGCGTCGCTCGTCGACGGATACGCCTTCATCGACGGCGGCGAGATGTGGCTCGACGCCGTGCACATCCCCGAGTACACCGAGGGCACCTGGAACAACCACGCGCCGCGACGCAAGCGCAAGCTGCTGCTGCACAAGCAGGAGATCATCAAGATCTCGCACCGCACCGCGCAGGGCGGCTACACGCTCGTCCCGCTGCAGATCTACTTCAGCGACGGGCGTGCGAAGGTCGAGCTCGCGGTCGCGAAGGGCAAGAAGGAGTACGACAAGCGGCAGGCGCTGCGCGAGAAGCAGGACAAGCGCGAGGCCGACCGGGCCATCGCGACCCGGCAGCGGATCGGGGAGTAGCCCGATCGCGCGGCTCGCGGAACGGGTGGGTCTCACGAACGGGGATCGAGCGGGGCGGATGCCTCGACGGCGCGCCGCGCGGCCGCGCGATGCCGGTCGTCGACGACGAGCATGAGCCGGCCGCCGTGGTCGCTGTACAGCGCGATCAGGTCCACCCCGGCGTCGGCGAGGCGTGCGAGCAGGGCGGCCAGTTGCCCGGGGCGGCCCTGGTCGAGCCGGGTCGCGACCGCCTCGGAGACGACGGGGTCGTAGCCCGCGGCGCGCAGCGCCGCCTCGGCGCGGGCGCCGTCGTCGACGAGGAAGTGCGCGGTGCCGGCCCCGCCTCCGTCGTCGACCCACGCGCCGCCGCCCTCGAGGTTGACGCCGGCTTCGCCCACCACCGCGGCGAACCGGGCGAGCGCGCCGGGTCGGTGGGGGAGCGGCACGGCGATGTCGCGTTCGCGGGGGTCCGTCTCGGGGAAGCTCACGCGGCGACCTCCGTCTCGATCACCGGTTCGAGGGCCACGTCGCTCGTGAGCGAGTTCGCGATGTAGCACCCCTCGTGGGCGGTGCGCAGCAACGCGTCGACGCGGGCCGCGACCTGGCCCTCGACACCTGCCGCGCTGCCCGAGCGGACCCGCACCCGCGGCCGCAGCACGATGCGGGCGATCCGGCCGTCGCGCAGCTCGCCCTCGGCGTCGTCGGCGTAGTCGACCACGTCGACGCCGGCTCGCGCCGCCTCGCCGAGGAACATCAGCAGCAGGCACGAGCTCGCCGCGGCGACGAGCAGTTGTTCGGGGTTGAGCAGCGCCGCGTCGCCGCGGAACGCCGCGTCGGCGCTGAGGTGCAGCGTGGCGTCGGCGGGCGGGGCGCTGACGGCGTGCGCCCGCGAGTAGGTGCGGTAGCCCTCGGCGGTGGAGCCGTGCCAGGCGAGCGCGGTGCGATATCGATGCGTGTCCATGCGGCAACGGTACGGCCGGAACGTTTCGGTCGGCACCGAAACGTCGGACGCGTAGGCTGACCGGCATGGCCACCGACTTCTCGGCACTCGGGCGGGCGCTCGCGGTGCCGGCGCGCAGCGAGATCGTGTCGTTGCTGATGGACGGCTCGCGCCGGCCGGCGGGCGAACTCGCCGCGGCCGCGGGCGTCTCGGCATCGACGGCGAGCGATCACCTCGCGGTGCTCGTCGACGCTGGGCTGCTCACCGCCGAGGCGCGCGGGCGGCAGCGGTTCTTCCGCATCGCCGACCCGGGAGTCGCGGCGGCGCTCGAGCAGCTCGGCGCGCTCGCACCGCAGACGCCGGTGCACGACTATCGGCGGCACCGAGCGGCGCGCGACCTCGCGTCGGGACGCTACTGCTACGACCACCTGGCCGGTGCGATCGGCGTCGCGATCGCCGATGCCTTCGTCGCGCAGGGCGTGCTCGACCGGTTCGACGAGGAGTTCGCCCTCACCGCGCACGCGGCCGCGCGCCTCGACGCACTCGGCATCGATCTCGTCGCGGCGCGGGGCCGACGGCGCGCGACCGTGCTCGCGTGCCTCGACTGGACCGAGCGGCGGTTCCACGTCGCCGGAGCACTCGGCGCGGCGATCGCCGAGCGGGTGTCGCGGGCCGAGTGGGTGCGACGCCGCAGCGGGTCGCGCCGGGGCGTCGAGGTGACGGCGGAGGGCCGCCGCGCGCTGCGCGACGAGTGGGGGGTCGCGCTCGACCCGCCCGCGTGAGCGGCGTGCCGACCCGCCCGCGCGAGCGGCGGGGCGCCGAACCTGTACTCGGTGTCGGTCGCGCGGGTTAGGCTACGGGCCGTGGAGACCTCGACCCGGATCCCCGTGCCCGGCACCTACAACTTCCGCGACGTCGGCGGGCTGCCCGCCGTGGCCGGCGTCGTCCGCCCCGGCGTGCTCTACCGCTCCGACGGGCTCTTCCGTCTCGGCGACGAAGGGCGCGATCGTCTGCGCGAACTCGGCCTCTCCCGCGTGATCGACCTGCGCGACGAGCGCGAAGCGCACACCATGCCCGACGATCTCGACGGGCTCGACGTGCAGGTGCGCCGGCTCCCGGTCTTCGAGGGCTCGGGCGCCTCGCAGGGCGCGGCGGGCATCTCGCTCGAGGCCCTCTACGAACGCATCGTCACGCAGCACTCCCGTGTCGTGGTCGACGCGGTGCGGCACATCGCGACCGCCGACGGCGCGGTGCTGGTGCACTGCACCGCCGGCAAGGACCGCACCGGCGTCGTGGTGGCCATGACCCTGCTGGCCGTCGGCGTGGACCGCGACGCGGTCGTCGCGGACTACGAGCGCACCGAGCAGAACCTCGCCGGTGAGTGGCTCGAGGGCATGATCGAGATGATCGGGCGCTACGGCGTCGCCGACACGCCCGAGCTGCGCATCCTGATGGGCGGCAGCCCGCCCGAGGCGATCGAATCGGCCATCGAGCGGGTCGAACGCGAGCACGGGTCGGCGCGCGAGTACCTGCTCGCCTCAGGGCTCGCCCTCGGCGAGCTGGCCGAGCTCGAGGCCCGGCTGGTCGAGCGCGGCTGAATTCGCGGACCCGGCGCTCGGGTCGTCAGCGCTGGGGCGTCAGTGCTCGGGAAGCGCCTCGAATCGCGCATGCACCGATGCCTCGATGGTGAGGTGCCGGGGCGTGAAATCGATGCTCGGGCCGCCGTTGCCGCCGCCTGCCGCAGCCATCGCGCGCACGCCGGCCGGCGCGCCGCCGGCGTACGACTGCATGCCCGCTTCGAGCATGCCCGGGTCGGCGATCGCGACCGGCACGACCGCCCCGAGGCCGAGGCTCGCGGCGTACGCCTCGGCCTTCCGGCGTGCGGAGCGCACGGCGTCGTCGCGTACCCGCTCGCGGAGCCGGTCGCGCGTGCGCTCGGTGAGCGCCCAGTCGATGCCGACCACGGTGACGCCGTCGACGAGCGCGACCCGGCTCGTCCAGTCGGCGAGGGTCGCGAAGTCGGCGAACTTCGCCTCGATCTCGGCGGTGGTGCGGTGGACGGGCGGCAGCACCTTGCCGTCCTTGTTCCATGGGCGGTACGACGCGGTGCGCAGTTGTCCGGCCGACCACCAGGTCAGCGGCGCCGGGTCGAGCGCGGCGAGGGTGCGGAGCTGCTCGCCGAGCTCGCTGTGCAGGCGCGACACGGGCTCGAACGATCTGCCCCGGTCGGCGGCTTCGAACGAGATCGACACCGTGACGGTGGCCCGCTCGGCAGGATGATGGGTCTCGGCGCTGCCGAGCACGGTGATGACGACGGGATCCGGCATGCCGCAAGGGTATCGAGGTGCGCGGCGGAATGGCGTGGCATCCGTCGCTGTTGTATCCTGAAAGGCCGCGCTCGCCCGAGCGAAGCGCGGAATTGGAAACTCCACAGTGTGCGACGACGGCCCGCCAGCGATGGCACCCACGGGGATGATCGGTTTCGACATCGCCTGTGTGCCCACGAGAAGCGGGCCGAGGATGCAGGGTTATCTCGTGAACGCTCCCTGCGAATCAATAACTGCCAATAAGAAGCAGTCCGACTTCGCTCTCGCTGCGTAAGCAGAGCCGATAGTCCGTCAGTCCGGGTTCGTTCCCGCCCCGGTTCCTGGCGTCATCTAGGGAACTCGCTGCGCACCGGCGCCTGAACGGTGCGTGGGACTCTTTCAGGCTGGGCCCGTCGACTCAGGTGCCTGTGACACGAGTCGGGGCCGAGCAGAACGCCTCACAGGCTGCGCCCGGAGAAGACGTGGAATCTCAGCGATGGACGGGGGTTCGATTCCCCCCATCTCCACACTCCGCCGCCGGAGCTCCGACTCCGGCGGATGAGCCGTCGTCGCACACTGCGGAACACCGCCCGGCGCCGCTGCGCCGCCTCAGGCCCCGGCGGGTCGCGCCGTGATGCCCAGACCGGGCTTGCGCGCGTGCACCGACAGATACCGCAACCCGCCGTCGCCCGCGACGAATCGGCGTTGCGAGCGGCGCGGCAGCCAGACGACCGCGCCCGGTTCGAGCGGCACGGCGTCCAGTTCGGTCTCGAGCGTGCCCGACCCGGCGATCACGAACACCAGCACGTCGAGGTTCGGCCCCTCGTGGCGGCGGATCTCGTCGCCCGGCGGGAGCACGATGATGTTCGAGTCGAGGTCGCGCCGGGACGGGCGCAGGCGCCAGACCGAGCCGGCGGCGTCGACGGGCGTGTCGATCGCGTGCGCGCCCGACACGACGATGCGGGGCAGGGCGGTACCGGCCCGCTTGGTGATGCGGATGCGCCAACCGGCGGCGTCCGACGAACCCGGCAGCGCGTGCCATCCGAAGGCGCCCGCGAACTCCTCCTCGAACTCGTCGCGCAGATGCCGGGGCTCGTGATCGTTGACGAGCACGATCGACTGGCCCGGACGAAGGTCGTCGTACGCCGCGAACACGAGCGGGTGCCGATCGCCGCGCGGCACCGGGCGCACGTCGATCTCGCGGACGTCGCCGGATGCCCCGGGGTCGGCGGTGTCGGCGGCACCACTGGGTTCGGCGAGTTCGGCGAGTTCGTCGGGGCCGTCGGCACCGTCGGCGCGGTCGGGTTCGCCGGGTGCCCCGGCAGTGGGTGCGGGCGCGGTCACGAGGCATCCCTTCGCTGTGCTGCAACGGTCTCACGAGACACGATGCCACGGGCGGCCGCCGCGCGCAGGAGCTCGGCCGTGCGCGCGACCGCAGGGTGCGCGCGCATCGTGCGCTTCACCCGCAGCATGACGCGTCGGCGCACGTCGGCGTCGTGCACGGGAACCGCGAGCACGCCCGGCGGCAGCCGATACGCCCCGAGCCGCGGCACGACCGTCACCCCGAGGCCCTCGGCGACGAAGTCGAACGCGCTCGCGTAGTCGGGCGCGGCGACGCGGAAGCGCGGGACGAAGCCGCGCTCGGCGCAGGCGGTGATGACGATCTCGCGACAGGGACCGCGTGCGTGATCGTTGTCGACCCACGGCTCGTCGGCGAGCTCGGTCAGCGCGACCGACGTGTGCGCGGCGAGCGCGTGCGTGTGCGGCACGACCGCGAGGTAGTCCTCGGTGCGCAGCTCTTCGAGGTCGTAGCCGTCGGCGTGACCGTCGGCGGCAGCCGGGTCGCGGTCGGGATGCACGGATTCGGCGACGTAGACCTCGAGGTCGGGGTCGACCGAGCGCCGGCCGCGCAGTTCGAGCAGGTCGACCTCCAGCCGCACGTCGGGGAACTCGTCGCCGACGGCGCGCAGCACGCTCGGCATCCACGCCCGGTTCGCGGACATGAAGCAGCCCACCCGCAGGGTGCCGCGTCGCCCGCTGCGCAGATCGTCGGCCAGGAGGTCGAAGTCGGCGAGCTGGTCGAGCACCCGGGTGGCGCGGTCGGCCACCGCCAGACCGGCCGCGGTCGGGCGGATGCCACGGCCGTGCCGTTCGATCAACGCCAAGCCGGTCTCGCGCTGCAGCGCACTCACATGCTGGCTCACCGCCGACGGTGTGTAGCCGAGCCGTTCGGCCGCGCGGTTGATGGAGCCCGCCTGGACGACGGCGCGGAAGACACGCAGGCGCTGAGGGTCGACCATGCGCCAACCATACAGTGCCGCTGAACGATTGGATAGCAGCATTCGCTTGTGCTGAATCCAGGCGTCGGTGAGGCTGGCCGCATGACGACTTCCGCCGAGCGATCCGTCGAGCCCGTGGCATCCGTGGCATCCGAGTCATCCGAGGAGCCCGTGGCATCCGTCGAGCCCGTGGCATCCGAGGAGCCCGTGCCATCCGTGGAGTCTGCCGCGCCCGTCGCGGCCGGCCGTGCGCTCGACTGGCGCGTCCTCTTCGCGACCGCCGTCGTCCTCGTGCTCTGGGCATCGGCGTTCATCGCGATCCGCGGGATCGGCGACGCGCTCTCCCCGGGCGCCCTCGCCCTCGGCCGCCAACTCGTCGGCGCGCTCGCTCTCATCGCGGTCGCGATCTGGCGTCGGCCCGCGATGCCGCGCGGTCGTGGCCTCGTGCTGGTGATCGCCTACGGCGTCCTGTGGTTCGCGGGCTACACGCTCGCCCTGAACGTCGCCGAGCGCCACCTCGATGCGGGCACGACCGCCATGCTCGTGAACATCGCGCCGCTGCTCGTCGCGCTCGTCGCCGGCATCGTGCTGAACGAGGGATTCCCGCGGCCGCTCATCGTCGGCATCGGCATCGCCTTCGCGGGCGTCGTGGTCATCGCACTCGGCGGCACCGGCGCGCACGGCGACGCGACCGGTATCGCGCTCGGGCTCGTCGCCGCGGCCCTGTACGCGAGCGGCGTGCTCGTGCAGAAGGTCGCGCTGCGCACGACCGACGCGCTCGCAGCGACCTGGCTGGGATGCGCGGTCGGCGCGGTCGCGCTGCTGCCGTTCCTGCCGCAGCTGGTCGGCGAGGTCGGGCAGGCACCGCCAGGGGCGCTCGCGGCGACGGTGTACCTCGGCATCTTCCCGACCGCGATCGCATTCCTGCTCTGGGCGTGGGTGCTCCAGCGCAGCACGGCCGGTGCGACCGCGTCGGCGACGCTCGCGGTGCCCGCCATCGTGGTGCTCCTGTCGTGGCTGCTGCTCGGCGAGCTGCCGACGGCGGCCGGGCTCATCGGCGGTGCGCTCTGCCTCGCCGGTGTGGCGTGGAGCCGGCGGCGCTCACGCGTCCGCCGCGACCAGGGCGCGCCGGACGCGGCGACCGCCGGTTCGGGATCTGCGGCGAGCGATCGACGGTGAGCGATCTGCAGTGAGCGATCTGCAGTGAGCGATCGGCGGTGACGGATGCCTCGGGCTACCCGTCGGCAGCTGAGGCCAGCGCGCGGAGCACCGCATCGTGCAGGGCGCCGTTCGTGGCGAGCGAACTGCCGTGCCACGGGCCGGCATCGCCGGTGATCGAGGTGAACCGGCCGCCCGCCTCCTCGACGATCGGAACCACCGCGGCCAAGTCGTACACCTTCACGTCGAACTCGCCCACGATCTCGAGCAGCCCCTCGGCGAGGAGCATGTACGACCACGCGTCGCCGTAGGCGCGGTCGCGCCACACCAGCTGCGACAGCGACAGCAGCCGATCGAGGTACCCCGCTTCGCGCCACTGCGCGATGCTCTGGAAGCTGAGGGATGCATCGGCCAGCTCGGCCACGGACGACACCGCGATGCGTCGCGGCGCGTTGCCCGAGGCATCCGCGAGCCCGGTCGGCGGGGTCGTGCCCGGAGCATCCACCGTCCACGCGCCGCCGCCCGCCGCAGCCCACCAGCGCCGACCGAGGGCGGGCATCGCGACCACGCCGACGACCGGGCGCCCGTCGACCGCCAGCGCGATGAGGGTGGCCCACACCGGCACGCCGCGCAGGAAATTCGCGGTGCCGTCGATGGGATCGATGATCCACTGCCGGGTCGTGCCGCCCTCGGTGCCGAACTCCTCGCCGAGCACGCCGTCGTCGGGACGGACCGCGGCGAGCCGGTCGCGGATCGCGCGCTCGACCGCGAGATCGGCCTCGGTGACCGGAGTGCGATCGGGCTTCGTGCGCACCTCGAGGTCGACCGCGCGGAAGCGGTCGAGCGAGACCGCGTCGGCCAGGTCGGCGAGTTCGAGGGCGAGCGCGAGGTCGTCGGCGAAGGGCGAGGACGAGGCATCGGTGGTCACCGCATCAGGCTATCGAGTCGTGTGCGAAGGCGGTGCGGGATGCTCCGCGCACGCGCCTGCGCGGCGCCCGCGCAGGCGCGTGCGCGGTCGCCTGCGCTCGATTGGCGCGAGCCCGGGTGAACTGGTACAGTCGTACCTCGGTTCGGCTGTGCCGAAACCACGCACCTCTAGCTCAATCGGCAGAGCAACTGACTCTTAATCAGTGGGTTCAGGGTTCAAGTCCCTGGGGGTGCACCAAAAAGCCCCGGTCACCGCTTCAAAACGGTGACCGGGGCTTCTGGCATTTTCGGGCCAGGTCTCCATCTGGTCTCCACTTTGCCTGTCAGTCGGTCTCCACATCGGGCACGGCGCTACGGAACGCCGACTCCAGCAGCGCCGTCGCATCCGGCCCCTCAGCGGCCCGCTGGATGTAGTGCTTCAGCGCCACCGTCTCGGTGTTGCCGAGCTGGCGCGACGCAGTCTTGGCATCCATCTGCCTCGCAACCAAGGTCGCGACCGCCTTGCGGAAATCCTTCGGCACGATCCCCTCGTACTTGCTGCCCTTCAGCGCCTCATGCCACCAGCGCCGACGGAAGTTCGCGTCCTGGATCCAGCCGCCGCGCCCGTTCGGGAACACCTTCTCGTTGTACGACTCGACCCGGCGGCGCAGCAGCACCTCGACCGCGAACTGGGGGAGCAGCAGCCGTCGCTCGCTGTTCTCCGTCTTCGGGAACTCCTGGCGCAGTACCTTCCCGTGTTCGTCCTGGATCAGGGTCGCGCGGATCGTGACGGTGGGCTGCTTCGCGTCGAGGTCGATGTCGTCCCAGGTCAGCGCGAGCACCTCGTTGGTGCGTGCGCCGGTGGCGAACTCGATCTTCCCGAAGTCCTCGAGCGGGTGGTTCCGGGTCACGCCCCGCCCGTCCTTGCCACGGTCCCATGCACGGAACAGCGTCAGCATCTCGGCTACGGCTGCGGCGTCGGGCGCCTGCGGGGCGCGGCGTTCCGACCGGGCCTTGGCGGGCATCGACGCGACGTTGTGCATGGGGTTGTGCTTCATGGCCCCGTGCCGGACGGCTAGACCGAACGCGGCGCGCAGGATCGTGCGATGCGCCTTGGACTGCTTCACCGACTTCAGGAACCGGTCCACGCGAGGCACCGTGCACTCTCTCAGCTGCACGCCGCCGAGGCCCTTCACGATCTGGCGCTTGCGGGACTCGTACGTGACCACCGTTTGCACGGCCGGCTTGCTCGCCAGCCACTCGAGCCACCACAGATCGATCAGCTCGGCCACAGTAGAGGTCGGGGTCAGGTCGGACTCGGATTCCACGAACAGATCCTTGAGCGCGTCCTTCAATGCGCGCTCTGCGCGGGGCCAGGTGTCCGCCGTGCGCAGGATGCGTTTCCGGTTGCCGGCGGAGTCGCGGTAGTAAGCGTCCGCGGCGGGTTTCCCCTTCCACGTGATGCGGCGGATCTTCCCGTACTCCTCCGTGCGGATACGTTCCCTAGCCACGATCTGACTCCTCCCTCTTGGCCGCCTGAATCGCGCGGGTGTCAGGGATCCCCTGACACCCGACGAGATGCCTCATCGGTCCCTGATCCTCACTTCGAGATACTTGCCCGCCGTCTTGTACGTGCGCAGCAGCTGATCGACCGAGAGGTCGCGTACAGCGTTCAGATCAACGATCTGCCACGGATCGGCTGGCACACTCTCGGGCTCTGCGACCGGGAGCGGCGCTCGTGCGGCGCGCTCGACGCCGGGACGGTGCCAGAGTCGGGACTTCGAAGCTCCGGTCGGAACCCAGCCCATCGCCTTGAGCGCTTCGGTGGTTCGGTAGTCGCTGAGCCCGGTCCATCCGGCTAGCTCGCTCGCCTTGACGCTCGTCGGCGAGGAGTGCGCGCGAAGCGCCGACTCGATCGCCTCGATGGACGCCTGGCGTGATCCTGAGCGCTTGTCGGTCGTCTCGACGTAGCGCTCGTCACGTACCGTCTCGGTCGGCCTGCCGTCGGTGCCGACGGTCCACAGCGGGATATCGGCGCGGTGGACGCGACGGCCCACCCGGACGTTGCCGCGGACGTCGCCCGCGGTGCCGGAGGACTTCGAGCAGTGGAAGTAGCCGCACGACTCGCACGCGTAGACGTGCAGCTGCACGTCGCGCTGCTGCTTGACTCGGTCGACTTCGGCGAATGCGGCTTCGAGCGAGCGATGCTGGATCTTCTCGGGGAACTGATGGCAGCGGTGAATCCGGGCGGTGGTCGGAGTTGGGCTTGCGATCGTCACGGGCTGGGGTCGTCCTCTCTTCGAGATTCACGAAAAGCGTCGCTGTACCGCTCATGCGCAGACTGACGGGTGATCCCGAGCGCCATCCCGATATGCGCCCACGACCTTCCCACCGCGCGCTGCCCCGCAACCGCGACCCGGATCGCATCCTCCAGCTCGGTACGCAGTGCCACGAGCTCGGCGAGTTCGTGCTCGTCGGCATCCGCGACGCGTCGACCCGCGCCGCGGAGTGCCCGACGCGCGAACGCGAGGTAGTCGAGCGTCTCGCGCTCGCGTCGACGCCGGGTGGCCATCAGGCCGTCACCGCCACCGATGCGGGGAGCGCCGTCAGGTTCAACCTGACAGAGGGTTTGTGATCATCCCCGCCCACGCATTGCAGCGGTTGGCTGGCCCGTTCGAGGCTGGCTAGTCTTGCGGCCGATCCTTGGGAGCCAAGCGATTGGTCAGCGGCTCGCCAGGATGCAGCACGAGATCGAGGAACTCGTCCCAGTCCCATTCGAAGAACTCCGCAAGCAATTGCAGCTGCTTGAGGTCGAAGGGACGCCAGGGTGGCGTAGGGGGCCCGCCTCGTCTGCGTTGAACGCCGAGATACTGGCCGATCAGGTTCTTGTGGATGCCGAGCACATCGGCGATCTGTACACGGGTGACACCCCGCTCGGACATCAGAGTTCCGACCACACGGGCGGCGCTGAGAGCGATGCCGTTCAGCGGCTCCCGTTCTTCCGTGTCGATCATGCATCAAGAGTACCCGGCCCGCTCTAGTGGAGAGAACTACTCAAAATACGACTATATCACTGATTTTAGTTGCAAGACACGCGGGGATAGGCGTACTACTCGAAATATGGATTCCGACACCTCTAGGTGGGTAGATGTGGCCGGGACAGTGCGAGCAGAAATGGCACGTGCGAATCTCAAGGTCACCCAGATGATGGACGTGCTCCACGTGACACGTCCCACGGCGTACCGCCTGTATCACGGCGCGCGACCGTACAACCTTCAGCAGATCGATCAGCTCGCGGCGTGGATCGGCGTCGAGGTGGACGACCTCATCAGGGAGAAGACGCCGTGAGGGGCCCGGCGATGCGTGCACGCGAAGCCGCCGCGTATTGCGGCATCGCGTACCAGACGCTGATGAACCTCCGCAGCCTCGGTCAGGGACCGCGAGGCGAGGTGCACGGCCGACTCGTCGTGTTCCACGAGGACGACCTCGACGAGTGGAAGCGGCAGTACTTCACTCGCGAGGCTGCGCGTGACGCGGTGAAGCTCGAGCACGCCGAGCCGTAGCACCCACCTCCCACTGGCTGATTGAAGGGCAATCGTCATGGCGACAACACACCCGCCGGTAGACCTCGAGCAGGCTCCGCTCATGGTGCTGCGGCACGTGCTCTGGCACTTCGGCGACGCGAACCTGGGCCTGCGGCCGTCGCACTTCGTTGAGCGGCTGCTGATGCTGTTCGCCGCGGCCGACGAGGTGAACTTCGTCCGGCTGCGTCGCGAGTTCCCGGAATACGCGCACGCGTTCACCGTCATCCAGCGCGTCGAGGGCGGACTCGACCGGGCGCGCACGATTGTGATGGACGCCCTCTGATGGGCCGGCACGTCGCGCCGAGCCCGCTCGCCCCGCTCGAGCGGGCGTACGAGCCGACGCACGTGTGCGAGCTCCTCGCATGCGGGAAGCGGGCGGCGGGCATCGTGGTGTGCCAGAACTGCCGGTGGACGGTGTTCTGCTGCAACGCGTGCTGGGTGCAGGGGTTCGTCCGTTGGCCGCATGGGCCTGTGCGGCTGAGCTGCGGTGCGGTGGGGCATCCGTTCGGGCTGTTCCGGTTCGAGCCGTTCCGAGACTGGTGATGGACGTGCTCGGCGTGGACCCGTCGCTGACGATGACCGGGATGGCGAAGAGCGAGGCCGGGCTGGTGTCCGCCCGCCGGTTCGCGACGTCGCCGGTCGAGGGGCTTGCCGGGATGCGGCGGCGGATCCGGTGGATCGTGCGGGCCGTGCTGGCGTTCGCGCCGGCGGAATGCGTGACGGTGATCGAGGCGCCGGTGCTCGCGTCGGGGGGCATGTCGGGTGAGTTCGTCGCCCGGTGCGGGCTGTACCACTTCCTCGTCGACCAGTTGTTCGTCCGCGGCCCGGTGGTCGCGGTGGCCCCGCCGACCCGCGCCCTGTATGCGACGGGGAGCGGGCGGGCTGGCAAGCGGGAGGTGCTCGCGTCGATGCGGGCCAGGCACCCCGACGTGCTGATTCCCGACCACAACGCTGCCGACGCGCTCGCGCTGTGCGGCATGGGTGCCCGCTGGTCGGGGCATCCGATCGATCCCGGTCTGACCGGGCGCCCGCTGGAAGCGATGGCGACACCGGCCTGGCCACAACTCAAGGGGGACGCATGACAGTCAACATCTCCGGCCAGGTGCCGGGCGAACAGCAGAACGGGCTCGTCGACGTCGAGGAGGAGCTGCTGCACGAGCGCACCCCCGACCCGATGCTCGCGGTCGTGATCATCGAGCGGGCGGCGCTGCGGTTCAACGACCTGAAGCAGGAATGGTCCGCGGTGATCCGGTTCCGTCACATCGAACCGTTGGACGGCAAGCAGGCGGATGTCGCGCGCGGGCTGCTCGAGGCGGCGTACCAGGAGCGCGGCGGCGACTCGCTGCCCGCCGAGCTCGACCTCGAGGACGACTGATGGCCGCGACGAGGGCACGCAAGCCCGCGACGGCGAAGTCCGTGAAGTCGGCGCAGCCGGAGCTCGTGGCGTCAAGCCGGGTGCGGAAGCGGCAGTACGGCCGCAACCACGCCTACTACCTGATGACCGACCACGGTGAGGTGAAGCTCGACGGGGTCACCACCCTGATCGGTGACGGGATGCGGAAGAAGGCGCTCGAGGAGTGGGCCGGGAACGAGACCGCGAAGTACGCGGTCGACCATTGGGACGAGCTCGGCGAGCTGTCCATGTCGAACCGGCTCGAGACGCTGAAGAAGGCCCGCTACCAGGTGCGTGACGAGGCTGCGGCGCGCGGCACGCTGGTGCACGCCCTCGCCGAGCGGATCGCCGCCGGGCAGGAGGTCGAGGTGCCCGACGACATCGCCGGGCATGTGGAGTCCGCGGTGCGGTTCCTCGACGAGTGGCAGATCCGGCCGGTGCTGTCGGAGGCGACGGTGTGGAGCGAGGCGGGCATGTACGGCGGCACCCTCGACGGCGTCGCCACGTCGGACGTGTGGGACGCGCACCCGGCCGGCGGCCGGGGCGTCGAGCACCGGGTGATCCTGTTCGACTGGAAGACGAACCGGTCGGGCATCTTCGGTGAGACCGCGCTGCAGCTGGCCGGGTACGGGAACGCCGAGTACTTCGTCGGCGTCGACGGCGCGGATCACCCGGTGAGTGAGCTCGGCATCACGGATCACTGGGCGATCTGGGTCCGGGCGGACGGGTACAGCGTGTATCCGATGGAGCGGGGCCCGCAGGTGTTCCGCACGTTCCAGCTCGTGGCATCCGTGGCCCGCCGCACCGGCACCCGGGATGCGATGGACGCGCTCAAGGGGCCGGAGTTGCGGGCGGACGGGGTCGCGGCATGAGCGACGTGGAGGTGTACGAGCCGCGCGCGTCGGTCGTGGACTTGGTCGAGAAGGCGCGGGAGATGGATGCCGCGTATCAGATCGCGCAGAAGCTCGCGCCGACCGCGTTCGTGCCGGCCTCGTATCGGGGGAAGGTCGCCGAGACGGCTGCGGCGATCGTCGCGGGCGCTGAGCTCGGGTTGCCGTTGATGGCGGCGCTCCGGTCGATCGACATCATCGACGGGACGCCGGCGCTGCGGGCGATCACGTTGCGGGCGCTGGTGATCAAGGCGGGGCACGAGATCTGGGTCGAGGAGTCGACGTCGCAGCGGGCGATCGTGAAGGGCCGGCGGGTCGGGTCGGATCACGTCGCCGAGTCGACCTGGACGATGGACCGGGCGAAGAAGGCGGAGCTCGCCGGGAAGAAGAACTGGGCGAGGTATCCGGAGGCGATGCTGATCGCGCGGGCCACAGCGGATGTGGTGCGGCTGATCGCGCCGGAGGTGATCCTCGGCCTGCCGTACACGGCGGAGGAGGTCGGTGACGGCGCGTTCGACGAGCCGGTCGCGGGGCCGGATGCTTCGAAGCCGGCGCCGCGGCGGACGGCTCGGCGTGCGGCGCTGCCGCCGAAGCAGGTCGAGCCCGTGGCATCCGTGCAGCCGAAGGCCGACGTGGTCGACGTGGAGCCGATCGCCGAAGCGTCCGCTCCCGACCCGGTTGATGCCTCTGCGGGGCGTGACGAGCGGGAGGTCGCTGCGAAGGCGCGGGAGGCGTTCGAGGACGAAGCGCCGCCGTTCGACGACGTGGAGCCCGACTGGGGTGGGGAGGCACGCCCGTGACCGATGAGCCTTCGCAGGTCGTCGACGCCGACATCGTCGATGAGGAGACCGGCGAGGTCGCCGACGCCCAGCCCGACCGGGTCGTCGACGAGCAGGTCGAGTCGCCGGAGACGATCCAGCGGTGGACGGAGTACGTCGCCCGCCGGGTCGCCGCGGCTCGCCCGCCGGACGGCGCGCAGGTGAAGACCCCGGACTCGATCGTCGCGGACCTGGAGATGCTCGGGCATCTGGCGGCGCAGAACGTGCGGATCCTGCGTGAGGCGGATCGGGCGCGTCGGGTCGCGATCCGCCAGCACAAGCTCGCCCGTGCGCGCGCGTTGAAGGATGCGCAGGGCACGGTCGCGGAGCGTGAGGCGGCCGCTGATCTTGCGACCGCGGTCGAGTGGGAGCGGGCGGATGATGCGGAGATCGCGTACGACTACGCCCGGTCGATGGCGCGGTTGGTGGAGCAGCGGACGTCGGCTGTGCAGACGCAGTCGAAGCAGGTGGAGTTGACGTATCAGCTCGCTGGGCGGGGTGGGGCGTGATGGAGCCTGATGAGGGTGTCAACCTCTCGCATTACACCGCCGAGCCGTTCGTCTTCGACCGGACGCGGACGTACGACCAGACCGAGTTCGGCAACGGCAAGCCGCGCGGCCTGTGGCTCAGCGTCGACGGCGAGGACGACTGGCCCGCATGGTGCCGCAACGAGCAGTTCCGCCTCGAGACGCTGGAGCACCGGGCCGTGTTCACGATCGCCGCTGACGCGGAGGTCCTCAGGATCGGGAACCTCGGCGAGCTCAAGGCGTTCACCGCCGAGTACCGCGATCATCCGGCGTTCGCCGGCACCGATCTCGGATCGCACTGGATCGACTGGCCGCGCGTCGCCGCCCGATACGACGGCATCCTCATCACGCCCTACCTGTGGGACGCCCGCTACGACCTGAACTCGATGTGGTACTACGGCTGGGACTGCGCCAGCGGGTGCGTCTGGAACCTCGCTGCGCTCGTGCCGGCTGACGTGCTCGAGGTGACGTCATGAGCCAGGTGGAGCGGCTGCGCGCCGCGATCCTCAAACTCGAGACGCTGCGCGCGGAGATTACACCCGGACCGTGGATCGCCGAGTACAGCGGCGAGCAGGGACACTGCGTCATCCCGGCCGACGCAGACTCGACACGCGAGGCGATCGCGCTGACCCGGCTCTACCACGCGGCGTACGACGCCGAGCTGATCGTCACCCTGCACCGCACGATCGACGCGCAGCTCGCGATCCTGCGGAACCGCCTTGAGGTGTACGGCGAGGACGTGACGCCGTATGGGTTCCGGGAGTCCACCGACCGACTCGCTGACGCGATCCTCGGGGGTGCGTCGTGAGCCGGCCGGAGTGGTGGGAAGTCAACGTCGGCAACCTCATCGCGGCCGGCCCCGAAGCGGTACGTGCCGAACTCGAACGCCTCCAGACCGAGCGTGATGCGGCGCTGCGCGACCTCGAGCGCGCCCGTGACCTCGCGGCCGGTCTCGAGCAGGAGCTCGCACACGTGGAGGGCCGATGAGCACGTCAGCGCAGCGGTGGGAATCGAAGGTCCGCCAGGTCGTGGAGGACGCCGGCTTCCTTCTCGCGATCGACATGGATCATGCAGGTGTGTTCCGGATCATCACACGGGATGAGTTCGCGACGGTCGCGCATGTGACGGTGACGCATCGGGGGTTCACCGCGTTCGTGGTGGGGTCGCGGGTGAAGGTGCGTGAGGTGTCGCCGTTGGTCGATGAGCTTGAGGCGTATCGGCGGGAGGCGGCGGGGTGAGTAGTCGTGTCGTTGTGAAGCGGACGACTCGTACGGAGTCGTTCGAGGGTGTGACGGTCGCTGATGTGACGGTGGGCACGCTTCGGATCGTTCAGGGGGAGAAGGTCACGTTGATCAACGGGCGCGACTGGGTGGAGGTGGTGTCCGTACCGGATGGGCGCCCGGAGGCGGAGTGGTCTGATGGGTGAGGCTGACGACGCTGGGCGGATGGAGGCCCGCATCCGCGAACTCGAAGCCGAGAATCAACGGCTGACCGAGTTCGGGGAGGCTGCTGTGATTCACGCAGCGGAGAGCAACGATCAGATCGACGTTATCGAAGCTCTCGCCGCGCAGATCGAGGCGGCCGACGAAGCTCTCGACAAGTCGCTGTGCGGCTCGATGCCCGACCACGACGCGGTCTACGGCATCCTTTCCGCCGATTCCGAGGTTCGTGCCCGCATCCTCGCCGAGCACGACGCGCGAGTGCTCGAAGAGGCGGCGGATGCGTTCGCAGTCGTCCCGCACCCATACGAGGGCGGCGTGACCGGCTGGCTCCGCGCCCGTGCCGCCGAGAAGCGAGAGGAGCAGGGCTGATGGGACAGGCGAAGTACGCGCAGTGCTCAACCTGCGGGCACCGAAGCATCGGATGGTCGTACCGCGAGGCGACCGAGCGGCACCTCGCGCACATGGCCGAGGCGCATTCCGAAATCAAGCTCGGTGTGGTCGTCACCCAGCACACAGGCGAGTTCGAGCAGGAGGTCGAGTGATGAGCACCGAAGCACGAGCCGAAGCAGAACGGCGGCACGCGGCAGGAGAACTGTACGCGCTGGAGAAGAGTCGTCTCACGACGTTCGTGGAGGGTGCCGAGTGGCAGGCGTCCCGCCCGGTGACCGACGCCGAGGTCGAGGCGGCGGCACGTGCGCTCAACGTGGAGGGGTGGACGTGCAACGGCGGTGAGGACGAGCCGGGGAATTACGACTCGTGCCCTGACTGCAAGCGCGTGTGTGACCCGCTCGCCCGCGTCGCTCTCGAAGCCGCTCGTACCACCCGACAGGAGGCCAACGATGCCGAGTGACGACCTGCGCGACCGGATCGCGCGAGTGCTTGCCGACCAGTTGGATGTCACGCACGTTGATATCAACAGACCACCGTGGATCGTGACGATTTGGGGCATGGCCGACGCGATCCTCCCGCTCGTGGAGGAAGCGGTACGCGAGGAACGGGAGCGGTGCGCGACCATCGCGGACTCATTCAAGTCGCCCTATGCCCACCCCGACGACCTGACCGATGTTCAGTACGGGGAGACCGCGACGGCGGCAGCCATCGCGTTCGCTATCCGTACCCCTGAACCGACCAAGGAGGGGTCATGAGCCTGCAGGTCGTGTCGACGCGTTGGAGGGAGGGGCGATGAGCTTCGACGTGCAAGCAGGCCTCGACTGGCACAACTACACGTCCAACATGCACCGGTTCTTCCGCGACTTCGACGCATACCCGCCCGACTGGGACGGCATGGACCGGTACGAGGTGGCCGAGCGGATCGACGCCGCGCTCACGATGATCGAGTCGAACGACCTCGGGGCGCTGAAGGCTGAGTACGACGCTCCGAACGGCTGGGGCAGTGTCGAGACCGCGATCGGGTTCCTGCGCAGTGTGCGGGACTCGTGCCGCCAGGTGGTCCCGAAGAGGGTGCGGGTGTTGTCCTGATGCCTGGCCGACCCCGCACCTGCACCCATGATGGATGCCACAACCGCACCGTCGCCCGACGTCTCTGCCGCACCCACTACCAAGCCGCCTGGCACGCCGGCCTACTCGGCGACCACGCCAAACTCCCCACCCGCCCCCGTCACCGCATCGTCTGCCCGCCCGACCACAAGCATGCGGCGTCCTCCACCTGCTACATCCAGCACCAGTGCCGATGCGACCCGTGCACCGACCACCACACCGCCATGCAGCGCCGTCGCGACAGACTCAAGGCATACGGGCGGTTCGACACCGGTCTCGTCGACGCCGAGCCAGTTCGCGAACACCTCCTCATGCTCGGCGAGCACGGCCTCGGCTACAAGCGCATCGCCGGCCTCGCCGGCCTCGGAGTGACCCCAGTGCGGACCATCCTCTGGGGGCGGCAGGATCCCGGACCACGGAAAGGTGAACTGCCGAAGCGCGTCAAGCGGGAAACCGCCGAGCGGATCCTCGCCGTCCGCCCCAGCCTCGACCTGCTCGGCGACCGTACGCTCGTCTCGGCACGACCGTACATCCGACGCATCCGGGCGCTCATCGCTGCAGGATGGACGCAGCGAGAACTCGGCGTCCGCCTCGGCTGCGGAACCAATCTGTGCACCACGCTCGCCAGCTACGAACGCCAGAGCCGACGCCACCGCACGTACCAGATCACCGCAGCCCGCGCCCGCGCCATCGTCGCGCTCTATGACGAGCTGAATCTCATCCGGCCGACCGGCGTCGCGGCCGACAGGTCGCGCGCCTATGCGGCCGCCCGCGGGTGGCCCGACCCGTGGGCGTGGGAGGTCTACGACAACGACTTCGACCGTCCCTCTCCTCCGTTCGCGAAGGCGAGTACAGCATGACCGGCGTCTCGGGCCACGTCGCCCGCCTCGTCGACGACCGCGACCAGTTCCGGTGCGTACGCTGCGGCGCGTTCTTCATCGTCGGATCCCGGCATCACCGGCAACGACGCGGCAGCGGCGACCACACCCCGCCGAACCTGATCCTGCTCTGCGGGACAGGCACGACGGGATGCCACGGCTGGGTCCACGCACACCCGCAACGGGCACGCGCGAACGGCTGGATCGTGCCGGTGGAGAACCGCGCCGACCCGACCGAGATCCCCGTGCTCGTCTTCCCTGGCGTGTGGCAGATGCTCCTGCCGGACGGCACGACGAAGGGCATTCCATCCTCGGAAGCCCTGGAACTACTGGCCGTGTTCGGGCTGGTGAAAACGGGAGAGGTGACCATCTGATGCGCATCCGAACCATCAAGCCGGAGTTCTGGCGGTCGAAGACGATCGCCTCCTTGGACTGGGAAACACGGCTCGTGCTGAAGGGGCTCGAGTCGTACGTCGACGACAACGGGGTGGGCAAAGACGACCTCGCTCTGATCGCCGCCGATGTCTTTCCTCGCGACCTCTCCGCGAACCCTCGCGACACCCTCGCGAGGTTGTCCGAAGCGATTTCCGCGCTCTGCATCAACGGTTTGGTGGTGCGATACAGCGTTGAAAGTGAGGATTTGCTCTACATCGACCGATGGAAGTCGGTGCAGCGAATCGACAAGCCGGCACGCGGACGTTTTCCCAGACCAGACGGCACTTTCAACTACGAATCCGATGTGATTCGCGAAAGTTACGCGAGCCCTCGCGACACCCTCGCGCCTGTAACAGGGGAACAGGGGAACAGGGGAACAGGGGAACAGAAGAAGAACTCTTCATCGACTGACGTCGATGGTGCATCAACAGATGCATCAATCGATGCACTCGACGTACCGGTCGAGGCACCGAAGGTCACACCATTCGATGCGTTCTACGCGGAGTACCCCCGGCATGTCGGCAAGCAGGCGGCAGCGAAGAAGTTCGCCGCGCTCACCCGCGGTCATCCGGAACTCGTCGGGGCGATCCTCGACGGCGTGCACCGGTACGCGACCGACCCGAACCTGCCCGACAAGAACTACATCCCGCATCCGGCGACCTGGCTGAACCAAGGCCGCTGGGATGACGAGCCGCTGCCGCCACGCGTCGTGCCGATGCGAGACCGCGAGAGCTCGCTGGACGCCCTCATGGCGAAGTACGACGAGGAGGAACCTGATGCTGAAGAAGCACACCGCGACGATGCTCGCGCTCGCCGCGCGGCTCGATAGCCGCATCATCGTCACCGAGCCGATGGTCGACGCCTGGCACGAGGTCGTCGGCGACCTCCACAGGGACGACGCCCGCAGCGCGGTGATCGAGCACTACCGGCACGAGACCCGGCAGGTGATGCCGGCCGACGTCCGGGACCGGGCCGCGCTCGCCGAGGAGGCCCGGATGGCCGACTACGAGCGCGACCGGTTCGAACGGGTGCTCGGCGTGCTCGGCATGACCCGCGACGAGTGGATGTCCAACGCGCACGACCCGGGCTGGGTCGAGGCGCAGCGGGTCCGGTACGAGCAGCTCACGACGGAGGACGGCTCGTGACGATGACGGCGGATGCCCCGGCCGGGCAGCGGACGCCCCCGTTCGACGAGCAGGCCGAGCGGAGCGTGCTCGGGTCGATGCTGCTGTCGCGGCGGGCCCTGGTCGAGGTGCTGGCACTGGTATCGGCCGAGGACTTCTGGGTGCCCCGGCACGAGCTCGTCTTCGCTGCGGCCGCCGCGCTGGCCGACCGTGGCGACCCGGTGGACCTGGTCACCGTCAGCGATGAGCTGACCCGTACCGGGCAGCTCGAGCGGGCCGGCGGGGTGGGCCTGCTGTCCGAGGTAACGAGCGAGGTTCCGACGGCGGCGAACGCCGGCTGGTACGCGGAGATCGTGCGGGCGAAGGCGGTGAAGCGGCGCCTGATCGACGTCGGCGCCCGGATCACGCAGCTCGGCTTCGCGGACGACGAGGACCCTGCGGCCGCGATCGAAGCGGCCCGTGCTGCGGTGGATGCGGCGGGCCGGGAACGGCTCGTCGAGTTCGCGCCGATCGGCGCGAAGTTCGGTGACTTCGTCGAGGACCTGTCGCAGAAGCCGCGGTTCGTGCCGACGCCGTGGCGTGAGGTGAACGAGTACATCGGCGGGCTGCGACCGGGGTGCTTGTACGTGGTCGGCGCGCGTCCGGGCGAGGGGAAGACGATGGTCGGGGTGCAGATCGCGCACGAGCTCGCCGGCACCGGCCCGGTCGCGTTTTCGTCGCTGGAGATGTCGACCGAGCAGCTGCTCACCAGGCTGGTCGCGTTCCGCGGGAAGGTGCACCTGGGGCCGATGTCGCGGCACGAGCTGTCCGACGAGGACTGGGTGAAGGTCGCCGGTGTGCGGCACGAGGTGCAGCATCTGCCGCTGTTCATCGACGACCGGTCGGGGGTGACGATCTCGCAGATCACCGCGTTCGCCCGGGCGGTGCGGCAGCAGCATCAGCGGTGCGCCGGCGTCGTCGTGGACTACCTGCAACTGGTGCCGTCGCAGGAGCGCGGCCGGCCACGGTGGGAGGTCGTCGGCGAGCACTCGCGGCAGATGAAGATCCTCGCCCGCGAACTGGACTGCCCGGTCGTGGTGCTGTCGCAGCTGAACCGGGAACCGGTGGGCCGGGTTCGGCGGGCGCCGACGATCGCGGATCTGCGGGAGTCGGGTGCGATCGAGCAGGACGCGGACGTGGTGCTGCTGCTGCAGCGTCAGCTCGAGGCGGACGACCGGCCTGGTGACCGGTTGAACGTGCACGTGTCGAAGAACCGGCACGGGAACACCGGGATGCGGTCGCTGCTGTGGGAGGGCCAGTTCGCCCGGGTGGTGTCGCAGACGTGGTTCGGCGGGTGGGATCCCGTCGTGCCGGACTGAGGAGGGTGGTCGAGATGGGTGCGAATGACGCTGCTGAGATGCTGGAGGTCGCGAATGCGGAGATCCTGCGCCTCGAGCGGGAGACCGATGAGCTGCGCGGCAGGCTCGCGGCCGGGGGGCGGTGGGCTCACCTGAGCGAGGCGCAGCTGACGAGGGCGGAAGCACTGCTCCTCGCGGTCTGCATGGGGCCGCGGCTGAACGAGGTCGGCCTGCTGACCGCCGCGGACTGGATCGTCGACGGCTTCGCGGACCTCGATGGTGACGCCGACGAGGACCACGCCGATGACGGGTTCGACGAGGAGCCGAGCTCGTGAGCATCCGCGTCGAGGTCGTCGTCGAGCTCGCGACCGTCACCGTCAACGACGACTACCGGGTCGAGCTCGAGCAGCTGCGCCGGGTCACGGACTACTCACCGCTCCAAGCCCTCGAGCTCGCGAGGGAACTCGCCGCGGCCGCATCGCACGCCGCCGACCTCCTCGAGCAGGCCGGCGAACACCTCGCCGAGACCGCGGGGAACGACCAGCCCCGAGACATCCGGGGCGACGAGATCCTGTGATGGACCTGACCGCGGAGACCGAAGACCAGGCCGAACTGCGCCTGCTCCGCCACCGTGCCCGCCGGAACCTCACGGAGGCACCCGACCTGCTCGCCCACGTCCGCGCGATCGCGATCAGCGGCCGCACCGAGAAGGGCGAGACGCTGCCCGAGTGGGCGGCGCCGATGCGGATCACCGCCGCCGACGACTCCGACAGCGTGTACGCCCAGCTGATCAACTGGGTCGGGTACTGGTCCGAGCAGTTGAAGAGCCCGCCGCCGTCGGCCACGATCATCGCCTGGTCGAACGCACGTGAAACGCAGGGCTTCCAGGCATCCACCACCGTGGAAGGCGCGCACCTGCTCACCGCGATGCAGACCCTGTGGCTCGCGGCTCGTGACGACCTGATCGCACAGTACGGCGGCTCCTACCCGGGCGCCGCGCAATCGTACTGGGCCGACGTGGACCGCATGCTCCGCGACCTGCGCAGCACCTACCCGCTCGCACCCCGCCCGCCCCGCCTCGTGCACCCACGCCCGTGCCCGTCGTGCGGGGTCGCCGCGGTCTCGGCCGAGTGGAACAGCGAGGACATTCACGACGTGCAGGTGTGGTGCTCGGCCTGCGGGCACGTGATCCCGGCAGACTCGTACGCAGGGATCCTCGAATGGCTGGAGTGACGATGACCCTCATGGTGCGAACCTGCCGGCCGCCGCTCGTCGACGGCGACCAACCGACGTACACGATCGCGGCCGCAGCCCGCCGGGTCGGCCGCACCCGGCGCACCATCCGTCGCTGGCTCGACGACGGGATGCCGCACCGGATCGTGGCCGGCATGGTCGTCATCGACCACTGGGATCTGCTCGACGCGTACCGCGCCCGCGTCACCGAGAAGCGCCGAAACTTCCGCATGATTTGAGGAATGTCACACCCCTGCGCTAGGATCTCGCTAAGCGAGCCTCTGCCCACACAAGGACAGGGGCTCTTCGCATGCCCGCCCGAGGCCCTTCCTCGGCGTTCGGGAACGACCGCCCCTTGCACCAAGGGACCGCGGTCAGCGCGGCGAGGGGCGCTCGTCACCCCCTCGCCGCGCCCCCCGCCGAGAACTCCCGGTCTCGACTCCATCACCGCACCCTCACCCGCGAAGGATGGCTCATGCTCGCGACGGATCGGGTCCGACTGCCCCACGTGCCCATCCCGACCAGGCAAGGCTCATCCGCCGCGATCCCGATCACGCACACCGCAACCCGACAGCAGGTCGGCCTCCTCGTCGTCACCGCCGCCGCACACGACGCCGCCTACCTCGCCTGGTACGCCGACCCGGCGCACGCCGGCCACGGCTACATCAGCGAAGCCGTCCGCCTCCTGCTCCCCACCCTGCTCGAGCACCGACACCGCATCATCGCCGTCATCACCCCCGGCAACGACCGCTCCCGCCACCTCGCCCAAGCCGTCGGCTTCCAGTACGAAGGCACCGCACGCCAAGCCCGCCGCGACCGCCACACCTGGGCCGACGTCGAAGTCTGGTCCCTCCTCGCCGCCGACACGTGAGCCCCCGCAGATCCATCACCCTCTTCGCCCTCGCCGTCGCCCTCATCCTCCTGATCGCCTGGGCCACCGCCCCACACTGACCGAGGGCCACCGATGAGCAGCCACCACAAGCAGACCCGCCGCTTCAAGCAACTCAAAGCCGACTTCCGCGCCGAATGCGAAGCCACCGACGCACCCTGCTGGATGGACGGCATGCCCATCGACTACACCGTCCCCGACGGCACCACCGACGACAGCTTCGAGAACGACCACTACTACCCGGTCTCCACCCACCCCGAGCTCCGCGAGGACCCGGCGAACTTCCGCCCGTCGCACTCGCTGTGCAACCGGCAACGCGGCAACGGGTCACCGCTCCCGCCGCTCGGGCTGCTGAGCCGGGCCTGGGCCTAACGCGTGCTGTGCGACCGCAACTGGAACAGCCCGCGATTGTCGATCGCCACACGCCCCGCATCGACCAGCTCAGCCAGCGCGCGGAGCACGGCGCCCTCGGTAGGGCGCGGTGTGATCAGCATTCTGATGTCGCGCACGCTCACGGGATCGGGGATCTCCGCCAGTGCACGAACGCACTGCGTCTCCAAGCTGTCGACGTCCATGTACCGAGCATCCCACCTTCGCCCGACAGAACGCTGGACCACCCCGCGTCGACGCCGCACGGTGAATCTCCAAGGGGGGAGGGGCGGTCGCATCTCACAGCGTTCGGGCGCCGGACTGCCTCCCGCCCGCAGGCGTCCTCCCTCCCCGCCGTGGTCTGGCCCCCCCCCATCACACACGGAAGGCAGTCAACCCGCGATGAAATCCGTCACGCTACAGGTGCTCGATCTGCCGCTCGCGGAGCTCCTGCCGTTCCACCGGAACCCGCGTCGGGGTGACGTCGAGGCCCTGAAGGCGTCGCTCGAGCGGCACGGGCAGTACAAGCCGATCGTGGTCAACGCCGGTTCGTTGACGGGGCGCCCGAACGAGATTCTCGCGGGCAATCACACGTTCGCGGCGGCGAAGGCGCTCGGGTGGGAGTCGATGTCGGCGGTGCTCGTCGACGTTGACGAGGAGCGCGCGGCCGCGATCGTTCTGGCGGACAACCGGATCGCGGATCTCGGCGGGTACGACGACGCTGACCTGCTCGCGGTGCTGCAGGAAGCCGGCGACCTCTCCGGCACGGGGTACTCTTCGACAGATCTCGCGGCGCTGCTGCGTGAGCTCGACGAGCCGGTGGCGCTGACCGACGAGGACGACGCGCCGGACCTGGCTGAGGGTGACCCGATCTCGGCTCCCGGCGACGTGTGGCAGCTGGGCGTGCACCGGCTGCTCGTCGGTGACGCAGCGGACCTTGACGGCGTGCGGGCGATGCTCGACGGGGATGTGCCAGATGCAGTGTGGACGGACCCTCCGTACGGGGTGCAGTACGTCGGGAAGACCGACCGGAGACTGTCGATCCAGAATGATGGGTCGTTCTCGGAGGCTGCCGCCCTGGTGGCGTCGGCGATGGGTGTCGTTGTTGACGTGTGCCGCCCCGGCGCGCCGGTGTATGTGGCGCACCCAGAGCAGGGTCGGGAGGAGTTCCTGGCCGCGATGCGGGCGGCTGGAGTGCGGGTACGCCAGACGTTCGTCTGGGTGAAGGACTCGCTCGTGCTGGGCAGGTCCGACTACCACTACCGGCACGAGCCCGTGTTGTACGGATTCACGCCGGGGGGTTCCGGCCGGCTCGGGCGGGGGGGGGTCCGGTGGTTCGGGGACAACAAGCAGTCGACGGTATTCGAGGTGCCGCGGCCCAAGCGCTCGGCGGTGCATCCGACGATGAAGCCCGTCGAGCTGATCGAGCGGATGCTTCGGAACTCGTGCCCGCCTGGCGGGACGGTGCTGGACCTGTTCGCCGGGTCGGGCACGACCATGATCGCCGCGCACCATCTCGGCATGATCGCGGTGCTCGTCGAGTTCGACCCGCGCTACGCGGACGTCATCTGTCGTCGCTGGCAGGAGCACACCGGCGTCGTGCCAATGCGGAACGGTGTCGAGGTCGACTTCACGGAGGCAGCCGATGCCTAAGTTGACCGCCGCAGAGCGCGCCAAACGGGCGCAGAGCGCGCTCGAGCTTCGCCGCGCGGGCATCCCGGTCGGTCGGATCCGCGAGGAGCTGGGGTTCGCCTCGGTAAGAGCGACGGAGAACGCGATCGCCGCCGGCATGTCGGCCGCCGCGTTGCAGGAGGACCCGAATGATATCCGCCGCCTCGAGCTCGACCGGCTCGACCGGCTGCAGGCGGGCCTGTGGGGGAAGGCCGTGAGAGGCGACGTCACCGCGGTTGACCGGGTGCTCCGGTTGTCGGAGCTGCGCATGCGGTTCGCCGGCATCCCTGGCGACCAGCGCGTCATGACGAACGCGTTCGACGAGACGGTGAAGGCGCTCTCGCTCCCGACGATCGATGCCGCCGCCGTAGCGGCCGGGCGACGTGTGGCCGAGCAGATCGACGCCGCGACCGCGACCGGAGACCCGCTGCAGGTGACGAAGGCGCTGTACCTGATTCCGCATCTGATGAACGTGCTCGAGAAGCTCGGCGCGACGCCGGCTGCGCGTGACGCGATCGGCGTCGTCGCCCGAGCGGCGCCAGCAGGCCCACCGATCGAACCTGCCATGACCGACCTGCAAGCCTTCCGGAAGGCGCGCGGCATCTCGTAAACGGAGGAAGGCCGATGCCGAAGGCGATGCAGCGCCGACCATTCGGCCGAACCGAGCCTCGTCTGTGGACGAAGCCGCTGCGGGAGCTCACCCCGGAGACGTCCCTCGGCTTCGAGGTGATCGAGTTCGCTGCCGTGATCCTCGGCGTGGTCTTGTACCCGTGGCAGAAATGGCTGCTTATCCACGCGCTCGAACTCCTCGAGGACGGCAGCTACCGCTTCCGCCGGGTGATCGTGCTCGTCGCCCGACAGCAAGGCAAGACGTTGCTGGCGTCGGTGCTCGCTGCGTGGTGGCTATTCGTTGACTCGGCGCGGCATCCAGACCGGGTGCCGCCGGTGAAGTTCAAGGTCGTCGGTGTCGCGCAGAACCTCGATATTGCCCGGGAGCCGTGGTCGCTCGTGAAGATGTGGTGCGACCCGGACCCTGCCACTGCAGAGGAGGCCGAGCTTGCACTTCCGGCTCTGCAGGCGGCGACCGCGAAGGTGTCCGACACGAACGGGAAGGAAGGCATCTACGCGCTCTCGCGGGCACACTACGAGATCCGGGCGGCGATGAACGCTCGAGGCAAGCCGGCCGCCAGGATGCTGATGGACGAGATGCGCGAGCAGAAGACTTGGGCGGCGTGGAACGCGGTGTCGCAGACCACCAAGTCGTTCTGGTCGGGTCAGCTGTGGGGCATCTCGAACGCGGGCGACGCTCTAGCCGTCGTGCTCCGTACGCAGCGGGATGCCGGACTCGAATCGATCGCCGATTGGGAGCGTTACGTTGAGTCGGGGGTGCAGTCTGCGGAGGAGTTCGCAAACCACCACGACGTTTCTCTCGGCCTGTTCGAGTGGTCCGCGCCGGAAGGATGTGCACTCGACGACGTCGACGGGATCCTGCAGGCGAATCCGTCGATCGGGCACGGCGCGATGACGGTGCAGTCCGCACTCGCGGATATCCGAGGGATGACCGAAGCCGGCTACCGGACGGAAGTGCTGTGCCAGTGGGTGACGGCAAGGCTCGACGTATACCTCGACGGGCTGGGCTGGTCGGAGTGCCGGGACGAGTGGTCGGTGGTCGCGGATGGGTCGCCGATGGTGCTCGGGTTGGACACGTCGGCGGATCGGAAGTTCACGTACCTGTCGGTCGCGGGGTTCCGTGATGACGGGTTGGCGCACGGGGAGTTGATCGCCCGGCGGGCGGGGATGCTGTGGGCTGTGGACCATGCGGTGAAGGTGGCTGCGAAGCAGGGCATCCGTCATGTGGCGTTGCAGACCCGGGGGTGCCCGGCGGCGGAGTTCGCGAAGCCGTTGCAGGATGCGGGCCTGGAGGTGATCGAGATCGCCGGTCCGGCGCTCGGTGCGTCGGCCGGGCGACTGCGTGACAAGGTTCGGGATCGTTCGTTCCGGCATCGCGGGCAACCGGCGTTGGACGTGGCTGCGGCCGGCGCGACGACGCGGCGGCTCGGTGAGGTGCGGGTGTGGGATCGGGTCGCGTCGGTGGTCGATATCGGCGGGCTGGTGTCGCTCGCGAATGCGCTGTACGGGCTCGATGTGCGGCCGGAGCCGCAGGTCGTGGCGTCGGCGTACGAGGAGCACGACCTGATCGTCGTCTGAGGCCGGGAGGGGGCTTGCATGCGCGAGCTGAAGACGCTCACCGGTCGGACGGTGATCGTGGCGACGTCGGAGACCGCGATCCGCGGTGTGGTGGAGTCGGCGACGCGGTCGTTCGTGACGTTGGTCGAGGCGGAGTCGCTGGAGGAGTCGCAGCCGGTGAAGATCGCCGGGTTCGTGCTGGTCCCGGTGCCGAGGGTCGTCTACGTGCAGGTGGTGCCGCGATGAAGCCCGTGTTCGAGACGCTGACCGAGCTTGGCGAGCATCTGGCCGGCACCGGGATCGAACTGGTGGACCCGGGGGTGCCGCTGTCGAACTGGGACGACGCGTGGACGTACGGTCCGGCGTGGCGGAACCAGCCTTCGATCCGGAAGGTCGTGGGGTTCGTGGCCCGGCACCTGGCGTCGACGCCGCTGCACCTGTACGAACGGGCCGCGGATGACGACCGGCTGCGGGTGCGGGAGGGGCCGCTGGCCGACTTGCTCACGCGGCCGTCGCGGGCGCCGGGGCAGACGGCGTACCGGTTCTGGGAGTCGTACCTGATCGACGGCCTGCTGCACGACAAGTCGGTCGCGCAGGTCATCGAGCATGTGGACGGGTTCGAGCTGGTGCGGATTCCGGCGCGGATGGTGAGGTTCAAGGGCGATGCGCTGGGCCGGATCACCGAGGTGCTGATCACGGTGAAGGGCAAGACTCGTTCGCACGACCCGGCGGGCTTCCTGATCGACGTCGGCTACTCCGAGCGTGGGGTGAACGGCACCTCGCCGCTGCGGACCCTGCAGGACATCCTCGACGAGCAGGTCGAGGCGGTCCGGTACCGCCGGTCAGTGTGGAAGAACGGCGCCCGGGTGCCGATGGTCCTGGAGCGGCCGCTCGGCGCCCGCTGGGAGGAGACGGCTCGATCGCGGTTCGTGTCGTCGTGGCAGGAGTTCACGCGGGGTGGCGGGCAGGAGGGCGGCACGCCGATTCTCGAGGACGGGATGACCGTGAAGCCGGTGAATGCGTTCCGGCCCCGGGACACCCTCGACCTCGAGGGGCGGCAGCTGACCGACGTCGAGGTGGCGTCGGCGTTCTACGTGGCGCCTGAGCTGGTGGGTGCAAGGCCGGGCACGTTCGCGAACATCCTCGCGTTCAAACAGATGCTCTACGGGCCCAACCTGGGGCCCTACTTCGACGCGTGGCAGCAGGGGCTGAACGCGACCCTGGTGCCGAAGATCGAACCGTCCCGCGCGGCCTCGCTGTACATCGAGGCGAACATCGAGTCCAAGCTGCGCGGCTCGTTCGAGGAGCAGGCGGACATGCTGTCGACCGCGGTCGGGGCGCCGTGGATGGTCCGGAACGAGGCTCGCGCGAAGCTCAACATGCCCGCCATCGACGGCGGCGACGAGCTCGTGACGCCGTTGAACGTGCTGGTCGGCGGGCAGGCGTCACCGCAGGACGGGAAGTCGCTCGGCGAGGTGCTCGCGAAGTTCAAGGCACGGCAGGCGCAGGTCGTCGCGTCGCAGCGTGCCGCTGGCGCCGAGCCGTGGGATCGGGGCCGATGGGACCGCGAGCTGACCGATGACCTCGTGAAGTTCGGCTTCTCATCTGCTGCCGCCGCCATCACGGCATCCGGCCTGAACGACCAGGCCGAACGCGAACTGCTCGGAGGAGGGCACAGCGATGCTGACGAAGACGATCGAACTTGAGTTGAAGACCATCGGCGAGGCCGGCGACGGCCGGTTCACCGCGTACGCGAGCGTGTTCGACGTCGTCGACAGTTACGGCGACATGGTCGTCAAGGGCGCGTTCACCGACAGTCTCGCCCGGTTCGGGTCCAAGGGCGCCGGGATCCCGCTGTACTGGCGGCACCGGATGGACGACCCGTTCATGCTCATCGGGCAGACGCTCGAGGCGAAGGAGGACGGGCACGGCCTCTGGGTGGACTGCGAGCTGCTCGACACGAACAACGCGAAGCAGGTGCACGCGTTGCTGAAGGCGCGGCTGGTGCGGCAGATGAGCTTCTCGTACGGCATCGTCGAGGCCGCCTGGGTTGACCGGAAGCCGGAGGACGGCGGCTCTTACTACGAGCTCCGCAAGCTCGACCTGCACGAGGTGTCCGTGGCGCCGGTCGGGGCGAACCAGGAGACCGAGATCCTCGCCGTGAAGTCCGCGCACGACGCGGCACGCGCGGCGTTCGAAGACGCCCGCCGGAAGGCGGACGACCAGCAGCCCGCCCCGGATGGGCCGGCCGCTGCGGAAGACCAGGGAACGGCAGACGAGCCGACCGAAGCCAAGGCCGAGGAGCCCAGCGGGGCCAAGACCGAGGAGCCGACGCCGGAGCAGTCCAAGCACCACCTGGGACTCATCACCGTCACAGACGCCCAGTAGGGCAGAAGGGGATTCCGATGAATCTCAAGGAGAAGCTCGCGGCGCTCCAGAAGGAGCTCCGCGACATCCAGTCGAAGGCCGCCGCGGAGAAGCGCGACTTCACCGACGACGAGCTCACCGAGATCGAGACGAAGGCCGCCGAGGTCTCCGAGCTGAAGGCCCGACTCGAGCGGATCGCGAAGTCGGAGCAGGCCCTCGCGGACCTCGTCGAGCTCGGCAAGTCGGACGACTCCGCCGAGGACGTCCCGGAGGACCTCGCGAGCGTGCCGCTCGGCGAGCGGTTCACGAAGTCGGGCTCGTACCAGACCTTCCAGAAGCAGTTCCCGAGCGGGGCGATCGGCGCCGGCACGCCGGTGAAGATCGACTCCGTCCGGATCGGTTCGATGAAGGACTTCTTCGCGAACCGGCGGAACGCGAAGGCCGTGCTCACGACCGACGTCGCCCGGCTCCAGCCGATCCGGGTGCCGACGGTCGACCTCGTCCAGCGGCCGAAGCTGACCCTGCTCGACCTGATCTCGCGAGGCCAGACGGGCGGAAGCTTCGAGTACGTGCAGATCACCGCGGTCACCCGCAACGCGGCGATCGTCCCCGAGGCCACGTCGGCCGACGACGACGCGGCGCTGAAGCCGGTGTCGGATCTGACGACCGCGCTCGCGGACGCGAAGGTGTTCACCTACGCCGACGGGTTCGACGTGACGAACAGCCTCCTCGCCGACGCGCCGGCGTTCGCGTCGTACCTGGAGAACGAGCTCGAGTACTCGCTCGACTCGGTCGTCGAGGACTACCTGCTCAACGGCACGGGCGCGGACGGGCAGCCGAAGGGCGTCCTCCACACCTCGGGGGTGCAGTCGCAGGCGATCGCCTCGGACGCACCGATGGACCTCGTGAAGGCGGCTCGCCGTGGCATCACGAAGGTCACTCGCCTCCAGGGCGGAACCGTCACCGCGGTGCTGCTCTCGCCGGAGGACGACGAGGAGATCGACCTGCTGCAGGACGGCAACGAGCGGTTCTACGGTCAGGGCCCGTTCGGGTCCGGCCCGCAGACCCTCTGGGGGCGGCCGCGTGCGGTGTCCGAGCGGCTCGAGAAGGGCCAGTTCATTCTCGGCGACTTCCGGCAGATCGCGCTGCTGGACCGTGAGGGTCTCGCGGTGCAGGCGTTCAACCAGCACAAGGACTACGCGCAGCGCAACCTGACCTACGTGCGCGCCGAGCTGCGCGCCGCGCAGGTCATCTGGAAGCCGGCGTACCTGGTCGTGGGCGAAGTCGGCGGTGAGGGCTGATGGCCGACATCGTCGTGATCGACGGGGTCCGCTGGCGTCGTGAGGACGCCGAGCGGCGCGGCCTGCTGAAGAAGGCCCCCGCCGCGAAGTCGCAGAAGCCGAGGAACAAGGCGCAGACCCCGGCGAACAAGGCGGCCGAACCCGAGGACAAGTGAGGGGGTGAGGGGCGTGGCACGCATCGTCGAACCCGGCGTCCGCGACGCAGCGTTCTGGATCGACGCCGCGCACGGCGCGGTGCGCCGGTACTGCGGTTGGCATGTCGCGCCCCTCATCACCGAGCTGCTCGAGCTCGACGGCACCGGTGGCCGGCGCATCCTGCTGCCGTCCCTTCGGGTGGTCGCGCTCGTGAAGGTCGTCAACGACGGGCGCGATGTCACCGATACGGTGCGGTTCTCCCGCCGGTCGGGATTCCTCAGCCTGAAGTCGGGCTGCTGGTCGGACGAGCCGGGCACTGTCGAGGTCACCCTCACCCACGGGTACGACCTCGCGGAGGTTCCCGAAGTCGCCGCTCTGATCGACGTGCTGGCGAAGCGGGCGTCGACGAATCAGGGCGCGGTGGTGCAGCAGTCGATCGGCCCCGCCTCGGTTCGGGTCGCCACCGGTGGCGACGGCGGTGCGGTGTCGATCCCGCTGCTGGAGTCCGAGAAGGAGCTTCTCGCCCCGTACCGGCTGACGTGGGGTGCCTGATGCCAGCTCGAGCAGGCGTTCGTCGCCATCACCGCGCAGGGCACCCCATCGGAGCCCGCCGCGGCGGTCACGCCGGCCGGGCCCGTAGGAGAGGGCGAAAATCATGGCACTCACCCTGACCCACGAGAAGAGCGGTCGGCAGGTCACCGTTCCCGACGACGCTGCCGACGCCTACCTCGCGAACGGCTGGTCGATCGCCGGGAAGCCGCCCGCGAAGGCCGCCCCGAAGTCTGCGACGCGTAAGCGCGCCCCTTCGACCAAGAAGGCGGCGGAGACGGAGGTGAGCGATGGAGTTCCCGTTCGGCGAGCCGGTGGTGCGTGAACGTCGGACGCCCGTGACCAACCCCTACGACCCCGGCGCCACGGTGCCGGGGCCGTGGGATGGCCCGCTTGACGAGCTGCCGATCGACGGGGCCTTCATCGGGTCGTCCACATCGACGGCCCCGTCGGACGCGACCCGGCAGCAGGTGCTCACCTCGAAGAGCCTGTTCTGCGTCGACCCGGCCGTTGACGTGCAGGTCGGCGACCGAATCCGTCGAGGCTCCGAGGTCTACTACGTGAATGCGCGCCCGGAGGCGGACACCAATCCGTTCACGGGCTGGCAACCGGTCGTGGAGATCCCACTGGACATGACGGAGGGATGAGCTGTGGAGTTCAACAACGCGTTCTTCGAACAGTTGGGCCGGTCGACTGGTGTGCGTGGCGTCGTGGATGCGGCCGCCGAACGGGTTGCGGCGACGGCGAGGGCGAACGCACCGGTCGATACGGGCCAGTACCGAAACAGCATCCGCACAACCGGGAAGATGCAGCGCCGGTACGTCGGCTTGGTTGTCGCTGGGGATGACAAGGCGATGGTGATCGAGTCGCGCACCGGGAACCTGGCGCGCGCGCTGCGCGCGAACGCACGGAGAAGGTGATGATCGAGCCGGCCGTGATCTTCCCTGACGTCGAACTCTGGCTCACTGGGCATGTCCGCTCGGAGCTCGATGCCCGCCCGGAGGCGGTGTGTGCCGACGTGGTGGTGGACGTGAAGGAGCCGGAGCCGACCGGGGCCTGGCCGTCGAAGCTCGTCGTGATCCGGTTCGACGGGTCAACGCAGACTTCGATCCTCACCGACGAGGCATCGATCGGGGTGACCGTGTTTGCCGGCACGAAGTCGCTGCCTCAAGACGCGAACGACCTGGCCCGGATCGTGCGCGCGATCGTCGCATCCAGCGCCGGCGTCGAGCCGGGGAACCCGATCGCCGCCGTCAACTCGACCACCGGTCCGATCGCGGTACCCGAGGACGCGCCGAGGGCACGGCGCTACTTCACCGCCGAGCTCGTGATCCACGGGCAGGCGTTCTGAGTTCCACCCACAACCCACCCATCCATCCCGCCCCGGTGTTGCCGGGGCGACCGCATTGAAGGAGGACGTCGTGACTGCAGATGCGCAGGGCAACGACATCGCCGCGGTTGCCGTACCGGTCACGGGCAACATCGGCATCGCACCGTTCGGGACGGCGTTCCCGACGCCGTCGGAGGGCGCCGCCCCGGATCTGGTGCTGGACCCGGAGTACAAGAAGCTGGGTCTGGTGAAGGTCGACGGTGGCCCGCAGTGGGCGTGGGAGCCAGACGGCAACCCGCTCGAGTTCTGGCAGGACGCGTATTCGATCCCGTCCGGCCTGTCGAACGTCACTCTTGTGACCACGGCGGCGCAGACGGACAACTTCGTGCGTTCGATCGTGTCGGGTCGCACGCCGGACGCGAACGGCTTCCTCATCGTGGACGGCGGCGGGCATTCGACGCAGTACGTGCTGTTCACGGAGGAGATCTTCAAGAACGGTGCGATCCGCCGGCGTGTGGCTCCGAACGCGCAGGTGCAGTCGGTTGCCGAGGATCAGTCCACGCGGGGCGAGGTGCTGGGCTACCAGCTCACGTTCAAGATCAACCGTTCGCCGGACCTGTCGAACGGGCACTTCGGTGAGTGGCTGCTTCCCGCTGACGGTGGCGGCGGCTCCTGACTCTGGACCGGTGGGCGTCCGTGATCGTGGGTGACGCGGGCGTCCACCTGTCGTCATCGCCCACACCTCTCACCCACTTCACCCACGGAGGAACGAATGACCAAGTACCAGGTCGTCGACGACGTGTTCACGTACACGACGAAGGCTGGGCACACGCTCGCCATCGACCTCGACCTTCCGGCCGATCTGATCAGGACGGCGTTGCAGGGCGACAAGGACGAGGACGAGCAGTTCGAGCTCGTGAGGGTCGTGTTCGGGGCTGACTTCGAGGACGCGTACAACTCGATGGGTGCGTTGGAGCGCACCCGGTTCCAGCGTGCGTTCTTCGCCGCGTTCCAGGAGGCGGCTGAGATCCCGCTGGGGGAATCCCTGAGCTCCTCGACCTGATCGAGGAGCACAAGTCGGCGCTGCGGTTCGATTTCCGCCGGTACTTCAACCTGCCGTTGTCCGCGGTGGGCCGCACGGTGACGTTCGGGGAGACCCGTGACCTGATGCTCGAGCTGAACCGTGAGACGGGGTCGCACCTGCATGCATCGCTGCGCGGATACGACCGGTACGCGATGTCTGAATCGGGTCTGGCGCAGTTGGTGCTGGCCGAGGCGTACTTCAACGTGCACCGGGATCAGAGGAAGCACCGGGAGCCGTACGACTTCGGCCGGCCGTGGTCGGTGCCGGATGCGAATGCGGATGTGACGCCGGAGCGTCGGGCGGAGTTGGTCGCGGCGTTGGAGCGCAGGAGCGCGTTCCGCTGATTGGGGGTGTGCGGCGTTGGCTCAGGTCGGTTCTGGTGAAGTCGCGATCGTCCCCACATTCAAGGGCTTCCGCCGTGCGGTGTCGTCGGAGGTGGACGGATCTGCGAAGCAGGCTTCCAGCGGGTTCACGCAGGTGTTCGCGAAGACGGGCACCGACTCGGGGAAGGCGTCGGGCGCGGGCTTCAAGAAAGCGTTCGAGTCCGCCGCGGACGGTGCGTCGTCGAAGGCTACGAAGCAGCTTGAGCAGGATGTGGCGAAGGCTGCTCGTGCGGTGTCGACGGCCCGGCTGAAGGAGCAGGACGCTGCCGGGAAGGTGCGGGTCGCTGAGAAGCAGCTCGCTGAGGCGCGGGAGAAGTACGCGGCGGATTCGTCGCAGGTGGTGCGGGCACAGGAGCGGCTCGAGTCCGCGACCCGGCAGCTGGGTGCCGCGAACGAGCGCACCCAGGACTCGACGAACGATCTCCGTCAGGCTCAGAAGCGTCTCGCGGATGCCGCGGATGACGTCGGTGACGAGTTCGAGGAAGCCGGCCGTTCGAGCGGGAACCGGTTCACGTCCGGGTTCGGGAAGCTGATCGCGGGTGTCAGCATCGGTTCCTTCATCGGGAACTTCGCGTCGAACGTGATGTCGTCGATCGGCAACGCGATCCAGGACGGGTTGCGTGCCGGGTTCGACTTCCTGCGGGACTCCGTGTCGTTGGCGTCGGACCTGCAGCAGTCCATGGGCGCTGTGGATGCCGTGTTCAAGGACAACGCGGGCACGATCCGCGACTGGGCTGCAGGCGCGGCGCAGGCGGTCGGGTTGTCGACGAGTTCGTACAACGAGTTCGCGACGGTCGTGGGCGCCCAGCTGAAGAACATGGCGATCCCGCTCGACGAGGTCACCGGGCTGACTGGTGGGCTGATCGAGCTGGGCGCTGATCTGGCTGCGCAGTTCGGTGGGTCGACGGCTGACGCGGTGTCGGCGATCTCGTCGCTGCTGCGTGGTGAGCGGGACCCGATCGAGCGGTACGGCGTGTCGATGAAGCAGGTCGACATCAACGCACGCTTGGCGGCGCAGGGTCTCTCCGGTCTTGAGGGTGAGGCGCTCAAGCAGGCTGAGGCGCAGGCTGCGTTGGCCATCCTGATGGAGCAGACCGCGGATGCGCAGGGCACGTTCGGGCGTGAATCTGACACGCTCGCTGGTCAGCAGGCCCGGTTGACGGCGGAGTGGGAGAACGCGCAGGCGAAACTTGGCACTGCGCTGATTCCGGCGTTGACGACGCTCACGGACATGGCGAACACGACCCTGATCCCCGTCCTGAATGAGGTGATCGAGCAGGTCGGCCCGCTGCTGGGTCAGGCGCTTGCTGACTCGGCGCCGATGATCGGCGATCTGATCACGGAGATCGCCCCGCTGCTGCCCGAGCTCGCCCGGATGGGTGCGGAGCTGCTGCCGTTGATCATCCAGGGGCTGATCGACATCAGCCCGTTCCTGATCGACATGGCGAAGAACTTCGCGACCAACTGGGAGATCCTGAACGGGTTCCTGTCATGGCTGGACGGGGATTCGACGTTCGAAGAGTTCATGACGACCGTGATGAACGGCGCCGGGTCCCTGGTCGAGTTCGGCAACCAGGTCGGCTCGGTGATCTCGGGGGTCACGGGCTGGTTCGCTCATCTGGCGGCCAGCATCGGCGCTGCGGTCGCCACTGCGGTGAACTGGGTGACCGGGCTGCGGGACAAGGTCGTGGATGCGGTGCGCGGCGCCGGTGACTGGCTCTACAACTCGGGCAAGGCGATCATCGAGGGCTTCATCAACGGCATCAAGTCGATGCTCGGCTCGGTCGGCGACGCGGTCGGCGGGGTGCTGGACTTCGCGAAGTCGTTCTTCCCGCATTCGCCGGCGAAGCGGGGGCCCTTGTCGGGTGCAGGGTGGCGGAGCATCGCTGAGGGCGGTGCGTCGTTGATCGAGCAGTTCGAGGCAGGGTTCGGGGACGGGCCGGCTGTGCCGTTCGCGCTCTCGTCACCGTCCGCGGCGTCGGCCTCCGCTGTGGGTGCTGGCGGACTGTGGTTGCGGCCGGGAGACCGTCTCACCCTGGTGGTGGAGGGCACCCCGTTGACGGCGGTCGTCCAGGCCGGTATCGGAGCGTACGACCGGGCGCAGCAGCAGGCGTCGGTGCGGCGGTTCCGGGGAGGTGCGTGATGGCGTCGGTCGTGGCCGCGTTCTCCGACATGGACCCGTCGCCGCGTGCGGTGATCGACGTGGACCCGGCTGATCTGCTGGCGGGGACGGTGTCGGTTACGATCTGGCAGCTCTCGACGTGGGGGCAGGTGCCGGTGCGGAACGCGGTGCGCCGGACGGTGGCGGGCGGGCTGCTCGTCACCGATTATGAGATCCCGCCCGGCGGTCGGGTGACGTACCGGGTGGAGCAGTTCGATGCGTCCGGCGTTTCGCTCGGGTTCGCGTTGTCGCTGTCGGCGGAGGTCGTCGTGCCGCCGGGGTGGGTGGTGGTGTCGGATCCGCTCGCGCCTCGGAACGCGGTGCGGTTGCGGGCTGAGGCGCGTTTCGCTGAGGGGTTGACGAGGACGAGGCCGACCGCGATCTACCAGGCGGGTGGGCGGACGTTCGCGATGACGGGTGTCTACTCGGCGTTGCAGAAGGTCGTGCTGCGGTGCGTGACGACGTCGGAGGCGGAGCGGTCGACGCTGGCGGCGATTCTGGCGGAGTCGGTGATCTGCGTCCGGTCGGAGCGGATGCGGCTGCCCGGCGCGTTCTTCGCGACCGTGGACACGGTGCCGATGATCCCGTGGGATGCCCGGGTCGGCGGTGACACGGATGTGTGGGATATCGCCGGGGATGAGGTCACCCGGCCGGTGCTGGATGTGATCGTCGCGGTGTACAGCTATCAGGCGTTCCGCGAGTTCCTGGATCGGAAGTATCCGCCGCGGGCGACGTACCGGCAGGCGGCGACTGAGTGGGCGACGTACATCGATGCGCTGCGGAATCCGCCGCCGCTGGCCTGAGGGGGCGGCCTGGTGTTCGACGAGGTAGACGAGGTGCGGGCTGCGCTGATCGACTCCAACGTGGAGTCGTACGTGGTGGCGCAGGCGCAGTACCAGGGCCGCACGGCCCTGCTGAACGTGGTCCCGGACGGGGACCTGACGTGGGACGCGGATGGGGAGATTCAGGCGTCGGGGTCGTTGCGGGTCGTGGGGTTCGGTGACGAGTTGCTGCCGAGGTCGCGTGACGCGCTGCTGGCGCCGTTCGGGCAGGAGGTCACCGTTTCCCGGGTGGTGCGGTTGCGGAACGCGGAGGCGACGATCCCGCTCGGTGTGTTCCGGATCATCGGGAACGACGGGGGTCGACGGTCGCTGCGGGACGGCCGGGTGCTGGACTGGGAGGTCGGTGTCGACCTCGCGGACCGGTTCCGGATGCTACAGCGGGGCAAGATCGTCGACCCGGCGTCACCTCCGACGGGGGCGTCGATGTGGAGCGAGTTGCAGCGGCTGGCGTTGTTCCCGCTGCTGCGGTCGGTCGAGGATGTGCCGGTGCCTGCGGGGATGGTGTACGACGACCGGATCTCGGCGGTGCACAACCTCGCGGCGCTGGTGAACGGGCGGCCGCGGCTGACCCGGCAGGGTGCGCTGACGGTGCTGCCGGCCGACCGGTGGCTGACGGAGAGCGTGCCGGAGTTCGATATCGACGGCACGATCAGCTGGGACGAGTCCCAGTCGGATGAGTTCTTCAACTTCGTCTGGGCGCACTCCGACGACGGCCAGTTCTCGGCGTTCGCGGTGCTGGATGACGACTCGGATCCGCGGAGCGTGGGCCGGGCGGGGCCGTCGACGTACGAGCATTCCTCGCCGGTGTACACGTCGCAGTCGGCGGCGCAGGAGGGGGCGCAGACGATCCTGACGCGGCTGGTGAACCGCAGGTCGCGGACGGTGACGGTCGAGGTCGGCGCGATCGGGCTGCTCCTGGACCTGTCCGACTTCGGGTGGGTGCGTGACCCGGTGCAGGGCAAGGCGGTGCTGGGTGAGGTGCGCGGCATCCGTGTCCCGAACGACCCGACTGAGCCGATCCGGTTGGAGCTGATCGTCGCGGAGGTGGCCTAGATGGTGAGCGACGAGCAGCGGATCTTCGAGCTGGCGCAGGGCCGATCCGACACGACGGAGGGTCTGTGCATCCGGATGGATTGGGATGCGCGCCTTGCTGAGGTCGACGTGAACGGGGTGACGATGAAGATCCCGGTGTCGGGGCCTCCGCCGTGGCCGGGTGACCGGGTGCGGATCATCACGGCCGGGTTGAAGCCGGTGTGCGCGCTGATCATGGGTGCCCCGATGGGGACGGTCCAGACGACGGGCAGCGGGATCGCGACGGTCGAGGGTGATGACCATGTGGTCTACCGGTACCCGTTCCTCGGGAGCGCGCCGGCGAACGCGGCGCGGGTGCGCTTGGACCACGCGGGCCGGGTGGTGCACGCCGGCGGGTACTCGGTGGAGCCGGAGGGGTCGGAGTATGTGCGCCCGGCGCCGCCGCCGACACCTGCTGGGGGTGCGGCCTGGTTCGGTCCGGCATGGTCGGGGAACTGGCGGTACGGGGGGTTCGCCGGGGACGCGGCTCAGATCTCGGACTCGAGGACCGCGGCCTACGGGTATGGCACGTCGATTGCGGACACGATCCCGGATGGTGCGTCGGTCACGCGTGCGGAGCTGCACCTGGTGCAGAACTGGGACAACGTGCCGGGCGTGGCGTCGTCGATGGGCTTGCACGGGTTCAACGGCCGGCCGGGGTCGATGAGCAACGCGAATCTCGGGGGGGTGTTCAGCGTGCCCGGTGGTTCCCGCGCGGTCGACATCCGCGGCGGAATCGCGGACGCGCTGAAGGTGGGCTCTGCGCTGGGGGTCGGGTTCCGCTCAGGCGCGACCGGGTGGCGGGAGTACGCTGCCGCACCCGCCTCGGGGCGTATCTACATGGAGTGGAGTTGATGCGGGATGGCTGATGTGACTGGCGCGCCGGTCCCTCTGGGAACGGATGAGTTCGACATTCCGGGGGATCTGGGCGCGTTGGCGGATCACTTCGGCGGGCAGGACATGTTCTCGGTCGCGAACGCTGCCGCGCTGCCGTCGTCAGACAGCTGGCCTGGCCGCATCCTCATGACCCGGGACACGAACACCTTGTATGTGCGGAACGGGGCTGACAGTGGCTGGCTGCTGTTGCAGCCGCCGTGGACGGCGTACACACCGACGTTGACGAACTTGAACCTTGGCTCGGGCGGGTCGGTGGCGAATCAGTGTGAGTGGCGTCGTGAGGGTGATCTGATCCGGGTTCGGTTTGCGTTCACGCTCGGATCGTCTGGGGCTTCCGTGTCGGGCATTCCTGCGTTCACGTTGCCGGTGACGGCGGCTGCGCTGTCGACGCCCGCGCAGCTCTACAACGGCGTCGCGACCCTGTACGACCTGTCCACGACGGTCACGTATGTGGCTGATATCGGAGCGGTGATCTCGTCGGTGTCGCAGGCGCGTGTGGTTGCGCGTGGTGGTGGTTCTGGGGCGGTGCAGCCGGTGTCTGGTTCGCAGCCGTTCTCTTGGGCGGCGGGCGATCAGCTTGTCGGCGAATTCACCTACAAGCCCGCCTGATCGGAGGAACTATGAGCTGGTCAAGGCATATTGCCGGGTCGATCACGACCCCGAACCGGTCGTCGCGTGGCGGTCGACCGGTGGTGGAGTTCATCATCCACCACAACGCAGCCCGCGGCGGGGCCGGGGTGCTCGAGATGATGCGTACCGGGTCGAAGCAGGTGTCCGCGAACTATCAGGTGTTCGAGGATGGGCGCGCGTTCGGTGTGGTGCCGCGTGAGGAACGGTCCTGGTCTGTGTCGAACGCGGCGTGGGATGGGTCGGCGATCACGTTCGAGATCGCGAACAACTCGGGTGCGCCGGGGTGGACGATCTCTGACGCGTCGTATGACACGGTGGCGCGGATCATCGCTGAGGATGCGGCGTGGGCTGGCATCCCGATCAACCGGTCGACGGTCCGCGGGCACCGTGAGGGTTGCGCGTTTGGGCATGGCGGGTCGTACTCGACGGCATGCCCGGGCGGGATCGATCTTGACCGTCTTGTGCGGCTTGCACAGCAGTATCAGTCGTCGCCCGCCGGCGGCGGCACAACCCCGATTCAGGAGGACGACATGACCCCCGAACAGGCTAAGCAGCTCAACGCGATCTACGACGCACTCTTCAAGAAGGATGTCGTGCCCGGCAGCACGACGGGCGGGCGCGGCATGCCCGGTGGTCTGCTCCGCATGGCGCAGATCCAGTACGACGCGACCTTCCAGGAGGAAGGCAAGGAGGCCGCGACCCGTGACGGCATCTTCGAGTCGCTGCGCAAGATCCGCGCGAAGCTCGGCATCTGACCGGGATGCCGATCAAGCGCATCTGGGCGGCCACCGTCTGGGCCAAGCACTCCGGCTCCACCCACGACTGGCGGTTCCGGGGCATCCTGACCTGGGTGCTCCCGGCGACGGACGCCCTGTTTCTCGCGTTCGGGCTGATCGGGTGGGCGGTCGGGGTGCAGACGGTGGTCGCGATCACCGGGCATGCCTGGCAGGGCTGGTGGTCCCTCGGCGTCGCCCTGGCCGCCGGTATCGCACTCGTGGGCAGTGTGTTCCCCGCCCTGTGGTGGCTCGAGCTGGCCGGCAAGGTTCCCCTCGTGGGCCTGCTGACCGTGTACGTGGCCGCGCTGGCGGTGCGTGGCGTGCCGACCGCGCTGCTGGTGATCGTGCTGCAGCTGCTGCCGCTGTGGCGTGTGCTGGACCTCTCGGGGGCGGTGCTGTGGCTGAAGAGCCGGGGTCGACTGTGAACGCCGAACTGCTCCTCACCCTGCTGGCCACGCTCGTCACCCTCACGATCGGTGTCGGCACCTGGCTGAACCACCGCCGGGCGAACGAGACCACGGCGGCGAAGGTCGAGGCCGAGATCGGCCATTCCGTGGTCGAGGACTATCTGCTGCTGGACCGCCGCGTCTCCGAGCTCGTCGAGCAGAAGCTCGGCCCGCTTCGCGAGGAGGTCGCGCAGCTGCGGCACCGGGAAGCGCAGTGGTCGCGGATCCTGCGCCGGGTGTGGGCGCAGTGGCCGAAGGAGCATCCGGCACCCGAGCTCGAGCCCGATGAGCTGCAGGCGATCGAGTCGACGCTGCCCCCAGGGTGGCTCGAAGAAAGGAGCTGAGCATGCTCATCCTCGAAGTCGGTGAAGCCGACGCACTGCTCGTGCCCGACACGATGACGGATGCCGCGATGTGGGCCGTGATCGTCGGGTTCTTCATCCCCGTGATCATCAACATCATCGTGTCCGCGACGTGGCCTGCGTGGGCGAAGTCGGTGACCGCGTTCGCCGTGTCAGCGGTCGCGGGCGCCGGGACCGCGTGGTTCACGGGCGCGTATGCGGGTCTCGGGATCCCGTCCGCGATCCTGCTGACGTTCGTGGTCGCGATCGCCGCCTACTCCCAGTTCTGGCGGAAGGTCGCACCGACGATGCAGCGCGGTTCCGCCCAGGCCGCATCCCACGCATCCGACGAAGCATCCGCGTAACCCGCCCCCGGCCCCCCGGCAGCTGCGCCCCGCCCTCAGCCCTCGCTGAGCGGCGGGGCGCTTCTGTCGTGCACCGCCGACGGGTGGATCAGACCGGCCGTGAGGAACCCGTCACGCCGCCCCCGACCGTTGTCATGCACCTGCGCCTGGTGGACCTGCTCGCACGACGCACGCAGGGTGCGGAAGTACCCGACGAGCTCGCGCGGATGCCGCTCCGGCCAGTACTCCGCCCGGTACCCGATCTCGGGGCCGCGACGGACGAGCCGCACCTCCCCGTACTCGCGACCCAACGAGTCGACCATCCGCCACACGCCGACCTCGATCTCGTCTGCTGCTTGCAGCGGATGCCAGCGCAGCTCCTGCCGGGCATGCGGGTCACGGGCCACTTCCACCTACTCTCAGATCCCGAGTAAGCGCGCCGGCCCGCGCGAGGCGTCGAGTCTACGACGACTGGCGATCAAACTGCATTCCGACACGTGGCTGGTGACATGGGCACCGAAGTGGTGGCAGACTGACCTGACTCGCAGGAAAGGGAAGTAGGGTTGGCGCATGAACAGCACGGGGAAGGCGACGCTTCGGGGTCTCTCCCACGGGGCGTTCGTCGGAGTGACGGGCGACACGAGCCGCCTTCGGGCGATGCAGACGGCCCTTCAGCTCTCTCGCCAGCAGAAGGTGCGGTCGATCGACAGAGCGCGGGCGACGCGGACACTGTCAGCGAAGTCCTCGAGGTAGCGCGGGCGTTCAGCGGGCCGCTCCCGCATGAGGGCACTCTCGCCGCATACGACGAGATTGTGCCGGGCAGCGCTCGCCAGATCATCGAAGCGCACGTCTACGGCGAGCGCGTCTCCGCGGATGCGATCAGGCGGCTCACCCGTGCCGAGGCCACGGCAGTTGTCGTGGGCGCCATCGGGGCACAGTTGCTCACCGTTGGAGGGTTGGTGGCAGCCGTTGTGCTGCTTGTTCTCGGTTACCCGGCGGCGGCGATCGCTGGCGTCATCCCTGCCATCCTCGGCGCCTCGGCTCAGATCGTGTCGGCATCGCGCCGCAGATCCCCCGAGTAGGCGCGCCGGCCCCGCGCGGCAGGCAGTCTACGCCGACGGCCTTGTGCGCCCATCCGCTCGGCGGCTAGTGTCTGTGGTGCAACGCTCCCCGCCTCAGCGGGGATGATCCGGGTGTGCTATGACGGCATCGCTTTGCTCCCCGCATTCGCGGGGATGATCCGAGTGTCATTCGCAGTAGTACCCTGCTCCCCGCCCTTGCGGGGATGATCCGGTTATCGAGTTGAGGGGTCACGTGCTCCCCGCCTTCGCGGGGTTACCCCAGCCACTTGTCGAGCGTGGGACGGCTCACCTTCGCAGCGCGGGCCACGTTGATCTTCTCCCCGCCCGCGCGCACGGTGTCGACCGCGACCGCCTGGATACGCGCCGTCAACTCGTCACGCCGACCCACGAGGGTGCGGAGCTCTTCGAGACCATCGGTGACAGCGGCGGACGCGTCGGGTGCGGCACGCTGCAGCAGGGCGTCGATCTGCTCGATGATCATCTCGGGCGCAGGCAGGTACTCGGTACCGGACGACTCGAGTTCGAACTTCGGGAGCTCGAGGATCAGCCACCACCTCTGCCCGTCATCGGGTCGGAACGTGAGCCACCCGTGCGGTGTCGGTGCCGTGTACGAGAGGTGCTGCCAGCGGCGGCCGCGGGGGGTTTCTCGGTCTGCGGTGTAGGCGGCGATGAGTTCGTACACGTCGCCGTGCTTCGTGGCGGGCATCGTTCAGTCCAATCCGGGGGTTCAGAGGTAGCGGCCGGCGTCGTCGGCCTGGACGTATGCGCCGCAGGCGTAGCAGATGCCGTGGTTGTCGGTCTCGAAGTGGTCGCAGCGGCCAACCGCGGGGATCATGATCTCCTGCTCGTCGACGAGCACCTTCGTGATCGCGTGACCTTCGACGGTGGTCGTGCCGATGATCCCGCGGGTGATGACGGGCACCGGCTCGCCGGCCTTGTTGGTCGCGGTGACGAGGTGGCGGAGCGCGGTCTCGCCGGTGATGAGGCGGGTCGCGTACAGCTTCTCGGTGAGGGCTGCGATGGCGAGGTGGCCGTTGTGCTTGGTGAGGACGATCTCGCCGTCGAGGATGCGGCTGGTGATGCTGGTCTCCGTGTTCATGTAAACTAGTTTACACGAAAGAACCAGAATGTCAAACGGTTTACACGAACTCACGACGAGCCCTCGGCGGTTCGATCCCGCCTCGGATGGATGCGCAGGCCCCACCCCGTAGTGCATCATGGCCCACATGGGGGAAGCATCGAACAACGTGACACGCCCAAGCCACCCGGCGCTCGCGAAGGTCTTCGACCAAGCGATCCAGTCCGGCCTCGAGGTCCGCTACGCCGACGAGCAGCAGGTCGTCGTGTTCCGGAAGAACCAGTGGGGATGCGGCGGCATCATCTTCCTGATCATCCTCGGCCTTCTGACGGCGTTCATCGTGCCGCTCGTTCTGTTGATCCTCGGCGCGTTCGCGCCTGGCGGGCAGGTGATCACGTACACGTTGAAGCCGAACGGGAAGCTCAAGAAGAAGACCCGGGCGGCGTCGTAGGTCTCCATTTGGTCTCCACTTTGGATCGTTCCCTAGGCTTCCCAGCGCCTACCGTGTCACGAGAAAGGCCTGATCAGGGAACATTAGGTAGCACGAGGTAACACGGTCTGCTGTCCAGTGGGTTCAGGGTTCAAGTCCCTGGGGGTGCACCATACAGAAGCAGCACGACAGAACCCTCGTCGACAACCCCGAGAGATCTCATCTCTCGGGGTTCGTCGGTTCTTCGGGCCCGGTCGCGGCTTATAGGCAAGAACGTGTGGATGGTGTCGGGCGTGTCATGTTCTGCCTGCCCATCCTGAGCGGGTCCAGAGGCCTTCTTCGGCGCTCAGGGCGGTGTCGTAGAGTGCGGGTCCGATGGGGTCTTCTGTCGGTGGTTCGACGTGTTTCGGTGCGGGCTGGTGGGCGTGCTTGTGTGCTTGATCGATGGGGATCTCGTGGAGGAGCAGGAACCATTCGGCGGCCCTTCGGCGGTGTTCGATCGGCATGCCGCGGTGGTGGCGGAGGAGGTTGCGGATCTGGGAGTTCAGGCCTTCCAAGCGTGAGGTTGCTCTTGGGTTGCCGTGCTCGAGGTTGGTGAAGATGTGTCCGGCTTGCGCGGCGCGGTGCAGGATCACCCAGGCTTTGCGGAGCCGGTGATGGGTGTACCCGAACTGGCCGTTGTCGTACATGCTGCGTTCTCGGGTGAGGTGCCCGTATTTCTGCCACCAGGCTTCGAGCGTGAGCCGCCAGGTGATCGCGTCATCGACCGTGTGGACATCGGTCAGGGCGAGCGCGATCTGTCGGAGTGCTTTGCCGGCGTGCAGGCGTGGTTTGCGTGTGAGTTCGCGGGTCACGTTCATCTGCAGGTGGAAGATACAGCGTTGGACCTTGGTGTCTGGCCAGGTTCGCGCGAGTGCGGAACGGATCCCGGAGCCCCCATCGGTGACGACCACGGTCGGTGGTGGGATCTGGGTGAACAGGGCTTCCCACGCGGCAGTGGACTCGCTTGCGGCCCATTGCCAGGCGATCACGGTCCCGGTCGAGGATTGCGCGATCAGGAGGCACCAGGACCCGACCCAGACGCCGTCGACGAGGACCGCGTCATGGACTTCACCGGTGATCGGCATGCGGGGTTGAAGGTCCCAGCACCAGGCGGTGTCGTGACGGAAGGAACGTCCAGTACCGCCGCCGAGCTCGGCCTGAGATGCTTTGCCCGTCAGCCAGGTCAGGAACCGGCGTAACTGCTCACGTCTGGTGACATCCGGACGTCGCCGTACGGAGGAGGCCCCGCAGTCCCGGCACCGCCACCGCTGCGTTCCGGCCGCGGTCGTCCCGTTCTTCACGAGCAACGATCCGCATACCATGCAGCGCGTCTGATTCGAGGGATGGTTCACGACTAAGGGTCGCGGACCATGACAATACTCGTGCTGCCGCGTGATTCCGCCGCGAGATCAAGATCCCATCCACACGTTCTTGCCTATAACCCCCGGTCGCTCCGACGCGCCCTGCACGCTCACCCCGCCCCGAGCGCAGGCTCGACGCCGAGCAGCACGAGGCATTCCCACCCGGATCCGGCGAAGGCGTAGAGCGCGAGCAGCATGCCGAACAGGGTCTCGCGGGTCGATCCGGTGCGCCCGAGCAGCGGCAGCGCGATGTAGCCGTTCGGCAGCCAGAGCAGCCGGAGCACCGGCACGGGGCGCAGCGATCGCGGAGGTCGGGGCACCCACGGCCAGAGCAGGCCCGGCAGCCCGCCGACGGTGAGCAGGTCGCCGAGCAGGTGGACGGCGAACCCAGCGGTGACCGCGAGGGGGAACCAGGCCGCCTGCTGCGGTGCGAGCAGCGCGATGAACGTGCCGAGCAGCAGGCCGCAGAACCAGGCGAGCGGCCACGACGCCACGAAATCGCGGGCCCGCAGCCCGAACGCGGTGAGCGCCGCGGTGCCGGCGCCCGCGCCGAGCGCGATCTGCTCCGCCCCCAGCGCGGTGCCGACCGAGCCGATGCCGAGCGTCTCGGCGGGCAGCACCACGAGCGACAGCGCCCACGAGGCGACCGCGACCACCATGACCGCCAGTGCCGAGTGCGCCCCGTGCCGGTGCCCTCCGGTCAGTTCGCCGACGACCGATGTGGCCAGGCGGCCGAGCACGGGCACCGACTGCGCGATGGTGGCGCTGCGGTGGTCGGCGTCGGGCAGCAGCGCCGCACCGGCGCACACGGCCGCGCCCGCGAGTACGCCCGTGGGGTCGAGCGGATGCGCGCCCAGGGTGAGCACCGGCATGGTGCTGGTGAGGGCCACCCACGCTGCGGCGCCGCTCGTGGCGTGCGTGATGCCCATCATGACCGTGCCGAACCCATGATCGTGCCGACCCTCCGCGACGTGGAACGGCCCGCCTCGAGGCGGGCCGTCGACCAGTCTGGCGGCACCCGGCGACATCCGCGGGCCGCCTGTGCAGAACCCGGCCGGCGCGCGATGATCGGTGCGCGTCAGTCGTCGGCGCCGCGCGCGATGAGGGCCTCGCCCATGCCGTCGGCGGTGCGCAGCGCCCGCACCACGACGGGCACCGCGATCGCGCGCATCGAGCGTTCCGCACCTCGGGCACGGCGTGCGTCGAGCACCTCGCGCACGATCTCGGCCATCAGCGGCACCGCCCGGATCGTCATCGCGAGCACCAGACCGACCCGGTCGGCGTCGATGCGCCGGCCGAACGGTCGGATCGCGCGCTGCAACGCGTCGAGCATCGCGGTCACGGGGGTCGTGAGCGTCACGAGCGCCGCGAGCGCTACGCACGCGACGATGCGCAGGCCCACCGTGGCGGCCTGTTCCCAGCCGGCGAAGAGGGCGTTCAGGGGCACCGCGAGGAGCAGGATCCATCCGATCGGGGCGAGCTGGCGCACGAGCGTGCGCAGCGGGATGCGGGCGAGCGCGAACAGCGCGAGCACCGCAGCGCACGCGATCGCGGTCGCCCACCACGGGCGCAGCAGCACGACGACGATGACGGATGCTCCGAGCAGCACCAGCTTCCACCCGGCGGGTGTGCGGTGCAGCAGCGAACCGCCCGGCACGTATGCGCCGATCACGGCGACTCCACGGCGGCGATCAGATCGCGGTAGGCCTCGAGCGCGACCTGCGGCACGTCGTCGGCGACGATGCGGCCGGCATCGACGACGAGCACCCGGTCGAAGTCGGCGACCGTCTCGAGCCGGTGGGTGACGATGACGAGCTGCTGGTCGAGGGCGGCGAAGTGCCGGTCGACGAGTGCCGAGTTGCGGGCGTCGAGCAGGGTCGTCGGCTCGTCGGCGACGAGCACCGCGGGCTCGGCGACGAGCACCGCGGCGAGCGCGAGCAACTGCTTCTGCCCGCCCGACAGGCGGTGCGCGGGCCGGTCGGCCAGGTCGGTCAGCCCGAACCGGTCGAGGGCGCGGTCGACGCGCTCCGCGGCATCCGCTTCGCTCAACCGCAACCGGCGCAGCGAGAACGCGACGTCCTCGCGCACCGTGGGCATCACGATCTGCGTATCGGGGTTCGTGAACACGAACCCCACGCGGCGGCGCACCTCGCGCCCGTGCCGCGCGACGTCGAGGCCGTCGACGAGCACTCGCCCCTCCGAGGGGTCGACGAGCCCGTTGATCATGCGCGCGAGCGTCGACTTGCCGGACCCGTTCGCCCCGACGATGCCGATGCGCGGCTCGCTGAGCCGCAGCGACACGTCGACGAGCACGTCCGCACCGTCGAATCGGTGCGTGACGTGCTCGAAGACGATCTCGCTCATTCTCCGGCCGCTGCCTCGGTCGCCGTCGGGGCGGTCACGGAGCCGGCGACGGATGCCTCGCGGCCGCGCCGCGCCCACGGCCAGTCGCGGGCGGCGATGAGCCCGGGCCAGGCCCGGTGCACGGCGGCCGCGACGAGCGCGGTCACCACGGCCTTCGCGATGTCGCCGAGGAGGTAGGGGAGTGCACCGACCAGGAACGCCTGCCAGAGCGGCAGGTGCAGGGCGGCCGCGAGCCACGGCACGCCGATCAGGTACACGACGAGGATGCCGCCGACGAGGTTGGCGACGAGCAGGGTCACGAGCCGCAGGCGCGGGGCGAACCGCGCGGCGATCCACCCGATCACGAACGCCGCCGGGATGAACGCGAGGAGGAATCCGCCGCTCGGTCCGGCGAGCACGCCGAGGCCGCCGCTCGCGCCCGCGAGGATCGGCAGGCCGGCCAGGCCGAGGGCGACGTACACGGTGACCGCGAGCGCGCCCTTGCGCGCCCCGAGGATCGAGCCCGCGAGCATGACGCCGAGGGTCTGCAGGGTGATCGGCACGCCGACGCCGACCGGGATGGCACCCGGCAGGGTGAGCGCGGCGATGAGTGCGGCGAAGACGGCGATCTGGGCGAGGTCTCTCGCGGTGGAACGTGCGGCCCGGCTGGCCGTGGGCTCGGCTGCGGTCATAGTCGTGCTCCCTCGTGTCGGTGCGCCGGTCGGCGCGCGGGCGGTCGCCCTGCGAACACGCTAGGAAAGACGGATGCCTCGGCGAGGCCGTTGCCGTACAAGAATCGGGCCCGGATTTTGGACCGGGCGGGCCCGGGCCGGTGCCGACCGGTCAGGCGGCGTGCGCGACGGGTTCGTCGGCGGTGGCGGCCGGCTCGGCCGTCTCGTGCGCCGCGTCGGCCGCGACCTGAGCCGGCTCCGGCGCGTCGACGGTCGGTTCGGCCCAGACGACGAGCGGCGCCGGCTCCCAGCCGAGCACCATCGACATGTCGTCGGAGTCGACGACCACGGCGACCTGCTCGCGCTCCTCGAGGATCGCGCGCGTCAGTTCGGCGGCGATCTGGTGCGTGAGCATCGCGTGGAAGATGCGATCGGTGTCGCCGTCGGAGCGGCGGACGACCGACCAGCCCCCGCCCGGCCCGAGGAATTCCCCGAGCTTGGCGTTCAACAGCTCGAAGATGTGCTCGCCGCGCAGATCGGCCGCAGTGGTAGGGCGTGCGGCCGTCGGTGCGACGTGGTGGGCGGCTTGCGCGGCCTGTCGCGCGCGGCGCCAGCGGCGGAACATCGTCGGTCCTCTCGTCGCGGGTTTCGGGGTGCTGTCAGTCTGGCCCGTGCTCGGGCCGGACTGCCAATTGACACGCCGTCAGCGTCGAGGCCGACCCGCGACTACTCCAGTTCGCCCTGTTTCGCGTCCTCGGCGACGGTGCCGATCGCGATCGCCAGGCTCGCAGCCCACGAGACCCACATCAGCAGGAGCCGCCAGTCGCGGGGACCCGCGATCGTGGCGCGCACGACGCCGATTCCGCTGAAGATCGCCGCGAGCACGGCCCCGCTGAAGAGGTACTTGCGCATGGGCTCACGCTACCGCCGCGCCGCGGCGCGCTGGGAGTCGTCCGTGAATCTGCACGATCGGTCAGGATCTGACCGATCGGTCAATTAGCGTCGTCGTATGCCCACCGACCTTCAGGCCCCCGCCCGCCTCCGCGCGAGCGACGAGCTCCGCCAGGCCGCGCTCGAACAGTTCGCCTCGGCGGGCTTCGCGGGCACCTCGCTGCAGCAGATCGCCGCGCACGCCGGGTACGCGAAGTCGAGCGTGCTCTACCACTACGCCTCGAAGGAGGCGCTGCTGGAGGCCGCGGTCACCCCCGCGGTCGACGCGCTCGATGAGCTCGTCGCCGAGTTCGTGCGCGACGGGCGTTCCGGTGCCGTGCGCGGCGAGTTCGTCGAACGGTTCGTCGACTTCCTGCTCGGCCACCGGCTCGCGGTGCACATCGTCGTGAACCAGGCGCAGTCGCTGCACGGGCTGCCCGTGATCGACCGCGCGAACGCGGTCATCCGCACGCTCGCCGAGGCGATCTGCGCCGACGACGCGCCGCTGATCGAACAGTTGCGCTTCGGCGTCGCGCTCGCCGGAGCCGTGTACACCCTCGTCGCCGGGGCCACCTTCCTCGACGACGACCCGAGCTTCGAGACCGACCCCGCCGAGGTCCGGGATGCGCTCGTCGCCGTGCTCACCGAACTGCTCGTGCCGGCCTCCGGCCGCTGATCCGAAGGGTCTCCGATGGCACTGCTGCTCCGCTCCGAACCACTCGTGCCGTTCGCCGGCCGCTGATCCGAAGGGTCTCCTCCGATGGCATTGCTGCTCCGCTCCGAACCACTCGTGCCGTTCGCCGGCCGCTGATCCGAAGGGTCTCCTCCGATGGCATTGCTGCTCCACCGCATCGGGCGGTTCGCATTCCGCCGCGTCTGGCTCGTGATCGGCGCGTGGGCGCTCGCGCTCGCCGCGTTCCTCGGCGCCGGGGTCGGGCTCGGCGGTCAGCTCCAGGAGTCGTTCGCGATCCCGGGCACCGAGTCGCAGGAGGCGATCGACCACCTCGCCGCGGTGTTCCCGCAGACGGCGGGCGCGCAGGCGAAGGCGGTCGTCGAGGCTCCCGACGGGGCATCCGTCGAGGACCCGCCCTTCCGCGACGCGATCGCCGCGATGGAGACGGAGCTCGAACAGGTCGACGGCGTCGCGAGCGTGCTCGGCCCGTTCGACGAGTACGCGGGCGATCAGGTCTCCGACGACGGGCGCACCGCGTACCTCCAGGTCCAGTTCGACGGGTCGGTCGCCGAGGTGACGGATGCCTCGATCGAGGCCGTGACCGCGACCGGCGCGATCGCCGACGACGCCGGCATGGCGGTGGCGTTCGGCGGCGAGGTGTTCCAGGAGACGAGCTTCGGGCTGACGCTCACCGAGGTGTTCGGCGTGGTGTTCGCGGGCGTGGTGCTCGTCATCACGTTCGGGTCGCTGCTCGCGGCGGGGATGCCGCTGCTGACCGCGATCCTCGGGGTCGGGCTGGCGTTCGGCGGCATCTCGATCGTCGCCGCCTTCGCACCGGTGTCGAGCACCGCCCCGATGCTCGCGGTCATGATCGGACTCGCGGTCGGCATCGACTACGCCCTGTTCATCCTGTCGCGGCACCGCACGCAGCTCGCCCGCGGGCAGGATCCGGAGGACAGCGCGGCCGAAGCGGTCGCGACCGCGGGCGGCGCGGTCGTGTTCGCCGGCCTCACCGTGATCATCGCGCTGCTCGGCCTGCTCGTGGTCGGCATCCCGTTCCTCAGCGTGATGGGGGTGGGTGCCGCGTTCGCCGTGCTCGTCGCGGTGGCCGGGGCGGTCACGCTGCTGCCCGCGTTGCTCGGCGTCGCCGGTCGCCGCCTGGTGCCGAAGCCGGGGAGCCGGGCGCACCGGCGGGCGGTCGCGCACGACGAGGGCGGCAAGCGCACCATGGGGCGCCGTTGGGTCGACCTGGTGCTGAAGGCGCCCGCGGTGTTCCTCGTGCTCGTCGTCGGGGTGCTCGGCACTGCGGCGATCCCCGCGGCGAGCCTCGACCTCAACCTGCCGAGCGACGCGACCGCAGAGCCGGGCAGCGCACAGCGCGAGGCGTACGACCTCATCGCCGACGGCTTCGGCCCCGGCTACAACGGCCCGCTCATCGTGACGGTCGACATCACGCAGACGACCGACATCTTCGACGACCTCGACGAGATCGGCGACCGCATCGCTGCGCTCGACGGCGTCGCGTACGTCGGGCAGGGCCTGCCGAACGAGACCGTCGACACCGCGATCATCCAGGTCATCCCCGAGAGCGCGCCGAACGACCCCGAGACCAAGCGCATCGTCGAGGAGATCCGCGAGCTCGAACCCTCGATCGCCGCCGACTTCGGCACCCCGATCGCCGTCACCGGCTACACGGCCGTGTCGATCGACATCTCGAACCGGCTCGACGACGCGCTCATCCCGTTCGCGCTCATCGTCGTCGGCCTGTCGATCGTGCTGCTGCTCATCGTGTTCCGCTCGGTGTTCGTGCCGCTGAAAGCCGCGCTCGGGTTCCTGCTGTCGGCGTTCGGCGCGATCGGGCTGACGGTCGCGGTGTTCCAGTGGGGATGGTTCGCCGACCTGCTGCACATCGAGCCGGGGCCGATCCTCAGCTTCCTGCCGATCCTGCTCATGGCGGTGCTGTTCGGCCTCGCGATGGACTACGAGGTGTTCCTCGTGTCGGGGATGCGGGAGGAGTATGTACGGTCCCTTCGACAGGCTCAGGGAGCGGGGGCGGCCGAGGGAGCCGGGGCGGCTCAGGCCCTTCGACAGGCTCAGGGAGCGGAGGCGGCTCAGGCCCTTCGACAGGCTCAGGGAGCGGGGGCCGAAGGTGCCCCGAGCGTGTCGAAGGGCGAGCCCCGCACCGCGATCGTGCACGGGTTCCAGCACGCCGCGCGCGTGGTCACGGCCGCGGCGCTCATCATGTTCTTCGTCTTCTTCGCGTTCGTGCCCGAAGGGTCCGGCGTGATCAAGGGCATTGCGTTCGCGCTCGCGGTCGGCGTCGCGTTCGACGCGTTCCTCGTGCGGATGACGCTCGTTCCCGCCGCGATGGCGCTCGCCGGGCGCGGGGCGTGGTGGCTGCCGAGGTGGCTCGATCGTGCGCTGCCGTCGGTCGACATTGAGGGCGAGGGCCTTCGCGACCACCTCGAGCAGGCCGCATGGGCGGCCGGCTCAACCGCCGTGATCCGCGCTGAGCGCGCCGTGTTCGGGCTCGCCGACCGGCCGGTCGGCCCGGTCGACGTCGAGGTGCCCGCGGGCGGGCTGCTGCTCGTCGAGGGCGAGCCCGTCGACCGCCGCATCGTCGCCGCGACGCTCGCGGGCCGGCTCGAGCCCGTGTCGGGCCGGGTCGCCGTGTTCGGCCGCCCCCTGCCGTCGGAGGCGGGAGCGGTCGCACGCCGGGTCGCGATCGCCGAGGTCGCGGCCGGCGACGGCAACGCGCGCACGGTGGGCGAACAGGTCGGCGCGCGCCTCGACGCGACGCGTGCCTGGTACCGGCTGTGGCCGTCGCGCCGCGCCCGGCGGGTGTGGGTCGAGCGGGCGGCGCAGGCCTCCGGCGCGGCCGCATCGGATGCCTCGCCCGACGCCGTTTCGAACGCGTCGGCGCCGTTCGCCGAGGACACCCCGGTGGCCGCGCTCGGTGCGGTCGACCGCACCCTCGTCGCGCTCGCCGCGGCTCTCGCCGAGAAGCCCGACGCCGTCGTGATCGACCTCGACGACGAGACCGGCGCCGACGACGCCCGTCTGTGGGCGGCCGCCGCGGCGCTCGTGCCGCGGCAGGTCGCGGTCATCGCCGGAGTCGCCCCCGGCCGCCCCGCCGCGGCGTTCGCGGCGCGAGGCATCCGAACCGTCCGTCTCAGCCCCGTGATCCAGGAGGCCATCCGATGAGCACCAGACTCCAGGCCCTGCTCGGCACCGGCGTGCGTCGTCGCCGCACTCGGGCGGCCGCCCTGCTCGCCACCGTCCTCGTCGTGCCGCTGGCGGTCGCCGGCATCATCGCCGGCGCGCTCGGCGGCGCCGACGACCGGCTCGACGCCATCCCCGCGATCGTCGTGAACGACGACGAGATGGTCACCATGACCCTGCCCGACGGCACCGAGCAGCCGGTGCTCGCGGGCCGCCAGCTCGTCACCGAGCTCACCGGCCCCGATTCCGCCGGATTCTCGTGGACGATCTCGAACGGCGACGAGGCGGCCGATCTGCTCGCCTCGGGCGACGCGTACGCGGTGCTCACCATCCCCTCGGCGTTCTCGGCCTCGGTGACCTCGCTCGGCGGCGCCGACCCGACCCAGGCGCAGCTGCAGATCCGCACCGACGACGCGCACGGCTACCTCGCGGGCTCGGTCGCGCAGTCGGTCGGCACCGCGATGACCGCGGCCTTCGGGCAGCAGCTCACCGCCCAGTATCTCGAGGGGTTCTACGCCGAACTGGCCGGATTCGGCGGCTCGCTCGGCGAAGCGGCCGACGGCGCCGGGCAGCTCGCGACGGGCGCCTCCGGCCTGGCCGACGGTGTCGGTCAGCTCTCGGGGGGTGTCGCGCAGGCGGCATCGGGGGCCACGGATGCCGCGACCGGCGCCGCGGCGTACGCCGACGGCGTGCGCCGGTACACCGAGGGCGTCGACGGCATCGCGGCGGGCCTCGGCGACCTCGGTCGCGGTGCGGCCGGACTCGACGAGATCTCGAACCAGTGGGACGCGTATACGGGCGGCATCGCCCAGGGCGTCGACCAGGTCGAGCAGGCTGTCGGGCCGGTGGCCGACCGGTTCGCCGCCCTGCTCGCCGAACACCCCGAACTCGTCGAGCAGTACCCGCAGCTCGCCGAGGCGGCCGGCACGATCGACGGCGTCCGCGGGCAGCTCGGCCGGCTCGCCACCGGCGGGCAGCAGCTCGCCGCGGCATCCCGCGGCGCCATCGACGGCGTACAGGGCGGAATCGACGGACTCGCCGGCGGCGCCGCGCAGCTCGCGACCGGCTCGGCCGGCCTGCGCGACGGCGCGACCGGACTCGCGTCGGGCGTCGGCGAGCTCGCGACCGGCCTCGGGCAGCTCTCCACCGGAGCCGGCGAGGCCGCCTCCGGTGCGGGGCAGCTCGCCGACGGCACCCGCACGTTCGCCGACGGGCTCGCCTCGGGCGCCGAGCAGGCGAAGGCGCTCACCGACCTCGACGCCGAGCGCACCGCGAAGGTCGTCTCCGAGCCGGTCGTGGTCGACGCCGCGCGCGACCACGAGATCGAGGGCACCGGCGGCATCATCGCCATGCTGTTCGCCCCGATCGGGCTGTGGGTGGGGGCGCTCGCGATGTTCCTCGTGTTCCGGCCGTTCGGCCGCGAGGCGCTGCGCAGCACCGCGTCGACCGGCGGCCTCGTGTGGCGCACGCTCGCGCGCGCCGGGCTGGTGGCGCTCGTGCAGGCGGCCGCCGTGGTGGCGCTCGTGCACACCACGCTCGGCGTGAGCTGGAGCGTGCTGCCGCAGACGCTCGCCTTCTCGGCGCTGCTCGCGCTCGCGTTCACCGCGATCCACGCGTTCCTCACGGTCGCACTCGGCCGGGGCGGGGCGATCGTCTCGCTCGTGCTGCTCGCCCTGCAGCTCGCCGCGACCGGGGGACTGCTGCCGGTCGAGGTGCTGAGCGGGCCGTTCCAGGCGATCAGTCCGCTGCTGCCGCTCACCTGGGCGGTCGACGGGATGCAGGCGATCGTCGCGGGCGCGAGCGGTGGCGCCGTCGCCGGGGCGGCGGGCGTGCTCGCGGCGATGGCGGCGGTCGCGATCGCGGGCACGGCGCTCGTGGTCGGCCGGAGGCGGGGCATCCGCTCGATCGGGTTCGCCGCGACCGCGCTCGGCTGAGCGCGGTCGCAGCGCCCGACCGGTCGCAGCGCCCGACCGGTCGCAGCGCCCGACCGGTCGCAGCGCCCGCTCGGTCGCGACCCCTGCGCGGTCGCAACCCCCTGTCCGGCGGGGGCACGGCTGTTAGCCTGAATCCGATGTCAGGGAGGACCGCCGAATGACGAACGCCCCCGAAACCGATCCCGCGCCCGACGCCGCGCCCGTCGCCGTCGGCGACCGCGTCGCCGCGCCGTCCGCGGTGCGCTACGACATGATCGTGGTGTCGAACCGGCTGCCCGTCGACTACGTCGGCGGCACGGGCGCCGAGATCGAGTGGAAGACCTCGCCGGGCGGGCTCGTGACCGCGCTCGAACCCGTCATGCGCGCCGCCGACGGCGCCTGGATCGGTTGGGCCGGCGTCGCCGACCGCGAGTTCGACGCGTTCGAGCACGACGGCATCGAACTCATCCCGGTGCCGCTGTCGGCCGACGAGGTGGCCGACTACTACGAGGGCTTCTCGAACGACACCCTCTGGCCGCTGTACCACGACGTGATCGCTCCGCCGACGTTCCACCGCGAGTGGTGGGACGCGTACGTGCGGGTCAACCGCCGGTTCGCCGAGGCCGCCGCCCGCGCCGCCGCGGAGGACGCGGTCGTGTGGGTGCAGGACTACCAGCTCCAGCTCGTGCCGCGCATGCTGCGCGAGCAGCGGCCCGATCTCGTGATCGGGTTCTTCAACCACATTCCGTTCCCCGCCTACGGCATCTACTCGCAGCTGCCGTGGCGGCGCCAGGTGGTCGACGGCCTGCTCGGCGCCGACGTGATCGGATTCCAGCGCGCGGCCGACGCCGGCAACTTCACGCGCGCCGTGCGCCGGCTGTTCGGCTACACCACGCGCGGGACGGTGATCGAGGTGCCCGACGACACGGTCGGCGGCACCGGCACCCGACGGGTGGTGGCCCGGCATTTCCCGATCTCGATCGACGCGGCGGGCTTCGAGGAGATCGCCCGCCGGCCCGAGGTGCAGGAGCGCGCGCGGCAGATCCGCGAAGAACTGGGCGATCCGAAGACCGTCATGCTCGGTGTCGACCGCCTCGACTACACCAAGGGCATCCGGCATCGCATCAAGGCGTTCGGCGAGCTGCTGCGCGACGGCCGGCTGTCGGTCGAGGACGCGACGCTCGTGCAGGTGGCCAGCCCGTCCCGCGAGCGGGTGGAGACCTACCGGCAGTTGCGCGACGAGATCGAGCTCATGGTGGGCCGGCTGAACGGCGACCAGTCGACGCTCGGCCATCAGGCCGTCGCGTACCTGCATCACGGGTATCCGCGCGAAGAGATGGTGGCGCTCTACCTCGCCGCCGACGTGATGCTCGTCACCGCGCTGCGCGACGGCATGAACCTGGTCGCCAAGGAGTACGTCGCGTGCCGGTTCGACAACGACGGCGCGCTCGTGCTGAGCGAGTTCACGGGCGCGTCCGACGAGCTGCGGCAGGCGATCCTGGTCAACCCGCACGACATCGAGGGGCTGAAGGACGCGATGATGGGCGCCGTCGAGATGCCGCCCAAGGAGCGGGCGCGACGGATGCGATCGCTGCGCAAACGCGTCCGCGAGAACGATGTGGCGCACTGGTCGGCGAGCTTCCTCGAAGCGCTCACGGGTTCGGGCAAGCTCGCCGCGGGACTCTCCGAGCAGCTCATCGCCGATCTCGACGGGCTCGCCCGCACCGACCGGATGCTCGTCGCCCTCGATTTCGACGGCACGCTGGCGCCGATCGTCGACCGGCCGGAGGACGCCAGGGCCACCGACGGCGCACGACGGGCGATCGAACAGCTCCTCACCCTGCCGGACACGCGGGTGGCGATCGTGTCGGGCCGCGCGCTCGACAGCCTCTCCGAAGTCGCAGCGCCGCCCGAGGGTGTGCTGCTGTCGGGATCGCACGGGGTCGAGCTGCAGCTCGACACCGGCGCGGTCACCATCGATCTGCGCGACGCCGAGCGCGAGGATCTCGATCGGCTCACCCAGCTGGTCGAGCGCGTCGCCGCGGCGAGCGAGGCCGCCTGGATCGAGCGCAAGCCCGCGGGCATCGCGCTGCACACGCGTCGGATGTCTCCGGCCGCCGGGGTGGCGCTGCAGCAGGCCGCTCGCGAACGGGTCGCCGAGGAGCTGCCGGGGATCACCGTGCGGTCGGGCAAGAGCGTGCTCGAGTTCTCGGTGCGCTCGAGCGACAAGGGCGAGTCGCTCAGCCGGCTGCGGCAGCACGTGGGGGCCAGCGGGGTGCTGTACCTCGGCGACGACGTCACCGACGAGGATGCGTTCGCGGTGCTCGAAGCCGACGACCTCGGGGTGAAGGTGGGGTCGGGCAAGTCGATCGCCTCGCACCGCGTGCGCAGCACCGCCGACGTCGCAGAGCTCCTCGAGCACCTCGTCCAGGCGAGGACGGCCGCGGCGGGGGCATCTCCGCGCTGGCCATAGACTCGACGCATGTCCCAGATCGACCCCAAGCCCCGTAGTCGCGTCGTCACCGACGGCATCGAAGCCACCACCAGCCGAGGCATGCTCCGCGCCGTCGGCATGGGCGACGCCGACTGGGACAAGCCGCAGATCGGCATCGCGAGCTCGTGGAACGAGATCACCCCCTGCAACCTCTCGCTCGACCGCCTCGCGCGCGCCGCGAAAGAGGGCGTGCACGCGGGCGGCGGCTATCCGCTGCAGTTCGGCACCGTGTCGGTGTCGGACGGCATCTCGATGGGTCACGAGGGCATGCACTTCTCGCTCGTCTCGCGCGAGGTCATCGCCGACTCGGTCGAGGTCGTCATGCAGGCCGAGCGCCTCGACGGCTCGGTGCTGCTCGCCGGCTGCGACAAGTCGATCCCCGGCATGCTGATGGCCGCGGCCCGGCTCGACCTGTCCAGCGTGTTCCTCTACGCCGGCTCGATCGCGCCCGGCTGGGTGCGCCTGAGCGACGGCACCGAGAAGGACATCACGATCATCGACTCGTTCGAGGCGGTCGGCGCGGTCAAGGCCGGCAAGATGAGCGAGGCCGACGCCAAGCGCATCGAGTGCGCGTTCGCCCCGGGCGAGGGCGCGTGCGGCGGCATGTACACCGCGAACACGATGGCCTCGGTCGCCGAGGCGCTGGGGCTCTCGCTGCCGGGGTCGGCGTCGCCCGCGTCGGCCGACCGCCGCCGCGACTACTACGCGCACCGGTCGGGCGAGGCGGTCGTCAACCTGCTGAACCGGGGCATCACCGCGCGCCAGATCCTCACCAAGGAGGCGTTCGAGAACGCCATCGCCGTCGGCATGGCGCTCGGCGGTTCGACCAACATCGTGCTGCACCTGCTCGCCATCGCGCGCGAGGCCGAGGTCGAGCTCACGCTCGACGACTTCAACCGCATCGGCTCGAAGGTGCCGCACATCGGCGATCTGAAGCCGTTCGGCAAGTACGTCATGAACGACGTCGACCGCCGGGGCGGCGTGCCCGTGCTCATGAAGGCGCTGCTCGACGCCGGGCTGCTGCACGGCGACGTGCTCACCGTCACCGGCAAGACCATGCGCGAGAACCTCGAGGAGCTCGACCCGGAGCCGCTCGACGGCGAGGTGCTGCACACCCTCGACGACCCGATCCACGCCACCGGCGGACTCACCATCCTGAAGGGCACGCTCGCGCCCGAGGGAGCGGTCGTGAAGACCGCCGGCTTCGACGCGACGGTGTTCGAGGGCCCCGCCCGCGTGTTCGAGCGAGAGCGCGCCGCGATGGACGCGCTCACGAACGGCGAGATCTCGCACGGCGACGTCGTGGTGATCCGCTACGAGGGGCCGAAGGGCGGCCCCGGCATGCGCGAGATGCTCGCCATCACGGCGGCCATCAAGGGCGCCGGCCTCGGAAAAGATGTACTACTCTTGACGGACGGTCGATTCTCAGGCGGCACAACCGGTCTGTGCGTCGGCCATCTGGCACCCGAGGCAGTGGACGCAGGTCCGATCGCCTTCGTGCGCGATGGTGATCTGATTCGGGTCGATATCGCGGCTCGTTCCATCGACCTACTGGTCGACGAAGCCGAGCTGGCAGCCCGCCGTGAAGGCTGGGCGCCACTTCCCCCGCGCTATACCCGCGGTGTTCTCGCGAAGTATTCGAAGCTCGTGCGCTCCGCTGCCGAAGGCGCGACCACGGGCTGAGTGCTGCGCATTTCCGCTCACCGTCCATCAGAAGGAATCGCATGACCACGGAAGCTTCACCCGTGCCGTCCGCCTCGCCCCTGCCCCCAGGGGTGCCGATCCAGATCACCGGCGCCGAGGCGGTCGTCCGCTCGCTCGAACTGCTCGGAATCACCGACGTCTTCGGACTCCCCGGCGGGGCGATCCTGCCGGTCTACGACCCGCTCATGTCGGCGTCGACCCTGCGGCACATCCTCGTGCGCCACGAGCAGGGCGCCGGTCACGCGGCCGAGGGCTACGCCTCGGCATCCGGCAAGCTCGGCGTCGCGATCGCGACGAGCGGGCCGGGCGCGACCAACCTCGTCACCGCCATCGCCGACGCCCACATGGACTCGGTGCCGCTGCTCGCCATCACCGGCCAGGTGTTCTCGAACCTGATGGGCACCGACGCCTTCCAGGAGGCCGACATCGTGGGCATCACGATGCCCGTCACGAAGCACTCGTTCCTCGTGAAGCGCGCCGAGGAGATCCCCTCGACGATCGCCGCCGCGGTGCACATCGCGACGACGGGTCGTCCCGGGCCCGTCCTCGTCGACATCACGAAGGACGCGCAGCAGGCGACGTTCGGGTTCAGCTGGCCGCCGAAGGTCGACCTCCCCGGCTACCGCCCGATCACCAAGGCGCACGGCAAGCAGGTCGCCGCGGCGGCGAACCTGATCGCCGAGGCGAAGCGCCCCGTCCTCTACGTCGGCGGCGGCGTCGTGCGCGGCCGCGCGTCCGAGGAACTGCTCGCGTTCGCGGAGGCGACGGGTGCACCCGTGGTGACCACGCTGATGGCGCGCGGCGTGTTCCCCGACTCGCACCCGCAGCACCTCGGCATGCCCGGCATGCACGGTACGGTCCCGGCGGTGCTCGCGCTGCAGGAGGCCGACCTGCTGGTCGCCCTCGGCGCCCGGTTCGACGACCGCGTGACCGGCAAGGCGGCGCTCTTCGCCCCCGAGGCGAAGGTCGTGCACGTCGACATCGATCCGGCCGAGATCTCGAAGATCCGCGTGGCCGACGTGCCGATCGTGGGCGACCTGAAGGACGTGCTCGTCGACCTGAAGGCCGCGTTCGCGCAGGCCTCCGCCGGCGGCGCGCCCGACCTCTCGGAGTGGTGGGCGACGCTCGACGGCCTGCGGAGCGAGTACCCGCTCGGCTTCGCGCCGACCAGCGACGGCCTGCTCGCGCCGCAGCACGTGATCCAGCGGATCGGCGAGCTCACCGGCCCCGAGGGCGTCTACGCGGCCGGCGTCGGCCAGCACCAGATGTGGGCGGCGCAGTTCATCAAGTACGAGCGACCGAACGCGTGGCTGAACTCCGGCGGCGCCGGAACGATGGGCTACGCCGTCCCGGCCGCGATGGGGGCGAAGGTCGCCGAGCCCGAGCGCACCGTGTGGGCGATCGACGGCGACGGCTGCTTCCAGATGACGAACCAGGAGCTCGCGACCTGCGCGCTGAACGACATCCCGATCAAGGTCGCGATCATCAACAACTCGTCGCTCGGCATGGTGCGCCAGTGGCAGACGCTGTTCTACGACGGCCGCTACTCGAACACCGACCTGTCGACCGGCCACGGCACGGCGCGCATCCCCGACTTCGTGAAGCTGGCCGAGGCGTACGGGGCGCTCGGCATCCGCGTCACCAGTGAAGACGAGGTCGACGCGGCCATCAAGCTCGCCCTCGAGACCAACGACCGGCCGGTCGTCATCGACTTCGTCGTCTCGGCCGACGCGATGGTGTGGCCGATGGTGCCGCAGGGCGTGTCGAACAGCTACATCCAGTACGCGCGCGACCACGCGCCGGCGTTCAGCGAGGAGGACTGACCATGTCGACCCACGTGCTCTCCCTCCTCGTCGAGGACAAGCCCGGTCTGCTCACCCGCGTCGCGGGGCTCTTCTCGCGTCGCGGGTTCAACATCGAATCGCTCGCGGTCGGGCACTCCGAGATCCCGGGCCTCTCGCGCATCACCGTGGTGGTCGACGTCGAGACGCTGCCGCTCGAACAGGTCACCAAGCAGCTGAACAAGCTGGTGAACGTGATCAAGATCGTCGAGCTCGACCAGACCCAGTCGGTGCAGCGCGAGCACCTGCTCATCAAGGTGCGCGTCGACAACACGACCCGCTCGCAAGTGATCGAGGCGGTGAACCTGTTCCGCGCACGCGTGGTCGACGTGTCGACCGACGCCCTCGTGATCGAGGTCACCGGCGACTCGGGCAAGGCCCAGGCGTTCCTGCGCGTGCTCGAGCCCTACGGCATCAAGGAGATCGCCCAGTCCGGCCTGCTCGCCATCGGGCGCGGCGGCAAGAGCATCACGGAGCGCGTCTTCAAGAGCTGACCGCTCGCTCCCTGAGCCTGTCGAAGGGAGCGCACCCACCGAGACATCCCCTTCGACAAGGTCAGGGGACCACACCCCACGCAAGGAGAAAGAAAACCGCAATGGCTGAGATCTACTACGACAAGGACGCCGACCTCGCGCTCATCCAGGGCAAGAAGGTCGCGGTCATCGGCTACGGCTCGCAGGGTCACGCGCACGCGCAGAACCTGCGCGACTCGGGCGTCGAGGTCGTCATCGGCCTGAAGGACGGCTCGAAGTCGATCCAGAAGGCACAGGAGGCCGGCTTCGAGGTGAAGAACGTCGCCGAGGCCGCCGCCTGGGCCGACGTCGTCGTCATCCTCGCGCCCGACCAGTACCAGCGCCACATCTACGCCGAGTCGATCGCCGACAACATCGGCGAGGGCAAGACGCTGGTGTTCGGGCACGGCTTCAACATCCGCTTCGGCTACATCGAGGCGCCCGAGGGCGTCGACGTCATCATGGTCGCGCCGAAGGGCCCGGGCCACACCGTGCGCCGCGAGTTCGAGGCCGGGCGCGGCGTGCCCGTCATCGTCGCGGTCGAGAAGGACGCGTCGGGCCAGGCGTGGCCGCTCGCGCTGTCGTACGCGAAGGCGATCGGCGGCCTGCGCGCCGGCGGCATCAAGACGACCTTCACCGAGGAGACCGAGACCGACCTGTTCGGCGAGCAGGCCGTGCTCTGCGGCGGTGTCTCGCAGCTCATCCAGTACGGCTTCGAGACCCTGACCGAGGCCGGCTACCAGCCGCAGGTCGCGTACTTCGAGGTGCTGCACGAGCTGAAGCTCATCGTCGACCTGATGTGGGAGGGCGGCATCGCCAAGCAGCGCTGGAGCGTCAGCGACACCGCCGAGTACGGCGACTACGTGTCGGGGCCCCGCGTCATCGACCCGCACGTCAAGGAGAACATGCAGGCCGTGCTCGCCGACATCCAGGACGGCACGTTCGCGGCGCGCTTCATCGCCGACCAGGACAACGGCCAGAAGGAGTTCCTCGAGCTGCGGGCCAAGGGCGAGGCGCACCCCATCGAGGCGACCGGTCGCGAGCTGCGCAAGCTGTTTGCGTGGAACGCCAGCAACGACGACGACTACGTCGACGGTGAAGTCGCTCGCTGACGCACGGATCGACCGCAGGGGGCGGGATCGGCTTCGGCCGGTCCCGCCCTCGCGGTGTGCGTGGGAGTCGGATTCCGCGGAGGAGGTACGGTGACCAGGTGCTGACGAGTCTTCCGGTCGAGATCGCCGTGCAGGATGTCGCGGGCGTTCGCCTCGCGCTCCAGGCGGGTGCTGCGCGCGTCGAGGTGTGCCAGGCGCTCGGGCTGGGCGGGCTGACCCCCGCGGCCGGGCTCATCGAAGCGGCGGTCGATGCGGCCCGGCAGGCAGGTGCTGCGAGCTTCGTGCACGTGCTCGTGCGACCCCGCGGCGGCGGATTCGTGTACGACGCCGACGAGGCGGCGCAGGTGGAGCGCGACATCCGCTGGTGCGTCCGGCTCGGCGCCGACGGAGTGGTCGTCGGCGCGCTCGACGAGGCGGGCGGGCTCGACCACGAGCGTCTGGCACGCTGGGTCGACGCCGCCGGAGGGCTCGACGTCACCGTGCATCGCGCGGTCGACGCGGCCGCCGATCCGGTCGCAGCGGTCGTTTCGCTGCACGGCCGCGGAGTGCGCCGCGTGCTCACCTCGGGCGGTGCGCCCGATTGCCGGGCGGGCCTGGCCGGCCTCGCCGCGATGCGGGCGGCGGTCGGCGACGAGCTCGAGGTGATGGCCGGCGGCGGCGTGCGCGTCGGCGACATCGCCGCGCTCGCCTCGGCCGGCGTCGACGCCGTGCACCTGTCCGCTCGCCGCCCTGCGACGCGGGGCCGCGGCGGCCCGGGCGGCGGAGCCGATGCGTTCGACGCGACCGACGCCGAGGTGGTCGCCGCGGCGGTGGCTGCCGCGCGCGAGGCGGACGCGGTTCGCACCTCGCACGCTCGGTAGGGTGGGCGCATGGCGACCGACTCCGACGAGGAGGCCTTCCGCTGGGAGGGCGACGACGATCCGACGCTCGCGCCCGGGTGGAAGGTCGTCGGCGGGCCCGCGTCCCGCGAGACGCAGGCCGACGCCGAAGGTGCGGCGGGCGGCGCGATCGGCGACGAATCCCCGTCCGCGTGGCCGACCTCCTCGGCCGACCCGACCGGTCGGCCGACGATCGGATCGCTCGAGCTCGTGGTGCTCGGTGTGCTCGGCGGCGTCTACCTGCTGTACACGGTCGGGTGGCTCGTGACGGTGGTGCGAACGGATGCCCCGGGCACCAGCGTGCTCGGCGACCTCATGTACGGCCTCGGCCTCTGGCTCGCGGTGCTCGCGCCCGCGCTCTGGTTCGCGCTCGTGTTCGCGCTCGTGCGACGTGCGCCGCTTCGGCTCCTGTGGCTCGCGGTCGGCGCGCTGCTGCTCGTGCCGTTGCCGTTCGTGCTGGGGGTGACGGCATGAGTGCGACCACCGGCGACGGCGGAGCATCCGAGCTCGTTCCCGAGACGCAGCCGACCGCCCGACGCGAGCTGCCGCTCTGGCTGCGGGCGACGCTCGCCGCGTTCTTCGGGCTCTTCTTCGCCTACGACCTGTGGGAGGTGCTCGAGAGCCTGCTGCAGTTGCTCGCCCTCGGTCTCGGATTCACGCCGGGCGGCTGGGCGATCATGGTCGCGGCGCTCATCGCACCGCCGGCGCTGTTCGCGATCGCGTTCGTGCTGGGGCGGCGGCGGGGCATCCTGATCGTGGTCGCCTGCTATCTCGCCGGGCTGGGCGTGTCGGGCGCGCTCTTCGCCTCGCTCTCGGTGCTGCTCGGCGCCGTCGGCGGCGTCGTCGTGCCCTGACCCGGCGGAGCGCCGGGGCCGTCGCCGGGGCGCGCCGGGGCCAGCACCCGACGCCAGAGATGCGCGAGCATGGCGACGAAGGCGACCGCCCACGCCGCCAGCGCGATCCAACTCTCGACGTAACCGACCGCGTGCACGATCGGCAGCGCATCGACCTCGCCGAGGAACTGCGCCCCGACGCCGTACATGCCGAGCGGGAACACGATGCTCCACAGCGTCGCCTCGTAGCGAAGCGGGTAGCGGTGCCGCACGTGACGCCAGTACCCCGCGACGATCAGCGGCGGGATCAGCCAGGTGCCGAACGCCCAGAAGAACACCGCAGTGCCGGCGATGAGTCCGCTGGTCGCCGCCACCATGGGCGCGTCGGCCATCTCGACGATGCGAGCGCTCGCGACCACCGTGATCGCGGTCGCACCCATGGCCACCCAGTACGGCGGGGTGAGATCGGCCGGCGTGAACGGGTAGGCGAGCATGCGCACGCCGACGAACACGCCGACCGCGCAGTACAGGAACGTGCCGATCGACCAGGAGAACACCGCGAGCAGCGCCATCGCGTTCCGACCCGTGTCGACCTCGGCTTCGAGGGTGGCGGCGAGCACCGCGATCGACTGGCTCGCGACCGACCAGATGAACCAGGTGCCGTTCGCCGTGCGCAGCGCCGTGCGCTTCGCCCCGCCGAGCACCGCCGTCCACGGCACCGTGTAGCCGAGCAGCACCCAGGCCGCGAACGCGGCGACGAGCAGCCAGAGCGCCGCGCCGTGCCACCCCTCGGCGCTCAGCCGGCTGCCGAGCACGCAGGTGGCGGCGACGAAGGTGAAGAACCCGAACGCGCGAGCCGGATCGGCGAAGTCGGCGGCCATCGCGGCGCGGTGGCGTGCCAGGCGGATGCCGTTCAGCACGATGAGCAGCACGTAGGCGACGGCGGCGATGACGAGCAGCACCAGCGACAGCACCGGCCGGCCGTCGGTGCGCATCGCGATCGAGACGATGCCGGTCGCCATCACGAGTGCGAAGTATCCCGGGGTCAGACCCTGCACCGCCCGGTCGAGGCGCTGCACGAGTCGGGGCTCGGCGACCGCGAGTGCGGGAGGCATGGGATCAAGATAGCGTCCGGGTCGCCGGTCGCACGGTGTCACCGAACGAGACGGTTCGTCATACTCCAGTACGATTGGCGAAAGGCGCCCCGACGGCGTGTGGCGCATCCCACCGCAGGTGCGCCGTGCTGCGCGCCATTCGTCCCCGAAGGATCGCTCTGTGTCCAAGCCGGTCGTGCTGATCGCCGAAGAACTCTCGCCCGCCACCGTCGATGCCCTCGGGCCCGACTTCGACATCCGCTCGGTCGACGGCACCGACCGCACCGCGCTGCTCTCGGCGATCGCCGACGCGAACGCGATCCTCGTGCGTTCGGCGACGAAGGTCGATGCCGAGGCGATCGCCGCGGCCCCCAAGCTGCGGGTCATCGCGCGAGCGGGCGTCGGGCTCGACAACGTCGACATCAAGGCGGCGACCACCGCCGGCGTCATGGTCGTGAACGCGCCGACCTCGAACATCATCTCGGCCGCCGAGCTCACCGTCGGGCACATCCTGAGCCTCGCCCGACACATCCCCGCGGCGCACGCCGCGCTCGCGCAGGGGGAGTGGAAGCGCTCGGCCTACACCGGCACCGAGCTGTACGAGAAGACCGTCGGCATCATCGGCCTCGGCCGCATCGGCGCGCTCATCACCGCTCGGCTGCAGGCCTTCGGCGTCGAGGTCATCGCGTACGACCCGTACATCACCTCGGCGCGGGCGCAGCAGCTCGGCGTGCAGACCGTGAGCCTCGACGAGCTGCTCGAGCGCAGCGACTTCATCACCATCCACATGCCGAAGACGCCCGAGACGGTCGGCATGATCGGCGCCGAGCAGTTCGCGAAGATGAAGCCGTCGGCGTACATCGTGAACGTCGCGCGCGGCGGCCTCATCGACGAGGACGCGCTGCACGACGCCCTCGTCGCGGGCACCATCGCGGGCGCCGGGCTCGACGTGTTCGTCTCCGAGCCGCCGCGCGAGTCGCCGCTGCTCGGCCTGCCGAACGTCATCGTCACCCCGCACCTCGGCGCGTCGACCGACGAGGCGCAGGAGAAGGCGGGCGTCTCGGTCGCGAAGTCGGTGCGCCTCGCCCTGTCGGGCGAGCTCGTGCCCGACGCGGTCAACGTCGCCGGCGGCGTCATCGACCCGTACGTGCGCCCCGGCATCCCGCTCGTCGAGAAGCTCGGCCTGCTGTTCAGCGGGCTCGCGACCGGTGCGCTCACCAGCCTCGACGTCGAGGTGCGCGGCGAGCTCGTCGACTACGACGTCAGCGTGCTGAAGCTGGCCGCGCTGAAGGGCGTCTTCACCAACGTCGTCAGCGAGACGGTGTCGTACGTCAACGCGCCGCTGCTGGCCGAGCAGCGCGGCATCGCCGTGCGGCTCATCACCGAGGCCGACAGCCCCGAGTACCGCAACGTCATCACGCTGCGCGGAGCGCTCGCCGACGGCCGGCAGCTGTCGGTGTCGGGCACGCTGACCGGCCCGAAGCAGATCGAGAAGCTGGTCGGCATCAACGGGTACGAGATCGAGGTGCCGATCGCCGAGCACCACATCGTCATGCTCTACACCGACCGGCCCGGCATCGTCGCCGTGTACGGCAGCCGATTCGGCGAGGCCGGCATCAACATCGCCGGCATGGCCATCGCGCGCCGCGAGGCCGGCGGGCAGGCGCTCAGCATCCTCACCGTCGACTCGCCCGTGCCCGCCGAGGTGCTGGACGCGGTGCGCGAGGAGATCGCCGCCGACGTCATGGTCGAGGTCGACATCACCGAATAGGCATCCGCGGCGTCGGCGCAGCCGGCGACGCGCAGACAGGATGAGCGGCGCGGCCCCGCCCCCCGGGTGCCGCGCCGGTCTGCGGCGGACGGTTGCCCACCGAGGCTCAGGCTCGGCACGTCAGCGGATACGCTGGGAGGGCTGGCGCGCGAAGGGAGCTCCATGGTACGGACGGTCAGGCTCGCAGTCATTCCCGGCGACGGGATCGGCCCCGAGGTGGTCGCGGAGGCGACGAAGGTGCTCGAGGCGGTCACCGCCGGGTCGGATGTCTCGTTCGAGCAGACCCCGTTCTCGCTCGGCGCCGCGCGCTACCTCGAGACGGGCGACGTGCTCACCGACGCCGATCTCGACGCGATCAAGCGCCACGACGCGATCCTGCTCGGCGCCGTCGGCGGCGTGCCCGGCGACCCGCGCCTGGCCGGCGCCAACATCGAACGCGGGCTGCTGCTGAAGCTGCGGTTCGAGCTCGACCACTACGTGAACCTGCGCCCGACGGTGCTGTACCCGGGGGTGACCAGCCCGCTCGCGAACCCCGGCGAGGTCGACTTCGTGGTCGTGCGCGAGGGCACCGAGGGCCCGTACGTCGGCAACGGCGGCGCGATCCGCCAGGGCACGCCGCACGAGGTCGCCAACGAGGTGTCGGTGAACACGGCGTACGGTGTCGAGCGGGTCGTGCGGTTCGCGTTCGCGCAGGCCGCGGCCCGCCGCAAGCGGCTCACCCTGGTGCACAAGACCAACGTGCTGGTGTTCGCCGGGTCGCTGTGGAAGCGCACGGTCGACGCCGTGGCATCCGAGTTCCCCGACGTCGCCGTCGACTACCTGCACGTCGATGCCGCGACCATCTTCCTGGTCGCAGATCCTGCTAGATTCGACGTCATCGTCACGGACAACCTCTTCGGCGACATCCTGACCGACCTCGCCGGCGCGATCAGCGGCGGCATCGGCCTCGCGGCCTCGGGCAACATCAACCCCGACGGCCGCTATCCCAGCATGTTCGAGCCGGTGCACGGTTCGGCTCCCGACATCGCCGGGAAGGGTCTGGCCGACCCGACCGCCGCGATCGTCTCGGTCGCGCTCCTGCTCCGCCACCTCGGCGAGACGGATGCCGCGACCCGCGTCGAACGCGCGGTCGCCGCCGACCTCGCCGACCGCGGCGACGCCCGTCGCTCGACCTCCGAGATCGGCGACGCCGTCGTCGCCCGCCTCGCCGAAGATTGAACCGTTCCCACGAAAGCGAACATCATGACCATCAACCTCCCGCTCCAGGCACCCAGCGCAGCCGGCCTCACCTGGAACGTCACCCGCAACTCCGAGGCCCGCTCCGACGCGGAGCGCGAGGCGGTCCTCGCGGACCCCGGGTTCGGCAACCACTTCACCGACCATATGGTCGACCTGTGCTGGAGTGAGAAGGGCGGCTGGCACCGCCCGCGCGTCTCGCCGTACGGCCCGATCGAGCTCGACCCGGCCGCCGCGGTGCTGCACTACGCGCAGGAGATCTTCGAGGGCCTGAAGGCGTACCGGCACGCCGACGGGTCGATCCACACGTTCCGCCCGTACGAGAACGCGGCGCGGCTGCAGCGCTCGGCGCACCGCTTGGCGCTGCCCGAGCTGCCGGTCGAGTACTTCATCGACTCGCTGCGCCAGCTCGTCGCCGTCGACGGCGCGTGGGTGCCGACGGCCGACGAGACGAGCCTGTACCTGCGGCCGTTCATGTTCGCCAAGGAGGCGTTCCTCGGGGTGCGGCCCGCGAAGAAGGTGGCGTACTACCTCATCGCGAGCCCGGCCGGTGCGTACTTCCCGGGCGGGGTCGAACCGGTGAACATCTGGCTGTCGACGCAGTACGCGCGCGCGGGCCACGGCGGCACGGGCGCGGCGAAGGCCGGCGGCAACTACGCGTCGAGCCTGCTGCCGCAGGCCGAGGCGTACGAGAAGGGCTGCCAGCAGGTGCTCTTCCTGAACGAGGGCGACCGGCTCGAAGAGCTCGGCGGCATGAACGTCGTGCTCGTCCGCAAGGACGGCACGCTCGTCACCCCCGAGTCCGACTCGATCCTCGAAGGCATCACGCTCGCGTCGATCCTGCAGCTGGCCGCCGACCGCGGACACCAGGTCGAGCAGCGGCCGGTGACGCTCACCGAGTGGCGCGAAGGTGCGGCGTCGGGCGACATCGTGGGCGCGTTCGCGTGCGGCACCGCCGCGGTCGTCGTGCCGATCGGGCGCCTGCTCGCCGAGGACTTCGAGATCGTGCACTCGGGCCCCCAGTCGCAGGAGCTCGCGCTGAGCCTGCGTGCCGAGCTCACCGGCATCCAGTACGGGCGCGTCGAGGACCGCCACGGGTGGATGCTGCGCCTCGACGCGTGAGCGACGCGGCTTGCCCGAACAGACGGAGGTATTCCCTCACGGGCAGTTGGTGCGCAGCTACCGTGGGACGAGCGATCCTGCATGATGCCCAGCTCTGAGGCGACCCGGAGTACTCCGACATGGTTCACGACCCACGACGCACCACGGCAGGGTCGTCGTGCCGTTCCGATGGGGACGGAGTGGATCGGGTCGATCGGCGAGTCGCCGGCCGCCCCGGTGCAGTGGCGATGGGCCCCGATCCACTGCGGACGATGGTCACGAGCCTCCAGCAGGCCGCCGGGAACGCCGCGGTGAGCAGGATCCTGAGTGGGTCTGACGCTGTGCTCGCGTCGGTGCAGCGCGTCAGGATCAAGGATGTGGACTTCGACCTCACCACGCCGGGCGAAGGGCGACGTGTCCGGGCCATGCTCGACACCTACGACGATGTCGCCGACGTGCTGCGATTGCGCGCGGACGTCGAGCGGACGGCGTCCGGCGACGAACGGAAGAAGATGTTGGAGTGGATCGACCAGCGGATCGACGTCCTCCAGCAAGCCCGTGCACGCGAGGAGCGCACTGCGAAACGCGCCAGAGATCGCGCTGAACGCGAGCGGGAGGCCGAACACGTGCGAGCCGACCGGGAGCGCGAACTCAAGCTGGCGGCCGAACTCGAGGACCGGAAGCAGGCCGAACGCGCGCGCCTGCGGCAATTGGTCCTCGATGGCGAGGAACTGGTCGGCCCGTTCCGGGGCGCGGATGGGACGACGCCGCAGCAGGACGACCGGGTGACGTCCTTGTTCGCTCTGGCGCTCGCCCAGGTGCGAGGACGCGCGGAGCCGTTGATCCGGCGGATCCTCTCGACCGTGCATCGTTCGAGGGATGCGCACGAGGTCGAATCGGGCTTCACCCTCAAGGTGCTGAACGGTACCTCCCTTTCCGCCGCCTCCGGCGAACGCGCAGCGGGGATCGCGAACTACGCCGAAGTGACGATCGCGGTGGAGGTTCCCGCATTCCTCGGTCCGAGCACACCGCTGTTCTCACATGTGCGATCACTCGCGCAGCTCGAGTCGGTCATCGATCAGATGCGGAAAGCGACGCCCGAACTCGCATCGACCCTGCTCCACGAGCTCACGCATCTCGCCCTGCACCGCACCTTCGATAACGGGTCGCTGCCGTACGCGGCATCCGGAGCGGAGGAGGACGAGGACGTGGGGGACGAGGATGCGTGGAAAGCGACCAGGGATGCGGTCGCCGAGCTCGAGAGATTCGGCACCCCTGCGGAAGGCGCCGACTCCGCTTCGGCGTCCGACGCTTCGGACTCCGCGAGGGCGATCGCGTCGCGGATTCTCGGATACACGCAGCGGTGGGGCGAGAGCGCAGCGCAGCGGCGCGCGACGGAGGTGGTGTCGCACTTGATCGAGATCGTCCTCGCGAAGGGCATGCCGTACGTCGAGACGCATCTGCCCGCGGGCGCCCGCCTGCTCGCGCGTGTCGAGGCGAAGCTCCCGGCGCCGGACGCGTGAGGCCCCCGAAGCCCGGTACCGTGGTCGCATGAAGGTCGCGCGGTTCAGCCACGGTGAGTCGATCTCGTTCGGCATCGTCGACGAGGAGGAGCACGAGCTCGTCGTGCTGAAGGGCGACCCGATGTACGCGGGCTACGACCCGACCGGCGAGCGCGTGCCGCTCGGCGAGGCGAAGCTGCTCGCGCCCGTCATCCCGCGGTCGAAGATCATCGCGGTCGGGCGCAACTACCGTGCCCACGCCGAGGAGCTCGGCAACGAGGTGCCCGACGAGCCGATGCTGTTCTTCAAGCCGAACACGTCGGTGATCGGCCCCGGCGACGCGATCGTGCTGCCGACCCAGAGCGAGCATGTCGACTTCGAGGGCGAGCTGGCGGTCGTGATCGGGCGGGTCGCCCGCAACGTGCCCGAGGCCGACGCGCTCGGGGTGGTGTTCGGCTATACGGCGGCGAACGACGTGTCCGCGCGGGATCTGCAGCGCCGCGACGGCCAGTGGGCACGCGCGAAGGGCTTCGACACGTTCTGCCCGCTCGGGCCCGTGATCGAGACCGAGTTCGATCCTGCGGCATCGCGGATCGAGGCCGGCGTGAACGGCGAGACCCGCCAGTCGGCGCCGTTCACCGACCTGGTGCACTCGATCCCGGCGATCATCGCGTTCGCCTCGGCGGCGTTCACGCTCCTGCCGGGCGACGTCATCCTCACCGGGACGCCCGCGGGCGTCGCTCAGCTGCACGACGGCGACACCGTGGAGGTCACGATCGCCGGGCTCGGTACGCTGTCGAACCCGGTGCGCGCCGCGCGCTGAGCCCGCCGCCGCTCGCTGAGCGCGCCGCCGCTCGCTGAGCCTGTCGAAGCGCGCTGAGCCCGTCGCTCGCTGAGCCTGTCGAAGCACGCCGAGCCCGCCGCTCGCTGAGCCTGTCGAAGCGCGCGCGCCCCCATCGCCAGGCTCAGGGCGCCATGACGCCCACGCGCCCGACCGCGCGCAGCGCCAGCGTGACATCCTCGTCGTCGTTCCACAGGTGGAAGGCGACGCGGGCACGCCCGGCGCGACCCGATGCGGTGATGCCCGACGCGTGAGCGCCCGCAGGTCGTCGCAGTCGGCGTCGGGCCAGGTCACGATCGCGCTGTCGGATGCCTCGAGGCCGAGCCCGGCCCGGAATGCGTTCGCGAGCCCGACATCGTGCCGTCGGACCTGTTCGGCGTCGAGGGATGCGGCGAACTCGAGCGCGACCTCGGCACCGGCCCACGCATGCCAGGCGGGGGAGACGTCGAACCGGTGCGCGTCGGCGGCGAGGTGCAGGTCGGGGCCGTAGCAGCTCGCCCACGGGTCGGCGCCCGAGTACCACCCCGCGGCCTGCGGGGTGAATTCGGCGAGGGCGCGCTCGCCGAACGATGCGAAGGCGGCGCCGCGGGGCGCGCTCAGCCATTTGTAGGCGTGGCAGACGACGAGGTCGGCGTCGAGCCCGGTGGTGGGCAGCCATCCCGTGGCCTGCGTCGTGTCGACGACGAGCAGGGCGCCGGAGTCGCGGGCGGCGCGCGAGATCCCGGCGAGGTCGGCGAGCTCGCCGGTGGCCGACTGCACGAGGGAGACGGCGACGAGCGCGGTGCGCGGCCCGATCGCGTCCGCGAGGCCGGTGAGCGGCACATGCCGCACCCGCAGGTCGCCGCGCGCGAGGAACGGTGCGACGACCGAGCTGAAGTCGCCGTCGACGCACAGCACCTCGGCCCCGGTCGGCAGCGACGCCGCGGCGAAGCCGACGAACACCGACACCTGCGATCCGATCGCGACGCGCGACGGGCCGGTGCCGAGCAGTCGCGCGGCGTGCGCTCGGCCGCGTTCGACCGCTGCGGAGTAGTCGCCGGCCACCGAACGGCCGCGGCTCCACCGGTCGAGGTCGCGGGCGACGGCGTCGTGGGTCGCGGTCGTCGGCAGGCCCATCGTGCAGGCGGCGAGGTAGCCGCGGCCGGTGGGGTAGGCGGAGCTGGCGGGGTGCATGCGATCAGTTTCGGGGGGAGAGGTTCCATTCGACAACCGCAGGCATTCGATGGTTCGAATAACGCACCATTATGATTCAGCGATGACGGATGCCACGACCGACGAACTCGTCGCCGATCTGCTCGCCGCGATCGACGTGCAGACCGTGCGCGTGGTCCGGGCGATCGCCGAACACGGCTCGCTCACCGCGGCCGCGACGGCGCTCGGCTACAGCCAGCCCGCGGTGAGCCAGCAGTTGCGGCGGTTCGAGGAACGAACGGGCGTCGTCCTCGTGCAGCGCGCGGGCCGCGGCATCCGCCTGACCGAAGCCGGCCGGGTGCTCGCCCGGCACGCGCACGCGGTCGCGACCGCCCTCGAAGCCGCTGCGGGCGAACTGGCGGCCCTGCGGGGCCTGCGCGCCGGGCGGGTGCGGCTCGTCGCGTTCCCGTCGGCATCGGCGACCCTCGTGCCGCGGCTCATCGCCGAACTCGGCCGCACGCATCCGGGGCTCACCGTCACCTACGTCGAAGCCGAGCCGCCCGAGGCGGTCGCCGCGGTACGCGCCGACCGGGCCGACCTCGCCGTGACGTTCAGCTACCCCGGCGACCGTGACGATCCGCACCGCGAGAGTGCGCGCGGGCTCGACGTGCACGAGTTCGGGCGCGAGCCCGTACGGGTCGTGCTGCCGGCGGAGCATCCGGCCGCGACCGACGAGGTCGTCGACCTCGCGACCCTCGCACACGAACCGTGGATCGCCGGATGCCCCCGCTGCCGCGGGCACCTGCTCGACCTCGCCGACGACGCCGGATTCGTGCCGCGCATCGTCGTGGAGACCGACAACTTCGTCGCCGTCGAAGGCATGGTCGCCGAGGGGCTCGGAGTGGCGTTGCTGCCCGGGCTCGCGCTCGCGGCCTCGCCGCGGCATCCCGGCGTCGTCACCCGGCCCACCGCCCGAGGCGACGAACGGTCGCTGCACCTGGTGACCGCCCGCGGCGGCGCGCGCGTGCCCGCCGTCGCCGCCGCGATGCGCGCGCTGGAGGCCGCGCGCCCGACGGTGGGGGCGGTCGATCCAGCCGGGTCGATCGATGCCGCGGGCGCGATCGGTGCCGCCGGCGTGCTCGATACGATGGGAAGCGATGTCTGACACCGCGCACCCCACGACCACCGCCACCGGCAGCGACGTCCGCGTCCGCTTCTGCCCGTCGCCCACCGGCACCCCGCACGTGGGGCTCGTCCGCACCGCCCTGTTCAACTGGGCGTACGCCCGCCACACCGGCGGCACCTTCGTATTCCGCATCGAAGACACCGACGCCGCGCGCGACAGCGAAGAGAGCTACGAGCAGATCATCGACGCGCTCACCTGGCTCGGCCTCGACTGGGACGAAGGCGTGAACGTCGGCGGCCCCCACGCGCCGTACCGGCAGTCGCAGCGCAGCGAGATCTACGCCGACCTCATCGAGCGGCTGAAGGCCGCCGGCCACCTGTACGAGAGCTACTCCACCGCCGAGGAGATCGACGCCCGCAACGAGGCGGCCGGGCGTGCCAAGCAGCTCGGCTACGACAACTTCGACCGGACGCTGACCGAGGAGCAGCGCGCCGCCTTCCGCGCCGAAGGGCGCCGGCCCGCGCTGCGCCTGCGGGTGCCCGAGGTCGACCTCGGGTTCGACGACCTGGTGCGCGGCCGCATCGACTTCCCGGTCGGCTCGACCATCGACTTCGTCGTCGTGCGACCCAACGGCGCGCCGCTCTACACGTTCGTGAACCCCGTCGACGACGCGCTCATGGGCATCACCCACGTGCTGCGCGGCGAAGACCTGCTCTCGTCGACGCCGCGCCAGATCGCCCTCTACCGGGCGCTCATCGACATCGGCGTGTCCGATTTCGTGCCCCGCTTCGGCCACCTGCCGTACGTCATGGGCGAGGGCAACAAGAAGCTGAGCAAGCGCGACCCCGAATCGAACCTCTTCCACCACCGCGACCGCGGGTTCATCCCCGAAGGGCTGCTCAACTACCTCGCGCTGCTCGGCTGGGGGTTCTCGGCCGACCGCGACGTGTTCAGCCGCGACGAGCTCGTCGCCGCCTTCGACGTGGCGAACGTCAACCCGAACCCCGCCCGCTTCGACCAGAAGAAGGCCGAGGCGATCAACGGCGACCACATCCGCCTGCTCGACCCCGCCGACTTCGCCGCCCGCGTCGTTCCGTACCTCGCTGCTGCCGGCGTGGTCTCGGGGCCGCTTTCGGCGGCTGACGAGGCGATCCTCGCGTCGGCTGCGCCCTTGGTGCAGGAGCGCATCGGCCTGCTCGGCGAGGCGCCCGGCATGCTGGGCTTCCTGTTCACGGATGCCTCGGGGCTGACGTACGACGACGCAGCTGTGGCGTCGCTGCCGGCCGACGCGCCTTCGGTCTTGGCCGCCGCTGCCGATGCGCTCGAGCGGGTGCCTGCTGAGTCGTGGGCGACGGCCGAGATCGAGGAGGCGCTGCGCGCCGCGCTCATCGACGGCCTCGGGCTGAAGCCGCGCGTCGCGTTCACGCCCGTACGGGTCGCCGTGTCGGGCCGACGCGTGTCGCCGCCGCTGTTCGAGTCGATGCAGATCCTCGGCAAGATCGACTCGCTCGAGCGGATCGCGGGTTTGCAGGCGCGGCTGGGCTGACGCGGCTGAGCTGACGCGGGCGGCCGCGCTGGCGGCTCGCTGGGTGCGCTGGTGGCTGGCTGGTCGAGGAGCGCCCGGCGGGGTCGGACGCGTTTCGAGACCTGGTGACCCGCCTTCGACGCCGCCCTCGCCGTCTCCCGAATCGAGCCTCGCTCGATTTGGCCGGTGCCACGCCGTGGGCTAGAGTTACTTGTCGGCCCGGGACGCGGTTCAGGGCCATTGGGGTATGGTGTAATTGGCAACACGGCTGATTCTGGTTCAGTTGTTCTTGGTTCGAGTCCAGGTACCCCAGCTGTAAGAGGCGCAGGATTCCGCGGCGAAGTCACCCTTTGCCCATCCTTCTCGTCCGTCCCGATCGAGGTCGAACGACCAGAAACGGGACCAGAAACCCTCGTCGTGCTCCCATCTGCGAACGGTTGTACTGGTCGCGACGAGCCAGCCACGAGGCATCCCGCTGGTTGCGGACCTGTCGCGCGCACCTCGTGTGCATGAACGAGACGACGACGCAGACGGCTCCCTCCTTCCTCACGCAGCACGACCTCTCGGAGCTCCTGCGGCTCCCGGAACGCACGCTCGAGGACTGGCGGCTCACGCCCGCCGGCCCGCCGTTCCTGAACCTCGGTCGGCATGCGCGCTACGAGCTCGCCGATGTCCTCAGATGGGTGGGGGACCAGCGACATGGCTAGGCCCCGAACCTCACCCGGCGAGCTCGGCGCGGTCAGCGTCACGCGCCTCGCCAGCGGTCGCTATCAGGCCCGCGGAGCGACCAGAGACGACAGCGGCGCCCTGCAGCGGCTGCGCGCGAGCGGCGACACCGAAGAAGAGGCGCGCGCGGACCTCGAGCGGAAGGCCGCCCGCTTCAGTGCCGGCGGCGGCAGCGGACTCACTCCGCGCAACACGATCGCCGAAGGCGTCGAACTCGGGCTCGAACAAGTTCGCAGCAGGGCGCAGGCGGGAAGCCTCAGTTTCTCGACCTTCGAGGCGGACGAGACCGCCGCGCGGAAGATCATCGTTCCCCGGTACGGCGCTGTGCGCTTCGAGCAGCTCACCGTCGGCCGCTGCGACCGAATGATCCAGCACATCCTCGCCAACGAACGCGCCGCCGAAGAACCGCGAGCTCGAGGCTCAGACTGCAAGCGCGAGCACCGCCAGCACGATCGAGGCGACGGACGAGACCGAACGCACCCCGTTCAACACGTTCCAGCGGCGTTCGAACGCGACGCGCGAAGCGGATGGAGACGACGATGACTGCTCCAGCGCGGTGTTCAACGGGACGTTCCCGCCGACGGTCACGATGACCGCTCCGCAGAAGAAGACGACGCCGGCAGCGACGAGCAACCATCCGCGCGGGCCATCCAGGTCGATGAGACCTGCCCACACCAGCGGCAGCGGCGGCAGGAAGATCGGCAACAGGAACAGCGGGTTCACCACGGCACGATTGATCGATCTCATCGACGACACGAACGTCTGATCGTCGGTACGGCCCAGACCGGGCATCACGCCGGTCGAGAACGACCAGAACGTCCCGCCGCCGAGCGCGAGAAGGACGATACCGATGGCTGCGAGGATGTCGGACAGGTCCACGTAGGGCAATGTACGGCACCGCGCCCCCACCGCGGCCGTTCCCCGCCGCGAGCCACCGCCGCCCACGGCCGACTCGTGGCGGATGACGACGCCTCACCAGGCGCGGACGGACTCTCCGCGGGCGAGGTCGCGCCGCCGACTCCTATCGTGACCGGAGCCGTCGAGTCGATGGGGAGTCGTCCCCGTCGCCACCGCCGTCACCACCCGATACGCTCGCGATGCTGTCGCGCGCTGGATGCCGGAGCGGGGCTGCGCGCTGGGTTCCGCATCGACGTCCGACGCACAGGGAGTCCCAGGCCGAGCGGATTCGACCTTCGCGCCCTCGCCGACGACGCCCCGATGCGGCAGCTCCCGAGTGGACAGCCCCACGCCCGACGAATCGACCGCGGTCGTCTCGTCGATGGCGTTCGCCACTGCGTCGCCGACGAAGGTCTCGAAGTCACAGGAGAAACCAAGCATGAAGAAGATCGTCCTGCCCGTCGTGCTCGCTGGAGCGCTCAGCCTCGGCCTCACGGGCTGCATCACGCTGCCGACCCCGCAGCCGACCGAGAAGGTCGTCGATGCGCCCGCCGAGACCGAAGAGACCGAGGAGTCGACCGACATCTCGACCGATGCCACGGCCGGCGGGGTCGCCCAGCCCGGCGACGTCATCGAGAACGGCGAGTGGTTCACCTACACGTTCGTGAACTACGACGACGCGTCCGCCACGATCCAGGCCCGGTTGCTGAGCAGCACCCCGGCGACTCCCGCGCAGGTCGACCTGCTCGTCGCGGAGATCCCGCAGCTGAAGGGGTACAACGTCGTGCTGCTCCAGTTCGAGCAGCGGAAGATCGACGGTGCCGAGATCGCCTTCGATGCCGACTACACCAGCTTCATCCCGGCCACCGTCACCGGCCAGCCGGCCCAGGAAGTCTCGGTCATCGGCTGGGACGACTGCCCCAGCGAGTCCTTCTCCAAGGAGTTCGACGCCGGCACCGAGAGCATCACGAGCTGCGTCGTCGGCGCGTGGGTCGACGGCGGCGACCAGATCGGCGGCATCCTCTACACCGGCCCGTCGGCCCTCGACGACAACCCGTTCAGCCAGTACGGCGGCGAGCCGGTCTTCCTGAAGAGCTGACCGTCACGCCCGGACTCCGAAACGGATCCCCGGGGAGGCGAGGCGACCGCGACGCGGGCGCCTCGCCTCTTCGGCGTTCCACGATCGCGAGCATCGGATGCCTCGCACCCGCGATTGCCCCCTGTTGCGGGGCAGACCGGGGGTGACCCGCCTGGCTATCCTCAGGGAATGCAGCAGCAGATCGACTGGCTGGTCCCGACAGCCCTGCCCGCCCTCGACGGCGATGAGGACTTCGTCGGATTAAACGCGCAGGTCATCGATTTCTGGCGTTACGCCGCCCCCGATCTGCGCACGAACACGGTTCGCGCCCTGCTGGCCGAGTTCCTCGTCGCCCGTGCACTGGGCATGCGCGCCACGCGCGTCGAGTGGGACGATGTCGACCTCCGCTGGGAGGATCTGGCGATCGTGGTGAAATCCGCCGCCTTCCTGCAGGCGTGGGATCAACGTCAGCTCGCGCGCATCGTCTTCACCGGGTTGCGCGGTCAGTCGTGGCATCCGCGCACCGGATACTCGGGCGTGGCCACCCATCGCGGCGACGTCTACGTCTTCGCCGTGCAGACCTCGACGAGCCATGAGGCCTACGACCCGCTCGACCTGCGGCCGTGGCGGTTCTGGGTGCTCCCGAAGCGCACCCTCGAGGATCTCGGCGCGTCGTCGATCAGCCTCACCGCCATACGCGAACTGGTCGATCCGGTCGCGCTCGACGGGCTCCGCGACGCGGTGCGTCGAGCGGGCACGGGAGCGTAGACGACCAGGGCGGTCGGATGCCGCGGGCTCGCGCGCGAGGCATCCGATTCAGTGCACGAGCGTGTCAGTGCACGAGCGTGCCGAGCCAGATGACCGCAACGCCGAAGCCGGCCGTGACGAGCGCGCCCAGCGTGCGCATCCACCAGGGATTGCCGGGGCGGGCCGAGTTCAGCCAGCCCATCACCGCGAGCTCGGCGACGCCGACCCAGAGGGCGAGGTAGTACGCGACGTACTCGTCGACGAGGCCGATCACCGCGAGCAGCAGGAAGAACACCGGCAGCAGCATGGCCAGCAGCAGACCTGCCGTGTGCGCGGCCGCCGAGAGCACCGCCCGCCAGAGCGCGATCCCGCGTCCGGCGGGGGTGCGTCGCCCGGCGACGACCGCGGCGTACACATGCGTGAGCCACAGCACGACGACCGACCCCACGATGAACCCGAGCACCTCGAGGTCGGTGTCGAAGTGCCACCCGATCGCGGTCAGCGCGCTCACCAGCACCACGCCGTGCACGCCGTGGTCGGTGAAGGCGACGTCGACGAACGTGCGCGCCGCACCGGCGCTGCCGCGCCCGACCGCGGGCTCGGTCGCACGCGCCCCCTGCGCGTCCCCCATGCCGTGACGGTACACCTCCGTCGCGGCATCCGTCACGCCGGCCCCGCCCTCCGACGGCTGGACAAGCCGCCCCCGCTGATGTTGCATGGAGGAGGACGCCGCGGACGCTCGCCGGCGTCCCGTGCCGACAGATCCACCGGGGGAGGTGCGCATGGCCCGTCCGACGAAGCCGCGCAACAAGCGCAACCGCGACTTCGCCGAGACGAGGACACCCGGCGGCATCCTCGGGGGCGTCCTCGGACTGCTGCTGGCGAGCGCCGCCGCCGCGGGGCTCGTCGTGACGGCCGCGGCACCGGGACTCGCAATGGTGGGCGTCACCGCATCCAGCACGATCTCGATCTTCGATAACCTGCCCGGCTACCTCGAGATCGGCGAGCTCAGCGAGAAGAGTGACATCTATGCGATGAGCTCCGATGGCACGCCGGTGCACCTCGCCTCGTTCTACGACCAGAACCGCGTCGAGGTCGGGTGGGATCAGGTCAGCCAGTACGTGAAGGATGCCGCGGTCGCCGGCGAGGACCCCCGGTACTACAGCCACGGCGGGATCGACCTGCAGGGCACGGTGCGCGCGGCGCTGACCACGGCCGCCGGCCGGCAGACGCAGGGCGGCTCCTCGATCGCCCAGCAGTACGTGAAGAACGTGCGCGTGCAGGAGTGCGAACGCGACGCGGGCGCACGGCTCAGCGAGGAGGCCGAGGAGGAGGAGCTCTCGGCCGACGAGCAGCGGGCGAAGCTCGACGAGGCCCGCCTCGCCTGCTACGACAAGGTGACCGAGACCACCATCGATCGCAAGCTGAAGGAGATGCGCCTCGCGATCGGGGTCGAGAAGCGGTACAGCAAGGACGAGATCCTGCTCGGCTACCTGAACATCGCCGGGTTCGGCGGCACCGTCTACGGCATCGAGGCGGCGGCGAACTACTACTTCTCGACGTCCGCCGCGAATGTGACGCTCGCGCAGGCCGCCGCGCTCATGGCGATCGTGAACAACCCGCAGAAGTTCCGCCTCGATCTGCCCGAGAGCGAGACGAACGGCGCCGCCAACGGGTACGCCGATACGCTGCTGCGCCGCGACTACATGCTGGAGAAGATGCTCGACGAGGGCAAGGTGACGCAGGCCGAGTACGACGAGGCCGTCGCCACGCCGATCCAGCCGGTGATCACCGAACCGAGCACCGGCTGCCAGACGGCTGGGGGCTCGGCGTACTTCTGCGACTACGTCACCCAGATCCTCGAGAACGACCCGGCGTTCGGCGACGACGCCGAGGAGCGGTTCCTGAACTTCCGCCGCGGCGGCTACCAGATCTACACCACGCTCGATCTCGACCTGCAGGGCGCCGCCGAACGCGCCATCGCCGAGAACGTTCCGCAGGTGTACCCAGGCTGGGATGTCGGCGGGGTCATCTCGAGCGTCGAGGTCGGCACCGGTCGCGTGCTGGCGATGGCGCAGAACAAGCAGTACAGCCAGGACCCCGCCGTCGTCGCCGGTCGCCCCGAGTACACCGGCATCAACTACAACACCGACTACGACTACGGCGGCTCCAGCGGGTTCCAGCCCGGATCCTCGTACAAGGTGTTCACGCTCGCGCAGTGGCTCGCGGAGGGGCACGGCCTGAGCGAGCGCGTCGACTCGCGGCGCAAGAGCAACTGGGGTGCGTTCCGCGACAGCTGCCTCGGCCCCCAGGTCGCCGACGCCGGCTGGAATCCCCGCAACGACGCCAATGAGGCCGGTGCCAACTACAGCGCGCTCGAGTCGACGATCGGATCGATCAACACCGGGTTCCTCGGCATGGCGAAGCTGCTCGACCAGTGCGGCATCGCCCAGAAGGCCGAGGCGTTCGGCGTGCACCGCGCCGACGGCGACCCGCTGCTCCACGTCCCGTCGGCGGTGATCGGCACCAACGAGGTCGCCCCGCTCAGCATGGCGATCGCGTTCGCGGGCATCGCGAACAACGGCGTGTCGTGCTCGCCGATCGCGATCGACCGCATCGTGGGCAAGGACGGCCAGGAGATCGCCCCGCCGAAGTCGACCTGCACCCAAGCGGTCGTGCCCGAGGTGGCGGCCGGTATGCACTACGGCCTGCGGCGCGTCATGTCGAGCGGCACGGGCAGTGCGTCGAACGCGGCGACCTCGCCGCGCGTCCCGCTGATCGGCAAGACCGGCACGACCGACGGTGCGAAGGACACCTGGATGGTGGGCGCGAGCACGCGGGTGGCGACGGCCGCCGCGGTGGTCAGCGTGACCGGCGACGCCAACCAGCGCGGCATCTCGTTCGCCAGCGGGCAGGCGGCGACGGCACGACACCGGATGTGGCCGATCGTGATGTCGGTCGCGGCGGCGAAGTACGGCGGGGGAGAGTTCAGCGAGCTCGGTCCCGGCCCGGTCGTCGGGCGTGCCGACGGGTTCCAGCAGTACACGCCGGCACCAGAGCAGACGACCGCGCCCGCCACGCCGGCCGAGGTCGGCGACCTGCCGCCTGCGGATGACCCCGGGAACGGCGGCGGCCGCGGCGGCGGGGGCGACCGCGGTGACGGCGGCGGCGGTGGCGGCGGTGGCGGTGACCGCGGCGGTGGCGGTGGCGGCGACCGCGGCGGCGGGGGTCGCGGCGGCTGAGCGGCCCCGGGCTCAGAGATCGAGGGTGTCGCCGGGTTCGAGGGCGACGTACTCGCCGCCGACCTGCTCGGTCGCCCAGCGGAGGCGCGCGTTCGACAGGTCCTTTCCGGCGCGCGCGAGCAGCATCTCGTGCGTCGGGAACGCGCGACGCGGCGACACCGCGATCACGTAGTCCATCGCCTCGCTGATCTTCATCCACGGCGCGGCCGCAGGCGCGGCCAGCACCTCGACGGGGACGCCGGGCGCGACGAACGAGTCGCCGGCGTAGTACAGCGTCTCGTTCACGAGCACCCCGACGTTGTCGATCACGGGGATCGACGGATGGATCACCGCGTGGGTTCCGCCGAAGAAGCGCAGACGGAACGGTCCGACCTCGACCTCGTCGCCGGGTTCGACCTGCTGCACCTCGAGGCCCTCCGCGCCGGCGGCGCGCACGACGCCCCGGGGGCCGAACAGGCGTGCGCCGGGGCTCTGCTCGAGGATGCGCCGCAGCTGATCGGGGGTCCAGTGGTCGTCGTGCTCGTGCGTGAGCACGACGGCAACCGTGCCGGCCGCCTCGGTGACCGGGGTGGTGAATTTGCCCGGATCGATGAAGAGGCGGTGCCCGTTCTCGACGATCTCGAGCGCGGCGTGTTCGTGCTTGGTGAGGCGCATACGCCGAGCCAACACCGCTCCGATGCGCGATGCAACCCGTCCGCCTGCGATGATCTCTCCGTGACCCGCCATCCGCGACGGCTGATCGTCGCCGTCAATCCGCTCGCCTCGTTCGGCCGCAACCGTGCGGTCGGCCCTGCGGTCGTCGCCCGCCTCGTCGACGAGGGCCACCGGGTGCAGATGCTGCGCGAGGCGAACTTCGAACTGCTTCGCCGCGAGGCCGAGTCGGCGTTCGCGCAGGGCGCCGACGGAGTGATCGTGGTCGGCGGCGACGGCATGGTCTCGCTCGGGGCGAATCTCGTCGCGGGGACCGGGGTGCCGCTCGGCGTCGTCGCCGCGGGGACCGGCAACGACCTCGCGCGCGGACTCGGCCTGCCCCACGACGATCCCGGCGCGGCCACCGAGGCGCTCGTCGCCGCGCTCGGGCGCGAGCCGCGCTCGGTCGATGCGGCGCGCGTCGAGCACGGGGGCACGACGACCTGGTTCGCGTGCATCCTCTCGGCCGGCTTCGATGCGATCGTCAACGAACGAGCGAATCGGATGACCCGCCCCCGCGGGCCGAGCCGGTACACCCTCGCACTGCTGCGCGAGCTCGCCACGTTCCGCCCGCGTCGGTACGCGATCACCATCGACGGCGAGCGACGCGAACAGCGGGCCATGCTCGTCTCGGTCGCGAACAACGTCTCGCTCGGCGGCGGCATGCGGGTGGTGCCGCATGCCGACCTCTCCGACGGCCTCCTCGACGTCTTCATCGTGCACCCCCTCAGCCGACTTCGGTTGCTGCGGGTGTTCCCGAAGGTCTTCGCGGGTACGCACGTCGATCATCCGGCGGTCGAGTTCCGCACCGCGACGCGGGTCCGGCTCGAATCCGACGACGCCATCGCGTACGCCGACGGCGAGCGGATCGGGTCGCTGCCGGTCGACATCGAGGTGGTGCCGGGGGCCCTTCGGGTGTTCGTCTGAGGGGCCCGTGCTCGATTTGGAACGTGCTCTGAACTGTGCCATACTCTTCGAGTTGCTGAAACGGAACTGAGTTCCGAAGACACGGCCCCATCGTTTAGCGGCCTAGGACGCCGCCCTCTCACGGCGGTAGCGCGGGTTCAAATCCCGCTGGGGTCACCAACAGCGACATCGGCTGAAAGCCCTCGCGCGAGCGAGGGCTTTCGTCGTATCAGGACACGGTGCGGGGGCGGGGCTTATAGGCAAGAACGTGTGGATGGTGTCGGGCGTGTCATGTTCTGCCTGCCCATCCTGAGCGGGTCCAGAGGCCTTCTTCGGCGCTCAGGGCGGTGTCGTAGAGTGCGGGTCCGATGGGGTCTTCTGTCGGTGGTTCGACGTGTTTCGGTGCGGGCTGGTGGGCGTGCTTGTGTGCTTGATCGATGGGGATCTCGTGGAGGAGCAGGAACCATTCGGCGGCCCTTCGGCGGTGTTCGATCGGCATGCCGCGGTGGTGGCGGAGGAGGTTGCGGATCTGGGAGTTCAGGCCTTCCAAGCGTGAGGTTGCTCTTGGGTTGCCGTGCTCGAGGTTGGTGAAGATGTGTCCGGCTTGCGCGGCGCGGTGCAGGATCACCCAGGCTTTGCGGAGCCGGTGATGGGTGTACCCGAACTGGCCGTTGTCGTACATGCTGCGTTCTCGGGTGAGGTGCCCGTATTTCTGCCACCAGGCTTCGAGCGTGAGCCGCCAGGTGATCGCGTCATCGACCGTGTGGACATCGGTCAGGGCGAGCGCGATCTGTCGGAGTGCTTTGCCGGCGTGCAGGCGTGGTTTGCGTGTGAGTTCGCGGGTCACGTTCATCTGCAGGTGGAAGATACAGCGTTGGACCTTGGTGTCTGGCCAGGTTCGCGCGAGTGCGGAACGGATCCCGGAGCCCCCATCGGTGACGACCACGGTCGGTGGTGGGATCTGGGTGAACAGGGCTTCCCACGCGGCAGTGGACTCGCTTGCGGCCCATTGCCAGGCGATCACGGTCCCGGTCGAGGATTGCGCGATCAGGAGGCACCAGGACCCGACCCAGACGCCGTCGACGAGGACCGCGTCATGGACTTCACCGGTGATCGGCATGCGGGGTTGAAGGTCCCAGCACCAGGCGGTGTCGTGACGGAAGGAACGTCCAGTACCGCCGCCGAGCTCGGCCTGAGATGCTTTGCCCGTCAGCCAGGTCAGGAACCGGCGTAACTGCTCACGTCTGGTGACATCCGGACGTCGCCGTACGGAGGAGGCCCCGCAGTCCCGGCACCGCCACCGCTGCGTTCCGGCCGCGGTCGTCCCGTTCTTCACGAGCAACGATCCGCATACCATGCAGCGCGTCTGATTCGAGGGATGGTTCACGACTAAGGGTCGCGGACCATGACAATACTCGTGCTGCCGCGTGATTCCGCCGCGAGATCAAGATCCCATCCACACGTTCTTGCCTATAACCCGGGGGCGGCGCCCCGGAGCATCCGCCCCGAGGCATCCGGCCGCGACATCCGCCCCGAGGCATCCGGCCGCGACATCCGCCCCGAGGCATCCGCCCGCGACATCCGCCCCGAGGCATCGAGGCCGGCCCGCCTGAGGAGAGCCGACCTCGACGACCGCCTCAGCGGCGGTCGGTTCCCGCTCCGGCCGCCTCCAGCCGGGCCGATGCCTCGAACTCGGCGAGCTCGTCGACCGGGTCGGGCGTGTACGGCACGGCGACGCCGTCGTGGATCTCGTGCGGTGCGGCCCGGTGGTAGCTCATGCGGTCGATGAGCGCGAGGGCGAGAGCGCTCAGGATGAACACGCAGTGGATGATCACCTGCCACATGACGCCGGTGGGCGTGTACTTCTCGTCGCCCTCGGTGACGCCCGAGTCGGTCATGCCGCCGACCTCGATGAAGGTCTTCAGCAGGTGGATCGACGAGATGCCGATGATCGCCATCGCGAGCTTGACCTTCAGCACGTTCGCATTGACGTGCGAGAGCCATTCGGGCTGGTCGGGGTGCCCGTCGACGCCGATGCGCGAGACGAACGTCTCGTAGCCGCCGATGATCACCATGATGAGCAGGTTCGCGATCATGACGACGTCGATGAGCCCGAGCACGGCGAGCATGATCTTCGCCTCGTCGATCTCGGCGGCGTGCAGCAGCACGTCCTCGCCGAGGTGCCACAGCTCGACCATGAACACCACGACGTAGATCGCTTGCGCGACGATCAGGCCGAGGTAGAGCGGCGCCTGCAGCCACCGGCTCGTGAAGATGAGGCCGCCGATGGCACGGCCCCAGGGGGCGGTTCGGTGCACGGGGGCGGCCGGGGGAACGGGGGACGGGGGCGTCGTACGGGCGCTCACGGTTCTCCTTCTCTGGGGGCCTCCAGCCTAGGGGCCGCTGTCCGCTAGACTCCTGCGAAGCGAAGGGGAGTATCCCGCGGGGCGAGCGCCTCGGCCACGATCGTCAGTACGAGCGCCAGTGTCGGCGCTCCGGGCGTGGCGGCGCAGACGATGCGCGACAGGGAGAGACGTTCGGGTCCTCGCCGTACCCACTCACCCTGAAAGGCCGCCTGTGCTCGAACTCCCCGTCTGGTTCGAAGTCGGATCCCTCGTCGTCCTCACCCTGATCCTCGCCGGCGACCTGCTGCTCGTCCTGAAGCGGCCGCACGTCCCCTCGTTCAAGGAGTCGACCCTCTGGGTGGTCTTCTACGTCGCGCTCGCGCTCGTCTTCGCCGGGCTGATGTTCCTGCTCGGCGATGCCGAGCACGGCGGTCAGTTCCTCGCGGGCTGGCTCACCGAGTACAGCCTCTCCATCGACAACCTGTTCGTGTTCGTCATCATCATGGCGAGGTTCTCGGTGCCGAGGAAGCTGCAGCAGGAGGTGCTGATGGTGGGCATCATCATCGCCCTCGTCCTGCGCGGGGTCTTCATCCTGCTGGGGGCCTCGTTGATCGAGAACTTCAGCTGGATCTTCTACATCTTCGGCGCGTGGCTGGTCTGGACCGCGATCCAGCAGGTGCGCGGCGACAACGAGGACGACGACAGCGAGACCTTCATCGTGCGGATGCTCCGCAAGCGCGTGAACCTCACCGACGAGTACGACGGGGTGAAGCTGCGCACGACGATCGACGGCAAGCGATTCTTCACGCCGATGCTGATCGTGTTCGTGGCGATCGGCACCACCGACCTGCTGTTCGCGCTCGACTCGATCCCGGCGATCTTCGGCATCACGCACTCGGCGTTCATCGTGTTCACCGCCAACGTGTTCGCGTTGATGGGCCTGCGGCAGCTCTACTTCCTGCTCGGCGGGCTGCTCGAACGACTCGAGTACCTGAAGTACGGCATCGCGTTCATCCTCGCGTTCATCGGCGTGAAGCTGGTGCTGCACGCGTTGCACGTGAACGAGCTGCCGTTCATCAACGGCGGCGAGCACATCGAGTGGGCGCCCGAGATCTCGACGTGGATGTCGCTGGGCGTCATCATCGCGGCGATGGCCGTCGCGACCGTCGCGAGCCTCGTGAAGGCCCGCGTCGAGGCGAAACGGCGCGGAAACCGGCTGCTCGACGAGGTGCCGCACTTCACCGACGACGGCAGTCGGCGCGACCGCTGACGGGTGCCTGTGCACCGTCGTCCGTCGCCGATCGTGCGCCTTGGTACGGTGGAGTGCCCGCGCGAGCGCGGGCAGGATCGACCGGATGCGGAAGGCGGAGGTGGTCGGTGGCGACTGACGACGAGGGCACGATGTCGCTGCCCGATGAGTCGGCCGTGCTCTCGCACAGCGCCCGCAGCGATGTGGGCCGCGTGCGGCAGGTCAACGAAGACGCGGTGCTCGCCGAGGCGCCCGTCTACGTCGTCGCCGACGGTATGGGCGGCCATGCGCGCGGCGACGCCGCCAGCCGCGCCGCGCTCGACACGTTCCGCCGACACCTCGATTTCGGCGCGCCCGTGCGGCCCGAGCAGGTGCTCGACGCGATCCACACCGCGAACACGGCGGTGCGGGCGCTGAGCGCCGAGGGCGAAGAGGGCACCGCGGTCGCCGGCACCACGCTCGCGGGCGTCGCGCTCGTCGACGCGGGCGACGCCGGGGGGCTGCGCTGGATGGCGTTCAACGTCGGCGACTCGCGCATCTACGCGTGGGACGGCCGACGGCTCGAGCAGGTGAGCGTCGATCACTCGGCGGTGCAGGAGCTGGTCGACGCGGGGGTGATCTCGGCCGACGAGGCCGAGCGCCACCCCGATCGCAACGTCATCACGCGGGCGCTCGGCGCCGACGACTGGGTGGATCCCGACGTGTGGCTGCTGCCCGCGACGGGCCGGCAGGTGTTCCTGCTCTGCACCGACGGGCTCACCAAAGAACTCGGCGCCGATCAGATCGCGGGCATCCTCGCCGCCGGAGCGCACGGCAGCGCCGGCGAACTCGTCGACGCCGCGGTGGCGCGCGGCGGCCGCGACAATGTCTCGGTGGTCGTCATCGAATCCCAGATCGGCTCGGTCTCCGCCGGCGACGACGAGACCACCCGCGACCGTCCCGACGAGGCCACCGCCCCGCGGCCGGAGGCCGGCGCATGATGTTCGGGTACCGCCCGGGTGCGGGCGACTGGCTCGCCGTCGTCCGCGGCGACGCGGTGCTGCTCCTGCCGCGCCGCGACGACGCCGCGATCGTCGAGCTGTGGGCCGCGCTCGGCGAGGCCGACCCCTACGGTGCCGTGCTCGGCCGATTCGCGCGCGACGGACTCGAGTCGATGCCGCCGTTCGCGCTGGTGGTCGGCGGCGCGCCCGGCGGCGCGCGTCGCGTCGCGGTGCGCACAGGCTGCGCGGTCGTCGCCGACGGGCGGACGATCCGCGCGACGTCCGAGACCGCCTGGCTCGAGCAGACGATCGAGGCGGATGTCGCGTGGGAGGCGTTCGGCGAAGGCGCCGGCGGGGGTGCGGGCGCGGGCGGCAGCGTGTGGCCGATCCGCGAGGCCGTCGTGTTCGCGGCCGGCGTGCGATCCGCCGAAGAGACGGATGCCGCGACCGGCGCGCAGCCGTCGAGCCCGCCGCAGCACACCCTGAAGCCCGAGCCCGAGCCAGAGCCCGACGACGCGGTCGAGGACTCGACCATCGTGATCGATCGGTCGGCTCTGCGCCGACCCGGCGCGGCCCAGCAGCCGGCGCAGGCCGGCCCGACCGCACCGCAGCAGATCGTGCCGACGTCGTTCGGGGGCGAGCACGACGGCGCCACGGTCGTGGTGTCCTCGCCCGCCGAGCTGCGCCGCGAGGCATCCGCTCATCTCGACCGATCCGCGCAGCCCGCCGCGCCGCCCGCCGCACCGCAGCCCGCGCCCGCCGTGCGCCTGCGCCTCCCCGGCGGCGCGGTCGAGCCGCTCGCCGGCGACGTGGTGCTCGGTCGCTCGCCGAGCGTGAACCGCGCCGCGGGCACCCGGCTCCCCAGACTCATCACCCTCGGCGCCGGCGACCCCGACATCTCGCGCAGCCACGTGCGCGTGGGGCTCGAGGGCGGCACCGTCGTGGTCACCGACCTGCACTCGCGCAACGGCACGAACGTGCTGCAGCCCGGTCGGCCACCGGTGAAGCTGCGGCCCGGAGAACCGACCCCCGTGCTGATCGGCACCGTCGTCGACCTCGGCGGCGGCTGGAGCTTCGCGGTGGAGGCAGGCTGATGCATCGCCCGGTCTCATCGCCTCCCGAGCTGCCCGGATACCGGTTCATCGAACCGCTCGGATCCGGCGGGTTCGCCGATGTGTTCCTGTACGAGCAGCGACTGCCGCGACGTCGCGTGGCGGTCAAGGTGCTGCTGGCCGAGGACCTCGCGGGCGACGCGCGCGCCCAGTTCGTGGCCGAGGCCAACCTCATGGCGCAGCTGTCGGCGCATCCCTATATCGTCACGATCTTCCACGCCGACGTCGCCGCCGACGGGCGGCCGTACTTCGTCATGGAGTACTGCTCGGGTCCGAGCCTGGCCACCCGCCTGAAGCAGACGCCGTTCGCCGTCGACGACGCGCTGCGCACGGGCGTGCGGCTCGCGGGCGCCGTCGCGACCGCGCACGCCGCCGGCATCCTGCACCGCGACATCAAGCCCGCCAACGTGCTCACGAACGACTACGGCTGGCCGGCGCTCACCGACTTCGGCATCTCGTCGACGCTCGACGGCGAGCTGCCGACGCACACCATGACCATCGGCGACCTGCACGGCACCGGCACGGGCCGGTCGGCCGTCGGCATGAGCGTGCCGTGGTCGCCGCCCGAACTGTTCGACGACGACCCGCGCCCCGACACCCGCAGCGACGTGTTCGCGCTCGCCGCGACCGTGCACACGCTGCTCGCCGGGCGGTCGCCGTTCGAGATCCCGGGGCGTTCGAACGGCACCCTCGATCTCATCGGCCGCATCGAACGCGGCGCGATCACGCCGATCGACCGGCTCGACGTGCCGCGCAGTCTCGTCGACGTGCTGCGCACCGGCATGGCCGTGCGGCGCGACGACCGGTACCAGAGCGCGGTCGAGTTCGCCCGCGCGCTGCAGCGGGTCGAGCTCGAGCTGGGCTACGCGGCGACCTCGATCGAGGTGCCGACGCTCGTCGAGCACGATCCACGGTCCGACGCCGAGCCGGGCGGCGGATCCGGCGGCCCCGGCGAGGAGGCGACTCGGGCTCGGGCGGTGCAGACCGTGCAGGCGCAGGCGGTGCCGGTCGCACCGGTCGCGCCGCCGGCCGCCGACGCGGACGCGACTCGGGCTCGGACGCCCCAGCGCGTGGAGGCGCAGCCCGCCGTCGAGGTCGACGAGCGCACCGTGCTGCGTCCGGCGCGGAGCCAGCCGTCGTCGGACGCCGGTCGCGTCGCGAACGAGGAGACGGTGGTGCGCACCAAGACCGCGCCGCCCGAGCGTTCTCGGCGGTCGCGGGCCGGGCTGGTCGTCGGCATCGTCGCGGCGGTCGTCGTCGCGGCCGCCGTCGTCATCGGCATCGTGTTCTCGGTGATGAACCCGACCGGCCGGCAGAACGAGGCGACCGAAGCCCCAGGCGAGGACGCGGTCGTCGAACAGGCCGTGCCGGTACCCGACGTCGCCCCCGGCGTGCTCTCGGCCGACGGCACCGTCGCGACCTTCGCGGTGTCGCACGACGCCGCTGCCGACGGCGACCTCTACCGCTGGACGCGGGCCGACGGCTCGGGCGGCATGCAGGTGGCCGAGGGGCCGCAGATCACGGTGGACGGGCTCGCACCCGGGCAGACCGTCTGCATCGACGTCCGCGTGCAGCGCGGCAGCAAGACGTCCGACGAGGTGCGCGCATGCACGCCATGACCCCGCTCCGGGTGGAGTTCTGCGGCGAGTGGACGACGGTCCAGCCGGACCGGCCGTTCGGCATCGGGCGCGAGGCCGACCTGGTGATCGATGACAATCCGTACCTGCACCGCACCTTCCTCACGCTCGCGGCCGAGCACGGACTGTGGTGGCTGCACAACGTCGGCCAGCTGCTCTCGGCGACGGTGTCGGATGCCACGGGAAGTGTGCAGGCCTGGCTCGGCCCCGGCGCACGCCTGCCGATCGTGTTCCCGACGCTGCATGTGATGTTCAGCGCCGGCGCGACGACCTACGACTTCACCGTGCACGCCGAGTCCGACTTCTACGCGACCACCCTCACGGCCGAGACCGACGTCGACGGCACCACGATCATGCCGATCTCGCTCACGCCGAGCCAGCGCCTGCTCGTGCTCGCGCTGGCCGAACCGGTGCTGCGCCAGCCGTCGGCGGGGCGGGCGACGGTCCCCTCGTCGGCGGAGGCGGCGGCGCGACTCGGCTGGAGCATGACGACCTTCAATCGCAAGCTCGACAATGTGTGCGAGAAGCTCGACCGGTTCGGTGTCGACGGCCTGCGCGGGGGCCGGGGGCGGCTCGCGACGAATCGCCGGGCACGGCTGGTCGAGTACGCGGTCGCGACTCGGCTCGTGAGCGTCGCCGACCTGCACCTGCTCGACCGGGCCGAACCCGAGGCGCGCTGATCGCGGTCTCGTCGCCGAGCAGGCCACCGCCGGTGCCGGCGCGGTCGCGGTCGCGGTCGCTCGACCGTCGCCCGAGGTCATGGGGAGCCCTCCCCGTTTGGGGGGTTCAGGTCACCGTGTTAGGTTGAAGCCCGGTTCGGAGGTCGGCCTCCGCTCCGCCGTCCCTGCACGCACGACCCCTCCTGGAGCCCCCATGCCCACGTTCGGATCGCGCTTGCGGAGCCGCAAGTCGATCGCGTCCGCGGCCGCCATCGCGGTGCTCGCCGGCGTGCCGATCGGCATCGCGGTGCTGCACGAGGGGTTCCCCGTGACCGACCCCGATCTGCGCGTGCGCGACGTGTGGGTGACCAACGCCGAAGAGCTGCTCGCGGGTCGGCTGAACCGCCAGATCGAAGAGCTGGATGCCTCGGTGGCGACGACCTCGAGCGAGGTCGACGTGTTCCAGCACGGCGACGACGTGTTCCTGTACGACCCGGCCGGCGGTTCGATCGAACGGGTCGACCCGTCGTTCACCACGCTCGTCCAGCGCGTGGACGTGCCCCCCGCTTCGACGATCGCGTATGGCGGCGACGTGCTCGCGGTGCTCGCCCCGACCGGTGAGCTGTGGGCGGTGCCGGCCGACGGCGATCTGTCGTTCGACTGGCGCGGCACCGACCCGCTGATCGAGGCCGGCGACGGGGCCGAGGTGGCGGTGAGCTCCGAGGGCACGGTCTTCGTGACCCGCCCCGACGAAGAGGATCTGCTCGCCTTCGAGCGCGGCGCGGACACGCCCTCGAAGACGGTGAAGACCGGCGAACTCGAGCAGCATCAGCTCGCCGCGGTCGGCGAGAAACCCGTCGTGCTCGATCTCGAGTCGCACCGTGTGCTCGTCGACGAACGCACCATCGACCTGCCCGAGGGGGTGCTGCGGCTGCAGCAGTCCGGTCCCGAAGCCGATTCGGTGCTCGTCGCGACCGCCGACGCGCTGCTCGACGTCCCGCTCAGCGGCGGCGAACCGCGCGAATACCCGAGCGAGGCGACTCCGGCCGACACGGCGTCCGGCATCGCCGCCCCGGTGCGCGTGGGCAGCTGCGCCCACGCGGCCTGGGCCGACGCCGGCCGGTACCTGGCGGTCTGCGCGGGCGACGAACCGCACGGGGTCGACCTCGAGCAGTCGACCGCCGGCGGGCGGCTCGAGTTCCGGGTCAATCGCGACGTCGTCGTGCTCAACAATCTGGCGAACGGCGACGCGTGGCTGGTCGATTCCGACCTGCGGCTCGTTGACAACTGGGAGGAAGTGACCCCTCCCGAAGAGACCGACGAGCTCGAGGGCGACGAGAAGAGCTCGGTGCAGACCTTCGAGGACACGCTCGCCGAGCGCACCGAGCAGAACCGTCCACCGACGGCGCGCGACGACGACATCGGGGTCCGCCCCGGTCGGGCGACGGTCGTCGAGGTGCTCGCGAACGACACCGATCCCGACGGCGACGTGCTCACGATCGCCGCCGTGAACGGCGCCTCCGAGTCGGCGGGCGTCCTCGATGTCATCGACGGCGGGCGCGCCCTGCAGTTCACCCCCGCCGACGGCGCGGCGGGCACCACGTCGTTCCGGTACTCGGTGGACGACGGCCGCGGCGGCGTGGCCGAGGCATCCGTCGACCTGCGCATCGTCCCGCTCAGCGAGAACTCGGCCCCCGCGGCGCTGCGCAACGGGGCGGTGAGTCTCGAGCAGGGGCAGCAGATCTCGTACAACCTGCTCGCCGACTGGCGCGACCCCGACGGCGACGACATCTATCTCGTCGACGCGTCGCCGCGCAGCGGCGACAGCGTGCGCACGAGCCCCGACGGCTTCATCACCTTCGAGCACAAGTCGGCCGAGCTCGGCACGAAAGAGGTGGCCTACACGGTCTCCGACGGGGTGACCTCGGCGACCGGCACGTTCACGGTCGAGGTCAAGCCGACCGGTTCGCTGAACCCCGTCGGCACGCCCGACTTCGAACGCACGTTCGCGGGCGAAGCGATCGTCATCGATCCGCTCGCCAACGACCTCACCCCGTCGGGTGCCCCGCTCACCCTGATCGGCGTCCAGGAGACGCCCGCCGGCGCCCAGCTCAGCGTGAACGCCGAACGCGGCACGATCACCTTCTCGAGCGTGAAGGCGGGGGAGTACATCTTCCTCTACGACCTCGGAGCCGGCGCGAACGTCGGGCAGGGGCTCGTGCGCGTGCAGGTCGTCGAACCGCCGGCCGAGGCCTCGCCCCCCATCGCCGTGAAGGACACCGCGTACCTGCGTGCCGACGAGCCGGTCACCGTGCCGGTGCTCGTGAACGACGTGTCGCCCTCGGGTGCCGTGCTCGCGGTGCAGTCGGTCGACGCCAGCGCGACCGACGGCCTCGTCTCGGTCGAGCTCATCACGAACACGGTCGTGCGGGTGAGCGCCTCCGAGGCGATCGACACGCAGTTGCAATTCGAGTACACGATCTCCGACGGGCTGAACACCGCCACCGCGACGGTGACGGTCGTGCCGGTTCCCCCGCTCGTGAAGCACCAGCCGCCGGTGGCCGTCGACGACACCGCGATCGTGCGCGCGGGTGACATCGTGTCGGTGCCCGTCCTGGCCAACGACTACCATCCCGACGCGGCCGAGTTCAGCCTGCTGCCCGACATCGACCAGACGGGTGCGGCCGACGGGCTCGCGTTCGCCGACGGCGACCAGGTGCGGTTCCAGGCGCCCGAGGCGGCCGGTGTGCGCACGGTGGTCTACACCATCGGCGACGACGCCGAGCAGATCTCCCGGGCCACGCTGACCATCACCGTCATCGCGCGCGAGGGCGAGAACCGGCCGCCGGTGCCCACACCGCAGACGTCTCGCACGTTCGCGGGTTCGGCGGTGAAGATCGACGTGCCCCTCGACGGCATCGACCCCGACGGCGACTCGGTGAGCCTGCGTCAGATGGGCGTCGCACCGACGCTCGGCCGCATCCTCGATCGCACGAGCACGTCGTTCACCTACGAGGCGTTCGACGGTGCGAGCGGCACCGACGTGTTCACGTACGAGCTCGAGGACGCACTCGGGGCGACCGCGACCGGCACGATCCGCATCGGCGTCGTGCCGCGGCCGCCGGTGCAGCTGCCGCCGACCGCGGTCGACGACCTCATCGAGATGAAGCCCGGCCGCACCGTCGGCGCCGAGGTGCTGCTGAACGACACGGATCCGAACGGCTATCCGCTGCACGTGGCCGACCTCCCCGAGGTCGACGAGGGCATCGAGGCCGAGATCCGCGACCGCCGTCGCGTCGTGATCACCGCGCCCGACCAGGAGGGCGCGTACACGATCCGGTACGAGATCTCGAACGGGCACGGCGGCGTGGACGCGGCGTTCCTGCAGGTCGTGGTGAGCGAGCAGGCGGTGATCCAGCCGCCGACCGCCGAAGACCAGGTGATCGAACCCGCGCAGGTCGTCTCGGGCGAGTCGGTCACGGTCGATCCGCTGAAGGATGCGACGAACCCGGGCGGGCTCGTCGAAGACCTCGCCGTGACCGTCGAAGGGCCGAACGCCGGTCGTGCCGAGGTCGAGCCGAACGGCACCATCACCGTGAAGCCCGGCAGCCGCCGCTACGCGGTCGCATTCCGGCTGACGAACGAACTCGACGACCTGTCGGCGATGGCGTTCGTGATCGTGCCGCCGGTGCCCGGCGAGGACGACGAGGACGAGGTCGCGCCCGAGACGCAGAAGCCCAAGACGCAGGAAGAGCTCCAGGCGGAGGAACGGGCGAAGTTCCCGGTGCCGCACCTGAAGGACCTCCCCGAGATCATCGTGCCGATGAACGGCAGCGAGTCGTGGACCGTCGACGACCTCGTCGAGGTGCCCTCGGGCCAGCCCGCGACCGTGCTCTCGGCGAATGCGTCGAACGCGCGCACCGATCCGTTCGTGAGCGCGACCGAGCTGCTGTTCGAGCCCGCGAAGGACTACCGCGGCCCCGCGACCCTCACGTTCGAGGTCACCGACGGCAACGGCCCCGATGATCCGGTCGGGCGCAAGGCGATCCTGACGCTGCCCATCACGGTCGGCGACCCCGACTTCAACGACGTCGCCCCGACCTTCACCCCGCGCGCCGAGACGATCGAGGCCGGCGAGACGGCGATCGAGATCGACCTGCGCGCCTCGACCGACCAGCCGAACCCCGACAACATCGAGAAGGTCGCCTACGGCAACCTCAAGGGCACGACCGCCGACATCCAGGCGAAGATCGTCGACGGCGCGACCCTGCAGGTGTCCGCCCCGCTCGGGGTGCAGCCCAACACCTTGACCCGCCTCACCTTCGACCTCACCTTCAACGAGTTCACCGTGCCCGGCTACATCGACGTGAAGGTGGTCTCCTCGAGCCGGCCCGAGGCGAGGGCCAACAAGGATCCGTCCACGGGCGAGATCGAGATCCTGCGCGGCAAGAGTAAGACGATCGACGTGCTCGCCAACGACTTCAACCCGTTCGCCCAGGACGACGTGCCGCTGAAGATCATCGGCGCCGAGATCGACCAGGCCAGCGTGGGCTCCAACGCCCGGGTCTCGTACACCGCGACGAACATCACCGTGACGACGGGGTCGGCGTTCACCGGCACGCTCAGCATCATCTACAAGGTCGAGGACGGCACGAAGGACCCGAACCGGCAGGTGCAGGGCCGCGTCGAGGTCGTCGTGCGCGACGTGCCCGACCGGCCCGGCGCCCCGACCGCGGTGGCGGGCGATGGCAGCGCGACCGTGAAGTGGAGCGCGCCCGCGAACAACAACTCCGCCATCACCGACTACGTGCTCACCTGGACGGGCGGCGGCTCGAAGACCTTCGACGCCAGCGCCGCAGGTAAGAACCAGACGATCCCGCTGACCAACGGCAAGGCCTACACGTTCCAGGTGCAGGCGATCAACGCGAAGGGCGAGAGCCCGGTCTCGGCGGCCTCGGCGTCGGTCACGCCGTGGGGCACGCCCTGGGCTCCCCGGTCGCTGTCGCTCAGCAAGTCCGGCACCTACGCCCCGACGACGGTGAAGGCCGACTGGGCCGCCCCGACCGAGGCTGGCGGCGGCGGTCTCGAGTACCGGGCGTGCATCGACGGCGGATCCTGCAAGTGGGTGAGCACCACGACGGCCTCGTGGCCCAGCGTCGGAACGGGCAAGCACACCGTGACGGTGTACGCCCGCAACGGCGGCGGCAAGTCCGGTCCCGACATCTCCGCGAGCATCACGCTCGAGGCCGAACCGCCGCCGCAGCCCTCCGGCCACATCGGCAAGGGCGCGAGCAAGAACTGCGACAGCGGTGGCAGCGGGTGCGCGAACGTGCGCATCACGTGGAGCGACATGGATCCCGGCACCTACAAGGTGTACGCACTGGCCGGCGGTTCATCGTGCTGCAGCTACCAGCAGCAGGTCACCATCGAGGCGTCCGGCCGGCTCGAGCTGTCGAACCACCTCGGCATCCGGCGCGAGGAGATCGCGGTGAGGTTCGAGAACGTCTCCGGCGGCACCTCGAAGACCCTCGGCGCGATCAGCGGCGACCAGTGGAACGCCCTCCCGTACAACAGCTGGTGAGACATCCGGTCGACGCATCCGACCGAACGAAGTGAGGAACAGATCATGGCAGTGACCCAGGAACAGGCGACGTGGTTCCGCGACGCCTTCGGGCGTCTCGTCGACAACATCGATCAGGCGATCCTCGGCAAGCGCGAGGTGATCGCGCTCGTGCTCACGGCGTTCCTGTCCGACGGGCATGTGCTGCTCGAGGACTTCCCGGGCACCGGCAAGACGGTGCTCGCGAAGGCGCTCGCCAACACGCTCGACGGCACGCACTCGCGGATCCAGTTCACCCCCGACCTGCTCCCGTCCGATGTCACGGGCGTGACGATCTACGACCAGGGCAAGGGCCGGTTCGAGTTCCACCGGGGCCCGATCTTCGCCTCGATCGTGCTCGCCGACGAGATCAACCGAGCCAGCCCGAAGACTCAGTCGGCGCTGCTCGAGGTCATGGAGGAGGGCCGGGTCACCGTCGACGGCGTCGGCTACGAGGTCGAGCCGCCGTTCATGGTCATCGCGACGCAGAACCCCGTCGAGCAGGCGGGCACGTACTCGCTCCCGGAGGCGCAGCTCGACCGCTTCCTGATCAAGACCTCGCTCGGATACCCCGACCACGACACGGCGGTCACGCTGCTGCTCGACTCGGCGAACCGCGCCCGCGCGACCGGGGTCTCGCCGATCATCGCGCCCGGTTCGATCGTGTCGATGGCACGCCTCGCGTCCGATGTCTACGTCGACGCCGCCGTGCTCTCGTACCTGAACGAGCTCGTCACCGCGACGCGCACGCACCCCGACGCGGCGCTCGGCGTGAGCATGCGCGGCGCCCTCGCGCTCGCCCGGGCCGTGAAGACGTGGGCGATCTCGCAGGGGCGCACGTACGTCACCCCCGACGACGTGCGGGCGCTCGCGGTTCCGGTGCTCGCGCACCGCATCATCGTCGATCCCGAGGCCGAGTTCACCGGCACCACCGACCGCGACATCGTCGAGCGAGCCCTCGCCGAGGTCGCGCCGCCGGCCTACCGCGCGGCATGACGACGGCCGCCCGCACCGGAGCGCGTCGCCGGCCCTCGCAGGGCGGCTTCGCGATCCGGACGATCACCCGCTCCGCGGCGCGCACGGCGCGCAACGCCGGTGCGGCGATCGGGCGTGGGCGGGCGTGGGTCGCGGCGGCGGTCGAGCCCGTCACGAGCGTGGTCTCCACGATCGGATGGCTCGTGCTGGCGGCCGCGGTCGGCGCGGGTGCGATCGCGCTCTGGTTCGGCTGGGTCGAGTTCGCGTTCGTGGCGGCGACGCTCGCGGGCGCGGTGCTGCTCGCGGTGCCGTTCGTCTTCGGTCGTGTGCGCTACCGCGTCGAGGTCGAGCTCCAGCCGCGTCGGGTGGTCGCCGGGGAGCGCGCCCTCGGGCGCCTGGTCGTGGTGAACGACGGCACCTCGCCCTCGGTCGGCACCCGCATGGAACTGCCGGTCGGCGCGGGTCTGGCGGAGTTCCGCATCCCGCCGCTCGCACCGTCGGCCCAGCACGACGAGCTGTTCGCGGTGCCCACCCAGCGACGCGCGGTGATCGTGGCGGGCCCCGCGGTCTCGGTGCGCGGCGACGAGCTCGGCCTGCTGCGCCGCACGGTGCGGTGGAACGAGCCGGTCGAGCTGTTCGTGCATCCGCGCACCGCTCGCCTGAAGCCCTCGGCTGCGGGGCTGGTGCGCGACCTCGAGGGCGAGGTCACGGCGAAGATCACCGACCACGACATCTCCTTCCACGCACTGCGCCAGTACGAGCCGGGCGATCCGCTGCGCAACGTGCACTGGCGAAGCTCGGCCCGCACGGGGCAGCTCATGGTGCGCCAGTACGAGGAGACCCGGCGGTCGCAGCTGCTGCTGCTGCTCGCCACCGATCCGGCCCAGTTCGCCGACGAGACCGAGTTCGAGCTCGCGGTGTCGATCTTCGCGTCCCTCGGCGTGCAGATCGTGCGCGACGGCACCGAGATCGCCGCGCAGACCGAGACGCTCGTCGTGCGCACCGCGACCGTCACGAGCGTGCTGGACGATTCCAGCCGGATCGAAGCGGCCGCCTCGACCAAGGCGCTGCGCGAGTTCGCGCGGGATGCCTCGCGGCGCATGCCGTCCGCGAGCGTCGTGATCGCCGTGGTCGGCTCCCGGCTTCCCCTGGCCGAGCTGCGCGCGGTGGAGACCTCGCTCGCGACCGACGTGCAGCTCATCGCGTTCCGTGCGCACGCCGGCGCCGACTCCCGCATCACGAAGGTCGGCTCGAGCCCCGTCGCGACGATCGGCGAGCTCGGCGAGCTGCCCGCGGTCGTTCGGAAGGTGCGGCCATGAGGCGCATCCCGCAGCAGAGCATCGTCGACCTCGCGGTGCTGTCGGTGCTGTGCCTGGTCGCGGTCGCGGGCTTCGAGACGAGCTTCGGCGATCTCAACTTCCTGCTCGCGGCGGTCGGCGGCATCCTCGTCGGCACGGGGGCCGCGGTGGCCGGCAGCCTGCTGCGCCTGCCCGTGCTGCCGACGGTCCTGCTCGGACTGGCCGCCTACTTCGTGCTCGGCACGCCGTTCGCCATGCCCGACCAGGGCATCGGCGTCGTGCTGCCGAGCCTCACCTCGCTCGCGGGGCTCGCGATCGGTGCGGTGTACGGCTGGGCCGACATCGTCACGATCGGAACCCCCGTCGAAGCGCCGTACTACGTCGCCGCCGTGCCGTACGCGGCGACCTGGCTCGTCACGCTCGTCGGCGCACTGCTCGTCCTGCGCTGGCTGCCCCGGCGGCGCACCGTGCTGCGGGCGGCGGTGCTGCTGATCGGGCCGATCGTGCTCTACCTCTCGGGCATCCTGCTCGGCACCGACGAGCCGTTCCTGGCTGCGGTCCGCGGCGTCGCGTTCGCCGCGATCGCCCTCGTCTGGCTCGCGTGGCGCCGCGGCTCCGTGCTCGAGGCCGAGGGCGAGAGCCGCGGTCGCGGCGCCGGCCGACGGCTCGCCGGATCGGCGACCGTCGTCGGCGGTGCCGTGGTGATCGGCGCGGTCGCCGGGCTCGCCTGGGCGCCCGTGTCCACCGACCGTTTCGTCCTGCGCGACGAGATCGTGCCGCCGTTCGACGCCCGCGAGTTCGCGAGCCCGCTGGCCGGGTTCCGGCAGTACACGAAAGACCTCGCCGAGGAGCCGCTGTTCACCGTCTCCGGCCTCGAGCCGGGCGACGTGCTGCGTCTGGCCACGATGGACGCCTACACGGGCCGACTGTGGAACGTCGCCGGCCCCGAGGCATCCGTGGCCGACGGCGGCTACGCGATCGTGGGCGAGACCCTGCCGGCTCCTGCGCTGGCCGACCTCGGCAGCGAGCGCGACGTGACCGTCGACGTGGCGGCGTACCACGACGTCTGGATGCCCACGGTGGGCTACGGCGACCGACTCGAACTGCTCGACGCGGGCACGAGCGAGCGGGCGGGCGACGTGCGCTACAACCCCGAGGCGGGCACCGCCGTGCTCACGAGCGGCATCGCCGAGGGGGCACGGTACGAGGTGCAGTCCCGGGTGCAGCGCGAGCCCGACACCTCGCAGCTCATCGACGTGCCCGTCGCCCGCATCGACGAGGGCTCGGTGCAGAACGTGCCCGACGTGGTCGCGGCCAAGGCCGAGGAGTTCGCGGGCGATGCGACGAGCGCGATCGAGCAGCTCCGCAACCTGGAGTCCGCGCTGAAGACGAACGGGTTCCTGAGCCACGGGCTCGCGTCCGACGCCATCGCCTCCCGCGCCGGGCACGGCGCCGACCGCATGGCCGAGCTCTTCACCCGGTCCGAGATGATCGGCGACGAAGAGCAGTACGCGTCCGCGATGGCGCTGATGGCCCGTCATCTCGGCTACCCCGCGCGCGTCGTCATGGGCTTCGCGCCCGAGGTGGAGCAGGGCCAGGACTCCGTCGAGGTGCTCGGCGCGGACGTCACGGCCTGGGTCGAGGTGCCGTTCGAGGGCGTCGGCTGGATCAGCTTCCACCCCACTCCCGATCAGATGGACGTCCCGCAGGAGCAGACGCCGAAGCCGAAGAGCGAGCCGCAGCCCCAGGTCCGGCAGCCTCCGCGAGCCGAGCGTCCCGAAGACGACCTGCTGACGACGGTCGAGATCGACGAGACGGACGACGAGGACCGGGATCACCCGTTCCAGATCCCGGGCTGGGTGTGGGTCGCCACCGGGTCGGTGATGGTTCCGCTCGCGATCGTGTTCCTGCCGATGCTCGTCGTCGCGCTGCGCAAGCGGGCGCGTCGCGCGCGGCGGCGCGGTGCACCGAACGCGCGCAGCGCCGCGGGCGCCTGGGACGAACTGCTCGACCGCAGCGCCGAGCTGGGACTCGAACCGCCCGAGCGCGCCTCCAGGCTGCAGACGGCCGCGGTGCTGGAGCGTCAGTTCGGCGAGCAGGGCCTCGCGCCCGAGGTCGACGGCCGGCGGGTGAACCTGCTCGAGCTGGCCGCCACGGTCGATCGCGACGTGTTCGACGGTCGCGAGGTGAGCGACACGACGGCCGCGCAGCGGTGGACCGAGGCCGACGCGGTCGCCGCCGCGATCGGCGCGACCGCCGGACGCGCGCGGCGGTTCGTGGCGCGGTACCGGTTCCGGCGACGGCGGCCTCGCTCGTAAGGTGGAGATGTGGCCGAGCCCGAGTTCATCGTTCCGCCGCCCGGGTTGCTGCCCGAGCCAGAGCCCGAGTCGGCGCGCGCCGACGAGCGGGCGCACGAGCCCACGACGCGACTGCAGGCGCTGAACGCGTCGGTGTCGCGTTCGCCGATCGTGGTTCCCGCGTCCGGTCCGGTGCTGCCGCGCGGGGCGGTCCCGGCGGCGCTGCCGCTGCCGCCGATCGCGATGCCCGCCCAGCCGCCCGCGCCGGCCGCGCCGCCGCCGGCACCGGCGCCCGCGCCGGTCGCCGCCCAGCCTGCGGCTCCGGGTGCGCCGTCTGCGCCGCCCGCACCGCCGGCGCAGACGGTCGTCTGGCGGCTGCGCACGTCCGTCGGCGGCGAGATCCAGGTCGGCGGGCGAGTGGTGCTCGGTCGAGCGCCGTCCGCGGCCGATGCCGGGCCCGGCGGGGTCGCGGTGCCGTTGCACGACCCCGAGCGCACCGTCTCCAAGGTGCACGCGGTGGTCGTGCCCGACGGCGACGCCCTCCTCGTGACCGACGCGAACTCCACGAACGGGGTCACCGTGCGCGGTGCCGACGGCACTTCGGTCGAACTCCCGTCGGGCGCCAGCGCGCGGGTCGCGGCGGGCGCGGTGCTGGTGCTCGGCCGGTTCGTGCTGGCCGTCGAGGGCCCGCAGGGCGTCACGCGGTGAGGCACGGCGCCGCGACCGTGTACCCTGAAGGGGTGCGTGCGCAGCGACTTCTCCTTCGGTGCCGCGGCGGGGCCTCGTCCTAGGCCATCCCCGCCGCGGAGTCCGTCGACGGCTTGAATCCAGTCAGAACCGAGGAGACCCCCGCATGAACGACAGCGCGACGACGCATCCGCGCACCCTGGCCGAGAAGGTGTGGCAAGCCCACCTGGTCAAGCAGGGTGAGCATGGCGAACCCGACCTGATCTACATCGACCTGCACCTGGTGCACGAGGTCACCAGCCCGCAGGCCTTCGACGGCCTGCGCATGGCCGGTCGCCCCGTGCGCCGCCCCGATCTCACGATCGCGACCGAAGACCACAACACGCCGACGCTCGACATCGACAAGCCGATCGCCGACCTCACGAGCCGCACGCAGATCGAGACGCTGCGCCGCAACGCCGCCGAGTTCGGCATCCGCATCCACTCGCTCGGCGACAAGGAACAGGGCATCGTCCACGTCGTCGGCCCCCAGCTGGGCCTCACCCAGCCCGGCATCACGGTGGTGTGCGGCGACTCGCACACCTCCACCCACGGCGCCTTCGGGGCGATGGCGTTCGGCATCGGCACGAGCGAGGTCGAGCACGTGCTCGCCACGCAGACGCTGCCGCTGAAGCCGTTCAAGACCATGGCGATCAACGTCGAGGGCACGCTGCGCCCCGGTGTCACCGCGAAGGACATCATCCTGGCGGTGATCGCCAAGATCGGCACCGGCGGCGGTCAGGGCTACGTGCTCGAGTACCGCGGCTCGGCGATCCGCGCGCTGTCGATGGACGGCCGCATGACGATCTGCAACATGTCGATCGAGGCGGGCGCCCGGGCCGGCATGGTCGCACCGGATGACACGACCTTCGCGTACCTGCAGGGCCGTCCGCACGCTCCCGAGGGCGAGGACTGGGACGCGGCCGTCGAGTACTGGCGCACGCTGCGCACCGACGAGGGCGCGACCTTCGACGCCGAGGTGTTCATCGACGCCGACACGCTCGAACCGTTCGTCACGTGGGGCACGAACCCCGGCCAGGGCGTGTCGCTCAGCGACGCGGTGCCCGACCCGGCGGCGATCGCCGACCAGCACGAACGCGCCGCCGCCGAGCGCGCACTCGAGTACATGGCCCTCGAGCCCGGCACCCCGCTGAAGGACATCCGGGTGGATGCGGTGTTCATGGGCTCGTGCACGAACAGCCGCATCGAAGACCTGAGGGCCTTCGCCTCGATCATCAAGGGCCGCCGGAAGGCCGACGGGGTGCGGGTCATGGTCGTGCCCGGTTCGGCGCGGGTGCGCCTGGAGGCCGAGGCCGAGGGCCTCGACAAGGTGTTCACCGAGTTCGGCGCCGAGTGGCGGTTCGCCGGCTGCTCGATGTGTCTGGGGATGAACCCCGACCAGCTCGCCCCGGGCGAGCGGTGCGCCTCGACGTCGAACCGCAACTTCGAGGGGCGGCAGGGCAAGGGCGGCCGCACCCACCTGGTGTCGCCGCTGGTCGCCGCGGCCACCGCGATCCGCGGCACGCTGTCGAGTCCGTGGGATCTCGAGCAGGAGGGCGCGGACGCCGCGACCCCCGTCGCTCGCGAGGTCGAGGGGGTGCGGGCCTGATGGAGAAGATCACCACCGTCACGGGCGTCGCGGTGCCGCTGCGCCGCTCGAACGTCGACACCGACCAGATCATCCCCGCCGTGTTCCTGAAGCGGGTCACGAAGACCGGCTTCGACGACGCGCTGTTCCACGGGTGGCGCCAGGACCCCGAGTTCATCCTCAACGATCCGGCGTACGCCGGTGCGCGGGTGCTCATCGCCGGCCCCGACTTCGGCACCGGGTCGAGCCGCGAGCACGCGGTCTGGGCGTTGCGCGACTACGGCTTCCAGGTCGTCATCAGCTCCCGCTTCGGCGACATCTTCCGCGGCAACTCGGGCAAACAGGGGCTGCTGGCCGCGCAGGTGGCCTACGAGGACATCGAGCGCATCTGGGAGGTCGTCGAGGCCGACCCGGGAATGCCGGTCACCGTCGATCTCGTTGCACGGACGGTGACCGCGGGTGACCTCCAGGTCCCGTTCGACATCGACGACTACACTCGGTGGCGACTGCTGGAGGGCCTCGACGACATCGGACTCACCCTCCGAGACGAAGCCGCCATCACCGAATTCGAAGCACATCGAGAGGCGTGGCGGCCGAAGACCCTCCCCATCCGGGAGTCGTAGGAAGCAGGGAACTGAGTGAACACACTCGTGGACGACGCGAAGCAGCACGGATCAGCAGTGGGACTTCCCGCGGATCGCATCACGATCAACGGCGGCAAGCCGTTGCGGGGGCGCATCGAGCTGAAGGGCGCGAAGAACCTCGTCACCAAGGCGATGGTCGCCGCGATCCTCGGCGACACGCCGAGCGTGCTGAAGGACGTGCCCGACATCAGCGATGTGCGCATCGTCCGGGGCCTGCTCGAGGTGCACGGCGTGACCGTGACCAAGGGTGCGCCCGATGAGCTCGTGCTCGACCCGTCGGGCGTCGCGCAGGCGCACATGGCCGACATCGACGCCCACGCCGGCTCGAGCCGCATCCCGATCCTGTTCTGCGGGCCGCTGCTGCACCGGCTCGGCGAGGCGTTCATCCCCGATCTCGGCGGCTGCCGCATCGGCGACCGGCCCATCGACTACCACCTCGAGGTGCTGCGCAACTTCGGCGCCGTCGTCGAGAAGCTTCCGAGCGGCATCCGCATGACCGCGCCGAACGGCCTGCACGGTGCGAAGGTGTCCCTGCCGTACCCCAGCGTGGGCGCGACCGAGCAGGTGTTGCTCACCGCGGTGCTCGCTGACGGCATCACCGAGCTCAGCGGGGCGGCGATCGAGCCCGAGATCATGGATCTCGTCAACATCCTGCAGAAGATGGGCGCGATCATCACGGTCGAGACCGACCGGGTCATCCGCATCGAGGGCGTCGACCGGCTCCGCGGCTACACGCACCGCGCGCTGTTCGACCGCAACGAGGCCGCGAGCTGGGCGGCGGCGGCGCTCGCGACCGAGGGCGACATCTTCATCGGCGGTGCGCGCCAGGCCGAGATGCTCACGTTCCTCAACATCTTCCGCAAGGTGGGCGGCGCCTTCGAGATCGAAGAGGACGGCATCCGCTTCTACCACCCGGGCGGTGAGCTGAAGCCGGTGATCATCGAGACCGATGTGCACCCGGGCTTCATGACCGACTGGCAGCAGCCGCTGGTCATCGCGCTCACGAAGGCCAAGGGCGTGTCGATCGTGCACGAGACGGTCTACGAGCAGCGATTCGGTTTCGTCGACGCGCTCGTCGAGATGGGGGCGTCCATCGAGGTGCACAAGGAGTGCCTCGGCGGCCGGCCGTGCCGGTTCGGGCAGCGGAACTTCCAGCACTCGGCGGTCATCTCGGGCCCGAGCCCCCTGGTCGGCGCCGACATCGAGGTGCCCGACCTGCGCGGCGGGTTCAGCCACCTGATCGCGGCGCTGACGGCCGAGGGCCGTTCGACGGTGTCGAACGTCGGCATCATCGCCCGCGGGTACGAGAACTTCATCGGCAAGCTCGAACTGCTCGGGGCGGACTTCGAGCTCGTCGCATAATGGGGGAGTGCCACATCCCGACCCGTCGTCCGGGGCGCCCGTGAGCGGGCATCAGCAGACGCGCGAGCCCCGCGAGACCCGTCGCCCCTCGTTCTTCTGGCTGCTCGCCGCCCTGGTCCTGCCGATCTGGAACCTCGGCGTGAAGTACCGCTTCCACGGCAGGCTGCCGTTGCAGGGGGCGTTCGTGCTGTCGCCGAACCACTACAGCGAGATCGACCCGCTCGTCATGGGCGTCGCGAGCTGGAAGCTCGGTCGCCTGCCGCGGTTCCTCGCGAAGGCGTCGCTGTTCACGGTGCCGGTGGTCGGATGGCTGCTGCGCACGTCGGGGCAGATCCCCGTGGAGCGGCACGGGTCGAAGGGCCACCAGGCGATCCGCGCCGCCGAAGAGCTGGTCGAGAAGGGCCGGATGGTCATCGTCTACCCCGAGGGATCGCTCACCCGCGACCCCGACCTGTGGCCGATGCGCGGCAAGACGGGTGCGGTGCGGATCGCACTCGAGCAGGACATCCCGCTCATCCCGGCGGCCCACTGGGGCACCCAGGCGATCATGCCGCGCTACGGCAAGAAGATCAGCCTGTTCCCGCGCAAGACGGTCGACGTCATCATCGGCGAACCGCTCGATCTCTCGGCCTACCGGGGCCGGCCGCTCGATCAGGCGACGCTGACCGCTGCGACTGCCGAGCTGATGGACGCGATCACCGCACTCCTCGCGGAGATCCGCGACGAGCCGGCGCCCGCCGAGCGATGGGATCCGCTCCAGCACGGCCAGAAGGAGACCGGCCGCCTTGAGGAATAGACCCGCCCCGCGCCGCGGCCCGGGCAAGCGCGTCGCCGTCCTCGGCGCCGGCAGCTGGGGCACGACGTTCGCGAAGATCCTGGCCGACGGGGGCGCCGACGTGGTCGTGTGGGCACGCCGCCCCGAGCTCGCCCGCGAGATCCAGGAGGCCAAGCGCAACAGCGACTACCTCCCGGGCGTGAACCTGCCGGTGAACCTGCGCGCGACGAGCCGGCTCGACCTCGCGCTCGCCGGCGCCGAGCAGGTGTACGTGTCCGTGCCGAGCCAGTCGCTGCGCGACAACCTGAAGCTCGCCGCCCCGCACCTGCACGCCGACGCCACCATCGTGTCGCTCATGAAGGGCGTCGAGAAGTCCACGGGGCTGCGCATGAGCGAGGTGATCGCCGAGGTGCTGCCCATCGATACCGCGAAGGTCGCGGTGGTCAGCGGACCGAACCTCGCGCTCGAGATCGCGAAGGAGCAGCCCACGGCGGCGGTCGTGGCATCCGACAGCCTCGAAACCGCGCAGGCCGTGGCCTCCGTCGCGCGCAACCGCTACTTCCGCAGCTTCGTGAACACCGACGTGATCGGCACCGAGTTCGGCGGCGTGCTGAAGAACCTGATCGCCGTCGCCATCGGCATCGTCGACGGCGTCGGCTACGGCGAGAACACGAAGGCGTCGATCATCACGCGCGGTCTCGTCGAGATGACCGACTTCGCCGTCGCGTACGGCGCGCAGCGCGACACCCTCGCGGGCCTCGCGGGCCTCGGCGACCTGATCGCGACCAGCCAGTCGCCGCTCAGCCGCAACAACACCGCCGGGCGGCTGCTCGGTCGCGGGTACCGGCTGGCCGACGTGGTGAAGCAGATGCAGCAGACCACCGAGGGGCTCGCGAGCGTGGGGCCGATCCTCGAGCTCGCGAAGGCGAAGGGCGTCGAGATGCCCATCGTCGAGCAGGTGAGGCAGGTCCTCGCCGGGACGATGGACCCGAAGGACATCGCACCCCATCTCACGACCGATGACGAGCCCCAGGGCGAAAGGACTCTCGATGACCAGGCGCAGGGTGGTTCTGCTGTTCGGCGGGCGCTCAAGCGAGCATTCGATCAGCTGCGCGACGGCGGGCGGAGTGCTCGGGGCGATCGACCGTAGCCGGTACGAGGTCGTCCCCGTCGGCATCACGCGCGACGGGGCGTTCGTGCTCGAGCAGGACGATCCCGGACGGTTCGCGCTGGACCCCGCGCGACTGCCCGAGGTGGTCGACAACGGCACCCGCGTCAGCTGGCCCGTCAGCGCGGCCTCGCGCGAGCTTCGCGTGACGGATGCCTCGGGCGAACGTTCGCTCGGCGACGTCGACGTGGTGTTCCCGATCCTGCACGGCCGGTTCGGCGAGGACGGCACCGTGCAGGGCCTGCTCGAGCTGGTCGGACTGCCGTACATCGGCAACGGCGTGCTCGCGTCGGCGATCGGCATGGACAAGCACGTCACGAAGACCGTGCTCGAGGGCGCCGGGCTCGAGGTGGCGCCGTGGGTCACGCTCACGCGCGCGGCGCTCGCGGCCGATCCCGAGCTGTGGACCCGCCGGGTGCAGTCCCTCGGGCTGCCGGTGTTCGTGAAGCCGTCGCGTGCGGGCAGCTCCGTCGGGGTGACGAAGGTCGCCGACTGGGCCGAGCTGGACGCCGCACTCGACGTGGCGTTCGCGGAGGACCGCGCCGTGCTCGTCGAGCAGGCCGTCGTCGGGCGCGAGCTCGAGGTCGCGGTGCTCGGCGGGCGCGACGGCGAGGCGCCGCGGGTGAGCGTCGCGGGCGAGATCGTGGTCACCGGCCGCGAGTTCTACGACTTCGAGGCGAAGTACCTCGACGCCCCGGGCGTCGAGCTGGTGTGCCCGGCCGACCTCGGCGACCACGAGCTGTTCGAACTGCAGCGGGTCGCCCGTCGAGCGTTCGAGGCGATCGGCGGCGAAGGCCTCGCCCGTGTCGACGTGTTCCTCACGGATGCGGGGTTCGTGGTCAACGAGGTGAACACGATGCCGGGCTTCACGCCCATCTCGATGTTCCCGACCTGCTGGCTGCGGTCGGGGCTCGCCTACCCCGAGCTGATCACCGAGCTGATCGAGGTCGGGCTGGCGCGCGGCGCGCGCTGAGCCGAGCGCGGCTCAGTCGTCGAGGGCGTCGGTGACGTCGTCGGGCGATGTGCACGCGCCGTCGGCGGGCACAGCCGACACCGCCGTCGACAGGTCGGCGATCACGGTGGTGCCCGACACCTGCTCGGAGTCGACGATCACCTCGACCGCGGGCGTGCGCCCGTACGTCGTGAAACGGTAGTTCGGGGCATCCGCGGGGTCGATGATCCAGTCGACGCCGTCGTACGAGACGCATTCGAGCTCGGTGGGGCCGGGTGCCGGCACACCGCAGCGCAGCAGCACCGCGGCGGGGTCGCCCCACGCGCCGGTGCCCTGCGCATCGGTCTCGCGCTCCGCGAGCCCGGCGACGGCGTCGGGCAGGCGCACCGCGACGTCGGCGCACGCCACGTCGGCCGCATCGTCGGCGGGCTCGAGCGACACCGCGCGGGCGCAGCCCGTGAGCAGCGCCGCGCCGGCCGCGAGGGCGAGCGCGAGTGCGCCCGCGCGGGCCGTGCGAGAGGTACGTGCGACGAGCGGGGTGCGGGGCTGGAGCGGGCGGGGCATCCGGATCAGGCTAGCGTGGAACGCATGGAGACGGCTGGGCGCGACGAGCGCGACGATCGCGGCCCCGACTCGGCGACCATCGCCTCCCTCGGCGAGTCGGCGGTGCTCGCGCGCGTGCTGCCGAGGCTCGTCTCGGGCGATGCGGCGCTGCTCGGCCCCGGCGACGACGCCGCGGTCCTCGCCGCCCCCGACCGGCGTTACGTCGTCACGACCGACCTCATGGTGCACGGGCCCGACTTCCGGCTCGCCTGGTCGACCCCGCACGATCTCGGCTGGAAGGCGGCGGCCACGAACCTCACCGACGTCGCGGCGATGGGGGCGAGGCCGACGGCGCTGGTCGTCGCGATCGCCGCGCCGCCGTCGATGCCGGTCGAGGTGCTCGAGGGCATCGCCGACGGTCTGCGCGACGGGCTCGCGCGGCTCGCACCCGGCGCGGGCGTCGTCGGCGGCGACCTGTCGGCGTCGACGGTGCTCACGATCGCGGTCACCGCGTTCGGCGACCTCGAGGGGCGCGCGCCGGTGCTGCGCTCGGGCGCGCGGCCCGGCGAGGTGATCGCGCACGCCGGCGAGCGGGGGCTCGCCGCTCGCGGCCTGCGGCTGCTGTTCGATCACGGGACGGATGCCGCGGGCGAGCCCGATCCCGCCGCGGCCGCACGCGTGCGCGCGGAGCATCCGGTCGAGGTCGCAGCCCAGCTCGCGCCGGCACCGCCGGTGGCGGCCGGAGTCGTCGCCGCGCGCGCCGGTGCGACCGCGATGCTCGACGTGTCCGACGGGCTCGCGCGCGATGCGCTGCGCATCGCGCAGGCCAGCGGCGTCGCGATCGACTTCGACGCGGCATCCCTGGGCGACGATCCGCGCCTCGCGCTCGCCGGCGCCGAAGATCACGGCCTGCTGGCGGCGTTCCCGTCCGGCACCGTGCCGCCCGAGCCGTTCACCGTGATCGGCCGAGCGGTCGCGGGCGAGCCCGCGGTGCTGCTCGACGGCGTCGACGTGGCCGCCGGCGGCTGGGATCCGTACGCCGGGTGGGACGGCCGGGCCGGCTGAGCCGCGCCGACGGGTCAGCCTCGGCCGGTCAGCGTCGGCTGCTCTGCGCCGACGGGTCAGCGCCGACGGGTCTGCGCCGACGGGTCAGGGGCCGGCGGGGGCCGCGTCGGCCCACCACAGCGTGGTCTCGCCGTAGTCGCGTCGCCGGGCCGGCTCGAGCCCGGCCGGCCAGGTCGGCTCGGGGGAGCGCGAGCTGCGCTCGACGACGACGACCGCGTCGGGCGAGAGCCGCGGCACGACGAGGGCCAGGTCGCGCGCCAGTTCGGGCTCGCCGAGGTCGTACGGCGGATCGATGAAGACCAGGTCGGCCGTGGCATCCGAGTGTTCGAGGTGCGCGGCGACGGGGCGCGCGTCGACCCGGATCCTGGGCGTGCCGCTGCGGGGCGCCGCCCGGCGCACCGCGTCCGCGTTGGCGCGGCAGACGTCTGCGGCGGGCTTCGACCGCTCCACGAGCACGACCTCGGCCGCGCCGCGACTGGCCGCCTCGAGCCCGAGCGCGCCCGAACCCGCGTACAGGTCGAGCACGCGGGCGCCGTCGACCAGGTCGCGCGACTCGAGCGCGGAGAAGATCGCCTCGCGCACGCGGTCGCTGGTCGGTCGGGTGCCCGAGCGCGGCACGCGGAGCGCGAGCGAGCCGGCGAAGCCTGAGATGATCCGGGTCATGCTCCCGGCAGCATAGCCCGCGGCGAGCCTGACATGATGGAAGCGTGGATGACACGACCGAGCAGGTGCACACCGACCCGGCCCGTCACCGGGGAGACGTCCAACGCGCCATCGACCGACTCTGGGACTTCGACGATCCGATCGCGAGCGAGGCGCGGTTCCGCGCCGCCGCCGCAGACGAGGATTCCTCGCCGCATCTGCGCGCGGTGATGGCGACGCAGGTCGCGCGGGCGCTCGGCGTCCAGCGGCGCACCGCCGAGGCGCTCGACGCGCTCGACGCGATCGACACCGCCGCCGCCGGGGGCGACGCCGCCGAGACGGCCGAGCTCGACAGCCGCGTCGAACTCGAGCGCGGCCGGCTGCTGGCCGGCGCGGGCCGCGCCGACGAGGCCCTCACCGCGCTCACCCGTGCGGTGCGCGGAGCCGTGCAGGCCGGGTCGTCGTTCCTCGCGCTCGATGCGGTGCACATGCTCGCCCTGCACGATGCCGGGCACGAGCAGGAGTGGGCCGAGCAGGGGCTCGAGCTGCTCGCGGCCGAGCGCGACCCGCGCGTGCTGCGCTGGGGAGTGGCGCTGCACAACAACCTGGGCTGGACCCTGCACGACGGCGGCGACGCCGAGGCGGGCCTCGCCCAGTTCGAGCTCGCGGTGGCCGCAGCCGACCGCTTCGGCAGCCTCGAACAGCAGCAGGTCGCGCGCTGGTCGGTCGGGCGGGCGCTGCGCACGCTCGGGCGCACGGAGGAGGCGCTCGCGGTGCAGCGGGCGCTGGTGCAGGTCCGACCCGACGACCCGTGGGTCCGCGCCGAACTCGACGCGCTCGCGCAGCTCGACGACGCGGCCGTGCCCGCCGGGCCGTCCGGCGTGACGGAGGCCGGGCCTACCATCGAGGCATGACCGCCGAAGCCCCGACACCCGTCGGTGCGCTCACGCTCGACACGCGCCTCACGGGTGTGCTGGGGGGCCGCACCGCGCAGTCGATCGAGCGCGCGTTCGGGTACCGCACCGTCGGCGAGCTGCTCGCCCACTACCCGCGGCGGTACGCGATGCGCGGCGAGCTCACCGCCCTCGAGTCGCTGCCGCTCGACGAGAACGTCACCATCGTCGCCGAGGTGCTCGAGGTGAGCGAGCGGTCGATGCGTCAGCGCAAAGGGTCGATCGTCGAGGCGAAGATCTCCGACGGCACCGGCATCCTCACCCTCACGTTCTTCAACCAGAAGTGGCGCGCGAACGAGCTGCGGCCGGGCCGGCAGGGCGTGTTCGCCGGCAAGGTCGGCGCCTACAAGGGCGTGCGCCAGCTCGCGCACCCCGACTACGAACTCTTCGACGAGGTCGTCGACGCCGCGTCGGCCGAGGCGAAGCGGTGGGCCGAGGCGCCGATCCCCATCTATCCGGCCACCGCGACGATCGCCAGCTGGCAGCTGGCGAAGACCATCGCGCTCGTGTTCGAGGGGCTCGGCCCCGTCGACGACCCGATTCCCGCCGACGTGCGGGCGGCACGGTCGCTGCTCGCGCACGGCGACGCGCTCCGGCGCATCCACCGGCCCGAACGCGAGGCCGACTGGAAGGCGGCCAGACGCACCCTGCGCTTCACCGAGGCGTACGTGCTGCAGACCGCCCTGCTCCAGCGGCGGGCCGAACTGCGCACCCGCGAGACCACCGCGCGCCGGCCGGCCGAGCGCGGGTTCCTGGCGAGGTTCGACGCCGCCCTGCCGTTCCCGCTGACCGGCGATCAGTCCGACGTGGGCGACGAGATCGCGCACGACCTCGCCGAACCCGTGCCGATGAACCGGCTCGTGCAGGGCGAGGTCGGCTCCGGCAAAACGCTCGTCGCGTTGCGTGCGATGCTCGCGGTCGCCGACTCGGGCGGGCAGTCGGCGCTGCTGGCCCCGACCGAGGTGCTCGCCGCCCAGCATCTGCGATCGATCGCGAAGGTCCTCGGCCCCGAGCTCTCGGCCGAACTCGTCCCCACGCTGATCACCGGGCAGCTGCCCGCGGCCGAGCGCCGCCGAGCCCTGCTGCGCGCCGCCGCCGGGCAGTCGCGCATCGTCGTCGGCACCCACGCGCTGATCGGCGACGCGGTGTCGTTCGCCGACCTCGGACTCGTCGTCGTCGACGAGCAGCACCGGTTCGGGGTCGACCAGCGCGAGGCGCTGCGGCTGAAGGGCGGGCATCCGCCGCACGTGCTCGTGCTCACCGCCACCCCGATCCCGCGCACGGTCGCGATGACCGTGTTCGGCGACCTCGACGTGTCGACCATCCGAGAGCTGCCCGCGGGCCGAGCCGGCATCGAGAGCCACGTCGTGCCGCTCGCGCTGAAGCCGGGTTGGCGCTCGCGGGTGTGGGAGCGGCTGGCCGAAGAGGTCGAACTCGGGCGGCAGGGCTTCGTCGTCTGTCCGGCGATCGACGCCTCCGCCGGCGAGCCCGGCGAGACGCTGGAGCCGGGCGGGACGCTGGAGCCCGGCGGGGCGCTGGAGCCCGGCCGCGATGCGGCCGGTGCGGCGCTCGCGGGGACGCGTGCGGGTGCCGCGCCCGGAGAGGCGGATGCCCCGGCCGACGCCGGGCCCGAGGCATCCGTGTCGGCCGTCCTGGCCGAGCTGCGCGCCCACCCGCGCTTCGCCGACCTCCGGGTCGAACCCCTCCACGGCCGCATGGCGGCCGACGAGAAGGACGCGGTGATGCGCGCCTTCGCCGCCGGCGACATCGACGTGCTCGTGGCCACGACCGTCATCGAGGTGGGCGTCGACGTGCCGAACGCGAGCGCCATGGTGGTGCTCGACGCCGACCGGTTCGGCGTCTCGCAGCTGCACCAGCTGCGCGGGCGGGTGGGTCGCGGGTCGGTGCCGGGGCTGTGCCTGCTCGTCACGCGGGCCATGCCGGGGTCGGTCGCGCTGCAGCGCGTCGAGGCGGTCGCGGCGACCCTCGACGGCTTCGAGCTCGCGCGGGTCGATCTCGAACTGCGTCAGGAGGGCGACGTGCTCGGGTCGAGCCAGTCGGGCGGGCGCAGCTCGCTGAAGCTGCTGCGCGTGGTGCGCGACGGCGACCTGATCGCCGACGCCCGCGAGGCGGCCCGCGAGGTCGTCTCGGCCGACCCGACGCTTGCCGGGCACCCCGCGCTCGCGGCCGCCGTGCGGCGCCGGCTCGACGACGAGACCGGCGGATTCCTGAACAAGGGCTGAGAGTTCGAGGCACCCCTTCCGGCGGGGCGCTCGGGCATTACAGTTGACGCATGCAGCGGATCGCCGTCGTCCCGGGCTCGTTCGACCCAGTCACCCTGGGCCACCTCGACGTGATCGAACGTGCGGCCTCGCTCTACGACGAACTGCACGTCGTGGTGGTGCACAACCCCGACAAGAACGCCCTGCTGCCGATCGCCCAGCGGGTCGCGCTCATCGAGCAGGCGGTCTCCGACGCCGGCATCCCGGGGCGCATCGTCGTCGCATCCTGGAGCATGGGGCTGCTCGTCGACTACTGCAGCGACGTCGGCGCCTCGGTGCTGGTCAAAGGCATCCGGTCGCAGGTGGACGTGGCCTACGAGACGCCGATGGCGATCGTCAACCGGCACCTCGCCGGCGTCGAGACGGTGTTCCTCCTGCCCGACCCGGCGCACGCGCTGGTGTCGAGCTCGCTGGTGCGTCAGGTCGCGTCGCTCGGCGGCGACGTGACGCCGTACGTGCCCGGCGCGGTCGCCGAGTACCTGGCCGGGGCGAGACTGCCATGACCGACGCGGCGCCGTCAGCCGGGGGAGTCGTCGAGGCCGACGAACGGCCCGTCATGCCGATCGACGACGTCGGCGCGCACGCCGCGCGAATCGTGCAGAACGTCGAGGCCGTCATCAGCGGCAAGCGCGACGCGATCACGGCGGCGCTGACCGTCATGCTCGCCGAGGGGCACCTGCTCATCGAGGACGTGCCCGGCGTGGGCAAGACCATGCTCGCCAAGGCGCTCGCCCGATCGGTCGACTGCACGGTGAGCCGCATCCAGTTCACGCCCGACCTGCTGCCGAGCGACGTGACGGGCGTGTCGGTGTTCGATCAGGCCACCCGGCGGTTCGAGTTCAAGCCGGGCCCGGTGTTCGCGAACCTCGTCATCGGCGACGAGATCAACCGGGCCAGCCCGAAGACCCAGTCGGCGCTGCTCGAGTGCATGGAGGAGCGCCAGGTCACCGCCGACGGCACCACCTACCGGCTCGCGAATCCGTTCACGGTCGTCGCCACGCAGAACCCCGTCGAGATGGAGGGCACCTACCCGCTGCCCGAGGCGCAGCGCGACCGCTTCATGGCCCGCATCTCGATGGGGTATCCGTCGGCCGGCGACGAGCTGTCGATGCTCGCCACACGCGAGACGTCGAGCCCGCTCGACCACATCGGCGCGGTGGTCGGTCTCGAGGAGTTCGGCGACATGATCGTCGCCGTGCAGCACGTCTACACCTCGCCCGCCGTGAAGGAGTACGCGGTCGGGCTCGCGCGGGCCACCCGCGACGACCGGCAGTTGCGGCTCGGCGCGAGCCCGCGCGCCACGCTGCAGCTCGTGCGCGCCGCGAAGGCGCACGCCGCGATGCACGGCCGCGACTTCGTGCTGCCCGACGACATCGACGCGCTCGCGGTGCCCGTGCTCGGGCACCGGCTGATCCCCACCAGCCGCGCGGTGGGCGGCCACGACCACGACTCCGGTCCGCTCACCGACGCGATCGTCCGGCGTGTCGTCGCGGACACCCCGGTGCCGGTGGGCAGTACCCGGAAGGACTGAACGGATGCCTCGCCCGAGAGCCGGCCGCGCCGCGTCGCTGCCCCGGCTGACGGGGCGCGGTGCCGCGCTGGTCGGCGTGGGAGCGGTGCTGCTCGGCATCGCGCTCTGGTTCGACCTGCGCGATGTGCTGCTGCTCGCGTTCGCCGCGATCGCGGTTCCGGTGGTCGCGCTCGGGTTCGTCGGCGTGCGGATGCCGCAGCTCGCGGTTCGCCGGGCGTTCGCGCCGCACGTGGCATCGGCCGGGTCGACCGTGGAGGTGCGGGTCGAGGTGCGCAATCGGGGATCCCGCACCCTAGACGGCGCCATGTGGACCGACACGGCGCCGCCGGGGATGCGCACTCCCGACGAGGCCGTGCTTCCGGCACTCGGCGCGCACGAGCGGATCGCCCCGCGCGGCGACGATCGGGCGCGACTGTCGTACCGTCTGCCGACGCCGTGGCGCGGCGTGTTCGCGATCGGACCGCTGCGCGTGACGACGACCGACCCGTTCGGCCTCGCCCGGGCGATGCGGCCGATCGGCGGATCGCACGAGCTGGTCGTGACGCCGAGGGTGACCCGGCTCGACCCGGTGATCGGCACCGGCGCATCGCTCGACGGCGTGCTGCACGGGCTGCAGCGGCGCACGCACCCGAACTCCGACGAGTTCATCGCCCGCGAGTATCGCTACGGCGACCCGTTGCGCCGGGTGAACTGGCCCGCGACGGCACGCCGCGGCGAGCTCATGGTGCGCGACGAGGAGCAGCGCGGCGATCCCGAGGCCCGGCTCCTGGTGGATGCCGGGCCGGGCGGCGTGGCCCGGACGGGCATCGGCGATCGGCACGTGGGGTTCGAGCTCGCGGTCGAGATCGTCGCCTCGATCGGGGTGCACCTGCTCGGGCAGGGGTTCCGGTTGCGGCTCGACCGGGTCGCCGACCCGACGCGCGGGGCGGTCGACGCGAGCGCCTCGACCGGGTACCGGATGCCCGGCGGCGACCGGGTGCTGCTCGAAGACCTCGCACGGCTCGCCGCCGAGGACCGGCCGCACGCGCGTGCCGTGGGCGGCGGGGGCGAGGTCGCGCCGGCCGGAACACCCGTCGAGGGGCGGATGCCGGGGTACGCGGTGCTCGTGGATCCCGACGCGTCCGACGTCGCACAGCTGGTCGCACTGCGACCCGGGTTCGCTCCGGCGGTCGCGTTCGCGCTGGAGTCGGTGCGCCCCTCGATGGTGCGGCTCCTCGAAGACGCCGACTGGCAGATCGTCCGCGTGCGCCGATCGGGCGACATCGCCGAGGCATGGGCGGCCGGCGGTGGCGCGCGCAGCCGGATCCGCACGGACGGGGGCGGCGCCGATGCATCCTGACCCCGGCCGTCTGCCGATCGCGCAACGCGCCGCGCTCGCGGGCGGCACCCTCCTGCTCATGGCGGCGGCGATCACCTCGCTCGGCCCGCTCATCTCGGGGAGCGGCTGGTGGTGGCTGTGCGCGTTCATCGCGGCCGGGGTGCTCGCCGCCGGACTCGGGGCCCGCGCGATCGGCGCCCCGGCGGGACTCGTGCCGGTGGCGCAGGCGGCCGTCCTGCTCATGCAGCTCACGCTCGTGTTCGGCGGTTCGTCGGGGTTCCTGCTCCTGGTGCCGACCTTCGAGACCTTCGGCCAGTTCGGCGGGCTGCTCGAGGGTGCAGGCCGCACCATCCAGCAGCAGGCGCCGCCGGCGATCGCCGTGCCCGCGCTGCTGTTCGCCCTCGCGGTCGGCACCGGTGCGCTCAGCATCGTCGCCGACCTCGCGGTGCAGGCGGGCCGGATGCCGGCGCTCGCGGCGGTGCCCGCGCTCGTGCCGGTGATGATCCCGGGCTTCATCGTCGCGGACGGGGCGCAGCCGCAGAACCTGCTCGCGACCGCGGCGGCGTTCCTGGTGCTGTTGCGGATCGACGTCCGCGTCCGACGGCGGTCTCGTCTCGCCGTCGGCATCGAGCAGGACGGCCCCGTGATCGAGGGGCCGCAACGGGTGCCCATCGCATCCAGCCTCGCGGCGACCGTCGGCGTCGCCGTCGTGGGGCTCGTCGCCGCCTCGGTGCTGGCTGCGGCGACGCCGAGCATCTCGCAGAGCGAGCTGTTCGGCAAGTCGGGCGCGGGGTCGCTGTTCTCGCGCGGGGTGAGCCCGTTCATCGATCTCGGACGGGACCTGCGCCGGCCGGCGCCGGTGCCCGCGTTCCACTACACGTCGCCCGACGCCGATCGGCCCTACTTCCGGCTGCTGACCATCGACCGGTTCCGCGGCGAGGTGTGGGGGGCGTCGCTCGAGGGGGTCGACAGCGAGAACACCGTCGACCTGCTGCCGCACCCCGTCGGCCTCGGCGACGAGATAGAGACCGCCGAACGCACGATCGACGTGACCGTCGACGCGCTGAGCACGAACTGGCTGCCCGCCCCGTACCCGACCGCTCGGGTCGAGAACCTGCGCGGCTCGTGGTACTGGGAGCGCTCCTCGCTGGCGATCCGCAGCGTCGACACCGGAACGGAGGGCCAGAACTACCGCGTCACCCGGCTCGACGTCGACCCCACCGCCGACCAGCTGCGCGAGGCCGCCGGCCCCATCCCGGAGCTCATCGAGACGCGCAACCTGGGCCTCGCCGACGACCGGCCGCAGGTGATCCGGGACACGGCGGCCGCGGTGACCGCGGGGGCGGCGACGAAGTACGACGCCGCGGTCGCCATCCAGGACTGGTTGCGCGGCGAGGAGTTCTCGTACTCGACCGAGGCGCCCGTCGAGCAGGGCTACGACGGCGGCGGTTACGACGTGGTGGCGAGCTTCCTCGAGGCGAAGTCGGGCTACTGCGTGCACTTCGCCGCGACGATGGCGGTGCTCGCGCGCGAGATCGGCATCCCCTCGCGGATCTCGGTCGGGTACACCGCCGGATCCTCGACCGACCAGCGCATCGACGGGCGCACCGTCGTCCGGGTCGACAGCCACGACCTGCACGCCTGGCCCGAACTGTACTTCGCGGGCGTGGGCTGGGTCGCCTTCGAACCCACCCCGGGTCGCGGCGTGGTGCCGAGCTACACCCGACCCGACACCGCGAGCACCGGCGCCGTGCCGAACGTCGCGCCGGGGACGACGGGCGCGGTGACGGGCCGGCCCGACCTCGACCCCGACCGCGGGCTCGCAGCACCGGGCACGACCCAGGCATCGGATCCGGCCGATCTCACGGTCAGGATCGCCGGCGGGGCGGTGCTGGTCGTCGCGCTGCTGTTCGTCCCCGCGGCCGCACGGACGCTGCAGCGCGCGGGTCGGCGTCGTCGCATCCGTCGTGGCCGGTCGCCCGCGATCGCCGCCTGGGAGGAGGTGCTCGCGACCAGCCGGGATCTCGGCGCCGGCTTCGCGCCCGCGCTCACCCCCAGGGCGTTCGCCGCCGCGCTCGCCGGACGACCGGCGTTCGCGGAGGACGCGGGCGGGGCGCTCTCGGTGCTGCGCGACGCGGTCGAGCGCGAGCGGTACGGACCCGAGATCACCCCGGCGGCCGTGCCGCATCCGGCCGATCAGCTCCTCGACGCGCTCGGCGAGGTGCGACACGCGCTCGCCGCCGATGCGCGACCGGTCGACCGCGTGCGCGCCGCCCTGCTGCCCGCCTCGCTGCTCGGCGCCTGGTCGGCTCGGATCACGATCGGCCGACCCACCTCGGGCGCCTGAGCCCGCCGGCGCACGGCCGCGGGCGGGCCCGCCCGCACGAGCTGCGGTCGCGCGTAGAATCGACGCTCGTGAGCAGCCAGCAAGGACCCTACGCCCTCAACGTGCGCGATCTGATCGGGCGCCCCGGCGAGATGCGCGAGAGCCGGTTCACGGTGCCGGCAGCCGAACAGCTCGGCGAAGGGCTCGTGTCGGTGCGCGCGGGCGCCGAGGTCGATCTCGACGTCCGGCTCGAATCGGTGCACGAGGGCATTCTCGTGTCGGCCGAGGTCGACGCCGTCGCCGAAGGCGAGTGCGGTCGATGCCTGATCGACATCGCGCTGCCCGTCGAAGTCGAGTTCCAGGAGCTTTTCGCGTACAATTCTGGGGAAGCTTTCGAGTATGAGGTTCAAGACGACCACGTGGATCTTGAATCGCTCATTCGCGATGCGGTAGTGCTGGCACTGCCGTTCCAGCCGGTGTGCCGGCCGGATTGCCCCGGACTCGATCCAGAGACCGGGCTTCGTCTGGCCGATCATCCGGAACTCGTCACCCCTGAGCAGCGCGACCCGAGATGGGCCGCGCTCACGGGGTTCCAGGCTTCCGGAGACGACGGCTCGGATGTCGCATCCGACACCGACCCGCAGAGAGATTGAGAGAGAGTCATGGCTGTTCCCAAGCGGAAGATGTCACGGTCGAACACGCGCGCACGCCGCTCGCAGTGGAAGGCCGAGGTCCCCACGCTGGTGAAGACCGTCGAGAACGGCAAGGTCACGTACAGCCTTCCGCACCGCGCGAAGGTCGTCGAGGACTCGGCGGGCACCCCGCTCTTCCTCGAGTACAAGGGCCGCAAGGTCGCCGACGTCTGATCGACGCGACATCGCACGACCGGTCGTGACCACGACGGAGCGCTCCGAGGCCGAGGGTTCGACGCTGGACGATCTGCAGCAGACGCTGCAGGTCCGGCTCGATCCCGACCTCCTGCTCCTCGCGCTCACGCACCGGTCGTTCGCGTATGAGCACGGCGGCATCCCGACGAACGAGCGCCTCGAGTTCCTGGGCGACTCGATCCTCGGTCAGGCCGTCACCGTGCGGCTGTACCGCGACCACCCCGACCTCGACGAGGGCGAACTGGCCAAGCGTCGCGCGAGCCTGGTGTCGAGCGTCGCGCTCGCCGAGATCGCCAGGTCGATCGGGCTCGGCCGCTACATCCGGCTCGGCCGCGGCGAAACCCTCACGGGCGGGGCCGACAAGCCGTCGATCCTCGCCGACACCGTCGAGGCGATCATCGGGGCGACGTACCTCGATCGCGGCGGCGACGAGGCGACCGCGCTCGTCCTGCGGCTCATCGGCCCGCTGATGCGCGACGCGTCCCGATTCGGCGCGGCCATGGACCCGAAGACCAGCCTGCAGGAGATCGCGGCGCGCAAGGGCGCCCCGGCACCGGTCTACATCGTCACCGAGAGCGGTCCCGACCACAGCAAGCACTTCGTGGCGACGGTGACCGTCGGCGACCTCGTCACCGCCACCGGCGACGGCACGAGCAAGAAGCAGGCCGAGATGGCCGCTGCACTCGAGGCCTGGACCCTGCTCGACGGGAGCCGCTGACCGCGCGGCAGCGCTCCTGCGCCGGTGGAGCCCTGCGCCTGTGGATCCCTCCTGCGCCGGTGGAGCCCTGCGCCTGTGGAGAGGGCCGGTCGCCGGCCTCGGCCTGCCCTAGACTCGGGCGCCGAAGGAGGCGTGCATGCTCACCCTGGAGTTCCCCCGAGACCTGTTGTTCACCGGCGCGATCTTCGGGCTGGCGGCGTTCATCTGGGCCGGCTGGGCGCAGGAGCGTCCACCGAAGCACTGGCTCTGGCGGGTCGTGCTCGCCGCCATCGGGCTCGGCGGCGTCGCCCTCGTGGCGATCACCGTCCCGGCCGTGGTGCGGAACTGGTCGGAACCGTCGGCGCTCGTGGTCGGGGGTCCGGCCTTCATCGCCTACGTCATCGTGTTCTGGGTCGAGGTGGTCGCGATGGTCGTCCTCGCGATCCTGGCGAGCCGTCGTGGGCGCTCCGACCTGCACGCGCCCCTGATCCTCGCGGTGGTCGGCATCCACTTCATCCCGCTCGCGTGGGTGTTCGCACAGCCGATCCTGGCGGTGACCGGCGTCGCCCTCACGATCGTGGCGATCGTCGCGACCCGGCTGTCGACCACGGTCGCCGCCCGCAGCTTCTGGTGCGGCCTCGTCGGTGGAGCGATCCTTCTGCTCGTCGGCACGGTGTGCGTCGTGACCGGCTTCGGTGCGCTCGGCTGATCGTCGGCGGCTCCGCCTACGCTGGAGGCGCAATGGATGAGGAGCCGAGCCCGCATGCCTGAACTGCCCGAGGTCGAGGTCGTGCGCGCGGGCCTCGCACCCGCGGTGACCGGGGCGCAGATCGTTGGCGTGACCGTGCACGACGAGCGCGCGCTGACACGCCACACCGGCGGCGCCGCCGAGTTCGAGGCGGCGTTGACCGGGCGCTCCGTGCGGGCCGCCGTGCGGCGCGGCAAATTCCTCTGGCTGCCGCTGGAGCCGACGGCAGCGGGCGCCGCACCCGCTCGGGAGGCGCTCATCGGACACCTCGGGATGAGCGGGCAGCTGCTGCTGCGCGCGCCGGGCGCCGCGCCCGAACGGCACGAACGCGTGCGGATCGACCTGCACCACCCCGTGCACGGCGAACTGTGCGTCGTCTTCGCGGACCAGCGCACCTTCGGTTCCCTGGCGGTCGACCGGCTCGTCCCGACGTCGGACGATGCGCCCGGCGGGTACGGCTGGGGCGAAGCATCCGTGCCCGCCCAGGTCGCGCACATCGCGCGCGACCCGCTGGATCCCGCCTTCTCCGACCGCGCGTTCCGGGCCGCGCTGGGCCGCAAGGACACCGCGATCAAGCGCGTGCTGCTCGACCAGACCACGGTGAGCGGCGTGGGCAACATCTACGCGGACGAGGCGCTGTGGGCGGCCCGCATCCACCCCGGCACCCCGGCCCGCGCGCTGTCGGCACGCGCCGCCGGCCGGCTGCTCGCCGAGGTGCGCGCGGTGCTCGAGAAGGCGCTCGCCGAGGGCGGCACGAGCTTCGACGAGCAGTACGTCAACGTCAACGGCGAGGCCGGATACTTCGCGCACTCGCTGAACGTCTACGGCCGCCAGGGGCGCGCGTGCCCGCGATGCGGCACCCCGATCGTGCGCGAAGCGTTCATGAACCGGTCGAGCCACCGCTGCCCGCGCTGTCAGCGCGTGCGCGCCGGAGTGCGGCGCTGACGGGAGGCCGGGGGCTCAAGGGCTCAGGGCCGCTGCCACTGCGATTCGAGGGCGAACGGCGTGAAGCCCAGCGCATCGTTGATGGCGAGCATGTGGGCGTTCTCGTCGGCGTTCCAGGTGTAGACGCGATCGCGCGCGGGGTCGGTGCCGGCGAGCAGCACGAGGTTGGCGAGCTTCAGGCGCAGGCCGAGACGGTGCCCGCGGTGCACGGCGAGCACGATCGTGTCCCACTGCTCCACGGCGCGCGACTCGGGGAGGAGGGAGAGCTGGGTGAATCCGGCGACCTCCCCGTCGGGGGCGACGGCCGCCGCGACCAGCGACGTGCGCCCCGACGCGAGCGAGCGCTGCTCGTCGTGGCGGACCCGGGCGGCGTCCCACGGTTCGAACTCGTACGCGATCGCGCCGCTCGGCGCGTCGACCGACATGCGCTCGTGCGCGACGGCGAGCGAATCGACGAGGTCGTCGGGTGCGCGATCGATCCACGTCTCGATGCGGTAGCCGGCTGCGCTCGGCGACGCGGATGCCTCGAGCTCGGCGAGCCGGCGACGGAAGCCGTCGGCGCGCCCGTCGAGATCGAGCGCGCTCACCCGGTCGAGCTGCCCGAGCGCGTACCCGTGCGCGAGCGCGAACCGGACGACCCCGAGCCCGGCCGGCAGGCTCGCCCCTCCCTGCGGCGCGTGCAGCCGCTCGCCGCCGCCGTCGTCGTGCGCCAGCAGATGGTCGGCTGAGAGCACCGTGGTCGGATGCTCCGCGGCCGCCGCCACCCGCTCGGCCTCGGCCAGCAGTCGCGAGCCGATGCCCTCGCGACGCCGCTCGGGTTCGACGCCGAGCATCGACACGAACGCGGTGGTCGCGTCGGTATCGAGCTCCCACACGACCTCGGCCAGACCGACGAGCGCGCCGGCGTCGAACGCGCCCAGCGCGATGTGCGCGCGATCCTCCCGGTCGGTGAGCGAGACGAGCAGCTCGGCCGGGCGGCGTGCGAGGTCGGCCGTGCCGAGCGTCTCGACGTCGAGCCGCCGGACCAGCGCCGCGTACGCCTCGAGCTCGGCCCACGAGGCATCCGGGGCCGCGTCGCGAGCGGGCAGCGCGATCGGGCGGATCTCGACCGTCATGCGTCCCTCCCCAGCTCGCAGCCTCGCAGCTTATCGGCGTCCGATCCGGGCGGCAACGGCGGGGGAGCGCAGCTCCGGGGCATCCGCTCGGGTACGCTCTTCCGAGGCATCCGCACCATCCAGCCGACCCGGGGGGCCATGTACCTGAAGAGCCTGACGCTGAAGGGCTTCAAGTCCTTCGCGCAGCCGACCACCTTCGCGTTCGAGCCGGGGGTGACCTGCATCGTCGGTCCGAACGGGTCGGGCAAGTCGAACGTGGTCGACGCGCTCGCGTGGGTGATGGGCGAGCAGGGGGCGAAGAGCCTGCGCGGCGGCAAGATGGAGGACGTCATCTTCGCCGGCACCTCGACCCGCGGCCCGCTCGGCCGCGCCGAGGTCGCGCTCACCATCGACAACACCGACGGCGCCCTGCCGATCGAGTACAGCGAGGTCACCATCTCGCGCACGCTGTTCCGCAGCGGGCAGAGCGAGTACGCGATCAACGGCGAGCAGTGCCGGCTGCTCGACGTGCAGGAGCTGCTCAGCGACTCAGGCCTCGGGCGCGAGATGCACGTCATCGTCGGGCAGGGCCAGCTCGACCAGGTGCTGCACGCCAGCCCCTTCGAGCGGCGCGGGTTCATCGAAGAGGCCGCCGGCATCCTGAAGCACCGCCGCCGCAAAGAGAAGACGCTGCGCAAGCTCGACGCGATGCAGGCGAACCTCACGCGCCTGTCCGATCTCGCGGGCGAGCTGCGCCGCCAGCTGAAGCCGCTCGGCCGTCAGGCCGAGGTCGCGCGGGAGGCGGCCGGCATCCAGGCCGAGGTACGCGACGCGAAGGCGCGGCTGCTCGCCGACGAGGTCGTCACGCTGAAACGGGCGCTCGACGAGCACGGCCGCAGCGAGCAGGAGCGGCACTCCGAGCGGCTCGTGCTGCAGGAGCAGCTCGAACAGCATCAGCTCATCGTGCAGCGGCTCGAGCAGGCCACGCTCGGCGACGGCGTCGACGAGGCGCGCCAGTCGGCGCACGCGCTCGAGTCGGTGCAGGACCGCCTGCGTTCGCTGGCGGCGCTCGCCGGCCAGCGGATCGCGCTGCTCGAGTCCGCTTCGGAACAACCGGATGCCGCACCCACCGTGACCCGTGCCGCCATCGATGCCGCCGTCACCGAGCTCGACGGCATCCGCACCGCGGTCGACGACGCCGCCGAGGCGCTCGACGCGGCGAACCGGCGCACCGCGACGGCCCGCGAGGAGCTCGACCGGGTCGACGTCGAGATCGCCGCGCAGGCCGAGCGGGTGCGCGCCCACGACCTGAAGCTCACCGAGCTGGCCGGGCGCGCCGACGCGGCCGCATCGAAGCTCGCGGCGGTGCGCGGCGAGGTGCTGCGCCACCGCAACGCGCTCGAGGCCTCGGCGGAGCGGCGCGCCGCGGCCGCCGCGGAGTTCGCCGCCGCCGAGGCCGAGCAGTCCGATGCCGATGCGGCCGACACCGACCTCGACGAAGCGTACGAACTCGCCCAGGCCGCGGTCTTCGAGGCCGAGGCCGAGATCGAGCGGATCCGCGAGACCCTGCACGGCGACGAGCGCGAGCGCGAGGCCCTCGCCGCACGCGTCGCCGCGCTGTCGCTCGCCCTGGACCAGCGCGACGGGTCGGCGGCCCTCGTGGCCGCCGGGGTCGACGGCGTTCGCGGACTGCTCGCCGAGCACCTGGCGGTCGAGCCGGGCTACGAGGCGGCGGTCGCGGCCGCGCTCGGGGCGCTCGCCGACGCCGTGCTCGTCGCCGACGCCGGCGCCGCCCTCGCCGCGCTCGACCGGGCCGAACGCGACGACCTCGGGCGGGTGTCCCTCGCCGTCGCCGACCCGGACGGTGCGGCGCCCGCCGTCCTGCGGGTCGACGGGCTCGTGCCGGCCGCCGAGGTGGTCACCGCGCCCGCCGGCGTGCTCGCGCTGCTCGCCGAGGTGCTCGTCGCCGACGACCTCGCCGCCGTGCGCGCCGCCGCGCCGGCACTGGCCGCACTCGACCGGCCCGCCACCGTGATCACCCGCGACGGCACCGTGATCGGCCGCTACGCCGTGCACGGCGGCACCGGCCGCACCCAGAGCCGCATCGAGCTCATCGCCGAACGCGACCGCTCGCGCACGCGGCTCGACGAGGTGAACGCGTCGATCGAGCAGCAGCGCACGGAACTCGCCGCCCAGCGCGAACGCGTCACCGGCGCGAAGGATGCCTCGAAGCAGGCCCTGACCGCACTGCGCGAGTTCGACGCCCAACTCGCCCAGCGCACCGAACGCATCAACCGTGCCAGGGTCAGGCTCGAAGCCGCCGAGGCCGACGCGGCTCGACTCGCCGAAGCGTCCGCGAACGCCGAAGCGCGCGTCGCCGAGGCCGAACGCGTCGACGGCGACGCGAAGGCCGCGCTCGCCGCCGCCCGAGACGAACCGCGACCGGTGCTCGACACCGCCCCGCGCGACGGTGCGGCCGCGACCCTCGAACGAGCCCGCGAAGACGAGGTCGAAGCGCGCCTGCGCGTCGAAGCCGCCCGCCAGCGGGTCAGCACCGAGCAGGATCGGGTCGCCGCGATGGAACGGCGCTACGCCGCCGAGCAGCAGGCCGCCGCCGAGGCGGCCCGGCGCGCCGTCGTGCGGCGCGCCCAACTCGACGCGGCCCAGCGCGTCGCCGCGCTGCTGCCGCCCGTGCTCGCGTCTGTCGACCGGTCGGTCGCCGAGGCCCGCGTCGCACTCGGTCGCGCCGAGGCCGAGCGAGCGGGCCGCAACGAAGAGCTCGTGCAGCACCGACGCGACGAAGCCGCGGTGCGCGAGCGCCTGCACGCCGTCACCGAGGACGTGCACGGCCTCGAACTGCGCATCTACGAGAAGAAGCTGCACGTCGCCTCGCTCCTCGAGCGCGCCGAAAGCGAGCTCGGACTGACCGAGTCGGTGCTCGTCGCCGAGTACGGCCCCGACGTGCCGGTGCCGGTCGATGCCCCGCGCGAGGCCGGGGCCCGCACGACCGCCGACGCGGGCGGCGATGACCCCGCCGGGGTCGTCGACGCAGCCGGCTCCGACGACGTCGCGCCCGTGGCATCCGAGCCGTTCGACCGCGACCGGCAGCAGCGCCGCCTCGCCCAGGCGGAGCGCAAGCTCGCCCAGCTCGGCCGGGTGAACCCGCTCGCTCTCGAGGAGTTCGCGGCGCTCGAGCAGCGGCACCGGTTCCTCACCGAGCAGCTCACCGACCTGCAGCACACCCGCCGCGACCTCCTCACGATCATCGAGGAGATCGACGGGCGCATGGAGTCGATCTTCCGCTCGGCGTTCGAGGACACCCGCGATGCGTTCGCCGAGGTGTTCCCGGTGCTGTTCCCGGGCGGGGTCGGCAGCATCTCGCTGACCGACCCCGACGACCTGCTCACCACCGGCATCGAGGTGAGCGTGAAGCCCGCCGGCAAGAAGATCGAGCGGCTCTCGCTGCTGTCGGGCGGCGAGCGGTCGCTCGCGGCGGTCGCCCTGCTGCTGGCGATCTTCAAGGCACGGCCGAGCCCGTTCTACATCATGGACGAGGTCGAGGCCGCGCTCGACGACGCCAACCTCGGGCGGCTGCTCACCACCTTCGAAGACCTGCGCGAGGCGAGCCAGCTCATCGTCATCACGCACCAGAAGCGCACCATGGAGATCGCCGACGCGCTTTACGGCGTCTCGATGCGGCAGGACGGCGTGTCCGCGGTCGTCGGGCAGCGGGTGCGCGAGGAGCGGGCTTCGGCGTAGCCGAGGCGGTGCCGAGCGAGCGGGCCGGTGGCCGGGCCGAGCGAGCGGGCCGACGGCGGGCCCGGGTCGGACGCCTGATCCGGTCGGCCGTGTCCGCTCAGGGAATGGAGAAGATCCAGGCGCTCGAGTTCGAGTGCTGCTCGTACAGCGTGTACCGGAGTTCGCGGTACTCGCCGTCGAGGTTGTGGCTCACGAAGGAGACGATCGGCCCGTCGGGGCCCGGCTCGACCTTCGAGACGGTCATGGCATGGTCGAACCCCGGCCCGGTCTCGCCCCAGTCGAACACCCCGACGTCGCCCACCTTCACCAGGTCGAGCTGATCCAGCCCGAGCCGCGGGATGCCGAGCGAGGTGAGGTAGGCGTTCAGCGCGGTGGTCGAGATCCACGCCCGTGACGCGGCGCCCGGGCCGTTCGAGTACCAGGTCGAGTCCATCGACCAGCCCCGGGCGAGCAGCCCCTGGCTGACGAAGTTCACGCAGTCGCCGCCCGACGAGTTGTAGTCGCCCCACTCGGCGGTGTTGTAGTCGAAGACGTGCCGGAACAGGTAGGCCATCTGGGCGCCCACCCCGCTCCCCGCGCCGGTGCGGCCCGCGCGCGCCGCCGCTTCGGCGTCGGCTCGGGCATCCGCCTCGGCGCTCGCCCGGGCCGCCTCCGCTGCCGCCGCTTCCGCCGCGGCGCGGGCCCGCGCCTCCTCGGAGGCGGCGACCACCGCCGCGACCGCGTCGCGGTACGCCGCGACCGCGGTCGCGAGGCGACTCGCCCGATGACCGGCGAGACCGTCGAGGAGCCGGCTGAGGTGCGCCTTCGCCGCGTCGTCGGCGTCGCCGCGTTCGGCCAGGATGGCCGTACCGCGGTCGGCGGCTGCGACGGCGAAGCGCGCGACCGCGGTGCGAAGGCGATCGGCGGATGCCGCGACCGCCCGGCCTCGCTCGACCAGCGTGGTGACCCGCCCCGAGGTCGGGGCGATCGCGTCGGCGAATTCGGCGGCATCGGCGCGCAGCGCCGCGGTGGCGAGCTCGGCGGGGTCCGCCTCGACGGCGTCGAACACCGCGGGCGCGTCGACGTTGTCGCCGACGAGGAGTCGGGCAGCGGCGTCGCGCGCGCCGACGAGTCGGGACTCGGCCTCGCCGGGCACGAGGCCAAGGTCGGCTGCACCCACGACGAGGATCGCGTCGACGTCCGCGACGAGCGCGGCGAGCACGCGCGCCTCGTCGGCGAGGGTCTGCTCGGCGTCGTCGTGGCGGTCGCGCAGGTCGGCGATCCGGGCGGCGGCCGCGTGCCAGTCCGCGCTCGCGGCCGCGTGCTGGGAGGTCGCGATCAGCCCGGTGACCAGGGTTCCGGCGACGAGGGCGAGGGCAGCCGCGAGTGCGCCGCCCCGTCCCCGGCGGTTCCAGCGGTCGACTCGCGCCGCCGCGGTCGCCTTCAGCCCCACGCGGCGAGCCTACCCCGCCGCTCGGGCGAGCTGCGGGTCGCCGGGCACCGCCGGCCGAACCGTCACGACCGCCGCCGGCCGAACCGTCACGACATCCGCCGGCCGAACCGTCACCACCGCCGGGCTGTCGCCGGGCAGACGCGGGTCGGCCGGCCCCGGCCGTCAGGCGGCGTCGGGGACCGCCCGGCCGACGGCGTCGACGAGGCGAGTCGGACCGAACGCGACGTTCTGGTCGACCGTCACCGCCGCCCGCGCGCCGTCGGGGTCGAACGCGATCGTGTGGGTCCACGAGAACGGCGTCGAGACCGAGACGATGCGCACCGCGAGCGTCGTCTCGTCGACCCAGGCTGCGCTGGTCGCGACGAGCGCGGAACCCTCGCCGAGCGGCAACTCGCCCGGATGCCACGCGCCGAACCCGGTCGTGACGTGCACGGGCCCGCCGTCGCGACCCAGCCCCCACACGAGGCGCCCGACGGCGTCGCGGCTCACCGTGAACGACGACAGCCCGAGCGGGTTCGCGTCGACGGCGTAGGGCCGGCCGTCGATGCGGGGTTCGATCGGGGAGCTCGGCGACCCGGCGACGGTCGGGACGGCGAGGGTCGCGAGGTCGAGCGGCGCGAGGTCCTGCGGGACGGCGTGCTCCGACGCATCCGTGCCGATCGCGCCGCTCGCGGCGACCTCGCCGCCCGCGAACTCGGGGAACGCCGCCCAGATCGCGTCGAGCACGGGCTGCATGTCGCCGAGGCCTCCGGTGATCGCGAACACGAGGCGCGGCTCGGGCCAGACGATCGCGAACTGCCCGAAGGCGCCGTCGGCGCGGTACGCGCCGAACCGGCAGCGCCAGAACTGGAAGCCGTAGCCCTGCTCCCAATCGGGGTTGGCGCTCGGGGCGTTCGGCACCTCGGCCGCGGTCGCGGCGACGACCCACTCGGGCGGAAGGAGCTGCCGGTCGCCCCACCGCCCGCGCTGGAGCAGGAGCTGGCCGAAGGCGGCGAGCTGCTCGGTGGTGAGCGAGAGGCCGAAGCCGCCGACGACGATGCCGTCGGGGTCTTCCTCCCACGTCGGTCGGTCGATGCCGAGCGGCTCGAACAGCCGCGGCATCAGGTAGTCGACGAGGTGCTCGCCGGTGACGCGGTGCAGGATCGCCGCGAGCAGGTACGTCGCGCCGGTGTTGTACTCGAACCGGCTGCCCGGTTCGTGCACGACCGGCAGCGCCAGCATCTGCCGCGCCCAGCCGGCGCCCGGCCCGGCGGGCTGCTCGTCGACCGCGCGCATCGCATCGCCGTCGTGCCCGCTCGTCATGGTGAGCAGGTGCCCGACGCGAAGCTCGGCCAGGTGCTCGTCGGGGTCGGCCGGCGCATCGTCGGGCAGCAGGTCGACGACGCGGTCGTCGAGCGAGAGCAGGCCTTCGTCGATCGCGAGGCCCACGGCCGCGGACGTGAAGCTCTTCGAGACGGAGAAGAGCAGGTGGGGTTCGTCGGCGGCGTAGGGATGCCACCAGCCCTCGGCGACGACCGCACCGTCGCGCAGCACCATGGCGCTGTGCACGTCGCGGATGCCGTCGAGGGATCGGAAGAGCCGGTCGAGGGCGGCGGGGTCGAGCCCGGCCTCTGCTGGGGTGACTCTCGGGAACAGCTGCGTCATCGTCGAGCGCATCCTCTCGTCAGGGGTCGGCGGTTCGGTCGCCGGCACGCCCTCGCCATTGTGCCGAAGGCGACCGACACGCAACACCCCGCGAGCGGACTCCGTAGGCTGGAGTCATGGCAGAACGCGCTTCGTGGTCGCTCGGCAACGCCCTCCGCGGCATCTTCGGTGCGAAGACCATCGACGACGACACGTGGGACGACCTCGAGGCCGCGCTGATCACCGCCGACTTCGGCCCGGCGGTCACCGAGGAGATCGTCGAGCGCATCAGGGCCGACGTCGACCGCTACAAGACCACCGACCCCCGCGACGTGCAGCGGATGCTCCGCGAGATCGTCGAGGAGCGGCTGGCGAAGTACGATCCGACGCTGAAACTCACCGAGCGGCCCGCGGTCGTGCTGGTCGTGGGCGTGAACGGCGTCGGCAAGACCACCACGATCGGCAAGTTCGCGCGGTTCCTGCGCACCTACGACCGGTCGGTCGTGGTCGGTGCGGCCGACACCTTCCGCGCGGCGGCGGTCGACCAGCTCGCGACCTGGGCCGAGCGCGCGGGCGCGTCGATCGTGCGCCCCGAGCGCGAGGGGCAGGACCCGGCCTCGGTCGCGTTCCAGACGGTCGAGAAGGCCAAGCAGGACGGCACCGAGATCGTCATCATCGACACCGCCGGGCGCCTGCACACCAAGGGCGGGCTCATGGACGAGCTCGGCAAGATCAAGCGCGTCGTCGAGAAGCAGGCGCCGATCAGCGAGGTGCTGCTCGTCCTGGACGCGACGACCGGCCAGAACGGCCTCGCCCAGGCCGAGGCGTTCATCGAGCACGGCGGCGTCACGGGGCTCGTGCTCACCAAGCTCGACGGCAGCGCGAAGGGCGGGTTCGTGCTCGCGGTGCAGGAGAAGACGGGCCTGCCGATCAAGCTCATCGGCCAGGGCGAGGGCATCAACGACCTCACGGGCTTCACACCGCACGTGTTCGCGCAGAAACTGGTCGGGTAGGGGGCATCATGGCGACCGAGCACGATTACTTCGGCATCGTCGGCGACTACTGGTCGGAGGACGTCGAGTACGCCGACCAGCGGGTCGAGGTGGTGCTCGACGCCGACGACGAGCAGGTCTCGACGGCCGCGCTCGACGCGGCCGCGACCCTGGTCGGCGAGCTCGAGCTCGTCGACGACGAACTGCGCAACGCGTTCGTCACCCAGCTCGACTCGTCGAGTTCGCCGGTGGTGCGGTTCCTCGACACGCTGCTCGATCCCGAGCTGGAGCAGGCCGAGGACGTCGAGGCCGCGATCGGCCGTGATTCGGGCGATCATCAGGTCGACGCGCTGCGCTCGATGAGCCTCGTGCGGGTCGACCTGCGCCCCGAGGCCGACGAACAGGGCGAGCCGTTCGCCGAGTTCGAGTACGGGCTCGCGCCCGAGGACACCGACGAGCGGCTCGTGGTGTCGATCGACGTGGGTCGCGAGATCGTCGACGTGCGCTTCGAGGGCTGAGCGCGCGGCGGCCGCCGAGCGACCGCCACCCGGGATGGGCGCCCCGCGAAGCGGGGGAGCATCCGCCCTCGCCTAGAATCGAGGGATCATGGCTACGTTCGGCACGCTCTCAGACCGCCTCGCAGAGACCTTCAAGCACCTCCGCACCAAGGGCAAGCTCTCGGCGTCCGACGTCGACGGCACCGTGCGCGAGATCCGCCGGGCGCTGCTCGACGCCGACGTGGCGTTGCCCGTCGTGAAGGACTTCACCGCGAAGGTGCGCGAGCGGGCGCTGGGCGACGAGGTGAACCAGGCGCTGAACCCGGCGCAGCAGGTCGTGCAGATCGTCAACGAGGAGCTCGTCGCCATCCTCGGCGGCCAGCAGCGCCGCCTCCAGTTCGCGAAGAACCCGCCGACCGTCATCATGCTCGCCGGTCTCCAGGGCGCCGGCAAGACGACGCTCGCCGGCAAGCTCGCCAAGCACCTCGTCAAGGAGGGGCACACGCCGCTGCTCGTCGCGAGCGACCTGCAGCGCCCGAACGCCGTGAACCAGCTGCAGGTCGTGGGTTCGCAGGCGGGCGTGCCCGTCTATGCGCCCGAGCCCGGCAACGGCGTCGGCGACCCGGTGAGGGTCGCGAAGGACGGCGTCGCGCAGGCCGAGCGCTCCCAGCACGATGTGGTCATCATCGACACCGCCGGCCGGCTCGGCGTCGACGCCGAGCTCATGAAGCAGGCGTCGAACATCCGCAAGGCGACGAACCCCGACGAGGTGCTGTTCGTCATCGACGCGATGATCGGTCAGGACGCGGTGGCCACCGCGAAGGCGTTCCAAGACGGGGTCGACTTCACGGGCGTCGTGCTCTCCAAGCTCGACGGCGACGCACGCGGCGGTGCGGCGCTCAGCGTGGCATCCGTCACCGGCCGCCCGATCATCTTCGCGTCCACCGGCGAAGGGCTCGACGACTTCGAGCCGTTCCACCCCGACCGCATGGCGAGCCGCATCCTCGACCTCGGCGACATCCTCAGCCTCATCGAGCAGGCCCAGCAGGCCTTCGATGAAGAGGAAGCGGCCAAGATGGCCGAGAAGCTCGCGAGCGAGCAGTTCACGCTCGACGACTTCCTGAAGCAGATGCAGCAGCTGCGGGGCGCGGGCAACATCAAGAAGATGCTGGGGATGCTCCCGGGCGCCGGCGGCCTGCGCCAGCAGCTCGACCAGTTCGACGAGCGCGAGATCGTGCGCACCGAGGCGATCATCCAGTCGATGACGCCCGCCGAGCGCAAGAACACGAAGCTGCTGAACGGCTCGCGGCGCCTGCGCATCGCGAAGGGTTCGGGCGTCACCGTCACCGACGTGAACCAGCTCGTGCAGCGGTTCGAGCAGGCGGCGAAGATGATGAAGACCGTCGCCCGCGGCGGCGTGCCGCAGATCCCCGGCATGGGGCCGATTCCGGGCGCCGGCGGGTACGGCGGCGGCAAGCGGCAGGCCGCCAAGGCCAAGAAGAAGTCGGGCGGCTCGCGGTCGGGCAACCCGGCCAAGCGGGCAGCCGAGAACGCGGCGATCGCCTCCGGTGCGCCGGTGCCGGGCCAGGCGACGCCGTCGGGTGCCGGGTTCGGCCTGGGCGGCGGCGGTGCCGCCCCGAAGGGCACGCCGAGCGAGGAGGAGCTCGCCGCGCTGCAGAAGTTCCTCGGGCGGTAGGGGGTTCACGGGGTCAGCCCGCGAACTCGCGCAGCCGGTCGATCTCGAGCGCCTGGGCGGTCGCGATCTGCCGGGCGAGGCGGGCGACCGCCGGGTCGCCGGAGGCGGCGAGACGTTCCTCGGCCATCTCGATCGCGCCCTCGTGGTGCCGGACCATTGCGTCGACGAACAGCCGGTCGAACGCGTCGCCGTCGAGCGTCTCGGCCCGGTCGAGGGTCGCGGCGCTGAGCGCACCCGGCATCGGCTCGGCGTCGTGGCCGCCCGCGGCCGCCTGCGCATCGATGCCGCGGCGCTCGAGCCACGCGCGCAGCGTGGCGGCCTCGGCGCGCTGGGTCACCGCGATCGTGGCGGCCAGCTCGGCCAGCGCCGGGTCGCCTGCGCGCCCCTCGGCCAGCTCGGCGAGCGCCACCGCCTGGTCGTGATGCTCGGCCATCATCGCCACGAACGCGGCGTCGTCGGGCGATGCGGTCGCTTCGGGCGGTGCGGATGCTCCGGGCGAGACGGATGGCGCCGGCGAGACGGATGGCGCCGGCGAGTCGCATCCCGTGAGGCCGGCCACGAGCACGGCGGCGAGGGTGAGGGCGAGGGCCCCGCCCCGCCCGGTCCGCACGAGGCGGCCCCGAGTCATCCGTCGTCCGCCTCGGCCGCCGCCGGCGCATCCCGGTTCGCTCGCCCGCGCCGCACGACCGCCCGGCGACGCAGCACGACCATCGCGCCGACGAGCACGACGACCGCGCCCGCGATCGCCCACGCCCACCACGGCACGCCGCCGCCGGTTGCGGCGACGGGGGCCGGCGACGGGGGCGGCGTCGGCGCCGCCACGACGAGGGTGCCGAGCGCCAGCGTCGGCGCCGACCGGTCGCCCCGGACGACGAGGTCGTAGGCGCCCGCGGCGAGCGGGCCGGGCACGTCGACGATCGTCTCGGGCAGTGATCCGTCGGCGGCGGCCGTCACGGTCGCGAGCGAGCGGGCCTCGGGCATCCACCAGACGTCGGCGGTCTCGCCGGGTTCGAGGCTGCCGGGCGGCAGCGACACCCGGATCGCGGGCGTCGCGCCCGCCGGCACCGTCGCCGGATCGATCGAGAGGGGGGTGAGTGCGGCGCGCTCCGCGGCATCCGTCGGCAGTACCGGGGCGTCGCGCCAGACCCAGGCGTACTCGGGCTGCGTCTGCGGGTTGAGGCCCCGCGGGTCGTAGCGTGCGGCGTCGGCGAACAGCGGATCGGTGAGCCGAAGCACCTCGAGCCCGTCGTACATGTCGCTCGCGTAGAGGTAGCCGTCGTAGAAGTACGCCGCCCAGATGCCCGCCGTGTAGTCCATCGAGTATCCGTAGGTCGGCTTGTCGAACCAGGTCAGCTCGACGGGCGCGGCCGGGTCGGTGAAGTCGATCACCGAGACGCCGCCCTCGAGCCACGCCTGCGCGACGATGAACCGGTCGGGAACGGGGATGAGTCCGCCCGAGTGCGCGACGCATTTCTCGAGGTCGCTCTGCTCGCGGGGGATCTTGAAGTACGACACGTGCGCGAGTCGACCCCCGGCCAACGACCAGGTCGCGTCGGCGCCGCGGTCGCCGCCGAACGCGGGGGAGCAGGTGTTGATGAACCCGTCGCCCAGTTCGTCCTGGAACACCACCGCCGACGCGTCGTTCGCGAAGATGCCCGAGTGCCAGAACGCGACGTTCGCGTCGCGCACCTGCTGCAGCACGGTCGGGTGCAGCGGGTCGGCGATCGACAGCAGCAACCCGTCGCCGCGGCAGGCGGCCAGCGCGAGCGCCTTCGCCGGGTACACGCTGATCTCGTGGCATCCGGTCGTCGAGCGGGTCTCGGCGCCGCCCGGCACCCGGTCGCCGGGGCCGAACGCGGGAATGTCGGCGAACAGGTCGAGCTCGCCGACGACGGCCGCCTGCTCGGGCGCGTCGAGCGGCACGCCGACGATCTGCAGCGGGTTGCGGCCGGTGCAGTTCAGGGATGCTCCGCGGCTGTACGCGTTGACGTAGACGAGCACCCGGCTCGGGTCGGCGGGGTCGGGCACGACGGTGTGGGTGTGCGAGCCGCAGCGGGTGCGCACCGCGGCCGCGTACCTCGGTGCGGCCGGGTCGCTCACGTCGAAGACGCGGATCCCCTCCCAGTTCTCGACGGTCTCGGGCACCCGCACCGCATCGCATGCCTCGCTCGACATGGTCTCGTCGATCGACACGATCACGAGATGCCCGACCGCGCTCACATCGCCCTGACCGCCAGCGCAGTGCGTGACGCTGCGCAGTTGCGGGTCGGCGGGATTCGAGATGTCCCACATCGAGAAGCCGTCGAAATTGCCCTGCACGAGGAAATCGCCCGTGAACGCGAGGTCGGAGTTGATGAAGTCCGCGTCATCCCCCTGCCGGAACGGGTTGTCGCGGTGCGCGACCCACTCCAGCCCCGGGCCGATCGACGGGGTGCGGTCGTCGGCGGATGCCGCGGCCGCGACGGCGTGAGGCCCGGCCGGCAGCGGGGCGACGAGCAGGGCGGCGGCGGCGAGGGCCGCGGCGAACGCGCGGATGCTCCGGGCGCGCCGCCGCACGATCACCCCGCCGGGTCGGAGTCGTGCCGTACCGGTGCGCCGGCGATGAACGCGTCGAGCGCATCGCCCTCGAGCAGGGCGATGGGGCGGGGGCCGTGGTCGCCCGCCGCCCGCGCACGTTCGCCGTCGAGGGACGCCGCCGACGCGGCGAGCATCACGTTGCCGAGGCTCGTGCCCTCGATGACCCCGGGGAACGCGAGCGCGATCACGTTCGGCCGGAACTCGGCGAGCGTGGCCGCGACCTCGCGGCTGAACACGAGGTCGCGCGTCGCGAGGGTGTTCACGATCACGAGCGCGTCGGGGGCCAGCAGCAGGTCGAGCTGCTCGAGGAACTCGAGCGTCGAGAGGTGGCGCGGCGCGACGGCGCCCGAGAACACGTCGACGATGGCGACGTCGTAGCCGCCGCCGGCGCGCGCGGCCCGCTCGACCGCCTCGCGGGCGTCGCCGAACTCGATCGTGAGCTCGACGCCGTCGGGCAGCGGCAGCGCGTCGAGCACAAAGTCGAGCAGATCCTGATGCAGTTCGACGACGTGCTGCGTCGAACCCGGGCGCATCACGCCGATGTAGCGCGGCAGGGTGAGCGCGCCGCCGCCGAGGTGGAGCACGCGCACGGGACGGCGCGGGTCGAGGCATCCGTCGATGATGCCGGCCGCGAGGCGCACGTACTCGAGCTGCAGATCGAGCGGGTCGAGCGGATTCACATGCGACTGGGTCGTGCCGTCGATGACCAGCGAGTACCCGCCGTTGGTGCCCCGCTCGGGAACGAGTGTGGCGCGCACCTCGCGGCCATGGAGTTCGAGGCTCGGCTCCGCCATGTCGTCCACCCTAGGTCGGGCCGGGTTGCGCGGCCAGAGGGCGCGCCCGCGAAACACTGCCCGCCGCGCGGATCCGTGCCTAGAATGACGCCAGGGCGAGCGGCAGAGGGGCACCGCATGTCGGCGACGAGCACCGCGATGGCGATCGGATGGGACGAACGCGTGCTCACCGAGCAGTCCGTTCCGCACTTCATGCAGTCGAGCACGTGGCAGCGGCTGCGATCCGACGGCCCGTGGCATTCGCACCGGCTGGCGTCGATCGACGGACACGACCTGCCGATGCTCGCGTACGAGCGCGACGTGCCCGGCTACGGCACCCTGCGGCACCTGCCGAGGGTGAGCGGCATCGAGCCCGACGACGTGCCGCGGTTCAGCGAGCGGGTGCGCACCCACCGCGGCGAGGCGTTCGCGACGAAGGTCGAGGTGCACCAGCCGTACGACCATGCGCTCGTCGCCGCGTTCGAAGCGAACGGGTGGCAGCGCTCGCGGGCCTCGCAGTACCGGCACGCGGTGATCGTGGAGACCGGCATGAGCGAGGTCGAGATCCTGTCGCGCATGAAGAAGCGGGCGCGCAGCGAGATCAGGGTCGCCGAGCGCAACGGCGTCATCGCCGGGCGGGTGCGGATGAACCGCGAGAACCGGGAGCGGATGCTCGCCCTCGTCGCGGAGACGGCGGATCGGTCGGGCGCGTTCTTCCGGTCGGCCGACTACCTCGAGCGGGTGTGGACGGCGTTCGCCGCCGACGGTCGCGGCTGGCTGCACTTCGCGTGGCACGACGGCCGGGTGGTCGCCGGCGCCTTCGTCGTCGCGTATGGGCCGAACGCCTGGTACAAGGACGGCGGCTCGCTGCGCGATCGCCCGCAGCTGATGGCGTCGCGCTACCTGCAGTGGGATGTGATCCGCGAGCTGTCGGCCGCGGGAATCCGACGGTACGACCTCGGCCACGTGCCGCCGCCCGACGAGCCCGAGGCGCCGGGTCAGGGCGTGCTCACCTTCAAGAGCGCGTTCGCGCGCGAGGTCACGGTGTACATGCCCGCGCTGATGCTGCCCCACGATGCGAGGGCCGAGGAGTTCCGTCGCGGCGAGAGCGCCTTCGTCGAGGCGCACCGCCGCCGCACCGGCGACTACTGGTACTGACCGCCGGCGCCGATTCGGCGCGGCGTCCGATTTGCTTACAGCTCTGTAAGCAAACTGCCCTCTCGACCCGGTAGGGTGAGCAACGGCGACTCCGCCGAGACACGATGACTGGAGCACTCCCATGACGACGGGTTCCCCCGACTACCGCGACTCGGGCCTCGAGTTCGGCCCCGACTTCCTCTTCGGCACAGCGACCGCGTCGTACCAGATCGAGGGCGCCGCGACCGAGGACGGCCGCGGCCCGAGCATCTGGGACACCTTCAGCCACACGCCCGGCAAGGTGTGGAACGGCGACACCGGCGACGTGGCCGACGACCACTACCACCGGTGGGAGGCCGACCTCGACCTCATGGTCGAACTCGGACTCGAGGCGTACCGCTTCTCGATCGCGTGGCCGCGGATCCAGCCGACCGGGCGGGGCCCGGCGAACGAGGCGGGTCTCGCGTTCTACGAACGCCTCGTCGACGGGCTCATCGCCCGAGGCATCCGCCCGATCGCGACCCTCTACCACTGGGATCTGCCCCAGGCCCTCGAGGACGAGGGCGGGTGGACCAACCGCGAGACCGCCTACGCGTTCGCCGAGTACGCCCGGCTCGTCGGCGAGCGGCTCGGCGACCGCATCGAGGTGTGGACGACGCTCAACGAGCCGTGGTGCAGCGCCTACCTCGGCTACGGCTCGGGCGCGCACGCGCCCGGTCAGATGGACGGCGCGAAGGCGCTCGCCGCCGTGCACCACCTGAACCTCGCCCACGGGCTCGCGGTCGCGGCGCTGCGCGAGGTCGTGCCGGGCGACCCGAAGTTCTCGATCACGCTGAACCTGCACGTCATCCGCCCCTCGGGCGAGACCGGCGCCGAGGCCGCGCGACGCATCGACGGCCTGGCCAACCGGGTGTTCCTGGGGCCGCTGCTCGACGGCGAATACCCCGCCGACGTCATCGACGACACCAAGGGCGTCACCGACTGGTCGTTCGTGCAGCCCGGCGACACCGACCTGATCCGTCAGCCCCTCGACCTGCTCGGCGTGAACTACTACTCGACCGTGACGGTGCGCATGTGGGACGGTTCGTCGCCGCGGGTCAACGCCGACGGGCACAAGGACATGGGCGGCACCGCCTGGCCCGGCGCCGACGGCGTCGAGTTCCTCGAGCAGCCCGGCCCGTACACCGCGATGGGCTGGAACATCGACCCGTCGGGTCTCGAAGACCTGCTCGTCGCGCTGCACGAGGCGTACCCGAACCTGCCGCTGATGGTCACCGAGAACGGTGCGGCCTACGACGACGTCGTGACCGAGGGCCCCGACGGGCGCCCCGTCGTGCAGGACGACGACCGCCTCGACTACCTGCGCCGGCACTTCACGGCGGCCCACCGCGCGATCGAGCGCGGGGTCGACCTGCGCGGGTACCAGGTGTGGTCGTTCCTCGACAACTTCGAGTGGGGCTACGGCTACTCCAAGCGCTTCGGCATCGTCCGCGTCGACTACGACACCCTGGAGCGGCTGCCCAAGGCGAGCGCGCACTGGTACGCGGAGCTCATCCGCACCCGGCGCATCCCGGCCTGACCGGCTCGGGCGGCCGGGCCGGCGCCGTCGCGCCCGGCCGCTCAGTCGGGCTCGGGCGCGCCCGAGCGGAACTCCCGGGCGAGGTGGGCGACCACCTCGGCGAGGTCGCCATCGGATGCCTCGGCGACCCGCAGCTGGCGTCGGTAGCTCGCACCCGCGTCGAGGATCCGACGCACCTGCTGCAGCTCGACGGGGCAGCCGAGGCGTTCGGCCACCGGCACGAGCTGCGTGAGCAGGTCGGACAGGTCGTCGGTGACGAGCCGCTCGGTGCCCGCGACATCCGTGATGATCTCGGCGTCCAGTCCGTACCGGGCCGCACGCCACTTGTTCTCGCGCACGAACCAGGGCTGGAGCACCGGCAGCTCCTCGCCGGCGTCGAGCCGTTCGCTCAGCGACTCGACGAGGCACTGCACGAGTGCGGCGATCGCCCCGATCTCGACGGCCGACGACACGCCGTCGCAGACGCGCACCTCGATCGTGCCCCACTGCGGCGACGGTCGGATGTCCCACCGCACCTCGGTGTGATCGACGATCACGCCCGTGTGCACCAGGTCCTCGACGTACCGCTCGAACGCCGGCCAGTCGGCGAGCGGGTACGGCAGCCCCGCGGTGGGCAGCTGCTGGAACATCAGCGCGCGGTTCGAGGCGTACCCGGTCTCGACGCCCGCCCAGAACGGGCTCGACGCGCTGAGCGCCTGCAGGTGCGGGATGTACGCGAGCAAGCCGCCGAGGATCGGCAGCGCCTTGTCGCGATCCTCGATGCCGACGTGCACGTGGATGCCCCAGATCATCATGTTGCGGCCCCACCAGCGGGTGCGCTCGATGAGCTCGTGGTATCTGGGCTGGTCGGTGAGGTGCTGGTCGAACCACTGGCCGAACGGGTGCGAGCCGCTGCACACGAGCTCGTACGCACCGAGCCGGTCGAGCACGGCGCGCACCTCGTCCACCTGCCCGAGCAGGTCGTCGACCGCGTCGGCGACCCGGCGGTGCACGCCCGAGACGAGTTCGACGGTGTTCGTGAGCAGCTCGCCGGTGATCTGCGGGTGCGGGGCGCCGTCGTCGCCGGCGAGCTCGGCCAGCACGACATCGGCGATCGACGCGAGGTCGCCGGTCTCGCGGTCGACGATCGCGAGTTCCCACTCGACGCCGAGCGTCGATCGTTCCGATCGTGCGAACTCGATCATCCGCAGCCCCCTCCCGCGCCCTCGGGCCATCATGACACGCAGCGGCGCGGCGGCTACGCTGTGCCGCAGAGTCGTCCATCGGATCGCCGGCGGAGCCGGCCACGGAAGGAGCAGCGGTTGAGCGCACCGATGCAGGTCGTCGAGAGCGTGAGCCTGCGCGAGCAGGTCGAACGCGCGCTGAGCTCTCGGATCGTGTCGGGGGAGTTCCGCCCGGGCACGGTGCTCACCGTGCCGACGCTCGCGACCGAGTTCGGGGTGAGCGCGACGCCCGTGCGCGAGGCGATGCTGAACCTCGCCCGGCGGGGGTTCCTGAGTCCGCTCCGCAACCGCGGGTTCCGGGTCACCGAGGTGTCCGAGGACGAGCTGCGTCAGCTCGGCGAGGTGCGCATGCTGCTCGAGGTCCCGCCGATGCGCACGCTCGCCGGCCGCGTCCCCGAGGCGCTGGCCGAGCGGCTGCTCGCGCTCGCCGACGACATCGTGGCCGCCGGCCGCGAGCAGCGATTCCAGGACTACCTCGAGGCCGACACCGAGTTCCACCTCGCGCTGCTCGAGCAGACGGGCAACGCGTTCCTCGTCCAGCTCGTGCGCGACCTGCGGCAGCAGACCCGGCTCATCGGCCTGGTGCGGATCTCCGACGGCGACGGGCTCACCGAGTCGGCGCTCGAACACGCCGAGCTGGTGCGGCTGCTCGTCGCGGGCGATGCCGACGGCGCCGAGGCGCTGATGCGGCGGCACATCGGCCACGTGTCGGGCGTGTGGAGCGGGCACGACGAGACCTGAGCGCGGCGGGTCGATGCTGACGCCTCCGCAATCTGTAATATGTCACGCACCGCCGAGGAGGGAGGGACGTGCGCGTCATCGTCATCGGAGCCGGAGCCGTCGGCGCCGCGAGCGCACTCGCGCTCGCCGAGGCCGGAGCCGACGTCGTCGTCGTCGACCGTTCGGGCGTCGCGGCCGAGACCTCCAGCCGGTGCGAGGGCAACATCCTCGTCTCCGACAAGGGGCCGGGCGCCGAAGCCGAACTCGCGATCGTCGCGAACCGTGCGTGGCGCCGCCTCGCGACACGGCTCGACGCCGACCGCGCACCGGGTCAGCCGGCCACCGAGTTCGAGGCGAAGGGCGGGGTGGTCGTCGCCTTCGAGGGCGGCACCGAGGCGCTCGACGCGTTCGCCGCATCGCAGCGCGGCATCGGCATCCGGGCCGAGCCGCTCGAGACCGACGAACTGCGCGCCCTCGAACCGCACCTGAGCCCGGCCGCAGCCCGCGGCATCCACTACCCCGACGACGCGCAGGTGCAGCCGAGCCTGGCCACCCAGGCGATGCTCGCCCGCGCCCGGCGGCTCGGTGCCGAGCTGCGGCTCACCGAGGTGGTCGGACCCGTGCACGCCGGCTCGCGCGACGGCCGCCGGCTCGCCGGCATCCTGACGCCCGAGGGGTCGATCACGGCCGACGCGGTGGTGAACTGCGCCGGGCCCTGGGCCGGCGAGGTGGCGGCGCGGCTCGGCGCGCGGCTCGACATCCGCCCGCGTCGCGGGGTGATCCTCGTCACCACCCCCATGCCCCAGCGGGTGTTCCACAAGGTCTACGACGCCGACTACGTCGGCGCCGTCGGGTCGTCGGATGCCGCGCTGCAGACCTCCACGGTCGTGGAGTCCACGCCCGCCGGCACGGTGCTCATCGGTTCGAGCCGCGAACGCGTCGGCTTCTCCCGAGCGGGCACGCTCGCGCCGATCGTCGAGATCGCCGGGAAGGCGACCCGGCTGTTCCCGTTCCTCGCCGACACGATGCTGCTGCGCAGCTACATCGGGTTCCGCCCCTACGCGCCCGATCACCTGCCCGTGATCGGGGCCGACGGCGACGTGCCCGGGCTCTTCCATGCGGCGGGGCACGAGGGCGCCGGCATCGGACTCGCGCCGACCACGGGCGACCTCGTCGCGCACGCGGTGCTCGGCACGGCGGCGCCGACCGACCCCGCGCCGTTCCTGCCCACCCGGGCGAGCCTGCGGGCGGCGGCATGAGCGTGCGCATCCGCGTCGACGGCGACGACCTCGCCGGCCGCGACGGCCAGACCATCGCCGGCGTGCTCATCGGCGCCGGCCGGCGCACGTGGCGCACCGCGGCGGGCGCCGAACGCGGAGTGTTCTGCGGCATCGGGATCTGCCAGGACTGCATCGTGACGGTGAACGGCATCGAAGGCGTGCGCGCCTGCCAGCGCACCGCCTGCGACGGCGACGTCGTCCGACGGGAGGCGCGATGAGCCGCCGGGTGGCGATCGTGGGCGCCGGTCCGGCCGGCCTGGCGGCCGCGCAGGCCGCCCTCGCGCGCGGGGCCGACGTGACGCTGCTCGACGAGGGCGAGCGGCCCGGCGGCCAGTTCTGGCGTCACCACGACGGCCTCACCGATCCGCGCATGCAGCACCGGTGGTCGCGGTTCGAGCGGCTGCGGGCCGCCATCGACCGGGCCGGCGACCGGGCGACGGTGCACCGGCAGGCGAGCGTGTGGCGCGTCGAGACCGAGGGCGGCATCCGGGTGCACGCCGTCGTCGGCCCCGCCGACGCTTCGGGGCGCGAGGGCCTGACCGTCGAGGCCGACGCGCTCGTCATCGCGACCGGCGCGCACGACCGCGCGCTGCCGGTACCCGGGTGGACGCTGCCGGGCGTCGTCACCGCCGGCGCCGCGCAGGCGCTCGCCAAGCGCGACGCCGTCACGCCGGGGCGGCGCACCGTGGTCGCCGGGGCGGGTCCGTTCCTGCTGCCGGTCGCCGCGAGCATCGCGATCGCGGGCGGCGAAGTCGCCGAGGTCGTCGAGGCCGTCGGCGTGCGCGGACTCGTGCGGGGCTGGGGGCGATCGCCGTGGCAGCTCGCGGGGGCGGCCGGCAAGGCCGCCGAGCTCGCCGGGTACGTCGGCGGCATGGTCCGCACGCGCACGCCGTATCGGCTCGGCAGCGCGGTCACCCGCATCCACGGCGAGCACGCCGTCGAAGCGGTCACCGTGCAGCGCGTCGACGCCGACTGGCGCCCGATCTCAGGCACCGAGCGCACGGTCGCGTGCGACTCGGTCGCGCTCGGGCACGGCTTCACCCCTCGACTCGAGGCGGCCGTCCAGGCCGGCTGCCGCATCTCGTCGGCCCGGTTCGTCGAGGTCGACGAGCGCCAGGCGACGACGGTCGCCGCGGTCTTCGCCGCCGGCGAGATCACCGGCATCGCCGGGGCCGACGCGGCGCTCGCCGAGGGGGCGGTCGCCGGATTCGCTGCGGCCGGCGGCGCCCTCGACGACGCCCGCATCGCGGGTGCGCTGCGCGCACGTCGCCGCCTGCACGCGTTCGCCGCTCGCCTCGCCGCCCACGACGTGCGTCGCGGCTGGACCGACTGGCTCGACGACGACACCGTCGTCTGCCGCTGCGAGTCGGTCACGAGGGCGCGCATCGCCGAGTACGCGGATGCCTCGAGCCGGGGCGTGCGGTTGGCCGCGCGTGCGGGGCTCGGCGCCTGTCAGGGCCGCACATGCGGGCGCACGGTCGAACAGCTGGTGGCGGCCCCCGTCGACTTCGACGCGCGCCCCGTGCTCTCCTCGGTGCGGATCGGCGAACTCGCCCGGGCCGGCGACTCGCCCGGGGCATCCGATAATGTGTGATGCATTACCGCCGTGGCGCACCGCAGCGCACGCGACCAGAATGGAACCGACATGACCGAACCCACCATGAACCTCGGCGGGGTCGTCGTCGCGACGACCCTCGCGTTCAGGGAAGACCCGTCGGCACCCGCGGGCCTCGCGGTCGACTACGACCGGTTCGGCGAGCACGTCGACTTCCTGATGGCGAACGGCTGCCGCGGGGTCGGCCCGAACGGGTCGCTCGGCGAGTACTCGTCGCTGACCGACGACGAGCGGCGCCGGGTCGTCCAGGTCGCGGTGGATGCGGTCGACGGGCGGGGCATCGTCGTGGCCGGCGTGCACGGCGTCGGCAGCCACCAGGCGCGTCACTGGGCCGAGCTCGCCCGCGAGGACGGGGCCGACGGCGTGCTGCTGCTGCCGCCCACCCTCTACCGCGCCAACGAGGGCGAGGTGATCGCGCACTACGCCGAGGTCGCGAAGGCGGGCCTGCCGATCATGGCGTACAACAACCCGTTCGACACCAAGGTCGACCTCACCCCGAAGCTCGTCGCGAAGCTCGCCGAGATCCCCGAGGTGGTCGCGATCAAGGAGTTCTCGGGCGACGTGCGCCGGGTCTACGAGATCAAGGAGTTGTGCGACATCGACGTCATCGCCGGGGCCGACGACGTGCTCTTCGAGCTCATGGTGAACGGCGCGGTCGGATGGTTCGCCGGCTACCCGAACGCGTTCCCGCGCGAGGCGGTCGAACTCTACGACCTGTGCATCCGCGGCGACTGGCACGAGGCGAAGTCGCTGTACGAGCAGCTCGTCGCGGTGTTCCGCTGGGACTCGCGCACCGAGTTCGTGCAGGCCATCAAGCTCTCGATGGACCTCTGCGGCAACTCCTACGGCGGCCCGACCCGCCCGCCGCGCGGCCCGCTCAGCGCCGAGCAGCGCGCCCAGATCACCGCCGACACCGAGCGGGCCCTCGCCGCGCTCGCGGCGCGCCGGGCGGCGGTCGCCTGATGCGGGCGCGCCGGGTGATCTCCGCGGTCGACAGCCACACCGAGGGGATGCCGACCCGGGTCGTCACCGGCGGCGTCGGCCCGATCCCCGGCGCGACCATGAACGACAAACGGCTCTGGGCGATGGAGCACCTCGACGGGCTGCGCGGCCTGCTCATGAACGAGCCCCGCGGGCACGCGTCGATGTCGGGCGCGCTGCTGCAGGCGCCGACCCGGCCCGACGCCGACTGGGGCGTCGTGTTCATCGAGGCCAGCGGGTTCCTGCCGATGTGCGGCCACGGCACCATCGGCGTGGCCACCGTGCTCGTCGAGACCGGCATGGTCGAGACGACCGAGCCGGTCACCGAGATCCGCCTCGACGTGCCCGCGGGCCTCGTCGTCGCCCGCGTCGCCGTCGAGGGCGGCCGCGCGAAGCACGTCACCATCGAGAACGTGCCGAGCTTCGTCGAGCGACTCGACGAGGCGATCGAGGTGCCCGGATACGGCGAAGTGCCGTACTCGGTCGCGTTCGGCGGCAACTTCTACGCGCTCGTCGACCTCGACGACGTGGGGCTGCCGTTCGACCGGACGCGCAAGGACGACATCGTCCGCGCCGGCCTCGCGATCATGGACGCGATCAACACGCAGCGCCCGCCGCGGCACCCCGAGATCTCCGGCGCGGACCACGTGCACCACGTCGAGTTCATCGCGCCCGGCTCCGACGCGGTCAGGTCGCGCCACGCGATGGCCATCCACCCCGGATGGTTCGACCGCTCGCCCTGCGGCACCGGCACGAGCGCCCGCATGGCCGAGCTGCACGCGCGCGGCGAGCTCGCGCTCGAGACCGACTTCGTCAACGAGTCGTTCATCGGCACCGAGTTCACCGGGCGCCTGCTGCGCGAGGCGACCGTGGGCGGAGTGGCCGCCGTCGTGCCGACGATCACCGGGCGGGCCTGGGTCACCGGCTTCGGCCAGTACGTGCTCGACGACGACGACCCGTTCCCCGAGGGGTTCGTCTTCTGACCCGCGGTGCGACATCCGCTCGATTGTCCCTCACCGCCGAAATCTGCAAGAATGGTCAGTCGAGTTCCGCATCGCCCGACCCTCTATCCGGCCTGTGGAACACCATTGAGCTTCCGCCGAGTGTGCACCCCACGCTCACGGCTGTCAGTTCGCCCACCTCACCAGACCCATTCAGGAGAATCGTGGCTGTCAAGATCCGTCTCAAGCGGCTCGGCAAGATCCGTGCCCCGTACTACCGCATCGTCGTCGCCGACTCGCGCACCAAGCGCGACGGTCGCGTGATCGAAGAGATCGGCAAGTACCACCCCACCGAGGAGCCCTCGTTCATCGAGGTGAACTCCGACCGCGCGCAGTACTGGCTCTCCGTCGGCGCGCAGCCGACCGAGCAGGTGCTCGCCATCCTCAAGCTGACCGGCGACTGGGGCACCTTCAAGGGCGAGAAGGGTGCGACCAGCACCGTCAAGACCGCCGAGCCCAAGGCCGCGTTCGAGGCCGACAGCGCCAAGAAGCCCGTCCTCAAGCCCAAGGCCGAGAAGCCGGCCAAGGTCGAAGAGGCCCCGGCCGCCGAGGCCGAGACCACGGACGAGGCGTAAGCCTTGCTCCAGTCCGCGCTCGAACACCTCGTCAAGGGAATCGTCGATCACCCCGACGAGGTGCGGGTCGTCTCCGCGTCGAGCGCACGCGGCGAGGTCCTCGAGGTTCACGTGAACCCCGAGGACCTCGGCCGCGTCATCGGCCGCGCGGGCCGCACCGCCAAGGCGCTGCGCACGCTCGTCACCGCGCTCGCCGACGGCCGTCGGGTGCGGGTCGACGTCGTCGACACCGACGACTGACGTGGCGCGCTCTCCACGTCCCCAGCAGCTCCGCGTCGGGCGGCTGACGAAGGCCCACGGGCTGAAGGGCGCGATCAAGCTCGAGCTCTACACCGACGACCCCGAGCGGCGGTTCGCGCCCGGAGCGACGTTCTCACTGCAGGTGCCCGCCGAATCGCCCTGGCACGGCAAGCACCTCACCTTCCGCGAGCTGCGCTGGTACAACGGGCAGCCGGTCGGATTCTTCGAAGGCGTCGACGACCGCAGCGCGGCCGAGACCCTCGTGAAGGCGATCCTCTGGGTCGACGTCGACGAGGCGGAAGAGCCCGACGAACCCGACGCATGGTACGACCACCAGCTCGTCGGGCTGACCGTGCTGCGCGACGGCGCCGAGGTCGGCAAGGTCGTCCGGGTCGACCACCTGCCCGCGCAGGATCTGCTCATCGTGAAGGCCGCGTCGGGCGAGGTCATGGTCCCGTTCGTCTCGGCGATCGTGCCCGAGGTCGACGTCGCGGCGGGCACGCTCACCGTGACGCCGCCGGCGGGCCTGTTCGAAGAGCTCGCCGACGAGGCATCCGATGCACCCGCCGCCGCAGCGGCGGCCGAGGACGCCGACGCGTCCGAGGCATCCGACCCGCCGACCGAGGCCGCCGACCGACAGGAGTAGCCCGCCGTGCGGATCGACATCGTCACGATCTTCCCGTCGTTCTTCGACGTGCTCGACCTGTCGCTGCTCGGCAAGGCACGCGAGTCGGGCCTGCTGGAGGTCACCGCGCACGATCTGCGCGACTTCACCCACGACCGCCACCGCACCGTCGACGACACGCCGTACGGCGGCGGCGCGGGCATGGTCATGAAGCCCGAGCCGTGGGGCGAGGCGCTCGACTCGATCGTGGGCGACGGGCCATCCGACGCGCTGCTCGTCGTGCCGTCCCCGGCGGGCGAGCCGTTCACCCAGGCGACGGCGCGCGAGCTCGCGGCCGAGCAGCACCTGATCTTCGCCTGCGGCCGCTACGAGGGCATCGACCAGCGCGTCGTCGATCACTACGCGACCCGGATGCGGGTGCGGCTCATCTCGCTCGGCGACTACGTGCTGAACGGCGGCGAGGTCGCGGTGATGGCGATGATCGAAGCCGCCGGCCGCCTCGTGCCCGGCGTCGTGGGCAACCCCGAGTCGCTCGTCGAGGAGTCGCACGAGGACGGCCTGCTCGAGTACCCCAGCTACACCAAGCCCGCCGTCTGGCGCGGACTCGACGTGCCGCCGGTGCTGCTGAGCGGCCACCACGGCAAGGTCGCCGAGTGGCGGCACGAGCAGCAGCTCGAGCGTACCCGCCGGGTGCGGCCCGAGCTGCTCGGCGACGAGCCCGATCCCGCGGGCTGACCCCGCCGCAGCCCGACGTGCGGCCTTCTTCACCTCGCCGAAACATCGGCGAGTGATCCGCGAAACACGCCGTGCATAGCGTCGAAACCGCAGGGACGTTCCCGGGTGAGAGGCGGATGCGGTGGTCGACGACGCGAGGCGGATCGGCACCCCTGAACGCCCGCTGCGACTCGTCGCGGTGACGCACGGCGCACCGACCGCGCAGAACCGCGCGGCGGTGATCGGCCTCGTCGACGGCGTCGCCTCGGCCCGGCCGTCGCTCGACGTCTCGATCGCGTTCGTCGACGCCGCGCACACCGATGTCGCCTCGGCACTGGTCGACGGCATCGACGACCCCGAGTCGATCATCGTGCCCCTCGTGCTGTCGGCGGGGTACCACGTGCGCACCGGCCTCGCCCAGGGGCTCGACCGGCTCGCCCGGCGCGGCGCATCGCTCGCCGACGGCCTCGGACCCGACGAGCGGATCGTCTCCGTGCTCGCCGACCGGCTCGACCGGCTCGGGCTCGCCGAGAGCGACGCGGTCGTGCTCGCCGCGGCCGGTTCGAACGACCCGCGCGGCGTGCGCGAGTGCTTCGAGACCGCGCGGCTCCTCGGCGCCCGGCTGGGCCGAGGCGTCACCGTCGGCTTCATCGCGGCCGCGAACCCGCGGCTGCCCGACGCGATCGAGATGCTGCGCGCCGTGCATCCGGCCAGCCGCATCGTCGTGGCGCCGTACCTGCTCGCACCGGGCACGTTCTACGACCAGGCCGCGCTGGCCGGCGCCGACGCCATGGCCGAGCCGCTGCTCCAGCCCCGCGAGCCCGCCGCGCCCGACCTCGTCGACCTCGTGCTCGACCGGTACGACGAGGTCGTCGAACGGGAACTGCTCGCTGAGGCGTGACGCGGCGGGGGTGAGGCGCCGCCCCCGGCGGTGCGCGCCCGCGTGCGGCGGGGCGCGGCCGCGTGCGGCGGTGCGCGCCCGCCCCCGGCGGTGCGCGCCCGCGCCCGCTCAGGCGGGGCCGCGGGCGCCCCCGATCACGCGGTGAGCGTCGGCGCCCCGCCGGCTTCGGCCGCACGTGCGAGCACGTCGGCGATGCGGCCCTTGCAGCCGCCGCACCCGGTGCCCGCACGGGTGTCGCGGGCGATGCACTCGACGGTGGTGCTGCCGCACGCGGCGGCCTCCTCGATGCGTTCGACGGTCACGCCGTTGCACCAGCACACCGTGGCCGTCGGCGCGAAGGCGTCGGCGTCGGTGCTCGGATCGTAGTCGGGTCCGTCGAATCGCAGCAGCAGCGAGCGGTCGGCGGGCAGTTCGCCGCCGCGCTCGAACAGCAGGGTGAGCTCGGCCGAGGTGCGCGGCATCCCGACGCTGACGAACCCGGTGAGCACGCCGTCCTCGGTGACCATCTTCACGTAGCGCAGGTGCTCGGGGTCCGCCCACTGCGAGACCCGGCGACGAGGATGCCCCGCATCCTCGTCCCAGGGGTCCGCCGAGACGTCCCCGGCGGCGACGACGTCGATGTGCTCGGCCTTCAGCATCACGATCGGCTCGCGCTCGACGGCGGGTGCGACCTCCGCCGCCCGCCCCGCGACCTCTTCGGCGAAGGTCGCCGCGAGCTGCGACGCCTGACGCCAGCCCGGCCCGACGAGTCCCGACGGGGCCCCGGGCAGCACGCGCTGGCCGGCGAGCTCGTCGGTGCGCTCCACGACCTGCGCGCAGTCGCCGATCGCGTAGACGTCGGGATCCGACCAGCTCTGCAGGCTCGGGTGCACGACGATCCCGACTGCGGTGCGCAGGCCCGCGAGCGTCGCGAGCTCGTTGCGCGGGCTCACGCCGCACGAGAGCACCAGCAGGTCGCCGCGCAGCTGCTTGCCGTCGGCCGTGACGAGCTGGTCGAACCGGCGCCGGCCGTCGGCGTCGGTGCGGAACGCGATCGCCTCGGCACGGCTGTGCGCGATGACGGCGATGCCGGTGCGGCGCAGCGCCTGGCGCAGCACCTGGCCGCTGCCGCGATCGAGGTTGCGCGGCATCGGATGCGGGCCGTGGTGCACGACGCAGACCTCGGCGCCCGCGTGCGCGGCGGCGAGCGCGAGTTCGAGGCCGAGCACGCCGGCGCCCAGCACGACGATGCGGCGACGCGCCTGCACGGCTTCGAGCACCCGCTCGGCGTCGGCGAGGTCGCGCAGCGCGGTGACGCCCTGGGGCAGCTCGTCGTCGCAGCCGATGAGCTTCGCGCCGTACTTGCGCAGGGAGTTGAGGTCGCGTCGGTTGCGCTCGACGCCGTCGAGAGTGGGCACGTTCGCCCGCGACCCGGTGGCGAGCACCAGGCGGTCGTAGCCGACCTGTTCGCCGGTGCTCAGCTGCACGAGCCGCGCCGCGCGGTCGACGGCGGTCGCGGCGACGCCGAGCAGCACGCGGGCGCCCGCCTCCTCCGCGGCTCGCCGGTCGCCGACGAGCATCGAGTCGAGGTCGGTGCCGCCGACGGCGTACTCGGCGACGAGCACCCGGTTGTACGCTTCGACGTCCTCGCCGGCCACCACGGTCAGTGCGAGCTCGCCGCTGCGCACGAGCGGCAGCAGCTCCTCGACGAAGCGGGCGCCGACGGGGCCGTATCCGATGAGGACGACCCGGAGTGGGGCAGCGGTCATGCGATCACCTCGCTGAGGACGTCGTGTTCGGGGTGCGGCTCGGTCTCGAGCGGGATGACGCGGACGACGCCGGTCTTGAACTCGGGCATCGCCGAGATCGGGTCGACCGCGTCGCCGGTGAGCAGGTTGGCGGCCTGCTCGTCGCCGTAGTGGAACGGCAGGAACACCGCGTCGGGTCGGACGTCGGTCGTCAGCCGGGCGCGGCAGCGGACGGCGCCGTTGCGGTTGCGGAGCTCCACGAGCGCCCCGTCGGCGATCCCGAGGCGCAGGGCGGTCGCCGGATGCATCGAGGCCAGCGCCTCGGGCCGGGCCTCGAGCAGCTCGGGCACCCGCCGGGTCTGCGCGCCGCTCTGGTAGTGCTCGAGCAGTCGGCCGGTGATGAGCTCGAGCTCGCCAGACCCGGGCCGAGGGCGGGGCCGGGCGAGCTCGCGCACCGCGACGGCGACGAGGCGGGCGCGCCCGTCGTCGTGCGCGAATCGGTCGGCGAACAGGCGCGGCGTGCCCGCACTCCCGCGCGGGTACGGCCAGTAGGCGGCTTCGCCGCGGTCGAGCATCGCGTAGTCGATGCCCGAGTAGTCGGCGATGCCGCCCTCGGAGGCGCGGCGCAGCTCCTCGAAGACCTGCTCGGGGTCGGTGTCGAACGTCGCCGTGCAGCCGAGGCGGCGGGCGAGCTCGGCGAGGATCCAGAGCTCGTCGCGCACGCCTTCGGGCGGGGTGAGGGCCCGGCGACGTCGGATGACCCGCCCCTCGAGCGAGGTCATCGTGCCCTCCTCCTCGGCCCATTGCGTGATCGGCAGCACGACGTCGGCGAGGGAGGCGGTCTCCGAGAGGAAGAAGTCGCACACGACGAGCAGGTCGAGCTCGGCGAGTCCGGCGCGCACGGCGTCGACGTTCGGCGACGACACCACGAGATTCGACCCGTGCACCATCAGCGCCCGCACACCGCCGGGCCGGCCGAGCGACTGCAGCAGTTCGACGGCGGGCACGCCCGGGCCGGGAAGGGTGTCGGGGTCCACCCCCCACACGCCGGCGACGTGCGCGCGGGCGGCGGGGTCGATGATCTTGCGGTAGCCGGGCAGCTGGTCGCACTTCTGCCCGTGCTCGCGCCCGCCCTGCCCGTTGCCCTGGCCGGTGAGGGTGCCGTAGCCGCTGCCCGTCCGGCCGGGCAGACCGAGCAGCAGCGCGAGGTTGATCGCCGCCGTCGCCGTGTCGGTGCCGTCCACGTGCTGCTCGACGCCGCGCCCGGTGAGGATGTAGGTGCCGCCGCCCGCGGCGAGCCGTCGTGCGAGCCGCCGCAGGGTCAGTGCGGCGACGCCGGTGACCGACTGCACGCGCTCGGGCCACCACTGGGCGACGCTGCGCCGCACCGCGTCGAACCCCGTCGTGCGCTGTTCGACGTAGTCGACGTCGACGAGACGTTCCGCGATCACGATGTGGATCAGCCCGAGCAGCAGCGGCAGGTCGGTGCCGGGCACCGGCTGGACGTGCAGGCCGCGGCCCTCCTCGGTGAGCTTCGCCGTCGCCGTGCGCCGCGGATCGACCACGACGAGCCCGCCCGCCGCCTGGGCGCCGGCGAGGTGGCCGATGAACGGCGGCATGGTCTCGGCCACGTTCGTGCCCAGCAGCAGGATGGTGTCCGCGCCGTCGAGGTCCTCGAGCGGGAACGGCAGCCCGCGGTCCACGCCGAAAGCCCGGTTTCCGGCGGCCGCCGCCGACGACATGCAGTAGCGCCCGTTGTAGTCGATCCGGCTCGTGCCGAGCGCGAGCCTGGCGAACTTGCCCAGCAGGTACGCCTTCTCGTTCGTGAGCCCCCCGCCGCCGAACACGCCGACCGCATCGGCGCCGTGCGCCGACCGGATGCCGCGAAGGCCCGCCACCACGCGATCCAGCGCGTCGTCCCAGTTCGCCTCGTGCAGCGCGCCGTCCTCACCGCGCACGAGCGGGGCGAGCAGCCGGGCGGGGGAGCGCAGCAGCTCGGCCGACGTCCAGCCCTTCCGGCAGAGGCCGCCCCGGTTCGTCGGGAACTCGCGTCCGGCGACGGTCACCGGTGCGGTCGGGGCATCCGCGGCGTCCGCCCGATCGGCGGCGACCGGGGTGAGGGTCATCGCGCACTGGAGCGCGCAGTACGGGCAGTGGGTGGCGGCGGGAGGTCGAGGCATCCGGTCTCGCTTTCAGATCCGGTCGGAGCCGAGGCGGCCCGGGCCTACGTAGACGAAGAAGGTCAGCAGGAGCAGCACCGCGTAGCTCGCGACGAACCCGAGGAACGCGACCGCGTAGTCGCCGGTCGACTGGAACGAGAGGTTGAGCGCCTGCGGGATGAGGAACCCGCCGTACGCGCCGATCGCCGAGATGAGTCCGAGGGCCGCGGCGGCCTTGCGCTGCGTGGACACGTCGCCGGTGCCGCCGCCGCGGATGGCGAACACGATCGGCACCATGCGGTACGTCGACCCGTTGCCGATGCCCGCCGCGGCGAACAGGAGCAGGAAGCATCCGAGGAAGAGCCAGAAGCTCCCGAGCGGCAGCGTCGCGAGCACGCCGAGGGTGATCGCCGCCATCGTCGCGAACGCGAGCATGGTGATGCGCGCCCCGCCGAACCGGTCAGCCAGCCGGCCCCCGTACGGCCGGGCCAGCGAGCCGACCAGCGCGCCGAGGAAGGCGAGCGACACGGAGGCGCCGCCGATGCCGATGGCCGAGAACTCGGGGAACTGGTCGGCGATCAGCTTCGGGAACACGCTCGCGAACCCGATGAACGACCCGAACGTGCCGATGTACAGCAGCGACAGCAGCCAGAGGTGCGGTTCCCGAAGGGCCGCCGCCGACCCGGCGAAGTCGGCCTTCGCGCTCGAGAGGTTGTCCATGAAGCGGGCCGCGCCGAACATCGCGAGCAGGATGAACGGCACCCAGATCCAGCCGGCCAGCGGCAGGTTGAGCGTCGCGGCCGCCCCGATCGTGACCACGATCGGCACGACGAACTGCGCGACGGAGGCGCCGAGGTTGCCGCCCGCGGCGTTCAGCCCGAGCGCCCACCCCTTCTCGCGCTGCGGGAAGAAGAACGTGATGTTCGACATCGAGCTGGCGAAGTTGCCCCCGCCGAACCCCGCGAGCGCGGCCACCGCGAGCAGCACCCCGAACGGCGTGTCGGGGTTCGAGACGCAGATCGCGAGGGCCACCGTGGGCAGCAGGAGCAGGCCGGCCGAGATGATGGTCCAGTTGCGACCGCCGAACTTCGGCACCAGGAACGAGTAGGGGATGCGCAGCGTCGCGCCGACCAGGCTCGGCATCGAGATCAGCCAGAACAGCTCGCCGGTGGTGAGGTCGAAGCCCGCGGCCGGCAGCATGACCGCGACGATGCTCCAGAGCTGCCACACGACGAACCCGAGGAACTCGGCGAAGATCGACCAGCGCAGGTTGCGGCGGGCGATCGCCCGGCCCTGGAGCTGCCACTGCGCGTGGTTCTCGGCGTCCCAGCCGTCGATCCAGCGTCCGGGCCGGGTGGTGAGGGCGGGGGCGACGGCGATGGACGAGGACTCGGGTGCGAGGTTCGGGGGAGCGGTGTCGGTCACGATGCCTCCGGTCGAATCGGTCGGGGTCGGTACGACCGACGTTATGCAGGCCGTGTTTCTTCGCGTCGTGTCGGTGGTAAACCCTGGGTCTCGGGAAGCTCACCTGGCTGTCGCGGCACGGTGAGCGGATGCTCAGACGTCGACCCGGTACCCGCGTTTGACCACGGTGGCGATCACGCCGGGGGCGCCGAGCGACTGCCGCAGCCGGCTCATCGCCATCTCCAGCGCGTGCGGGTCGGTGGATCCGGGCAGCGCGGTCGCCAGGCGTTCGCGCGGCACCACCGAGCCGCCCGCCGCGACGAGCGAGCGCAGGATGCCGAGCCCGGCGGGCGCGAGGGCGACCCGTCGGCCGTCGACCTCGACGACGCCGCCGCGGAGTTCGAGCCGGCCGTGCCGGGTGTCCAGCCGCATCACCCGGCTCTGCTCCAGGTGTTCGCACACGAGGCGGATGAGCGCGCCCATCCGGAACCGTTCGGGCTGGATCGGCTCGATGCCGAGCTCTTCGAGCGGCGCCGCCGTCACGGGCCCGACCGCGGCGGCCACCACCGGGCCCTGCAGGGCGTCGAGCAGCTCGTACGTGCGACCGCGGTCGTCGGCCGCCGCGAGCAACGCGTGCACCGACGGGGCGCTGGTGAACGTGACGCAGTCGAGCCGGTGCGTGCAGATCGCCTCGATCATCCGGCCCACCCGCTCGTCGGTGTCGTCGGGCGCGGTCCAGCGGTACGGCTCCACGGTGAGGACGCGGCGGCCGGCGCTGCGCAACCGCTCGAGCTCGGTCGGGCGCAGCTCGCCGTGCAACTGCACCGCGATGACGGATGCCTCGGGCCGCTGCGCGAGGACGAGGTCGACGAGCGACTCGGTCGTCTCGCGCTCGCTCATGCCGGCGTCGTCGAGGCCGGCGGCACGGATGCTGCCGCGGGCCTTCGGCCCGCGCACGAGGATGTCCGCGTGCTCGAGCACCTCGACGAGCTCGTGCCCGAGTCCCGCCGCGTCGGCGACCTCGAACCAACGTCGGATGCCGTACGCCGTCGTCGCGAGCAGCACCTCGGGGCGGGCGTCGATGATCGCGCGGGTGTCGTCGATCACGGGCCCGTCGCTCTGCGCATTCGCGATCCGCAGCGTCGGGGCGTGCAGCACCTGCGCGCCCCGGCGTTCGAACGCGTCGATGAGGTCGTTCGAACGGCGATCGCTGGTCACGCCGATGCGGAACCCTTCGAGCTGATCGGGCCGGAACCCGAGCACCGGTTCGCCGAGGTCGCTCACGGTTCCGCTCCCAACGACGCGGCGCGGTCGATGACGGCGAGGGCGTCGGCTTCGCCGGCGGACGCGAGGCCCACCACCTCGCCGATCACGATCACCGCCGGGGAGGCCGCGTGGGCGACGCCGGCGGCCACGACGATGCGGTCGAGCGGCGCGATCGTGGTGCGCTGGTCGGGCCGGGTGCCGCGTTCGACGATCGCGACGGGCGTGCTGCGGTCGAGTCCGAACCGGAGCAGACCGGATGCGACGGAGGGCAGCGTGTTCACCCCCATCAGGACCACGATGGTGCCGCCCAGCCCGGCGAGCCGGTCGAGCTCGTCGTCGGTGAGGGGCGCGTGCCCCGACACGACGGTGAACAGGTGGCTGACGCCGCGGTGGGTGAGGGGGATCCCGGCGGCTGCGGGCACCGCGATCGCGCTCGAGACGCCGGGCACGACCGTCACCGGGATGCCCGCGGCGCGACAGGCGAGCACTTCCTCGCCGCCGCGACCGAACACGTAGGGATCGCCGCCCTTCAGCCGGACCACGTGCGCGCCGGTCGCGGCGTGCTCGACGAGCAGGGCCTCGATCTCGTGCTGCGGAACCGCGTGGTGGCCGGGGCGCTTGCCCACGTCGATCAGGCGCGCCCGCGGCGCGAGCTCGGCGAGCGTCGCGTGCGGGGCGAGCCGGTCGTAGAGCACGACGTCGGCGTCCGCGAGCGCACGCACCGCGCGCACGGTGAGCAGATCGGGGTCGCCTGGGCCGCCGCCGACGAGGGTCACGCGGCCGACGGTCGCGGCGCTCACGCGTCGCTCCCGCGAACCGGGATGGTGGGACCGGCGACCAGCACGGCTTCGCCGCGGGCCTGCTCTTCGGGTGTGGCCGGCCGAAGCTGCCCGCGTTCGCGCACCCGCGCGACGGTCGGTGCGGTCGGCTCGTTCACGAACGCGCGGAATCGTCGCAACCGCTCGGGATCGGCGAGGGTGGCCGCCCACTCGTCCTCGTAGCCGCCGACGTGGCGCGCGACCGCGGCCTCGAGTTCCTCGGCGAGGCCGAGCGAGTCCTCGACCACGACCTCGCGCACGTGGTCGAGTCCGCCGTCGAGGTCCTCCATCCAGCGCGCGGTGCGCTGCAGCCGGTCGGCGGTGCGGATGTAGTACATCAGGTAGCGGTCGATGTACTTGATCAGGGTCTCGTCGTCGAGGTCGCTCGCGAGCAGCTGCGCGTGCGAGGGCTGGAACCCGCCGTTGCCGCCCACGTAGAGATTCCATCCGGCCTCGGTGGCGATGACGCCGACGTCCTTGCCGCGGGCTTCGGCGCACTCGCGCGCGCACCCCGAGACGCCGAACTTCAGCTTGTGCGGCGAACGCAGCCCGCGGTAGCGCAGCTCGAGCCGGATCGCCATCGCGACCGAGTCCTGCACGCCGTACCGGCACCAGGTGGAGCCGACGCAGCTCTTCACGTTGCGCAGCGCCTTGCCGTACGCCTGACCCGACTCGAAGCCCGCGTCGACGAGCCGCTTCCAGATGTCGGGAAGCTGGTCCAGCCGGGCGCCGAAGAGGTCGATGCGCTGGCCGCCGGTGATCTTCGTGTACAAGCCGAACTCCATCGCGACCTCGGCGATCACCGCGAGCTTGTCGGGCGTGATCTCGCCGGCCGGGATGCGCGGCACCACCGAGTAGGTGCCGTCCTTCTGCATGTTCGCCATCGCGCGGTCGTTGGTGTCCTGCAGGGTGCCGCGACCGGCGTCGAGGATGTAGCTGCCGTGCTCGGCGGCCAGGATCGAGGCGATCGCGGGCTTGCAGACATCGCAGCCGCGCCCGGTGCCGAGCCGAGCCATGATGTCGTCGAAGCTCGTGAGGCCCAGCACCCGAACCGAGTCGAACAGCTCCTGACGCGAGATCGGGATGTGCTCGCAGAGCGCCCGCGAGATGGCGACGCCGGTCTTGCGCAGCTCGCCCTCGAGGAGCTTCTTCACGAGCGGCACGCACGAGCCGCACTGGGTGCCGGCCCGGGTGCAGGTCTTCAGCGCGCCGAGCTCGGTGCACCCGTCGGGTCCGTGCACGGCCCCGCGGATCGTTCCCGCGGTCACGTTGTTGCACGCGCACACCAGCGCCGCGTCGGGCAGCTCGTCGCCCGCGGGAGGTTCGGCGCCCGCGGCCGAGAGGTAGGCGGCCGGTTCCGCCGAGAGCGCGGTGCCGAGCAGCGGTCGCAGCGACGCGTACGGTTCGGCGTCGCCGACGAAGATGCCGCCGAGCAGGGTCTTCGCGTCGTCGGTGACCACGAGCTTCTGATACAGGCCCCTGGCCGGATCGGCGTACACGACCTCGAGCGCGCCGACCGTCGTGGCGAGCGCATCCCCGAAGCTCGCGACATCCACCCCCGACAGTTTCAGCTTGGTGGCGTCGTCGACCTCCGAGAACTCGGCGCCACCGCCGAGCAGCCGGTCGGCGACGACCTCGGCCATCGCGTTCGCCGGGGCGACGAGGCCGGTGCAGCGGCCCTCGAAGCTCGCGACCTCGCCGATCGCCCAGATGTTCGCCGCCGAGGTGCGACAGGCGCGATCGATCGCGATCCCGCCGCGCTCGCCGAGTTCGAGGCCGAGCGCGCGGCCCAGCTCGTCGCGAGCGCGGATGCCGATCGCGAACACGATCACGTCGGCGGCGACGCGGGTGCCGTCGGTCAGCGCCACGCCCGTGACGCGATCGCCCTCGACTTCGACGGCCGCGGGTCGGGTGCCGAGGTGCAGTGCGAGCCCCTGCGCCGTGATGAGACGCCCGAGCGCCCGGCCGGCGCCCTCGTCGAGCTGCGCCGACATCAGCCACCGCCCCGAGTGCACCACCGCGACATCGGCGCCGAGCTTGGCGAGTCCGCCGGCCGCTTCCAGCCCGAGCAGGCCGCCGCCCGCGACCACGACGCGCGCCGGTCGGCCTTCGTCGCGGGCGATCGCGCCCACCTCGGCGACGAGCGCATCGACGTCGTCGATCGTGCGGTAGACGCGGGCGTGCTCGGCGCCGGGGAGGTCGGGCACCGGCGCCGACGAGCCCGTCGCGAGCACGAGCTCGTCCCAGTGCAGCACCCGGCCGGCGTCGGTGGTCGCCGTGCGGGCGGCCGGGTCGACGGCTTCGACGCGTTCGCCGACGACCAGGCGCACCTGGTCTTCCGACCACATCTCCGAGGGCTGCAGGGTGAGGTCGACTTCGCCCGCCAGCCGGGTGCTGAGCGCGACCCGGTCGTACGGATGCCACGACTCCTCGCCGACGACGGTCACCCGAACCGCGCGCTCGTGGTCGCGGGCGTGCAGGCTGTCGGCGAGGCGGTGGGCGGCCGGCCCGGCGCCGACGATGAGGACCTCGCGGACATCGGCCTGGTGCGCGCTGGCGGATTCGGACATGCGACTCCTCTCGACGGCGGGAACGCCGACGGCAGCGCGTCGCGCCGCCCCCGTGCGACCTCGCGGACCGGACGATCGCGCTGGCGCGGCATCCGGTGGATCAGTGACTCGCCGCGAGCGTACGGTGGTGCCGTTTCGGAAGTGTTTCGCGGCGGTAACCGACCCGCTCGCCGTGCGCACGTCCCCCCGACCACGGCGTGAGGCCGGATTCACGGGTATGAAACAGCAGCTGTCGTCGGGCGAAACATGCCCGTCCTACCGTTTCGGACACGAGCCGGCGAATCGCGCCGGCGCCGACCGCGGAGGGTGCACGATGACGATCCTGCTCGACACGACCTGGCGTACGGTCTGCGCGGTGGAGGACCTCGAGCCGAACTGGGCCGAGGCCGCACTGCTCGACGATCGGCAGGTGGCGATCGTCCTCGTCTCGGACGACGAGGTGTACGCCGTCGACCATCACGACCCGCACTCGGGCGCCCCGGTCATGGCCAGGGGCATCGTCGGCTCACGAGGCGATCGTCCGACGATCGCGTCCCCGTTGCACAAAGAGGTCTACGACCTCGGCACCGGCGAGTGCTACACCGACCCGTCGCTCGTGCTGCGCACGTACCGCACGCGCGTGGTGGGCGGGTCGATCGAGGTCGAGCTCGCGTCCTGACCGACCCGGAGGGGCTCAGCCCGCGCGCTGAGTGAGCACGATCGGTCCCTGCTCGGTGATCGCGACCGTGTGCTCGGAGTGCGCGCCGCGCGAGCCGTCGGCGCTGCGCAGCGTCCAGCCGTCGGGATCGGTGAAGATCCGGTCGGTGGTCTCGAGGAACCACGGCTCGATCGCGATCACGAGGCCGGGCTTCAACGGCATGCCGCGGCCGGGCCGGCCGTTGTTCGGCACGTGCGGGTCGCCGTGCATGGTGCGCCCGACGCCGTGGCCGCCGAAGTCGGTGTTGATCGAATAGCCCTGCGCGCGCGCCACGTCGGCGATCGCACGGGAGATGTCTCCGATGCGGTTGCCGACCGTGGCGGCCGCGATGCCGGCGGCGAGCGCCCGCTCGGTGGTGTCGATGAGGCGCAGGTCGGCGTCGCGCGGGGTGCCGACGACGAGCGAGATCGCCGAGTCCGAGACCCAACCGTTCACGCTCGCGGCGAAGTCGAGGCTCAGCAGGTCGCCGTCGCGGAGGGTGTAGTCGTGGGGGAGGCCGTGCAGCACGGCGTCGTTCACCGACGTGCAGATCACCTTGCCGAACGGGCTCGCGCCGAACGACGGGTGGTAGTCGATGTAGCAGCTCTCGGCGCCGGCCTTGCGGATCATCTCGTGCGCGATGGCGTCGAGCTCCAGCAGGTTCACGCCGACTTTCGCGGCGGCGGCGGTGGCCTCGAGCACGCTCGCGACGAATCGGCCGGCGGGGCGCATCTCGTCAAGCTCGGCGGGGGTCCTCAGTTCGATCACGGTTCCTATTCTGTCGGGTCCGCCCTGAGTGAACACCCCGCGCCGCGCTCGGCGGGCGGGGTTAGCCTGAGGACATGCTCTTCCGGCGCGTGTTCCTGCGGTGGCTGTTCATCGCTCCCGTCGTGCTGCCGCTGTGGATGGTGGTCGGCTGGGCGATCTTCGGCGCAGGCGGATGGAGCACGCTCGGGCTGGTCATCACCATCCCGGCGGCGTTCCTCGCGCTCCTCGTGATCGCGGTGCTCGTGAACGCGCGCCCCACCGTGCGTGCCGAACGCGCGGTCTCGTGGACCGACGTCGGGGTGATCGGGGCCTGGCATCTGCTGCTCGTCGCGGCCGGCTGCTACGGCGCCGCCGCACTGCTGTTCGGCGTGCTCGCGCTGTTCGCCGCGGTCGCCGCGTTCTGGGCGTCGATCTGGCAGTTGGTCGCCGACGGCGCGCGGCGCATGCAGGCGAGCATGACGGAGTTCGAGCGGCTCGCGAACCAGAACCGGCCGGATGCTCCGACGCAGCCGCGGTCCGGCGACGACGACGGCGACGTGATCATCGTCCACGAGGTGCGCGACTGACGGAGGCCGCGACCGACCTCCGATCCGCTCGTTTTGGCGGGGGTCGCCCCGATCTGGCAGAATGGTTGTTTGTGCCGCCGCAGGACTCTGCCTCCGGGGAGCACGCACAGCGCGAATCCCGCGCGGGCGGCACCAGACACTTCCATCCATGATCCGCGTTCGACCGGTGGCGGGCGCAGAGAGCGAACCATCATGCACATCCTCGACAGCGTCGATGCCGCCAGCCTGAAGAGCGACATCCCCGACTTCCGCCCCGGCGACACCGTCAAGGTGCACGTCAACATCGTCGAAGGCAGCCGGTCGCGCGTCCAGGTGTTCCAGGGCGTCGTCATCGGCCGTTCGGGCCAGGGCGTCCGCGAGACCTTCACGGTCCGCAAGATCAGCTTCCAGGTCGGCGTCGAGCGCAAGTTCCCGGTGCACTCGCCGATCATCGACAAGATCGAGGTCGTCACCCGCGGTGACGTGCGGCGCGCGAAGCTGTACTACCTGCGCGAACTGCGCGGCAAGAAGGCCAAGATCAAGGAGAAGCGCGAGAACTGATTTCGCGCGGCGAGTCCCTCGCCGCTCCGGCGATTCCACCGAGCTCCCCACCCCTAGACTGGGCGGGGAGCTCGGGCGGTTAAATGACAGAGGAACACACTCGCACCATGCGCGCAGACGGCGATGACGGCGATACGACGACAACGGCGGCGACGCGGCGCAGGCGCGGCGCACTGCTGTTCCTGCGCGATGTGCTGGTCATCTTCGTGGTGGCGGTGCTCGTCTCGTTCCTCATCAAGACCTTCCTGATCCGGTCGTTCTTCATCCCGTCGGGTTCGATGGAGGTCACCCTCGAAGTCGACGACCGCATCATCGTCAACCAGCTCGTGCCCGAGGTCGTGCCGCTCGAGCGCGGCGACGTGGTCGTGTTCCGCGACCCGGGCGGGTGGCTTCCGGCACGGGTCGAGCCCGAGCAGCCGCCGCTCGTCGCCGCGGTCGACTGGTTCCTCGCGCTCGTCGGGCTGAGCGCGCCCGATTCGAACGACCACCTCGTGAAGCGCCTCATCGGTCTGCCCGGCGACCACGTCACCTGCTGCAACGCGCTCGGGCAGATGAGCGTCAACGGCGTGCCGCTCGACGAGCCGTACGTCACCCTGCCGCCCGGCGAAGAGAAGGTCTCGCGTGACGACTTCGACGTCACCGTGCCGGCCGACCGGCTCTGGATGATGGGCGACAACCGGTACGACTCGCAGGACTCGCGCTACAACGGCGACACGCCGTTGAAGGGTTTCGTGCCCATCGAGAACGTCGTCGGTCGCGCGTTCGTCGTGAGCTGGCCCGTGTCGCACTGGGCGTGGCTCGGCAACTATCCCGACGTGTTCGACGGCGTCGAGAAGGGCACGGGCTGAATGGCGCGCCGCAACGCCCCCGATCTGCGCGTCGAACGTGCGATGTTCGACGAGGGGGTGCCGTTCGTGCTCGCCTGCGACGAGGTCGGTCGAGGGGCGCTGGCCGGCCCGGTGACGGTGGGGCTCGTGGTCATCGGCCCCGACGTGCGGCGCATGCCCGCCGGGCTTCGAGACTCGAAGCTGCTGCCCGAGCCCAAGCGCGAGCTGCTCGCGCCGCGGGCGGCGGCGTGGGTGCACGCCTCGGCGGTGGGCGAGGCATCCGCCGATGAGATCGACGAACTCGGCATCATGGCCTGCCTCGGCCTCGCCGGAGCGCGGGCCTGGGCGCAGCTCGCCGAGAGCGTCGCGCTCGAATCCGGGCTGCCGCTCGTGCTCGACGGCAACTACGACTGGTTGAGCCCGTCGATCGAGCACCGGGCGCGGGTCGTCACGCGCATCAAAGCCGACCGCGACTGCGCATCGGTGTCGGCGGCATCCGTCATCGCCAAGGTGCACCGCGACCGCGGAATGCGCCGCGCGCACGACGACCTGCCGCTCTACGGCTGGGACGAGAACAAGGGCTACTCGACGCGCGCGCACTTCGCCGCCCTCGCCGAGCACGGTCCCAGCGCGCTGCACCGGCGCACCTGGCTGCACGACCGCTCGGCGGCGGCCGCCGAGGAGCCGGCGCTGTTCGACCTCGGCGTAGGATGAATCCGATGGACGAGGACGAATTCGACGACTACGACCGCGAGGTCGAGCTGGCCCTGTACCGCGAGTACCGCGACATCGTGGCGCAGTTCAAGTACGTGGTCGAGACCGAGCGTCGGTTCTACCTCGCGAACGAGGTCGAACTGGTGCGCCGCGACACCGAGCACGACTTCTACTTCGAGCTCGCCATGAAAGACGTCTGGGTGTGGGACGTCTACCGCGCCGATCGATTCGTGAAGGCCGTGCGGGTGCTCACCTTCAAGGACGTGAACATCGAAGAGCTCGCCACGCGCGAGTTCGAGCTGCCGAAAGAGCTCGCGCTCGACGAGTAGGCCGCGCGGCGCGTTCGACTCCTCCTCGACAGGCGGGGGCCCGCCCCCGGGTTCCCACAGTCGCGTCACCGCCGCGCCGTGCGGGCCCGCCCGCCCGCGACGCTGGTCGCGGAGGTGGTGCGGATGGCCCACAATACGGAACTCGGTCGACGCGGCGAACAGCTCGCGGTCGACCACCTCGTCGCGCGCGGCATGGTCGTGCTCGACCGCAACTGGCGGTGCCGGCTCGGCGAGATCGACATCGTCGCGCGCGACGGCGACGACACGGTCTTCGTCGAGGTGAAGACGCGCACGGGCGCCGGCTACGGGCATCCGTTCGAGGCGATCACGGCGCTGAAGCTGGCGCGGATGCGCCGGCTCGCGGTCGCGTGGTGCGAGGCGTCGGGCCGTGCCGTCGGGCGGATCCGACTCGACGCCGTCGCCATCCTCGTTCCCGGCGAGGCGCCCGCGCTCATCGAGCACCTCGAAGGGCTCGGCTGATGCCGGTCGGGCGCACCAGGTCGGTGGCGCTGTTGGGGCTGGCCGGGTCGATCGTCGACGTCGAGGCCGACCTGTCCAGTCAGCTGCCCAACCTGATCATCATCGGTCTGCCCGACGCGGCGCTGGCCGAGGCGCGCGATCGAGTGCGCTCCGCGGCGACGAACGCCGGCTGCCCGCTGCCGAACCGCCGCCTCACGGTCAACCTGTCGCCCGCGTCGTTGCCGAAGCACGGCTCGGCCTTCGACCTGGGCATCGCGATAGCCTGCCTCGCGGCGTGCGGCGGGGTCGATCCGGCGTCGGTCGGGCAGGTCGTGCACCTCGGCGAACTCGGGCTGGACGGGCGGGTCCGGCCCATCGACGGCGTGCTTCCGGCCGTGCTCGCCGCGGCGCGGGCCGGGCACCGCACGGTCATGGTGCCGGCGGCGAACGCCGAGGAGGCCGCGCTCGTCCCCGACGTACGCGTGGTCGGGGTGGCGACGCTCTGCGAGGCGGCGATCTGGCACGGCGGCCGGTACGACGTGCCCGAGGAGCTGCTCGGCGCCGACCCGCTCGCAGCCGCCGATGGCGCGGCGCAGGCCGAGACGTCGGCGGAGACGGCGCACCTCGACCTGGCCGACGTGGCCGGCAACGAGTCCGCGATCCGGGCGCTGCTGGTCGCTGCGGCGGGCGGGCACCACCTCTTCCTCGAGGGGCCGCCCGGCGCGGGCAAGACGATGCTCGCCGCCCGGCTGCCCGGCCTGCTGCCCGATCTCGACACCGATGCCGCGCTCGAGGTGGCCTCGCTGAGGTCGCTGGCCGGGCGCGCTCCGAAGGGTCTGAACCGCCGGCCGCCGTTCGAGGCGCCGCACCACACCGCGTCGGCTGCGGCGATGGTGGGCGGCGGCAGCCGCATCATCCGGCCCGGCGCCGCGCCGCGCGCCTCGCACGGCGTGCTGTTCCTCGACGAGGCGCCCGAGTTCCCGGCGTCCGTGCTGGACGTGCTGCGCCAGCCGCTCGAGTCGGGCAGCATCAGCATCCACCGCGCCAATGCGGTCGCCACGTTCCCCGCTCGGTTCCAGCTCGTGCTGGCCGCCAACCCATGCCCGTGCGGGCAGCACGGCGTGAGCGACGCCGAGTGCTCGTGCGCACCCTCGGTGCGGCGCAGGTACCTCGGTCGCATCTCGGGGCCGCTGCTCGACCGGGTCGACCTGCGGCTCTGGGTTCCCCGCATCACCGCAGCCGAGCTGCGCATGGCGGGGGAGCGGCGCACCACCACCACGGCCGAGGCGCGCGCCGCGGTGCTCGCCGCGCGCGGTGCCGCTGCCGAACGGCTCACCGGCACGCCGTGGCGGGTGAACGCCGACATGCCGGGCCCGTGGATCCGCGGAGCCGGCGGCCTGCATCCGGGCGGGCGCGCGACCGCGGCGCTCGACCGGGCGCTCGAACGCGGGTCCGTGACCATGCGCGGCTACGACCGGGTGATCAAAGTCGCCTGGACCCTCAGCGACCTCGAGGGCGCCGCGCGCCCCGACGCCGGCCACGTCGGCGAGGCGCTGTTCCTGCGGAAGGCGATGGCGTGATGCGGGGATCCGACGCGTTCGACGAGCTGCTCGACCGCTCGGCACGCGCGCTCGAAGCGGTGGGGAGATCGCTCGACGATGCCGATGCGTTCGCCCGCATCGTGCTCGGCGCCCTCGCCGAGCCCGGCGACGGCGTCATGGGGCGCGCGGTTGCGCAGGTGGGCGCCGTCGCGACCGCGCACGCGCTGCTCGCGCGACCTGACGTCGCAGCGCTGGCCGCCCTGCTGCCCGCCGAGGCGACCGTGACGCCGAAGACGATCTCGGATGCGCTCGCGCGATGGATGCCGCGGCTCGACGCCGAGGCGATCCTGCGCTCGCTCGCGCAAGCCGCCCGAGTCGGGGCGGCACTGCTCGTGCCGGGCGATCCCGACTGGCCGATCGGCGTCGACGACCTCGGAGTGCACACGCCGCTCGCGCTGTGGGTGCGGGGGCGCACCGCGGCCATCGCGTCGAGCGCGCCGGCGATCGCCCTCGTCGGCGCCCGCGCGGCGACCGGGTACGGCGAGCACGTGGCGATCGAAGCGTCCGCCGGACTCGTCGACCGCGGGTTCACCGTCGTGTCGGGCGGCGCGTACGGCATCGACGGCATGGCGCACCGTTCGGCGCTGCGCAGCGCCGGCAGCACCGTGGCGTTCCTCGCCGGCGGCATCGACCGGTTCTACCCGCTGGGCCACGACGACCTGCTGTCGCGCATCGTGCAGACGGGTGCGGTCGTGTCCGAAGTGCCGTGCGGATCCTCGCCGACGAAATGGAGGTTCCTGCAACGCAACCGCTTGATCGCCGCGGCGTCCGCCGCGACCGTCGTGATCGAGGCCGGGCACCGGTCGGGGTCGCTGAACACCGCGAACCACGCGAGCGCACTCGGCCGGCCGATCGGCGCGGTGCCCGGGCCGGTCACGAGTCCGGTGTCGGCCGGGTGTCATCGGCTGCTGCGCGAACGCGACGCGATCTGCGTCGTGAACGCCGCGCAGATGGCCGAACTCGCGGGCGGCACCGGTGCGCACGGTGCGCTCCGACTGTTCGACGATCCGGCCGGCGCCGCCCGCGGCGGCCCGCCCGGCCCGTCGGCCCACCCCGATGCGGTGCGAGTGCTCGACGCGCTCAGTCCGCGTTCGCCGCGCAGCGTCGACGACGTCGCACGCCTGGCCGGAGTCGAACCCGCGCGGGTCATGGGCGTCCTCGGCATCCTCGAGATCGAAGGCAGGGCGGCGAGACGACCGAACGGCTGGGTCGCGCGGCGAGCCGCGGGATGAGGCGGTCGGCGCGCGGCGGCGGGCTGAGGCGGTCGGCGGTCCGCGTGGGGCGTGCAGCGTGCTGACGCGGTCCGCGTGGGGCGTGCAGCGTGCTGACGCGGTCGGCGCGTGGCGGGCGCCGCGTCGGCGGTCCGCCGTAGGCTGGCGCCGTGCACGCCATCGACGACCAGAGCGACCACAGCGACCGGCCGCGGCTCGGCAGGTACCCCGCTGCGCGGCACGTGCTCGCGCACCTGTCCGACACGCACCTGCTCGCGGGCGGCGCGCTGCTCGGCGGGCGGGTCGACACGGTCGCACTGCTCGATCGTGCCGTCGCCCAGCTGGCGAGACTCGGCACGTCGATCGACGCGATCGTCGTGACCGGCGATGTCGCCGACCTCGGCGAGCCCGACGCGTACCGACGGGCGCGGGCGGCGATCGCACCGCTGGTCGCGGCCACCGGCGCCGAGCTCGTCTGGGTCATGGGCAACCACGACGAGCGGGCGTCGTTCCGTGCCGAACTGCTCGACGAGCCGCCGGGCGACGCACCGGTGCACCGATCCGTGACGGTCGACGGTCTGCGCATCATCGCCCTCGACGTGAGCGTGCCCGGCTACCACCACGGCAGCGTGGACGACGCGGCGCTCCACTGGCTCGCGACCGAACTCGCCGCACCGGCCGAGCGCGGCACCGTGCTGGCCCTCCACCACGCCCCGATCGCGACCCCGCTCGCGGTCATGGACGTGCTCGAGCTGCGCGGGCAGGACACGCTCGCCGACGTGCTCGCGGGCACCGACGTGCGCCTCATCCTCGGGGGCCACCTGCACTACCCGACGAACGGCGAGTTCGCCGGCATTCCGGTGTCGGTCGCCGGCGCGCTCGCCTACACGATGGATCTGTCCGCGCCCCCGCGCGAACTCGTCGGCGTCGACGGCGGGCAGTCCTGCTCGGTGGTGCACCTCTTCGACGACGCCGCCGTGACCTCGGTGGTGCCGGTCGGCGCGCACCCGGTGGTGACGAGCTTCGGTGCCGAGTTCCTCGCCGAGCTCGAGGCACTCGACGAAGCGGGCCGGCTCGAACGATTCGGGCGCAAGGCGGGCGCATGACGCGCGTCCCCGACTCGGCGACCGACGGGTTCGGGGTGCTCGTCGCCGACTACCTCGAGCACCTCGAGTTCGAACGGGCGGTCGCGGCGAACACGCTCACCGCGTACGCCCGCGACCTCGCCGACCTCGTCGGGTTCGCGCGCGAACGCGGCGCCGGCGTCGTGGCCGACCTCGACCTGGCGCTGCTGCGCGACTGGTTGTGGCAGGCGACCGAACGCGGGCTCGCCCGCAGCTCGGTGGCACGCCGCGCCGCGGCAGCCCGCGGCTGGTGCGCGTGGCTGACCCGCGTCGGTGCGCTCGCGGCGGATCCGTCGGCACGCCTGCGGGCGCCTCGGCCGCACCGCACGCTGCCGCGTGTGCTGACCCAGTCCGCGATCGCCGATCTGCTCGCCGCGGTCGACGCGCGTGCCGGCGAGGGCGATGCCGTCGCCGCACGCGACTCCGCGATCCTCGAGCTCCTGTACGCTTCGGGCCTGCGCGTCTCCGAGCTCGTCGGTCTCGACCTCGGCGGGCTCGACCGCCGCGCGCGCACCGTTCGAGTCGTCGGCAAGGGCGACAAGGAGCGCGTCGTCCCGTACGGCGCGCCCGCCGCCCGCGCACTCGACCGCTACCTCGAGACCGGCCGTGCGGTGCTGCTCGCCGCGGCACCGTCGACGGCGCCGGCCACGCCCGCGGTCTTCCTCGGGGTGCGCGGCGGGCGGCTCGGGGTCCGGGCGGTGCACCGACTCGTGGCATCGCTGCTCGCCGACCTGCCCGGAACCGGGCCGTCGGGTCCGCACGCCCTGCGGCACACGGCCGCCACGCACCTGCTCGACGGCGGTGCCGATCTGCGCGCAGTGCAGGAGTTCCTCGGCCACGCGAGTCTCGGCACCACCCAGATCTACACGCACGTGTCGACCGAGCGGCTGAAGGAGAGCTACCGACTCGCGCATCCGCGGGCGTAGCCGGCATCGGCCCGCCGCCGCAGCTCAGTCGTCGCGCCACGGCAGCAGCACCGCACGGGGCACGCCGCCGAGGAAGCGGAACGGCGACACGTACTCGCCGTCGACGCGCACCCCGAAATGCAGGCAGCCGGCCCCGCAGTGACCGCCGGTCGCCACCGAGCCGATCGGGTCGCCCGGGCGGACGGCGTCGCCGACGGCGACGGCGGAGGTGATCGGCTCGTACGAGCTCAGCACGCCCTCGCCGTGGTCGACGGTGATCACACCGCGGCCCGCGACCATGCCGGCGAAGGCGACGACGCCGCCCGCCGGAGCGCTGACCGTCGCACCCGGCGGGACGTCGAGGTCGATGCCGCGGTGGCCGGACGCGTACGGCGTCGCCGGCGCCCGGAACGGTCGGAGGACGACGATCGGACTCGGAACCGGCCACCGCCAACGCGGCTGGGTCGCCGCCGAAGGCTCCGCAGCGCCGGCGGGCTCCGCTGCGGCGGCCGGCTCCGCTGCGGTGGCCGGCTGCGCGGCGGCGGGCATCCCGTCGGCCATCGCCGCCGGCGCCCCGGGCATGCCGGCGACCAGTGCCCCGGCCATGAGGGCCCGGGCCGCGAGCAGCGCGACGACGGGGGTGGACCAGCGACGAGTCATCCGCCCAGCTTCGTGGCCCGGCGGAGCATCCGGCCCTGTTCCCGCCCGACCGGTGGACCGCCCAGCCGCGCAGCCCGGCTGGGGAGGAGGGGACGCGTGGTAGCATGTCCGAAGCGCCTCGCGTGTCGGGGCGACTACGCGTGCCCATTCGGCAGACGACTCCATCGGTCCTCCTCCTCGCTTCGCGGGGAGTCGGCGGAGCGTGCCGGGCACCAGGGCTTCCGGCCGCCGGCCGGCAGCAGTCAACCGAGAACAGAAGGAGAACGGCTCATGGCCGTCGTCACCATTCGCCAGCTGCTCGACAGCGGCGTGCACTTCGGGCACCAGACCCGCCGCTGGAACCCGAAGATGAAGCGCTTCATCTTCACCGAGCGCTCGGGCATCTACATCATCGACCTGCAGCAGTCGCTCGCCTACATCGACAAGGCGTACGACTTCGTCAAGGAGACGGTCGCCCACGGCGGCACCATCCTCTTCGTCGGCACCAAGAAGCAGGCGCAGGAGTCGATCGCCGAGCAGGCGCAGCGCGTCGGCCAGCCCTTCGTGAACCAGCGCTGGCTCGGTGGCCTCCTCACCAACTTCTCGACGGTGTCGAAGCGTCTCGCCCGCATGAAGGAGCTCGAGGAGCTCGACTTCGAGGGCACCACGAGCGGCTTCACCAAGAAGGAGCTCCTCCTCAAGAAGCGAGAGCTCGACAAGCTGCACAAGTCGCTCGGCGGCATCCGCAACCTCACCAAGACGCCGTCGGCGCTGTGGGTCGTGGACACCAAGAAGGAGCACCTCGCAATCGACGAGGCGAAGAAGCTCGGCATCCCCGTCATCGGCATCCTCGACACCAACTGCGACCCCGACGAGGTGCAGTACCCGATCCCGGGCAACGACGACGCGATCCGCTCGGTGAGCCTGCTCACCCGCATCATCGCCGACGCCGCCGCCGAGGGCCTCATCCAGCGCCACCAGAAGCCCGAAGAGGGCGAAGAGGCCGAGCCGCTCGCCGAGTGGGAGGCCGAGCTCCTCCAGGCGTCGACCGAGACCACCCCCGAGCAGGCATCGGCCGAGACCGAGAAGGTGGCCGAGACCGTCGCCGAGGCCCAGGCCGAGGCCGCCGAGGTCGTCGACGAGGCTGCGACCGAGATCGCCGCGACCGAGTCGGCCGCGGACGAGGCCGGCGAAGCGGCGGCCGAGCAGGCCGACGCGGCCGACGCGCCCGCCGCCGAGTAGTCGACACCCACCACACTTCGAACGACAGGGAGTCCATTCCACATGGCCAACGTCAGCATCGCCGACATCAAGGCGCTTCGCGAGCAGCTCGGTACCGGCATGACCGACACCAAGAACGCGCTCGTCGAGGCCGACGGCGACATCGAGAAGGCGACCGAGATCCTTCGCCTGAAGGGTGCCAAGGGCAACGCCAAGCGCGCCGACCGCTCGACCTCCGAGGGCCTCGTCGCCGCCGCCGACAACGGCGACGGCACCGCAACCCTCATCGAGCTGGCCTGCGAGACCGACTTCGTCGCCAAGGGCGACAAGTTCGTCGGTCTCGCCGACCGCGTCCTCGCCGCCGTCGCCGCGTCGCGCGCCGAGACCGTCGAGGCCGCTCTGGCCGCGCCGGCCGAGGGCAAGACCGTCGCCGAGGTCATCGACCAGGACGCCGCGATCCTCGGCGAGAAGGTCGAGCTCCGCCGCGTCCGCCTCGTGAAGGGCGAGCAGTTCTCGATCTACCTGCACAAGACCTCGAAGGACCTGCCCCCGCAGGTCGGCGTGGTCCTCGGCTACGCGGGCGCCGACGCCGAGACGGCTCGCTCGATCGCGCAGCACATCTCGTTCGCGAACCCCGAGTACCTCGCCCGCGAGGACGTCCCCGAGGAGGCGGTGGCCAACGAGCGCCGCATCGTCGAGGAGATCTCGCGCAACGAGGGCAAGCCCGAGGCGGCGCTGCCGAAGATCATCGAGGGTCGCCTCGGTGCGTTCTTCAAGCAGGTCGCACTGCTCGAGCAGGACTACGCGAAGGACAACAAGCTCACCATCAGCAAGGTCCTCCAGGACGCGGGCCTGACGGTCAGCGACTTCGCCCGCTTCAAGGTCGGCGCGTAAGTCATCGACGAGGGGAGTCCGGATCATCGATCCGGACTCCCCTTTTCATGCGCCCGGATGAGCGCAAGCGGTCGGATGCCGCGTCGCGGCGTCGGGGCGCGAACCACTAGTTTTGACACGGGGCTGACCGAAGGGACGGCAGGCGATGACGGATCGCAGACGCAGGGTGATGCTGAAGCTCTCGGGGGAGGCGTTCGGAGGGGGAGCCCTCGGCGTGAATCCCGACGTGGTGGGCGCGCTCGCCCGCGAGATCGCACAGGCCGCGCAGGACGTCGAGGTGGCGATCGTGGTCGGCGGCGGCAACTTCTTCCGCGGCGCCGAGCTCTCGCAGCGCGGGATGGACCGCGGACGAGCCGACTACATGGGCATGCTCGGCACGGTGATGAACTCGCTGGCGCTGCAGGACTTCCTCGAGCAGGCGGGCGCCGCGACCCGCGTGCAGTCGGCGATCTCGATGACCCAGGTCGCCGAGCCGTACATC